>JBOGNO010000001.1:0-528218 GCA_050747245.1 Candidatus Acidiferrales bacterium
ACTGGCCGCGGTCGTTGATGCGCGTGTAGGCGCGCACGGCGCGGATGACTACATCGGTGCAGGTGGGGGCGATGTCTTCGACCTGCTCGATGATGTATTCAAGGGCGGCGCGCACGTTGCGCTGGCGATGGACGTATAGGCCGGTGGCATGGGCGTGCCAGTAAATCGAGGAGCGGCCGGGAAGCTCGTATTGCTTGGCGATGAGTTCGGGGCTGCGCCACATGAGGAATTCGTGTTCGATTTCGAGGCGGTCGCGATGGCGGCAGATGGAACAGCGCCGGGCGTGGTGCGAGACGTCAATGTTATGCAACGGGGAGCGGGTCGTGGCGGTTGGAGGAACAGGATCGCTCAGAATTTGCGAGTGCTGGGAATTGCTGGACATTTTTTCTTTCTCCTTTTTTCAAGCTAAAAAAGCGAATCGTCCCGCATAGCGGGACGGCAACACAATTAGCGTTTTGGATTTCGCGGGCGGCTGATGCGGTCCCTGGGGGGCGTCCGGAAGAATCGCGCGCGCCGGACGGTTGGGGCGCCAACAGCAACCCGAAGCTACAGGCCAGTAACACAAGGATTATATCACGACAGGATAATCAGAGTCAAGGGGAAAATTAGAAATCAGAAGTCAGAAATCAGAAGTGAAAGCAACGGAAGGAGATAGCCAGCCCGACAAAATGCGTCGGGGTAAACTCCGACACAGAGAAATCATCGGGGATTGAAAAAGAGGAAATCCCAATAAAGCGAGAGGAAGAAAGACTCATCTTAAGAGAGATGCTTCGTCCGCCAAGGGCGGACTCAGCATGACAGCGTTAGGGGCGAACGGGCGAGGCCACTTGCGGTGTAACGTCGAGGCGAGGGACGCAAAAGGCGCGTCCGCAAAGGCGGACCCAGCATGACAGCGTTCGGGGCCAGCGGGCGAGGTCACTTGCGGGAAAGGACCGGTGCTGGGGGAAGAGAAACCCCGCACTCTTAGAAAGCAAAGCGTGCGGCAATCAAGAAGCAGACAGAAAACCACGCCTCAGAGCGCGAACGAAGCCGCCATGCTGTGGTTCCTTGACAGGCAATATACCTGTGTGGGAACATGTCGCTCAAACAGTGAAAGCTGAGATTGCTCTCGCCGCGTTGCTTTCAATGTCCTGGCCGACTCAGGGGCAGCAGCAAATCGATCCCGGCACTCTGGATCCCTCCGGTAAGAAGCAGATAGACGGCGTTGTTGGATTTTTCAGTTGGAAACCCAGCGCTCCGGGGTTAATGGTTGAGCTGCGAGAGGTCAAGAGAGACAAAGTTGGGGGCAAGCTAATGGTTGGCTATGAGCTCTATTTGAGCGGGGCTCCGACGGACCAGCCATATGCGCTGTTCTCATGGCCGATCAATGAGTCCGATCCTCAACTGGTTAAGCCGGAGGTGTATATCGGGCCGGACGGCAGCCTGAGGTCAAGTAAAGACGGCGAAGATAGGGTAATTGTGGGGATTTTTCCCGCCGAGGGACAGCCGCTTCGCATCAGCCTTATTTCCCAAGATACGAAGGTGGGAGTTTTAGCGGCGGTTGTTCCCGACCCAATTATTGGCACGGACCAGGGGTGCAGCGTAGAGGCAATCCGAGTGACACCCAAATTTGAGGCGGCATTCATTCGGGGCAAAGGATTTAAGGCGGGTGAGCGGGTCCCTTATATTTCGAACTCAGCCGGAGAAATTTTTAATGGGGACGTCACTGTGGACGCGGCGGGCGAGATCCACGTTGTTATTCTTCCATTCGTCAAAGGCAAAGAGACCGGCAGTGACCTCGTGACTTTCAAGGCGTCGGGTTGTGCACCGGCTGTGTGGTACAAGTGGGGCTCAATCGAGCAGTAGAATCCCAAGGTCCGGTGGTATGAGTTTGAAACTCTCAATGTTCCGGTCACAACCACCTGGGGCACTGGTTATGACCCAACATGTTCCTTCGAATCGCACTTCGTCCTCGATCTGAGGACTGGCCACACCTCGCTCAGCGCGTACGAATAAGAGTCAACAACCGCCTCGACCCCGACAGAATATTTCGGGGTAAATTCCAGGCAACTGGTCGGCACCCACAAGCAAAGTCAAAATCCCCGCCCTTCGCCCTCGGAAGCGGACGAAGGATGGGGCACCCACAAGACGAGTCAGAATCGCTACAGACGAGGTCGGCCACGGAGACACGCCGACCAAACGCGTCGGGGTAAATTCCGTAGCAGCGAAGGGATGCGGCAAGCGAAGGCGCTACATGGAGCGCAACGTGAGGCCACCATCCACGACAAGGCCCTGGCCGGTGATGAAATCCGAGTCGGAGGATGCCAGAAAGAGGGCTGCGCGGGCAACGTCCTCCACTTCGCCGATCCTTCCCAGCGGCGTCATGCGTTGCAGGTACCGGCGAAATAGCCAGCGCTTCCAAAATTCGCGGGTCATTTCCGTGCGGATGAAACCCGGACACAGGTAATTCACGTTGATTTTGTGGGGAGCAAGCTCGACAGCCAGGGACCGGGAAAGGCCGGCCAGCGCACTCTTGCTGGCGGAATAGGCGCTGAGCTTGCGCGCGTGGCTGAAAACGGCAATCGAGGCGACATTGATGATCTTGCTTCCCGGCTGCTTTTTGAGGAGAGGCAGAGCGCTGCGCGTACAGTGAATCGCGCCCGTGAGATTGGTGTCCCAGACCTGCTGCCAATCGCTGGAGGTCATCTGGTCAAACATTTTGCGGCCTGACACGCCGGCATTGTTGACGAGAATGTGGAGGGCGCCGAACTCCCGCTGCAGCTCTTCGACCGCCGATTGTACGGCGGCCGCGTCACGCACATCCGCAACCAGGGCCATCGCGCGGCACCCTTGCTGCTGGAGCTGCCGGCAGGCCTCGCGCGCAACTTCGGCACGGGAATCCAGGAGGGCAACGGCGGCGCCGGCAGCGGCGAAATGTGTGGCGATGGCCTTGCCGATGCCTTCACCGGCGCCGGTCACGAGAGCAACTCTATCTTGGAGTGGATTCGTCACGGTCTAGTGCATCTTCACTTCCGCCGAGGCTGGCGCACGGCCCGAAATCTTTTCGGCTTCAGCCGGCGATCTGCGCCGGAGTTCAATCATCATGCCGTCTGGAGGCCGCAGACTGACGAGCGGCTGGGGCTTCGGGTTCCGGCCGGAAACCAAGCGCATGGTCCAATGCTGTGCCAGGATCGCGAGGATCAGCATGCCTTCCACAAAAGCAAAATTGTCGCCTACGCATTTCCGCGAGCCCGCGCCGAAGGGAAAGTAGCAATACTTAGGACGAGCGGCAGCTGCCTCAGGCGTCCAACGCATGGGATCGAAGCGATCCGGGTCAGGGAAAAAACGCGAATCCCTGTGCAGCAAGTACTGGCAAATATGAATGTAAGAACCGGCGGGGACATCGTATTCCCCCAGGCGGAACTCCCCCACGGAACGGCGGGTCATCACCCAGACGGGAGGGTAAAGCCGCATGGACTCCGAGAAAACCATGGCGGTGTAGGTCAGGCGGGGAAGATCCTCCAAGGCCGGAATTCTACGTTCGAGAACAGCGTCGAGTTCGTGTTGCACGCGGGCTTGCACATCGGGATGCACGGAAAGCAAATACCAAGTCCAGGCCATGGCGCTGGCGACGGTTTCATGCCCGGCAACGAACATGGTCATGGCTTCGTCGCGAATCTGCTCGTCGCTCTGGCCCGCTGCGGAACCTTCCGCGGTTTGGAGGTTCAGAAGCGCAGAGAGGAAATCGGGCTGCGCGAGATTGGCGCGGCGGTGCTCGTCGATCAAGCGGTAAATGAACTCGTCCAACTTGGCGCGGGCCTCGGCAAATTTCCGAGCGCTGTGAAAGGGGATCTTGGTTCGGTTGGTCATGGCCACGATGGTCTCGAGATTGCGGGCAATCTCGCGCGCACCATTTTCGACATCTGCGCCGAAAAGCACTTTCACGATGATGGCCATGGTCAGGCGCGTCATTTCCTGCGCGATATCTACGATCTGCGCGTCCCGCCAGCGAGTATTAAGGCGCTGGGAATATTCCACGACGGGCGGAGTGTAGGCGGCAATTCGCTGACGGTGAAAGAAAGGCTGAATGAGCCTCCGCTGGGAGGCGTGAAATTCGCCCTGGCTGCCGAGGAGGCCCTTTCCGAACAAGCGCTTAAGCGGACGATGAATGGAGCGCAACAACTTCTTTTCGTCGGCGAGGATGGCGGTCTCTACGTAATCTGGGTGAGCAATCACGTAGTCGTGGTGAGCGCCCGCGGCCATGTGGACTATGTCGCCG
The DNA here is from genome assembly GCA_050747245.1 of Candidatus Acidiferrales bacterium. Classification (GTDB taxonomy): domain Bacteria; phylum Acidobacteriota; class Terriglobia; order Acidiferrales; family UBA7541; genus JBOGNO01. The sequence continues at coordinate 4,259 of JBOGNO010000001.1, forward strand.
TAGCGGCGGGTAACGCGCTGGAGATAACCCAGCGTGTCGCGGTAGAAGGCGAAATAAGCGCCGAACACAAACTTCGGGCCCGGGGGAAACGGGCTGCCTTCTTTCATTGCCGACATAGCTGCAAGATTGTTAGTTTTGAACTCCCGACCGGGCGGAAGAATACCCTCAACCGCCTAAGTCTGCAAGGCGGCGCGGGACGGGCCGAGCATGACAGGCGCGGGGCGAACCGCGCTATTCTTCGTGGTCGAGTTTATTGCCGTCTGGGCCGACCTGAACTTCGGAATGCTTCGCTCCGTGCTTCACGACCGCTTCGTAGGCCACCAATTTGCCTTCCTTGGTGATGGACTCAATTTTGGCGATCGTGCCGGTGCCAGCAGCCTTGGTGAGACCGGCTTGGACGGCGGCAGAAAGCGAGTCCAGGGAAACCTGCTCCTCGACTTCGACGATGTTGCCGTCGGCGGTCATGGAGATGTCTTTTCCGTGGCCGTTGACGGTGAGCTCGACTTCGTAGAGACGCTTGCCGTTTTCCATTTCCGTGGAAAAACCGCGGATGGTGGCGTCCTTGGATTGCTCCGCCACAGTTTTTTCAACGGCGGGAGGAAGATCCGAACGCTGGATGCGCTTTTCCTGGGCTTGGGCGGCGGAGACTCCTGCGAGACCAACGACGAGCGATGCGAGAATGAGCTTGTTCGAGAATTTCATGCTTTTGTCCTTTTGTCGGAAGCTTTCCATTCGGCTTCCGGGATTTTGCAAGATTCGCTGCGCCGAGAAAGATTGTACACCGCTTCGCTAAGAGCAGGCGAGGCGAGAAGTTCGGGCACATGCTGTCATGGTGCGTCGCGCAAGGAGAGAAAGACCCCACCCTTCGTCCTTCCAAGCGGACGACGGATGGGGCATCCGGCGGGAGCGAATTCGGAGCGGAAGATTTTCCATCGGAGAGAAATTTCGGGTAAATTGGAGGTCACGCGCCCGTAGCTCAACTGGATAGAGTGTCTGCCTTCGAAGCAGAAAGTTGGGGGTTCAAATCCCTCCGGGCGCGCCACATTTTTCGTCTTCTCGTTTCAATGACTTCCTGCGATACCTCAATCTGATTTCGAACTGAATAGGCACAAACCCGCGAGCGGCGGTGTCAAAAAATCCAGACAAACTAAAGATGCGCCACGGTGGCCTTCACCGCGTGTTTAGGGGTAGCCACGAGGCGGCGCATTCCGTAAGGAGTGCTGACGATGGGAATGGCAGTCAATGGAAGTAAAGACGTGCCGGTTTCTAATCCCAATATTGTTCCTTTGATTGACGTGCTGCTGGTGCTGATCATCATTTTCATGGTGATCACGCCGATGGTGCCCACCGGTTTGCCTGCCTTGGTTCCCCAGCCTGCTCCGCGGCACTCGATATCCGAGCGTCCCGAGCCCCTTACGATCGTGGTGCAAGTGTTCCAGGGCGGGAAGATCATGATTAACGAGGAGCAGAGCGATTGGAACGCGCTTGGCACGCGGCTCTCTGATATCTTCGAAGGGCGCGCCGAAAAGGTGGCCTTCGTGAAAGGCGCCGACGAAATACCGTTCGCAGATGTGGCGCGTGCGATTGACATAATGCGAGGAGCGGGGATAAATCAAGTGGGCCTGATTACGGCTACGGGCACGGTCCGAGAAGCGGGTCTCTAGAGGCGAGATCTGACATTTGTGCTTGATCAGTCGCTCATGTAATACCACGCGTCAAGGGGCTTAATACCCTACAGGATCAAGTCAATTGGTAGATCAATCTGTGGCAGGGCTGCCACGAAATCGCCGAGAAAAGTTCTAAGATCGTCTCCTTTGGCGCGCCATTCTCTTGCATGCTGTGCTTTCAATGACTTCCACCAATACCATTTGGCCGGTCTCGAACTCAGGATCATGACCGGGTGCAAATGATGGCATCGAAGCCTTCGCATGTCCGACTACCGCGTCGCACGGGAGCCAAAAATCTTCTGTCATGTGTTGTGGGTCATTTTCAATGTTGAACGTAGAGCGAAGGAACACACGACCCGCGCCCGGGTCCAACGACGAGTTACGTTTCTTGCCTAGCACCTACACTCCCTTGCCACTCAGAAACATTCACGCCGACCACGAGGCGCCACAGGGTCAACAAGCCTTCCCCGATATCGGCAGCCACAATGCAGGGAAAATATTTTGCGCCGAAAGGCGGCCAGAGAGCAGATCCCTCCGTGTTCGGGTTGTTGGACTACCGGGACTGGCCCCATTGCGGGCTCCAGAGGCAGCGCGCCGAGAGGATGAGGGAGAATATCCCCGTCACGCCCAGCAGGTGAAGCGTCCATACGAACAGGAAGGGTCCGCTGCCCCCGGTGATCACGCCGTGAAAAAAGCCTCCCGCTCCCCTCGCGTGGATGACAGGCATGCCCACCGCAATGAGCGACCCGACGAGCATGATGATGTGCCCCGACCGCCGTTCGGCGAGCACTAGCGTTCCGTACAGCCAGACGGCCAGGATGGGTACGCCAATCAGAGTTGAGCCCCCTGCCTCGGGAGATCCGGCCCTGGCGTGGAGGGCATCGCTCGTCAGGTGAAACGTCATGAACAGGATCGAGAGCAGAGACATGATGGTCAACAAAACGCTGCGTTTCATTTGATATTCTCCTTAACGCGGTCAAAAAGCCGCCCCATTGCCCGTTCGAGTGCCGTAACGTCGCCAGTTACAAAAAGCCCGCCGCGAGCGAAGACGGCGAGTTCTCCGATCAGTGGAATGGGAAGATAAGCTTTCAGTGACCTTCCGACGCAATTCGTGGGGTCATAAGGCTCCCATTGAGCCTTATTCTGTGCTGGCCAGTAAAGCAACGAACGTTTCCAAACGAGCAGGTTTAAGAGATTCTCGAACGTCGATAAAGAAGTTAGGAGGTCAAAAATGCGTTGACGATAAGCTAGATCTATTTGGATGACATAGTCGCAATTTACTTTCATTGGGGATTTGATCGCCCCGCAATTGCCGGCAGGGAACCGATTAGCAGGATAATCGGCCCAGTTCCGCCCGTCCATACTCAATCGATAACAGGTCCGACCGACAATGAGTCAGCATCGAATCCTTCCGGTGCAGAAACCATGAGAGAATTGTGGGATCGAGGCGGGCATGACGATGGGAACCCGCAATTCGCTGCTATTTTTGTTTGTCGCACCCGTCATTTTTGCGCCGCGGCAGCTAACCGGCGAAGCTGTTCGTACAAACCATCAGGCATTCCAAGCGAAACTCGTTGCAGCAGCGATTGAACGCACGCACCACTCGGTACGTTACGACGCGTCCTACGTGAGGATACCTTATCCCGGAGGCGACGTTCCGGCGAGCACGGGCGTGTGCAGCGACGAAATTGTTCGGATCTATCGCGCAGTGGGGATCGACCTCCAGAAGGAAGTCCATGAGGACATGATTCGGAACTTCAGCGCTTATCCGAACGAGCGCCGCTGGGGGCTCACTCACCCAGACGCCAACATTGACCATCGGCGGGTGCCCAATTTGATGGTGTTCTTCAGCCGCAAAGGGGAGACGCTGCCCATCAGCAGCCGCGAGGAAGATTACGCGCCCGGCGACTTGGTTACCTGGGACCTGGGCGGAGGCATTCCCCACATCGGGATCGTAGTCGACCAGCGCGCTGGACCGAGCAAGCGCCACATGCTCGTTCACAACATTGGGCAAGGGCCGAAAATGGAGGACATCCTTTTCAACTGGAAGATTACCGGGCACTACCGCTATTTCGGTCCGGAGAATTAGCATCGCGCTGGGGCGGGGTGGACAGAAATTCTGTATGGCCAGTCCGGGGATCGTCCAAATGTGGGCGCGGTAGTTGATCGCGTTTCTTGCTATTAGGATGAGGCTATGACGGACAAATGGGGAAGGCGGCTCTTCAAGACGGGCGCGTGGACGCTGGTGATACTAGGAGTGGCTCACTCACTGTCGTTTTTCCAAAAGCCAGTCCCGGCGAATGACACCGAGAGGCAGTTGTTCGAACTGATGGCCAACTACCATTTCAATCTCATGGGCTCGGCTCGAAGCGCGGATGACCTGGCGCGGGGGTTTAGCATTGCGTTCATGGTGGCAGCGCTTGGGTTTGGTGTGCTCGATTTACTTCTTTCCCGCGAGCGGGCGGGACTGTTGAAAAAAGTGGCACTGGTCAACGCGATATGGTTCGCGGTGATGACCGCCGTTTCGCTGCGGTATTTTTTTGCGGCTCCGACGGCGTTTCTTGCGCCTGGGCTGCTGATCTTCGCGGCTGCCTGGATGAAATTGCCTCGCGAAGGGGCGAGTTAGCGCGGCTGGCGGGTCGAGTCTTGCAGAGCTAGGCTATCGCCAACTCTCCGTGAAATCCGAGAGGAAAGGCGCAAACTATTTCGGGGTGGGCTTGGCGGCTTCCGCGGCGACGCGAGTTCCCTTCCCGTCTATCATCACCGCCATGGAATCGGCGCTCGGACCCGCTTCGGTTGTGAAATCGTAGGAATCCTTGGAAGTTCATTTCACGGTGAAACGCAGTTGCATGGTCTGACCGTTCATGGTGTCCTGGCCGGTCCAAGCCCAAATGTCGGCCTCTGCCGTGCTATGAAGAATCCACGACTTGCCCACGTTGTTCACCTGGAAGAGAACATAGTTCTTGGCGATAGCGTCATAGGTCAGGAGCTCAACGTCCGTGATTTTGTCCACGCCCGGGCCGAACGGACCGGCAGCGGTCTCGCGGCAAAGGACGCCGAATCCATCGGATACCCATTCGCAGGCCGAGGTGTAAGTTATTTGCGGGCCGCTGTGTTTCACGTTGCCCACGGCTGACCAATTGCCAACAAATACGCCGAGTTTTTTCGGTTCCGGTCCGGGCTTGGGCGGGCTGGAGGGAGCCTGAGCCAGACCCGCGGCGGTAGAAAAAATGAGCGCGAGGGTTCCCACGATTAGAGTTGCGCGGTGATGCATGTGAGCCTCCTGAGATTGGGGATGGGCCGCTAGGTTACTCGGAGGGATGGTAGGCGCGTCGGAGAGTCAAAAGCAAGAACCGGTGTCGCCCAGCCTTGCAGGGCGAGAGGATTAATCGGGTTCCTGGGTGACGATGTGGACGTCAACGGTGGGGGCGTCGCGGAGAAAGCGATTGATGGCGTTCATATAGAGGAGTTTTCGCCAGCCTTCGACGGCGGAACGGCCGAAAATGGCCTGAGTGATGTGGCGTTCGCGAGCGAAGGCGGCGGTGGCGTCGGCGACGCTCACGCCCTTGAGGCGCACAACCTCGGCGCCCAGGCTTTCGGCAAACTGCAAATTGGCTTCGAGGGTGCGCTGGTCGGCGGCGCTCAGGCCGCGACCGAGGTCCACGTAAACAGCGAAGAGTTCGGCATCGATGCGGCGAGCCATGCGCGCGGCTCGGGCGATGAGGTATTGGGACTTCGGGTGCGGGCTGATGCAAACGGCGATGCGCTCGCGCACCGGCCAGCTCTCCTGAATATCCTTCTGCTCCATGTAGGATTCGAGAGTGCGGTCCACCTGCTCGGCGACCTGGCGCAAGGCCAGTTCGCGAAGGGCGATGAGATTGCCGCGGCGGAAGAAATTCTTGAGGGCTTGTTCGACTTTCTGCGGGGTGTAAACATCACCGCGCTTCATGCGGTTCTGCAGGGCTTCCGGGGTCAAATCCACCATGACGGTTTCTTCGGCGGTCTGCACGACCCAGTCGGGCACGGTCTCGCGAACTTTGATACCGGTGATGGTTCCGACGGTGGGCGCGACGCTTTCGAGATGCTGGATATTGACGGTCGAGAGGACGTCAATTCCGGCGGAGATGATTTCGAGAACGTCCTCGTAGCGCTTGCGATGTTTGCTGCCGGGGATATTCGTGTGCGCCAGCTCATCCACAACCGCGACTTGCGGGCGACGAGCGAGAAGGGCGTCGGTGTCCATTTCTTCGAAGATGGTGCCCTTGTATTCGATCTTCTTTCGCGGGACGGTTTCGAGCTGGGCGGCCAGTTCACCGATGGCTTTACGGCCGTGCGTTTCCACTATACCGACGGCGACATCTTCGCCACGGGTGTGGCGGCGAATGGCTTCGCTGAGCATGGTATAGGTCTTGCCGACTCCCGGGGCATAGCCGAGGAAGAGTTTTAAGCTGCCGCGGACTTTTTTTTGCGGCGAGGCGACTTCGAGCCATTGTTCCGGCGTTTTGGGCATGAGGCTATTCTCGCGTACAGGGCCAAGAAAGCTAGGCTAGAATAAACCGATGCGCGGTCTTCTGACCAGCCGTGTTCCGGGATTCGTGGCGGCCCTGGGAATCGTGGCAGCCATCACGATTTTCTACCACAAGATATTCCACGTGAATGTGACGACGGTCGCGCTGACGTTTCTGCTGGCGATCCTGGCAGTCTCCACGGTCTGGGGCATTGTGGTCTCCGTGGTGATGTCGCTGGCGGCGGTGCTGTCGTTCAACTACTTTTTTTTGCCGCCGCTGCTGACGCGGACGATTTCCGAGCCGCAGAACTGGGTGGCATTGTTCGCTTTCCTGGTGACGGCGGTAACCGGGAGCCATCTTTCGTCGAGGGCGCGGAGACAGGCGGAAGAAGCGGACCGCCGCCGGCGCGAGATCGAAAGACTCTATGAATTCAGCCAGAGACTCCTGAGCGCGGGGAACGCCATTGAATTGATGAATGCGATACCGCGGCAAGTGGTGGAATCGTTCGAACTGGGCGCCGCCGCGCTTTTTCTTTCTGAAAAGCAAAAGGTGTATAGATCCGGACTGTTCATTCCGCAACTCGACGCCGAAAGACTGAAAGCGGTGGTGGCGCGCGAAGAGCTGCAAGTGGATGAATCGCAGAGTTTGTGTTTTGTTCCCGTGCGATTGGGGGTGCGGGTGATCGGCAGCCTGGGCGTTTCCGGGAAAGCACTATCGCGGCAGTCGATGGAAGCCCTGGGTACGCTGATTGCCATAGCGATTGAAAGGGCGCGGGCCATCGAACAGCTTGGCAAAACGGAAGCGGCGAGAGAAGGCGAACGGCTGAAGTCCGCACTGCTCGATTCCATCACACACGATTTTCGAACGCCGCTGACTTCGATCAAGGCATCGGTTACGAGCTTACTATCGAATCCGCACGTTCCCGAGACACAACAGCAGGAGTTGCTCACGATCATCAATGAGGAAGCCAACCGACTGAATTCTTTGGTGGGAGAAGCCGCGGAAATGGCGCGGCTAGATGCGGGCGAATTTGAACTTGAGTTAAAGCCTCACGCTCCCGGAGAAATCATTTCCGCCGCGCTCGAGCAATGCAAGAGCCTGCTGGGCAACCGGCCTGTACATGTTCAAGCGCCGGGCGAGCTCCCCGCGGTGCGAGCTGATTTGAGCCGCGCGAAACAAGTCCTGGTCCAGTTGCTATCGAACGCCAACAACTACTCGCCGGAGGGCCTGCCGATCTCAATCAATGCAGTGTTGGACGGCGATTTCGTAACGATAAGCGTGGCGGACCAAGGACCCGGAATCGAAGAACTGGAGATGGGATTGATCTTCGATAAATTCTATCGCGGCAGGGATCAGCGATATCGCGTGCAGGGCACAGGAATGGGTTTGCCGATCGCCAAAGCCATCGTGGAAGCGCATGGAGGAACGATCGGCGTGGTCAGCCAGCTTGGCCACGGGTCGGTTTTCTCATTCACATTGCCGGTGGACGGCGGGCAGGCGGGGCGGAAATGAGCTCGGCGACGATCCTGGTGGTGGACGACGAGCCGCAAATCCGGCGAGTGATGCGCGCAACTTTGACGAGCCAGGGGTACACGATCACCGAAGCGCGAAGCGGCGAAGAAGCACTGGAAATGCTGCGAAGCGAGCAGCCGGATCTGATTCTGCTGGACGTGAATATGACGGGAATCAGCGGGCTGGAGGTGTGCCGCGAAGTGCGAAGCCGATCCGACATCCCCATCATCATGCTGACGGTGCGGAACACGGAGAGGGACAAGGTGCGGGCGCTCGACGCGGGGGCGGACGATTACGTGGTGAAGCCCTTCGGGATGGAAGAACTGCTGGCGCGCATCCGCGCGGCACTGCGGCGCGTGGCTGCCACAGAGCCTCTGCCGCCGATCCAAACGCCAGATTTGCAGATTGATTTTGAGAGCCGCAAGGTGATGGTCCAGGGGCGGCCGGTGCGGCTGACGCCCAAGGAATTCGGGCTGCTGCGACAATTGGTCGGCAGCGCGGGCAAGCCCATATCGCATCGCAGCCTGCTGCAAACCGTGTGGGGTCCCGATTACGGAGAGGAAACGGAATACCTGCGCGTTTTCATTAACCAGCTTCGCAAGAAGATTGAACCGGATCCGCGGCGACCTCGCTATATTCACACTGAGCCGTGGGTGGGCTACCGGTTCGAGCTGCCTCAAAACAATGCATCAAAAGCCCGGCGATGAGCATGTCTTGATTCAGCGCCGCGGATAGTGCTGATCCAAGTCCAGGTTTAATTCGAGGACGTTGACGCGGGGCTCACCGAGAAAACCAAATTGACGGCCTTCGGTGTGTTTGCTGACGAGGGCGCGGACCTCGTCGAGGCCCATGCCGCGTTCGCGGGCGACGCGCGGAACCTGAAACTCGGCAGCGGCGGGTGAAATGTGGGGATCCAAACCGGAGCCTGAGGCCGTAGCCAAATCCACCGGCACGGGGACGCCCGGATTCTCGGCTTGCAGAGTTTGCGCACCCGAAGAAACGCGATCGAGCAGGGCTTTGTTCGTGGGCGCGAGATTGGATGCGCCGGAATTGGCGGCATCGTAACCGGCAGGTCCAGCGGCAGAGGGGCGCGAATGAAAATATCCCGGCGCGGTGAAGGGCTGGCCGATGAGGCTAGAGCCTACGAGTTTGCCGCCCGGAGTGAGCAGGCTACCATTCGCCTGATGGGGAAAGAGCACGCGAGCGAGACCAGTGACAACGAGCGGATAGATGATTCCGAGCAGCAGCGTGGTCGCCAGCGTCATCCAGATCGCAATCAGAAGATTCTTTTTCATGCCAGCCTCAAGCCAAACCAATGTGCGTGATGATCAGGTCAATCAACTTGATGCCTAAAAATGGGGCGATGATCCCCCCAATGCCGTAGATGAGCAGATTGCGGCGCAACAAAGCTTCCGCACCCAGAGGAAGATATTTCACGCCGCGCAGGGCCAGGGGAACCAGCGCGATGATAATCAGCGCGTTGAAAATGACGGCGGAGAGCACGGCGGACTGCGGAGTTTTCAGAGCCATGATGTTCAAAACATTCAACTGCGGAAAAGCTCCGGCAAACATGGCCGGAATGATGGCGAAATATTTCGCGACGTCGTTGGCCACGGAAAACGTGGTCAAGGAACCCCGCGTGATCAGCAATTGCTTGCCGATCTCAACGATTTCGATCAGCTTCGTGGGATTGGAATCGAGATCCACCATATTGCCGGCTTCTTTGGCCGCCTGGGTGCCGGCGTTCATGGCCACACCCACGTCGGCCTGAGCGAGCGCTGGGGCGTCGTTGGTGCCATCGCCGGTCATGGCGACGAGTTTCCCCTTGGCCTGCTCGCTGCGAATCAAGGCCAGCTTGTCTTCGGGCTTGGCCTGCGCGAGAAAATCGTCAACGCCGGCTTCCCGAGCGATGGCCGCGGCCGTGAGGGGATTGTCTCCGGTGATCATTACGGTGCGGATGCCCATGGCGCGCAAATGATCGAAACGCTCGCGCATGCCGCCTTTGAGAATGTCCTTCAAGTGGATGGCGCCAAGCACGCGGGAATCCTCGGCGACCAGCAGGGGCGTGCCGCCGGAACTCGCGATGGCTTTGACAAATTCTTCAACCTCCCGCGGAACGCTATTGCCTTTCTGGGCGCAGTATCGGGCGATCGCGTCGGGAGCGCCTTTGCGAATTTCGCGGCCGTCGAGATCCACGCCGGACATACGCGTGACGGCAGAAAATGGGATGAAATTTGCCGCGACCGCGGAAAGTTCGCGGCCGCGCAGACCGTATTTTTCTTTCGCGAGCACGACAATGGAGCGGCCTTCGGGCGTTTCGTCCGAGAAGGATGCAAGCTGGGCTGCGTCGGCGAGGTCAGTTTCCTTCACGCCCGGGGCGGGAATCAATTCGGTTGCGCGGCGATTGCCGAGGGTGATCGTGCCCGTCTTGTCGAGGAGAAGCGTATCCACGTCGCCGGCAGCTTCGACGGCGCGTCCGGACATGGCCAGCACGTTTCGCTGCACCACGCGGTCCATTCCCGCGATGCCGATGGCGGAGAGGAGGCCACCGATGGTGGTGGGAATCAGGCAGACCAACAGAGAGATCAGGACGAACACCGTCTGGGGCGAACCGGAATAAATGGCCAGGGGCTGAAGGGTGACCACGGCAAGAAGAAAAATAATCGTCAGTCCAGCGAGAAGAATATTGAGCGCGATTTCGTTGGGCGTTTTTTGGCGCTCGGCGCCTTCCACGAGTTTGATCATGCGGTCGAGAAACGTTTCGCCCGGATTGGAGGTGATCTTCACGGTGATTTCATCGGAAAGCACGCGCGTGCCGCCGGTGACGGCGGAGCGGTCGCCACCCGACTCACGAATCACGGGCGCAGATTCTCCGGTAATGGCGGATTCGTCCACAGAAGCGACGCCGACCACGACTTCGCCGTCTCCCGGAATGAATTCTCCGGCATGTACAACAACGATGTTTCCGGAGCGAAGGTCGCAGCCGGCGACGACTTCGATTGTCCCGTCCGGCTTCATGCGGTGGGCCATCGTTTCCAAACGAGCCTTGCGCAGGGTATCGGCCTGGGCTTTTCCGCGCCCTTCCGCCATGGCCTCAGCAAAATTCGCGAAGAGCACGGTGAACCAGAGCCAGAGCGTAATCTGAACTTCAAATCCCAGCGCGCCGGAGTGACGCAGCAGGTCCCGGAAGAGATCCACGGTGGTGATTACGGCGCCCACTTCCACCACGAACATCACCGGATTTTTCATCAGCGAACGAGGGTTCAGCTTGAGCACGGAATCCCACACCGCGCGGCCAACAATCCCACCGGTCCACAAAGATTTTTTTGTTCCTTCCGGGCTCATGGGATGCCTTAGAAAACCTTTCCGGCGTGCATCAGCAAGTGCTCAAGAATCGGGCCCAGGCTGAGCGCGGGAAAGAATGTGAGCGCGCTGACGATCAACACCACACCGACGAGCAGCATGGCGAACAACGGCGTGGTCACCGGGAATGTTCCCGCGGACGCAGGAACCAGCTTCTTGCGAGCCAGGCTTCCCGCGATCGCGAGAATTGGAATGTGAGCAATGAAACGGCCGAGGAGCGCCGAAAGGCCGGTCGTCGTGTTGTACCAGACCGAATTCCAATTCCCTCCTGCGAACGCGGAGCCATTATTTCCGGCGGCCGACGTGAAGGCGTACAGAATCTGCGACAAACCGTGCGGGCCCGGGTTCGTTATGCCTGCGAGGCCGGACTTCGATACGACAGAAATGGCGGTAAAGACAAGAATGGTCAGTGAAAAGATGAGGACCGAGAGCATGGCCATTTTTACGTCGTAGGCTTCGATTTTCTTGCCGAGATATTCGGGCGTCCTGCCGACCATGAGTCCGGCGATGAAAACCGCCAAGATGACGAAGACGATCATTCCGTAGAGACCGGCGCCGACGCCGCCAAAGACGACTTCGCCAAGCATGATGTTGATGAGCGGAATCATTCCGCCGAGGGGCGTGTAGGAATCGTGCATGCCGTTCACTGCGCCACAACTGGCGTCCGTCGTCACCGTGGCGTAGAGCGTCGAGTTTGCGATTCCGAAACGGACTTCCTTGCCTTCCATGTTGCCGCCGGACTGGGTCGCGCTGACGGTTTGGTCCACGCCGCGGAGCAGCGGATTGCCACGCGACTCTGCCGCGTAAGCGCAGAGCACTCCCACGGCGAAAAGTGCAGCCATGGCACCCCAGACGGCCCAGCCATGGCGCTGCGATCCGGTCATGCGACCCAACGTGTAGGTAAGTCCCGCGGGGATCGCGAAAATCAGGAGCAGCTGCAGGAAATTTGTGAGCGGAGTAGGATTCTCGAATGGGTGAGAGCTATTGGCGTTGAAGAATCCGCCGCCGTTGGTGCCAAAAATTTTGATGGCTTCCTGAGAGGCGACCGGCCCCTGCGCAATTACCTGATCGGTGACGGTTTGCGTGGTTGTTTTTCCATCAGCGCCGGTCAGTTGCACGGTTTGCGGATTTAGGAACTTCGCGGTGTCGTAGGGTTTCAGGTTTTGCACGACGCCCTGCGAAACGAAAACCAAAGAGACCACCAAGCACACCGGCAACAAGATCCACAGGAAGGTTCGCGTGAGGTCCACCCAAAAATTGCCGATGGTGGCGGATTCACGCCGCGCGATTCCGCGGACGAGGGCGACGGCGATGGCGATGCCCACTGCTGCGGAGGCGAAGTTGTGATAGGCGAGACCGGCCATCTGCGTGAAATAGCTCATCGTTGATTCGGGAACGTAGGACTGCCAGTTGGTGTTCGTGGTGAACGAGGCGGCGGTATTGAAGGCGAGATCCGTGGCGACGGCATGCAGGTGCCGGGGATTCCATGGGAGCCAATCTTGCATGCGCTGGATCACGTAGAGAAGGACCATGGAAACGGCGCTGAAGAGAAGCATGGCAAGGGTGTATTCCGTCCAGCGCATTTCGTGCTGTTGGTCCACGCCGGTGAGGCGGTAGAGGAGACGCTCGACGGGCCGAAGCAGCGGATCGAGGAACGTGCGCTCGCGATTGAAGACGCGCGCCATGAACACGCCGAGAGGTTTCGTCAGCGCGAGAATTACGAACAGGAATAAGACGATTTGAAACCAGCCGTTCCCGGTCATGGTCAGAACCTTTCCGGCCAGAGGAGGGCCATCACCAAGTAGCCGAAAACCAAAACACAAACGGCTAGCAGGGCTACATTCCCCAGCATGTTCAACGCACCCCTATTTCAGCGATTCACAGCCGTACACATACGCGATGCCGAGAAGGAAAAAGAGAACTGTTACCGCGACAAATAGAATGTCCTGCATCGCGAGAACTCCTCAAATGCGCCTTGACAAGGATCGGACATGAGCGCACCCACGATCCGCCCGGTAGGAGCAAGGCTCAAGCGTAGAGATGCAAGCTTAGAAAGGCATAAGGGGATTGTAAAGATTTCGTAAGCTCGGAAAGCCCTGAATTTTCAATGCGTTCCGGACGAACGCGGTGCGACAGCAGGTCACCAAGCGCATAAATCGAAAAGCAGATCGCTCGGCTGCGCAGGGGATGACCCAGCAAACTACAGTGAGCGGGGGCCGAAGAGGGCGGAGCCCAAGCGGATTTCGGTGGCGCCCTCTTCGATGGCCACTTCGAAATCGTGGCTCATGCCCATGGAGAGCTCGGGAAGCGGACGCGCGAGGCGGCGAGAAAGTTCGTCGCGCAATTCGCGGAGGCGGCGAAAAAACGGGCGGACGCGTTCCGGGTCGCCAAAGAGCGGCGGAACGGTCATGAGGCCGCGGAGATCGAGATGAGGAAGAGCCAAGACCTGGGTGGCGAGATCGGGAAGTTCTTCTTCTGCGATACCTGATTTCGCGGCGGCAAAATCCACGCGAACTTCAATGAGGACACGGATGCGTTTGGACAATTCGGCAGCGGCAGCGTCCAGCTTTTTTGCAAGCGCGAGCGAATCGAGAGAATCCACGGAATCGAAGAGAGCGGCGGCGCGGCGGGCTTTGTTGCTCTGCAGATGGCCGATGAGATGCCAGGTGGCTGCTACATCCGCGATGTGCGGCTCTTTGGTTTCGCGCTCCTGAACTCGATTTTCGCCGAACTCGCGGAGGCCGGCGGTGTAAGCGGCGCGGATGGTTTCATGCGGCAAAGTCTTGGTGACGGCGATGAGGGTGATTTCATCGGCGGCGCGACGGGAACGCGCGGCGGCGCGGACGATCCGTCCGCGGACTGAGGCAAGGCTTGATTCGAGCGCGGAAGCATCGATTGGCATTGGCGCGATTTTAGCACGGCTCTCGAAGGGCGCGAGGCACCGGGAATCGGCGCCGAGCAGGGGCGTGTGTTAGACTCGCGTTCTCCCATGACAGAACGCGGGAAATTTATCGTGCTCGAAGGGATTGACGGGTCGGGCAAGCGCACGCAGATGGAGATGCTGCTGGCTTCGCTAACGAGCCGGGGCATAGCGTGCACGCAGGTGAGCTTCCCGCGCTACAGCGGATTTTTTGGGAAGATGGTGGCGCAATACCTGAACGGCGAATTCGGCGCGCTCGAAAGCGTGGACGCGCACTTTTCGGCGCTGCTCTACGCGGGTGACCGCCTGGAAGCGAAGGAAATGATTTCATCGGAGCTGGCAAAGGGATCGACCGTGCTGGCCGACCGGTACATTGGATCCAATTTGGCGCATCAGGGCGCGCGAGTTCCGGCGGAACGGAGAGAAGGGTTCCTGCGGTGGCTGGAGAAATTGGAATATGAGGTGTACGAGCTGCCGGTGGAGGATTTGGTGATTTACCTGCGCGTGCCAGCAGCGGAAGCGCAGCGACTGGTGAGCAGGAAAGGCGAGCGCGAATACACGAAGAGGCAGCGAGATCTTCAAGAAGAAAATCTGGCTCATTTGGAAGCGGCAGCGGCGGTGTACGACGAACTGGCGCGGGGAGCGAACTGGGTGAAGATTGAATGTTACGACGCAAAGCGCCAGGCGCTGCGGACGCCAGAAGAAATCCACCGCGAAGTTGAAGGGACGGTGGAAGCGCGGCTCGGCGTGAAACGGGCGGCGAGGTAAGCGAAGTATGGGATTCGGAGATTTTCTAGGCAACGAACGGATTGTGGCGGCGCTCAAGGGAATGCTGCGCGGAGGACGCGTGCCGAATGCGCTGCTTTTCAGCGGGCCGCGCGGGATCGGGAAATACACGCTGGCGCTGATGTTCGCGCAGGCGGCGAATTGCGAACGGCAAAAGGACGATTTTTGCGGCGAATGCGCGACATGCCTGCGCATCGCGAAACTTGCGGACACGGGGCCGCTCATCGAGCAGGGTTTGGCGGAACGCGGGGAGAGTGCCGACGCGGCGACGGTGGAGCGCATGCCGCTAATCCTACAGACGCATCCGGACGTCTGGGCGCTGGTGCCGGACCCGGTGAGACGGCTCACTCCGGTGGCGCGGCCAATGATCCGCATGGGACAATTGCGCGCGGTGCAGCGGGCCGCTTATTTCCAGCCAACGGCGAGACTTCGCATTTTCATTCTGGACGGCGCGGACACCATGCGGTGGATGGATGCGCACGCCTTTCTGAAGATCCTGGAGGAGCCGCCCGAAACGGCAACGCTCATCTTGCTGGCGGCGAAGCCGGATGCGCTGCTGCCGACGATTCGGTCGAGGTGCCTGCAATTTCATTTCGCGCCCGTGGCGGAAGAAGCGGTGGAAAAATTCCTGAAGGCGCGAACCGATTGGAAGGCGGAAGACCGGAAGCTGGCGGCACGGCTTTCGTCGGGATGTCCCGGAGCGGCTCTGGGAATTGAAATCGCGGAGTCGAAGCGGCTGCGCAAGGAGGTGCTGCGCCTGGTGGAACTATCCATGGCGGGAGAGCGGTTCCGGGAAATCTTCCAGCTCACGGCGCAGCTTGCGAAGAGCGAAAAGGAATCATTTGAAAATATCCTGGATGTGTTTTATAGTCTGCTCACGGACGTCCTTGAACTGACCCACGGTCCGAAAAGCGCGGTGCTTCGAAATCCCGACTTGCGGCGTGAATTGGAAGCGCTCGGTGAAAGAGCAAGCTTTGCCTGGGTTTCGTCCGCGACGGAAGCGCTGGATCAAATCGAGAGACGGCTGCGCCGGAATATCGGGCGGCAGTTAGGCCTGGATGCAATTGCTGTCTCCCTGAGGGCCCACCCGGAGACAGACCCCGGGAGCGAATTGGCAAGATAGATTCTGAAAAAAAGCGGAAACCGGGACGGAGTATTTCGAGTCTTATGTACACAAAATTCATGCAAGGAGTTCCGTCGTGAATCGCAAACTCTTTCGTCCCTCGTTGACTGAAGTGAAAGAGCAGCCGTACCCTCCGCGCCTGGCGCAGGCGCCCATGCAGGGCCCCATCCCGCGAAAAAAGCCGGCGCCGCCGGAACAGACGCATGCTGAGAATTTTTATTATGTCAAGCAGATGCAAGCGCGGACTCCCGTTACGGTGATACTGAGCGACGGCGAGGCGCTGCACGGCGTGATCGAATGGTACGACCGGGACTGCATCAAGCTGACGCGATTCGGCAGCCCCAACTTGATGATCTACAAGCACTGCATCAAGTACCTCTACAAAGAAGGCGACGACCACTCGCAGGGCGGGACCAACGGGCAGTAGGGCCTGCGGGCGCGAGAGCAGATGGACACCAGCCTCGCTCTTGTGCTAGTGACTAAAGAAATCGAAGCAAGAGCGAAGAGCTTTTAGCTGCGAGCCGATCCCCTCGGCAGCGGCGTGAACGAGAAGGTCATCAAGGATTTGGCGACGAGGCGGCCGGCATCGTCGTGGACATCACAATCGACAACGGCGAAATTGCGTCCGCGGCGCAAAACGCGCGCATCCGCTTCAATCACCCCTTTTTCGACCGGCTCGAGATAATTCATTTTCATTTCGAGAGTAGCGACGCGCGTGCCGCGCGGACAGGCCATGTACGTCGCGAGGCCTCCGGCGGTGTCCGCGAGCGCGGCAAGGACTCCGCCGTGAACCACGCCGTGAACCTGCTTGTGGCGCGGAGCAACACGCATGCGAATCAGGGCGCGGCCGGGGCCGGCAGAGGCGAGAGCGAAGCCGAACTGGCGCGCCGTGTTGCTGGCGTGCAGTCGGTTGGCCAACTCCTTTTCGGTAAGGAGCGCGAGCGACCGCAGGGATTTCTTCTTCGCGGACATGTCAGTAAGCGGTCAGGCCTCCATCGAGAGGCAGGGCCGCTCCGGTAATCCACGACGATTCGTCGGAAGCGAGAAACAGTGCGAGATTCGCGACGTCTTCAGGCTGGCCGAGGCGGGCGATGGGAAATTCGCTTTCGCGTTCGCGGCGCGCGGCCACAGGATCGGCGGCGCGGGAGAGCGATTGCTTGGCGAGATCCGTTTCGATCAGGCTGGGACAAATACAATTCACGCGGATGCCATCGGCGGCGTGGTCGAGTGCCATGGCGCGGGTGAGCAAAGTGACGCCACCCTTGGCGGCGCAGTAGGCGGCGCGTTCTTTACGGGCGACGATGCCGAGAATCGAGCCGATATTTACAATCGAGCCGCCGCCCGATTTTCGCAGTTCGGGCAAAGCAGCGCGAGAAACATAAAATGTGCCGGTGAGATTGGCTTCGAGGAGCATGTGCCAGTCCTCGTCGGAGGTTTCTTCGGCAGTTTTGGCGAGGACGGCACCGGCGTTGTTGACCACGATATTAAGACCGCCGAAACGCGCGACCACGGAGCGGAGGGCCGCTTCGACGGAGGCGCGATTGGTAACATCACACGTCGTCACGGACGCTTCGCCGCCCAATGCGGAGATTTCCTTTGCAACGGCGTCGAGAGGCGCGCGACGGCGAGCGGCAATCGCTACGCGGGCGCCTTCGCGGGCGAATAGCAGGGCGCAGGCGCGGCCGATGCCTGTCCCGCCGCCGGTGATGAACGCCACTTTTCCCGAAAGTCTCGGCATCGAGCGAACTCGCCGCCTCATCCATATATGAGGTACATCAACGCTGCGAACGTGAAAGGCTAGCACCGCCGCGGGTTGGGGGTAAAGCAGGAACGGGCGCGGCAGAAGGGTGAAATGGCAAGCGCGCGTGGGGGCGGAGCGACAGAGGGCGTCGAAGGGCGAGCGAGGTTGCGGGCGGGCGCAGGCAGGGGTAAAGTCAAGTAAACGACGATGAAAATTGGAATCACTTGCTATCCGACGTATGGCGGCTCAGGCGTGGTGGCGACGGAGCTGGGGATGGAGCTCGCGGCGCGCGGCCACGAGGTCCATTTTGTCAGCTACGCGATGCCCATTCGGCTCAACGCTTCGACAGCGGGAATTCACTACCATGAAGTCGAAGTGACCGCGTATCCGCTCTTTGACCATCCGCCGTACACGCTTTCGCTGGCGGTGAAGATGGCGGAAGTGGCTGAAGAGCAACAACTAGATCTGTTGCACGTGCATTACGCGATTCCCCATTCGGTGAGCGCGCTGCTGGCGCGAATGATGGCCAAGCCGCGGCGGCTGCCCTTTATCACCACGCTGCATGGGACGGACATCACTCTAGTAGGCAACGACCGCAGCTACCTGCCCATTACCCGATTTTCGATCGAACAGAGCGATGGCGTGACGGCGATTTCGCAATACTTGAAAGAACGCACCGTGCGGGAATTCGAAATTCAGCGGGAAATCGAAGTGATCCCGAACTTCGTGAACTGCGACCTGTACCAGCGGGACGGAGACGCGGCGCTGCGCGCACAGTGGGCTCCGCACGGCGAGCCCATCTTGATGCACTTGTCGAATTTCCGGCCGGTGAAGCGCATCACGGATGTGATCGAAATCTTCGCGCTGGTGCGGGAAAAAATTCCCGCGAAGCTGGTGATGATTGGAGACGGGCCGGATCGCGGGGCGGCGGAATGGCTGGTGCGGAAGAAATGCCTGGGACGGGATGTATTTTTTCTTGGCAAGCAGGATCACGTGCAAGAAAAACTGGGGCTGGCGGATTTGTTTTTGTTGCCGTCGGAAGAGGAGTCCTTCGGGTTGGCGGCACTGGAAGCCATGGCATGCGAGGTTCCCGTGGTGGCCTCCAATGTGGGCGGATTACCAGAAGTCGTAACGCATGGCGTGGATGGCTACCTGGTGGCTCCGCGGGACGTGGCGACCGCGGGAAAATATGCGCTCGAGATTTTGACGCGCGCGGACCGCGGGCGCGAAATGGGGCAACTCGCGCGAATCAACGCACGAAAGAAATACTGCTCGAAAGATATTATTCCGCTTTACGAGGACTATTACGGGAAAGTGATCGGAGCGGCTGTCTCTGCGCGCGCGTAACTAGGGCAGCCAGGCGGGGCGAAACGTCGAAAGGATGCCAACTATTTCCGCGGTCGTGGGACGAGCAGCGGCATCGGGACGCGCAGTAAAAATAAACTGGTAAGTGCGGTCCTGCGTGTCGAAGGCCTTGACGAGAACGTAGCGCGCGCTCGACGGATCGCCCAACAGAAATCCCCGCAGGTTTCTCGCTTCGAATGACTCGATACCCGTCTCCCCGTTCGTGGCCAGGCGCATTTTCCAATCGAGAAGAGTGCGCAGGCGCTCGGCATCCTGCGCGGGCATGAACGAAGTGAACTGCTCGGGAGAGGCGCTGAAGACGGCTTGATACATGTCGAAATTGGAAGCGAACAGGCTCGCACCGAACACCTGCGAGGCTTGCAGATATTCGCTCTGCGACTCCGTTCTCATGGCGTGCAGGGCGTCAAGGAGCGTGGCAGGGTCGTAAAAGATGATGCGCTGGCCGGAAGAGAATTCAAAGCTGGCGTAGCCCGGACCTTCGTGGATGTCTTTCGCGGCACCCCAGGGAGAATCGAATTTGAATTGAAATTCGGAGAGCGGAACGCCGGGATTGGAGGAAGGCTGAGCGGCCGGCGCAGGCAGCGGGATGGGAACCTGGCGGAGTTCGGGATGTTTGCTCAGCCAGAGGTAGCGCGCATCCACTACTTGAATGGTTTGAAAACCGAATTTCATCGCCAGAACGGCGATCACCACAGCCAGAATTGCTAAGACAATCGCGCGGTTGCCGCTCGGTTCTTTTTCGGCCATTCCCCTTCCCAAGAACACCTAGAGTGCAAACGCAAATTGTAGCGTGAGACGAGGAAACGCACGCAGAATTATTCATCGCGAAGGCTGGGATGAGAGAGTTGCGGCCTCTCCCACGTTGTGCTCGGCGAGCGCTTGAATGTGAAGGAGCACGCGGAGGTGAATGCGATGGATGATGGCGTCCGACCAGAGACGCCAATATCCAGCGGGCCAGAGCGAGTGGCGATACCAGGTGGTGCCTTCGAGACGCGTGCGCCCGCCGGGAAGCGGGGTCAAGAGAAACTGGCCGCCATTCGAAACCAGGTAGCCGTGAAGATGTGGAGCATCAATTCTGTGGTAGGGAGTCCATTCCGCCATGGGCGGCGGATTTTCGCTGACGGAAAATTTGAGGAGATGTGGTTCGTCCCAAACCTGGATGGGTTCGACGAAAGCGCCGGTGGAGAAAACGCAATGGCGCTCCGCTCCAGGCCCGCGGCCAAGAATTTCCGCGCGAATGGGATATGCGATTCCAGCACGGAACAACAACTCGCGCGGCGGCGGAATTTCGGAGAAAGCTACGACTTGGTTCCAAACGGCCTCCGGCGGCGCGTTGATTTCGATGGCGGTCTGTACGGCGAACACGGGTGGCGCGGGAGATGTGACGCGCTCCACGCTCATAACTCCTGGAAGGAAGATCAGTAACAAGGATGCGATCGCCGGCGCGGGAGGATTAGGCCAAATCCGGCGCTGAATGCAATAGCCAACGGCGCTCCCCATGAAAACCAGGAGAATCGCCAAGGGTGCGGCCATGGCAATGCAAATCGCGCCTTCGATTGCCGCGGTCAGAAGACCTGCGGCAAGAAAACCAATTGAGAGAAGGCCAACGAGAACGCATTGCCCAAAGTTTCGGGGCTGGTGGTAGCCGTAAACAAGGGCCGACAGCAGACCTAGAGAAAAAGGCAATGCGATAAACAGGCCCCATCCGTAGGCATTCATAAGCGAAGCGCCGAGCCATACAAGCAGCAAACCGAAGGCGGCGGTCACGACGACCGCCACGGCCGCGCTACCGAGTGCAGTCCGCGGAATTATGCGGCCGAGCAGGGTTTGACGCGCGCGAAATGCGCCAGGGATATCGCTCGTAGAGGATTCTCGCGACGGCAGAATACAGAGTATAGCGAAGAAGGCAAGGTTCACCACGGGTACGAAAAAAAGCACCAACAAACCAACTGGCAAACCCACGTCGCGAAGCCGGCGCAGCGTCAATACCACGCCAACCCAGATGAATGGGAGGGCGAGCGCGACCATCCATGCGAGGAACTTGGCTTCAGTAGCGGGCAGACTTGTAATGTGAATCGCGGTGCCCGCGGGAATCCAATAGTCCAGCATGCCCCAGCTACGGTGAAAAGCGATCCTGGCCAGTAAGCGATCAAGATTGTATTTGAGCGCGAAGCCGACGAAACCAATCAGAGCATAGCGACCGCGGTCAATCTTTCCTTCCCATGTCCAGAGGTCCGAGATTCGGATGCGCATGAAGCTCCCTCCCAAACTATGAGCAGATTCTTCCCTTTGTCATGTGTGCGAACGCGACGGAGTCTCAGTGCGAGGAGCCTCTGCGTGCCCTCGCGGAATGAACATGGCTAGGACAAAACCGAGAATGAGTACAGCAGTTATCAAGCCAGCTAGCGCGCGCTCAAGCTGGGAAGCCAGGGTGAACAAGGCAGATTCATCTTGGGAAGCATCGGGATGGTGTAAAGCGAATATCAATGGTGTCAGGAAAATTGCCACATTGGAAAATGCCTTCCAGAAATTGGCGCGTGCCTCGGTGCCGCATAAATCCACCAACATGGATTTCAGCGGGGCTTGCAGGTAAGCAATCACGATCAGCGAAACGAACAGGGCGGTTCCCAAACCAGAAATAAAAATCCACGACGGCGTCATTTTCGATTCCCTCCTTCCAGAAATTTTTCATGGAGTACTCGGGGAGCAGGCGTAAGCGAACAGGCTCCGGCGCGGCAGGAGCGATGGGCGGCGACCCAGCGATAGCCGCGACGGAGCAGGGAGCGCATTCCGGGCAGCTCCGCAAATGCAGCAAGCGGCGAGATCCACCAGATGAAACGGGCGAGGAAGATAAGGGCGTCGGCGCGGCCGAATTGGCGGCCATCGGCGGAGAGTACGCGCATTTCGCTCAGGAGTTCTTCCGGAGGAAGCCCCAGTTGAGCCTGAGCGCGCGGGTCCTGGAGCGGAGCAAACCCGAAGCCGCGGGGCACGAAGATGGTTTGCAAACGGCGGGCGATGGCGACGCAGAAGCGGCAATCGGCGTCGAAAAAGACCCAGCCGCGGCGGGCGCGCGGCCCCTTGGATTCGGTTATCTCCGAGATGAGTGAAACCATATTCGGACTCTTCGAGGCGGGCGGAACGGCGCCCGACATCATCACATGTGCAGCAGCTTGCGAATCTTTCCGCGCATGCGCACGAGGCCTTTCATCGCAGACGGAGACAACCCGCCAAACTCGTCATAGCAGGCGCTCACGGTTTCAACGAACTCGAGCATGGCGGCGACGCGTTCGCGCGTGTAGGCCTCACCGGAGCCGCCGCGGCCGGCTTCCGCGACACATTCGCGGAGCACGGCGATGGTGGGGTCAATTTCGCGGCGCTTGCGTTCCTCGAGAATGATGCGAAACATTTCCCAGAGATTTTTCATGGACTCAAAATGCTGGCGGCGATCGCCGAGAACGGAAATGGGGCGGACGATGCGCCAGGCCTGAAGCTCACGAAGGCTGGTGGAAACATTCGAGCGGGCGACGGAAAGCGTGCGGGCGATTTCCTCGGCGTGGAGCGGGCGATCAGAAAGATAAAGGAGAGCGTGGACCTGTGCGACGGTGCGGTTGATGCCCCAGCGGGTGCCCATTTCGCCCCAGTGGAGGATGAACTTCTGGGCGACAGGGGAGAGGCGTTTTGCGTTATATTCTGTCATTTCAGTCCAGACTGAAATTACAGGAATACGCAGCGCTTGTCAAGAGGTTTTTTGAGGGGCGAGTGGGGGGAATCAGAAGGCAGAAAAGAGCAGGACGTTCAGGCGTTGGCAGGCAGGGAGGCGGCGAGTTCGGGGATTTCGATGCGGATTTGAGTTCCCTGCCCTTCCTGGCTGTGGATATCCATGCGAAACGCGTCGCCGTAGAGTAGGCGGAGGCGTTCGTGGACGTTGCTGATGCCGATGCCTTCCTGATAGACGCTCGTGAGGCGCTCGGAGGCGATGCCGAGGCCGTTGTCCTCGACTTCGACGACGAGGCGGTCTTCGACGCGGCGGGCGCGGAGGAGAATGCGGCCGCCTTCGAGCTTGGGCGCGAGGCCGTGCTTGATAGCGTTTTCAATCATGGGCTGGAGCAGCATGCTGGGAACAAAATCGTCGAGGGTTTCAGAGTCCACTTCCTTGACGATTTCGAGCTTATCGGGGCCAAAGCGGATGACTTCGATATCGAGATAGTCGTCAATGAAATCGAGCTCCTCGCGGAGGGGCACGAATGTTTCGTGCTTACGGAGGAGGCGGCGAAGGATATTGGAGAGCTTGATGACCACGACACGGGCCATATCGGGATCGTAACGGATGAGCGAGGAAACGGTATTGAGCGTGTTGAACAAGAAGTGAGGATTAATCTGGCTGGTGAGCGCGTCCATGCGCGCTTTGAGGAGAAGCTGCTGATTGGCTTCGAGGTTCATCTCAATGCGCGTGTTGTTCCAGATTTTTATGGGCATGGCGACGGCCCAGATGGTGGAAAGAATCTCCAGGAGCAAAAGCGGCCAGTGTGAAGCGTTCAGGGAGAAAAGCCAGCGCGAAGGAAGCGTGTTCACGAGAACAAGGCGGCTGGCGTCGAAGAATGCGCATGCAAACAGAGGAAGCATGGCCCAGTTGAGCTCGCCCAAACGCACCAGACGCCATAGAGATCGTGGAATATTGAGAAAGAGAAACGGGCCGAAATGCCAGATGTCTTCCTTCTTGGGCATGACCTGGCGAATGACTCCGGCGAGCAGTCCAACGAGCGCGGCGAAGGGCGCCGAGAGCCATTCGTGATTGCCGAAGGCGGTAAGAGAAATGAGTGAGCCGCCTAGAAGACCGACCATGCGACCGCCGATGAGTCCCATCAGGAACGAGCCTTCGAGCGTCAAATCGGCAAAACGATAGCCCACCAAGCGCAGGAGAACTCCCAGGGCCAGCGGAGGCGTCAGAAAAAGTAGAAGCTGGACTTTCTGGTCGGAATCGCGATTTTCATTGTAAAGGATGCGTCGAAACGTGGCCGAGCGGGCCAGCAACGCCGCAAGCGAGGCCGCCCAGCCCACTTTGAGGACCAGCGAAAAGAGCAATTCCTGCGTGGAAGCAAGCGGCTCCATCGAACGATTACGTTAGCCAAACGTCCCGCGGATGTAAAGGCGAGGCTGCTATAATGGGCGATATTCATGAAACAAAAGAGAAAATACGGGCGACCTAGGATTGTGGCGAAAGCGACGCTGCCGACCCGTTTCGGGCGATTCACGATACTGGGCGTCGAAGGCAAAGGCGCGTCGGAGGCGGTGGTGGTACTGCGTTACGGCAAGGCGCGCGGTGCAAAGCCGCCGCTGGTGCGCATCCATTCGCAGTGCCTGACGGGAGATGTGCTCGCTTCGGAGCGCTGCGATTGCCGCGCGCAGCTTGAATATTCATTGCGCAAGATTGCGCGCGCGGGACGCGGAGTGCTGATTTATCTGCCGCAGGAAGGGCGCGGCATCGGGCTGATGAACAAACTGCGGGCATACGAACTGCAAGACCGCGGAATGGATACGGTGGAAGCCAATAAGCGGCTGGGATTTGAAGCCGATCACCGCGACTACCGTTTCTGCGCCGAAGTCATCAAGCGGCTGGGGATTCGCGCGGTGCGGCTGCTTTCCAACAATCCAGACAAGGTGGCGCAGCTCGAGGAAGCAGGGATCCGCGTGGCGGAGCGAGTGCCCTGCCAGCCGCGGGTGAGCCGGCGTTCGCGGGCCTACCTGCGGACGAAGAAAGCTAAGCTAGGGCACATTTTAGCCGGAGTGTGATCCAGCGGCAGAGCTCAGGATCACAATGTTCGAGGAGGCGAAAATGAGAAATCTGTGTGGCGAGGTGGTGGCGATCGCACTGCTGCTTGGTGCGGCCGGACCTGCATCAGCGCAGAGGGGTACGAACGGGGGATTCGAGCGCATGAAGACGCTCGTGGGCGAATGGCAGGGGAGGATGGACGGTGGCCCGGCCGTAAGAAGTACTTTCAAGCTCGTGTCCGAAGGATCGGCGCTGGTGGAAATGCTGAATCCTGCCGCCGAAAGTGCGAAGTCTATCTATCGGAGCGATAGCGAGCGCGTGACACCCACGCACTATCTGGTGGTCATGCAACGTCCGAGCGGACAAATGGAAATGGTATCGGTGTATCACGCCGACGGCGACCGCGTGGCCATGACGCATTATTGCAGCGCGAACAATCAGCCGCGCATGAGCACCGCGCCCGTCAGCGGCACGCCCGCTGAGCTGGAATTCAATCTTACGGGAATCACGAACCTGGCATCGCCCGGCGCCCCGCACATCACTCGTCTGGTGATCGTGTTTGAGGATCAAGACCACATCCTCGAGAAGTGGACAGAGAAAGAGGGCGCCAAGGAGCACACGGAAACATCCCGATTGACAAGGACGAAATAAGTGCGGGAGCAAGCGCGAGTGCAACTAGATCGCGGCAAACAGAACGATCGTGCAGGCGTGACACTCGACAAACTTTAAGGCAGCGGACGCTGACCACATTCTGATTCTGCAATTCAGCAAGGCGCAGGCCGTCGGAGGAATTGCCCTCGCGCATGTGAACGTACCAACACAGGACGACACAGGTGTAACGCAAGTCTGGGCGAAGTATTATCGGCGGCCGTGGAAGAGATAACTCGCGCGAAGAATCGAGGGCTGAGAAGCACATATAGCAACGCGGATTTTCGCTTGCAGCTTGCGTGGAAGGTGCTGATCGCCGCATATCTGGGAATGGCGATGATCAGTTGGGCCTTGATTCGGGACGGGCTCGACCTGAGCACGCGGAGCGGACGGCACCTGCTTGCTGGCGCGCTGGCGAATGGCGCTCTCGTGATTGTGGGCCTCCTGCTGACAGCCACAGCTTATCGTCGCGGGGAGCGCTGGGCGTGGTTTGCAAACCTGGTTGGCACATGCTACGGCCTCCCACTGATGGCGATTGACTCGCACTATTTCGGAATTCTCTCGCGCACCGTCGCGCCGCAAGTCGCCGGTGCAAGTCTCGCTTTGATTGGATTGTTGCTACCTATCGACGTCTTCTTCCGCAGGGCTTCGCGGTAAGTCAGCCTCCGCCGACGAAATTGACGATTTCGAAAGTGTCACCCGGCTGGACATACCTCTCTTTCCAGTGGGCGCGGGTAAGAATGTCCAGATTGCATTCGATGGCCACGCGGCCCGGAATAATGCCGAGGAATTCGAGGAGGCCCTCAACGGTTAGCCCGGGCGGGACTTCGCGTGGATCGCCATTAATGGTGACGTTTATAGCGGGCATCAAGAGCGCTGCGCGGCTCCGGAAGGGGACTTAGGTCGCAATGCGTAATGGATTACATCGCTATTGTCGCCAGATCTTGCCCGGATGACAAATTCGGCGCCGCCCGGGCCGAGGCGCGGCATGGGAAACGCCAAAGTCGCGCGACCGTTCGATTCCGTACGAGCGGCGAAATGCAAGGGCTCCTGGCTCCCCTCGAACGATACCTCCACTTGCGCGCCAGCAACGGGCTCACGAGCGCCACGAGAAACCACTTCGAGTTCGAGAGAGGCAGTGCCGTCAGCGAACCATGAAGAGGGGTTGAGCAACTGAACCTCAATAGCTGCGAGCGATGAGGGGGGAGCTTGCCTGCCAGATTCGGCCGTCACCGGAATTGTGCCGCTTCTCAAATCTTGAATGGTCGCTCGGTGCTGATCTTCGATCTTTTTGCGCAGGATTTCTTCGGTGAAGCCCGGGCGGCCGATAAGATTGGCGTAGCTGGAGGAGCGCCGATGCAGGACGCGTCCGCGGCAATAAACGACCGTATCGATTTCCGGACGAGCGGGACCGTGATCTTCGGTCTGCACGTGGCAGACTTCCAAGCCCACAGACAGTTCGGTATTGAAGCCGAAGAGCATGGAAATGCCAGTAGCGCCTCTTTTCCTCTCACCGGCGGGCGGCGCGGCTTGCCTGCCACACCGACTCAAGTGGCGACGCCCCCACACCAAGTGACATTTGACCGATGTACGCCTGCACCGCTATTATAGCAACCTTAAAAAATGCCTGAGAACTATCTGAACTCGTACGCTCCCCTGCTGATCCAGATGATCGCGGCGATGGCTCTTTCCGGGGCGATTTTGGTTGTTTCCGCGCTCGTCGGACGGCGCAAGCACACGCCAGAAAAGGACCAAGCTTACGAATGCGGAATCCGACCCACAGGCGACGCGCGGGAGCCGTTCTCCGTCCACTTTTATCTGGTAGCGATGGTCTTCATTCTGTTCGACATTGAGGCCATTTTCCTGTATCCCTGGGCGCTCGTATATCGAGAGCTCAACCGTGCGCCTTGGGGGTTCGGGTTTTTTGAGATGCTCGTTTACATCCTGGTCCTCCTGGTGGGCTATCTGTATCTTTGGAAGAAAGGCGCGCTGGACTGGAAGCGCTAACGCGTCCGGCGAAATCGGGGAAAACCTGTGGGTGCTGAGAGGCAAGACGTCAATGCCGTCGTGCGCAAGCTGAGGGAGTGGGACCCGCAAGCGATCGCCGAGACGATCGAATTCCGCGGTGAATGGACAGTGGTAGTGCCACGCGAGCGCCTGCTGAGTACCACTGAGTTTCTCGCATCCGACAGCGAGCTGCGTTTCACATACCTCTCCGATATCACCGCTGTGGACCGATTCCCGAATGAGCCTCGCTTCGAATTGAACTACCATCTGCTGTCGCTCGAGCGGCGGGAGCGAATTCGGCTTAAAGTGCGGTTACCAGGCACGAATCCTTCGGTTGCCTCGGTAACTTCTGTGTGGCCAGGTGCAAACTGGCACGAATGCGAAGCCTACGATCTGATGGGCGTGCGATTCGAGGGACATCCCAACCTGACGCGCCTCCTGATGCCTGACGATTGGGAGGGCCACCCGCTGCGCAAGGACTATCCGGTGGAGGGCTACCGCTGATGACCACGGTAGAAACTGCGACCGGCTCGGCGCAGACCATGGTGCTGAACATGGGGCCGCAGCACCCTTCGACGCACGGGGTGTTGCGCGTCATCCTCGAACTGGATGGAGAGAAGGTGGTCTCCGCGAAGCCGGTGATCGGCTACCTGCACACGGGAATTGAAAAAACTTTCGAGGCGAAAACGTATTCGCAGGGCATCACGCTGACGGATCGCATGGATTATCTCGCGCCGCTTTCAAACAATCTCTGCTACTGCCTGGGAGTGGAAAAGCTGCTGGGACTGGAAGCGCCGAAGCGCGCGCAGTACATCCGCGTGCTGCTGACGGAGCTGACGCGCATCAATTCGCACCTGGTGTGGGTGGGCACGCACGCCATCGACCTGGGCGCGATGTCGGTTTTCCTCTACTGCTTTCGCGAGCGCGAGGAAATTCAGAAGATTTTCGAATTCATCTCCGGCCAGCGAATGATGACCAGCTATTTCCGCATTGGCGGGCTCGCACTTGAACCGCCCACGGGATGGCTCGAGCACATCGGGAGGTTTCTGGACGCATTTCCCGCCAAGATTGATGAGTACGAGGACTTGCTCACACAAAACCGCATTTGGATGGGGAGAACAAAAGGCGTCGGAGTGCTGAGCGTCGAGGAAGCGATTGCCATAGGGGTCTCTGGGCCTACACTGCGCGGGAGCGGAATTGATTACGACGTGCGGAAATACTTCCCCTATTCGAGCTACGACGAATTCGATTTCAAGGTGCCGGTCGAATCGGCAGGAGATTGCTACGCCCGCTACCTGGTGCGCGTGGCGGAAATGCGCGAGAGCGTGAAAATCGCGCGGCAGGCGATGGCGAAAATCCCTCCAGAAGGCCCGATTCGCGCGGAGGCGCCCGGAATCGTTCCGCCATCGCGCGAGGAAATGAAGACTTCGATTGAGGGGCTCATCTACCACTTCAAGATTTATACCGAGGGATTCGCGGCGCCTCCGGGCGAAATTTACCAGTGCATCGAATCGCCTCGGGGAGAGATTGGGTTTTTCATTGCCAGTGATGGCTCGGCGAAACCCTACCGCGTGAAGGCGCGCACGCCTTCGTTTGTGAATCTGCAGGCGCTCGCGAAGCTCGCCGAAGGACGCATCATCGCCGACGTGGTGGCCTGCATTGGAACGATCGACATCGTTCTCGGAGAAGTGGACCGCTGAGTCGCGGCCAGGGATTCAGGATGCAATTACCCGCGGAACTTGAAAAAAAATTTGGGGAGTTCATCGGACGCTATCCGGTGAAGCGGTCGGCGCTGATTCCGATGATGCTCTATGCTCAGGATCATTTCGGGCACCTGAGCGACGAATTGCTCGAAGAAATCGCCCGGCGGCTGGGGTTGAACGTCCTGCAAGCGACCGAGACGATGGCGTATTACTCAATGCTGCGTCGCAAGCCAATGGGACGGAATCACCTACAGGTCTGCACAAACGTCTCCTGCATGTTGCGCGGCGGAAAGGAAATTTATCAGCAAGTGCAGCGACAGCTGGGAATCGGCAACAAGGAAGTCACGCCGGACGGCAATTTTTCACTCGAAGAAGCGGAATGCATCGGCGCATGCACAGGTGCTCCGGCGATGCAAGTGAACTACGACTTTTACGAAAATCTTTCGCCCGAAAAGCTGGACGACCTATTGCGGGCACTGAATGCCGGAAAAAAGACCGCACCTTCGCCGCGGACGGCGGGCTCCGTACACGAACGCCATCCCGCGGAAGTCCAAGTGATCAGCCGGAGTTTTGGAATTCCCAATTCACACCGGCTGGAGGTCTATCTCCAGCACGAAGGCTACAAGGCACTCGAAAAAGCGCTGAAGACCATGACGCCGGAGCAAATCATCGAGGAAACTAAGAGATCGAATCTTCGTGGACGCGGCGGCGCGGGATTTCCGGCGGGAATGAAGTGGTCGTTTGTTCCTAAGGATTCTTCGAAGCCTAAATACATCATCGCCAATGCCGATGAAAGCGAACCGGGAACCTGCAAGGACCGGCCGCTCATGGAAATGGACCCGCACCTGTTAATCGAGGGGATGATTATTGCGGGACGCGCCGTCGGCTCGCATCATGGTTACATTTACGTGCGGGGAGAATACCGCTACGTCATTGAAATCCTCGACGCGGCAATTGCAGAAGCCTACAGGGCCGGATACCTGGGAAAAAATATTTTCGGGAGCGGATTCGATTTCGATCTCTGCACACATACCGGCGCGGGGGCCTATGAATGCGGCGAGGAATCCGCGCTGATGGAATCTCTCGAAGGCAAGCGCGGCTACCCTCGCATCCGGCCGCCATTCCCCGCCGTCGTTGGCTTGTACGGCTGCCCCACGGTAATCAACAATGCGGAAACGCTGAGTTCGGTGCCGGCGATAATTTTGCGGGGAGCAGAATGGTATGCGGGTCTGGGCACGCCGCGAAACGGCGGGACACGCCTCTACGCAATTTCCGGGCACGTGAATCGCCCGGGAATTTACGAGTTGCCGATGGGATTCAACTTGAAGCGCATGATCGAAGACGTGGCCGGAGGAATTCCGGGCGGAAAGAAGCTCAAAGCGGTCATCCCCGGAGGAAGCTCGTGCCCGCTGCTGACCGCTGCGGAAGCGGACGTGGCCATGGATTTTGAATCTGTGGCCAAAGCGGGTTCGATGCTGGGTTCGGGCGGCGTGGTAGTGATTGACGAGGACACCTGCATGGTGGACGTGGCGCGACGAATCATGCATTTCTACGCGCACGAATCCTGCGGCTGGTGCATTCCCTGCCGCGAAGGAACCGCGTGGCTCCTCTCCATGCTGGACCGGTTCCACGAAGGCGGAGGCAGGACTGAGGACATACCGCTCATCGGAGAACTGGCTGAAAACATGCTGGGGCACACTTTCTGCCCGCTTGGCGACGCAGCGGCAATGCCTACCATCAGCATTGTGAAGAAATGGCGGAGCGAATTCGAAGATCACTTGAAGGGCAAGTGCCCCTACCAGTCAGCGGAGATGCTCGCGAGCGCGCGCTAAGGGAATATGGCGGAAGAAAAGAAAATTTCCTTCACCATGGACGGCCGCAAGATGACAGTCGCTGCGGGGACGCTGGTCATCGAAGCGGCCAAGCGCATGCAGATCGAAGTCCCATCATTTTGTTATTACGAGGGGCTCTCGTTGCAGGCGGCTTGCCGGATGTGCCTCGTGGAGGTTGAAAAAGCTCCGAAGCTGCAGACCGCGTGCACGCTGGTCGCCGTGGAAGGCATGGTGGTGCACACGGACACTCCCAATGTGCACGACGCGCGGAAAAACATGCTGGAGTTCCTGCTCTCGAATCATCCACTCGATTGCCCGGTATGCGACAAGGGCGGCGAATGCGAACTCCAGGACATGACGTTCCGCTACGGCCTGGACCACAGCCGCTTCGCCGAAGAGAAACTGCATCATCCCGAGGAAAAGTGGTCGCCGCTGGTTTTCTATGACGCCCCGCGATGCATTCTGTGCTTCCGGTGCGTCCGTGTGTGCGACGAAGGCATGGACGTCAAAGCGCTGGGAGTAGGGGCGCGCGGCGTCCATTCGGCAATCCTGCCGAACCAGCCGGGCGAACTGGCGTGCGAAGAGTGCGGGATGTGCATTGACATTTGCCCGGTGGGCGCTCTCACCAGTGGAACGTATCGTTATCACACGCGGCCATGGGAAATGCAGTACGTGGGCACTCCGTGCGCGCATTGCTCCAACGGCTGCAAGACCACGCTTTCGGTTCGCAACAACGAAATCCTGCGCGTCAACAACCGCGATCATTCCGGCATCAACGGCGAGTTTCTGTGCGGCAAGGGGAGGTTTGGTTTCGATTTCACGCATCACGCGGAGCGCATTCGGCAGCCGCTGGTACGACGCAACGGCAAGCTCGCAACCGCCAACTGGGAAGACGCACTCGAGGAAATTTCGCGGCGGTTGAAGCAGGTCCACAATACGCATGGAGCGCCGTCGATCGGCGTGATTGGTTCGAATCGCACGACCAACGAGGAAAACTACCTCCTCGGGCGGTTCGCGCGCGCGACCCTGGGTACGAACAACGTTGACCACCATCGCACTGCCGACTATGCGGGCCTGGCAGCGGCGCTGGGTCCGAAAGCGGCGCAGGCCATGGCCACCATGGCGGATATTTATTCGGCCGAGGCGATTCTTCTCATCGGCAATGATCCCACGCAACAAAATCCGCTGGTGGCTTGGCAAATCCGCACGGCAGTGCGGCACCACGGCACGCGGCTTTACGCCATCAATTCTCGCGCTATCAAACTCCATCGGCAGGCAGCACAGTTTGTGGAAGTTCCCCCGGGCAGCGAAGCGGCTGCGGTGGGCTTCCTGGCAGCGGGCAAGGGAAAATTCGATGCGGCGAAGGCAGGTGAGCTTCAGAAGCTGCGTGGCGCGCTTGAAAAAGAGAGCGGCGTCGTGGTGCTCTTCGGCGCAGAAATCTCCGGGCGAGCCATTCGCGACCTGGTGACCCTTGGCTGGAAGTTACCGGGCGAGACGCGGTATATGGCGCTCGGCGATTACGTGAATTCACGCGGCGCCACGGATATGGGACTCTTGCCGGATCGCCTCCCGGGCTACGCGAGCATTGGCAATGCCGGCGAGCGCGAGCGATTCGGAAAGCTATGGGGCGCGGAGCTGCCGTCCGCGGCCGGGATGAACGCAAGCGAAATGCTCGAAGCCGCTAAGAATGGAAAGCTGAAGGCGCTTTATGTTGTGGGAGCGAATCCCTGCAAGCTGCTTCCCGGAGCCAAGCCGGCGGATCTGGCGGGACTCGACCTGCTGGTGGTGCATGAAATGTTTTTGACGGAAACCGCGGCGCAAGCGGATGTGGTGCTGCCCGCGGCGTGCGTGTACGAGAAAGATGGCAGCGTGACGAATACCGCGGGAGAAGTGCAGCTTACACACCGCGCCATTGACCCGCAGGGGCCGCGCAGTGATTTCGATTTGCTGCGGATTCTAATGCACCAGCTGGCGCATCTGGGGCTTGGAACGGCGCCGAAATTCCGCACCGCGGAGGCAGCGTTCGAGGAAATCCGGCAGAATGTGCGCGGCTACGAAGTTTCATATGTGAATCTCACAGCCGGAGGGGCTGAAAAGACGGCGGCGAGTTCCTCGGCCGCCGATGGCGCATTCGATCTCCCGGCGGGACTGGTTTACTCCTCCGGTGATCATTTGTTTTCCAGCGGAACCCTGGGGCGGTACTGTTCGAAGCTCAATTCGTGTAAAGAGGCCGGCGAAGCACCGTGGAGTTCATCTCCCAGCATGCATTCCTGGTGGTATCGGTAGTCAAGGTCGTCGTTCTGCTCTTTCTGTTGCTGACGACACTTGCCTACCTCACCTGGTTTGAACGCAAGGTGGTGGGGCGCATCCAGTCGCGCTGGGGCCCTTACTACACAGGTGCGCACGGGCTGCTGCAGCCGCTTGCGGACGGAGCGAAATTTCTTTTCAAAGAAGACGTGGTGCCGCCAGCGGCAGACAAACTCGTCTATGTCCTGGCGCCTTTTCTAGCTCTTTCTCTCGCGCTGACTACGCTGGCGCTCATTCCCTTCGGGCCGGCGACCATTCATATTTTCGGGCAGCCAACGCCGCTGTCCGTCACGAACGTGGATATCGGATTGCTCTTCCTTTTTGCCATCACTTCCATCGGAGTCTACGGCGTGGCGCTGGCGGGGTGGTCATCGAACAGCAAGTATTCGCTGCTCGGGGGTCTGCGCAGCTCGGCGCAAATGATCAGTTACGAGGTTTCGCTTACGATTTCCGTCGTAGGTGTGCTGCTGCTGGCAGGCTCGTTCAATTTCAATGAAATTATTCGCGGGCAGCAGGGACATTGGTTTCATTTTCTGCCGCGATGGCATCTCTTCCCGCAAATCATCGGGTTCATTTGTTATTTCATCGCCGCGATTGCGGAGACAAACCGCGTACCGTTCGATTTACCGGAATCGGAAACGGAACTCGTTGCCGGGTTTCACACCGAATATTCGAGCTTCAAATTCGCCATGTTTTTCATGGCCGAGTACGGGAACATGATCACCGTTTCGTGCCTCGCCACGATTCTCTTTCTGGGTGGCTGGCTTTCACCCTTCCCCGATTCCTGGACGTGGACGGGATACCTCCCGGCTCTGGTATTTCTTGCGGGCGGACTCGGGCTATTGCAGGACGCACTGCGACATAACCGCGGGCTCCGGCGGGCCGCGCTTTGTGCGATCAGCATCGTGATGCTTGCGTTGGGCTATGCGTGCGTCCATGCCGGCCTCATCGCCGTGATACTCGGGCCCTTCTGGTTCCTCGCCAAGGTCGGATTTCTGATCTTTTTCTACGTGTGGTTGCGCGGGACGTTGCCGCGATTGCGTTATGACCAATTAATGGCGTTCGGATGGAAATTTTTGCTGCCGCTTTCGATTGCCAATTTGACGGTGACGGCGTTTGTGATGCTGGTGATGCAGCGATGACGGCGCAGATGATTGTCTTCTTTCTCTTCGCCGCGATTGCCGTTGCGGGGGCAATCGCGGTGATCCTGGCACGCGAGCCAATTCACAGCGCGCTATCGCTCATCCTCGTGATGGTGTCGCTGGCTGTGATTTATCTTCTCCTGGGTGCCGCGTTCATATCGGCCGTGCAAATCATCGTGTACGCCGGGGCGATCATGGTGCTGTTCGTCTTCGTCATCATGCTGCTAAACGCGGGAGTGGAAGAGCGCACCAACGTGAGCCACCTGGCGCGCTTCGTGGGCTTGCCGCTGGGAATCTTTCTGATGATCGAGCTGGCCTGGTGGCTGGGCGGCGCGGGCAAATCGCTCGAGGCAACGCGCTCCGCGATTCCCGCTTCCACGCGCGAGCTCTCGAGCCTGCTGTTTCGGTCGTATCTGTTTCCGTTCGAGGCGACTTCAATCTTGATTCTCATCGCGCTCCTGGGAGCCGTCGTGCTCGCCAAGAGGGATTCCTAGCCATGGTTCCGCTTTCCTATTATCTGGTGTTGAGCGCCATTCTCTTCGGCCTGGGGGTAATCGGGTTCCTGTTCAAGCGGAACATCATTACTATTTTCATGTCCATTGAGCTGATGCTGAACGCGGTGAATCTGGCCTTCGTGACGTTCGCGCAGGCGCGCGGCCAATTAGATGGGCTGGTATTCGTTTTCTTCGTCATTGTAGTTGCGGCGGCGGAAGCTGCGGTGGGGCTTGCGATCGTCCTCTTGATTGCCCGAAACCGCCGGACGCTGAATATTGAAAACGTGAGCCTGCTGAAAAATTGATGCTGATTCTGAATTATCTTTGGATCATTGCCGCGCTGCCGCTTGCGGGAGCGGCGATCAACGGCCTTTTCGGCCGCCACTGGTCGCGCGCGCAAGTAAACGCCGTTGGCGTGGGCTCGGTGGCGCTCGCGTTCGCGGGCGTTTGCGAATTGGTGCGTGAGTTCTCTCGCCTTCCGGCGAGCGCGATTCCTTGGGTGAAAAACTATTTGCCTTGGATGGACGCCGGCAGCTTCCGCGTGGATTTCGCGCTGCAAGTGGATGCGCTGACCATCGTGATGCTTCTGACCGTGGCAGGCGTAGGGCTGCTGATCCACATCTATTCGACCGGATACATGGAACACGAGGGCGGCTACTACCGGTTCTTTGCCTACATGAATCTCTTCATGTTCTTTATGCTGTTGCTGGTGACCGCGGCCAACCTGGTGGTGATGTTTGTCGGCTGGGAAGGCGTGGGGCTCTGCAGTTACCTGCTGATTGGGTTTTTCTACCGCAAGAAGAGCGCCGCCGATGCCGGTAAAAAAGCATTCATCACCACGCGCATCGGAGACCTCGGCTTCATGCTCGGAATTTTTCTGGCGTTCTGGACTTTTCACACCGTCAGCTTCGGTGAAATGTTTTCGCTCGCAAAGGCCATGCCCGTCGAAACCGCGGGAAATTATGGAGTGCTGACTGCGATTTGTCTTCTGCTTTTCGCCGGAGCGGTTGGCAAATCAGCGCAATTGCCGCTGTACGTCTGGCTGCCGGACGCCATGGAAGGCCCCACGCCGGTCAGTGCCCTGATCCACGCAGCCACCATGGTGACTGCGGGCGTTTACATGGTCGCCAGAATGAACGTGCTTTTCTCGCGCGCTCCCGCGGCCATGCTTACGGTAGCAATTGTGGGCGCGGTGACCGCATTTTATGCGGCGACATTTGGTCTCGCGCAAACCGACATAAAGAAAGTCCTCGCGTATTCCACCATTTCGCAGCTCGGATACATGTTTCTCGGCTGCGGAGTGGGCGCATTCTCGGCGGGCATTTTCCACTTGATGACGCACGCATTTTTCAAGGGACTGCTCTTTCTCGCCGCAGGCAGTGTGATCCACGCAATGGGCGGCGAACAGGACATGCGGGGCATGGGGGCGCTGCGAACAAAAATCCCCGTTACATTCTGGACGATGTTTGCGGCGACGCTGGCGATCGCTGGCTTCCCGCCGTTTGCCGGGTTCTTCAGCAAGGACGAGATTCTCGCCGCGGCTTATATGGGCCCCTCGGCAAATAGGACTTTGTGGCTCGTGGGAATCGCTGGCGCGCTGCTGACGTCTTTTTATATGTTCCGTTTGTTGTTCCTCACGTTTTTCGGCGCGCCGCGCTACGACGAACATGCCGTGCACGTCCACGAATCGCCGCGCAGGATGACCGTCCCGCTCATTGTTCTTGCGGTGCTCGCAACTGTAGGCGGATGGTTTGCCGCGCCGACACTTTGGGGCGGAGAAAATCACTTCCGTAATTTTCTCGCGCCAGTATTTTCCGCAGCGGCGACTCCAGGCATAGGCGAAGCAGCGGAAGCCTCGCACTCACTCGAACTCGGATTGAGCGGGGTGGCGGTCGCCGTGGGATTTCTCGGCTTGCTCGTGGCCTGGTGGTTGTACATTCGACAGCCTGAGCGGCCCAAGCGCCTCGCGGAGAGCGTGCGCGGACTCTATACGCTCATCTACAACAAATATTACGTGGACGAGATTTATGGATTCCTCATCGTCCGGCCCCTGCTGTGGATTTCAACAAATGTTCTCTGGCACACGATCGACGAAGGCGTGATAGACGGCACGGTAAACGGCGCTGCCAGCGGCGCGCGTTCGCTCGGTGGCCGCCTGCGCCGAATTCAATCGGGCAATGAGCGAAGTTATGCCTCGTGGGTCGTTGCCGGAGCGGTTGGTTTCACAGTGCTCGTACTTGTGCTGTGGAAGGCGGCGCACTGACGTGGGCGGCGGCAATCATCTCCTGAGCGTCATCACGTTCTTGCCGCTGGTGGGCGTCCTCGCACTTCAGCTTCTCCGCGGCGACGATCACGCTTGGATCCGGCGTGTTGCGCTTAGCGTTTCCATCGCGGAGTTCGTGATTTCGCTCTTCCTGCTGCGCGGATTTCAAGCCGGGTTTCCGGGTTACCAATTCCAAGAATTCCACAATTGGATCAGCTCGCCAGCGATTCACTACCACCTGGGAGTGGACGGCATCAGCCTGTTCCTGGTGCTGTTAACCACATTTTTGACGCCGCTCGCGATTCTCGCCTCATGGCAGAGCATCAACACACGCGTGAAAGAATTTTTCGTGATGCTGCTTGTGCTCGAGACGGGAGTCATCGGCGTATTTTTTTCGCTGGATCTCTTTCTCTTCTTCCTTTTCTGGGAAGTCATGCTCCTGCCGATGTATTTCCTGATCGGCATCTGGGGCCACGAGCGTCGAATTTACGCCGCGCTGAAATTTATTTTGTACACCATGCTCGGGTCCATCCTGATGCTGGTGGCGATTGTGTGGCTCTACACCATCACGGGTACGTTCGACCTGCCGCAAATCCAGCAGGCGCTGCATACTCTGCCGCTGCTGAGCGATCGCACCGAACTGTTTCTATTCGGCGCGTTTTTCGTCGCCTTTGCCATCAAGGTGCCGCTCTTTCCGCTGCATACCTGGCTGCCCGATGCGCACACCGAGGCTCCCACAGCTGGCTCGGTCATATTGGCCGGCGTGCTGTTGAAGCTCGGGACGTATGGAATGCTGCGGTTCTGTCTGCCGCTTTTCCCTCATGCCTCGCAGAAGCTGGCACTGCCTATCGCCGTGCTGGCGATCATCGGGATTATTTACGGCGCGCTGGTGGCCACGGTGCAGCACGATTTGAAACGGCTGGTCGCCTACACTTCCGTGAGCCACCTCGGTTTCGTGGTCCTCGGTATCTTCGCGTTCAGCGAAGTCTCCATGCAAGGCGCCATCTACCAGATGCTCAATCACGGGGTTTCGACCGGCGGGCTGTTCCTCGCGGTAGGGATGCTCTACGACCGCCGGCACACGCACGAGATCAAAGAATTCGGCGGCCTGGCGACGCCCATGCCCACGCTGTGCAGCTGGTTCCTTTTCATCTGTCTCTCTTCGCTTGCGCTGCCAATGCTCAATGGCTTCATCGGAGAATTTCTGATTCTAACGGGCACATGGCAAAGCCACGCAAGCTGGGCCGCCTGGGCCGTCACTGGATCGGTGCTCTCCGCGGTCTATTTGCTATGGGCCTATCAGCGCGTGGCACTGGGTGAAGTGACGCTGGATAAAAATCGCGCGCTTCCCGATGCGTCGCCGCGCGAGAAGCTCATCTTCGCGACCCTCGCGCTCGTGATTCTCTTCATGGGCGTGGCCTCGCCGCTATTTACGCGGCGCATGGCGGCCTCTGTCCATAACGTCCACGAGCAATTAAACAGCGTGGAATTGGGAATGAACGCGCATCCGAAGGCGGCACAGCGCTGATGCCCCTGCCCGCGACGCAGTTCGAAAACCTGTTGCGCGTCGCGCCAGAATTGATTCTGTGCGCGTTCGGAATACTTATCATGATTGTGGATCCCTTCGTTCCAGCCCCCCGCAAGAAAGCTATGGGCGGAGTGGGTGTGGCGGGCGCGCTCTTGGCGCTCGGCGGGGTTTGGATTTCATCGCGTCACCCGGGCTTGGCGTATGCGGGCCTTCTGCGCGTGGATGGATTCAGCATTTTTCTGCATTACGTCGTCACCGGCGTAGCCGTGCTGGCGATGCTGGGCGCTTTCGCCTATCTCGATGAAGAGAAGATTCAAAAAGGCGAATACTACGCGCTCATTCTTTTTGCCACGGCGGGAATGGGAATCCTCATCGGCGCCAACGAGCTGGTTACCGCGTTTCTAGGCCTGGAAATCAGCTCGATTTCAAGCTACATCCTCGCGGGCTTCCGGCGCGACGCCCCCAAATGCAACGAAGCTTCGCTGAAATATTTTCTCCTAGGCTCTTTCGCCACGGCGTTTTTTCTTTACGGCATCGCCATGACCTACGGCGCGACGGGCACGACGAATCTTGATGCGATTGCCAGTTCGCTCGAACGTACGCCATCGAGTTCGCTGCTCATCCTCGGCATCGGAATGATGTTCGTCGGCCTGGGATTCAAGGTCGTGGCTGTTCCGTTTCAGATTTACGCCCCGGACGTGTATGAAGGCGCCCCCGCACCCGTGACGGCGCTGATTTCCACTGGTCCCAAGGCCGCTGCTTTCGCTGTCATGTTGCGAATTTTCTATACCGCGTTCGGGTCCGAAGCGCACATCTGGTTCTGGGCCATCTGGATTTCCGCGGCGCTGACGATGACCGTCGGAAATTTGGCGGCGCTTGTGCAAACGAACGTCAAGCGTATGCTGGCTTACTCTTCGATTGCCCATGCCGGGTACATCCTGGTGGCGTTCGCGGCTTCCACCACGCTGGGCATCGCCGCGATTCTTTTCTATCTCGCTGCCTACACCATCGTGAAGCTCGGGGCGTTCGTGGTCGTCGCCCACGTCGGCGGCGCTGGCGAACGGCGCCTCGACATCTCCGATTATGCGGGACTCTCCGCGCGGCAGCCGGTCCTGGCGCTCTGTTTTTCCGTCTTCCTGTTTTCGCTTCTAGGGCTGCCCGTCACCGGAGGCTTCCTCGGGAAATTTTATGCGTTTCGCGCCGCGCTTAATTACTCCGCCATCTTGCAAATGACGGGCGATGCCTTCCATGGCAAGTGGATGGTGTGGCTGGTGGTGATTGCCGCGATCAATAGCGTTATCGGCGCGTATTACTACTTGCGCGTGGTTGTGGCCATGTATTTCTGGGAACCGAAGGAAGATTGGAAACCTGCGCGAATGACTCCGGCGGTCGCGCTGGTGTTGATTGTCGCCGTACTAGGGACAATCTACCTCGGCCTCGCCCCGAATCGCGTGATGGGCCACGCGCTGCAGTCGGCCTCCGCGCTTCCCTCGCAACTCACGAATCACGCGCCCTAGCCGCAAGAAACTTTCATCCCAAAACCAAAAATTATGGCCTGGAAGCACGCTGCTGCTGGCTTCCAGGCCACTGAATCGCGAAATGGCTACTTCACTTTGAACAAAACAATGGCAAACGTGTACAGCGCCATCGATTCGATCAAAACGAGCGAAAGAATCAGTCCAAAACGAATGGCCGCTGCCGCGCCCGGGTTGCGTGCAAACCCCTCCGAAGCTGCCGCGCTGGCTTTCCCCTGTGCATAGCCGCAACCGGCGGAGGCGATGGCCATGCTGAACCCGGAGGCGATGGCAATCCAGTTGGTTCCCCCCGACGCAGCGGGCTGATCCGCCGCAAAGACAGCCGGCGCAAAAAGGCTGATGGCCAAAAGCACCAGTAGCACTACCGCGAACTTTTTCATTCTTGTTTCTCCTCGTATGAAATTGCCGCCAGGGGGTGGCTCCCGTCATCCTCGTGCAGCCGGGATCACACTGGAACGGCGATGATGCCTGTATTAGTGCTCCTCCGCAACTGCTCCGGACAGATAAATGATCGGAAGAATCGTGAATACGAATGCCTGCAAAACGGCCACGAACATGTGCAGGCCCATAAAAGCAGGGGGAACTATGAACGGTAAAACTGCCGATATATAACCTACTACATTCAAACCACCCAGGAAGAGGAAGAGTTGGAGCAACAACCCCAAGAAAATGCCATAGAGCAATTCGCTTACGAACATGTTCACCCAGAGACGAACCGTGAGCGAGAGGAGCCGCGCCAGGTTGCTGATGATTTCGATGGGAAGCATAATGATCGACATCCACAAGATCGGCCCCAGGAAAACTTTTCCATAGCCAAGCACTCCTTTCTTGGCGATGCCGCACCAGTTGTAATACAGAAACACCACTGTGGCGCAGCCGAGCGGCACAGAAACCTCCGCGGTGGGTGATTCGAGAGAAGGGATCAGGCTGATCAAATTGCAAAGCAGGACAAATATACCCACGCTTCCGATCATCGCAAGGTATTTTCCGCTGCCGTGACCTACGTTGTCGTCAAGCAAATCCCTCACGC
Source organism: Candidatus Acidiferrales bacterium (assembly GCA_050747245.1). Classification (GTDB taxonomy): domain Bacteria; phylum Acidobacteriota; class Terriglobia; order Acidiferrales; family UBA7541; genus JBOGNO01. The sequence goes on from JBOGNO010000001.1 coordinate 45,503, forward strand.
CGACGCCCACGGGATTGGTGAGCACCATTTCCATGCACTGCTGCGTCGCGCCGGGGCTTTCAACCGATATCCGTGACTTGAGCCAGAGGAAGAAAACCGCGGAAACACCAAAGACGAGAAATTCCGTGGCAACATGATTGGGGATCGGAAACTGCGGATTCGAAGGCTGAATGTGCAGAGCGGCAAGAAGCGCCAACGCCAGCTTTCCAAAGAGCTTGTTGGCAATCAGTTGGACCCAGCCGACGTGCGCTTCCATTCTTCCGCCCCACTCCTCTGCCTATTGGGCCTTTCCAGCCCGGCCGCCGCGACCCAGTTCGTAAATCATTTCAACGAGGACGCCCGCCGCTATCGCAAACAACCCAGCGAGGAACGCCGCAGCAGGAAATTTTGTGCTCCGCAGAATAGCATAGGAACCGACAATCAATAAAGCATAGCGCCCCAGGAATTTTGCGTAGACTTTCCGCGGCACGCGAGGTTTCGGAGCGTCGGCCTGAGCGGTTGAAAGCATCTCAAGGCCAGCGATGCCCTGCTTCATCCAGCGAAAATTCACCCACGAAACCAGAGCGCCGAGCGACAGCGAGACCGCGGGGTTAATTCCCCACCTGATGCATGTGACCACGGCCGCGGTTCCCCCGGAGGCGAGCGTCAACCACTCGATGCGGCGCTCCGCGGCGCGGTAAAAGGCCTCATTCTCCACGGCTGGAGTTCTCGTCATCTTTCTCTGCGCGTCCGAGCGTCCGCAGGACTGCCAGGACACCTCCGGCGAACCCGGCTAAACCAAACACGAGCATCAACCACGGAGACGTGTGCATCTTCTTGTCCACGAGCCAGCCGAATCCCCCTCCAATCAATGGCCCCGCGACAATCACAAACGGTAATTCGATAGCCGCGGCAAGTTGCCGCGCGAAACTGCCAGAGTTTTGGACTGGACGCTGGCGGGGTTGATTCGAAGACATGACGCCGCAGCCTCAGCGAATGAACGGCAGCAGCGAACTCGAAGCATATTTCGCGAATTGCACGAAGGGTTCGGGATAAATGCCGGCAGCAAGCGTCGCAATTACCATCGCCGCGAGCGCGCATCCCTGCGCCAGCGAAATCCGGATGCGCGGCTCTTCCGGAGCCTCTTTCGCCCACATCGCAGCGACCATGCGGAAGTAATAATACACGGCGGGGAGAATGTAGAGCACCGCCAGCACGGCCAGCACGTAGTGCTGCGTCTCGATGAGCGCCCAGAAAATCAGCAACTTGCCGATGAATCCGGCCGTCGGCGGAATCCCGGCGAGCGAAAGCAGGAAAATCAACATCAAAATGGCCGCGCCCGGGCTGCGCTCGATTAAGCCGTTCAAATCTTCGAGCTGGTCGCCGATGATTCCCTTGCGGCGCAGCACGATCACGATGGCGAACGCACCCGTATTGAAGAACGCATACACGAGCAGGTAATACAGCATGGCCTTCATCCCGAGCGCGTTTCCCGCCACCAGGCCCAGCAAAATGTACCCGACGTGTGAAATCGACGAATAAGCGAGCAGCCGCTTGATGTTCGATTGCGTAATCGCGGCGATATTGCCGAGCGTCATCGATAGCACGGCCACCGCCGCAATCAAAAGCGTCCAATCCACGCGCGTCGGCCAGAACACGGTGGTGAACAGCCGGAGCACCAAAGCAAAGCTGGCCGCCTTCGAAGCCACGCTTACGTAAGCCGTGATGCTCGTCGGCGCGCCTTCGTAGACGTCCGGCGCCCATTGATGGAAAGGCACGGCGGCAATTTTGAAAAATACTCCGGCCGCCACGGTCACCAGCGCGAGCAGCACCAGAGCGTCAGGCGAAGGCCGCGCCGCGACAGCCGCGCGGATATCCGCGAGATTGGTTGATGCTCCTCCGGAAGCCGCGCCGGAGATGCCGTAGAGTATCGAAAATCCGTAGGCCAGCACTCCCGAACTAAACGCCCCGAGCAAAACATACTTCAACGCTCCTTCATTCGAGCGCCGGTCGTGCCGCAAAAAACCCGTCAAAATGTAAAAGCTGAGTGCCATCGTTTCCAGGCCCAGGAAGAGCACGATCAAATCGTTTCCGCAGGCGAGGAACATCATGCCCACGGCGGAAAAGAGGATCAGCGCGTAGTACTCGCCGTGATGCTCAGCTTCGATTTCCAGGTAGCGCGCAGAGAGCAAAATCACCAGCGCCGTAGCGATTAGAAAAATGAATCCAAAAAACACGAAGAACGGGTCCGCGACAATCGAATTGTTGTAACCCGGAATGCCTTCAGGCGGAACTCCCCGCAGCATCCACAGCGATACGCCGCTGAAGATCACTCCGAGCATGGCCGTCAGCGCGTTCCACGACTTGTGATGCTCGTCGAGCAGAAAATCCGTCAGCAATATCGCCAGGCCAAAGAACGCGAGCTGCACCTCGGGCAAAATGAGCGGCAGGCCCATGCGCGTCTGCTCGAGCAACGATTGCCAGTCGAACGGCACTTACTTCGCCTCCCCCGGCGAGGACACTTGCGGCGGATGGTAGTAATTCGGCTGAAACCGTTCGACGAGTTGCCGCACCGGCTGGTCGAGCACGCGGAAAAGCGGCTTCGGATAAATGCCAATCCAGAATGCGAGCACGACGAGCGGCACCAGCGTTGCAAACTCGCGCAGATTCAAATCCGGCAAGTGTTCGTTCGCAGGATTCGTGACGCTCCCGAACATCACGCGCTGATAGAGCCACAGCAGGTACGCCGCTCCCAGGATGATTCCCAGAACGCCCCAGGCAGCCCAGGTCTTGTTCACTTCAAATGCGCCGCGCAGGATCGCAAATTCACCGACGAAGCCGTTGAGCAGCGGCATGCCCAGCGAGCTGAGCGTAATAATCATGTAGATGGCGGCAAAATTCGGCATGGGAGTTGAAAGCCCACCGAACTCCGAAATCAGGCGCGTGTGCCGCCGCTCGTAAAGCACGCCGACAATCAAAAACAAAGCGCCGGTCGAAATTCCGTGATTGACCTGCTGGATCACGCTGCCGGAAAGCCCCAGCGGCGTAAGCGCGAAAATTCCCAGCGTGCAGAATCCCAGGTGGCTGACCGAGGAATACGCGATCAGCCTTTTCATGTCTTTCTGCATCATGCACACCAGCGCGCCGTAGATGATTCCGACAATCGAAAGCAAAATCACGATCCCGCGATACTGCAGCGTCGCGTCCGGGAACATCGGGAGCGAGAAGCGGATAAATCCGTACGTCCCCATTTTCAGCAGGACGCCCGCCAGAATCACGGAGCCCGCCGTAGGCGCTTCCGTATGCGCGTCAGGAAGCCACGTATGGAACGGAAACATCGGCACCTTGATAGCGAACGCGAAAAAGAATCCCCAGAATAGCCATCGCTGCAATTGGAGCGAGAACATCGAGTGCGGCGCGGCAAGAATCTCGCGAATATCGAAAGTGTGCGCGTTGTAATAAATCGCCAGAATCGCCAGCAGCATCACCACGGAGCCTGCCAGCGTGTACAGGAAAAACTTGATGGCCGCGTAGAGCCGACGTTCGCTGCCCCACACGCCGATCAGGAAATACATGGGCACCAGCATGATTTCCCAGAAAACGTAGAACAGCACGAAATCGAGCGACATGAATACGCCCAGCATTCCCGTTTGCAGCAGCAAAAACAGGAGGTAATACTCCTTCTCTCGTTTCCGTATGGCGCTCCACGAAGAAAGAATCGATATTGCGCCGAGCACCGTGGTGAGCATCACCATCAGGAGACTGATTCCGTCGATTCCCACGATGTAGTGCGCGCCGCTCGTAGGCGTCGCGCCGAACGATGGAATCCAATCGTGAACTTCCTGAAATTGAAATCCCGGCGCGCCAATCTGAAATCTCCAGAGGAGCGGCAGCGACACAATGAGCCCAAGGAATCCGAAGAGGTTGCCGACCCACCGGTGCGCGGCCGCATTCTCCCGCGGGATGAACAGCAGCAGGATTGAGCCCACCAGCGGTGTGAACAGCACCACGCTCAATATGTGCGTATTATAAAATTCCATCCGTTTCGCCCTCGGCTTCCGGCCGCCTCGTTAATGCCGGAAGAAATGCAGAAAGTAATATCCCAGGCCCGCTACGATGCCGAGCACCATCAGCAGCACGTAGTTCTGCAACAGCCCCGTCTCAATCATGCGCATCGGATAGCTGAGCACCCACACGGCGCGTGAACTGAAGCGCACCGAGCCATCTACGATCCAGGTGTCCCACCAGATTGAAAGTCGCGAGACGACGCGCGTGAGCCAGCCCGCTCCGTTGACGCCCAGCCCGTCAATCACGTTCGCATCGAACGCGCCCAGCGTCGTGCCCAAATCCTTCGCGCGGTTCACGAACAGCGCGTCGTAGATCTGGTCCACATAGTATTTGTTGAAAATCAGCTCGTAAATTCCGTGAAACTGCTTCGTCAGCTTCTCCGGCAGCGAAGTATTCTTCAGGTACATCTGCCACGCCAGCGCAATCCCCGCCAGAGCAATCGCCACCGAAGCAACCATCAAGCCCAGTTCGCCCGCTTGAGAGCTGCCTGCCGACGCCGCCTCAGCGTTCCGCACGATTACCGGGTCAAGGAAATGTTCAAATCGCCCGCCGAGCCCGACGAATCCTCCGATGACCGAAAGCACCGCCAAAATCATCAGCGGCACGGTCATCGTCGAAGGCGATTCGTGGATGTGATGCTCCGCCTCATGCGCGACGCGCGATTCGCCAAAAAATGTCAGGAAGAGCAGCCGGAACATGTAGAAAGCCGTCAGCCCGGCCGTAATCCAGCCCACCAGCCACAGCCCGCGGCTTGCCTCGAATGTCTTGCCCAGGATTTCGTCCTTGCTCCAAAATCCCGCGAGCGGCGGAATCCCCGCGATCGCCAGCGTGGCCGCAAACATCGTCAAATATGTCTTGGGGATCTTTCCTTTGAGCGCGCCCATTTTATGCATGTCCTGCTCGCCGGACATGGCGTGAATCACGCTGCCCGCTCCCAAAAAGAGCAGCGCCTTGAAAAACGCGTGCGTCATCAGGTGAAAAATTCCCGCCGCAAAAGCCCCCACGCCGCAGGCCAGAAACATGTAGCCCAGCTGTGAAATCGTCGAATAGGCGAGAACCTTTTTGATGTCCGTCTGGAGGATTCCCATCGTGGCCGCAAAAATCGCCGTCAACGCGCCAATCACCGCGACGATTTCTAGCGCCAGCGGCGCCAGTTGGAAAATCGCGTTGCACCGCGTGACCATGTACACCCCGGCCGTCACCATCGTCGCCGCGTGAATCAGCGCGCTCACCGGCGTGGGCCCTTCCATGGCGTCCGGCAGCCACACGTACAGCGGAATTTGCGCCGACTTGCCCGTGGCTCCCACAAAAAGCAGCAGCGCCATCGCCGTCACCACCGGCGCGCCCACTGCGAATCCCTGCGCCGCAAGCGCCGCCGGGAAATCCTTGAAATTGATCGTCCCCAGCACCATTGAAATCAAGAAAATCCCAAGCAAAAATCCCGCATCGCCGATGCGGTTGACGATGAACGCCTTCTTCCCCGCGTCGGCCGCCGATTTCCGCTTGAAATAAAATCCGATCAGCAGGTAGCTGCACAGCCCCACGCCTTCCCAACCCACAAACAGCAGCAGCAGGTTATTCGCGAGCACCAGCGTGAGCATCGAGAACATGAACAGGTTCATGTACCCGAAAAACCGGTAGTAGCCACCTTCGTGTCCCATGTAGCCGATGGAATAGAAATGAATCAGGAAGCCGACGCCCGTGACGACCAAGATCATCACCGCGGAAAGCGGGTCCAGCAAGAATCCCCATTGCGCCACGAACTGCCCCAGCGCTCCTGAAGCGGTGTGATAGACGCCCGCGGGAACCCAATCGAACAGTACCACCAGCTTGTAGCGGTCCGGCCCTGCGGCATGGGAAATCAGCTCGAAAAACGCGCCCAGCGAATATACGAACGATAGAAACACGCTGCCCACGCACAGAACATTTACCGCGGCGTTCCGCATTCGCCGCCCGATAAGGAGCATCAGCAGTGCTCCCGCCAGCGGAAAGAGCGGAATCAGCCAGATATGATTGAGAAAATATCCCGTCAGCATTCGCTGCCTACCATTTCATCAAATCCATTTCGTCCGCCAGCACAGTTTCGCGGTTCCTGAAAAACGCGATGATGATGCCCAGCCCCACGGCAGCCTCGGCCGCCGCGTCAGTGATGATAAATATGGCGAATATCTGTCCGTTCACCGACGCAAAGAAATGCGAAAACGCCACCAGATTGATGTTCACCGCGTTCAGGATCAGCTCGATGGACATCAGGATGACGATCACGTTCCGCCGCGTGACCACCCCGATCACCCCGATGGTGAAAAGCGCCAGACTCAAAAACAGGTAATGGCTCAGCGGAACCATTTTCACACCTTTTTCTTCGACATCACCACTGCCCCGATCATCGCCACCAGCAGCAGCACAGATGCGATTTCAAACGGCAGCATGTAGCCCCGGAAGAGTTCCGTCCCGACGGCTTCCGTGTTTTTTCCCATGATGCCGGGCATCACCGCCGGCAGATGCAGGATGCTGCCGCCCTTCCAAAACGCCAGAAAAATTTCCACGCCCAGAACAAGTGAGAGAATTCCCGCCACCCAGCGCTGGCGGTTGAACTGCACCTGGCGCAGCGTCACGTCGAGGTTTACCAGCATAATCACGAAAACGAACAGCACCATGATGCCGCCGACGTACAAAATGATTTGCACGGCGAAGAGAAATTCCGCCTGCAGTTGCAGGTAGATTCCCGCTGTGGCCAGCAGCGCGGTGATCAAAAATATCGCGCCGTGAACCACGTTGCGGCGCGTCACCATCAGCGCGCCGGAGAGAATCGCCAGCGCGGCGAAGAAATAGAAAAGGACGCTGTTGAGGATCGCCGGTGTTTCCACTCAATCACCACCCGGTACGGCCGTGGCCTGCTGCTCTTCGCGCCGGCCCGCGAACGCCAGCCACGCCGCCACCAGCAGAGTCGCCAGCGTCGTCAGCGGCAGCGCTTCCCAGATCAAGCTCCAGCCCAGCGTATTCGCCAGAATGATGGCCACGCCGGAGGCCAGCACGTTCACCAGCGAAAGCGGAATCAAAAACCTCCAGCCGAGGCGCATCAACTGGTCGAAGCGGTAGCGCGGAAATGTAAATCGGAACCATAGGAAAAAGTACAAATAGCCGACTACTTTCGCGAGGAACCAGAAAGCGCCATGCACCCCCGGCATCGCCGCCGGCCACGCGAGCGCCCAGCTCACCGCCCCAGCCAGCAGCAGGCACAGCCCCGCGAAAAGCAGCATCACCAGTTTCTGCACCTTCACCGGCTGCTTTGGCGCGCGCCACGCGCAGTATCCCGCCAGTACCAGAAACGTGAGCGTGGGAACCAGGTTCAGCAGCTCGATATTCGTTCCCGGCACGTGCGCTCGAAAGCTCGCAAATGGCCGCAGCCGTCCGCCCAGAAAAAGCGTCGTGGCGATGCCCGCGACGACAATCATGTTGGCGTACTCCGCCAGAAAATACAGCGACCACCGGAACCCGCTGTATTCTGTCATGTAGCCGGCCACCAACTCGGATTCCGCTTCGGGAAGATCGAAGGGCGCGCGGTTGGTCTCCGCGATCGACGAAACCAGGTAAATAAAAAATCCTATCGGCACGCAAAATATGAACCACACGCCCGACCGTAATTGCGCCTGCACGATTCCATGCATCGAAAGCGTGCCCGCGAAGAGCAATCCGCTGATGAGCGCCAGTCCCGCCGAAGTCTCATAGCTCACCAGTTGCGCCGCGCTGCGCATCGCTCCCATCAGCGAATAATGGCTGTTGGAAGCCCATCCGCCCAGCACGATCCCGTAAATTCCCATCGAGCTGACCGCCAGAATAAAAAGCAGCCCGATATTCAAATCGGCGACCTGAAACACCGGTCCAAACGGAATCACCGCGTACGCCAGCAGCCCCGCTCCCACGGACAGAACCGGCGCCAGCCAGAAAATCCATTTGTCCGCTTCTTCCGGAATGATGTCCTCTTTGATGAGCAGCTTCAGCGCGTCGGCGATGGGCTGCAGCAAACCATGCGGCCCCACGCGCATGGGGCCGAGTCGCGCCTGCATGTCGGCCATTACCTTGCGTTCCAGAAGTACGATGTATCCCGCCAGCAGCGGCAGCACCGCCACGATGATGACGGCATAGAGCACCGGTAAAATGTATGGCTGCACGGCATGGAAAAGTGCGTGCATGCTCACCGGTCCACTTCGCCCAGCACGATATCAATCGTGCCGATGATTGCCACCACGTCAGCCACCAGCGCCCCGCGCGCCATTCTGTCGAACGCCTGCAAATTAATGAACGATGGCGGCCGCACCCGCACGCGATACGGCTGCGTCGTTCCGTCGCTCACCACGTAATACCCCAGCTCCCCCTTGGGCGCTTCGATCGCGTGATAGACCTCGCCCGGCGGTGGCTTCAGCACTTTCCCGATGCGCGCCATGATCGGCCCGGACGGAATATTTTCGACCGCCTGCAGGCAAATCAGTCGCGACTGCCGCATTTCTTCCATGCGCACCGCGTAGCGGTCGAACGTGTCGCAATTCTTCCCCGTGGGAATTTTGAATTGATATTGATCGTAAGCGGCATACGGCATGGCCTTGCGGATGTCCCATTCCACGCCGCTCGCGCGCAGCACCGGTCCGGAGACTCCCAGCGCGATGGCTTCCTCGGCCGGAAGAACGCCCACGCCCTTCGTGCGCCCCACCCAGATGCGGTTTTCCGTGAGCAGTTGTGCGTACTCGTCAATCTTGTGCTCGAAGTCCTCGCAAAAGCGCTTTACGTCCGCTTCAAAAGTGTCGTACGTCTCGTATTGCAGCCCGCCGATGCGGAACGCATGAGTGGTCAGCCGCGCTCCGCAATATTTCTCGAAGATTTTCAGGATTTCTTCGCGCTCGCGGAAGCAGTAAAAAATCGGAGTCAGCGCGCCGATATCCAGCGCATGCGTGCCGAGCCACAACAAGTGGCTCGCGATGCGTTGCAGCTCCGTCAGGATCGTGCGCACCACACGCGCGCGCGGCGGAGCCTCCGCGCCCATCAGCTTCTCCACCGCTTCACAATAGCCCAGGCCGTTCGACACCGCCGCGACGTAATCCATGCGGTCCACGTACGGCGCGAACTGCTGGTAGCTGCGGTGCTCCGCGATTTTTTCCACGCCGCGATGCAGGTACCCGATGATGCATTCCGAGCCCACCACGCGCTCGCCGTCGAGCTTCAGTTTTACCCTCAGCACGCCGTGCGTCGAAGGATGCTGCGGCCCCATGTTCAAAATAATTTCGTCCGCGCCCAGCACCGTCTCTGTGACGTTCGGCATTCCCGTGGAGTTCGTTTCCGCCATCGCCTATTGCCCGCTCTCGATTCCCAAATTTTCCCGCACCCAATCCGTATCCTGTTTCAGGATGTCGTAATCCTTGCGCAACGGATGGCCCTGCCATTCTTCCGGCAGCAGGATCCGCCGCAAATCCGGGTGCCCGTCGAACACAATCCCGAACATGTCGAAGACTTCGCGCTCCAGCCAATTCGCCACCGGCCACACGCCCGCGACGCTCGCGACGTGCTCCGCGCCGCCCAGCCAGATTTTCAGCCGCAGCCGCTCATTTTTCGCGAACGAATAGAGATTCAGGATCAAGTCAAATCGCTTCTCGCGCTTCGGCCAGTCCACCGCCGTGAGGTCCGCCAGGTAATTGAATTTTTCTTCATCGCGGCAATACTGCGCCACCTCGAGAAGTTTTTCTGCAGCCACCACCAGGATCGCCTGCTTGCGATCGAGCCACGCCTCGCGAATCCCTTCGCCGAATCGCTTCTTGAAGCGCTGCACCAGCTCATTGTCGAGGGGAACCGGCTTCGGAGGAGCTTCCTTCGGCGGCGCGGCAGGCTTAGGAGCAGCGGGCGCTGCAGGAGCCGCAGGCGGTTTCGCCGCTGCGTCGGAAACCTTGGGAGCCTCTGCCGCGGGCGGTTTTGCCGCCGGAGTTTCCGGTTTCGGAGTGCTCTCTGCCGCCCCGCTGGGCGGAGCGGCCTTCGGCTCTTTTTCCGGGTCGTCGTGGGCCATTTTTCAGCGGTTCGTAGCGCCCCAGGGGCGGAAAAGTCTCTCCAAAATTTGGTTTTCTAACACACGCCGCAAAAAATCGTCAACACAGGCGCTCCTGCTACACCCAGTCGAGCGCTCCCTTTTTGTACAGCCAGACGTACCCGACCAGCAAAATGCCCAAAAAAACCATCATCGTCACCAGGCCATACATTCCCAGCGCCCCGAAGCGGATGGCCCACGGAAACAGAAAAATCGTCTCCACATCGAAGATTACGAAGAGGATGGCCACGATGTAGAACCGCACCGAATACCGCCCGCGCGAACCAGTCTCCGCCGGAATGCCGCATTCATAGGGCTTTAGCCGCGCTCCCACGTCGCGCATGTCCGGGCGAATGTATTTGAAAATGACGAGCGTCACCGCCGGAAACGCCGCCGCCAGAATCGCAAAAATCATCACCGGAATGTACTGTGCGGGCATCGCGAACGCGCCATGCTAACACAAGCCCCAACCCCCGGCCAAAATCTTTCCCGCCGCGCCTGTGCTTTCTACTTCGCCTATGTGCGGCGCCCTTCCCGCGATCTGTCATTCTGAGGGCCGCCTCGCAGCCCGAAGCCGAAGGCCCGCCAGTAGCTTGGCGGGCCTTTTATCGGGGCGGCGCCCTTTCCACCATCTGTCATTCTGAGCCCGCCTTTGGCGGGAGAAGAATCTCTCTTAGAATTCCGCCAAGTCCGACTTTACCCCGAAGCATCCGGTCGGGGCGCCCCTCCCCTGATTTGTCATTCCGAGGGCCGCATTGCGGCCCGAAGTCGAAGACCCGCCGGCCTCCTGGCGGGCCGCAGACCCGCCTCGTGCTGGCGGCCCGCGGCCCCACCGCCTGTTGGAGGGTCGAAGACCCGCCAGTAGCTTGGCGGGAATCTCTCTTAAAATGTCGCCATTCTGGAGTTTACTTCGATGTCTTTTATCGGGACTTCCTCGTCACGATTAGCTACTTGACTCTTTGTTGACTTGCCACCGAGCGCGGCCTAATATGACCGCCAAATGGCGGACTCGCAGTCTCTGATCGGCCAGACCATTTTGCACTACCGCATTGTCGAAAAGCTCGGCGGGGGCGGCATGGGCGTGATCTACGAGGCCGAAGATTTGACACTCGGCCGCCACGTAGCCCTAAAATTCTTGCCCGATGACCTCACTCGCGATCCCCAAGCGCTCGAACGCTTCCAGCGCGAAGCCCGCGCAGCTTCTGCCCTGAATCATCCCAACATCTGCACCATTTACGAAATTGGGGAGCAGGATGGGCGCCCCTTTTTAGCGATGGAGTTGATGACGGGCAATACCCTCAAGCACTACATCGCCAGAAAACCCCTGCACATTGAAGAAGCGCTCGAATTCGCAATCCAAATCGCCGACGCGCTCGACGCCGCACACGCGAAGGGTATCGTCCATCGCGACATCAAGCCCGCCAACATTTTCATCACGCAGCGGGGGCAGGCCAAAATCCTCGATTTCGGCCTGGCAAAACAGTTGCCGCGCGGCGCGGAAGGTGGGCGCGCACGTTCCTTCGGCGAATCGCCCACCACCCACGACGCGGAGTTGACGATGCCCGGTGCGGCCGTGGGCACGCTAGCTTATATGTCGCCCGAGCAGGCCCTCGGCAAGGAGCTCGATGGGCGCACCGACTTATTCTCGTTTGGCGTGGTCCTCTACGAAATGGCGACGGGTGCCCACCCATTTCCCGGAAGGACGCTCGCCGTGCTGATTGATTTCATTCTGCACAATGCACCAGTAGCGCCCGTACGCCTCAACCCCGATGTGCCGGCGGAACTCGAACGCATCATGTTCAAATCCCTCGAAAAGGACCGGCAACTGCGCTATCAGAGCGCCTCCGAGGTGAGAGCGGACTTGCAGCGTCTGAGGCGGGATGCCTCGAAATCGGGATATCCAAGTCCGCCCCAACAACCCCGAGCCCCTGAGGGAAGAGAGACGATCGGCATTGATACGTCCAAGGCTCCCAAGTCAACTGGTCAAGTCCTGCACGGCCGAAAGATAGCTGTCTTACTACTTATAGGTGTGATTGATATTTTTCTGTTTTATCGTTCTTCGTACTGGCCTCCCAGTGTTTCCAACAGCGGATCTCACAACAATAACGAGAACGGGTCCGGTGGTTCGACACCACCAGCGGAGCAAGATACCGACAGAGACTACTGGCAGGAGATTAATAAGAGTGATCCGGCAGAACTGAAACTGTACCTGCAAAAATACCCGAACGGAGAATACGCCGAGCTTGCGAGATTTCTCCTCAAACGCCTTCAGGGCACATCCCAGACCGATTCCCGCACTACAGCATCCGAGAGCGTCCAGGTCTTGGGCGGGCAGCCATGGACGGACACCGGCATTGACCTTAGCGCAGGGGACTCAGTTTCTGTCAACGCCAGTGGCAACATTCGCTTCTCAGCCGAGATTCCCTCAGTAGGCCCGAGCGGGGATCAACCCGACTGCACGTATAATCGGAACCCTCTTGTGCCGTACGTTGCGCCGGCGCTTCGATGCCACTCTCTCATCGGGAGGATCGGGCTTGCCGGGGTCATCTTTGAAGTTGGAACTTCGAAGCGATTCCAAGGGTCCGTGGCTGGCCGCTTGTACCTCGGCGTGAACGACAATTATTTCCCCGACAACTCAGGCAGTTGGACAGCGACCGTCTCCGTGAACTCCAGATCATCTGAACAAGAGACCTCTGCTCCCCAGCCCCCTGGAATTTTCGTCCCCGTGCTCGCGGCGCCGGGCATGCTGGCATCGGGTTTCTCTGGGACCGGGAACTTCGTCTACACGAATGGCTATATTTACCTTCAGGCGGGGGCAAGCGTGAGCTATCAACTCGTTGTGCCTACAGGTCAGTCGCAGACCGTGGCTTACGGGCTTCTTGCAGGGCATGTCGTCAACAACGGCCCATTCATTGTCTCTTTGAACGGCCAGCAAGTGGCCTACGTCGCGAAGGGGATTGGCGGCTTTCGGGAGACGACCCCAACAACAGTCATTCTCTGGGAAAGAATGTTCAGGCCGGGCGCCTACACGATAACTCTGACTTCGGTCAGTAACTCCGTTAACTTCTACGGACTGTGGTTTAGTTCCCAACCCCAGTTCGCGGCTTACCGCCCTGCTCCTCCTACTCCCATTTCCGTAGATGGCAAACAGTCGCAGCAGAATAGTGCAGGCAAATACGGGCTGAGATACTGCGACCCGGATATTGAGCTGCCCAAGATAGATGATGTGGAGGCTCAAATCAATCGTGCGTATCTTGAATTCAGATTCGATGGTCATACCTATGTTGCGATTCGGAAGGATCCTTACAAGGGAATTGAAAAAGACAATTTGAGGGTTTTTAAGATCAGAGACCAGAAAAATCAGCATGGCAAGTTTGTGGGCACGGAGTTAGATGATGAACAGAGGGCTACCCTTCTAAGAGATTCTGATTTGATCGATGCTGTTTTGAAAGGGTTTGCGGACAGGTGGAAGTTTGTGCACATACCGTCACACGGGATCAGGTGCCCTCCAAAAAGCGGCAATTAGCCGGATGGATCATTGCAATCTGAACCTCGAAGTAAAGCCCAATGCTTTGCAATGACTATGAACAGCAGGTCTGGCAGGGCAGCGGTTCTGCAACAAATGCGGGGCGAAAATCGAAAGCGAAGCTGTTGCAACCCGAACATCCCCGCAACTGGACATTCGCACTCCAAGACCTCAGCTTCCGAGTGCCACGCCACAGATATGAAATCCAGTCGCCCGCTGAAAACAAGGAGCTTACAGCTGCGCATTTTCAGGTTTTTGCCCGCAACACGCCACGAACTACACGCCTCCTAACTTGTTGAAAATAAAGGCGCGAGCCTGTTTCTAATCGAGACAAAACGGCGAGTTAATTTCCCGCTTCTTTCCCACCTCTAGAACAGTCCGCCGAGGCGGTCCTATTCGAAGCGCGTCTCGTCCCGAGAGAAATCGAACCGAAACACGGCTCCCCCACTGGCCGAGCCCATTTGCGGCAACTCGAAGTGGAGGCTCAGCGGCATGGCTTCCGCCTGGTCGCCCGCAAGGCCGCTGCTGCCACCAAGGGCTCCACATACGGGAGAAGCCTCCGCCGGATTCTCGCCACTATTCGTGGTTCCGGTACTTGACTTTACAATCAATCTATGCTATACTTAGCGTATTGAAATCAAACAATTTAGCAGGCAGGGGGATAAATCCATCCATTCCAATCTCAAGAGGGGGATGCAATTTCTAATCGAGACACACCCAGAAACAAGATCAGGGCTAAGTTAATGAAAACAAAGGCTCGGAGCAAATCCTAATCGAGACACAACACATGTTTTGCCAGCTCTCAAATCTCGGTGACTCTGTGATCTCCGTGGCCAATCCCCGCCAGCAAAATGGCCGAAATCAATCGCCACACCAAAATCCTGACGCGGGGCCTAAGCAACAGACTATGAAAAAACAAAATCATAATCAATCGATACACGGAATTATTGATTTTTTTGCAGAGTACAGAAAACAAATGACCTCCAAAAAATCAATCGCTACAAAAACGTCATTTTCAAAGCGGGTTCTAGTACCGCGCTCTAGAGCGCACAAAGGAGGGCAAGAGACAATCGACAGCTAATCGTGGCGGGCGCCGTGGAGGACGGCGCTGGCGTGGGGCAGGAGGTCAGCGAGGGCGTTGAGGGATTCGACGGCGCCGCGCGGGCTTCCCGGAAGATTGATGATGAGGGCTTTCGAGCGCACGCCGCAAACGGCTCGCGAAAGGATAGCGCGAGGATTGGCCTTCATGCCTTCCAAGCGCATGTGCTCCGCGAAGCCCGGAAGCAGCCGGGAGCAAACCGCGGAAGTGACTTCGGGAGTGACGTCGCGCGGCCCAATGCCCGTTCCGCCGGTGGTGAAAATCAAATCGGCGGCGTCGGAATCGGCCAGCGTGACGAGGCGCTCGCGAATGGCCGGCTCGTCATCGGGGACCACGGCTTCGGCCGCGATTTCCCAGTGAAGCTCGCGGCAGCGCGCGCGCACGGAAGGCCCCGAACGGTCGCTGGTCTTTCCCGCGGAGACCGAATCGCTGATGGTGATGATGGCAACGCGCATAGGTGACGGAACGAGCGGCTACTTTTTCTCCGCTTGTGGAACGCTGACCGCCATGTCGCGGTTTTCTTCGTCGATCAGGCGCAGCGCTTCCATGAGCAGGCCGGTGGTCGAGCGCGAAATCGTCTCGCTCTGCGGCGCGGCGTTGAAATCAATTTCAAATTCGCCTTCGGCCCAGCGCACCGCTTGGTACACGGCCTCCTCGCCAGCGAGCGAGCCGAGCCGCGCGTCCTTGCACTGTCCTGCGGCGAAGAAAATTTCGCATGCGTCTTTCGCGTGGCACACAGTGAGCTTGCACGATTTCTGGCCCATTTCGAGCGACTGCATGAGGTCGAGAATGCTCATCTCCTCGAGGCGGCCCTGGATGACGCCCGGACGCGACGCGCGGCGCTGCATTTTTTCGAGCGCCAGGCGGTCAATCACTTTTTTCGCGCCGCGAACGAGATCTTTGATGAAGAAGGGCTTCTGAATAAATTCTTCGACGCCTTCGGTCATGGGGCGGAGTTTTTCTTCGATGTCCGCGCGGCTGGCAAGAAAAATGAAAGGAATGTTGCGAGTCTGCTGGCGCGCGCGGAGCTTTTCGAAAAGCTGGCGACCGTCGAGGCCCGGCAAACGGTAATCGCACAGGATCAAGTCGGGAGGGTCGTCCACGACGCGCAGGAGCGCATCCGCGCCATCCTGCGCGGGGCGCACGTCGCAATGCGGGTCGAGCCCCTTCAGCAGAAGGCCGAGGACGTGGGGATTGTCCTCCACCACGAGGACTTTAACTTCTTTCATCGCGCCTGCCGCGCGCTGCGATTTCGGGAGCGGCGATACGGGCCGCTTCTGCCGCCCGTTTTTTCGACGAGGTAGAGCTCCTGAATCTCCATCTCCCGGTCGAGCGCTTTGCACATGTCGTAGATCGTCAGAGCCGCCACGGCGGCGGCGGTGAGCGCTTCCATTTCGACGCCCGTCGAGGCCGTCGCGGTCACTTCGGATGTGATCTCGACTCCATTCTTGCACAGACGCGCGGTCACATCCATGTGCGTGAGAGGCAGAGGATGACAAAGAGGAATCAGCTCCGGCGTGCGCTTGGCCGCGGCGATTCCGGCAATGCGCGCGATTTCGAGAGGATTGCCCTTGGGCGTATCGAGACGCCGAATCGCGCGCAGCGCCGCAGGGGCGATGCGCACAAAACTGTGCGCTATGGCGCGGCGAAGCGTCGCCGGCTTGGGCGTCACGTCCACCATGCGCACCGCGCCCGATTTGCCGTAATGCGAGAGCTTGGCCATGCGGTTAGAATACGCCACGACGCGGCAGGACGTTCACCCATTCTCCCGCCGCCCATTGCAATTTCGTTTCCGGAACGAAGAGGAAGCAATTTGCTTTCGCGACGGCGACGACATCGCCAGAACCTTGCCACGGCAAGGATTCCACGAGCGGATCGCCTTCGCGCCAGGTGACGAGCGCGGGAACGAAATGCGCGAGGCCCGGCTTCTCATCGAGGGCTTTCGTGAGCCGGGCTTTGAAAAGAGGGAGGGGACGAGGGGCGAGGCCGGCGAGCGCGTCAATGGCAGGCACGACGAACAACTCAAATGTGACCATGGTGGAAACGGGATTACCCGGCAGGCCGAAGACGAGTTTTTCGCGGCAGCGGCCAAATACCGCTGGGCGGCCCGGACGAATATTCACCGCGTCGAAAAAAAATTCCGCGCCCAATTCGCGCAAAACGTCTTCGACAAGATCGAATTCGCCCATGGAAACGCCGCCGCTCAGAACGAGAATGTCGGATGCGAGACCGTGCTCAATCATCTTGCGCAATTCGGGAGCGCGATCGGGGGCATTGCCCAGCGGAATGGGTTCGGCGCCGGCAAGAGCCGCCTGCGCGGAGAGCGAGACGCTGTTGCTATTGCGAATTTCAAATGGGCCGGGCTGGCGATCGACGGCAACAACTTCATCGCCGGTGGAAAGAATGGCGACACGAGGGCGGCGATGGACTTCCAAGCGCGTCTGGCCCACCTGCGCGGAGAGCGCCAGCTCCGCATAGCCGAGGCGCGTGCCGGGCGCGAGAAGAATTTGGCCGCGGCGCGCTTCACTGCCCGCAGGAACGATATTCTGGCCCGCAGCAACGACGCGATCGGGAAATATTTCCTCGTTCACGCGGCGCACATGTTCGAGCATCAAGACGGCGTCGGCTCCGCGCGGCACGGGCGCGCCGGTCATGATATGCACGGCTTGTCCCGCGGCGACTTCGCCAGCGAAGGAAGTCCCGGCGCGAACCTGGCCGGCAACGCGAAAGCTTTTTGTGCCGTTCTTAAGATCCGCTGAGCGCAGGGCGTAGCCATCGCGCGTGGAGCGGTCGAACGGAGGGTAATCGCGATCCGATGCAATTTCCCGCGCGAGCACGCGCCCGAGCGCCACATTCAGATCGACGCGTTCGGCGCGCAATGCTTGCGATTGATGAAACAGCAGGGCGACATCGACCACTTTCTGCCGCGCTTCTTCGTAGGAAAGCGTCACGACTACAACCAGGACTTCAGCAATCCGCCCGGACCGAGAAGAGTGGCATCGCGCTCCGGGCCGGTAGAAATCATTCCGATTTCGACTCCGAGCTCATCGGAGATGAAATTCAGATAGTCGATGGCCGCGCCCGGGAGGGATTTGCAATCGCGTACGCCCGCAGTAGGTTCGCTCCAACCGGGCAGCGTGCGATATTCGGGCGTAACCTCCGCAAGTGTCTCTACGTCGGGCGGCATTTCCGTAAGTTTAGAGTTCTTGTAGCGATATCCGGTGCAGACCTGGATTTCGCGCTGGCCATCGAAAACGTCGAGCTTTGTGACCACGAGCGAACTGATGCCGTTGACCATCACTGCGTAGCGAAGCATGGCGAGGTCCAGCCAACCGCAGCGCCGGGGCCGGCCGGTCACGGCGCCGTATTCATTGCCGCGGTCGCGCATTTGTTTCGCTTCAAGGTCGGGCATCTCTGTGGGAAAGGGCCCGCCGCCGACGCGAGTGGTGTACGCCTTGGTGACGCCAGCCACGCCGGTGATCTTGGTGGGCGGAACACCGGTTCCAGTAGCCGCTCCGCCAGAAGTGGCGCTCGAGGAAGTGACGTACGGATACGTGCCGTGGTCTATGTCCAGCATAGTTCCCTGAGCGCCCTCGAAGAGCGCGGACTCACCGCGATCGAGCGCGCGATTGAGAAGCGCAGCGGTGTCGGCGACAAACGGGCGCAGCCGTTCCGCGAGAGCCAGATAATTTTCCACCATTCCCGTAGTGTCGAGAGTCTGACCGTAAGCAGCCTTACAAATCGCGTCTTTCTCGCCCACCACGGCTAGAAATTTTTCGCGAAATTGTTTTTCGACCAACAAGTCGCAGATGCGCACGCCGCGCCGCGACATTTTGTCTTCGTAGGCGGGGCCGATGCCGCGCGAGGTGGTCCCGATTTTTCCGCTGCCGCGAGCGGCTTCCGCCGCCTGATCCATCTGGCGGTGATAAGGAAAAATCAGGTGCGCGCGATTGCTGAGGAAAAATCGGCCAGCGACGTCGATTCCCGATTTCGCGAGGTTATCGAGTTCCGCCACCAGAGCCGCAGGATCGACCACGACTCCCGCGCCGATGACCGCCTTTTTTTTCGGCCGGAGAATCCCGCAGGGCGTGAGTTGCAGTATGAATTTATGGCCATTGGCGATGACCGTGTGACCGGCGTTGTGTCCACCAGCAAAGCGAACAATGAAATCGAAGGAAGCGGCAAGATAGTCAACGACTTTACCTTTCCCCTCATCGCCCCACTGCGCGCCCACCACGACGATGGCTTTCATCCCGCGATCCCCCGGTTCAACATCTCACCTTCGGCCGCACACTTCCCGCAAAATGCAATTTCGTGGATACAGAGAAAGGGACAGAGCGGCGAAGCCAATACAAAATGCTACGCCCTGGCTTGGGCGAAGGCAAGCGCGGAGACAACGCGCCAGCTGATTCACGCGGAATTGATTGGTGCATAGCTCGACCTTTCTCGAGAGGTCGAACCCGAGTAATGGTACGCCAGAAATTCCGAGGGCAGTAATTCTTGCCAGCAGATCCAAATTTCCATAATGGCATGTCGTTTGATTACAAAAATTTAGCGGAGGAGTGTTTGGAAACCGTTCTGCGCTACCTTTTGCGGGAGGTGCTTGTGCGAATATCAAAACGGAATCAATTTCTATTTGGCGGCATATTGATAGTCATCGCAGCGCTAGTGGTGACCGCTGCATCTCTGCCAAATCCGTCAGCCCACGGGGAGAACGTCACACTGCCCGAGCACACCAGCATCCATGTGGCTCTGGACCAGGCCCTGGCGAGCAATCAAAGCCGGCCGGGAGACCATTTCGAGGCGACGATCAGCGAACCAGTCGTCGTGGAAGGCCAGACGGCGATTCCCGAAGGCACGCGCGTTGAAGGGCTCGTAGTTGATGCACACCACTCCGGAAGATTAATGGGCCGAGCGCGACTGGAGCTTGCACTGGACTCCGTCGAAGTAAACGGCAAGACGTACGAGATCCGGACCTCCGCGTCCTCGCGAGTCGGTGGCAAACACAAGAAGCACGACCTCGCTTGGATCGGCGGAAGCGCCGGCGGAGGGTTGCTGATCGGCGCGCTCGCTGGCGGCGGTGAGGGCGCGTTGATCGGAGGTCCGATTGGTGCCGGAGCCGGAACGGTGGCGGCATTTGTGACGGGCCGAAAAGACATCAAACTCCCCGCCGAAACGCGGCTCACTTTCAGACTTGCGGAGCCTTTGACGATTGACGTGAAAGGCTAGCCAATTCATTCATACAATTCATACTCTGAGGAGAGGGCGAGCGAAGACTCGCCCTCCTTCGGTCATTTTAGAATCTTCCAACATGAGTGAATAGAGTCCGACTGAGGGTTATTGCACGGGCGGGCTGCCGACGACTGGAACGCTTCCGTCAGCGGTGAAGCGTATCACGCCCGACTCATCGGTGAAAAAGCCGCGCTGGCCAGTAGCGCCAATAACCTGGGGAATGGCGGTAATCTGGAAGGACACCGCACCCTGCGCACTACAACCGGAACTTGAGGCACCTGTCGAAGGACCCGGCGCATAGGCAAACGAATAGCCGCTCTTGCTGGAGGCATTTCCGCTGCCGTTATTCGATAGCAGGGAATCAATCAATAGAGCGTGGTCGCAGGTGGCGAGGGTTGAGCTGCTGGGGCCGCCAAGAGCACCCAGGTTGGGGGCGAATCCGTTGCTGTAATCAGAGGAGTAGGTCGCCTGAGCGGTGACCATAGTGCGAAGCGAGCCGACGGCGGAAGCTTCATTGGCCGCCAGCTTGGAGCGCAAGAGGTTTGGGATCGCAATCGAAGCAACAATCAGAATGATCGACAGCACAATCAATAGCTCAATCAGGGAGAAACCCGATTTGGTCTTTTTCATATCATTTCCCGGACGGCCCTAGGGTTCTTGGACCGCATGGAAATCCACTGAAAGAGGGCAATTTCTGAACCAATCACGCCGGATAAGCGCAAGTGCTTCTGAATCGCGTAAGTATGTTCGCAACCGAGCTCTTACGAGATTCCCAATAAAGCAAAGCCCTCCCAAAATTGAAATGCCCACCCGACGCGATGCGAAAAGTGCCAAAAAGTGTCGACAGGATTTGACCATTCTGGTCGCCGCGGAATTGTGACCGGAGTGCGCGGAACCCGAGGGACCCATCATCTAGGGGACGAGCCGATTGTATTTTTTCAAGACGGCGCGGAGACGGTCGTGGGGAAGAGCGATGACACGATGATCGTCAATTCCTACCATCGTTTCGGCGGCAACCATGGCGTTGACTACCGCTTCCTCAGTGGCCTCGACGGTGGCTTCGAACAATGAGTCCATGCTGTCGTTCGGAAACATGGTCAGAGGTGCGGGCTGCGTTGCCTGAGCGGCCTCGCGGTTTGCGGTTGAAAAAGCGATAAAGATGTCGCCGGATTCGTTGCTGGAAATACTGCCGTCACGGCCGAGGCCGAGGGGCACACGATGCACCAAGCGCTTGAGCTGATGCGGCAAGAGCGGCGCGTCCGTGGCGACGACGACGATAATCGAACCGCGATCCCGTTCACCGGAAGGAGCAGACGCGTACGCCGGCTCTTCGGGGATTTCCTTTCCGACGGGCACTCCGGCGATGCGCAGATTTTTGCGAACGCCGTAATTGCACTGCACGAGCACGCCGACCGTATAACCGCCAACCTGGGCATCCACGCGCCGCGAAGAGGTCCCCGTGCCGCCCTTGAACTCATTACAGATCATTCCTGTGCCGCCGCCGACGTTTCCTTCCGCAACGGGCCCTGAGGAAGCCGTGTCGATCGCATGAAACACGTCCTCGGGTTTCACATGAAAGCCATTGATGTCGTTGAGCCAGCCGTCCCAAGTTTCCGCGACCACGGGCAGCGCCCACCAGATGGTTGTGGGATCGGGCTGCTTGTGCGCCACGCGCCACTGGATCACCGCATCGCGCACGACTCCCACGCTGTGCGTATTCGTGATCATCACCGGCCCGTCAAGAACGCCGGATTCCTCGACCCAAGTCGTGCCGGTCATTTCTCCATTGCCATTGAGAGACCACCACCCAGCAAAAACGGGATTCAGGAACGTATCTTTGCCGCGAGGGAGAATCGCGGTCACGCCGGTACGCACGGGGCCTTCGCCGACGTGCAACTTCCCTTCCCCAGAGATGAGCGTGGTGAATCCGACTTCCACGCCCTGCACATCGGTGATGGCGTTCCAAGGCCCGGGTGTTCCGTCGAACGGCACTCCGAGATCGCGAGCGCGGGGTTTTGCGGGGGCGTTTTGCTGCGAGTTCACTGGGGGAATTGAAACGCCGGCGCAAAAAAGAATAAGCGTGCAAAATCCGGTCAAAGATCCGCGAATCATCCTCTTTCCTCCGCATTCTCGCGGCGTGGACAATTGCCGCGCGAATCCGGGGCGGATTATAGGGCGTGCGATTGCGCAATGCTAGCGAAGCTGGCGGTAGCGGAAGCAGGATGCGAGATGGTCGTTCACCATCCCGGTCGCCTGCATGAAGGCGTAGCAAATTGTGGAGCCAACGAAACGAAAACCGCGGCTCTTCAAATCCTTACTCATGGCGTCGGACGCGGGAGTCGAAGCGGGGACGTGGCGATGGTTGCGCCAGCGATTGATCAGTGGCCTCCCGCCGACGAAGCTCCAAATGTACGCGTCGAAGCTGCCGAATTCCGCCTGCACGACGAGAAAGACTCGCGCGTTCGCGCGCGCCGCAGAAATTTTCAGCCGGTTGCGGATGATGCCCGCATCGGCGAGCAGGCGGCGCATTCTTGCGGCCTCATAACGCGCGATCTTGCGCGCATCGAAGTGATCGAAGGCCGCGCGGAAATTTTCACGCTTGCGAAGAATGGTTTCCCAGCTGAGTCCGGCCTGCATGCCTTCCAGGATTAGGAATTCGAAGAGTGCGCCGTCATCGTGCAACGGCACACCCCACTCCTGGTCATGGTAACGGCAAGAGATTTCGGATTGCGCCCAGGGGCAGCGCTTCGGACCGGAACTCACGTCAAGTGACGCTGAAGGACCTTTTCGATTTGTTCCTTGGGGACGGCGCCGACGATTTGCTCCGCCACCTGCCCACCTTTGAAGACGAGCAGCGTGGGAATGCCGCGGATATTGAATTTCCCGGGGTAATTCATGTTTTCATCCACGTTCATCTTGACGACTTTGAGCTTGCCCTCGTGCTCGCGAGCGATAGCTTCGACGGTGGGACTGAGCGCACGGCACGGCCCGCACCACTCCGCCCAAAAATCCACCATCACGGGAAGGGACTTGCTCGCTTCGATCACATCGCTCTGGAACGTGGCATCACTGACAGCTGAAACGTTATCCGCCATTTTTTCATGCCCTCGATGAAAGAACCGGAAATTACTTCCTTCCGGTTCTACTAAGCATTGGATGTCGAAGCAGCACGCGGGATTCGTTCGCTTCGCGCTGATTCGTAAAGTCTTACATATTCGTCTGCGGCTTTACTCCACGAAAAATCTTTAGACATGCCGCTTGCCTGGATCGCGCGCCAGACGCGGGGATCGCGGAAGGTGTCGAGTGCCGAGCGGAGACAGTGGAGCAGCGCTTCTCCCGTGTAGGCTTCAAACTTGAAACCGGTCCCGCCGCCCGCTGTGGCATCGAAATTTTCGATCGTATCATCGAGCCCGCCGGTGGCGCGAACGACGGGCACCGTGCCGTAACGCAGGCTGTAAATCTGATTCAAGCCGCAAGGCTCATAGCGGGAGGGCATCAGAAACATGTCCGCGCCGCCTTCGATTTTATGCGCGAGGGCGTTGTCATATCCGACTTTCACTCCGACCTTCTCCGGATACTTGGCGGCGAGCGCGCTAAACATTTCTTCGTATTTCGGCTCGCCCGCCCCGAGAGCGACGAGGGTAAGGTTCTCCTCCATCAATACGCCCGAAACCTCGGCGATCAGGTCGAAGCCTTTTTGATCGACAAAACGCGACACAATTCCAACCAGCGGCCGATCGAGATTCTCGACGGGAAGATTGAAGGCAGCCAGCAGGTCCTTCTTGCAAAGCCGTTTTCCGGCCATATTTTTCGCCGAGTATTGCGCGACGAGGTGCGTGTCCACCTCCGGGCTCCACGCGCTGTAATCCACGCCGTTCAGAATGCCGGAAAGATGCTCCCCGCGGCCGGAGACGATTCCTTCCATTCCGAGGCCGTACTCCGGGGTCTGGATTTCCTGCGCGTACTTGCGACTGACGGTAGTTAGCTCGTCGGCGAAGATCATGCCGCCTTTGAGAAAATTTACCTTGGAATAGTATTCGAGGGCATCCACTCGGAACAGATCCTCGGGAAGGCCCACTCGCCACAACACGGATTTCGGAAACAAGCCCTGGTAGCCGATGTTGTGAACGGTGAAAATGACGGGAATCGAATTCACCATGGGATCGGCGGCATACTGGGTGCGAAGCAAAACTGGGACCAGAGCCGATTGCCAGTCGTGGCAATGGATGACGTCCGGCCGCCAGCCGTGCTTCGAAAATTCCACGGCGGCGCGGCTGAATTCGGCGAAGCGCTCGGGATTGTCCGCGTAATCCACGCCCTTCTCGCCATAGAGCTGCTCGCGATCGAAGTATTCGGGATCATCGAGGAAAAAATAGTGCACGCCTTCGATGGCGCCGCCATCTACGAGAGCCGGAAAACGCATGCGCGTGCCGAGGGAAATGGTGATGCTTGAAACCACCGGTTTCCCTTCCTTGTTGCCGCGATAGCGAGGGAGAAAAACGGCGACCTGATGGCCGAGCTCGTGAAGCGCCTTGGGAAGTGAGCCAACAACATCGGCCAGCCCTCCCGTTTTGGAGAATGGCAAGCCTTCGGAGGATACGAATAGTATTTTCATCGCGCAGGGCGGATTCCAGAGAACGTTACAGAAACAAAGCAAATTCGTCAAGCGAAACGGAGTACAGATTAGGGGAAGAATTGTTACACTCGCGGCATATGGCGCGGCAGAGACTCGGACAGCATTTTTTGGCAAACGAAAGCTGGCAGCGAAGAATTGCGGAGACGCTCGGCTGCTTCGCACCTGCGTCCAAGAGAGAAACCTGGATCGAGATTGGCGCGGGACACGGCGAAATGACCCAGCACCTTGCGGGCAAGGGACGGCGGGTGGTGGCAATCGAGACGGACGCGCGGCTCGCTAAAGAACTGCGCACACGCGCGGCCGAGTGGGCGTGTGTGGAAGTCGTGGAAGGGGATATTCTGAGGCTTGATCTCGAAAAAATTGCGGGAGGGAAATTCCACGTCTATGGAAACCTGCCTTACTACATTACCTCTCCGATTCTGAAGCGACTTTTCGAGTTCGCCAATTCACTGCTCTCGATTCACATCGTAGTCCAATTGGAAGTGGCGGAGAGAATCGCGGCGCGGCCCGGCAGCCGCGACTACGGCTTCTTTTCCACCGTTTGCCAGTTTTATGCCTCGCCCGAACTGCTTTTCCGGATCCCGCCGGGCGCGTTTCGGCCGCCGCCCAAGGTCGCTTCGGCGCTGGTGCAAATGAGAATTCCTGGAGAGCGCGCATCGCTCGGCATTCAAAACGAGGGGGAGTTCTTGAATTTTCTTGGGAGCTGCTTTGAGGCGAAACGAAAAACTCTGCGGAATAATCTCCGCGCGACCCTGCCCGCCCAGTGCGTCGCGGCGGCGCTCGCAGAATGCGGGGTGCGCTCCGACGCACGCGCCGAACAGCTTACGCTCACGCAATTTGCCACGCTCTTTCGCGAATTGACGAAGAATCAGACGAAAAAGGGGCCAGCGCGCACTGTGAACGACGAAACCACCTAGTCGTCTGCCGCATCAATTGCCTTCGATTGTCAGGAAACAGAGGAGATTTCAGCTGCAGTGCCAAAACATTCTCAGGCGATAATCGAAGAGATATGACCAAGAGAATCTGGAAGACCTGCCATCTGTTCTTTTCAATTCTGATTGCGAGCTTAGTTTTGGGCTCGCCGGCTGAGGCACAGCAGCAACAGACGTCGCCGACTCCTGCCCAATCAGAGACGCAGAATACAACGCCGAAGAAGGACCAAGGCGATCAAGAGAATAAGCAACAGGGCAATCAGTCCGGAAAGAGTCGCCTGGAAAAAGAGACGGGAACTGTCAACGACCGCATCTTCGAAGTAATGCCAAACTACGGGACGGTCGAAAGCGGCCGCACGCTACCCGCCATTTCCAGCAAGCAAAAGTTTCAGCTGGCGACCTCCGGCGTTTTTGATTATTTCACATACCCATTTATCGGGGCGCTCGCGGCAATTGGCCAAGCGCAAAATTCTCCGAAATCCTGGGGGCAGGGCTGGGGCGCCTATGGGAAACGATATGGGGCCTCGTTTGCCGACAATGGAATCGGCACGTACATGACGACGGCCCTTTTTCCCAGCATTCTCAAGGACGATCCGCGCTACTACGAGATGCGAGAAGGCAGTTTTGGCCGGCGCGCGTTCTACTCGGTGGACCGGCTGTTTGTCACGCGCACAGATTCAGGCCGAAAGCGATTCAACTATTCGGAAATCATCGGCAATGCGGTGGCTGCGGGAGTCTCCAATATTTACCACGCGCCGGAGGATCGTACCGTAGGCCGAAACATGAGCACTTGGGGCATGCTGATCATGTGGGACGGAGTTTCCAACGCGATGAAGGAATTCTGGCCCGATATTCGCCGCAAAGTGTTTCACAAGCAATCGCCGTGAGGCGATCTCGATAGACGCGGCCTCGCCATTCCAGCGAAGGTGCGGCTAAGACTCCCACAAAGTAGCGCGAAGGCGGTCGGGATAATCGCTCATGATGCCGTTCACGCCCGCGGCGGCGAGGGCGCGCATGTGCTCTGGCTCATTCACCGTCCACGCCACAACCTTCAAGTCGGCATCGTGCGCCTGCGCGATGATCTCTGGAGTGATCAAATCGGCCCGCGGGACGAGCTGCCGCACGCCGAGCGCCAGAGCGCGCTCGACTGCGGTTTCGACGCCCGCGTCCACAAGCAGGCCGGTCATAAGCGTGGGATCCAACCGAAGGATGCCGGCGAGAGTTGCCGCATCGAACGCAAGTAGTACTGCGCGAGACGCCATTTGATGCTCCTTCAGCGCCAAAATCAGGCCGTGATGCATTCCGAACGCACCTTCAAATTTGATTTCCAGATAGGGCGTCAAATCCGCTTCGCAGGCGAAACCCAGGATCTCATCGAGTGTGGGAATTTTTTCGCCGGAAAATTTCGGGTCAAACCAAGAGCCGGCGTCGAGCGCCTGAAGGGATTCGAGAGAATGTTCGCGGACATTGCCGCGGCCGCTGGTGGTGCGTTCGAGCGAGAGATCGTGAATGGCCACAAAGCGGGCGTCGCGCGTGAGGTGCAGATCGGTTTCGAGGAATTGCGCGCCCATGCTTGCGGCAAGACGAAATGCGGCCATGGTGTTTTCGGGTGCGTGGCCCGAAGCGCCGCGATGCGCGATGATCCAAGGCCTGTGCGCGCTCATGAGCGGCTATCGTAGCAGATATCCGCGAGTGCTCGCCCTCGCGCGGGTGAGGAGAAACTCCTGCTCAACCAGTCGGCATCTGTTGCTTCGCGCGATGAAATGGAGCTGTCAGAGCCACAGCGGTCAGCAAGAGCACGGCTGGATCAATTGGGTGCCGATAGCGCAGCCAGACGTTTGTGACGTAGTAGAGCAAAGGATAAATCACGGGAAAGACAGCGAGAGGAACCGCATAGACGTTGCGCCTTCGATAGAGCACGATGATTCCTAGGAGCGCTCCTAGCCCTGCGAGCGTGTTGCCCAAAATCACGATGCGGACCAGAAGCGAGTCGGTATCCAGAAAACCCTTGAGCGGATTTTCTTTGCCGGTCCAGAAAAAAACAATGCGCCGTTCGGTGAGGATCAACTCCAAACAACGGTGCGTGCGAATGAATTGAATCGCTTTGCGCCATTTATCCTGCACGTAGGCGGTTTCACCCATGCGGACATAGCCCCGGATTTCTGCGCGCTCAGGATCCGGTGGCGGCAGGACCGTGGATTGCGGATCATAATATTCGTTGTTGCCAAGCCACAAAGCCACGGGGAAATTTGATCGCAGAGGAACGAAGCGATGAAACACAGCGCAATTGCGCACGGTCCATGGCACGCAGCAGAGAATGACAACTCCTGCCGCCAACACAGGCGTGCTCCAGCGAAGCTTGCCTAGCTTCCAAGACCGATAGGCGGCCCATCCCAACAGGAATGGCAGTAAAGAACCCACTGATGGGTCCGTCATTAATGTGAATCCCCAAAGCAGACCGTAAGCGCACCAGTCGCGCCATCGGTTTGATTCAGCGAGCGCGACAGTCGCCCACAAAATTGTTGCCGCCAGCAAGGCGGTGAGGGACGTGTCCCATACCCATTCAAACGGAATGATGATGGCGTTGGGGAAAAGAGCCCAGAGCCACGCGGCGAGACTGGCTGCTCCCAGGCCGGCGATGCGTTTGCCGGCGAAGAA
The DNA here is from genome assembly GCA_050747245.1 of Candidatus Acidiferrales bacterium. Classification (GTDB taxonomy): domain Bacteria; phylum Acidobacteriota; class Terriglobia; order Acidiferrales; family UBA7541; genus JBOGNO01. The sequence goes on from JBOGNO010000001.1 coordinate 73,700, forward strand.
AATTGGCACGCACGTGGCCGCAGAAAATAGGATGTTCAGAAAGACGACGGCAAAGAACGACCGCGGTGTATGGATTCCGAATATTCGAAACGATGCGGCGACGATGATGGGATACACCGGCGTCAACCATGCTGTCGGTCCGGTATCTTCCCAAAATGGGGAGCCGAATCCGTGACCGAGAGCAATGGAGTAAGCAATATTGCCCGTTTCCTGCAGGAACGGCACGATTCCAATTAGGTCAGGCGGTATTTTACGCTCCTGGTCCCAAGCGAATCCCATCCGCATACCCAGCGCAAGAATGAGGATGAGCGGAAGGCAGGTAACAAGTTTTCGGAGCCGTTGGATCATCGCGAATCGTGCCTCAGAGTGTGACGCAAGCGCTCGGATCCCGGGTGCCTACCCCCTGAAATTGATCGAAAGTTTCGCCGGAGACATTGCGTGACTGCTACAGCAAACACGTACTCTGCTATAATTTCGCCCATGAAACCATCACTCGTTCGTCCGTTGTCGATCATCGGCATCCTGAGCTTGCTCGCATCCTCTGCCCCGCCAACTTGGGCAACTTGTGGCGGGGGCGGTGGCGGAGGCATGGGAGGAATGGGCTCTGGCTCAATGTCCAGCGAGCAGGTCTACCGCGTGCCCTGGCGCTTGATTAAGCCCGATGACCCGCCACTCAGTGGGGGACTCGCTCTCTACTGGTTCCCGACCGGAAATGAGGAGATGAGAAATTCGAGCCTGCTAAATTCGCGCACGCTTTCTATTTACGCGGCGCAATGCGTGACCATGGGTGTGGTGGACGCGCGCACGCCGCTCGGACAGAAGTTCGCGGCGAGCGAGAAACTTCCGGTGGCCGTTCTGGCCGCGCCGGATGGAACCGTCGTCGGCAAGGCCGAAAACAAAGACGGCTATCTCCGAGTGGATCAGGTGGAAAAGCTGGTCCAGGGCGAGATGAAGAAGCGCGAAGACGGGATCAAGGAACTGATGGAAGACGCGAAGACTCAGTCCAAGTCGGGAGACAATCAGAAGGCCATTGCCGAATACCGTGCCGTCCTCGACCAAAGGTGCATGTTCCCCGGCAAGGCCAAAGATGCCGCCAAAGCTCTCAAGAAGCTGGGCGTAAATGATGTGGGTCAACTATTTGACGCGCCGATCCTTGAGCCGCGGCGGAGCGCACGGATCGAGCGCACCATGGTCCGCGGCCTGCGTGCAGAAAACGCAGCGCGGTATCGCGAAGCCGAGCGGCTCTATGCGGAAGCGCATCATCTGGACCCCGCCGACGCGGTTCCCCTGCGCTACCTCGGCGAACTTCATCGCCACCACACCGGCGAGTGGGACAAAGCGCGCACAGATTTCAGCGCGATCCTGGCCATGCCGGCAGACCCGCTATCGCGTGCGGTCGCTCTGCACGGTCTTGGGAAGATGACGATTCACGACGGGGATTTCAAAAAGGGCCTGTCTCTGATGGAAAGCTCCGTCGAGACCTACCCCATTGCTCTCGCCTACCGAAATCTTGCGGTTTACTGGAATTCTGAGGGTGACTTTGCGAAGGCAAATCATTTCGTCGAAGAAGCGCTCGCCCTCGATCCAGCCGACCCGTACAATTTGGTCTTTGCCGCGACGTTTATGGCAGGCAATGGACATGGTGAAGAAGCCCTGAAGATCGCTCGCGAGAACGCGTCCCTTCTTCCCGCTTCTTATAATCTGGCAGCCATTTACGCCCAGACGGGTCAGCGCGAGAAGGCGCTGGAATTCTTGCATCGCCACTTCTTCGAATACGAACGCTTTCAGGCGGTGCGGAGCGAAGAGATGATGGAGGCGCGCGTGGATGCCGTCTTTTCTTCGCTGCGGGATGATCCCGCGTTCGTCGCACTCACGAGCGGAGCCGACGGCAAATTGGACGCGTCCCAAAGCATGGGCGCACACGTGCGGTCGGCAGGTTCTCGAGATTAGTTCCCCGCGTTGCACTCACGATTGAAGTGTTTCTAACGCCAGTGCGCAAGCGGAAATCACGTCAGAAAATTTTCGCCGTTCGATGCGCGACTGGCGTTAGGGGCGCGATGGAGGAACGGTGCCCGGGTCCGATTGTGGCGAAGGCGCCAGCTTGGAAATTCGCAAGTCCTTGAAAATCGTCGGCCAGTATTCCTTCAGCAAGTTATTGGCAGTGCTCAAGCCGATGCGGATGCCGTAGCGGCTAAACGTCTTTCCCGCAGTTCGCTCGTTGTCCGGAAGATAGGCGTTCGCTAGACCTTCAGCAGCGAGCGGTCCCAAAATCCCCGAAAGATTGAATGCTTCTCCGCCGGCATCGGTGCGCGTCAGCACAATTCGGCTCAGAGCGTAGCCGACCTTCCGCCCAAACGTGTCGTGGTACAAAACAAAGTAGCGCGGATCATGGTGAAGCAGCGAGGGCAGAAGGAATGTGCCGAAAAAATGGTTTGAGGCGTTGCTAGCCATCGAAGACCCATACCGTTTGGCGAATCCTCCGGCCTCCTGGCCGTATCCGGGCAGCGAATTCCTGGCCTGGCCGATGCCCGCTCCAAATGCTGAACTCAGGAATGTGGAAGGCGCGATGCTTTCGTCCGCGAAGAGCTCGAACTTCTGCGTACGTGTGAGCGGTCCTCTGTCCGCCGCAAGCTCGGGAAAAAACAAAGATTTTCTCTCAAGAACTCCCAGTGTGGAGCGAAATGGCTTTTTCTCCGCCTTCTGAGATGAGTCTTTCGCACTCTGCTGTGGAACCGGAGCGTCCGGCAGAACTCTTCCCGACTGCGCTTCCTGAGCCAGCACAACAGGGCTCGAAAGCAAGACGAGCAAGGCAAGGCGCACTATATTCATGCTCCAATCCGGCAGGTGTTCAAGTATCCGAATCATGCTGTCTCGCTTTCGACTCTACCGCGGAAGATAGATGGATTCTTCTCCCGCGAGCCAGCCATACACATCAATTGGCTTGCGGGGGAATCACGCGACCCAATCGTGCCTTTGGTGGTCTTTAAAACCGCGGCAATTCTAGCACGCTGGCTGTTCGCAACCTACAAGCGGATCCAAATCCATCCGAGGCAACCGGCAAAATGACCCGACTTGGCGAGTACCATTGGCTTCTGGCCCGATGGGACTAGAACCGCTTCGAAATGTGCCGCGATTCTCCATACAAGCAAATCCTCCGCAGACTATGTGCAAAAAAATAGTGCTCCTCGGAATTCCAATTCGTGTTGTGCCGGGCTCTCATGCCTCTCAAACAACTGAAAACAATGCGAATGTTAATTCTCTCCGATTTCCGCGATTGGCCGCTCAATTGCCGTTTGTTATTGCGCACGAAACGGTGAACCATGGCGGAATTCGGCTTTCACATCAATCCAGCCCTCTTCGCGGCCGCAAACTCGCAACGGCGAGTTCACATATTTGTGAATTCTCACGCGGGTTCTTCGGAGGAGACGATGCCAAGGAACGGACACCGCCCCCGGACCGCAAGGAAAGGTAGCGCCAACACGCGCTGGGAAGGAATCACGCGGCCCTATTCGCCTGCCGAGGTCGAAAAGCTGCGCGGAACGATTCGCGTCGAATACACTCTGGCGCGCCTCGGAGCGGAACGATTGTGGAATCTCCTTCATGAAGAACCGTACGTTCCGGCGCTCGGAGCCATGAGCGGAAATCAAGCTATTGAACAAGTGCAGGCCGGTTTGAAGGCAATCTACGTGAGTGGGTGGCAAGTGGCCGCCGACGCCAACGGCGCGGGCGAAATGTATCCCGATCAGAGTCTCTATCCCGCCGACAGCGCTCCGAAGCTCGTCCGCCGCATCAATAATGCTTTACAGCGCGCCGACCAGATTGACCACAGCGAAGGCCGCCATGACACGAATTGGTACGCACCGCTGATCGCCGATGCCGAAGCGGGGTTCGGCGGCCCGCTGAACGCTTTCGAGCTGATGAAAGCCATGATTGACGCGGGAGCGGCGGCTGTTCACTTCGAAGACCAGCTTTCTTCGGTGAAAAAGTGTGGACATATGGGCGGCAAAGTCGTTGTGCCGACCGGCGAATTCATTCAGAAGCTAGTCTCTGCCCGGCTCGCGGCCGACGTTCTGGGTGTGCCAACCATTTTGATTGCACGCACGGACGCCAACAGCGCCGGCTTGATTCGCAGCGATTTCGACGAGCGCGATCGTCGCTTTCTTACCGGCGAACGAACTCCGGAGGGCGATTATGTTTTCCGCGGAGGCCTAGATGCCGCGATCGCCCGCGGACTTGCCTACGCGCCGTATGCCGACTTGCTCTGGTGCGAGACGGCCAGCCCGGATATCGAGGAGGCGCGGCGCTTCGCCGAGGCCATCCACGCGCAATTCCCCGGCAAGCTGCTGGCCTACAATTGCTCCTCATCATTCAACTGGAAAAAGAAGCTCGATGCGGATAGTCTGGCGAGTTTTCAAAAGGATCTGGCGGCCATGGGCTACAAATTCCAGTTTGTTACGCTGGCCGGGTTCCATGCGCTGAATCTCACGATGTTCGAGCTCGCTCTCGACTATCGCCAGCACGGCATGTCCGCCTATTCGCGAATGCAGGAAGAGGAATTCCGGCTGCAGAACGATGCGGGCTTTCGTGCCGTGACACACCAGCGCTTTGTAGGCGCGGGCTACTTCGACGAAGTCACGCAGGTGATTGCCGGCGGAAACTCGAGCGTTACCGCCCTGCCCGGTTCTACCGAGGAAGCGCAATTTGCCGAGCACGCATCGAATGGGCAGAACGGGCACAAGGAAATGCCTCGAAACGCCAGGCCCTTCCGGCCGGTGAACGTTTCGCGGCCCAGAGCTTCGCGAACGATGTAAGAGCGGACGGGAAAATCAGGAGGGGGATGTGGCCCTGTTCATAGCATTGATCGTAGCCGTGGTCGTCACGCAGATTTGCTTTGACATGCGCGAATCTCAGCGCCAGTGGGCGCTGCCTTCCTGGGCGCGCGGGATTGCCGTCGCCGGAATCCTCGGCGCGTTTATTACCGTCGTTGCTTCGATGACTTCCGCAGCCATTCAGGGTGCCGGCCGCGGGCCTTCCGTTCTCGGCGCCGTTTTCTTCTGGCCGCAACTGACGTTCATGCTCCTCGGCCTGGGACTGGTTGTGCTTGCCGTGCTTAAAAAGCGCTTGCGTTTCTTTTTGATCCTCGCGGCCCTGCTCGTTGTTGCCTTCTGGGTCGGTTTCGCCTTCGCTTCCTGACCGCCACTGCACGCGTTTTGTTGTTTCCTCTGCGATCCGTCGGACTTTTTTGCAGCACAAAATTTCTTACTTGACTTTCGCTTTTTCTTCGCCTATAGTCCTCCGCGGTAGAGCAACGGGAAGGCGGGGGAAGCCGCGACCCCATTGTCCATCGGACTCTCACGGGCCGCCCTTCCCTCGCCGAAAAATCTTTCTCCGTTGCCGCCGGTGGGGAGACGATTCCCCTCCGCGCCCGCATCCGCGAACTGGATGCCAAAACCTCACGACCCTTCCCGCTGCTTGCCGCAGGTGCTTCGATGGATGCGACGCCGAAAATTGTTCATGTGGACGTGGATGCATTTTTTGCTTCGGTCGAACAGGTGCTCGACCCGCGCCTCAGGGGGAAGCCGGTGCTGGTGGGCCGGGGCGTAGTGGCTTCGGCGAGCTACGAAGCGAAATCGCGCGGCGTGCGCACGGCAATGACGTTTCGCCGCGCGCGCGAGCTCTGCCCCGAAGCCATCGTCGTGCCCGGACAATACGAGCACTACGCCGATTACGGGGCGCGCGTACGGCGCAAGCTCGAAAATTTTACGCCTGCTGTGGAAACCGCCGCGCTCGATGATTTCTATCTCGACTTCCGCGGCACCGGGCGGCTCTATCCCGATCTCGCCGCGACGCTGCGAGGGATGCAGCAGAAAATCTTCGACGCGACCGGGCTTGGAGTTTCTGTGGGGGCGGCGAATTCGAAACTGGTGGCGTCCATAGCCTCGCGAATGAAGCGGCCGCGCGGGTTCGCGATTGTTCCGGCCGGCACGGAAATGGAATTTCTCGCGCCTCTCGACATTGAGAAGCTGCACGGCATCGGCCCCGCACATGCGGCCGCGCTGCGCGAGCGCGGGATCGAAACCATCGGACAATTGCGCACCGTGCCCGTCGAAGCGCTCGAAGCGGCATTTGGAGAAATCACCGGACGGCAGTTCTGGGAGCGCGCGCGCGGCTTCGATGAACGCGCGGTCACAGGGCCGGCCGAGCCGAAATCCATCTCGCGCGAAACCACCATCGAAGACGGCACGATTGACCTCGAGTTCCTCGGCGCGCTCATCGAATATCTCGCCGAGCGCATCGGCTCCACGCTCCGCGCTCACGGCCGCCAGGCGCGCACGCTTGCCTTCCGGATGCGCTATACCGATTCCTATTCCGCCGGACGCGCGGCCCCGCTCCTGCCGCCGACGAACGACGAAAAGCAATTGCTTTCCACAGCATTTGAAATTTTTCGCGCTCTTTTTACGCGGCGCGTGGCGCTGCGATGGATCGGCGTGAGTGTCATCAACCTCGAACCGGAGCAGCGGCAAAATGAATTATTCGACGCCACCGCGAACCGGCGTTGGTACCTCACCCGCGGCGTAGATACCGTGCGCGGACGATTCGGCTGGAACGCGGTGTTTTACGGCAAGGGACTCGAGCTGCGCGAGCACTATGCCACTAAGCCCGCGGGCCTGGTCCTCTCGACGCCGTGCCTTTCACGCTGAAAGGAAATCAGTCTTAGCAGTTCGCAGTCGAAAATCCCGTCCTTTGCCGGAAAGTAAAACTCACTCAAAACGGAATAGGGCTTTTTATGTTCGTGCACCTGCATTGCCGGAGCCATTATTCGTTCTTGCGGGCGGTCGCCTCGCCGGAGGAACTGGCGGCGGCTGCCGCGGAACAGAAGATGGCGGCCGTCGCGCTCACGGATACGGATGGGCTCTACGCCGCGATTCCCTTCTATCAAGCGGCGCGCGAGCGAGGCGTCAAGCCGATTGTCGGAGTGGTGCTCGAAATTGAATTTCGAAATTCACAATCCGAAAATCCAGCAGTAGAAAATAAAGCGCAAAATTCGGCAAGGGCGCGCGCACTGGTTCTGCTCGCGGCGGATCGCGCTGGATACAGCAACCTCTGCGAGCTTGTCACCCGCCGGCAGCTCGATGAAAAACCTGTTTCGCTCGAGCTGCTCAATACGCACGGCCAGGGACTGATCGCACTCCATGCCCCGGAAGAAAAAAACGCGGCGGAAACTGCGCACGCGGCACAGCTCAAAGAAATTTTCGGCGATGCGCTGTATCTCGAAGCGCATCATTTTCTTTCGAGCGGCCGCAGCAACCTTCGCGCGGCGCTCGAATTGCGGCGCGCGATCGGCGTTCCGCTGGCCGCAACGAACCAGGTCCATTTTCTCCGCCCCGAGGAGCATCTGCACCATCGCGTACTCAACGCCATCCGCACCGGCACGCTGTTGACGCAGGTCGCCGCTCCGGAGATCGCCGACGCGGAGGCCTATTTCAAATCCGAAGAGGAGATGCGCCGCGCGTTTGCCGATTATCCGGAAGCGCTTGCGGCGACGACGGAAATCGCCGGGCGCGCCGACCTCGAGCTCGAACTCGGCAAAACGATTTTCCCCGAGTTCCCCGTGCCCGAGGGCGAGACGCCGTTTTCGTATCTCTGGCAATTGTGTTTCGAAGGCGCGCGCAAGCGATATTTCCCGCTTCGGCCGGAAGTGCTGGCGCGGCTGACGCACGAGCTCGAAGTGATTCATCGCCTGCATCTGGCACCCTACTTTCTCCTGGTATGGGAAATCGTCGAAGAGGCGCGCCGACGGGGCATTCCGGCTGTGGCGCGTGGCTCCGCGGCGAGCTCGATGGTTACCTATTGTCTGGGCATTTCGCGCGTGTGCCCGCTGCGCTGGGGACTTTATTTCGAGCGCTTCCTCAACGAGCAGCGCGGTGATTGCCCGGACATCGATATCGACATTTGCGGCGTGCGCCGGGATGAGCTGCTCAACTATGTGTACGAGCGCTGGGGCCAGGAGCACGTGGCCATGATTGCCAGCTTCATCACCATGCACGCACGGCTTGCGGTTCGCGAAGTGGCGAAAGTCTTTGGCCTCTCGCCCGGCGAAGTGAACCAGTTCACGCGGCGGCTGCCGCACCGCCCCGTGCGCGAAATCCTTGAAGCCATCCGCACCCTGCCGGAATGCCGCACGCTCCCGGCAAACGAGGAACCCTGGAAAACGATCCTCGCCGTCGCGCTGCGGCTCGACAATTTTCCGCGCCATCTGGGCATTCATCCCTGCGGAACGGTGATTGCGGCGAGGCCCCTTACGGAACTCGTGCCACTCGAACGGGCCACCAAGGGAATTGTCGTCACGCAATACGACATGAACGCGGTGGAAGCCCTCGGCCTGATCAAGATGGACCTGCTCGGTCAGCGTGGGCTGACGACCATGTCCCTTGCGCTCGCAAATATCGAGCGCTCCATGGGCGAACGAATCGATTTCGACGCCATCCCGGAAAACGACGAGGCCACGTGCGCGATGACTTCCGCGGGCCGCACCATGGGCGTCTTCCAGATTGAATCGCCGGGACTGCGCGGGCTGTTGCGGGCGCTGCGCGCAAAAACGCTTGAGGAACTGTGCGTGGCCATCGCTATCATTCGTCCCGGCGCTTCCGAATACGGCGCGAAGGAAACTTTTCTCCGCCGGCTGCGCGGCCAGGAGCCGGTGCATTATGCGCATGCGCTCGCCGAGCCAATCCTGCGTGAGACGCTCGGCGTCTGCGTGTATCAGGAGCAGGTAATGCAACTCGCCCTCGCGCTCGGATCGCTCACGCTTGCCGAAGCGGATATCGTGCGCCAGTCGAAAGCAAAATTTGCGGATGAGCGCGAACGCCAGCGTCTTCGTGCGAAATTCCTGAAAGCGGCCGAAAGGCTGGCTCTCGAAGGCGCGGCACGCGAAGAAACCTGGAAGATGGTGGAAAAATTTGCCGGCTTCGCTTTCTGCAAGGCCCATTCGGCCACCTACGCCGACCTCGCCTACCGCATCGCTTATCTCAAAGCCCATTACCCGGCCGAATTTCTCGCCGCAATGTGCAGCGCCGAAGCCGGGTTTTATCACGTCTCCGCGTACGTCGAGGAAGCCAAGCGCTGGGGAATCGAAGTGCGCCTGCCCTCGGTGAATCATTCGCGGATTGTGTACACCACTGAGCCAGCCGGCGCTGGCCGCGCGATGCGGATCGGGTTGATGCAGGTGAAAAGCCTGCGGCGCGAGGCGATGGAAGTGATCTTGCGCTCGCGCGAAGAACGCGGTCCATTTTGCTCGCTTGAAGACTTTCTCCGCCGCGTGCCTTTGGAGCGCAATGAAGCCGCAGCGCTCATCAAATGCGGCGCACTCGATGATTTCGGCGAGACTCGCCCGGCCCTGCTCTGGCGGCTGAGCGTCGCGGGGTTGCACTCCACCGAAACGCCGGCAGCGAGCGCAGCGCTCTTCCCCGAAACGCTGCCGCACGAAGACAAAATGAAAGCATTCGTGCCGCACGCCGATTACTCGCGCGAACAGCGCCTCGCCTGCGAGCAGGAAATTCTCGAAGTGGCGGTCAGCGGACATCCGCTCGACCTGGCTACAAGAGACGGCGAAGCCTGGAGCACGGAACTCGAGAGTCTGCGGGGCAGAAGAGTCCAGTTGCTCGGCTGGCTTATCACCTTTCGCCACGTCGGCACGAAAAATTACCGCAACATGATGTTTGCGACATTCGAAGACCAGCGCGGAATTTATGAAGCCGTGCTTTTCCCCAACGCGTACGATCGCTACGGCGGACTCGTCTTCGAAACGCGCTGCCTGCGCGTCACCGGGCGCGTGGAAGCCGATGGGCAGTTGAACTGCGAAAAACTGGAAAGGATCGAAATGCGCCAGACGCGAGGCAAAGCACCGCAAGGGCAGGCCGTAGCATCGAGCGCCGGATCACACGCCTGCAGAGGAAAGGGAGCATGATCTTCGCGCCGCCTCCGCAAATCGAAAAAGAGCCCGGCGAAGGCCGGCCCGTCGCCAGCGCCGCACAATGGCTGGGCCGCAACGCGAGCAGCCGACGAAAGCTGTGGGAGCGGCTGAACCCGATTCACCGCCGCCAGCTGCGTGTCCTGGCGCGCGCTCTGGCGCTCGCACAATCAAGGACGAGTTTGCCGGAATCCACACGCGCGAAATTGCTGGAAATCCTCGAAGAACTCCGCCGAGTGACGCGCCGCGCCGAACAGCTCCTTGCCGGACTGACCAACCGAACACCGCCGCCGCGCTGACGCTTGCCGCGCTCGAATAGAGTTGCCATACTCGATGCAATGAGGCGCGTGCTCTCCGTTCTGGCAATCACTTTCCTCTGCGCACTTTCCGTGCGCGCGGATGAAATCCGATTGAAAGACGGCACGAAAATTATCGGGAAAATAGTCGGATACGAAAACGACTCCTTTAAAATAGAAACGAAATACGGATACGCAATCGTGCGGCGAGATGCGGTCGTGTCTATCGTGGTTACTGATTCGCCCGGAAGTACGGTACCCGACAAAGAACCTGCGACGGATGTCAACCCACCGCCAGAGAAGCGTGAAAAGCAGATAGATAAATCTGTGAAGCGCACGGCGCCCGCAAAGCCGGATGCACACGCGGTCAGTGCACAAGCGCCGGAGAAAACTGGCGCACCCGAACCTGCGCCACCGGTCACTGTGAAACCAGCTCCGCCGGCGATCACAGCGTCTCCAACTCCTCCTCAGCCGCCGCCCACTAAGTCGCAGCCTGAGCCGATCCGAGAATCCGTTACGGGCAATGCTTACACCAACGAAACTTATGGATTCCGAATGTACAAGCCACCGAGCTGGGAAGTGATCGAAGGCGCGCGAAAAATATTGCCGGAAGCGATTACGGCAATGGGGACAAGCGATGAGACTACCTATCTACTTATCGGCGCGGAGCCGCTCGAAGGGCCGATTGAAAAGCAAATTGCCTCAACCGAAAAACGCCTGCAGGAGATCATGGACAATTATCGCCCGCTCGGCGAGCAGCACATCACCCTTTCCGGCAATTCCGCGACAGAGCGGAAATTTCGCGGCAGCGTGGACGAGCATGACTGGTCCGGGACTGTGGCATATTTCATACATGGCAACCGGCTGTTTACGGTGTTTGGAATGACGCGCGCCGATTCGGATTTGGTACAAATTCAGGAGAACGTCATTTCCCGCGCGATTGCTAGCATGCAATTCACCACGCCGTAAGAGGAAAACCCTTCTCGAGGAAATTTCTAGGAAGGAGTTGTGCCGCTTAGAACTTCGTGACCTCAGAGAAGTGGAAATTCTTCACTTTCATCGCCGGGACCACCATTTCGAACGATTCCTCTCCGGCCGCGCGGACCGCCGCACCGAGCGTCTCCACATTTGCGAGCATTTCGATGACGCTTTGATTGAAGCGAAAATTTCGCACGCCGCAAGCCACGCGGCCATTTTCGATCAGGAACGTGCCGTCGCGCGTCATGCCCGTCAGTACTTTTTCGTAGGGATCCACTTCGCGGATATACCACAGCCGGGAAACCAGGATGCCACGCTCGGTCGAACGAATCATCTCGTCCACGGTCGCGTCGCCGCCAGCAAAGACGATGTTCATGGGCGCTTCGCCATATTCATTGGGAAGTGAAAAGCCGTGCCCCGTGGGCTTGGTCTTCATTTTCTTCGCTGTGCTGCGCGCGTACACAAGGTTGCGCGGGACGCCGCGATCCACGAGCAGAACTTTTTGCCGGGGCATACCTTCACCATCGAATGCCGCGCCCGTCTGCAGCGGATGCGTTGCGTCGTCCCACAGTGTAATATTCTCGCCAAATAGTTGTTTGCCCATGCGGCCCGTCAGGCAAGATCGCTGGTCGAGCACTGCCGTGCCTGCAAAATCGTAGAAAAGAAAACCGACCAGATCCAGAACGGCCGCGGGCTCGAGGATAGCCGTGTAGCGCCCGGGCGCCAATTCGCGCGGCTGGCGCGAACGGATAGCATTCGCACTGGCCTTTTCAGCGAGCGCGTCCGGATCGATGTCGCCGACATTGGGGAAATTGGCTTTCGCCCAGCCCGATGAACTTTCCTCGAGCATGGTCACGGAAAATTCTGCACGGGTTTGCTCGTAATGCGCTCGCAGCCCCCGCGAATTGGCAAGAAGTGTTTCCGTTAGGCCTGTGGCAAAGATTCCCGCCGCGGTCTGACGTTTTCGCGCTGCCATCTTTACGACGCGTTCCACCGCCCGCGCACGGCTTGCGGCCGTCATTGCCGCGGTCACCCCGAAGTAGCGGCGCACTTTTTCATAATTCTGCTTTCCGGGCAGGGGAAGCAAATCGGGATTCTTCGGCTGGAATCGTGCTAGATTCACGGCCGCTTCGACAAGTCGCCGCAGCGAATCGTCGTCTCGCTTATTCGAAGACGCGCGCGCCGTCCGCCCATCCACCACAGCGCGCACTGAGACGGACAACACTTGCTCGGCGACATTTTGATGAATCGTGTTGTTGGCGAATCGCGTCAACGCATCAGTCGTGGCGCTGATTTCCACTTCCGTTTCATCCGCAGCGCTAAATTTCAGGATGCGTTCGGCGATCCGGTCGAGCGCCGTGGAACCCCAGCGACGATGCGCGGCAATTGCTTTCCCGCGGATTTCATGGCGCCCCATGCGGCGAGCGGGCGCCTGCTTTTTGCTGGTCTTCGGCATCATTTTGCGAACGCCGCTCCGATGCGGACATTTCGGAACCGCGAAGGCGCCGCCCCGTGCCCGGTACCCATCGTCTGCATCGGTTGTCCCTTCCCGCAATTCGGCGTGCCCCAGAGCGTCCAGTAGTCGCGCGAGCAGATGGCGTCGCAACTCGACCAGAATTCCGTGGTGATGCCGCTGTAGCTGGGGTTTTTCAGCATGCGGGTTTTCTTGCCGCCCTTAATTTCCCATCCGATTTCCGTTGAAAACTGGAAATGATAGCGGCGGTCATCAATGGACCACGATCGGTTGGTCTCCATGTAAATCGCGTCGTCAGTATCGGCGATCAGGTCTTCGAGTTTCCAAGCGCCGGGAAGAAGGCTGATGTTGGTCATCCGAATGATGGGGAGACGATTCCAGCTTTCCGCGCGCATCGTGCCGTTCGAGTGCGGCTCGCCGATCATCGCTGCCGTCTCGCGATTTGTCAGGTAGCCCGTGAACAGCCCGTTGCTAATGATCGGGGTGCATTGCGCGGGCACGCCCTCGTCGTCGTAGCCGAACGTGCCCAGTCCCGGCCCGTGCTCCAACCGCGCGTCGGCTACCACGTTTACAATGTCGGACCCGTAGCGCAGCGTCCGCAGCTTATCCACGGTCAAAAAGCTCATCCCCGCAAAATTCGCTTCCATTCCCAGCACGCGATCAAGTTCGATGGGATGCCCGATGGATTCGTGAATTTGCAGACCGAGTTGCGAACTGTCGAGAATGATTGTCCGCGCGCCTTCCGGACACTGTTCGGCCATATGTAGCGCGACTGCTTCTTCACCGACGCGCCGCGCGTGGCTTGGGAGATCGAGCGCCTCGACGAGCTCGTAACCTTGCAGTGTGTGCTGTCCGCCGAAGCTGTTGGGATACGACCGTTTCTGAATTTCACTGCCTGCAAAACTTGTGGCCACGATCCCCGCGCCGGAAAGAACCTTCACCTGGTGAATCGCTGAGCCGATGCTGGAAACGAAGAGTTGCTCGATGCGGCGAAAAGACATCGCTCCTTCCGCCAGCGTCACTCCCTTGACGGCGCGCATCTCGCGGTCTGCCTCCAGCAGCACGCCGAGTTGCGCTTCCAAGGGAATTCGGAACGGGTCCTTGATGAATGAATTTTGCCAAGTATCGACGAAAGCTTTTTCGGGAACGAGGACGACATCCTTGCGCTTGGCCATCGCCGACGCTTTGGCAATGGCCACTGCTTCGGCGGCACAGGCCTGTACCCCCTCGCGTGTCAGCCGGTCGGTGGAGGCGAATCCCCAGGCTCCCCGCGCGACGACGCGGATTCCGATACCGAGCGTCTCGGTTTCTGCGAGCGAGCCGACAGCTCCATTCTTCACCGAAATGTCGCGCTGGCGAATGTCCATCACGCGCACATCGGCGTAGCTCGCGCCGCGCAACTTCGCGGTTTCGATCGCCCAGTTGGCCCAGTCTCTCATGCGGGAGTCTTAGATTTTGTGCGTCTCGGAAGGGGCACGTCGCGATTCACTTTCCGAATGGATTCGCGTTGTTAGAATTTCGAATCCTACGTTCCTTCGTCCCAGGAAGTGAGGTAATGCTCTTGATCGGGAGAGAGTTTGTCCACCTGAACGCCCATGGAATCGAGTTTCAATCTGGCTATCTGCCGGTCGATGGCTTCCGGCACCGGATAGACTTGGTCTTCAAGCTGGCTTGCGTTCTTGATCAAGTGTTCGACCGAGAGCGCCTGGTTCGCGAAGCTCATGTCCATCACCGAAGCGGGATGCCCCTCTGCCGCAGCCAGATTGATGAGCCGTCCTTCTCCCAACAAATAAAGTTTGCGGCCGTCGCGCGTCGCGAATTCTTCGACGAACGGCCGGACCGGTTTGCGCGAACTCGAAAGCTTTTCGAGCGCGGGAATATCGATCTCCACGTTGAAGTGTCCGGAATTACAAATCACCGCGCCATCTCTCATCTTCTCAAAATGTTCGCTGGCCAGGACGGACTTGTTGCCCGTCACAGTGACGAACACATCTCCGATTTTCGCGGCGTCGGCCATGGGCATTACGCGGAACCCATCCATCACTGCTTCGAGCGCGCGTACGGAATTGATTTCCGTGACGATTACATCAGCGCCCAGTCCTTTGGCTCGCATCGCTATTCCCCGCCCGCACCAACCGTATCCTGCCACTACCACGCGCAATCCCGCCAGCAGGAGGTTCGTTGCGCGGATGATGCCGTCGATCGTGGATTGCCCAGTGCCGTAACGGTTGTCGAAGAAGTGTTTGGTTTGCGCATCGTTAACCGCGATGATGGGATAGCGCAGCTTGCCGTCCTTGGCCATGGCGCGCAAACGGATCACGCCTGTCGTCGTTTCTTCCGTGCCGCCGATCACATTCTTCACCAGGTCCGTGCGTTTCGTGAGCAGAATCGTCACTAGATCTGCGCCGTCGTCCATGGTGATTTGTGGCGCGTGATCGAGCGCGGAATTGATGTGCGCGTAGTACGTCGCGCTGTCTTCGCCTTTAATTGCAAAAGTCGGGATCCCGTAGTCTTTTACGAGGCACGCCGCCACTTCGTCCTGAGTGGAAAGCGGATTCGAGGCGCACAGCACTACGTCGGCTCCTCCGTCGCGCAGAGTGATCGCCAGATTGGCTGTTTCGCTCGTCACATGCAGGCACGCCGAAACTTTCACGCCTTTGAGCGGCTGTTCCTTAATAAACTGCTTGCGAATCAGCTGAAGAACGGGCATGTGCTGATTCGCCCATTCCACCTTGCGTTTGCCGCGTTCGGCCAGCGAGAGGTCTTTTACGTCTCCCATGATCTTTTGTGCTGTCTCCACTGTAAGGCTCCCTGCGAAATTTTGAGTTCTGGTTGAGGTCCTACTATCGCGCGGCCATTTCCGCGCCACGCACTCCGGCTTGGCTCCGGATCGCCCCTGCCTTGTCTGTACGCTCCCACGTGAAACCCTCTCCCGACCGGCCGAAATGGCCGTAGGCCGCGCTGGGGCGGTAGATCGGCCGGCGAAGATCGAGCGCCTCGATGATTCCGCGCGGCGTGAGCGGAAACGTAGCGCGTATCAACTGGGTGATCTGCTCATCGGGAATTACGCCGGTTCCAAACGTGTCCGCCATAACGGAGACGGGTTCAGCCACGCCAATCGCATAGGCGATCTGGACTTCCACTTGGCTGGCGATGCCCGCAGCCACAAGGTTTTTCGCAACGTACCGGGCCATGTAGCATGCCGAGCGGTCCACCTTCGTCGGGTCTTTCCCAGAAAGTGCGCCGCCTCCGTGCCGGCTGTAGCCCCCGTACGTGTCCACGATGATCTTTCGCCCGGTGAGGCCGGCGTCGCCCATCGGTCCGCCTACCACGAATCGCCCTGTCGGGTTGATATGGAATTTCGTTCGCTTGTCGAGCATCGCCGCAGGGATGACAGGCTTGATGACTTCCTCCATTACCGCCGCTTGCAGGTCGCGGTTCGAAACCTCCTCGCTGTGCTGCGTCGAAACCACCACGGTGTCCACGCGCACGGGACGCCCGTTCTGGTATTCCACGCTAACCTGCGATTTGCCGTCTGGCCTCAGAAAACTTACCACCCCTGATTTGCGGACTTCCGAAAGTCTCCGCGTCAATTGGTGAGCCAGCTGTATCGGCATGGGCATTAGTTCCGGGGTCTCGTCACAGGCGAAGCCGAACATCAATCCCTGATCCCCCGCCCCACCCGTGTCCACGCCCATAGCGATATCGCCGGACTGGCGTTTCACTGCCGAGATGACCGCACAAGTATCGGCGTCGAATCCGAACTTGGCGCGGGTGTATCCCACGTCGCGGATCACCCCGCGAACAATGTCTGCGTATTCCAGCGTAGCTTTTGTCGTGATCTCGCCCGCCACCACTGCGAGACCAGTCGTCACCAGCGTCTCGCACGCCACGCGCCCCGTTGGGTCCTGCCCGAGGACGGCGTCGAGCACCGCGTCGGAAATTTGATCCGCTATTTTGTCAGGATGACCTTCGGTAACCGACTCGGAAGTGAATAAAAAATTCTTTCCCGTTTGCGTCAAAACATTCCCCCTCGCAAGACTGTAGCGATGTGTGAGGCCCTCTCGGAACGTGCGGAAAAACCCAAATCGCCAAGGTAGCATGCGCTCTTGGGAGTGTCAACGATTTGCGCTGGAACGAATTATTGCGGCAGTAAACGGCGCTTTCGCGGGGTCGAACGGCGCGCGACCATTCCACATCCGGGCATCCGCATGCCGCAGTCCGGCGTCGGGCGGGGCTAGGCCGCTGTCGCCTGGCCGCGCCGTGAAAGAAGGTACGCGCGGATAAAGCTGTCAATGTCTCCATTTAGCACGCGGTCCACGTCGCCCCTTTCGGCCTTGGTGCGATGATCCTTGATCATCTGGTACGGCTGCAGAACGTAGGAACGAATCTGGCTGCCGAAGCTGATCTCCGGCTTGGACGCATCCAGCTTGTGCATTTCTTCGCGCCGCTTTTCCAGCTCCAGCTCGTACAGGTGCGACTTCAAGAGTTTCATCGCCCATTCGCGGTTTTTGTGCTGGCTCCGTTCGTTCTGGCACTGCACCACGATTCCCGAGGGCAGGTGTGTGATGCGCACCGCCGATTCTACTTTGTTCACATTCTGTCCGCCGTGCCCGCCCGCTCGAAAAGTGTCGATGCGGATCTCTTCCGGTTTCACTACGACTTCGATTCGGTCGTCAATTTCGGGAATCACGAAGACGGAAGCGAATGAGGTGTGCCGCCGCGCCGCCTGGTCGAACGGTGAAATTCGCACCAGCCGGTGCACGCCGCTTTCCCCCGTCAGCAAGCCATAAGCGTTTTCTCCTTCGAATCGCACCGTTGCGGATTTCAGCCCCGCTTCTTCCCCGGGCGTCGAGTCAATGATCGTGGTGCGGAACCCCTTGCGCTCCGCCCAGCTCAGGTACATGCGCAGCAACATCTCCGCCCAGTCTTGCGATTCGGTGCCGCCCGCACCCGGCTTGACCGTCATGATGGCGTTTAAGCGGTCGCTTTCGCCGCTCAGCAACGTCTGCGTCTCAAGCTCCCCAACGAGCGCATCGGCCCGGTCGAGTTCTCCGCTCAATTCTCCGAGAACGGCATCGCGTTGTGCGGAGTCCGTTTCCTCTTCAGCCAGATGAAAATATGTTTCGATATCGGCGAGCGTCTGCGCCAGCTTTTCGTCCGCACGCACGCTGTCTTCGGCCTGTTTGCGCTCCTGAAGCGTAGTCTGTGCGCGTTCCTGGTCCTGCCAGAATTCTTGCCGTCCGATTTTTTCTTCGAGTTCTGTTAGCCGGTGGCGATTAGAGGTGGCGTCAAAGATAGCTCCGCACGAGCTCGATGCGCTTCTTGAGCTCGTCGAAGCGGTGGGCCAAGTCTTCAATGTGCGCGGTCATGTTCTTATTTTACCCGATTTCGAGCTTGATTCAGAAACTCTGGCTTGCCGCGCGCCGACCAGGAAGAGCTCCAAGAGCATCCCCGCAGAAACAGCCAGGCTCAGCCATGCCAGCCAGTCTCCGAATCGCGCGTAGATCGTCGAATCCGTCCTGAAGTCATATGGCGCGTCGAGCTCCCCGCGAACATCCGTTCTCATCTCCGCAACAATGCGGCCGTAGGGATCCTCGGAGACGGTGAAGCCGTTGTTTGTGTCGCGCAGCATCCACCGTCGCAGCTCCACTGCGCGCACCCGCGCCATCATCAGATGTTGCGCCGGCGCGGCCGACCGGCCAAACCACCCGTCGTTGGAAATATTAATCAGCAACTCCGCCCCCGCGCGTTCGAATCGTCTTATTTCATCAGGGAAGATCGCTTCGTAACAGATGAATACGCCAAAGCTTCCAGCGGGCAAAGACCCCGCGCGATACGACGTCCCCGGAGTGAAATCCGAAATATCGGCCGTCAGCCGTCCCGCAAAGGTGATCCATTTCCGCAACGGCACGTACTCCCCGTAAGGCACTAAATGGATTTTGTCGTACGTGAACAATCGCTGCCCCGCTGGGCCCAGGAGCACCGCGCTGTTCGTTGCCTGAAATTGCCCGCCGGGTCTGCGACGCCAATCCACCACCCCGAGCAAGAAATCGGTTCCCGCTTCTTGCGCGATTCGCTGCGCCCGCGCGGAAAAATTCGGGTCTTGCAACGTGAATGGTGCCGGAACTTCCGGCCAGACGATGAGTCCCGGCTCACGCCGCGCCGCGCTCACACTGAGCAATTCGAGTTCATCGAGATCTGCGGCATGCGTTTGCAGCCAGTCCGCCGGGTATTGTTGCGATTGCGGAGGAAAATCTGTCTGCACCAGGTGTGCCACGTGATGTGCTTCGGCTATCGGAACGAGTTTTGCACCAACCGCCAGCGTGAACACCAGCAGCACAATCGCCACGACCGCCGCCACGCGCGCGCGCTTCCCGGCCGCCACCACGCCCCACGCGAGCAGCGCGTTGAATCCCGCGACCAGGAAAGTCAGACCGTAAATTCCCGTCGCCGGCACAATCTGCAACAGCGCGAGGCTGCTCGATGCCGCATAGCCAAGCAAATTCCATGGAAAGCCGATGATCGGCAAATGTGTGCGGATAAATTCCAGCACCACCCAGAAGAACGGTGCAAAGAAGCACGCGCGGCCGGCGCTCTCTCGGGCAAATCGCGCGATGCACCAAGCAAAGGCCGCGGGGAAGAATCCTCCCGCAACGGCCATCAGCCCCAGGACGCCGGCCGCCTGCAGCACGGTCAGGTTGCCATACTGCCGCATCACCTCGTATATCCATGGGAGTGAAGCCGGATAAAAAATAAATCCGCTCACCCACCCATAGAACGCCGCAATGCGGGGACGCTCATCGATTGAAATTACAATCAAGAAAAACAGGCAGATCCATCCCAGCCAGGGCAGGTTGTAATTCGGAAATGCAAATGCCATGGAAAAACCGGAACAGATCGCCAGCAAAATTCGTGCGGGCCGCCCCAGTTTCATTGTGAGCTGCTTTCCACGGCCTCTAGGATTTTGCGCCGGCACATGCGCACATAGGTTAGTACATCACGGTTTCTTTTTGATGGGGAAAAACTGACGGAGGGTCGGCGCGCGATTATCGCTTGACGATGGCCTTGAATCCCTGCCGTTCGAGCGCTGTCTTCGCCAGCGTCGCGGACTGCGGGTCCGCATAGGGGCCCACCTGGACGCGATAGTAACTATCTGTCGTAGGTGTAATCACGAACGCGGGATATCTTTTCTTCTGCAGCGCGTCTGCGAGCGCCAGCGCGTCGCCCTCGCTCTTGAGCGCCGCCACTTGCAGGACGATCGCACCTCGTGGAATTGCGGGCGGCCCAAACTGCGCTCCAGGTTTGGAGACGGCCGGAACAGACTTTGCCGCAGGTTCATTTTTCCCGGGTTTATCTGGCTGCGGCTTCGCAGCGGACGCGGCCCGCGGCTCAGGTGGTTTCTCCGAACTTTTCGGTGTGTTGAAATCCCAGTCGCTTGGGGCAGGGACCGTATCGTCCTTTCCCCCTGCGGACGAAGTCGCCGAAGCTGCCGGCCCTGCAGGAGTTCCGCTCGACGCTTTGGCGTGGAATGCTCCGCCGTTTTGCGTCCGGCCCATCACATAGCCGAGCGTAAAGAAAACGCAGCAGAGCAGCACCACGCCGAGGAAAAGCCCCACCAGGTGCCGGCTCTCGAATACCCGTTCTCCGCCACGTTTTCCATTGCCTGCCATCCGTTACTTATTCCCCGCCATGCTTCTCATCCACTGCCCCATGAACTCGAGCGGGATGGGAAACACGACCGTCGTATTCTTCTCCGATCCGATTTCAGTCAGCGTCTGCAAATACCTCAATTGAATCGAGACAGGCTGGGTCTCAAGTTTCTGCGCTGCTTCTGCCAATTTTTCCGAAGCCTGCAGCTCGCCCTCGGCGTGAATAATCTTGGCCCGCCGCTCGCGCTCGGCTTCCGCCTGCCGCGCGATCGCGCGCTGCATGGACTCCGGAATATCTACCTGCTTTACTTCTACCTTCGACACCTTAATACCCCATGGCTCCGTGTCCTGGTCAAGGATTACTTGCAGCTTGGCGTTTACCTTTTCGCGATCTGAGAGCAGCTCGTCAAACTCGAACTGCCCGAGGATACTGCGCAGGTTCGTCTGCGCCAGTTGCGACGTGGCATAAAGGTAGTTGGCCACCTGGCTTATCGCCAGGTTCGCGTCCACCACACGGAAATAGCACACCGCGTTCACCTTGAGTGACACGTTGTCCCGCGTAATCACGTCCTGAGGCGGGACATCCAGTGTTTCGATGCGCAAAGAAATCCGCATCAGCTTTTCAATCGGGGCGAATACCAGGGCCAATCCAGGGCCCTTCGACTCTGGCAGCATGCGCCCAAGTCGCAGCACCACGCCGCGTTCCCACTCTTTAATTACATAAATGCAGTTAAAGATCCAAATCAAGAAAATGAGCGCTCCCACGCCGAAAAGCACAAAGATCACATCCATCGCAGTTGCCTCCGTTTTTTTCTGATTATCTTTCTCTTACGAAGAGCGTCCGGCTCCGCCCGGACTCGGTTCCAGGGGTTCCACCTGCAAGGTAAGGCCGTTCACTTTTTGCACTTTGACCCGCGCTCCCTTGGGAATGTTTCTTCCCGCCGAAGCTCGCCAGTGTTCTCCATGCACGAAGATCATTCCGCTGCCTTCGATCGCTTCCGTTACCTCTCCTACTTCCCCAACCAATTGCTCCGGACCGGTGGATCTCTTCCAGCGCCGCGAGCGCAGTACCAGCCGTGCCAGAAAGATCATAATGATCGCCACTGGAATCGTGACCGCGAGCGCCGCGCCCAGGCTCACACCCATCCCGGTTATCGGCGACCGAATCAGCAACAGCGCGCCCAGCAGCACGGCCACCACCCCTCCCACGCCGAGAATCCCGTGCGTCGGATATTTCGCCTCCAGAACAAATAGTGCGAGGCCCAGGACAATCAGCGCCAATCCCGCAAGATTGATGGGCAGCAGGTGCATTGCAAAGAGGGCCAGCAGAAGCGCGATCCCGCCAATCACGCCCGGGGCGAACATCCCTGGGTGTGTGAACTCCACGTACAAACCCAGAACTCCCACGATAAGCAGGATAAAAAACACATCCGGCTGCACGACGCGCTCAAGGAAGCGCTCGCGTGCGCTCATTTCGTGCACCTCTAGAACCGGATTCACCAGCGCGAGCGTGGTCTTCGAGCCATCGAACCGCGTGATGGTTCGGCCGTTCAATTGCCCAAGCAATTGCTCGGTCGAAGGCGCTACCAGATCGATCAGCTTTCCGTCGAGCGCTTCCTTGTCGCTGAATGCCTTCGCGTCTGTCACCGCCGTCTCGGCCAGCCCCGTGTCGCGTCCGCGCTCGCTTGCGTAGCTGCGCAGATACGCCGTGGCCTCGTTCACAATTTTCTTGCGCAGCGTTTCGTCAATCTGCACGGGCGACCCGCCGATTTCCAGCAGCGGCGAAGCCGCTCCCGTATCCGTTCCCGGAGTCATCGCCGCCACGTCTGCGGAGAGAAGAATGAAAAAACCCGCCGAGGCCGCGCGCGACCCCGCCGGAGTTACGTAGCAAACTACGGGCACCGGCGAACGGATAATGCTCTGAATAATTTCCCGCATGGATGTGTCCAGTCCGCCTGGAGTGTTGATGGTGATTAGGACCAGGCTGGCTTGCGAACGCCCCGCCTGCTCGATTTCTCTAGTCAGGTACTCTGCGAGAATCGGTTCAATCTGATCGTTTATCTGCAGCTCCACCACCCGAGAGTCTTGTGGCGTGGCAGGAGCAGGCGGCCCTGCGGCACTGGCAATCGCCAATGCAGCCCCGGCTGCAAGCAAAACTGTGCACAGCAAGAAATGTGGGATGCGGGAAGCCATAACCGCGCACATTATAGCAGGAGTGAACTCGCGATTTGGAAATGCCGCACGCTGGATAGCCGCCTATAGCTCCAGCGGCCGTTCGGAAGGCTGCGCATCGGATTTCTGCGGTTCCAGGATCTCCCGTACGCGTGGATCCTTGATCACTTTTGCGAACGCGGGATCCTTCAGCGCTCCAAGATAGTCCTTGTATCCCTCGTCGCGCGACATCTTCAAGAAATGCGCGCAATGTTCAGCATCTCCACTGAGCGCGAAAGATTTCGCGACGAAGAAATAGAACGATCCGGGATCGTCCATCCCGCGCTGCTGCACTACCGCACCCGTGCCGCCGCGCCGCGTGAATATGTCCGGGTCCAACTGAATCGCTTTCTGAAATGAATTGATTGCCGCGTTGACTTGCTTGTCGTCGAACTGCGCGTAACCGAGGTTGCTGTAGTACGTCGCCACATCTCCCTGCGATTGGATGGCCTTCTCGTAATATCGGATGGCCTTGCGATATTTTCTCCAGTTATATTCCAGCGTGCCCAGATTATTCAGCGCGGTGGAGTTATTCTTTTGCGCTTTGAGCGCTTTCTTGTAAAACCGCTCCGCGCAGTGAAAATCCCCTCCTCCCTGGCACGCCACTCCCGCTTTATTCAGTAGCGTCAAGTTCTTCGGTTCCTGCTTGAGAATTGCCGAATAGGCCGCCACGGCTTCGGAATACTGTTTCTGGCCCATCAGCAGATCCGCTTGCATTTCCGCCTTCTGGCGCTCCGTCAGGACGGGTGCTTGGGCCGCGGGTTGTTGCGCGGCGTGCTCAGGCGGGCTGGGGGGTGTAGTTGATTGCAGCGCCTCGGCACACGGCGCCATCACTGTCAACGCTGCGAGAAATACTGTCAGGCGGTTCATCTTGCTTTACCTCGCCTGAATAGTTGCCTAAGGCTTTGGAGGTGCTGCCGCAGGCTTTTTGCTGCCTCCAAAGATACCAAAGATTCGCGTGAGGACGCCCTTTTTCTTTCCGTTATCTGCCGCAGCCGGATGCGTGCCCCCGCTCGGTTGCCCTCCGCCCCCAGCCGGATTCGCGCTTCCGCCTCCCGCGCCCGAAGCGGCGTTCGCGCCCGGTTGTCCCGGAGTTGCTGAATTCGGCTGCCCAAACAGTTTTCCTAGCCATCCGGCAGGCGCATGTTCCGCTGACGCCCGCCCTCCGTGCAGCGGGCAATACTCTGTCGGCTCCGTGCCCTGGATAAAGACTTCGCTTTGCGTTTGCGGGCACTCTGGCGTCGCCAGTTCCCCGGACTGTGGGTCAATCGTCACTTGTACAATTCCCGCTGGCGCTGTGAAGTCCTGCACATTCTTATATGCCGGCAAGGCTACAGCTCGCTTCATGAACTCCGCCCATACCGGTCCTGCCGAAGTCGCGCCCGATAAATCCAAGTCGCGGTTGTCGTCGAATCCCACCCATACCACGCAGAGCAGATTCGAAGTGAATCCGGCGAACCAGCCATCGCGCGACGTCCCGGTCTTCCCCGCCGCCGGTGCGGTAAATCCCCGCCCCCTAACCCCCGCCCCCGTGCCGCGATTCAGGACGTCCTCCATCAAGCTGGTCACTAGGTACGCGACTCGCGGATCCATCACCGCGCGTGTTCGCGGCGCATCCTGTTCGGCCGCCGACCCATCTGCCTCCACGACTCTCTTCACGAAGAGCGGTTCCGCCCTCACGCCCTGGTTCGCGAATATCGTATAGCCTGAGGCAACTTCCAGTGGCGTCATCTCATAAGCCCCCAGCGCCACCGCCGGGGTCCCCTCAATGTGCGGGTCGAGCCCGAGCTGCTTTGCGTACGAAGCCACCCTGTCGTAGCCCACCATCTCCGCCACTTTCACCGTCGCCACGTTTAGCGAGCGCGTCAGCGCCGTGCGCACCGTCACTGTGCCATCGAACTCTTCGCCGTAATTATTCGGCGTGTAGTCTTTCCCGTCGAAGCTGAAGGTCGTCGGCTCGTCCACCACGGTCGTCACCGGCGTGATAATGGGCTGCAGTCCTTCCACGGCATTCTCAAACGCCGCCGCGTACACAAACGGCTTGAAGGAAGAGCCCGGCTGCCGCCGCGCCAGCGCGTGATTGAGTTGACTCTCTCCGTAGCTCCTGCCTCCTACGAGCGCCCGGATTTCTCCCGTCTTCGGATCGAGCGCCACGAGCGCCACCTGCACCGGAGGAACAGCTTCCCCCTTGCGCTTCCACGCTGCGTACCGCCGCACAAGTTGCGCATCCACGTTTCTTATTCCTATGTCGATCGCCTCGCTGGCGGCCCTCTGAAGGTCCGGATCCAGGCTCGTGTAAATGCGGTAACTTTGCGTCGTCAGGTCCGTCTCGGAAAAATTCTCCAGCAGGTTGTCTCGCACCATGTCCACGAAGTACGGCGCCGCCGCCGATTCCACGCCGCCACCTGTAAACCGCAGTTTTTCGCGCTTGGCCGCGTCCGCTTGTTCCGGCTTGATCATGCTGTCTTCCACCATTTGCGCCAGCACACGGTCGCGCGCTTCGATCGCTCGATCCGGATGCCGCTCCGCCGTCGCATACCGGTTGGGCGAGCGGATGATCGCCGCCAGGAACGCGGACTCTCCCAGGCTCAATTCGCGCACGTCTTTCCCGAAATACGCTGTGGCAGCTTCACCGAAACCTCGAATCGCGAAACTTCCCCGGTTGCCCAAGTACACTTCGTTGGCGTACAGCTCGAATATTTGCTGCTTCGAGAAGCGCTGTTCCAGTTCCAGCGCCACCAGCGTCTCCGCCATTTTTCTCTGCCAGGTCCGCTCGTTGGTGAAAAGGAAGCTGCGCGCCACCTGCATGTCCAGCGTGCTGGCGCCCTGGGCCTTTTGTCCCCGGCGAAGGTCTGCCCATGCAGCTCCCGCTACACGCAGGGGATCGAACCCCGGATGTTCGAAGAAGCGTTTGTCTTCCGCCGCCAGCACCGCTTGCACCAGGATCGGCGGCAAATCCTGGTATCGCATCACGCGACGCTTTTCCCGCGAGCTGCCGAAGAGGTTTGTCAGCAGTTGCGGCTCCACTTCGGCTTCGCCCAGTGCATCCCCGCGCGGCAGAGCCATGATTCGCGTGATGGTGTTGCCGGTGAATTCCACGCGCAGTGCGTTGGCCTCGCCGAAATACGAGGTCGCTGAAGGGTGAATTTCGATCGTCGAGCCTGTCACGCGGAACCGTCCTGGTGCGCCCGGGTTGTCCTGGTCCGTGTACCCCGCGTGGAGCAGGTCATCCGTGAGCGCGGAGGGGCGCAGTTGTTCTCCCGTAAAGATCCTCTGCGGTGCGGCAAACACGTGCGAAGTGTTTTCGTAGATGGCTCCGCCCAGCCGCTGATCAATCATCCGCGAATAACGGATGTAATAGAACGAAAAGACGCCGGCTCCGGCCAGAAAGATCGCCAGCAGGCAGCACAGCATCGCGATTCCAAATCGCGAGCTCCAGAATCCTTTCGCCACTCGAATCTTCAAGTCTGCCTCTCCCCCGCCTTGCAGGTTCCCCTACATCCTTTGACGCAAGGAAGCCCGCAGGGATGCCCGGCCGGGCCCGTGGCAATCCGTCTGCCTACTTGAAAATCGAATTACTGTTGCACTGAGGATGGAAATTTAGATTGAATTGATAAAAATATAGGTCCACGGGAACTGTGTAATCAAGCGCAACCGTCACGGCGCCACCGCCCACGGTGATTCGAATGGTGTCGCGCGTCCCCGGGATGTCATTTTCCTTCATCGCTTTGTAGATCGCGTCGCGCACATCTTCTTCGCTCTGGCGCATCCTCACGGCGGCCTGTGTATCGTTTATCATCGTGTCCGTAAAAACGTAGTTGTCGTAATAAATGGGCACGATCTTGATCAAAAAAATAACGATGGCCGCCAGGATCAGCAGTGAAAGCAGGGTTTTCAGCCTCGCCGCTCCCCGCTCGCGGGATTGCGAGTTCCTTGCGGCATGCATGGTCTAGGCTCTCGGCTCGCCTCGTTCGAGAGTATCTCAACCGAGGCTAGCACCACGCTCTGCGAGTGTCGAGGCGCGCTCTCTTACCTTGTGACCCGAAAGGAAATGCTGGTTAGTAGGCCCGCGCGAAAACGCCTTTTTCCGTCGCCGCCTCGCCGCAACAAATGCACCGTCCCGCCCCGCCCTGCACTTCGGCGGGAATGCAGCGCATCGTGGCCTTCGTTTCTTCTTTAATCTTGGCCTCGCACTCCGCCCGGCCGCACCAAAACGCCACCGCGAAACCGCCTTCCACTGCCGCCTTGAATTCCTCGTAGTTTTTCGGCTCTTGGGTGTGCGCCTTTCGGAATTCGAGAGCCCGCTCGTACAGCGCCTTCTGGATCTCCTCCAGCGCGAACTTCACCGCGGCCGAAATCCCTGCCTGCGCGCTGCTCGTTTTGCCCGGCTTCCCCGGACGGTCCCGCCGTGCCAGCACTAGGCTCCCTTGCGCGACATCCTTCGGTCCCAACTCGATCCGCAACGGCACTCCCCGCATTTCCCAGTCATTGAATTTGAATCCCGGACTCACGCCTTCGCGCACGTCCATTTTTACGCGAACGCCTTCCGCCGTAAGCTCGCCGCGAACCCGTTCCGCCGCGGGCATCACCACGGCCCTTTCTTCGGCGCTCTTGAAGATTGGCACCACCGCCACCTGAAACGGCGCCAGCCGCGGCGGCAGGATAAGTCCCTGATCGTCGCCGTGCGCCATAATGATCGCGCCCACCACGCGCGTTGAGAGTCCCCACGAAGTCGTCCAGCAATGTTGCAGCGTCCCGTTTTTATCCAGGTAGCGAATCTCGAAAGCCTTCGCAAAATTCTGTCCCAGGTTGTGCGAAGTGCAGAATTGCAGCGCCTTCCCGTCCCCCATCATGGCTTCGAGCGAATAGGTCACGTCCGCGCCTGCGAATTTTTCCGAATCCGATTTTCTCCCCGCGAAGACCGGCACCGCCGCCTCATTCACCGCGAAATCCGTATAGACGTCCACCATTTGCCGCGTTTCGGCTTCCGCCTCTTCATACGTCGCGTGAGCGGTGTGCCCTTCCTGCCAGAAAAACTCCAGCGTCCTCAGAAAGAGCTTCGTCCGCAGCTCCCACCGCACCACGCTGTTCCACTGGTTGATCAGCACCGGCAGGTCGCGGTACGACTGAATCCATTTTGCATACGCGTGCCCGATAATCGTCTCCGAAGTCGGCCGGATTACCAGTGGCTCTTCCAATTTTTCTCCGCCGCCGTGCGTCACCACGGCCAGCTCCGGCGCGAATCCCTCCACGTGCGATTTTTCTTTCTGTATGAAACTCTGCGGTATCAGCAGCGGAAACGCCGCGTTCACGTGCCCGGTGGCCTTAAATCGCCGGTCGAGCGCCGCCGTGATATTCTCCCACAGCGCCCAGCCGTACGGCCGCACGATCATGCAGCCGCGCACCGGCGCGTAGTCCGCCAGCTCCGCGCGCAGCACCAGCTGGTTGTACCACTCAGCAAAATCCGCCGCCCTCGTGGGAAGTTTCTGTTCCGTCATTCGCAGTCCCGTTTTTTCTTCAATGTGCGCTGAAGCCGTACAGCACTCTTCGCGCGTGAAATGAAAGCGATTTAGGTTAGGTGACCCGCCAACCTAAGTCAACCGCCCAGCAACTTGACGCTCTTCCATTCTTCTTCCACCTTTTAATTCGCCCGCGTATCCTGAGGCGTTCCACCGAGGTGGCCCTATGAAACTAGCGGCATTCTTCGCTACGGTCTCTCTTACGCTCTTGGCTGCCCCAGCCTTCGCTCAGCAGGACGAGGTCCCCAAAAACATCGCCGACAGCGTCGGCGCTACACTCAGCTACACCGAAGGCGAATTCCTCGGCGCGGCCGAAGCCATGCCCGAAGCAAACTATGCCTTCATTCCCAGCCATGGCAATTTCAAAGGCGTGCGTTCGTTCGCCGAGCAGGTCAAGCACGTGGCCTGTGCCAATTTCGCTTTCTTCAACGAAATTGAGGGCACCACTCCGCCGGAACATTGCGAGAAAGGCGGCCCCTCGAAGGCCGCAACCAAGGCCGAACTCCTCAAGTATTTGCGCGATTCATACGACTACGCCAGCCGCGTTCTTGCCACCATCAACGAGAAGAATGCCCTCGACCGCGTGGAAGGCCCCTACGCCGGCCCAAACACGAAACTGGGCATGGCCGTGACCGCTGTCTGGCACGTCACCGATCACTACGGCCAAATTGTCGAGTACCTGCGGATGAACGGCATCGTTCCGCCCTCGACGCAGCAGTACCCGCTCGCCGTGCGCTAGAAATTCCGCCCGCGGCCTATTCATATCTCTGTCCCGTCATCGGGTTCCCGCCACGCCCGCCGCGCCACGCGCGTTGACTGCATGGTCGCCCTCCGCTACGAATGAGCCTACGAACGCGGTCACGCCGCGCCGAAAAGTAGACACTGTGATTCTGGGGGCCGCCCGTCCCTCACGTCTCAAAGCCCTTGGTGTCATCCCGACCGCAGCGGAGGGATCTGCTTCTCGCCTTCTGTAGCGGCCACCTTTTGCGCCTCTGCATCCCGATGCTTTTTATCGGGAAGGTGGGCATTCCGTATCGACACTCGGAGCGCGCCGTTTCTGGAGTGCGGCGGCTGGACGCCGCTTTGCCTCACTATCGCAGTCTGCACCCCGACGCTGCTCGTCGGGGCCGATGCTTTTTATCGGGAAGGTGGGCAACTTTACTCTCCATTTCCAGTCGCCTCTCCGTCGCATCGCTGCCTTCCCAGGCTCGCGTACCATATTGTTCCGCCAAGGTGTAAAATCGCCCGGCGATTTCTTAAGGTTCTCTATGTACGACTTAATTGACTACCTCAACAAAGGAAGCTGCATTGCTTTTATCGGCGCCGGGCCCTCTTGTCAGATAGGCCTCCCAGACTGGACTAGGCTGACTGAACGAGTCCTAGAGGAAATAAGGAAGAAGAATCCGGACAACGTCGACAATTACGAAATCCTTTTCGCCACACAGAAATATGTTGAGCTGCTCGGCAACGCCTGGCGGAAGTTCTCGCCAGAATTTGTCATCCAAGTGTGTAAGACGGCCCTCGCCGATAATCTGAACATTGGCTCGATCTACCAATTCCTAGTGGATTTCGATTTTCATGGCTACATGACGACAAACTTGGATTCCGTTCTCAGACGGCATTTTGTGCAAAGCGGAAGAGCCGTGCTTGAATTCACGAACTCAAAATCACAATTGGAGTCAGTCGATTTCGACCTATCCACAAGTATTGTTAAGGTGCACGGTGATCTCGACGACGCAAGTACATTGATATTGACTGATGACCAGTTCGATAAAGTCATCGGCGATCCGTCCTTTGAGCATTTGCGATCCTTTTTGAGGGCTCACTTGACAGCATCGAGGATCTTGTTTCTTGGCTACTCGTTGCGAGACCCAGACTTGCAATTTCTCGCGAAGCTTTCGGTATTCGCCCTTCGGAGGAAGACGCCTCTGTTCGCGGTTGTCGCGAACGCAAGCCCAGAAGACTGCGACGAATGGGACCGGAAGTACAACATTCGGATTATTACGTACCGCAATCCAGACGGGCGTCACGCAGAACTGAAAAGCATTTTCGAAATTCTAGGCAAGTATCTGGCACTGCGCGGAGAAACTCCTCCGCCGTCCTCGCCCCTGTCACTGGCCGTTGCGCAATCCCTCTTTATGTGGCACAGGTTTCAACTGAAAAGCGGAAGGGGAGCACGCATTGATGCGTTTAAGTCCTTAGTTCTCGCAGCGCTGGGCAGTGAACCCAGATCTGCGGGCCCACTCACCGTCCCGGACATCGTTGCAAAGGTGGCCAGGATTGCTCATATGCGCCCAGAGAGAATCAGCGATTCGGTCACTGAAGCCGTCTTAGCAGCTACCAATGAGCAGCTCTTGGAAAGGCGGAGCGCTGAAACTCTTCAACTCACTGATAAGGGATACGAAATTAATCAGAAATATTCGAACCAATTTGTAAGCCTCCAGAAGGAATTCCTGCTACAGATTGAACTGGATTTCAATCACCGAACGCCTGGCGTGTCCCGTCCAAATCTAGACAAACTCAAGACGGCAGTTACCGAAACCATTGTCTCGGCATTTACAGAGCGAGGGGCCGAAATAGTTCAGGCGGTCTTTAGTCACGAGACGGTACTCCGGCCATCGGCGAATCTTTTTAAGATCATTAGCAGCAGGGCCCAGGCCTTCGATTCTCAATTGCGGTATGCATTCATAAACTACGTAACCGAGATTTTAACCAGACCGAAGGGCGTCCATGAGCGCTTTCTGGAATACCTCTCCAAGGCTTTCTTTGCCGTCCAGGCACTTGACCTAGACCCCGACGGAAGTAGAGTCCGACGGTCTTTGATATCCAATCACACTCTGATCGTAGATTCAAACGTACTGATCCCCACTCTTGCTTGTAACTCGGTCCACAATTCAACCATCGCAGAGATACTCAGGGGGTCGAAGGCTGCTGGCGTCAGGTTAATCGTAACTCCCCGTCTTTTCGACGAAACCAGAAGCCACCTCTCCTGGGCTCAGTTCCTGATTGACAACCACGGAGAGCAGTCCCTGGAAGTGCTATCCGCTGCTCTAGGACGTGGCCATTACAAACAGAATGCCTTCTTGGATGGATATATCCGCTACTGTAATGACGTAAAGGTGTCATCGTGGCCGGACTACTTGGAATATTGTTTCGGCGGCCCGCCAACTCCTGGAGCCATCCGCGTACTCCTCAACAAATTGGGTATCGAGTATTTCGGGACACACAAGATTTATTCCAAAGACCAAAACTACCACGTCGTGAAGGAAGAGACAGCCACAGCATTGAAGGAAATGCTGGAGACTCGACCTGAGATTCAAAAAACACCAGAAAGAATGGAAACAGAGTCTGAAGTTTACGCGACGATTTCACTCTGGAGAACACTGAAACCAGCAGACCTCTTACCTGAAGATTGGAACTGCTCGTTCTTGACGTATTCAAGCCACCTCAACAGAGTCGCGCGCGAAGGGCCAAATTCTGTGGGACGTAACATCACTGTCCGCCCTGATGTGCTTTATGAATTTATCGGGCGACTCGAACCATCGGGAGATTTCAAGGTACATTTCAAAGATGTGCTCTTGGCCACTCATTTCCGCCCCGCGGAATACTTCATCGACAAACAAAAATATGCACGATTCTTCAGTCCGCTGCTACGACACGCTGAGGAGATTTATAGGGGGAGTCTCGAAACCTTTCGACGATTGGTAAGTTCGTCGCTCACTTCTGATTCGCTGCTCGAAATCCAAGAACTTGAGCGACCGTTCGCAGTCGAGAACTTAACTGCTCAAGTGGATCAGACCCTGCGGGCAGAGGTCAATCGGTTAGGCGAAGAAAATCTGGAACTGAAAAGAGAGCTCCAGAAACTACACGGGCGAGCCGCGAGGCGCAAGCAAAGAAGAACCAAGAGGCGATAGTAATTAGCCATTTCGCCCTAAGTAAAGCTGAAAGTGGCGGCTGCCACCCCGAAGCCCCACCTTCTCTCTTGGCGCTTTCGGCCCCATCTGCTACTCTGAGATCGACGCGCGAGTTGGCGCAACTTAAACTCTCCCGCTTCGAGCGGAACCGGCGAGGAGTTGCCTTGGTTTTCGCGGCCCCACAACTCGGCTTTCACCCAATTCCGGAGCCAAAAACACGCAAATTCTGCCCGCAACACTCCGCGAACAAGACACCTCGTAACTTACTGAAAACAAAGGATGGAGCCCAATTCTAATCGAGACAAAACACGAAGTTAACTTTTCGCACTTTTCGCCCTCGCGGCCCGCCCCGGAGCGACGATGAACCGCGAAACCCCTGAGCTTCGCCGCATGAGCCGCTCGCTCGCCGAGACCGATCCCGAGGTCGCCCAAGCGCTTCGCGAAGAGGTCGTTCGCCAGGCCACCGGCCTTGAGCTAATCGCTAGCGAAAATTTCGTCTCCGAAGCCATCATGGAAGCCATGGGCTCGGTCTTCACCAATAAATATGCCGAAGGATATCCGGGCAAGCGTTACTACGGCGGCTGCGAGAATGTGGACAAGGTCGAGCGCCTCGCCATCGACCGCGCCAAACAATTATTTGGCGCCGAGCACGCCAACGTTCAGGCGCATTCCGGCACGCAGGCCAACATCAGCGTGTATATGTCCGCGCTCCAGCCGGGCGACACCGTCCTCGGCATGAATCTCGCGCACGGCGGACACCTCACCCACGGCCACCCCTTGAATTTTTCGGGACGCACTTACAAATTCATCGCCTACGGCGTGACTAAAGATTCCGAACTAATCGATTACGACGAACTCGCCCGCCTCGCCGGCGAGCATCGCCCCAAAATGATCGTCGCCGGCGCCAGCGCCTATTCGCGCATCATTGATTTTCCGCGCCTCGCCGAAATCGCAAAATCAGTGGACGCGCTTTTCTTCGTGGATATGGCCCACATTGCCGGGCTCGTCGCCGCGGGAATTCATCCCAGCCCCGTGCCGCACGCCGATTTTGTTTCCACCACCACGCACAAGACCCTGCGCGGCCCGCGCGGCGGCCTGGTTCTCTGCCGCGAAAAATTCGCGAAGGAGCTCGACAAACTTACGTTCCCGGGATTGCAGGGCGGCCCGCTCGAACACATCATCGCCGCGAAAGCAATCTGTCTGAAGGAAGCGATGGAGCCGGAATTCAAAACCTATCAGCAGCAGGTCGTGAAAAATGCGCGCGCCCTCGCCGCGGGCCTCGCGAAAGCGGGATTTCGCATCGTCACCGGCGGCACAGATACGCATCTCTTCCTCGTCGATTTGCAATCGAAGCG
The DNA here is from genome assembly GCA_050747245.1 of Candidatus Acidiferrales bacterium. Taxonomy (GTDB): domain Bacteria; phylum Acidobacteriota; class Terriglobia; order Acidiferrales; family UBA7541; genus JBOGNO01. Next base: position 107,069 of record JBOGNO010000001.1, read on the forward strand.
CATGACCGGCCGCGACGCCGAGCTTTCGCTCGAACGCTCCGGAATCACCGTCAACAAAAATGCCATCCCCTTCGATCTCCTTCCGCCGATGAAAGCAGGAGGAATTCGCGTCGGCAGTCCCGCCGTCACCACGCGCGGAATGCGCGAACCGGAAATGGAGCGCATCGCCGCGTGGATGGCCGATGTGCTCACTCACGCGGGCGACGCGGCGGTGGAGCAGCGCGTGCGCGGCGAAGTCGCTGCGTTGGCTATGCGCTTTCCGCTCTACGCGCGCCGCCTCGCAGAAGCCGAGGCCGCCCTCGGCTTGCGCCATTCCGTCCGGGCCACGGATTGATAGCGTGCGCAGCTACAAAATTTTGATCGTGAGTTCGCTGGCGCGGCCGTCGCGAATCGCAAACGCGCGCGCCGGCTGCGCCGCATCGCCGCGCGGCGACAAAATAAAATACGCGGCTTCGGGATAGTAAGCGCGCTCGATGTCCCGCGCGGAAGGAACATTTTCGCCGCTGGGATGCGAATGGTAGATGCCGAGCAATTCTTCGCCGGCCTCCCGCATCGCGCGAAAAATTCGAAAGAGCTCATCCGGCGCGATTTCGTAAGCCGTTGCGCTTCGCAGTGCATTTTTCGCCGGATAAATTTTCGTGATCCCGCCGTCTCGCCCCGCGAGCAAACCGCAGCATTCTTCGCCGGAATTTTGCCGCGCGAATTCCACCATTCGCGCAAGAATTTCCTTCCGAATTTGCACTTCAGCTAGCACCAGCCGAGTCTATCTCTGCGCAAGCGCAAGAAGAAATATTTGGGGAGTTCCGTGCGCGGAAAAAAATGAGCAGGCACGAAGAGCGGGGAGCGAAGCAGCAGGGGCTTCCCGTTTTTCGAGTCGCCCCCGCAAAAATGAATTGCACTCCGAAGCGCGCTACGCTTTTTGCGCCTGGCGGCGAAGAAACGTCGGCACGTCGAGATCGTCCATCACCGTCTCTTGAATCACCTCGGTGACGTTCCGCGAAACGTCCGCCACCACGTCCGTCTGCGCCTCGCGTCCCGTCTTCCAGGTCTTCGGCAGGTACGACGGCTTCGTGTGCGTTTTCCGTTGCGCCACTTCGCGGAATCCCGCGGCGATGACCGTGATTTTCACCTGTTCCTTCATGCCATCCTCCTGCACCGCGCCGAAAATAATGTTGGCATTTTCGTGCGCCGCTTTTTGGATGATGGAGGAAGCCTCGTGCACTTCGTGCAGCGTGAGGCTCGATGAACCGGTGACGTTGATTAGAATCCCCTGCGCACCCTGAATGCAATTATCCTCGAGCAGCGGGCTATTGATGGCGCGATTGGCGGCATCCACCGCGCGGTTCGCTCCCGACGCGACCGCCGTGCCCATCACCGCGTATCCCTGCCCGTGCATGATGGTCTTCACGTCGGCAAAGTCACGGTTGATGATCCCCGGAACCGTGATGATGTCGCTGATGCCTTGTACGGCCTGGCGGAGAATATCGTCGGCGATGCGAAACGCCTCAAAGAAACTCGTGCCGTGCTCGACACATTCCATCAGCCGCTCATTGGGAATGACGATGACGGTGTCCACGCAGCCGACTAGCTCGGCGAGCGCCTGCTCGGCCTGCTGCATGCGCCGATTGCCTTCGAACGCAAACGGTTTCGTGACCACTGCGACGGTGAGAGCGCCTAGCTCGCTTGCCAGGTTGGTCACCACCGGAGCCCCGCCCGAACCCGTCCCGCCGCCGAGGCCCGCCGTAACGAACACCATATCCGCGCCGTCGAGAGCCTCGAGAATTTTTTCCGTGTCCTCGAGCGCGGCTTTGCGCCCGGTTTCAGGATTGGCGCCCGCGCCCAGTCCCTTGGTCAGTTTCGCGCCGAGCTGAATCTTCACCGGCGCCTGCGAAAGTTTCAGCGCCTGAAGATCCGTATTGGCGGCGATGAATTCGACGCCCTCAACCTTGGCCTTGATCATGCGGTTGACGGCGTTGGTGCCGCCGCCGCCCACGCCGATGACCTTAATTTTTGCTCCGTTCACCGGCTCTTCACTGAACGAAAGACGAATCCCTGCATCTTTTGGCGTCATACTTCCTCCCGAATTTTTTCCGTTGCCGATTTTTCCAGCTTCATCCCGTTGCAAACAAAGCCTTCAACTTGCCAGTCCAGCCGCCGGGTCGCTGCGATTGGACGCGCCGCGCGCGCGCGCCGTAAATCACAAGGCCCACGGCCGTTGAATATTCGGGCCGGGAAATTTCCTCGCTCGCGCCCGCAAGTCCGCGGGGCGCAGCCACGCGCACGGGGAGCGAAAACATTTTTTCGGCGAGCTCGGCGAGGCCGCGGAAATGCGCGGCACCGCCGGAGAAAACAAGTCCCGCGGGAATTTGCGAATCAAATCCCGCGCGGCGCAATTCTTCGCGCACCAGCGTGAAAAGCTCAGCCGCTCGAGGTTCGACAATTTCGTTGAGCATGCGCGCGAAGACGGTGCGCGGAGGGCGGTCCCCAACGCTCGCGATTTCGATCGGCGTGTCCTGCCGCATTACATCGCGGAAGGCACAGGCAAATTCGCGTTTGATGCGCTCGGCTTCGGGAATCGGAGTGCGTAGGCCGACGGCGAGATCGTTGGTGAAGTGGTCGCCTCCCACGGGAACCGCACCGGCATGGCGCACGCCTCCGCCGTGAAAGACAATGAACTCGGTGGTGCCTCCCCCCATCTCAAGGAGGCAAACTCCCAGCTCGCGCTCATCCTGCGTGAGGCACGCTTCCGCCGAAGCAAGCGGCTCGAGCACCGTGTCCGTCACCACCACTCCGGCTCGATTCACAGCTGTGACGATATTTTGCGTCGCGGCCGCGGAACTGGTGACGATGTGTACGTTGGCTTCCAGCCGCTGCCCCACCATCCCCAGTGGATCGCGAATATTGTCTTCGCCATCCAGGAAAAATTCCTGCGGCAGCACGTGCAGCACTTCGCGATCTTCCGGCAGGTTTACATTGCGTGCCGCTTCGACGGCGCGGCGCACGTCTTCTTTCTGAATATCGCGCGGACGCTGACCGAGGGAAATTCCACCGCGGCTATTGATACCGCGCACGTTGCTGCCGGCCACGCCCAGCAGCGCGGATTCGACCGGCACACCGATCACGCCTTCCGCCTCCTCGACGGCGCGGCGAATGGAAGCCACCGCGAGATCGAGATTCACGATTTGACCTTTGCGCCAGCCCTTCGAATCCGCCGCGCCCATGGCGGCAAATTTCAAGGTTCCGTCGTCTTCAGATTCGCCTACCAAGGCGACCGTCTTCGTGCTGCCGAGATCCAACCCGACGATATATTTTTCTTTTTTCCCCAACTCCGCCGCTCCCTGAATTACTTACTTCTCGCAAAAAATTCTTGTGAAAACCCGATTTATTTTTTCGCCGACGTTCCGCGTGCGAGCTGCGTCGACGAATCCGGATTCACCACAATCTGCCCCGCAAACCGCAAATCCACGGACTCCACGCGGCCCGCCACAGCCTGCCAGTGCGCCATGTTGTCAATCAAGAGCTTGTATTTGGCCTGAAAATCGCGATCGCCGAAAAGCACGACAAACGGCTGTGCGGCAGGGGCTCCGCCCGCGGCCGTTTCCGCGCCGCCCGCAAGCCCCTCGAGCGTCGCGCGCACGTCATGGGATTCCGAGAGATCCACTTCGCTTACGCGCGCGCTCGCACCCGGCTGCGCCAAGTCGATCTGCTGCAAAAAACCGGCGAACATCTGCATGCGCTGCGCGCGATCCTCGAGCGGCATTTGCGCGGTGATGCCGCTGACCACGGGAAAATGAAAATCACCTTCGAGCGGCCGCTCCAGCAGGACACCGTGCGCGTCGATCAATGCAAGATCGGAATTCGCGCGCAAGAATGCCACGGGTGTGCGCTCCACGATTTCCACCTGCAGGCGATTGGGAAGCGAGCGCCGAACCACAGCCTGCTCGACCCACGGGATGGCTTCCAATTGCCGGCGGCGTTCCTCGAGTGGAATGAGCAGAATGCTTCTCCCGCGATCCGGCCGAAAAACCTCGAGCACGGACCCGCGGGAAGCGTAGTGATTCCCCTTGAGCGCAATCTGGCCGGGATGCATAAGCGCCATGCGCGGCGAAGTGAGCAGGAAATCGCCCGCGACAAAAGCGAGGGCGGCAAATGCGAGGCCCAGCACGGCGAACCACGTGGCGCGGAGATAGGTCTTCCAAGCGCGCTTGCCGAATTTGCGGCGCTTGATTTCGAGAGGCTTTTGCCTGCGCAGATATCGCGGCTCGTCCTCTTCGGCCACCGCCGGATGCGTGTATGCGTCAGCGTCCGTCATTCAGTTCTTCCACAGAATCACTTCGTTCTCGAGTTCGACTCCAAAAGTCTGGCGCACTCTTTCGCGCACCTGATCGATCAGCCGGAGCATGTCGGCGCACGTGGCGCTGGCGGCGTTGACGAAAAAATTGGCGTGGCGATCGCTGACCATGGCGTCGCCCACGCGGCTTCCCTTGAGCCCCAGTTCGTCAATCATGCGTCCCGCCGATCCTCCGGGCGGATTCTTGAAAATGCATCCGGCGCTTTTTTGGTTGAGCGGCTGGCTGGAGCGCCGCTTCTCATTGCACATGCGAATCCCGGCGACGATGTCTTTGTACGGCTTGGAGGGCAGCTCGAGCTTCACGCGCAGCATGACGTCTTCCGGCGCGAATGACGTATGGCGATAGTCAAAACGGATAAGTTGTCCGCGCAGCGTTTCAATTTTTCCGGTGGCGGCGCGATAGACTTCCACCTCGCGAACGTACGAGCCGATTTGCATCCCGTAGGCGCCGGCGTTCATGCGCAATGCTCCGCCGATGCTTCCGGGAACGCCAATGAGGCCCTCCATGCCGCCCAGATCGCGCCGCGCGCAGTAAGTAACCGTGCCGCCAAGGTCCGCAGCGGCATCCACGAGCGCGAGGTTTCCTTCAATCGTCACGCCCGGGTGCGCGGAGGGGAGATGCAACATGACCCACGGCAATTCGCCGTCGGCCACCAGCACGTTTGTTCCGCCGCCCAAGAATTGGTGGCGCACACCCTCCTGCGCGAGTAGCCTCACGACCTCGGGCAGAGCCTGGTACTCGCGGATTTCGAGAATGTCGGTGGTGCCGCCGATGCCGAGCGAAGTTTTTTCCGTCAGCGGAACGCCGGGGCGCAGTTCGACTCCCAGATTTTTGAGCTGCCCGGCGATCGGCATTCGGCTAATGCGCATTTCGCATTGACATTTGCGGTCCCAGCAGAAGCGCCAGTTCCTCGAGCGCACGATTCACGCTTCCCGCGCCGATGGTGAGAATCGCATCTCCCGGCCGCGCTTCGCGCAGCATAAATTCGACGGCGTGCTGCATGGTGTCCGCAAAAATCACGTTCTTGTGTCCCGCGGCGGAAACGGCCTTGGCGAGATTCTCTCCCGTAATTCCTGGAAGGGGAGCCTCGCCCGCCGCATAAATATCCGTGACCAGCAAAATATCCGCTTCATTGAAGGCGCGGCAAAATTCATCCCACAACCCCTGCGTGCGCGAATAGCGGTGCGGCTGAAAAAGCGCCAGGATGCGCTTGTAGCCGCACAGGCGCGCGGCTTCGAGCGTGGCCTTGATTTCCGCGGGATGGTGGCCGTAATCGTCGATCAGCGTGACGCCCTGGATTTCGCTCTTAATTTCGAAGCGCCGACCCACACCGCTGAAGAGTCCCAGTCCGGCGCGAATCAGGTCCGGGGGAATACTCAGATAGAGCGCCACGGCGGCGGCAGCGGCGGCGTTGCGCACATTGTGAATGCCCGGGGGCGACGGCAGATGGAACTGGCCGAGATCCTCGCCGCGGTAAGTGAGCCGGAAATCGCTCGAGAGACCGTGATGTTCGATTTCGCTGATGACCAGGTCGGCCTGGGTCGAAACGCCGTAAGTGATCACCGGGCGCTTCACGCGGGGAAGAATGGCCTGCACGTTGGGTTCGTCGAGGCACAGCACCACGGCGCCATAGAAAGGGACGCGGTTGACGAACTGCACGAAGACGTCATGGATTTCCTCGAGCGAGTGATATTGATCCACGTGCTCGCGGTCAATCGTAGTGACAACGGCCACCACCGGCGCGAGCACCAGAAACGTGCGGTCGCTCTCATCCGCCTCGACCACCATGTATTCGCTCTGGCCCACACGCGCGTTGGCGCCCGCCAGGTTCACTCGGCCGCCGACGACGAACGTGGGATCGAGCCCGGCGGCAGCCAGCACGGATGCCACCATCGAAGTCGTGGTCGTCTTGCCATGCGCGCCGGCGACGGCGATGCCGAATTTTACGCGCATCAGCTCCGCGAGCATTTCCGCGCGCGGGATCACCGGGATTTTCAAGCGGCGCGCTTCGGTGATCTCCGGATTGTCCTGGCGCACGGCGGAAGAAACCACCACGACGTGCGCGCCGTGAACGTTGGCGGCGCGGTGTTCGCTGTAAATTGTTGCGCCCAGATTGCAAAGCCGGTCCGTGATGTTCGAAGGTTTTGTGTCGGAGCCTGAAACTGCATAGCCCAGCGTAAGCAGCACTTCGGCGATGCCGCTCATGCCCGTGCCGCCGATGCCGACCAGGTGAATGCGCTGAAAATTCCGGAATGTGACCATCATGGCCGCCCCGCTTCCTCGAGCAAATCCACGATTTCCGCGGTCGCCTGCGGACGCCCGCGCTCGCGCGCCCGATTTTCCATTTCGATCAGTTTCTGGGGCTGGTCCAGAAGCGAAAAAATCTCGCGCGCCAGGCGCTGCGGGGTGAGCTCATCCTGGGGGATGACGCGCCCGGCACCCGCAGCCTCCATGGCGCGGGCATTACGCAATTGATGACTGTCGGTGGCGGCTGCGAAGGGGATGAAGATGGCGGCGCGTCCGGCGGCGGCGATTTCGGCTACGGTAATCGCGCCTGCTCGGCAGACGATCAGGTCGGCCTGGGCAAACTCTTGCGCCATGCCTTGGATGAAGGGTCGTACCTCCGCGTTGAATTCACGACACGCATACGCGACGCGCACCGCATTATAGTCACGTTCTCCAGTTTGATGCACGATGAAAAGCTGACTTTTTCTTGAAACGAGCAGGTCGAGAGAGTCAACGACAGCGCGGTTTATCGGCAATGCCCCGCGGCTTCCTCCGGTGATGAGCAAGCGCAGTGGAGCCTGGTGCGAGCGCGCGGCCGCGGCAAAAAACTCAGCGCGCACCGGGCAGCCGGTGACTACTGCTTTCGACCCAAATCGCGTGGCAGTCTCGGCGAACCCGACGGCAACTCGCGTGGCCATGTCCGCTAGAATGCGGTTCGTGAAGCCCGGCTCGATATTCGGCTCGAACACCACCGTGGGGATCGCGCGCCAGGTGGCCAGCAACATCATGGGGCCGGATGCGTAGCCTCCCACGCCAAAGGCGGCGGTGAAACGGTTCCGGCGAAGAATCGCTGCCGCATCGAACAAACCGGCAGGCAGCAGCGCGAGGTTGCGCGCCAACTTCGCGCCAGCCATTCCTTTCAAACCTGCCGCGCGAATGGTCGCGAGCGGCAGCCCCGCTTCCGGAACCAGCTTCGCTTCGAGCCCTTGCGCCGTGCCGACCATTAGAACCTCTCTCTCCCCTCTCGCGCCGCGGCGCAACCACTCCTGCGCCACCGCCATCGCCGGAAAAACGTGGCCTCCTGTGCCGCCGCCCGCAATCAGCAGCTTCATCCTTCGTCCGCGTGCTGGCTGATGTTCAAAAGCACGCCGGTTGCCAGAAGCATGACGAGCAGGCTCGAGCCGCCGTAGCTCACAAACGGCAGCGGAATTCCCTTCGTCGGCATGAGGCCGAGCACCACACTAAGATTGATGAACGCCTGCCCAACCACCAGCGTGGTGATGCCGAATCCCAGCAGCCGGCCGAATTCGTCGGGGGCTTTCAGCGCCGCGCGCAGGCCGCGCCAGCCGTACACTGCAAAAAGCGCCAGCACCAGCGCCGCGCCCAGGAATCCCAACTCTTCTCCCAGCACTGCAAAAATGAAGTCCGTGTGCGCTTCAGGGAGATAAAAAAGCTTCTGACGGCTTTCCATTAGGCCTACGCCGGTCAGTCCGCCCGAGCCCACGGCGATGAGTGATTGCAGCAATTGGAAACCGTGACGCTGGGGATCGGCGCTCGGATTCAGGAAGGCCATGACGCGCTCGTAGCGGTAGGGAACGCGCACGATGAGCAAATAAAAGACGGGCGCGGCAATCGCCGCGGCATATCCCAGGTATTTCTCCGAAAGGCCGCAGAGATACAGAAGAACGACACCTACGAACAGGATCATGCTTGCCGTTCCCATGTCCGGCTCGACGAGCACCAGCCCGAAAATCAGCAGCACGGGAAGCAGCGCTGGGCCGAGGGTGCGCATGAAATCGTTGGGATTGAAATCGCGCGCCTGCTGGCGCATTTCCAGAAACCACGCGAGATACAAAATGACGGCGAATTTGGCGAGTTCCGATGGCTGCAGCCGAAATAACGAGCCCAGGTGGATCCAGCGATGCGTGTGGTGCGTGCGATCAAACAGCAGCACGGCGAGCAGCATCAGGATCACGATTCCCAGCGACGAAAAGATCACCCGCGGCTGGCGGAGCTTGCGGTAATCCGTGTTCATCAGCAGGAACATTCCGGCGAAACCGATCATCAGCCACGCGAGCTGGCGCAAGAGAAAGGCGTAACCGCTGGCGCCCTGTTCACGCGAAGTGACCGCCGTGGCGCTGAACACCATCACCGCGCCGAAGAGGCACAGCGCGACGGTCGAGCCGAAGAGTTTCCAGTCGGGTTGCAGACTTCGCGGCATCTCTATCCTTTTGGAGCCGCTTCGCGCGCGGCGGATTTGGTATTGACAGCCCCCACCAATTGCTTGAATACGCGGCCACGGTGTTCGTAATTCTGAAACTGATCAAAACTCGCGCACGCGGGCGCGAGCAGGACGGTATCGCCCGCGCGCGCCTGTTCGAATGCTCGCTCGACTGCGCGTTCGAGCGTTCCGGCGTGCTCGACAGGAACGCAACCGCCAAGCTGCGCGGCGATTTTTTCCGCGGCAGCGCCGATCAGCAGCACCTTCGCTTTATGCTCGCGCAGCGGTTCGCGCAGCGGAGTGTAAGGGCTGCCCTTGTCTTTGCCGCCCAGAATGACAATGAGCAATCCTGAAAATGCGTCAATCGCTTTGAGCGTAGCGTCCACGTTGGTGGCCTTGGAATCGTTGAAGTAATTCACGCCGTTGATGGCTGCGACGAATTCCAGCCGGTGCTCGACGCCCGCAAATGTGCGCACGCCTTCTGCGACGGCGCGAGGTTCCGCGCCTACGAGGGAGGCCGCGAGCGCCGCCGCCAAGACGTTTTCGACGTTGTGACTGCCGCGCAGCGGGATTTCGCCCTCCCGCAGCAGAGGCGTCTCCAAACCGTCACGGCGAAAAACAATTTGTCCGTCACGTAGATATGTGCCCGCAGCCACGCGCTTCTGTCGGCTGAACCAGAAAATCTGCGGCCGCGATGGCAGCAACGCCGAGACGGCGGCGTCATCGGCGTTGAGAACGGCTGCGTCGCGCTCCACCTGATTTTCAAATATGCGCCCCTTGGCGCGCCCATATTCTTCGAGCGAGCCGTGGCGATCCAGGTGATCGGGTGTGATATTCAAGATCACGCCCACGTCCGGCCGAAAAGCGGCAATCAGCTCCAGCTGGAAGCTCGAAGCCTCGGCCACCGTAACCGAAGAATCGCTCGAATTCTCCACGAGCGCGATGAGCGGAGTGCCGATGTTTCCCCCGACAAGAACGGGCATACCCGCTGTTTCCAGGATGTGCCCCAGCAGCGCCGTTGTCGTCGTCTTGCCGTTCGATCCGGTGATGGCGATGAGCCGTCCGCGCAGGAACCGCCAGGCCAGCTCGATTTCGCTCCATACCGTCACTTCCTTAGAGCGCGCTTGCACCAGCGCCGGCAACTGCGCCGGAACGCCCGGGCTGGGAACAATCAAATCTTGCTCTAGAAAAAGCGCCGGAGAGTGCGCGCCGCAAACTATGTTCACGCCTGCCGCGCGGAGTTTTTGGGCTGACTCACCCAACTCCGTTTCCACGCGCTCCTCGGCCGCCGTGACGCGGGCGCCGCGTGCCGCGCAAAAAAGCGCCGTAGCGATCCCCGTGCGCGCCAGCCCCACCACCAGCACGCGCTTTCCTGCGAGTTCGACCCCCGGCCTCAATTCCTCACCTCAATTTCAGCGTGGTCAGCGAAAAAAGCGCGAAGACCAGCGCGGCTATCCAGAAACGCACGATGATTTTCGATTCGCTCCAGCCCAGCATCTCGAAATGATGGTGCAGCGGAGCCATGCGGAAAATGCGTTTGCCGCGCAGCTTGAACGAGCCCACCTGCAGGATGACGGACAGCGCCTCGAGCACGAACACTCCGCCGATCGACAGCAGCAGAATTTCCTGCTTAATGATTACCGCCACCACACCGATGGCCCCGCCCAGCGCGAGCGAGCCCACGTCGCCCATGAAAATTTCCGCAGGATGCGCGTTGTACCAGAGAAATCCGAGGGACGCGCCCAGCAGCGCGCCGCAGAAAATCGTAAGTTCCCCGACGGTGGGAATTTTCTGAAGGTCCAGATATTCGGCGAAGCGCGCGTGGCTGGTCAGGTAGGTCAGCACGGTCAGCGCCCCGGAAGCCACCAGCACACAACCAATGGCCAGTCCGTCGAGGCCGTCGGTCAGGTTTACGGCATTCGACGCCCCCACGATTACGAGGATCAGGAACAGCAAAAACGGAATTGCCGCCAGCGGCCAGATATGCGGCCGCATCCAGGCGTTGATCACCAGGTTGGGATGCAGTTTCTTGAAAAACGGCACGCTCAGCGCCGTCGTGTAGGCGCCCTTCTCCTGCAAGCGGAGCAGCACGCCGCCCACGACGATGCAGGTCAGCACTTGAAAAAAGAATTTCTTTCCCGCCGTCAGCCCCAAATTGCGGCGGCGGATCACTTTGTTGTAGTCGTCCACAAATCCGATCGTGCCGAAGGCCAGCGTGGCGAAGAGCGCGAGCAGCAAATAAGGATTCGTCAGGTCGCCCCACAGGAGCGCTGGAATGACGATAGCCAGCACGATCAGCACACCGCCCATCGTCGGCGTTCCGGCTTTGGCGTGATGGTTCTGCGGGCCTTCTTCGCGAATGAACTGGCCGATCTGCATGTCGCGCAGACGGCGAATCATCCACGGCCCCATCACCAGACAAAGAAAAAGCGCGGTCAGGCTGGCCAGCGCAGTGCGCACCGTGATGTAGCGAAATACGTTAAGCGGGCTGAAGTATGGGCGCAGGACGTAGACGAAGAGGTAGTAAAGCATCTCAGCGCGACCTCTCGCGTCCCGCGGGCACGGTGACTTCGGCCAGCAAAAAACGCTCACGAAGCCGCGCGGCGATCGTCTCCATGCGCACTCCGCGCGAGCCTTTTACCAGAAGCACGTCGCCCGCCGACACAAACTCGGACAAAAATTTCGCCGCGTCCTCGGACGACGCGAAGAATTGCGTTTGCGCCGCTGGATGCCCAGCAGCGATTGCGCCGCGCACCAGTTCCTGCGCGTCTCCCTCCACCCCGAAAATCCAGTCAATCGCTTTTTTATTCGCCGCGTATTTTCCCGCCGCCTGGTGCAGAGTCGCGGACGCGGCCCCGATCTCGCGCCATTCTCCCGCCACAAGAATCCGCCGGCGAACGCCGGGCAGGCTGCACAGAACATCGATCATGCGTTCGAGGGCCAGCGGGTTCGAGTTGTAGCAGTCATTGATCACTGTAAAGCCTTCGGCGAACCGCAGAATCTCGCCGCGCAGCGGGGCGGCTTGCAATTTGGGCAGAACTTCCTTCGCCTCAGCGGCGCCGATACCCCATTCACTTGCAGCGGCGAGCGCGGCCAGCGCGTTCAAGATGTTGTGCCGCCCCACGAGGGGCAGCGTCAGGCGCTCGCGTCCCGCGGGTGAAACAAATTCGAACGCACTTCCCTCCGCGCCGCGTGCTTCGATTTCTTGCGCGCGAAACATGGCGCTTGCGGAAAACCCAAACGTCAGCACGTGGCCACGGAATCCTCCCGCGAAGCGCGCCACGCGCGCGTCATCGGCGTTGAGCACCGCCACCGGCTCCGGCCCCGCGAGCCCCTCGATCAGTTCGCGCTTGGCCAGCGCAATTTCATCCACTGAAGAAAAAAATTCCAGGTGCACCGGAGCAACATTGGTCACCACGCCGATTTCCGGCTCCGCAATTTCCGCCAAGCGCTGCAATTCGCCGCGGCGCGACATTCCCAGCTCTACCACCGCCGCGTCCTCGTTCTCCAGGCGAAAAAGCGTCAGCGGCAAGCCGTATGCGTTATTCAGGTTTCCCTCAGATTTCAGAACGCGGAACCTCGCGGCGAGCAGCGCCGCCAGAATATCTTTGGTGGTCGTCTTTCCCGCCGAGCCGGTGAGCGCGGCCATTTTTCTTCCGGACCGCTCCGCGCGCCATGCGCGTGCCACGCTCCGGGCCAGCTCTTGCAACGCCACCAGCGTGTCTTCGACGGCGAAGAGTTTTGCGCTGATCGCCTCGGAAAATTCGCCCTTGCGAGTTCGCGCCACAACGCATGCAGCGGCGCCACGCTGCAGCACCTCGGCCACAAAAGTGTGTCCATCGTGACGCGGTCCGCGTATGGCGAAGAACAGTTCTCCAGGCCGGATTGCACGAGAATCAATCGAGACGCCGGCCACCCGGGCCAGGGGGTCGAGGCCCGCGGGAGGCGCGACACCCAGAGCGTTAGCCACTTGTTTGAGCGTCCACCGCATCGCATCTCCACTGGGCTGGGTGTCACTCTCCCGTTTCCATTACTCGAAAAGCGTTCCCGATACCCGATAAATCAAGCCGACTCAGCCGGCTTCGAATAGCCTCGCTCGCGCAGGAATCTCCGCGCCATGTCGCGATCGTCGAAATCGAGCGTCACATCGCGCAAAATCTGGTATGTCTCGTGACCCTTTCCCGCAAGGAGTACCATATCTCCCGGCCGGGCCTCCTCGAACGCCAGCGGAATGGCACGCTCGCGGTCCGGCTCGATCCGGTACTTCGCATTCACTTTCTGCAATCCCACCACCACGTCGTTGATGATGCGCAGCGGGTCTTCGGAGCGCGGGTTATCGCTCGTCAGCACCACCAAGTCGGCTCCCCTTCCCGCGGCTTCGCCCATCAGCGGACGCTTGGTGCGGTCGCGCTCTCCGCCCGCGCCGAAAACGATGATGATCCGTCCGCTGGGACTGAGCTCTCGCGCGGTGGCCAGCAGGTTTTGCAGCGCGTCGTCGGTGTGCGCGTAATCCACGATCACCAAGAATGGCTGCCCCTCGTCAATCCGTTCGAAGCGTCCGGGAACATTTTTTAGGTTGGCGATTCCCGCTTCAATGGCTTGTTTTTCGATTCCTAGCGCAAGCGCTGCGCCAATTGCGGCCAGAATGTTGTAAACGTTGATGCGCCCGACAAGCGGCGAGTGAACTGCGATTTTCCCCGCTGGAGTTTGCGCTGTGAACTCCAGCCCCGAAAACGCAAGCGCGAATTTCTTGGCGGTCACCTGCGCTCCTGCTTCCAGGCCGTAGGTGAGCGTCTCCTTGGCAAGGCCGCACAGCCGCTTGCCGTACGGATCATCAATATTCACTACGCCGCATTTCGGCCGGCCCGCGCCGGTGCCTTCGAAAAGCAGCCGCTTGGCAGAAAAATAATTCTCAAAATCCTTGTGATAGTCCATGTGTTCGCGCGTGAGATTCGTGAAAACTGCTGCGCCAAATCGGCAGCCCCACAGCCGATCCATCGCCAGTGCGTGCGAGCTGGCTTCCAGAGCCACATGCGTTCCGCCCGCTTCGGCAATCTCCGCCAAAATCTGTTGAAAATCGAGCGACTCAGGCGTGGTGTTTGGAGCGGAGTGCACACCCTTCGGTGTTCGGTAGGAGATTGTTCCCAGGAGCCCGGTCGTCTTTCCCGCCGCGCAAAAAATGGAATCGATTAGATATGCGGTGGTTGTCTTGCCATTCGTGCCCGTGATTGCAGCCATTTCCAGGTGATCCGCTGGATGCCCGAAGAAATTTGCAGCGGAGATGGCCAGGGCTCGCCGCGCGTGTGCCGCACGCACCCACGAAATCTCTGTGGGCAAATCCGCCGGCGCGGGATTCTCGCTGGCAATGGCTATGGCTCCCCGCTCGATGGCTTGCGAAACAAACTGATTTCCGTCCGATTTTTCGCCGCGCAAAGCGAAGAATAGCGCTCCGGGCGCCACTTTCCGGCTGTTGTAAGCGATGGAAGAGATCAGCGCTTCGGCGGATCCGGCGAGTTGCAGAATTTCGGCTCCGGCGAGTACGTCCCGCAGTTTCATGCCTGGCGCGTTCATTCTAGGCTTCTCGCCCGGTGCGCTCCAAACAGCGTTTGCATTGGATGTGCTCACTTACTCCCCCGGGAGCTTGCCGGCGCAGCGCCACGCGCGGATCCGAATCGCACGCTGATTTTGCTGCCCGCCGGAACGCGTGTGCCAGCCTCCGGAGATTGTTGAACTGCAATCCCGTTGCCAATTAGCACTGGCACGAACCCGAGTTGCGAGCACGCTTCCACGACCGCTCGAACGCTCTGCCCCAGCAACTGCGGCACTTCCACGCCTTCCCCCGGCGCAAGAGCAACCGTCGGCCCCGGGGCTTCTGTCACACTCGAACTAGCCTGCTTTGTAGCCGCACCTGCCGCAGGAATCTCCTCCTCATCTTGCGAGGCGGGCTCGCGCAGCACAGCGGTCTTCAGCCTGGGTGAAACGGCCAGGTCGTGCGGCACATTCAAGTATGCAAGTGATTCCTGCGCGATCCTTTTGAACACCGGCGCTGCGACGGTCCCTCCGTGGTGCAGCCCTTCCGGTGAATCGAGCTCCACCAGTACCGTCAGCGCAGGATTATTTACCGGGGCAAATCCGACGAACGAAGTCACGTACTTCGATGCGTAGTACCGGCCAGTATCCGGATCGATTTTCTGCGCCGTGCCGGTTTTTCCGCCAACCGTGTAGCCCACCAGCTGCGAGAGCTTTCCGGTTCCATCGAGCGTGACCTCTTCCATCATTTCTCGCAGCGTGGCCCCCGTCGTGGCATCGAGAGCGTGTTGCGGCGCCGGCTCCGCGGGAATCTCTCCCGTGTTGCCGTTGCGAATTTCCTTCACCACGTGCGGCCGGTAGAGCAGCCCGCCATTGGCAATGGCGGAGACAGCGCTGATCAACTGCACGCCTGTAACGTTAATTTCCTGCCCGATGGCCAGCGATCCGATGGAGCTGGGCGTCCAGTTCTCCACGCGCCGCAGCAGCCCGCGGTTCTCTCCGGGCAAATCGATTCCCGTAAGTTCTCCAAATCCGAACTCGCGAATGTGCTCGTAGTATTTCTCCGCGCCGAGTTTAAGGGCTACCTTGATCGAGCCTACGTCGCTCGAATGCGCCAGAATCCCCTCCACGCTGAGCACTCCAAACGGATGCCAGTCGTGGATCACCCGGCCGGCCACTTCGATTTTTCCCATCTGACAATCGAAGAGATCGCTTGGCCGCACGACATGCTCTCCGATGGCGCTGGACATCAAAATTAATTTGAAAGTCGAGCCGGGCTCAAACGCCGCGACCACCGCGCGGTCCATCTTGGCGTCGTCGGAGGCGTGCGACGCTTCGTTGGGATTGTAGGTAGGCCACGAAGCGAGCGCCAGAATCTCTCCGGTATTGGGGTCCTGCACGATCGCCACTCCCGACCGCGCATGTGATTTCTCGATTTCCTCTTGGAGCGCCCGCTCGGTGATGTACTGAATCGTTTCGTCGATGGTGAGAACGATGCCATCTCCCGCATCGGCGGCATTTTCTCGCCGGTCGTACCACCTGCGCCGCGCGTCCTCCATCACCAGCACTTTTCCCGGCCGGCCGCGAATTTGTTTGTCGAATTCCTGCTCGACGCCGGCCTGTCCGTGTTCGTCAACATTCACGAAGCCCAAAACGTGCGCGGCCAGTTCTCGCTTGGGATAAAATCGCTGCCACTCCCTCTGGAAGTAAATTCCCTTCAAATTGAGGGCCTCGATGCGCGCAACAGCTTCGGGCGGGAGTTTTCGGGCTATCCACACGAACGGCTTCGACTCTTTCAGGTGCGCGAGAATCTCATCCGATGAAATGTGTAGGATTCGCGAAAGTAGCCCGGCGACCATCTCCGGATCGGAAATTTCCTGCGGGATTGCGAAGCACGAATCCACCAGCGTGCTGATGGCCAGTTCATGGCCATTGCGGTCGTAGATGACCCCGCGTTCCGGGCTGATTTCCACCAGGTGCTGCTGCTGTCTCTGCGCACGCGCCAGATAGCTGCTGTAGGAGAAAAGATCCAGCCATGCGAGGCGAACAAGAATGACGGCGAGCCAAACAACTGCAAGGATTAGAAGGACGATCCAGCGTTGGCGGGGATTCCGCAGCTCCATGGGCTCCGGCCTGCAATAATTGCTACTGTTATGGCCAGCTGCACTCGCCGCGCCCGCTCACTCCGCGGCCCGCCAGCTTGCCTCGATGTGGGATCAGGGCCGGACCGGCAAAACTGTATTCCGCGCCTGGGCCATCTCCGCCCCGGCTGGACCTTCCACCGGAGAAATCTGGCCGGGCACCGGAACCGTCAGCCCCAGTTGCTTGGCCATGTCGTCGATGCGCCCGGGAGAGCTAAGCGTGGCGGCTTCGATGCGCAATTGTTGATTCAATCCTGCGGCGCGCTCGCGCTCCGCATCGAGGGTTTCAATCTGATAGCGCAGCTGGATGCACTGAAAATGCTGCCACGCGTAAGCCAGGCTGAAGAGCGCCAGCAACACGCCCCAGCCGGCGCGACGCGCGCAATCTTTCAAGCGGTGAGCCGATGCCGGCCGCCGCAACCGCGAATTATCAATGTGCCTGACAGTATAGAATTCAGTCATGCCCTCGCCTCGGTCGCCGGCGATTCGCCGGACGCTTTCTTTTCCGCCACGCGCATCTTCGCGCTGCGCGCTCGCGGGTTTCTGTCGATCTCTGCTTCCGAGGGCCGGATGACCTTCTTCGTCAGAATTCGGAATGAGTTTTCCTGCGCCAGCATTTGAAACGCCCGCTTCACCATGCGGTCTTCGAGGGAGTGGTAGCTGAGGATTGCCCACCTCCCTCCGGGAGATATCGTGGCAGGGGTCCGAGAAAGAAACTGCTGGAGTTCCTCCAACTCTCTATTCACCGCTATCCGCAGCGCCAGAAACGTTTTTGTCGCGGGATGCAGTCTCTGCCTTCCCCTTGCTATTCGGCCCCCTGCCACAACCGTTGCCAGATGTTCGGTATCGCGGATTGGCCGCGCGCGAACAATTGCTCTGGCGATCTTTCGTGAATCCCTCTCCTCGCCGTAGTTGTAGAGGAGATTGGCCAGTTCTTTCTCCGGCCAGGTATTCAAAATTTCTTCCGCTGTCAGCGATTCCAGGCGGTTCATGCGCATGTCCAGCGGCCCGCCCCAGCGGAATGAAAATCCGCGCTCCGCGGTGTCCAGTTGCAGGCTCGAGACTCCCAGGTCCGCCAGCACGCCATCGAAGCGCGGGAGTTTCAATTCCCTGCTCACTTCGTCCACTCTCGAAAAGTTTTCCTGCACCAGCGTCACCCTCGCCTTGTAAGGCTCCAGCCGCTCGCGCGCTATTTCCATCGCCTGCGCGTCGCGGTCCATCCCCACCAGCCGCCCTTCGGTCAGTCGCCGCGCAATCTCCACGGCGTGTCCGCCCGTTCCCAGCGTCGCATCCAGGTACGTGCCCCCCGGCCGTATCGCCAGCCACTGCAGCACTTCTTCCAGCAGCACCGGCGTATGCAACGCATTCAACTAAACGCCCAGATCGTCCAACTCTTCCGGCGTGATCGGCTCACCCTTGATCTGCGCCTGGTACTTCGAATGGTTCCAGACCAGGAGGTGGGTCAAATTGCCCATCACATCCACCTCGCCCAGCATTTTCGCGGCTTCGCGCAACACCGGCGGAATCAGGACTCGCCCCTGCCCGTCCAACTCCACCACTTGCCCGTAATAATTTGTGCGGTTCAAGAACTTCTGCTTTGCGCGATGGTGCGAGGAGAGCTTCGAGAGCCTGCGCTCGATTTCGTTCCACACCTTCATCGGATAAATCCGCGCCGATTCCCCGCTCTCGCTGGTGACGTAAAATTGCCGCCCCGACTTGCGCAGCTCGGTGAGGAAATCGGCCGGAATCTTCAACCGGCCCTTTTCGTCCACTGTTGCGAGATGGTTTCCCCGAAGCATTCTGCCTTGTGCCCGCCGCGTTGCCGCTTTCTGCCATCACCACCGCTTAACACTTTCTGCCACTTTCACCCACATTTGGCCCCCGATTGTAGTGACACCACAATCCTTGTCAAGAGAAAAGCAACGCGCCGCAAAATTATTCTCGCTTGCGCCCCGCTTCGGAACATCGCTTGCCTCGGGGGCGAAACCAATGGCGAAACCACTACATCTGGTGGTCGCTTCTTTCGCAAACACCGAAGCCTAGTTGTTGGATTGCAACGCGGCGCCCAAATTGTTCTGTAAGGGTAAACAAAAAATCTTTTTTCAGGGTCGCAGGCGCGGGAAGCGTGCGGTTACGGATTCGGGCCCAACCGCAGGATGCTCATCCAGCGAAGTGTGTCGCACTCTTGCGGGTCCAGTCCTCGTAGGAACTCTTCATCGTTCAATTTCTGCTGGCGTTCCGCAGGGCTCAGCCCGCGCAATGCTCCCAGGCGTCCCAGCACTAGCTGCTTGCGCTCCGGAGGCATCTGTTGCCATGCAGGCAGAACTGTGTTCTTCGCATAATCTCTCTGCTCAGGAGTCAATTGCTCCCAGTTTGTCTCGGTTTGCCGCATCTGGTTACGCTGCGCAGGCGTGAGCCGGTTCCACTTATCCAGATTCTGTCTGATCTGTGCCTGGCGTTCCGGTGGCAAACTCTTGAAATGTTCATTGTTTCTAAGGAATCGTTCCTGTTCCTCGGGCGACATTTCCTGAACCCGTTCAATCCATTTCGGCGGCAGGCCAGCGATAGCCCGGCCGTCCCCTCGGCCCTTCTTCCCTTCAGCGTTTTTCTCTTCGTTCCTGGGCGCCTGCTTATTTGGTTTTTCCGCGGGCGGCTTCGGCGGGTGAAAGCGTCGCTGCGCCTGGGCAGGCTGCGCCGCAAATCCCGCAGCGAATGCCAGGCAGAGGCACAGCGCGAATTTTGGCTTCCGCAGCTTCATAGTTTCATTCGCTCAATTTTCCGAAGGCGGTGGCTCGGTTTGTGCCGGCGGCTGTTGCGACTGCGCCGGCGGCAGTTCAGAGACCGCGTCGAAATTGCTGAGCACGTCATAATTTTCCAGCACGCCCAGATCCTTGATCATTTTGAAATCTTGTTCGCTCTGAACCGTTGCATTTGCCGGATTAATCGCTGGCGGCCGCGTGGAAAGATAGAACGAAAGCCCCGCCAGCATAGCCAGCGAAAATGCCAGTCGCGGTGAAGGCACCAGCCAGCTCCAGCGTTTCGGCCGTGGTTCAGCCGCCACGCGCTGTCGCAACCGCGCATCGAACCCGAACGACGGTTCAATCTGCGGCACTTCATCGAGCGCGTTCCATACTCCGCGGAATTCCTCCGCGCGCGCGCGGCACGCGGCGCAGTCATGGAGATGCTCTTCAACTTCGCGGCGTTCCGCGGCCGTGGCCTTTCCATCCATGTAAGCGATGAAAATATTTTCGATCGTATTGCAGTTCATGATTGCCTTCCCTTCCCGGCATCCGCCACAGCGGGCGATCCCGGGGGCGCCACCAACGGCGCCAATTGCACTCGCAAGGTCTCGTATGCTCGGAAGAGCAGCGATTTCAGCGCGCTCTCCGAACATTCCAGCGTCCTCGCAATCTCGTCGTAATCCATCTCTTGATATTTATGCAACAACACCGCCGCGCGTTGCTTTTCCGGCAGCGACATCACCGCGCGTTTGATGAATTCTGCGCGGTCACGCTCGATCATTTGCGTGTCTGCGGCCACGTCTCGCGACGGCACTTCGAACGGCCGGTCATCCCCTTCCGCCGGCGTATCGATGGAAATTTCCAGTTGTCTGTGCCGGCCATCGCGGATGGAATTCAGCGCCAGGTTCGTCGCGATCCGGAACATCCACGTCGTGAATTTCGCGCTGGGGGAGTATTCCTTCCGCGCGCGATAGACGCGCAGGAAAACTTCTTGCGCCAGATCTTCCGCTACGGCTGTGTCTCGCACCATTCGATACAGGAAGTTGACCAGCGGCGTGCGATACTTCCGCAATAAAAGCTCAAAGGACTCTTCGTCCCCGGCTTTCACGCTCAGCATGAGCTGGACGTCAGACCTGGCCATGACCTCCACATTGTATCTAACACTTTTATTGCCAGAAAGTTGCGGTTTGGACACGCCCTCTTAAAGCCCTCCCACAGTCCGCTCCTCATTACAGTAATGCACTCAGAATAAACCACTTACACGTAAGGAATCGCCCGCTGCTTCAACCCCCGTGCCGAAAAAGGATCACGTCGCCCTCTTGCACCACGTACTCTTTTCCTTCCAGGCGCACTTTGCCGCGCTCGCGCGCCGCCGGAAAACTCCCCGCCGCGAGCAGGTCTTCCCAATTCACCACTTCGGCTTTGATGAAATTTCGCTCGATGTCGCTGTGGATGGCCCCCGCAGCCTTCACCGCGGTCATGCCTCGCTCGATCGTCCAAGCGCGCACCTCCGGCTCGCCGCACGTGAGAAATGAAATGAGTCCCAGCAGCCGGTACGTCCCCTGAATCATCCGGTCGCGCCCCGATTCGCTGAGTCCGTATGCCAGCATCATTTCCGCCGCTTCGGCTTCCTCAAGCTCCGCGAGTTCCGCTTCTATTTTTCCGCAAAATGGCACGACGGCCGTGTGCGGCTTTGCCGCCGGTTTCTCCAGGTGATGTTTCTCGATCACACTGGCCGACTCGCGCGCTTCTTCATCGCCCAGGTTCAGCACGAAAATCATCGGCTTGCGCGAAAGAAATTTGAATCCGGAAATCATTTTCTGCTCGTCGGCCTTGAGCTCGAGTTCCCGCAGCGGCATTTCCCCTTCGATGGCCTTCTGGCAGCGCGTGAGCACGGCCAGCTCCGCTTCCAGTTGCGATTCCTTTTTTTTCTTGATGTCTTTTTCCAGCCGCTCGGTCCGCCGCGCAATCTGGTCCAGGTCGTTCAGCATCAATTCCAGCTCGATGTTGTCTATGTCCCGCGCCGCATCAATTGAACCCGCCGGGTGCGGCACCGCTGCATTCTCGAAAAGCCGCACCACGTGCGCCAGCGCGTCCGCTTCGCGCAGCGGGACCAGCGAAGCGGCGTTCTTCTCGCGGTCTTTCTGTAATCCGCCGATGTCCACGTATTCGATCGTAGCGTGCGTGATTTTCTTCGGCTTGAAGACCGCCGCGAGCTTTTCCAGCCGCGCGTCCGGCACGCGCGCGATGCCCACATGCGTCGCGCCGTGTTCGGCACGCGCTTCTACGCGCACCCGCGTCAAAATCCGGAAGAGGCTTGTCTTCCCCGTTTGTCCGAGTCCAATAATTCCCGTTTGCATAATCGCGTCATACTAGCACACGCCCGCGCGCCCCATTCCCCGAGCGCCGCGCATTGACTTCAACTCCCTCCCGCCTGAAAATTGTTGCCTCGTCATGGCCTCGGGCTCTCCCTATCCGTTCGATCACCAGCTCGCCGTCGCCCACCTCACTCGCGCCGATGAAAAGCTTGCGCGCTTAATCGAGCGCGCGGGTGCTTTCCACCTCCAGCTCGACGCCACCGCCAGCCCCTACGAAGCGCTCGTCGAAGCCATCGTCTACCAGAGCATCACCGGCAAAGCCGCCGCCACCATCTTCGGGCGCGTGAAAGCGCTCAGTCCCTCAAGCGCGTGTCCCACGCCCGAAGAGATGCTTCGCTTTCGAAAACCCGCTTTGCGCAAGGCCGGACTCTCCGGCGCAAAAATCGCGGCGATGAAAGATCTCGCACGGAAAACCATGGAAGGAATTGTGCCGTCTCTCGAATCCGCGCGCGCCATGAGCGATGAAGAGTTGGTCGAGCGCCTCATCGCCGTGCGTGGAGTGGGAGCCTGGACCGTCGAAATGTTCCTGATTTTTCGCCTGGGACGTCCTGACGTGCTCCCGATTCACGACTACGGAGTGCAAAAAGGATTTGCCCTGGCTTATGGCAAGCGTTATATTCCCGCGCCGCGCGAACTCGCGGCCTTCGGTGAGCGCTGGCGGCCCTATCGCACTGTGGCGAGCTGGTATCTCTGGCGCGCGGTCGCCCTCGCTGGTAAAGACGCCCGCAAGATCACCAAGAAGCGCCCCGCCCGCCGCAAGCGCATTGGCCGTCCCTCAAAGAAACGCTAATCCGCCTTCCGCCGGCAACTCGCATAAAGCGCCCCCAGCCCCAAGAGTAGCACTCCGCCTTCGAGCCCCACCGAAACGCCGTGCAACCGGCCGAATTCCACGCGCCGAACATCGTCGGCCCCTGTCGCCGCGACCGACCCCATCGCATTTCGCAGCGCCTGCATCCGCGGCGTCACCCCCTGCTGCGAAATCACCGTGAGAATCACCATCGCAAACACCGCCAGCGCCGCCGGCCTCAGCAGCGCCCCGGGCGATTTTTCTAAAACGATGGTCGCGAGAAGAAAAATTATCCCTGCAATTATCCCCAGCAGGTGCAGCCTTCCCAGCGCGACGCTTACCAGCGATCCCGCTCTGTCGCGCGACACGAGCGTCCCGAACGCCGCTGGCGCCACCACAAAACTGAAAAAGATGATTCCTCCCAGCCACGTGCCTAATGCGAACACCCGCGCAAATCGCAAAAAATTGTTCATCGAGGTTTCGTTACAATCGGATTTCGGCTCGTCACGCCATTTTCCCGGTCACGGCCGAAGGATATGGTGGGCGATCAAGGACTTGAACCTTGGACCTCTCCCGTGTGAGGGGAACGCTCTAACCAACTGAGCTAATCGCCCGTGGTGCATCCATTTTTTTAGCAGAAGGGGCGCGGATTTGCAATCCATGACCGCAACCAACAGCCAGCAGCTCACCGAACTTCAGCGCTCCATCGGGCGCGTCATCAAGGGCAAGGACGATGTCATTCGCCTCGCCATTGTCACGCTCATCGCTCGCGGCCATCTGCTCATCGAAGACGTTCCCGGCACCGGCAAGACCACTCTCGCGCAGGCTCTCGCGCGCTCGCTGCACTGCTCGTTTCAGCGCATTCAGTTCACTTCGGACATGCTTCCCAGCGACCTCATCGGCATCAGCGTCTTCAATCCCATGCGCCAGGAATTCGAATTCCGCCCGGGACCCATCTTCGCCAATCTCGTCGTCGCCGATGAAATCAACCGCACCACGCCGAAAACGCAATCCGCTCTGCTCGAGGCCATGAACGAGTGCCAGGTGACCATTGAAAACGTAACCCATCGCCTTCCCCAGCCTTTTCTCGTTCTCGCCACTCAAAATCCCGTCGAGCATCACGGCACCTATCCTCTGCCGGAATCCCAGCTCGATCGCTTCCTCATGCGCATCCGCATGGGCTATCCGTCGCGTGAAAGCGAAAAACAAATTTTGCGCAATGGCTCGGGCCACGCCGCCGAAGCCGACGCGGCCGGCCTCATGGAAGCTTCCGACGTTCTTGCCATGCAGGAAGCCGCCGCGCAGATTCGCGTGGATGAGAGCCTGCTCGATTACGCCCTGGAAGTCGTCGAGCGCACCCGCCAGTCCGAACAGCTTACCCTCGGCGTAAGCCCCCGCGGCGCCGTCATGTTGCATCGCGCCGCGCAGGCCCGCGCCTTCCTCGAAGGCCGCGAATATTGCGTCCCCGATGACTTCAAAAAATTGATTGTCCCCGTCTTTGCGCACCGCGTGGTAGTCAGCTCGCGCTACGTCTCCACCCAGAAAAAATCCCTCCAGGCGGAGAGCATTCTCTCCGAAATCGTGGAGTCTGTCCGCGTCCCACTCTAATGGCTTCCTTTGTCGCGCGTTTGTGGCAGGAGCGTGACCGCAGTGGCTGGCGCAATTTCGCCGTCGCCCTGCTTCTGCTTGCTGTCGCACTGCTTCTCGCGCTCTATTCTGCCGCCGCGGCCGAAACCTACCACATGGTTGCCGCAGCCGTTTCTGCGTCGCTGGCTCTCGCGCTCTCCGCCTGGGTAGGTGTCACCATCGTTCCGCGGCTTGCTCGCCGCACCAATCTTCGCTGGTTTGCCTATCAAGTGGACTATCGCCTTACGCGCGAAGGCCTCATCTATCTCGGCGCTGTCGGTGTTTTGATCCTCGCCGCGGTCAACACCGGCAACAATCTCCTCTTTCTCGTACTCGCCTGTCTCCTCGCCGGAATTTTAATCTCCGGAATCGTCTCGCGTATCGTCCTCGCCGAAATCGAATTGAAACTCGAAATGCCGGAGCACGTTTTCGCCGAGCAGCCCGTCCTCGCCACCGTCGAAATCGCCAACAACAAAAACCTCTGGCACTCGTTTTCACTCCGAGTTGTGGGAGAAAAGGGCAAAGCCGCCGAAATTCTTCCTCATCCCGTTTATTTTCCGTTTATCCCGCGCAGGAACTCTGCGCGCCAGAAAGTGGAGCTTTGTTTTCCCCGTCGCGGCGTCTATCGCCAAGACGCCTTCGGCATTCGCACCAAGTTCCCTTTCGGCTTCCTCGAAAAAACGCGCCGCGTGAATTCCAAGATTGAATTGGTGGTGTATCCGCGCGTCGAGCCCGCCGAGCAGTTCTACGAAATCCTCCCGCTCTTGAGCGGCGAGATGGAAAGTTACTTCCGCGGCCGCGGCCACGATCTCTATTCCATTCGCAATTACGAGTCCACCGACAGCGCGCGTTTCGTGGATTGGAAAGCCACCGCCAAGACCGGCACTCTCAAAGTCCGCGAATTCGCCCGCGAAGATGAGCGCCGCGTCCTGCTCGTCCTCGATCCATTCATGGGCCCGCCCCGCGCCGAACTCGGCAAACTCGCCGCTGAAGAGCACGCCCAGCGATTCGAGCGCGCCGTCTCTCTCACCGCTTCCATCGCCTGGCACTTTTATGAAATCGACGCCGTCATGCAGTTCCGCACGGATCGTTTCGTCACGCCCATGGCTTCCGCCTCGGAAATTATTTATCTCCTTCTCCGCGAGCTTGCTTTTCTCCAATTCAATTCTGCCTCCGCCGGCGGAGTCTTCCTCGATTCCCTCGCCGAAGAAACCGAAGTCTTCAAAATTATTCTCACCCGCCGACCGCAAGCCTCTATTCCCACCTCCATCTGGGCTTCTTCCTACGTCATCTTCATCGATTCCCTTTAGCAGCCAGCCGAAAAAGTCTTTACTTGTCATTCCGAGCGCAGCGAGGAATCTGCTTTTTCTGCCCGTCCCATGTCGGTTCCCTAATCCGTGAGACCGTTGTACTCTACCGCTGCAACTGTTCGAATTTGCACACGCGCACATGTTTGGCCAGACCATCTCCCACTATAGTATTGTGGAAAAGTTGGGTTGCGGCGGAATGTGAGCAGCGGAAACATCTACTACTATGCGGAGGATATGCTCGGCAGTTCGCGAGTCATTATCCAAGCAGGCCAGACATGCCCTTGCGGAGTTCATCCTGAGCGGAGCCGAAGGAACGCCGACTTTTATCCCTACGGCGGCGAGCGCGTGGTGACCAACACCTGCCAGCAAATCTACAAATTCGAGGGCAAGGAACGCGACGCGGAAACTGGCAATGATGAATTCGGAGCGCGCTATTACTCTTCATCGTTCGGCTGTTCGCTTTCGCCGGATTGATCGGCAATCACGGATGCTGGATGCGACAGTTCAAAACGGGCTCCAATTTGGGAACAAACTTGGAACAAAACCTGTCAAAAACTGGCGTAAGAAGCGCCTATTGCACTTTGAAGGGCAAGACATGCCACAGCATAGAGAATTGACCCTCACAACTCAACAGTGAGGTCTTTGCCCGGCTGCCCCTGCTTCGCCCTGTCATCCCGAGGCCGCCGCAGCGGCCGAGGGATCTGCTTTTGCTTTTCGCACTCTCTGAATTTTCAAATCTCAAATCTGCGATTCCTCGCTTCCGAGTACAATTCCGCTTTCGAACTCTCCGCGCTCCCCCACCGGCACGCCCTGTGCGAGAATGTCCGCCGAATCCGATGAAACTTTCATTTCCGCTTTTGGGTGCCCCATCCTTCGCGGAGCGCGATGTTTGCGTCCCGGACGCTGTTGCGGGACGAAGGGTGGGGATTCTCACCTTTCGCCGCGCTCTTCTCCGCTGGTTTCGCGCGCATCGCCGCGATTTCCCCTGGCGCCGCAGCCGCGATCCCTACCGCATCTGGCTCGCAGAAGTCATGCTCCAGCAGACGCGCATCGCCGCCGTGCTGCCCTACTACCGCCGGTTCCTGCGCCGCTTTCCGAATGTTCGCTCGCTCGCCCGCGCTCTCCAACGCGAAGTTCTCCGCGCCTGGAGCGGCCTCGGCTACTATTCCCGCGCGTGCAATCTTCATCGCGCCGCAAAACTCGTCGTCGCGCGTCACTCCGGAAAATTTCCCTGCGCGCTCTCGGACGCGCTCGCCCTTCCCGGAGTCGGCCGCTACACCGCCGCCGCAGTTCTCAGCATCGCCTACGATTCTCCTCTCGCCGTGCTCGATGGAAACGTCGCCCGCGTGCTCGCGCGTCTCGGCGCCCTCCGCGGAGACTTGCGCGCCCCGCGCCGCTGGCGCTCTCTCGAACTCCGCGCTACTGAACTCCTCGCTCCGCATTTCCCGGGCGAGTGGAATCAAGCCCTCATGGAGCTCGGCGAAACCGTCTGCACCCCGCAGTCTCCGCGCTGCTCCGAATGTCCCGTCGCTCGATGGTGTCGCGCCCGTGCTCTCGGCCTCGTCGAAAAAATTCCCGCGCCGCGCAAAAAACGCTCCCCTGTCGCCGTGACCATCGCCGCCGCAGTGCTACTCGATTCCCGCGGCCGCACGTTTGTTACCCGCGATCCCGGCCGCCACGATGCCGTTCTTTTCTCCCGCATGTGGCAATTTCCCGCCATCGAAGTTCACCGCCATCCCGCCGCCGAGCTTTCCGCCTTCCTCGCCGCCTCCTACCGATCCTCGGCCAAGAATTCCGCAACTCACGCTTCTGATTTCGGCTCCGGTGCGAAGACTTCCGGGTTTCCTGTCTCGACTTCCCGCACATACACCGTTTCTGCCACTTTCCTCTCTCCTGCTCTCGACCCCTCCTCGACTGCTCTCACCGCGCTCCCTTCTTTCCGCCACAGTGTCACCTACCGCAAAGTCGCCCTCCTTCCCTTTCTTCTCCGCGTCTCGCAGCTCCCGCGCGCCGCCCGCGGAAAAATCGTTCCCCTCGCCGAAATCTCGCGCCTGCCGGTTTCCAGCGCCACGCGTAAAATCGCCGCCGCCGCCCTCCGCTCCCTCTCCCCCCAATAGGCGGCCGACGAGGAATTTCCTTCCTGTTTCCTGCTCTTCCTTTTTCTGATTTCTAATTTCTGACTTCTGATTTGTATTTGTCCCCGTAACCTTCACGCCCCTTCTCCGTGGCTCGCCCTCTCGCGGATGATAAAATTATAAATTGCCCATGGCCTCCGAACGCACCGCTCCTTCTCTCAGCGCCGTTCAGCATTTTTTCGACGTTTCCATTTTTCTGCTCGTTGCCGTGGGACTCCTTTCGGTCATTTCCACCGGCAAGCTCGATCTTTTCACGGCCATCGCCGCTTCCGCGGGCCTGGGCATAAAAGCCCTGCGCCTCTGGCAAGGTCGTCCGCCGGAGCTCTCCGCGCGCGCCGCCACCTGGCTGGTGACCGGCTATCTGCTTTTCTTCCCGTTTGACCTGTGGTTTCTCTCGCGGAGTCTCGCCGTCGGCGCTCCCAATCCCGCGCTCTACGCCGGACTGCTCGCCGCGGTTCACCTGATGATTTTCGCTTCGCTCGTGCGCCTATATTCCTCGCGCACCATCCGCGACGCCGTCTTTCAAGCCCTGCTGGCCTTCACTTCCATGCTCGCTTCCGCGATTCTCACCGTCGACACCACTTTCCTGGTTTTCCTCGGAGTTTTTCTTTTCGTCGCGGTTGCGGCCTTCGTCGGCCTGGAAATCCGTCGCAGCGCCGAAGGCGCCGTCTCTCCACCCCTGGAGCGCGGCACTCCCGCCGCCGAGCAGTTGAATCGCGCCCTGGGCGGCGTCTCATTTCTCGTAGCCGCAGGCGCCATCGCTCTCGGCGCGGGAATTTTTTTCCTGATTCCTCGTTTTACCGCTGGCTACCTGGGAGCCATCAATCTTCAGCCTTCTCTTATGACCGGTTTCAGCGACAACGTCGCTCTCGGCGAAATCGGCCGCATCCAGCAGAGCACCGCCGTAGCCATGCGCATCCGCATTCAGGGAAAGCCCGCTCTTGCGCAAGCCATGCACTGGCGCGGCATCGCCCTCGCCGATTTTGACGGCAAGCGCTGGTTCACCTCTTCACCTTCTTCCACCGTCATCACTCCCAATCCCGATGGCGAATACGACTTCCCCGCGCCGCCATTGCCTCGCGGCGATGTCGGTCAGTTGCGTTTCAGTGTTTTGATGGAGCCCATGGCCACCGACGCCATCTTCCTCGCCGGACGCCCCGTCCAGCTTACCGGCCGCTTCGCCGCCACGCCGCAGACCGCCGCGCAACCTCCTCGCCGCGGTTATCTCGTCCTCGACAAGACCGGCTCCATCTTCAATCCCGCCCACAATGAAACCAAGATGCGCTACGACGTGGTCTCCGAGCTTCCGCTCGTTCCTTCCGCGGAACTTCGCGCCGCCTCCGCCGATTATCCCGAAGGCATCCGCCAAACCTATTTGCAATTGCCGCATCTCGATCCGCGCATTCCCAAGCTCGCCGAGCAAATCACCGCCGGCGCCACGAATCCCTACGATAAAGCCCTGCGCATCCAGCTTTACCTGCGCACGCGTCTCGGTTATACGCTCGATCTTTCCGATACGCCGCCCAACCTCGCCGATCCCCTCGCCTGGTTTCTCTTCCAGAAGCGCGCCGGCAATTGCGAATATTTTGCCGCTGCCATGGTCGTCATGCTGCGCTCCCTCGGCATTCCTGCGCGCTATCTCACCGGCTTTCTCGAAGGCGAATACAACGACGTTGCCGGCGATTACATTGTCCGCTCGAGCGACGCCCACGCCTGGGTCGAAGCCTATTTCCCGGGCTACGGCTGGATAGAATTTGATCCCACTCCTCCGGGCGATTCCGTTCGCCACGGACTCTTCTCGCGGCTCGCGCTCTATTGGGACTGGTTCCAGTATTCCTGGGGCGAGTGGGTCATCAACTACGATTTTTCGCACCAGTTGACTCTTGCGCAAAATATGCAACGCACCACGAAATCCTTGTCCGAACGCGTCCGCCGCGCCTACGAGACTCGCCGCCGCCAGATTTTCGATTGGATTCGCGTCTGGCAGGCGCGCCTATCCGATTCGCGCTATTCCCTTCCCTCCGCGCTGGTGTTTCTGGTTGCCCTGCTTCTCTTCTATCGCGGACGCGCCCTCGCGCGTTACATGGAAGGCCGCTGGGGATTGCGCATGCACCGCGCCGGAGCCCTTCAGCCTGAGCTGGCTTCTTTCGAATATCGCCAGATGCTCAAAATTCTCGAGCGCCGCGGCTGGAAGAAAAATCCTTCGCAAACGCCCCGCGAATTCGCCTTCTCCATTCCGGTTGCCGCGCTCGCCTCGCCCCTCTCCGATTTCACCGGCCTCTATGAGTCCGCCCGCTTCGGCGCCCATCCCCCCGACGCCCGCGCCATGTCCTTCCTCCTCGTCCGCATCAAGTCCATCCTCTCCTCCAATCCCCGCTAGCTTCATTCGTCGCCACGGCGGCCGCCCCCGGCGCTCAACAGTTTTGCCTATTTAGCGGCGGGCTTCAGCCCGGCAGCTTTGCCTTTGATTTTCGGGTGCCCCATCCTTCGGTCGCCGCGGCGAACGAAGGCAGGGCCTTTGATTCTTTCTGGGTGCCCCACATGCAGGGCTTCCGAGCCGCGATGCCATCTTACTTGTCATTCTGAGGGCCCTTGGCCCGAAGAATCTCTCTCTCCGAATGCTGCGGGCCGCAGGCCCGCCTCCGTATTTTCTCTTTGGGTCGCATCGTCAGCGGACACACCGTCAAGCACCTCGCCACAGCGTTCGCTTGCTACTTCGTCCTCCGCATGCTCCCCCTCCGCCATCCCACCGCGATACCTGCGGTCTAGCGCCGCAGGATGAATCTCTCGCCTTCATCCTCAAAGTACGCGAGCTTTCCCGGAATGCAGGAAATGATTGTCCCCATTTCGTACCCGACGGTTGCCCTAAGCGCGATCTCCAGTTCCAGCTCCCGCGCATCAAGCTCGATATTCTCCGACATGACCCAGCACATCGGAGGCGCTCCCATGGAAGAGAGCAACTTCGCGATGGAGTCTCGATTCTGCTGGCTTGGGGGAATAGCCACGACGCGTTTGGGATCGACAGCGTTGAAATCCCACAGTTCAGATATGAACTTTGCTCTACCCTTCTTAGTAGAGAGAAACCCCAGGTAGCGCTCCCGACGTTGGGGAGGGAAAAACGCCCTGACTACTGCTTCTTCGTGCTCCATTTGTACGAATGTTAGGCCTCAATTCAAAGGCCGGTCAAATCCAGATTTGAAATTTCTGCGGGTGCCCCATCCTTCGGTCGCCGCGGCGACCGAAGGGTGGGGGTTTTTAGTCCACTACCAAACGCTCTCCGTGTGTCATCCCGAGCGCAGCCGAGGGATCTGCTTCTTCTTTTGTTTTTATTCCTGAACTCTATTTTCTGCCTTTTGCTTTTGCTTTACGCCTTGTGCTGCCCGAACTTTACTCCGTCGCTCTTCTTTGCAGCAGAACAGCACGCCGAAACCGCCCGGTGTCATTCAGAGCCCCGATGACTTGGATCGGGGCGAAGAATCTCCGATCAAATTCTTTGTCCCCCTTCCATGGCTTTTGACTTTGCCTTCTCTGAAATTTCGAATTTGCGAACTCTTAGATTTCTCCTGTGCTTTCTGATTTCTGATTTCTGATTTTCATCCCTTCCTCTGCGCCCTCAGTGCCTCTGTGGCGGAATCCCGCCGCCCTCTACACCCCTGCCGTCGTAGGCATCTGCTGTTGCCGCGTGCCCTTACTCCTCAGTCGCACCAGTCTCCCCACATCCGCGAGCGCGACGATCATCACGCAGGCGAGCACCGCAAACGGAAACGACCTCGCCATATTCACATTGATTGCGTTGCAGATTTCTGCAGCCCGCGCCGCCGAAACGTTTGGAACCCTGATTTCCGCCAGTATGTGTACTCTGAAGAGCCAGCAGAATACGACCGATCCCGCCACGTCACCTATCAACCGTATGCTGCCCCGCAGCCGCGTCCAGTACGGCCGGAATAGGTTTACCGCGGCGAGCGCTATGTTTCCGAG
The DNA here is from genome assembly GCA_050747245.1 of Candidatus Acidiferrales bacterium. Classification (GTDB taxonomy): domain Bacteria; phylum Acidobacteriota; class Terriglobia; order Acidiferrales; family UBA7541; genus JBOGNO01. The sequence goes on from JBOGNO010000001.1 coordinate 138,493, forward strand.
CGCCAGCAACAAAAACGCCCAGAAGAAATACTGCCACACCGGTCCAAACACGATTCGTACACCGGAGTGCTCGAAAATCGTCTGCGACCACATCCCGTTCACCCACCACCCAACGAAGACGACATTTACACCCAGTTCAACGATCGAGCTGGCGCGTGGAATCCGGTTCGGATCCCGCACTGGACGCAGTTTGCTCGGATCCCAATCCTCCAGAAGCTTGTTTTGGACTTGCATTCTTTCAAGCACGGCGAAGACAATCGTCACCACGCCAACCGCGATAAGCGCGGCGACCCAAAACGATTCCCACGTGCCCGCCAAACTGTCCCCAACTGAGTGCATCGAGCGAGAGACTGTGTCGTAGCTCATAAATCCGCGCCACGCCAGCAGCCACGGCACCAGGTGAAATAGAATCGCGATGGGCAGCAGGTAAAACAGGATCACGATTTTCAGCACAAATTTGTAGATCGGAAATAGCACCGGGCCGATCAACGACTGCTGTGGCAGAAACTGGTTCGCCACCAGCATCGGCCGCCCGCGTTTCTTGAGCAGCTCGCCGATCTCCGCCTCGCTGAGCTTGCTCCCCAGCTTCTTCTCCCGTTCCTCGATTTGTGAGCGGATGTCCTCCGACAATTCCGCCACGATGTCGTCCTGCTTCGCCCGGGGCAGCCAGAATCTAACTGCCTGCAAGTAGCGTCCGAGAAGGTCCATGTGACGTCTCCTTCAAAATTTCATCGAGTGCTGCATCAATCCCCTGCCACTCCGCGAGCAGTTGTTTCAAAATTTGTTTTCCTTCCGCCGAGAGCCGGTAAAATCGTTTGTTGCGCTTTTCTTCTTCGCGCCATTCGCTCTCCAGGAGCCCCTGGCTCTCCAACCGCCGTAGCAACGGATAGAGCGTGCCCTCATCTATCTCCATGCCATGTTCCGCAAGCGCCTTCCGCAGCGTGTAGCCGTATTGCTCGCTGCGCAGCGCCGCCAGCACTGCCACGATCAGACATCCCCGCCGCAGTTCCAGGCGCAGGTTGTCGAACACCTCTGAATTCCCGCTTTGTTTATCTTGTGCCATGTCCTGTACGCCGTACACTGTATGGCATACAGTATAGGCTGTCAAGTCTTTTTTTCAACTTTTTGAAGATTTCACGCTCCCCTCCCCTGACCGAAAGAAAACGCGGGACTAACATCTTTCTCAGTCCCGGTACTGTACTTTTTGATTCATGTATGTTATAATTAAGCTCTTGAAATCGAGCAAGTTAGCAACGCGGGTGGCAAACAAGCCCTATCGTTTCTCAGCGCGGCAACAATTTCTAATCGAGACACACTCAGAAACAAGATGGAGCCTAAGTCATTGAAAACAAACGCTGGAGCCAGATCCTAATCGAGACACAAATGCCTTTTGAGATTTCCAATCTTCACCACCTCCGCTGCGGATTCCCGGCGCGACCGGGGTCGCCCCGGGAACAGTCCTCCAATCTCCGTGGCTCCGTGATCTCCGTGGCCAATTCCCCGCATCCAAGTGACAAAAATCAATCGCTACGCCAAAATATTGATTCGATCTCTAAAACACTAATTTTCAGTGACTTCCAAAAAATCAATCGCCACAAAACAGTCGTTTTCAAATTGAGTACTGGAACCTGCCCCCATAGGCTTTGCGATCTCCTCTCTCGCCGGCCGCCACGCGATCCCAATCTCCCGAGCGGCTCTATGCTAAGATTCCAAGTTTGCCGCGAGCCGTTGAATGAGCTCTGAAATGCTCAAAGTAGGATTCGTCAGCCTCGGTTGCCCCAAGAACCTCGTGGATAGCGAGGTGATGATGGGCATCCTCGCCCGCGGCGGCTATGAAATCACGCCGCGCGCTGATGAAGCCGAAGTTCTCGTCGTCAACACCTGTTCCTTCATCGCCCCCGCGCAGAAGGAATCTATCGACTCCATTCTCGAAATGGCCGAGTACAAAAAATTCGGCCGCGCGAAGAAACTTATCGTCGCCGGCTGCCTCGTCGAACGCTACCGCGAAGAAATTTGCGCGCAAATCCCCGAAGTGGACGCCGTCATCGGCACAGGCGAAGTAGAAAAAATTCTCGCAGCGTGCACCGGATCGCTCGATGACGTGGACGCCGGTCCGCCCGAATTCCTCTATCACGACCTGACGCCGCGAATTCTCACCACGCCTCGCCACACCGCATACATAAAAATCAACGAGGGCTGCGACCATCCGTGCACGTTTTGCATCATTCCGCAGCTCCGCGGAAAATTCCGCTCCCGCCGTTTTGAATCCGTCGTGCGCGAAGCCACGAATCTTGCGCAAGCGGGCGTCCGCGAAATCACGCTCATCGGCCAGGACACCACTTACTACGGCGAAGATATCGGCCTTCGCGACGGCCTTCCGCATCTTCTCGAACGCCTCGCGCGAATCGAGGATCTCGCCTGGGTGCGGTTCCTCTATTGCTATCCCAATCGCGTCACCCCTCTGCTCCTCGAGACTTTGGCCGCGCATCCGCGCCTCGTGAAATATCTCGATATTCCCCTGCAGCACGCCAGCCGCAGCGTTCTCGCAAAAATGCAGCGCGGCTCGTACGCCGATGCGTTTCTCCGCATGCTTGAAAAAATCCGCCGCACGATTCCCGAAGTTTCGCTGCGCACTTCCTTCATCGTCGGCTTTCCCGGTGAAACGGATGCGGATTTCCGCGCGCTCTGCGATTTTGTCCGCGCCGCGGAATTCGATTGGATGGGAGTCTTTTCTTATTCCGACGAAGCCACCGCGCGCAGCTTCGCGCTCGATAACAAAGTGGACGATGAAACAATCGCGCACCGCCGAGAAACGCTGATGGCCACGCAAAGAAAAATTTCCCGCCGTAAACTCCGCGCGCGCACCGGCCAGCGCTTCCTCGCCATGCTCGACGGCCCGTCGAAGGAAAATGATTTCATCTGGGAAGCGCGCCTCGAAGGCATGGCCCCCGAAATTGACGGAAAAATATTTATCACTGAATTCTCCGGCGTTTCGGAAACTTCCGAGCTTCCGCCCGCGGGAACCATGGCGCTCGTCGAAATCACCGAAGCGCAGGATTACGATTTGGTGGGCCGCGCCATCGAATGGCAGAACGCTCCGATAAGAAATTTCGCCGCATTCGCGAAACCTGAAACTATCGCCGCGATGCGCGCTTCGCAAAAATTCTCAGGGCCCGCGTTGCCGGGGATTCTTGCTTCGCGTTAGCATGGGGCGGAGGCCGCTCGATGAATTGGCACTGTCCCATTTGCCGCAAGCCCACCAGCTCGGAAGCTTCTCCGGATTTCCCTTTTTGCAGCGAGCGCTGCCGCCTGCTCGACCTCGGCAACTGGGCCTCGGAGCGCTACGTCGTATCCGAGCCGGTTATCGACGAAGACGCTCCCGAAGAATCCTCCCCATCGCAACCGGATGAAGAAAACCACTGACGCGCCTCCAACCGTTCCCGCTCGCAAGCCGTGGCTTGCGTACGCCGTCGCCACCGTCTTCGGCATCGGCTACATTCCCCTCGGCCCGGGCACCTGGGCTTCCGCCCTCGCTGTTCTTCTTCACTGGGGCATTGTCCGGGTAAGCCGCCACTCTCTCGACCTCTACTTCCACGGCACCTACTTCGTTGTGGCTCACTACTTATCGGCTTTGCTGCTCGTGGCGATTCTCTTGTCGGCACTCCTTGGTCTGTGGAGCGCTTCGCGCGTGGCGAAGCATTCCGGCAATCGCGATCCTTCCTTCGTCGTCATGGATGAAGTCTCCGGGCAACTTCTTACGCTCTTCATCGGCGGAGCCGCTGCGAACTGGAAATATTTGCTGGCGGGCTTTATACTTTTTCGCGGCTTTGACATTTGGAAGCCTTTTCCGGTGCACCGGGCCGAATCGCTTCCCGGCGGCCTGGGAATCATGGCCGATGATTGGGTCGCGGCTGTTTACGCCGGGCTGATCCTCTTAGCCGCGCGGCATCTGGGATTTTAGAATCATGGCAATTATTTCCTCCAAATCCGGCGGCGTTCCGCTCATCGAGAGCGTGCAACCTGGCGCAGCGCTACCGGGCGGCGAAATCGCCATTCATGGCAGCGGCTTTGGAGGCAACCGCATCCGTCCGCGCGTCCACTTCGGCGAATCAGAGGGAAGCCTGGTAATCGCGTCGGAGAATTTCCTGATTGCGCGCGTGCCCGACGACGCCGCAGCAGCTTCCGTGCAGATCCAGCTCGGCGGCGCAAAAAGCCAGGCGTACCCTTTTGCGCTCGGTTCCGAGATTGCCGACAATCTTCACCCGGTTTCCAATCCCGCCGTGGACGCGGAAGGAAATGTCTACGTCACCTACAGTGGGCAGCGCGGCCAGAAAGTTCCCGTCTCGCTTTACAAAGTGACGCCCTCGGGCGCGGTGAAGCCTTTTGTGACCGAACTGATGAATCCCACGGGAATCGCGCTCGACCACGCGGGAAATTTATTTGTCACCTGCCGCAACGATGGAACCGTGCATCGCGTCACGCCGGAGGGCCGCTCCGCACGCTGGGTGGAGGGGATGGGCATCGCCACCGGCATCGCATTCGATAAAGATTCCAATCTCTACGTCGGCGATCGCAGCGGCACAATTTTCAAAATCAATTCCGATCGCCAGATTTTTGTTTTCGCCACACTGGAACCTTCCGTCGCCGCTTATCATCTGGCATTTAATTCCGCTGGAGATCTGTTCGTCACCGGCCCCACGCAATCGAGTTACGACCGCGTGTACCGCATCACGCCCGCGGGAGAGGTCAGCGACTTTTTCCGCGGGCTCGGCCGCCCGCAAGGGCTGGCGTTCGATGCCCGCGGGAATCTGCACGTCGCCGCGTGCTTCGCGGGGCAGCGCGGGATCGTGCGCATCTCGCCGGCGGGCGAAGCGCTGCTTGCTGTGAGCGGAAGCAATATCGTGGGACTCGCGCTGCTGCCCTCGCGCCGCGCCATGATCACCACGACGGGAGCTCTCTTTCGCCTCGACTGGGATGTCGAGGGCAAGCCTCTTTTCGGGTGAGCGAAATTGTGAAAGCGGAAATCATCGCCGCCGGCTCGGAAATGCTCACGCCGTTCCGCCAGGACACCAATTCTCTTTTTCTCACCGCCCAGCTGAATCGTTTGGGAATTCGCGTCATGCGTAAGGTAATCGTCGGCGACGATCGCGAAGAGCTGCGCGATGCATTTCGCGAATCCCTCGGCCGCGCCGACGTAGTGATTTCGATCGGCGGATTGGGCCCCACGGAAGACGATTTGACGCGCGAAGTCGCCGCCGAACTTCTCGGCCGAAAATTGAAACGCAGCGACGCCATTCTGCACGGGATCGAGGAGCGCTTCCGCCGATTCGGGCGAACGATGCCGGAAATTAACGCGCGGCAGGCGATGGTTCCCGACGGCGCGGAGCCGCTCCAGAATCCGCGCGGCACGGCTCCCGGTTTGTGGCTGGAATCCGAGGGAAGAATTGTGATCCTACTCCCGGGCCCGCCGCAGGAACTCGAGCCCATGTTCCAGAACGAAGTTTTCCGGCGGCTGGAGAAGCACGCTCCGAAACTCCGGCTGCACACTCGGGATTTGCGCATCGCCGGAATGCCGGAATCGGAAGTGGATCACCGCGTCGCTCCGATTTACAAGCAGTACCCACAAGCGGAGACCACCATCCTCGCCGCGGCAGGAGAAATTCAGCTTCATCCGCGCATCTGGTCGGAAGACCACGAAGCCGCCGAGCGGCTCTTGAACGAAATGGTGGAGCGAATTCACCTTGCGCTCGGCGATGCAGTTTTTTCCACTCACGGCGAATCGCTCGAAGACGTCGTGGGGAAAATCCTGATCGAAAATCGCGCGACACTCGCCGTGGCGGAAAGCTGTACCGGCGGAATGGTCTCCATGCGCCTCACCAACATTCCCGGAAGCTCATCTTACTTTTGCGGCGGCGCCGTGGTGTACAGCAACGAGCTGAAATCGCTCTGGGCGGACGTGCCTCCGGAGGTGATCGAAAAGCACGGCGCGGTTTCGGCTGAGGCCGCTCTGGCGCTTGCCGATGGAGTTCGCCGGCGCACGGGCGCAACTCTGGGCCTGGGCATCACCGGAGTCGCAGGCCCCGGCGGGGGATCGGCCGAGAAACCCGTGGGCCTTGTGCACAGCGCAATTGCCGACGAGAGTGGCGGAAAACAAAAAGCGTTTCGGTTTCCGGGCGACCGCGATCATATCCGCGTGCAAGCTTCGCAAGCCGCGCTGGACATGGTCCGGCGCTACTACGTTTACGCGGCGCGCGGAGTAGCGTAAGGAGTGCGGGTTTTTGTGGCCATCGAAGTTCCCGAAGACGCGCGGCGCGCCCTGGGAGACTTGCGCGCCAGACTCGCTCATCTGTGCGCGGGCGCGAGATTCGTCGAGCCCGGGGGGATGCACGTCACGCTGAAATTTATCGGCGAAGCCGCGGCGCCAGCCGTGGAAAAAATTAAAACGGTGCTCGGAGAAATTCATCTGGGGCAGGCGATCGAAATCCGGTTCGCAGGACTGGGATTTTTTCCGAACGACCGCCATCCGCGAGTTTTCTGGGCGGGAATTGATTCCTCGCCGCCTCTAGCGGAACTTGCCGCGGCCATCGAGCGCGCGCTCGCGCCGCTCGGCATTGCGCCGGAGGAGCGCGCGTTTCGCGCGCATCTCACGCTAGCGCGATTTAAATCCGAAAACGGACTCGCGCAGCTTCGCGGGGAAATTGCGCGTCTCGCCGTGCCGGAATTCGGCGCGACGCGCGCGAACACGTTTCATTTGATCGAAAGCAAATTGAAACCCGGCGGCGCGGTGTACACGACTCTGGCATCGTTTCGTTTCGCGGAGGCCGCTTGAATTCGCGCTGGCTGATTCCACTAGCGGCGTATTTTTTGGGCTCGATTCCCTTCGGTTTGCTGCTGGTGAAAATATTTCACGGGCGTGACGTGCGCGCCGCGGGGAGCGGAAACATCGGCGCGGCCAACGTCACACGCACGGCTGGAAAAATCGCGGGCCTCGTCACGCTTGTTCTCGATGCGGGAAAGGGCACTCTCGCCGTATGGCTCGCGGCGCGCTGGACGCAGGGAAACATTCGCTGGATGATGGCCGCAGCGGCGCTGGCCGTCGTCGGGCACATGTTCCCCATCTGGCTGCGCTTCCGCGGAGGCAAAGGGGTGGCTACCGGCCTCGGCGTTTTCATTCCCATCTGCGGGCAGGCAGTGGCCGTGGCGCTGGTGATTTGGATCGCGGTGGTGATTTTCTGGCGATACGCTTCGCTCGGCTCCATGGCAGCAGCGGCCGCGATGCCCCTGGTTGTGTACGTGCTTTACGCGCCGCGGCACGCGCCGCCCACGGTGGTCTGGCTCACGACGGTTTTTATTTCCGCACTGATTCTCTGGCGGCACCGCACGAATCTAGAACGCCTGTTGTCCGGCTCGGAACCGCGGCTGAAATTGGGCCGCTAACGGTGCGATGAAAAAGATCGCAATTATCGGAGCGGGAAGCTGGGGGACGGCGCTCTCGATTGTTCTCCAGCGAAGCCGCGCGTCACACCGCATTTCGCTCTGGGCGTTTGAACGCGAAGTGGTCGCTTCGATTCGCGCGCGCCGCATCAATGAAATGTTCCTTCCCGGTCTCGAAGTTCCGCGCGAAATCGAAATCACCGGCGAACTCGCCGAAGCCCTCGCCGGCGCGGACGTCGTTCTTGGCGTGATGCCCTCTTCGCACGGCCGGAGGCTATACACCACGATGCTGCCTTGGCTTTCGCCGCAGATGACCATCGTCAGCGCCACCAAGGGACTCGAACCGGAAAGCCTGCTGCGCATGACCGAAGTGATCGCGCAGGTGGTAGCGCGGAAATTTTCTCCGCGCATCGCAGCAATTTCCGGGCCGTCATTCGCTCGCGAAGCGGCGCGCGGAGATCCCACCGCCGTGGTGATCGCCTCCGAAGACCTCGAGGTGGCACAGGAAATTCAGCACGAATTTTCCGGGCCGACGTTTCGGCTCTATTCGCACACCGATGTCGTGGGAGTAGAGCTGGGCGGCGCGGTAAAGAACGTAATCGCAATCGCCGCAGGAGTTGTCGAAGGCCTGGGCTTCGGCCACAACACGGCAGCGGCGTTGATCACGCGCGGATTGGCGGAGATGGCGCGCCTCGGAGCGGCGATGGGAGCGCGTCCGGAAACCATGGCGGGCCTGGCGGGAATGGGCGACCTGGTGCTCACTTGCAAGGGCGATCTGAGCCGCAACCGCTCCGTGGGTATCGAGCTCGGCCGCGGGCGCAAAATCGATGAAATTCTCGGCGGGATGAAAATGGTTGCCGAAGGAGTGGGCACCACGGCCGCAACACGCGCGCTCGCGCGGCGGCTGGGGATCGAAATGCCCATCACCGAGCAGATGTACGCGGTGCTCTACGAGGGGCGCGCGCCCCGCGAGGCCATCCGCGAGCTGATGGAGCGCCGCCTGAAGCAGGAATAACGGCTAGTAGAGCGTGGTCTGTTGCACGAGCGGGAGAATCTGGTGCACGTCGGCGAGCATTTGCGCGTTCCACTTGGGCCCGGAATCGCTGGCGAGAAATTTTTCGTCGCTGAAGCGGCGGTCGTACTGGACGGCCTTCGTGTACGTTTTGCCGGCCTGCTCTTTCTGGCCGAGATGAAATTGCGCGAGCGCCATCCCGGCGTAGGAATGCGGGGAATGCGGATCGAGCTTGATGGCGAGCGTCCATTGATCGATCGCTGAATCGGCGTCGCCCTGTTCGTAGAGAACGTAGGCAAGATAGCAGTGCGCCGTGGCCTGGTACGGATCGATCTCCAGCGCTTTTTGAAATTGCTCCTGAGCATCCTTCAACTGGCCGGCGCGCAACGCCGGAAGCGCGGCGATGACGTAGGCTTCGGCGAGCGTGGGATCGTCGGCGAGCGCCTTGTGCGCTTCGTCCGCGGCTTTCTCCATTTTGTAGTCGGCAGCGAAATCGCGCGCCTTGGTCAGATGCGCCTGCGCGCTGATCTTTTTCTTTGCGGCATCATCGGCGCGCAAAGCCACGGCGCAAACGCCCGCGAGCAAGACAGAGAAAAACACCGCCGCGAACCTGATAATGAGAATCTGTTTCATTGCCCACCTCCCGCGCGCCAAAGCGCCGCCTCAAGAAAATCCGCCGGCTGCGGAAATAACTTCGCAGCAACCGGCGCGCCGTTCAATAAAAGACCGCGAGAACTGCCGGCAAGCGCAGTAGGACTCTGAGCGCCATTTGTCGCCGCGGCAACATTTTTGCGGACGTAATCGAAGAGTTTGCCGACCGTAACCTGATGGTCGTGGTTGGAGTCCGCGGCGCCCTTCATTCCTTCGAGCAGGAAATAGGTGAACACGCCGTGGCCGCCGCCCCAGCGGTCGGACTCCTGCGAAAACTGATTCACCTCGCTGGCGGTGATGATGGCGTGCTTCTGGCCGTAGCCCGCGTGAGTCCAGCTCTGGTTCGAGAGATTCGGGAGCCCCTCACCCAGCCCGGCGCTGTGGCACGCATCGATAAAGCTGACTAGATTTCCTTGCACCGTGCGCTCGAGGGCCGGCTCAATTTCCCACATGGGCACGGCTGTGCCGCCCATGTTGTTGATGTCCGTGTCGTAGCTCAGTAAGTAGAGATTTTGCGGGCGGCGCGGATCCGGAGCGCCGTGGCCGGCAAAATAGAAAAACACCAAATCGTTCGCCTGCGGCTTGGTGAGAAAAGTGAGCAGCGCCGTGCGGATGTTCGCAGAGGTGGCATTTTCGTTCACGAGATATTGCACATGATCCGGCGGAAATCGTCCGCCATTCGGATCTATCAGAAAATCGCGAACCGACGCAGCATCGCGGTCCGCATATCTCAAATTAATTCGGCGGTCCTGGTATTTGGAGACGCCGATGATCACGGCATAGCGCTGGCCGGTGGCGTGTGCGCCCTGAACCACGGGAATCGTCACCTGCGTCTTGTTGTTCGCGTCATCGGTGGCTGTCAATTGGATCGTGGACTGGCCGGAGCTGACGGGGACGCGCGCTGTGAAGGCGAAGACCTTGCCGGTATCTCCGGTGACAAGCTTAAGACCGCGTGCACCGGCGGGCGCGTCGCCCGGCTTCAGTGCCACGGCGCGGCCTTCGACGAGGAGCTTCGGCGAAGAATGCGCGGTCTCCACCACGCCGCGCACCTCAACCATCGCGGCATGCTCAACGGGACCCTCGGGCGTGAGGAGTTCGATGACCGGCGGCTTTTCACCGGAGCGCGCGGCATTTGTTTCCACCTGAATTTCACGCAGCGACTGCTCTCCGCCTACGTCGAGAAGAAAGCTCGCATACCAGAACCTGCCGTAAATGGATTGCGCCCAGATTTCCACGGCGTTCCGCCCGGAATGAAGCAGAAAGCCCGGGCGAAAGTAGAGGTCGAGGGCGCAGAGGATTCCGTCGCTCTCCGTCCCCACGGTCATGATGGTGTTGGCAGCTTCGCCGTTCAACCGCACGTGAATCTGGCCGTAGGAAACTTCATCGGGCGTCTTGTGGATGTGCAGGAGTATCCGGCTGACGAACGCGCTGGAAAGCGTGACCGTCGAATTCTCCTGCACATCTTGATGAAGCTCCGGCATCTCCAGCAAAAACACGCCCGCGGCATTTCCCTGCGGGGACGCCCCGGAAAGGGAAACGGCCCAAAGTATTGCCGCGAGCGTGGCAAGACGCTTCATGCCAGCAGCTGTTTAGTCCGTACCAGCCGGCTTCTTCGCCGCCGGTTTGGGACGCGTGGGAGTAGGCGTCTGTGTAGCGGGCGCCCGCGACTGTGACTGAGCGGGGCCCAGCACAGAGGGCGGCTCCGAAACCTGGACAACATTGGCCACGGGCCGCCGCCCCCAGTTGTCGTCGCCAGTGAGCGAGAGATAGTCGTAAAGGATGCGCATGTTTACAGGAAATCCGACAGGCACTGCACCCGCGTGCTCGAGCTTGTACATTTCCGTGTAAATTTTAATCTCCTTTTGCGCTTCGGGATAGTTTGAGGGATCGCCATTCTGCAACAGGGAGAGAGCGCGCTCGAGATGCGGCTGCGGAAAGCTGGTGCGGCCGGTGTCGAGCTGAATGGCCTGCTGGAAATTGTCCATGGCCTTTTGCGCCTCCGCTGGGTCGCGCGCCGTGAGCTTGTAGACCTCCCCCAGATAAAGATGAGCGACTGGATCGGTCGAACGTAAAGCCACGGCCTCCTCGAGATTCTGGCGAGCCTCGTCGAACAAATCGTAATCCAGGGCCATTATGCCGTTGTCGCGCTTCACTTCGGCTACAAGCAAAGCGAAATTGGGCGTCGCTGCCATCAATCCCTGTTTGCTCTGCGCGTCAATATCCGCCTTCATCGCCCCAGTGATGATCGACTGGATGTGCTGGCGGCGGGCCAGAAGATTTTCGAGCCGGCCGTAATGGAATCCCATTCCTACGCGATCGTCGCGGTGGATGGTCGTTTCAAGGGTCACGAAAACCTTGGGCGCTTCGCGGACGTCGAAGCGGTGGTCGAGAGTATCTTTGAGCGCGTACTCATCGGCGTCGTTTTCTTCCACGCTGCTCCAGTCCGTGAACTTCGGCTGATGCAGAGCGAGGACGATATTCGTCACCATCTGCACGCCCCCGTACCCAAGCGTCGCCCCACCGAGCGCGCCCAGGCCGCCGCCTCTGGCGCCACCGGCGACTGCGCCGATGCCGCCTGCGACGGCACCCAAAATCATTCCCTTTTTCTTGATGGACTTTACCTTGTCTACTTCAAGGAGCTGCTGCAGGACTTCGCCACGCGTCTGCAAGTACAGATGCTTGTGCTCCACGTGGCCGATCTCGTGCGCGAGGACATAAGCCATTTGCGCTTCGTTGTCCATCATCGCCACCAGGCCGGTGGTGACGTAGATGCTGCCGGTGCTGAATGCCCACGCGTCCGGCCGCGGGTCATACACGATGCGGAAGGCATAGAGTTGCTCGGAATCTTTCGGCACCAGCGATTGTCCGAGCTTGTTGAGATAGTCCTGCAGCATTGGATTGGGATAGAAGAAGCAGGGAGCGATGTTGAACGAGTGGGCCTTCTCCACTTCCTCCATGCGTTTTTCGCGATAGAGTTCCTCGATAGTGGCCTTCACTTCGGGCTTCTGCGCCAGCTCTTCCATGTGGTTCTTTTCTTCCTGCGTGAATTCGGGCGGCTGGTGGCTCTGCATGGCGAGCACCCCTTTAATCAGAGCCTCGCGCTCACCACCCTCGGACTGGTAGGCATTCATGATTTGCTCGAACATATTGCCGAAGCGCTGGGCGCGCTGCGTGATCTGGGCTTCGCCCACAACGCCGCCGCCCGCATCCCGGCAGGGATCTTCCAGCCGGTCGCGGGATCCCTGCGCGCGCGCCGCATCCGGGAGCATCACAGCAGCCGCCACGGCGCAGACGGTCAAAGAAAGAATCAAACGAATCTTCATGGCCTCTCTCCTTTTTTCCGAAACGCAAAATGGCTGGGACAAATTCTCTCCGGCGGGAAGGGGGATTCGGTCTGCGTGTCGTGGGATCGCGAGCGGTTCGTCGAATTTTTCGCACCCTCCACATTCCCAAACGGCATCCTAGACGCCGCACAAAATTGGGCTTATTATTCGGATACGCCATGAGCAAGTCAAGCCGCATCGGAGGCAAACTGCAATCAGTTTGGCGGGTGCCAACGTTTCTGCTCGCCGGCCTCGCGCTGATTCTTTGCGCGCAGTCCAGCGCGGCTGCACGACAGGATCAGTCCGATTCGGGCGTCCGCGGGATTTTCATTGAGAGCCGCCCCACAAAGACACCGCCTCCCAGCGGAAAAGTAAAGCCCTCCACGCACGTGGGCTCGGCGCAACTGGGTTTCGGCTACACGCTGTTCTTGGATGACCCGGCGGGGCCGAAGCGGGCCGACCCGCAGACGGTCTTCCACAGCGGCGATGGCGTGCGCCTGCTGATTGAAACGAATCGCGACGCGTACCTCTACGTTTTTCATCAAGAAGGCAGCGAACCTGCGACGCTGCTTTATCCCGCACAGCAGCTCCGTAGCGGAGAGAATCGCGTCGGCGCTCACCAACCTTCGTTCATTCCGGGCTCGGCATGGTTTCAATTCGACAATAATCCGGGCGAAGAGAAACTCACGCTGATCGTGAGCGAGAAACCTCTCCCGGGTGTCCCCCGCGGGGCGGGCTTGACCGCGAGCGGCTACCAGCTGACGACCGAACAATTGGATCATCTAATCGCCACGGCGCAACCGTCGAGCGAGGCCGGCTCTTCCGACGAAGGCAAGCCGATTAGCGCAGCCGAAGGCACTCGCGGACTGATTCTCACCGAAACCGATCCAGCTCCTTCGAAAATCGTGATGACAAAAACCAAGACCGCCGGGCCCGGTTGGGTGGTTGCCCGGCTTTCCCTGACGCATCGCTGATGCCCCAGCCGGACTCCAGTTCATCCGCTGAGAGCCGCACGCCGCTCGGCATTCTCTTCACCGACATCGTCGGTTCCAGCGAGTATTTCGCCAAACGCGGCGACACCGCAGGAATGAACCTCGTCTCACGGCACAACGCCCTCCTTTTTCCGGTGGTGAAATCGGCGGGCGGGCGCGTCGTGAAAACCATCGGTGATTCGATCCTCGCGACGTTCGAAAACCTCGGTCAGGCGGTGCGCTGCGCGTGGGCCATGCAGCAAGCGCTGCTGAAATACAACGATTCCGCGCCCGAGGAAGAAAAAATCAACGTGCGCATCGGTGTGCACTACGGCCTGGTCTTCGAACGCACAGGTGACGTCTTCGGCGACGCCGTGAATATGGGCGAACGAGTGAAATCCAAGGCCTCGGGCGGGCAGGTTTTCCTCTCGCGGGTGGTTCGAGACATGCTGCGCGCCGATCCGCTGATCCAAGTCAAGTCCATGGGACTCGTAGAACTAAAAGGCTCTCCCGAACCCATCGAACTTTATCAGCTCGTTTTGGCGCCGATGCCGCAGGCGGTGCAGCAGGCTGTCGCTCCCCCGAGTCGCAAGAATTTCGGTTGGATCGCTGGTGCAGTCGCGGCAGGAGTGCTGGTGCTGGCTCTCGTTGGCTGGCGCGTATTTCGCTCCGCCCGCGCGACACAAGCAGGCAACCAAGCAGATTCGAATAATTCGACGCAGGCTGCGGATACTTCCTCCAAGCCCATTGCCGTGGCAAACGTCTCTCTGCGCTACAGTCCCGCGGGCGGAACAACCTCCGATGTGCTCCCCGTCGGTGCCGTCTTCCACTCCGGCGATAAATTTCAGATTTCAATTCAGCCGCTTCGATCGATTTGTCTTTACGCCGCGCTGTTCGACGCCTCTAAGCAGAATTTTGATCTTTTTTTCCCGGAGAAAGAAACCATTGAACCGCTCGAAGCCGGCCAGCCTTTTACCATGCCCCAAGAACATGAGGTCATCACGCTCGATAAAAATCCGAAGATGGAGCGGGTTCTCCTGATTCTTTCTCAAAATCCCATCCCGCAGCTTGCCGGGTTGGCCCGTTCGGGAAAGAGCGATGACGCCTCACTCGTCGATATCCTCGAAAAAGTAAGAACCGAAGCCTCCGCGCACGCAACATTCGTTCCCGGCCCCGGGCCGGGAATGAATATCGAAGCGTCGCTAGGTTCGCACCCGGCCTGGCTTGAACTGCATATCGACCATCGTTGAGCCCCCGTAACGACTCCGCCACAGGTAGTACTTTGGTTTCATGGTACTAGGCCTTTCGGTTCCCTAGCATGGAAGGTTCTGGCCCGCCCATGCTGAAACGCTTTCTAGAATTGCTGCAATGGAATCGCGCAAAGGAGTGGCTGGCGCGACTGCCCTGGCAGCGTCTGCAAGCACTGGTTCCCGACCGTTTGCGGTTACGCAGATTGCGAATTCTGTGGATCGTTCTGGCCGCGCTGCTGCTCGTCAGCGTGTTCCCTCTCTGGCTCTATCACCGGCAGGTGCTTGCGCTGAGTGAAGAAAAATTACAAGACACGGAGCGCTTGCAGCAAACCGAGGTGACCCGCTCGCTCGCAGGAGAGGTTCTGCAATATCAAGCGGGCTTGCAGGATCAACTGCTCACGCAGCGGCAATTGCTGGCGCTCACTGGATGGATTCAGGACGTCGAGGACCCGGCCGTGGGCCCTCCCCTGACTCGCTTGTTGCAGAGCTTTGTCGAGAACAATTCCAGCATTCTTTACGTTACCGCGGTGGGAAAGGACGCGCGCGGACAATCGGCGGGGCGCTACGCCGTGGACCAGGATCCTTTCGTGGAAATGGCCCTGAAGCGCGCTTTCACCGCGAGCCTCCAGGGCTTGAATTCCACCAGCAGCACGTTTGCCTACGGCCATGACAATCGTCCCGCGCTGGTGGTTTCCGTTCCCTTACTTTCCGGGGGCCAGTTCACGGGAATGCTGGCCGCCGTGGTTTCGCTCGACCGCATCATGAAGCGCCTGCGCGATACGAGCGTGCGCGACCGCACCGTCTACGTCGTGGACGGCTACGGCCTCATCATCGCCTATCCCGATACCACGGAAATGGTCCCCGGCCGGGACGTCTCCGCCATGTTTCTCGTCGTCCGCCGTTTTGAGGACCTTCCCAAAGAACTTCATGCCACGGAGACCATGCAGTTCAACATCGCCGATCATTCCAAGAGCGTCGAGATGATCGGAACTTACAGCTCGATCCCGGAATTGCGCTGGGCGGTGATCGCCCAGCGGAGCCTCCAGAAGGCGCGCACGGATGCCGGCGTCAGCGAGCTCAATTACCAGGCGTTAAAATTCGTGATGGTCGTGATGTTGGCGGCGCTGGCCTTCGGCTATTTCCTCGCGCTCGGAATCACCAGGCCCATCCAGGGACTTGTGGTGTCAACGCGCTCGATTAGCCGCGCGGAATTTCATGAGCGTGTCACGGTGCGCGGCGCGGCGGAAATCAGCGAACTGGCGGAAACCTTTAATCACATGGCTGGCGATATCGAAGACTATGTCGAGCGCCTAAAACGCGCGGCCGCGGAAAATCGTGAGCTCTTCCTGGGCTCGATCCGCATGCTCGCCGCGGCCATCGACGAAAAGGATCCCTATACGCGCGGCCATTCCGGACGCGTCGCCAAGTATTCACTCATCATGGGAGAGGCGCTCGGCCTGAATGCAGAGGAGCTGGACCGGCTACGCATTGCCGCGCTGCTTCACGATGTGGGAAAAATCGGCGTGGACGACCGCATTCTGAAAAAGCCGGGGAAACTGACGGACGATGAGTTCGAGCAGATGAAACAGCATACGGTGAAAGGCGCAAACATCATGCGCCCCGTGCCGCAGCTCAAGGACATGCTGCCGGGAATCGAGCTTCATCACGAACAGGTCAACGGCGGCGGCTACCCCTACGGTTTGCGCGGCGAAGAAATTCCACTGATGCCGCGAATCATTTCGGTTGCGGATACTTTTGATGCCATAACCACGAATCGCCCCTATCAATCGGCCATGGAAACGGATTTTGCGATCGATCGCATTCGCGCTCTCGCGGGCACGCGATTCGATCCCGCCGTCGTGGACGCTCTCGAATCCGCAGTATCCTCAGGCACATTGCGGCCTGCCCCGGCACTCGTCGAGGCCTAAGCTCGCATTCCCGATTGGACGGTTCCCGCTCCATTGCTTCCTGCGCTCCTCTGCTAGAATGGACATCTCAAATCCAGCGCTGCGTGGATGGCATGATCTCGCTCTTCGGAAAAACGGAACCGACGCTGCTCGAGCGCCTGAAAAACTCCGTCAGCAAGACGCGGACGGAACTTTCGGCGAAGATCGAGCAGCTTCTTACCGGCGACCGCCCCGTCGATCCCGCGTTGCTCGCGCAACTCGAAGACGCGCTGCTTTCCGCGGATCTGGGAGTGCAAACGACAAAGGAAGTTCTCGCCGCGCTTCGCCAGCAGGTCAACGAACACGCGCTCGCGGGCGCGGACTCGCTCAAGTTGGAACTCAAAAATCAAATCTTGAAAATTCTTTCTGCTTCGCCTCCTCCTGCGAATGGCCATTCCGGTGCCGCGCCGCGTGTCATCTTCGTCATCGGCGTGAATGGAACAGGCAAGACCACCACGATAGGCAAATTGGCGCATCGCTTCAAGCAGGACGGCCGCACTGTGGTGCTCTGCGCCGCGGACACTTTCCGCGCCGCGGCCATCGAGCAGCTCGAGGTCTGGTCGAAACGCTCTTCGAGCGAGCTTGTGAAACAGAAGCCGGGCGCGGACCCGGCCGCCGTCGTGTTCGATGCCCTTACCGCGGCGCGCGCGCGCAACGCCGACGTTGTACTTGTGGACACCGCCGGCCGTCTGCACACCAAGTCGAATCTCATGGCCGAGCTCGAAAAAATGAAACGAGCGGCAGCAAAAATTGTTCCCGGCGCGCCCCACGACGTGCTGCTGGTACTCGACGCCACCACCGGCCAGAACGGCCTGAATCAGGCGCGCGAGTTCACCAGCCATGTCGGAGTCACCGGTATCGTGCTGACCAAACTGGACGGCACCGCGAAAGGCGGAATCGTCGTGGCCATCGCGCACGAGCTGGGCTTGCCGATCCGCTTCGTCGGCACCGGCGAACAGGTGGATGACTTGGTTCCCTTCGACGCACAAACCTATGTCAATTCGCTCTTCGACTGAGGAAGTCCCAAGTCACAATTATTGGCTCTCGGAGGCAAATAACCTTGCCCGCGAAGGCATGGCGCTGGCGCATCCGAATCCGCGCGTCGGCGCCGTGATCGTGAAAGGCGGAAAGGTAATCGGCGAGGGATTCCACGTTTACGAGAAGCGCGACCACGCCGAATTCGTCGCGCTCAAGAAAGCGGGAGCGAGAGCGCGCGGCGCGACACTTTACGTCAATCTCGAGCCTTGCTGCACGACCGGACGCACCGGCCCGTGTACCAGGGCCATTATCGCCGCCGGCATTAAGCGCGTTTATGTCTCAATGAAAGATCCCAATCCCGCGGTCGCCGGCCGTGGACTTGCCGAACTCAAACGCGCGGGTATTGCCGTGCATCTTTCGGACTACGATTCTGATTTTGCAAAAGAGACGAACGAAGACTACGCCAAATGGATTCGGACCGGCCTTCCCTTTGTGACGCTGAAAACTGCGCTCACGCTCGATGGACAGATCGCGCAGAAGGCGGGCAGCGTCACCTGGATCACCAGCAAGCCTTCGCGAGAATTCGTTCAGCGCTTGCGTCATGAGGCCGACGCCCTGCTCACGGGAATAGGCACGGTGCTTTCCGATGATCCGCGCCTCAGCGACCGCACTGGCGAGCGGCGCAGGCGCAACTTGCTCCGCGCCGTGGTGGACTCGCGATTGCGCATGCCCTTGAACTCAAAACTTGTGAAATCCTGCGAAAACGATTTGTTGTTGTTCACGGCGCAGTCGCTGGAATCGCCGAAAGCGCGCGCATTGCGCCGCGCCGGCGTCGACATTGTTCGCGTCTCTTCGCGCAAGGGCCGCGTGGATTTGCGGAGCGTTATGCGCGAACTCGGCCGCCGCCAAATGCTCAATGTTCTCCTCGAAGCTGGCGCCGAATTGAATGGCGCGGCGCTCCAAGCCGGCATTGTGGATAAGCTGGTGCTCATTTATGCTCCCAAGATCATGGGAACAGGCGGAGTACCGCTGGCGCGAATTCCATCGCAGTATTTTTCGAAGTCGCCTGCGCTGGCGAACCTGACTCTCAATCGTTACGGGCCGGACTTTATCGTTCAGGGATATTTTCGCGATGTTTACAGGGATCATCGAGCTTACCGGAAAAATTGAAGAGATCGCGCGAACCGCCGAGGGCGGCCGCGTGCGCGTGCGCGCTCCCGAGGTGGCGGGCGACCTCGCGATCGGCGCGAGCATCGCCGTGAACGGCTGCTGCCTCACTGTGGTCGAGCGCGACGGCGAATTTTTTTCGGCGGATCTCTCCGGGGAAACGCTCCGCCGCACTTCGCTCGCCGAAACTCGCCCCGGACGCGTGGTGAATCTTGAGAGGCCGCTTCGCGCCGGCGCGGAACTCGGCGGGCATTTTGTGCAGGGTCATGTTGACGGTGTGGCCCGCGTCACGCGGCTCGCTGCAGAAGGAGAAAACTGGTGGCTCTCCGTGTTGCTGCCGGAATCGCTCTCGCCGTACGTCGCCGAAAAGGGTTCGCTCGCCGTTGACGGAATCAGCCTCACCGTTGCGCGCATCACGGAGGGCGTCGCCGATTTCGCGATCATTCCGCACACCTATGCGCGTACCAACATGCGCGAAATCGTCGTCGGTGACGTCGTGAATCTCGAATGTGACATTCTCGCGAAGTATGTCGAGCGCCTGCTCGGTTCGCGCCGCGAGCCAGCGCCTCAGCGCCTGTCGCTCGCGCGGCTTATCGATGAAGGGTTCTGACGCACTCATGCCGCAGGAAAAAGATTTTGATGTCGCCGTCATTGGCGCCGGAGTCTTTGGCTCCTGGACCGCGCATGCCCTTGCGCACTCGGGTGCGAAGGTTGCCTTGCTCGACGCCTATGGCCCTGCCAACAGCCGCGCGAGCTCCGGCGGCGAATCGCGCATCATTCGCATGGGCTATGGCTCTGACGAGCTCTACACGCGCTGGTCCATGCGCTCCTTGCCAATCTGGAAAGAGCTCTTCGCCCGGACTAGGCGCCCTGAACTATTTCAGCCCACTGGCGTCCTCTGGATGGCTCGCGAGAACGAACGCCACGCGCACGAAACCGCGTCAACTTTTGCGCGCCTCGGCGTGGCCTTCGAAAAACTCTCCCATGCGGAACTCGAAAAGCGTTTTCCGCAAATTTCACTTACCGACATCGCATGGGGAATCTTTGAGCCTGAAAGCGGCGTTCTGATGGCGCGCCGTGCCGTGCAGGTCGTCATCGCTGAAGCCGTTCGCACCGGCGTTGAATACTTTGCCGAAGCGGCTGCCGGCCCTACCGGCAGCGGGCGTCTCGACGGCATTGCATTGGCATCCGGCCGCAGGATTTCAGCGGAAAAATTTGTATTTGCGTGCGGCCCGTGGCTGGGCAAGATTTTCCCGAATATTCTCAACGACCGGATTTTCCCTTCTCGCCAAGAAGTTTTCTTCTTCGGAATTCCCGCGGGGAATTTGCGTTTCGCGCCGCCCGCGTTTCCCACGTGGCTGAATCTGGGCGACGAAATGTACGGCATGCCCGACCTTGAGGGCCGCGGCCTGAAAATCGCGCACGATCGTCACGGCCCGCGCGTCGACCCCGACACGCAATCGCGTCTTCCCAGCGCCGAAGCTCTGCGCTTCGCTCAGGATTATCTCGCGCGCCGATTTCCCGCTCTGAAAGATGCGCCCGTGGTCGAATCACGTGTCTGCCAGTATGAAAACACTTCGAATGGAGATTTTCTGGTGGATCGTCATCCGGATTTCGAAAATGTCTGGCTTGTCGGGGGTGGTTCGGGGCACGGATTCAAACACGGCCCGGCCATTGGCGAATACGTGGCGGGCTTGCTGGCTGGAACTATGGCGGCCGAGCCGCGATTTTCGCTGGCCTCCAAAAAGTCGCAGCAGCACCGCGCCGTTTTCTGAGGAACTGCTCTAGCGTTTTCGCTTCTTGCCGCGCGAGCGCCCTGTCTTTGCGGGTTTCGCCTTTCCCGGATGCAATTCGAAGGGCAGGTTTTTCCATCCCCGCGGCAAATAGATTTCAATTTCGGCTTGCAGCGGTTTGTTCTTCAACACAAACGCAGGCGTTTCCTTCTTTTTCCTCGACGCTGATTTCGCTCGCTTCATTTTGCCTCGCTGGAGGTTTCACCCTCAGCCGAATCCATTGCGAACATCATTGTCCCCCGGTCAATCGTTTCTGCCGCGCTCCCCGTGCATACAGAACCAAGCCCAGGAGCAGCGCGACGATGACGCCGCTCGATAATTTCAATTCGAAAACAAATTTATCGGCCGTCTCTCCCGGAGGAACGAGCGACAACGCGATTCCCGCCAGCACCACGGCGAATCCCAGCGAGCCCGCCAGCCACACTCCCCATTTTCCTCCCGGGATCAGCACCGCGCCTTTCTGTTCCGTGCGATCGCGGCGATAGGCCAGCTTGATGACTGCCGCATACATGTAAAGGAACGGCACAAAATACAAAATCGTCGCCGCGTCCACCAGAATCTGGTAAGCGCTGTCGGGCGATTCCCGGATCTGCCCGAGCAGCAGGATAACCACCGAAATAATTCCCTGCACCAGGATCGCTACGTAGGGAGTCTTCCACCGCGGATGAATTTTCCCAAACGCCGCGGGAAGATAGCGGTCCACGCCGACAACAAACGGCACGCGCGCCACGCCCGCCACCGTCGAGCCTACGCCCCCCGCGTTACCTACCGATACCAATACGGCCGCAAGAATTCCGAGCGCGCTGAATTTCACCAGCGTCGAAGCCTGCGTCAGCGCTTGAAACACCCCGCTCGTAGGATGCACCACGGCGCTAGGCAATAGCACCAGCACCGCCACCGTCCCCGCGACATAGATGATCGCAATTAGGAATCCGCTCCCGAAAATGGCGCGGGAAAGCGTCTTGCGCGGCTCGCGAATTTCCTCGCTCATCGCCGAGCAAAGTTCCAGCCCGGTAAACGCAAACGCGATCTGCGGCCAGAATCCCACCGTGCCCCAGTCCCACTTCGGCCAGATATTTTGCCATGTAAAATGAGTCGCTGAACCCGAGCGATGCCACACCAGCGCGGCGGCCCCGACCAGAAGCAGCAGCGGCACGTAGGTGCCCACGCCGCCGGCATTCTGCAGCCATTTTCCCACGTTCAGCCCGATGATGTTCATGAAAACCGCGACGGAAAGCAGCACCAGCGAGCCCGCCAGCAAAAACATGCGGTTCTGCGCTAGATTCGCCGTGCCCGCCCCTCCGATGTATGCCCCCATGGACGCGCTCGCGTAGAGCAATCCCGGGAAATAAAAAAACGTGTACACCCAGTACGTCCAGCCGGCGAAGAATCCGTGAAAATCTCCGAAAGCTTCTTTCGACCATACGTAGAGTCCGCCCTCCTCGGGGAAGCGCGTGGATAGCTCGACAACCACCAGCGCCGTCGGCACGAAGAAAAAAAGCGCGGCCAGTATCCATAGGCTGATCGAGGAAGTGCCGTTATGCGCGGCGGCGGCGATCCATCGCGGGCCCAGGACGGCTGCAATGTTGAACAGCAGGACGTCCCAGAACCCCATGGTTCGCCGAAGCTGCCCGCTGACTTCTGTAGGCAGAGAAGATTCTTTGGTCAATTGATCTCCGCTGATCCCAATCTGCCGCCTCACAAACGGCAGTTCCAGACGCGCCCCTCGTGCGCCCCTGGTTCACCCCTGATTCGCCCCCAAAATGTTCGCCTAACATAGCAGACAGTGCAAATCTTCGCGCACGCGGATTCCCGCGCTGCGGCCAAAATACCAATGAAAGAAAATTCACTTCCTCAGACAGTTGCGTCGAGCGCGGGAATAATTTCATCCTGCAGCAGAAAATTTCTCAGAAACGGCTGTGAAGACTCCTCGAATTCCTTCCAAGAGCCGAAAAATGCCACGCGGCCTTCGTGCAGAAAAACGACGCGGTCGGCAAGCTTCTTCGCCAGGTGCGTATCGTGCGTCACCACGATCGAAGTCTTGTGATACTTCTCCTTCAGCTTCACAATCAGCTCCATCACGTGACCTGCCATCAGCGGGTCCACCATTGTGGTTGGCTCGTCGTAGAGAATCGCTTCGGGATCTTGCGCCAGCGCTCGCGCAATCGCCACCGCCCGCTTCGTGCCCGTGCTCAAGTCGGACGGCAGCAGGTCCGCGAATTCCTTGACCTCTAACATCTCGAGCAGCTCATCCACGCGCCGCTCCTTTTCATCTTCGGAGAGATCCGCGCGCTTCTCCAGCGGAAATCCCACGTTTTGACGCACGGTCAGCGAATCAAATAGCGCCCCGGATTGAAATACCATCGTCAGTTGTCTGCGGATCTCGCTGAATTGTTCCTCGCTCCAGCCGGTAACGTCGCGCCCGCCCACGATCACGCACCCCGAATCCGGCTCGAGAAATCCCATCAGGATTTTCAGCGACACGGATTTCCCCACGCCGCTGCGTCCCAGGATGACGCCCGTCTCTCCGCGATCCACGTAAAAGCTCACGTCGCGGAGCACCGGGTGTTCGTCGAACGCCTTGGATACCCCGCGAAATTCAATGTAGTGATCGCTCATCTCTTCCCTGTCATTGAAAATTTCCCGCGCGCTTCCTCGTAGTCCGCGGGCGAATTGATATTCTTGAACAACCGCCCATCGGAATCAAACTTGTTCGATTCTCCGGGCGCAATCGTGGTGACTTCCACCTCCGCGAGCCCCAGCATCACTTTGCGCACGCCCGCTCCCAGAGCGCGCACCATCGCCGCTTCCGCGCGCTTCGAATACATGGCGCACAGTGGCTCATAGCCTGTGTCGCTCATCGGGATCAACGCTCCCGCTCGGCTGGCGCCCGCACGTTTGATCAGATATTCGAGCCACGCCGGAGTCAGATGCGGCAAATCGCACCCCAGCACCAGAATCCACTCGCGCTGTGAATGTCCCAAAGCCGTGGCAATCCCTCCCAACGGTCCGCATCCCGGAAAATCATCCGCGCTGACTCGCAGCCCGAGATGCGAGTATCGCTCCGGCGCGCCGATTACTTCCGGGGACCCCACCAGTGGCTCCACAATTTTCGCCACATGGAGCAGCATGGGTTGTCCGCCGATTTCGAGCAGCGCCTTATCGCGTCCCATGCGCGTGCTCGCCCCTCCCGCGAGAATGAATGCTGCGGCGTGCTCGAATCTTTGCATGCGCTTATTTTCCCGGACGCTGAATTCCCAGCTCGCGCAATTTTTCCTGCAGGCTCTGTCGGTGTAAGCCTACCAGCGCCGCCGTCTTGGAAACATTCCAATGTTGCTCCTCGAGCTTTCGCCGCAGGTAGGCAATCTCAAACCTGCGTTTTGCTTCGCGAAAATCATTCTCTCCAAGCAGCGCATCGCCGTCCGCGGTTCGCCCTCCAGCTACCATCGGCGTTCCCTTGCGAATTTCCTCGGGAAGCTCGGCAGCCCCAATCGCTTCGCCCGCAGCGAAAATCAGCGATCTTTCTAGCGCGTTCTTAAGTTCCCGCACGTTGCCCGGCCAGTCGTATCGTTCGAGCAGCGCCGCCGCTTCCGGCGCCAGCCGCTTCTGCCGGTTGTGCCGCGCGCCGAGCATTTCCAAAAATGCATTCGCAAGCAGCGCGATGTCCTCCTTGTGCGCGCGGAGCGGCGGCAGTTCGAGCGTCACGACTCGCAGCCGGTAGTACAAGTCTTCCCGAAATCTTCCCGCTGCGATTTCCGCTGCCAGGTCGCGGTGCGTCGCGCTGATCACGCGCACGTCCACCTCCACCGATTGCGTGCCGCCCAGCCGCTCGATCCTGCGGCTCTCCAGCGCCCGCAGCACCTTCGCCTGCGTCACCGCGTTCATGTCCCCGATTTCATCCAGGAAGAGCGTTCCGCCCGAAGCCAGCTCGAATTTTCCTTTCTTCTGCTGCGCCGCTCCCGTGAACGCCCCTTTTTCATACCCGAAGAGCTCCGACTCGATCAGGTTTTCCGGTAGCGCCGCGCAATTCACCGCCACGAACGGCTTCTCGGCCCGCGGCGAACGTGCATGAATCTCCTGCGCCAGCAAATCCTTCCCCGTTCCGCTTTCGCCGAGGATCAGTACCGTCGCATCCGTCGGCGCCACGCGGTTCGCCATCTCGAATACGCGCCGCATCGCCGCCGATTTCCCCAGCATCCTTCCGAACTCCCCTTCGGCCACCAACTCTCGTCGCAGTCGTTCGTTTTCCGTTGTGAGTTCCGTCATCCGCACCAGATTCGCCGTGCGCTTGCGCAGCTCTTCGATGTCGAATCCTTTCACGATGTAGTCGGAGGCTCCCGCGCGCAGCGCTTCCACAGCCGTCTTCGCCGTGTCGAGCGCCGTAACCACAAGCACCGGCTGCGCGAGCCCCTGCGTCCGCATCCACGCAAGCAACGACAGACCGTCCTCCTCCGGCATCACCACGTCGAGCAAAATTGCGTCCGGCCGTTCCCTCGCAATCGCTTCCCGCGCCGCGCGCGCGGAGCCCGCTTCCGCAATCCGGTACTTATTTTCCAATGCGCGCCGCATTCCGTATCGCGCTGTGGGCTCATCATCCACTATCAGTATCGTTTTCATGTGTCTGCCTTCACTCCAATCGCGATCGCTCCTCCACCGGAAAACTCACCACGAATCTTGTTCCCTTCCCGCCGCTCGCGGGGCTCTCGCAGGTAATCGTCCCCTCCGCCTCGGCCACGCGCCGGGCGACAATTGCCAGCCCCAGCCCCGTGCCGCTGGGCTTCGTCGTATAAAAAGGCTCGAAGATTCTCGCGCGCATCTCCGCGGGGATTCCCGGCCCATCGTCGGTCACTTCGATCACGAATCGCGCGTCGCGCCGCTCGAGCGCTATGGATACGAGACCGCCTTGCGGCAGAGCCTCGATGGCGTTCACGACGAGATTCGAGATCACTTCGCTCAGGCCCTCCTCCGTCGCTCGCACCTGTGAATCCTCCGCGGGACGCTTCAGCTCGATATTCACTCCGCGCCGTTCCGCATCGTAACGCAGCAGCGCAACGGTGCGTTCGATCGTCCCCGCCGCTGCCACTCCTGCCTGACCGGAAATTCCTCCCGCGCTGCGCACCGGAGTACGCGCGTACTCGAGCAATTGCGTGAGCTTTCGCGCCAGCCGGTCGATTTCCCCCAACACCAGTTGGCAATCCTTTCTCAAGTCATCGGAGATCTTGGGATTCTCGATCTGCACCTGCAGCACCGTTTTCATCGAACTCAACGGATTGCGCAAATTGTGCGAGATGCTCGCCGCCACTTGCCCCACCAGCGCCAAACGCTCGCGCTCCGCCAGTTGCCGCTCCAGCTTGACCTTTTCTTCGATGAGCCGGCAGAGATGCACCGTTCCCGGCAATTGCTCCGCCAGATATTCCAAAGCCCCGGCCGTATCGCCGGTCATAAAAGCGCCCGCCGATTGCACCCTCAGCACGCCGACAGTTTCTCGGCCGCTTCGCAGCGGGATCGCCATCGCGTTCACCTGCCCTTTAAACCGGCGCGCCTCTTCGATTTTTCCGTCCTGCGTAAGCAGAATTCGCGCCTCGGCGAGACCGAACTCCTCACGCATGCGGCGCTCGCTGAATCCCACCAGGCGAGCCAGATCTCCCTCTTGCGCTTCGCGCTGCAGTTCCATCATCAACTTCTGCAACCGGTCCATGCGCGCGTGGAAACTGCGGTAGAGTGCCGGGCCAATCAATCTCTGCAGCGGCTCAAAAAATACCACCAGCACAAAAAGGAGAATGGCCGCCGTAGCTTCGGGCGGGAGAATCGGCTCCAGCCAGATCCCCGCACGCCGCGCCACCGAAAGATACAGCAGCGCCAGAAATGCCGCCGAAAGCGCGAATACCAGGCTGCGCTGCAATCCAAATTCAAGGAAATTTCGCCGCAGCGCGTAGTAGCCCACCAGCGCGCAAGGCAAAATTCCCGAAAACATGATGGCCGTGGCGAACCACTCCGCTCCCAGCGCATTGCGCGGCCACACGAATGAGTACGCGAGCACCACGCCCGATCCCGCCGCGGCGCAGTACACGACCAGCCAGCGATGCATCCCCTGCTGCGGCAACCCCGCTGTGGTTCTTGCTGCGCGCAGTTCGAAGACCGCGCTTACGAGCAGCGCCGCTCCCAGCCACGCGCCATAGAAAATTCCTCCGAGGGAGCGGGGCCAAAGCGATTCGAGCGTGATTCCCCCAAGCGCCCTCAGGAAAAATTCGAAGCCGAAGTAAACGGCGGGCAGGTAAAATCCCGCCGCGAGCATCTTTCCGGCTAGTCCCGTGGCGCGCCCCGTTGCCAGTTCTTCGTACGCCGTATGCGAGTGCACCACAAGTGGAGGCAGAAACGCCAGCCCCAACCCAGCAAGCCCCATGGCGAAGACCAACGTCCCCCACGGTGGCTCGCTGTAATGAATCACCGCATTGAGCGCCAGTAAACCACCGGCGTAAAAGAGGAACATCGCCAAGAGCAAAAAGAAGAGTACTCTCTCGAATTTTCGGCGCCGCCGGTGGCCCAGGATCAACGCGAGCAGAAACAAATTCAGCAGCGTCCCTGCCGAAAATCCTATCAGCCGAATGTAAGTGAGCGCCGCCATTGACGTCACAAGGTTCCTCGAATTCTATCCGCACTTGTAGCGCAACTCAACTTCCAAGTGTCAGAATAATCTGACATCTTCTAATATGCTGTAATAAAACAACTTATTTCGACTGACTCCAAAAATATGCCCTTGCCCACTGTAAGGAAATCCTTGACATGTGTCGTGTTCCTGCTATGCTAGCACTCGCATGAGAGGAGTGCTAATCGCTTTCTGTGCTCCCGCATGCTTAGATTTCTCAACGGAGGGTAATCAACGATGGCTGTGAATGTCACTCCGCTGCATGATCGTGTTCTGATCAAGCGGCTCGAAGAGAAGGAATCCGTGAAGGGCGGCATCATCATTCCCGACACGGCAAAAGAGAAGCCCCAGGAAGGGGAAGTTATCGCCGCCGGCGCCGGACGCATGGAAAAGGGCCAGCGGATTCCCCTGGATGTCAAAGCCGGTGACCGCGTCCTGTTTGGCAAGTACAGCGGCACGGAAATCCGGATTGATGACGAGGAATACCTCATCCTGAAAGAAGACGAAATCCTGGCAAAAATCTCCGGCGCGGCGAAATCCGCTGCCGGCCGAAAGTAACACGCCCTTCGGGGCGATAACCGTTTCGAAAATTTCGAGGAGGAAAGGAACCCATGGCGAAGCAGATTGTAACTGGTGAGAATTCCCGCCAGTCGATTCTCCGCGGCGTCAACGTGCTGGCAGACGCCGTGAAGATCACACTTGGCCCCAAGGGCCGCAATGCCGTTATCGAAAAGAAGTTCGGCGCCCCCATCATCACCAAGGACGGGGTTACCGTCGCAAAGGAAATCGAGCTGAGGGATCCGCTCGAAAACATGGGCGCTCAGATGGTGCGTGAGGTCGCTTCCAAGACCTCGGACGTTGCCGGCGACGGCACGACCACCGCAACCGTACTCGCTCAGGCGATTTTCCGCGAAGGCGTAAAGACCGTCGCGGCCGGGGCCAGCCCGATGGCGCTCAAGCGCGGCATCGAGAAGGCCGTGGAAGTCGCCAACGATGAAATCAAGAAGCTCCACAAAGACGTTAAGGGCGACATGATCGCGCAAGTCGGCACCATCAGCGCCAATAACGACAAGCAGATCGGCCACATCATCGCCGAGGCCATGAAGAAAGTGGGCAAGGACGGCGTCATCACCGTGGAAGAATCGCGCACCATGGAAACGACGCTCGAAGTCGTCGAAGGTATGCAGTTCGACCGCGGCTACCTCTCGCCCTATTTCGTCACCGACCCTGAGCGCATGGAATGCGTGCTCGAAGACGTGCGCATCCTCATCCACGAAAAGAAAATCAGCTCGATGAAGGATCTCCTCCCGCTGCTCGAGGGGATCGCCAAGTCCAGCAAGCCGCTCTTGATCATCGCCGAGGATGTCGAAGGCGAAGCCCTCGCCACTCTCGTCGTGAACAAGCTACGCGGCACGCTCCAGTGCGCCGCCGTTAAGGCGCCCGGCTTCGGCGATCGCCGCAAGGCTATGCTCGAGGACATCGCCACTCTCACCGGTGGCAAGGCCGTCACCGAGGATCTCGGCATCAAGCTGGAGAACGTGAAGATCGAGGATCTCGGCCGCGCTAAGAAAGTCACCATCGACAAGGACAACACCACCCTCGTCGAAGGCGGCGGCAAAGCCGGAGAAATCGAAGGCCGCGTCAAGCAGATCCGCACGCAGGTCGAGGAAACCACCTCGGACTACGACAAAGAAAAGCTGCAGGAGCGCCTCGCGAAACTCGTCGGCGGCGTCGCGGTTATCAAAGTAGGCGCGGCGACGGAAACCGAGCTGAAGGAAAAGAAAGCTCGCGTCGAAGACGCCATGCACGCTACCCGCGCAGCCGTCGAGGAAGGCATCGTCCCGGGAGGCGGCGTGGCTCTGCTCCGCTGCATTCCCGCGCTGGCGAAGTTGCACCTCGAAGCCGATGAAGCCATCGGCGTCAACATCGTCAAGCGCGCTCTCGAAGAGCCCGCTCGGCAGATTGCGCAAAACGCCGGCCACGAAGGCGCGGTCGTCGTCCAGCGCATTCTCGACAGCAAGGAAGATCACTTCGGCTTCAACGCCGAAACCGCCGAGTTTGGCGACTTGGTCAAAGCCGGCGTGATCGATCCTGCGAAGGTTACCCGCTTGGCCCTGCAGAACGCGGCTTCCATCGCCGCCTTGATGCTCACCACCGAAGCACTGGTGGCCGAAATCAAGGAAGACGATAAGAAGTCTGCGGCTGCCGGAGGTCCGGGCGGCATGGGCGGCGGAGGCATGTACTAACCTTCCGCTCTATCACGATTCACAAAAAACAGGGCGCACGGCTTCTCGCCGTGCGCCCTGTTTTATTTTGGGCCTCTGCGCGTCGCTTCAATCTCGCAGCAATTCGTAATCCTATTTACGCGCGGGCTCTGAACTTCGCCATTATTTTTTGATCGGGCGTAGGGGCGCTGCTTGCTGCGCCCGTCCTCAGCCCCGCCCTCGGCATCCCTGCCCGCACCTTACTTTCATCTTGTCGTCACCATTGAACCCGCGTAAGCCATGATTTTTGGAGTGCGGCGGCTCGACGCCGCTTTGCCTGCCTTGCCCAGTCAATGACTCGCACTGCCGCAGCATCCGTGGGGCCGCTCCTTGCCTGCCCCGATGTGCGCTTCTCACATCCCGATGGTGTCTATCGGGACGGCAATCGCGGCTGCGCCCGTCCTCAGCCCCGCCTGTCTCGAACCTGCACAAACTCCCATCAGAGGCTTTTGCTGGTCCGAGTGTGCTTCTATCTACCCATCATTCGCTATCAGAAATGACGTGGAATTGAGCCACTCCGCCGAAGCGGACAGATCGCCCCGCGGATCTCGAACCCGCGCGCCCGCTCAGCAGTCGCTTTCTCTAATCCAGGATTCTACTCGCCATTAATCATTCGCCATCAAAATGCCGTGGAATTGAGCCATTTTGTCGAAGCGGACACATCTCCCCGCCGATCCTGAATTCGCACAACCGCCCATCAGACGCTTTTGCTAATCCCGGATTCTAGCTTTCACTCATCATTCGCTATCATAAATGACGTGGAATTGAAGCATTTTGCCGGGGCGGCGAGATCTCCCCGCCCGTCCTGAACTCGCACAACTGCCCCTCAAATGCTTTTGCTAGTCTGGGTATTTTGCTTTCTGTCCATCATTCGCAATCATAAACGACGTGGAATAGAGCCATTTTGCCGGGGCAGAGACATCGCCTCGCGGATCACGAACTCGCGCCGCCGTTCAGCGGTCGCTTTTTCTAATCCGAAATTCTGCTCTCCATTCATCATTCGCTATCATAATGTCGTGGAGCAGAGGATGTTCCTCCTTAATGACGCCCAGCGGGCGTGCCTTTCTGTTTTCAATAATTGATGAACGCTTCTGCGCTTTCTCGTTCCGTCCGCCGCTTCTTCCACTCAACTTTCAACTCCGCGAGGAACTGCTTCTCTAGTAACGCGCCGGCATTAACCATCAACTGGTTTCGCATTCGCAAGTCGTGATAGGTCTAGCCTAACCTCGGAAAGTTTTTGAGAAGCAAAATTCATCAGCGTTTTTACAATTTCAAACATGCTCCCTGCTTGTGCCTCCGTAAAAACCACGGGGATATGAGAAGCTGGGTTTCTCCAAGCGGTGTTAAACGCGCGAAGATATCCTTCCAAACCAACAAAGTACTGTTCGTCCGTTCGCGTTAGATTTTCAAATGGGCCTTTCTTTTCGCCGATTGTCTTGTGAATCTGATTCAGACCTGTATTCCAATTCTTTTCCGCATCTGAGCCGAGTTTTGAGAATCGGACAAAACTCACAAAGGCATATTCCGCAACCTTCACCAGGTGCCCGACGCAAGCAGTAAATCTTTCTGTGGCGAAACACTTCCCAGCCTCCACAATGTCGAATTTTATGGAGGGAAACTTTGCCAACGTCTGTCCGGCCAGAAACGTAAGTGGATCTTCGGTGTAGAAGCATCCTCGTCCGGAAAGAATCATATAGCACAGGGTGCCACCAAGCTCCGCTATGAAACAGCGTCGTAGCTCTGCAACCCGCGCCCCAACCATTGGCAAAGTAAGAAAATGTGCTCTGCTAAAAACTTGGTTCACTTCCTCCGCTATCTTCGCTGAAACCTTCAGCCCTATTTCTTCGCAGTGTTGTTTAACTCTGAAAAATAGCTGGACAAGGGTTTCCATCTCTGATTCGGATAGGCGCGGCCCTTGGGCCGGATTAGCCGAAATAACCGTTACTTCCTGAACTGTGGCGCTCTCAGCGAGCATTTCCAATTCTTGAAAGTCTTGCCCTAACGCCACGTACTTTTCTGCGAAGATTCTCAGCACTTCCGCGTGACTCCGGAGTTCTCGATCAGGTTCATTATCTATCACTTTTACCGCTATGTGCCTAGCGGGGATAGTAGCCCACAAAAACCCTGAGTCCCGGTACTTGACTTTATATTTAATCTATGATATACTTAGTTTATTGAAACCAAACAATTTAGCGGAATGGGCGACAAACTCCACATTCCGATTTTCAGAGAGGGCGGAGATTTCTAATCGGGACACCCTCACGAATAGAAACGCATGCAACTCATTGAAAACAAACAACGGGAGATCAGTCTAATCGGGACAAATGCACGATTCGCACAGGGAGGAGATTCTCCAGCCCAGGGCAGGAGCATCCGGGCCGTGGCTATTTCTTTATCCAGCCTCAAGCCTCCAGCCTCCAGCCTCGAGCTCCCATAATTCTAATCGAGACACACTCAGAAACAAGATCGGAGCTAAGTTATTGAAAACAAATGCTCGGAGCAAATCCTAATCGAGACACAAATGCCAGTTAAGAATTCTAGCTCTACCTGTCGCGCCCCACGAACCTTAGGGATAGCTTTCCAACCTCCAAAATCGACCCGCCGACCTCTAGCAGAAATCAATCGACACACCAAAATATTGATTGGATCTCTAAAACACCAAGAATCAGTAACATCCAAAAAATCAATCGATACAAAATGCGCATATTCATTTGCGCAGTTTGCACCCCCGCGTCGTCCGTCGGGGCCGATGCCCTCTATCGGGACGTCATTTTCAAAATGGGTACTGGGACCAGCAAATTCGCCCTTCGACCGCATCCGACCCGGCCCGGATTCTGTCCATTGCCGCACTCGGACAGTTGCACGCAATCTGCTACGATATCCTCTCGCATCTGGCGAGCTGACATGATCGAAAACAAAACATATTTTGCAAATGTCGAAGAGGCCGTCGAGGACATCCGCCGCGGGCGCATGATCGTCATCGTGGATGATGAAGACCGCGAAAACGAAGGCGACCTGGTCCTCGCAGCGGAGAAAATTTCTCCGGAGGCCGTAAACTTCATGGCCAAGTTCGGCCGCGGCTTGATTTGCCTTGCGCTCACCGAAGAATGCTGCGACGCGCTGCAGCTTGCCCCGATCACGCCGCGCAACACGTCTCTTTTCGGCACGCCGTTCTGCGAGCCCATTGACGCCCGCCGCGGCACCACCACTGGCACCAGCGCCGCCGATCGCGCCACTACAATTCTCGCCGCCACCGATCCCAATACACGCCCTGAAGATCTCGCGCGCCCCGGCCATGTCTACACGCTGCGCGCGCGCAAGGGCGGAGTCCTCGTCCGCGCAGGTCAGACCGAAGCCTCCGTGGATGTCGCGCGCCTCGCCGGCCTCGATCATTCCGGCGTCATCTGCGAAATCATGAATGAGGACGGCACCATGGCGCGCACTCCGCAGCTCCTGGAATTTTGTCGCCAGCACGATCTCAAGCTGCTCACCATCGCCGACCTCATCCGTTATCGCATGCAGCACGAGCGCTGCGTTCGCCGCATTGCGGAGTCATCGCTCTCGACGCGTCACGGTGAATTTCGCATGGTTGCTTATTCCAGTGACGCGGACAACGAAATTCACGTCGCCCTCGTGCGTGGAGACCTTTCGGGCGGCGCGCCTCCGCTCGTGCGCGTTCATTCCCATTGCCTGCCAGGAGATGTTTTTGGCTCTGCGAGTTGCGATTGTCGCGAAATCATCGAGCGTTCGCTCGAAGCCATCGCCGCGGAACATCGCGGCGTCTTCGTCTATCTCCATCACACGGGACGCGGTTTCCGCATCGACCCGGGACCGCACGAAGAGGGCCAGTTGCCGAAAATTGTCCTTCATGACCGCGGCCAGCTCGATCAGGATTTGAACCGCCAGCGATTGGTGCAGCGCGAGAGCGGAATCGGCGCGCAGATTTTAATCGATCTCGGACTCCACGAAATTCGCGTCCTCACCAATCATCCGCGTAGAGTCGTGGCGCTCGAAGGCTACGGCCTCAAGATTGCTGATCAGGTTTCACTCGGACTTCGCGCCGCGGCGAAATCTCATCAGGCTCTTTGATTTTTGCGCTGTTGGTTTGGGGCCGGTGCTTCGTGGAAAAAATCTATTTCTGGTGGTCGCTCGCGGGCGGGCCGATAGTGACGTAGGGCCGCAATTTTTCGAGCCGCCCCCGCGTGATTCCCCGAATGGCCAGCAAATCTTCCACGCGTTTGAACGGCCCGCTCTTTTCGCGGAATCGCACGATCGCTTTCGCCGTCCCCGGCCCGATTCCCGGCAACTGTTCCAGTTGCTCCACCGTCGCCGCATTCAAGTCCACCGGTTTCGACGGCAACTTTTTCTTGCCACTCGCCGCGGCGCAAAAAAATATGCAAAACACCAGCGCACTGATCACGGACACGGCTCTCAAATATTTGCGTGGCACCGGCGGCGGATCAGAGCACACAAGTCACTTCCGGTTTCCCTGCGCATCGTACTCGGTGATCTCGCCAAAGAGCGCGGCTTGCGCTGCGATTCTCTCGCGGTCGCCGACCACGACGATTTGCGCGTTTGCCGAATCAAAATATTTCCGCGCCGCTGTCGTCACGTCTGTGGCCGTAAGCGCGCGCACTCGCTCGCGGTATTCTTCCAGGTATTTTCCCGGCAGATGCTCCAGAAAGACGGTCGAGAGTTGCCCGAGGATTCCGTCCTGCGTGGCGATGCCCAGTGAAAACACACCACTCAAATAATTTCGCGCGTCCGCCAGCTCCTCTTCTCCGACGGGCAGAGCCCTCATGCGATCCAGCTCATAAAAAATCTCCGTAAGCGTCGCCGCCACCACTTCATTGCGAACCGCTGCCTGCACGCTGAAGTATCCGTGCTGCCGCAGAGAAGTCACTCCGCTTCGCGGGCTGTACGTGTACCCCTTTTGTTCGCGGATATTCATCACCAGCCGCGAATTGAACGCCCCGCCGAAAATCGCGTTCGCCAGCATCAAGCGATGCCAATCCGGCGAATGTCTGGTGATCGCCCGGTTCCCGACAAGAATTACCGTCTGTACTTTCTCCGGCAAATGCACCAGCGCGATTTTTCGGCCACGATGTTGGGGAGGCTCGGGCCGCGCCGTTTCCGCAGGCCGCGGAGCCTGCCACGCGCCGAATATTTTCTCAATGCGATCGAATATTTCCTCGGAACGAAAATCTCCCACAGCAACCAGTAGTCCATTCGCCGGGACATAATGCGCGCCGTAGAACGCGATCAACTCTTCGCGGCGGTATGCCCTGATGTTTTCCTCTTTCGGCGCGATGATGGCGTAAGGATGTTCGCCGAAAATCACGCGCCGGAATCGCTCGCTGGCCAAAAATTCCGGCGTGGCCCGCTCGACCTTCAGCTCTTCGATCCGTTGCCGCTTCTCGCGCTCGACCTCTTCTTGCGGAAACGAAGCGTTTCGCGCAAGATCGGCTACGATTTCGAGCAACTCGCTAGCAAATTCCGAAAGGCCAGAAATCGAAATCGCTGTCGTATCTGCGCCCGAAGAAGTTCCCAGATCCGCGCCGATTCTTCGCAAATCTTCTTCAATTCTTCGGCTGGAGCGCATTTCCGTCCCGGTGCGCACCACGGCCGCGGTCATTTCCGCGAGCCCCGGCGAACGGTGCGCCACTTCGGCATTGCCGCTGCGGAAAAAAAGCTGCGCGGATATTTTCGGAAACGCGCGCAATTCGACGAGCACGATTTCCAGTCCATTCACGAGTTTTCGCACCGTTCGCGCGGGCCAGGCCACGGGACGCTCCGCGCCCAGCCCCGGCGGCGTCGTGCGTTGCGTTTGGGTTTGCGGAGTGGTGCTCATTGCACTCCTCCGTTGGCAACGGGCCGCCGCAGAAACACAGCGCGATTTCGCGGCAGGAGATATTTTGTCGCCACGGCTTGCACTTCTTCCGGCGTGACGCGCGCAAATCCCTCAAGCACCGTGTTCACGCGCTGCGCATCGCCATCGAACAACGCAAAGCACGCCAGCGCGTGCATCAGTCCATAGCGCGGCATTCCACCGCCTTCGAGTGTCGAAAAATAATCGGCGCGGAATTTCACTTTCACTTCTTCCAATTCATCGGCGCGCGCGCCCTTTTCTTGTAGCTCTCGAATGATTTCATCGAAGGCCTGGAGCGTATCTTCGCTCGAAATATCCGGGCGATGAAAAATGCTGGTCGCAAGAAGCGCGGGCCCATTCGCGTCGAAAAGGTTTCCGCCCAGAGAGTTCAACCCTCCTGAAGCCTCTACGGCAATCTGCTTTTCGAGCACCAAAGTGCGGAAAATCCGCCCGGCGCGTCCGCCATGCAGAATCTCGTCCAGCATGGCCATCGCGTGCCAATCGGCAGTATTGCGTTCCGGCGCGTGATAGCCGATTGCCAGGGCCGGCAGCGCGCCGAATTTTTCTTCCACCTCGCCGCGTCGCTCCTCCGTCTGGGGCGGCTCGGACGCATCCGCAAACGGGGGCTTCGCTCCCGGCGGTATGTCGTCGAAATATCGCCGCGCCAGTGCGAATCCCTCCGCGGGCGTCACATCGCCCACCATCAAGAGCACGGCATTGTTGGGAATGTAGTACGTCCGGAAAAAAGTTTGCACGTCCTCGAGCGTCGCCGCATTGAGATCGGCGAAGTCGCCGTAAAAATTGTGACCATTTGGCCAGCTGCGAAACGCCACGGGCGGCAAATCTAGCCAGGGAAATCCTCCGTAGGGCTGGTTCAACACGTTCACGCGAACTTCTTCCTTCACTACGTCGCGCTGGTTTTTCAAATTTTCCTCGTTCACCTTGAGCGAACGCATGCGGTCCGCCTCCAGCCAGAGCACGCGTTCGAGGCCATTGGACGGCACGGCTTCGTAGTAGTTCGTCAGGTCATGATGCGTCGAGCCATTCAGCACGCCGCCCGAAGAATTAATCAGACGGATGTGCATCATCTTTCCGGCGTTCTCCGACCCTTGAAACATCATGTGCTCGAAGAGATGCGCGAAGCCGCTGCGGCCGCGCGGTTCCAGGCGAAATCCAATCTGGTAATAAACTCCTACCGTCGTAACAGGCGCGGAGCGATCCGGCGAAACAATCACACGCAAACCATTTTCGAGCGTATCGGTCTCAATCGGGATCTGCAGATGCTGCAAGCGAACCTCCTCGGTTTCATTTCAGGATTTTGTCGAGCCGCGCCAGCATTTCTGCCGGTTCGGGCGATAACACTCGCGCCACCAGGCGCGCGACCGCGGCGTACGCTTCCCAGAATTCCGCGGGATAGCTCCTCAGCGCTGTGGCGTGCTTTGCAATCGTCCGGTAATCTCTTCGCGAGAGCGGCCCGGACCATGCCTCCCGCGGCCCCATCCTCTCAAAATTCTGAAGCATCTGCCTCACTAAAGGCACGAGCGCTTGAGTTGCCCGCCGTCGTGTGAAGCCCACTCTCATCAGAATTTCCGTGGCCGTTTCGACGAGCGCCAGTCCGTGTCCCGCCGCCATAGCGCCCGCCGCGTGATACGCCGGCTTGTCGCGGCCCTTCAGGACCACGGATGTTCCGCCCAGCGCGTGTGCGATCTTCCGCGCCATCTGTCGCGCGCGCGCGTCGCCTTCAATTCCGAATACCACACCTTCCAGCCGCGGAGTCGCGTTCTTGCCGAACGTCTGCATTGGGTGGAGCGAGCCCGTCGCCGCACCCAATTCCGCCAGCGGGCCCAGCGCAGAACGGTCGAGCGCGCCGCTCGTGTGCAGGGCGACTTTCTCTCGCCACTCCTCCCCTCCCATCTTCGCGAGTCGTCTGGCCACCTCATCCACGACATCATCCGGCGTCGTCACCAGAATCACCTGGGCTTCCAGAATTTCTCGCGACAGCTTCGCATGCGCCGAGCCGGCTCCGATGGCGCGCACGGCAGCGTGCGCGCTGGCGGGCGTCCGGCTAATTACCGCTCCGACTTTCCAGCCCGACTCTTTCAGCCTGCGCCCCAGCGCGCGTCCCACGCGCCCGGCTCCTATAATTGCAATCGTCGCGCTCATCCGACATGCTAGAATACCGAGTCTGAGCATCCGAGGTTAAGTATTTTCTACTTTGCAAACACTCCTTGTCATTCTGCTGTCTCTCCTCGCGCTGGGCTGGCTGGCCCAGGGAATCCGCGCCTGGCGGGGCATGAAAAAGATTCCGCGCCTTTCGAAGATTCCGCCGCGCGCCGGCGATTCGCCACCTCGCGTTTCGATTCTCCTCGCCGCGCGCAACGAAGCGGAAAAACTTCGCGCCGCGCTGGAATCCATGCTGGCGCTGGATTATCCGAATTTCGAAGTGATCGCCGTGGACGACCGCTCCGACGACGCGACCCCGCAAATTCTCCGCGATCTCGCCGCTCGCAGTCCGCGACTTAAGACCGCCCGCATCGAAACGCTTCCGCCCGGCTGGCTCGGCAAGCCCCATGCACTCGAAACCGCTTACGGTCTCTCGACGGGCGAGTTTCTCCTGTTCACCGATGCCGATATTTGGTTCGCCCCGGACGTGCTGAGCCGCGCTGTTGCTCTCACAGAGGAAAACCACTGGGATCATCTTACGCTTGCCGTCGGGATGGACCTCCGCGGCTTCTGGGAAAACACCGTACTTTCCTACATTCAATTTGGCTTTGTATTTGGAGTCCAGCCCTGGCGCGTGAGTGATCCGCGCTCCGGCTGCTATATGGGCGTCGGCGCGTTTCAGCTCGTCCGCAAAAAAGTTTACGAAGCCATCGGTACGCACAAAAGGCTTGCGATGGAAGTCGTGGACGACATGAAGCTCGGAAAACTGGTGAAGCAGAATGGCTTTGCTTCCGGCACCGCCTCGAGCGACAACCTCATCCGCGTTCGCTGGCAGGAAGGCATTCGCAATGTCATCAAAGGCATGACCAAGAATCTGTTCGCCGGACTCGGGTTCAGCGCCTCACAATCTGTCTTCACCGCCGCGATGCTCCTGCTCATTAGCGTGGTCCCGTTCGCGGCGCTTCCCTTCACTCACGGCTGGGCGCGCCTCGCCGCTGCAATCTCCGTCGTCACTGCCGTGACCGTGCACGGCCGGCTCTTCCACGAAACGGGCCACTCTTTTTTTTACGGACTCACGCAGCCGCTCGGCGCCTTCGTTTTCGTATACATGATTTATCGCTCGATGATTCTTACGCTTTGGCGTGGCGGCATCGTCTGGCGCGATACGTTCTATCCCCTTGCGGAACTCCGCAAGGGTTCCGTCTAGACGCGGGGCGCGGCCGCCGGCTTCTCGCTCCCTTATCGTCTTGATTTGGACTTTTGCGGCAGGGCCGCCGCAGCCTGCGCCGGAAGTTGTGCGGGCGCGGCAAACATCCCGCCCAGATGCCGCTGCCTCAGGGCTCGAATGCGGTCGCGCAGCCCCGCGGCCCGCTCGAACTCGAATTTCTTCGCCGCCTCACGCATCTGAGTTTCCATCTGCTCGATGGCTTTCTGCAATTGCTCCTCGTTCTCGATTTTTTCGAGCGCCACGTCTTCTTCCGCCGGCACGGTGATGTAATCGGCTTCGACGATCGAGGCGAGTTGCATGTCCACGGATTTCACGATCGATTGCGGCGTGATGTCGTTTTCGCGGTTGTAGGCTGTCTGCTTCGCGCGCCGGCGGTTAGTCTCCGCGATGGCTTTCTTCATAGATTCCGTCATCACGTCCGCGTAAAGAATGGCTCTTCCTTCGACGTGACGCGCGCAGCGTCCCATCGTTTGAATCAAGGCCGTTGCGCTGCGCAGGTAGCCTTCTTTGTCCGCGTCGAGGATGGCCACCAGCGACACCTCCGGCAGGTCCAGCCCTTCGCGCAGCAGGTTGATGCCGATCAGCACGTCGAATTCTCCGCGCCGCAGGCTGCGCAGGATGCGCACGCGCTCGAGTGTGTCAATCTCCGAATGAAGATATTGGCAGCGCACGCCGATCTCCGTGAAATATTCCGCCAGATCCTCCGACATGCGCTTCGTGAGCGTGGTCACCAGCACGCGCTCCTTTTTCGCGGCGCGCACGCGGATTTCTTCGAGCAAATCGTCCACTTGGCCCTTCACGGGGCGCACTTCCACTTGCGGGTCCACCAGGCCCGTCGGCCGGATCACCTGTTCCACCACTACTCCGCTTGATTTCGTGAGCTCGTACGGCCCCGGCGTCGCGGAGACATACACCACCAGGTTCGTGCGGTGCTCGAATTCCTCGAATGTCAGCGGCCGGTTGTCCAGCGCCGAGGGCATGCGGAACCCATAGTCCACCAGCGTCTGCTTGCGCGAACGGTCGCCGTGATACATCCCGTGGAGCTGCGGGACAGTCTGGTGCGATTCGTCCAGAAAAAGCAAAAAGTCCGCCGGAACATAGTCGAAAAGCGTCGGCGGAGCTTCTCCGGGGAGCCGCCCGGAAAGATGCCGCGAATAATTTTCGATTCCGTGGCAATAGCCGATCGTGCGCATCATTTCGATGTCGAAGAGTGTGCGCTGCTCCACGCGCTGCGCCTCGACGATCTTGCCCTGCCGCTCGAGCTCGGGTTTCCACCATTCCAGCTCTTTCAGAATCGTCTCGATGGCCCTTTCTCGCTGATCCGCCGGAATCACGTAGTGCGTCTTCGGATAAATCGGGATGCGGCTGATTTCTCCGCCCTGGTCGCGGATTTCTCCCGTCAGCGGATCGATTCTGCGGATCGCTTCGATCTGGTTGCCCCATTGCTCGATGCGAATGGCGAAATCTTCGTAAGGCGGATGAATCTCAATCGTGTCGCCGCGCACGCGAAAAGTTCCGCGTCGCAAATCTTCCGACCGCTCGTATTGAATCTCCACCAGCTTGCGCAGAATCGCATCGCGTGAAATCGCCTGGCTCTTCTCGAGCATCAGCAGCATGCCGTAATACGCTTCCGGCGAGCCGATGCCGTAGATGCACGAAACCGAAGCCACCACGATCACATCGCGCCGCTCGAAGAGCGAACGCGTCGCGCTCATGCGCAGCTTGTCCAGCTCGTCGTTGATCGTCGCTTCCTTTTCGATGTACGTGTCGCTCGACGGCATATACGCTTCCGGCTGATAGTAATCGTAGTAGCTGACAAAATATTCGACGGCATTCTGCGGAAAAAATGACCGGAACTCGTGATAGAGCTGCGCCGCGAGCGTTTTATTGTGCGCCAGCACCAGCGCCGGCTTCTGCGCCTGCTCGATCAGCTTCGCCATCGTGAACGTCTTCCCTGAACCCGTCACGCCCAGCAGCACTTGATGTTTTTCGTCGCGCTCCACTCCGCGCGAAAGCTGCTCGATGGCCTCCGGCTGATCCCCTCGCGGCTCATACGTGCTTACAAGTTTAAATTCCATGATGTGTTTTCAACGCCCCTGCGTGGCGCATGCACCATCCTCTGGCGACTCCGAGCGCAGCGCGCAAACCAAGCATTATAACCTGATCGGGAAAATGATTTTCTCGCTGCGCGCCACGCACGCAGGGGATTTCAAAGCTTACCCGCAGGAATCAACCGGACTTCGGTTCGCGAATGGACTTCCCCGCTGTAGTGCACACGGTTATGCGCCGCTGCGCTGGTGACGGTAAAATCCATCTCTTCGGAACTTGTTTCCGTCGTGCTCACGGCCATTCCCGTTTCAAGCGAAATCGCGCTTAGACTTTCTCCGTTGCCCGTCCATTTTCCCGACGTGCGCAGCCCGTGCTTGACGTAATCCACCGGAGTCGGATCGCCATGCGCGTGGTTGAGCAGTTCCCTCCGCGTCAGGATGATGGCGCAAGATTCGCCCGAATTTGTCGCGTTGGAATTCGCAGCAGAGTCTTCGGCCGGTTTGCTTTCGTCCGCTGCCGCCGAACACGGCTCGTTTCGCAAGTACGTGGCCTCCGATTTCCACACCAGCCCTTCGAGGGGTTTCCCCTCGAACGGCTGCGTCGTCGTCCACTTTTCACCGAGCACGATTCCCTTCGCCGGCAGCGGCGTTGCGAGTCCCACACTCCTCAACGATTCCGTCATTCTGGCCGCGGCTTGCGGGTCTGAAAATAAATCTTCGAGCCCCTTCACGTCGCGCGTGCTCCCGTCCGGCTCCGTGGTGAATTCAATCGAATGTCCCGCGAGCTTGCTATATTGCTGTTCGAGCGCATAGGCCTGCGGATCGAGCGCGTCGGTATTCGAAACGACTGCCGCCTTTTCATACGTCGCGCGGATGCGAACCTCCTCGTCTTCGCCGGGCGGGATTTTGCGCACGCTCAAGACTTCCATTCGGATCAGCAGGTTCGTGGATTCATCGAGCGCGTTGGCGCCTTCGGGGTCCGTGATCGGCCCAGTGGTTTTCGTTTTCGCCGTGGTGTGCAATTCAATCTGGTAGCGAAACACTTCGCCCGGCGTGAAGCGCGGCTTCAGATGCTGCCGTTCGTCGGCCGAGCTCGCCGTGCTTGCACATCCCAGGATGCAGGCGGCCGCAAAAACCGCCGCGCGCGCAAACGGCAAATTGAAAAACCCGGGATTCATCGCGTATTATTTTGGCCCCGTCGCGCCCGTCAGGAGCGGCGCATCCAGCGAGCCGCCCAGATGAAAAACTCCCGCCGGCGCGTCGGTGAGCGGACCCGGCGTCTTGGATGCAATCGGCGCTCCGGCGGATGTGAGTCGCAGGTCGAAGTTCCGCGCGAAATCCACGATGCCCGACCCTCGAATTTCAATTCCGTCTTCTGCGAGCCGCAAATTTTTCACCAGAATTTTTCCGCCAGCGCAGGTGAATTCCGCCGCCGCGCGACCGAATGTGCTCGTGCCGCTTTGCGTGGCTGCAGCGCGCAGCGAAGCGATCAAGTCAAATCCGCGCACATGCGCATCGCGGATCTCGATTCTCCCCTTGCATGAAACCGAGTTTCCGAGCGCCGTTCGGCCCTCGCCTTGCGCACCGATGGCCAGATTCCCCGAAATATTTCCGCCAATTTTTCCGCGGAGCGACGTCGTCGCATCCGCGAGCGCATCCAAGTTCACTCCGTCGAGTTCAAGGTCGCCGCGGTAATTCGGCGCGGCTTCAAGGTCTGCCGCAAATTCGCCGCGCACTTTTCCGCCATAGAAATCCGCTTCCCCGCCCGCAAGTTTCAGCCGCCTGCCATCCACGCTGAGCTCCCCGCGCAGTTGTCCCAGCGCCAACGATCCGGCCTCAAATTTCTCCACCGTTATTTTCCCCGTGCCCACAAGGCCTGCGGGAACCCGGACGGGCGAAGCCCCGCCGAGAAAAGGCAGCAGCCTTTGCATCAGGCTTGCTCTCCATTGCGGATTGA
Organism: Candidatus Acidiferrales bacterium; assembly: GCA_050747245.1. Taxonomy (GTDB): domain Bacteria; phylum Acidobacteriota; class Terriglobia; order Acidiferrales; family UBA7541; genus JBOGNO01. The sequence continues at coordinate 181,193 of JBOGNO010000001.1, forward strand.
GCCACCTGTCGAACTCCGCGCCGCTCAGCCGGTCCGCGGCCAGCGAAAAAGTCCATCCGTCATCATTATTTCCGCGGCGCAGCGTGCCGCTCCATTTCGCGCCGAATGCCTGCGCCGATCCGAGTGCAATATTTTTCCCCTCCGCACGCAAGTCCGCCGTCGCCTTGATGCCTCGCACGGGCTGATTCAAGAATGGTGCGTGCACCGTAAGGCCGCTCGTCTCGATTTTTCCAAGCGCATCGGAAAATGCCGGCCACGGTTGCCCCTGCCATTTCAGTTCCGCCTTCACCGGCCCGGCCACGCTCCAGCCCGCTGGAAGCGGTCTTCCCAATGCAGCCGCTGCTTCCAGAATCCCTTCGACGCGTTCAATGCTTGCGGAAATTCTCGCGGACGTTGTCCACTGGCTCCGCTCTTGCGCTGAAAATTCCATTCGCATTTCGTCTCTGCTGCCAATCGAGATGTGGAACGGCGTGACGTCAATTTGCTTTCCGTTCCAGCGCAGCGTAGCCGCCTCCGATCGCACGCTCTCGCTCAAGCTCCCACCTTCGAGGTTTGCGGCGCTCATCGCGATCGTTCCGCGTTCTACTTTCGGCGGCCATCCTGCCAGCGTGAAATCCACGCGCGCCTCGCCGCGCGCCTGCAGCTCCTCCGCGACGCCGGGATAAAAAGCGCGCAGCCATACGAGCAGGTCCTCGAGCTGCACGCCGGGCGATTGAATCTGGAGCGTCATGTCTCGCGAAGGCGTCATCGAGTAATCCGCCTTCGTCGTCCATCCCAGCTCGCCGGTCGCGCGTAGGTTCGACCTGGGTGTTTCGAGCGTTACGCTCTTCAATTCGAGCCGCGAATTCTCCGGACGCCACGCTGCCGCCAACTCCACGTTTACCGCCGGCTCTTCGGCCCGCAGCGGCAAATCCCAGCGATGCATGCGCCGCAACTCGGCGTGTCCCGCAAAATCCCAGTCCATCTGGCTCGCCTTTGCTGTCATGGCCAGAGAAAAAGTTCCCCGAACTCCCGAATCCGTTCCTCGCGCCAGCCGCAGCACATCCGGCAGCGACGCTTCGCTCCAGTCCAGCTCCAGTTCCGCCGGACGCAGGCGCGATCCAATTCCTCCCGCTTGCCCATGCAGCTCCAGCATTCCGGCCTGCTGCAGGGGCGTCGCCGCGCGCCGGGGCTGCGCCTCCGCGTCGATTCGCCACTGCCCGGGGTTGGCTTGTTCCGTAGTTCCGGTCACCCCTACCAGCGCGAACGGAAGCTTTTCTTCCTCGCGTTTGAAATTGATTCTCCCGTTGTCGAATTCGATCCGCGCGAATTTCGGAGCCCCGCGGCCGCTCCCGCCCACTGCCGGACCGCTAGCCGGCCGCGGCAGCCAGCTCTCGATATTCCACCGGCCGTCCGCCGCGCGGACCAGGTTCAAACTCGGCTGCGTGAACGAAAGCGTCCCCAGTTCCAGCCGCCCGCGCAGCAAAGCCGCCCATCTCAGCCGTATTTCCAGTTTCTCGGCGCGCAAAAAATATTCCCGCCCGAACCGCGGATCCTCGCCCACCGTCACCGATTGCGCTTCGAGCTCCGGCACGCCGAAAAAATTTACGGAAAATGACCCCGCTTCCACGGACCGCCCAAACGCCGCTTCCAGCCGCGCGATCAGGTAACGGTGAGGACGCCCTCGCGCGATCAGCAGCGAAATCCCCGTCTGCGCAATCCACAGGGCCGCCAAGAACACAATAATCCGGAAGATCCAGCGTCTTTTTCGCCGCCGCGGCTTTTCTTTTTCCGATGATTCGGGATGCATTGCGTGAGCAGGAATTGTGTCAGAAGCCTGCGGGGAAAGAAAGCTGCCGCCTCAGTGGACCTCATGAAACAGGCGGTTCCATCGCGTGCGGCTGGGCAGGTGCCGAAGCGCATCGGCGATTCCCAGGATCGTGCTCACCAGACCGCGATTGTCGTAATCCTCGCTCGACGCACTCACCGACCAGTACACCACCACCGGCCTTCCCATGATCGCGTCGCGGTGCACGAACCCCCAATACCGGCTGTCCCAGCTGCTTTCCCGGTTGTCTCCCATTACGAAGTAATGGTCCGGCGGCACGATCAGTTCGCCCTTCACCACATGTTTTAGGATCTCGCCGGCCCACTCCGGCCGCAATCCCCCGTTCAAGAAATAGCGGTCTGTCGGCGGAAAATCGTCTCCGAAGGGGTCCGTGGGGTACGGCTTGTGCACCGCGTAGGGTTCGCCCAGCCGCAGTCCGTTGATGTACACCTGCCGGTCGATGATTTTAATCCGCTCCCCGGGCAATCCGATCACGCGCTTCACGTAGTGCGGGTGATCGTCGAAGGGAAACTTGAAAACGATAACATCTCCCCGCTCCACCGCGCGGTACGGAAGTATTTTCTCGAACCAGTGGCCCCGCCCTCCGAAGATGAATTTGTTCACCAGCAGGTGATCTCCCACCATCAGCGTCGGTTCCATGGATTGCGAAGGAATCTTGAACGCCTGCACGATAAACGTCGTGGCGTAGAGCGCCAGCAGGATCGTCACCAGCAGCGATTCCGCGTATTCGCGCAGGCTGCTTTTCGACTGCCCCGGGTATCGGGCCGGATGAGCTACTTCGTTGGTTTGTTGCGTCTCTTCAATCGCTGCTTCTGGTGTGGGAGTCGCCTCTTCGTTCATTCGTGGCTCGGTAAGACTTCCGCGTCTCGCTCCAGCGTCTCCAGTGCGATTTCTGCTGCGGCTTGCTCCGCTTCCTTCTTGCTCATCCCTTCTGATGCGCCCAGCTGCCTCCCGTCAAGCCACACTTCGATGTCGAAAACCTTCCGGTGTTCCGGCCCCCGCTCTCGCACCTTGCGATATTGCACCGAGCCCAGCCCGCGCCGTTGCAGCCATTCCTGCAGCGCCGATTTATGGTCCGCCTCTCCCAGCGGCCCTGCCTGCTCCGCCACTTCCGGATTCAGCAGCGTGCGCTCGATAAACTGCGTCGCGGCCGTCATCCCGGCATCCAGGTAAATCGCACCCGTCACGGCTTCAAATGCATCCGCGAGCAGTTTGCGCTTCTCGCGGCCGCCGGTCTTTTCTTCTCCAGGCCCCAGTCGTAGATATTTTCCCAGCCCCAGCCAGCGCGCCGCAGCCGCCACCGAATTCAAATTGACCAGTCGCGAACGCGCTTTCGATAGCTTTCCCGCGTCCCACTCCGGATTCCGCTCCATCAAATGCTGGCTAACCACCAGCCCCAGCACACTGTCGCCCAAAAACTCCAGCCGGTCGTTATCGAACTTCTCCGCAATTTGAGAAACTTCGCGATGAGAACGATGCGTCACAGCGCATTCAAGCCATTTTGCTTCCCGAAATCTGTGACCCAGGATGTCTTCCAGGCTCTCTCGTTCTTCGGCTGGCAGCGGCATGGCTCGCCCTCGTCAGGGTTTGGCCGCCGGCTTCGCCGCCGCCTTCTTCTTGGCTTCATCTTCGAGCGACTTGCAGCGGTCTTGCAGCGTGCCCTGCTGCTTTGCGCACTTGTCGAACGCGTCCGCGGCCTCAATGAACTTGCTCAGGTCTACATCCCCTAACCCCAGCACATAAAAGTCGGCCGGATCGGCATCCGGAACGAGCTGCGTCGCCTTCTGCAACTCCTCGACCGATCCCGCGGCGTTTCCTTCGCGAAAATAAACCAGCCCCAGGCCGCTGTGGGCCCGGTATCCCAGTTCCGTCTTGGCCTTCAGGAATTCGTCATCGGACAGCGTCGCCGGTTTTTGTACCGTGGGCATCAACTCGATCGCGTGCTTCAAATTGGTTTCGAGGCGCGACAGCACCGTGTCATGATCCGGCCTCTTGGAAATGTCCGTGTGCGGAATGTACCAGCCCTCCAGCACCAACGAGGAATAGTCGTCTTTATTCAGCGCGATGGCTTTGCCCGTGCTCGCTTCCATCTTGTCGAATTGATTCTTCGCGAAGTACGCGTAGGCCAGCCGGTCGTACACTGTCCCCGCATACCGGCTTTGCGGATACTTCTGCAAAAACTGCTCACCCTGTTGAATCACCGGGTCGGGATTATCTTGTTTCAGCGAATAGAATGTTTGGTAGGCCTGTTCCTCTGCCGGATCCGCCTTCACCGCTTCCGGTGTTCCGTTGGCATTATCGAATGAAATCCCTCCCGCATTGGTTGCGGGTTTGTCTTTGTCCGTGGGCTGGCTCTGGCTGGGCTGCTGCGTCTGTTGCTGGCTCGGGTTGGTGTCCTGCGCCGCTGCATTTATCGGCCCGAGTCCTAGCCACATTCCCGCAGTTAGAATCGCGATCCACATTTTCTTGTTCGCTGGCGCTTTCATTTTGTCTCTTCCCCTTTGCCGCTAAGGTCCGTTCTGTGCCATTTCTTTTTTCTTCTGTCCCTTTCTTTCTTCTTTCTGATTTCTGATTTCTAACTTCTAGTTTTCTTTTGCCGCCGGCTTGGCCCCGCTTGCAATCCCCCGCCGCGCCGCAGCGACCGCCGATTCCGGCGCGCCCTGCACTTCGAGTGCCGCCTGGTATTCGTTGACCGCCAGCTCGCGCTCGCCCTCCAGATCGTGAATCCTCCCCAGATAAATATGCGACCACGAAAGGATCGCCGGGTCCTTGGTCGCCGCGCCCGCTCCGCCCGGCGTCACAATTTTCTCGAAAAGCGCCTGCGCCCTTTCCACCTGCGTCTCGATCACCAGCGCCACCGCCAGCCCGTACATCGCTCGCGGCTCGTTCGGATATTTTTCGAGCGCCCTCGCAAATGTCGCCTCCGCGCCCGCTCCATCCTGCGTCGCGATTTGGTGGTCGCCAAGCGCCAGCATCCCGTCGAGCTCCGTCACTTGCGGTTTCGGCGCGCGGAGGTTTCGTTGTTCCGTTGGCCCGGGCTCGTTTCCTCCTTCTCCGGCCTTGGCAAATTGCACGCTTTGCAGACGCTGATGCTCCGCCGCAACGTCTATTCCCTTCACGACATCGCCGTAATAATACTCCATGGCCGGACCAGCCTTTTCGAATTTCAGGAGCTGCGCCACCAGCGGCCGCACCAGCACCAGCCCGTTGCGGTCGTCCGCGCTCAATTCTTTTTCCGCGTCCGCCGCGCGCAGGTTTTTCAACCGCAGTTCGGCCGCCTTCACCATGCACTCGGTAAAGAACGCTATGAAATCCCTCTGGTACTCCACCGGCAGATTCGCGGCGCGTCCTGCGTCGCCCAGCAGCGCCTTCTTCGATTCCACGAGCGTCTGATACCGCAGCGCCAGCGGATCGAGCATGAAATGCAGGAACGCGTGCTGCACGTCGTCCATGCTGGCTTCCGGCTTCGTGCCCACGACGATGGCGTAGCGCTCGCCGTAGCTCCGGAAGTTTGTCCGCCCGCCCACCAGCGGCTCGTAGTACACCCGAAACGTCCGGCCTTCTTCCGGCTTCAAAATCTCTCGCAAGTAAGCTGTCGCGACGTACACCATTTTGCGCACCGGCAATTCGTATTCCCTCACCCCGGCCGCATAGCTCGTTTGATAATCCCTCCAGCGATCTTCGATGTGCGCCGCCACGTAAAAATCCCGCATGACATCGTCGAAATTTTGCAGCGCCAGGACGTCCGGCGGCAGCTCGAATTGATTCAGCTGGTAAGAAAATTTCGGCGGCGGTCCCACCACCAGCGCGAACGAGATGTACCGCGAAAGCGTTTCGCCCGGCGCGGAAAGTTCGTGCTCTTTGTAGTAAGCGCGCACCGAATCGAATGCCGGCCCGTTCATCTGCAGCAGGTCTGCTTGCAGCGCGGCAATGTCCGTGACCTCATCGCCGTTGCTTGCGTTCGCGCCGAACCCCGCCGCTTCGAGCACGCACATTGTCGCGAAAAGCTGCGGGCTGGCTTCGATGCTGATTACTTCAGGCGCCGGACCGCTTTTCGCAAGCTGTCCGCTCGGCCCCGCCCACGCCAGCGCCGCGCTCAAAATCGCGCACGCCAGCAGCGCCCCGACCAGCGCTCCGCTGCGTTTTCGCTCGATAGACTTTCCTCTAAGCAACTTGCGTCTCCCTCTGCGCGCGGATTTCTTCGAAGCAATCTACCCTGTAGGGCGGTCGAATCCACTCTAACGATCGAACCGCATCCCGTCAAGAATTGCCGCTGTCTTGAAACTCGCCAAAAATGAAATTGGAAATTGCGACAGGAAGGAATCTTATCCGCGCACGCGCACTTCGCTGAAGCTCAGCATCAATCGCCCGCCGGCCACCGGCCGTCCGAAGCTCAATTCGGGCCGGAACCGCGAGAACAGCAGCACCTGGTCAAGCGCGTGCCGCACCGCTGCCGTCTTGGGTCCCGCGACGATTTCGTAATCCACCACCTGCCCCTGCGCGTTGAGCGTGCACTCCACTACCAGCGAGCTGGGGCTTCCGCCTTCCTCCGCCGTCCCGGGAATCGCAAACGGCGCCAGACTTTCCACCCGCGCGGGCTGCAGCAATTTTGTCGGCAAATCATTCGGCACCGCGCCCAGCGGCAATCCCACGAACAGACTTTGCGCCACGATCACGAACGCCAGCATCGCGGTAATCACGCCGCCCGTCGCCGGCACGGCCAGCGGCCGCAAAATATTTTCAAACACCAGCCACGCCCTCGGCCAGAACGAATTCGCCCGCCGCGCGCGTTCCTGCGACACCTTCATCCGTATCTGCAGCGCCAAGTCCGCAGGCGCCGCCACCGCTTCCGTCCGCCCCAGGCACATCGCCAGCCGCCGGTAGCGTTCCAAGTCCTCGCGGCACGCCCCGCATTCCTGCAAGTGTTCGCGCACCTGCGCATTCGTCCGTGCGTCAAGCGCCCCGTCGAGATATCCCGCAAGCTGTTTCCCTGCCGTCCGGCAGCTCATTCCCTTTCCCCTTGCGTTCGCACGCGCGCAAACGCCAGCCCGCCGTGGTGGACCATTTCCGTTCCCGCCGTCTCGCCGTAGCGCGTCGCACCTGGGCTCATCGTCGCGGCATGTTCGACCGCCTTGGCGGCAAGCAGCGGATCGAGAATCTCGCGCAGCATGCGCCGCCCACGCAGGATCCGTGATTTCACCGTGCCTACAGAAACGTCCATCACTTCGGCTACCTCTTCGTATGACAATCCTTCGAGATCCCTCAATATCACCGCGCTGCGAAACACTTGCGGCACCTTGCCGAGCGCCCCGCGCACCGCCGCCTGCGTTTCCTGCGAAGCACAGCGCTCAAATGGACTCGCTTCCCCATCCGGCAATTGCATGGCCGGCTGTTCGTTGCGCTCGTCAGCCTCGATGGAAACTTGCTGCCGGTGATGCCGCCAGCACCAGCGCCGGTGATTGAGCGCCTCGCGCACGGCAATTCGGTAAAGCCATGTCTTCAGCGAACTGCCTCTGCAGAACCCGCGAATTCCCTTGTACGCCTTGAGGAAGACGTCCTGCGTCACTTCGGCGGCGTCCGCAGGCTCGTAAAGCATTCCATAGATCAGGTTGAACACCGGCGCGTGGTAGTAGGTCACCAGCCACTCAAAGGCCTGCTCCGATCCCGCCTGGAGTTCATCCACCAGCCGGGCTTCGTTCTGGCCCCACGGCAATGCCTGCGCCAGTTCGGACATGTTACCTGCCACCTATTTCAGGCCGTGTCCCAATCCCGCTTCGCTCGCGCCGCTCATCCTGCCTGCCGCCAACTGCTGGCGGGCCGCGCGCCTTTCGCCGCTTCGTGCCCTGCTCCGCGCTCGCTGCCTGACACTAGCGGCCTTCCTGCTCTGCGGTCTTAGACACCGCCTCTACTTACTTTGTGTCCAGAATACCAGATTTCGTTGCCTCCCAATCATGCCCCTTCGCCCCCACCGCGGGAACAGTACTTTAGTCCTGCCAGTTTCCCGTCCGACAAAAGGCGACGGTCGCCCCGCACCTGCGCGGCACTTCCCTTCTTAGTCCCGTGTAGGGGCGCTGCTTGCCTTCCCGCCGCCTGCTGGCGGGGTGCGCCCGCGTGTTCGGGTGCCCCATCCTTCGGTCGCCGCGGCGACCGAAGGGTGGGATTTTGACTTGCTCCCCCCGATGCGCGCCTTTCGCATCTCCGGTTTCGGGAGTCCGATGGACTCCACCGGAGTCGAGACATCGGACCCGATGGTCTCTATCGGGACGCCAATTGGCCCCCTCCCAATCGCACTCGCCATCCATTGGGGGCGTGCGCTTGGCGCTCCTTCGTAGGGGCGCTGCTTGCTGCGCCCGCCTTCGGCAGGGTGCCCCATCCTTCGTCCTCCCGCGCGGACGAAGGGTGGGGATTTTGACTTGCTCTCCCCGATGTGCGCCTCTCGCATCTCCCGTTTCGGGAGTCCAAACGACTCCACCGGAGTCGCGACATCGGACCCGATGACCTCTATCGGGACGGCAATCGGGGCTGCGCCCGCGTACACTCGCTCATGTGCATTGGGCCGCTTGCGGCCCCTCGCCGCGCGATGCTATAAATGAACTGGACATCATCATTCCCAACCGTGGGGCCGTGGCGCATTTTGCGCGTCCCGGCTTGCCGGGAAGGTCACTCGGTTTTGTTTTTCTTCGGTGGGGCCGTGGCGCAGTTGGGAGCGCGCCTCGATGGCATCGAGGAGGTCGTGGGTTCGAATCCCATCGGCTCCACCAATTTGCTCCCGGCTCGGATAGTTTCTCAAACTCCGGCCAGTGCAAATCCACTACCTCTCGCGCCACCCGCCGACCCATGATACCTTCTTGGCCACGTACTTCGGGTTGTAGCAAGGAGGGCCGCCATGCGCTTTCTCGCAATCCTATTGTTCTCCGCGACTCTCTCCTCTCCCCTCCTCGCGCAACAGATGCCCGAAGGCCCAACGAACGAAAAAGCGAAAAAGACCTACAAAGAAGCCTTTGAGTATCTACATCAACGCGACACTCCGGCAGCACTCGATGACTTCAAGAAAGCGGATAAGCAGGATGGCGGCCTCTGCGGCGCTTGCCAGAAAAACATGATCAAGTATGGCGTCGAGCTCCGCGACTGGAAGACCGCTGAAACCGCCGCGGGAGAAATGGTCGCCGAAGCTCAGGGCGATCGCGAAGTAGCCCTCGCGCACTACCAGTTTGCCATCGTGTTGATTGACGAGGGCACCGACAAGAAGAAGGACGAGCCCTTCGCTCGCGCTCACGATGAACTGACCAAGGCGCTGGCGGCTTCCCCGAATTTCCCGGAAGCGATTTTCACCGATGGTCAGGCGCTCGCTCGCTTGAAGCAGGATGATGCCGCGAAATCGCAATTCCTGCGTTTCATCGGGATGACCCCCGCGACGAATCCGAAACACCAGCGGGCGCTGCGTTATGTCAGCGAACCCGAACTCGCGCGCGCCCGCATGGCGCCGCCTTTTGCTGTCACCACGCTCGATGGACAGCATGTTTCTCTCGACGACTTGCAAGGCAAGGTCGTGCTGATCTACTTCTGGGCCACCTGGTGCGCGCCTTGCCGCGCTGCCCTTCCCCACGTGCGCGACATTGCAAAAAAATTCCAGGGCCAGCCGCTGGTGATCTTGAGCGTGAGCCTGGATTCCGACGAGCCCAAATGGAAAGACTTCGTCGCCAAAAACGAAATGACTTGGATGAACTATCGCGACGGCGGCTTCACAGGCCCTATCTCGAAGTTATTTGACGTGGAAGCTATTCCGCACACTTTCACCATCGACGCCGATGGCGTGCTCCAGGATGAACACATCGGCGACGCCTCCATCGAAGGCAAACTCAAGAAGCTGATCGCCCGCGCCCGCGACCTCCAATCCGCCCCCCAGCCCGCGCAATGAGAAGTAACTCATTTGTTGGCACCAGTTGCTGGAGTTCACCCGGGTGCCTAAGCAAAAAAGAAGCGGAATTCCTCTTTTCTGGACCGCTGACACGGGCCCGGATGAAACCGAGAAGATCATGGGTTCGATTCGCATCACCCGCTCCAGAAACTGAATCAGTTATATCTCTGACCCGTCCTCGGCATCACAGTGATCCGGCTACCATAAAGGAGATGCTTCGTGATAATTCTCAAAGGCCGCGTTTGCAGGGATGGAGATGGCGCTGGATGTAAGCATTTCTCGCGACGCATGACAGAGTATGCCGACGTCTTCCTCAAAGCCACCGGAGAGCTTCTCATCCCTGGTACTTTGAATGTGGATGTCGGGAGAGACGTGCCCGTGAAAGAGCACTTTAGGATTCACGGTCGAGAAATAAATGAATTGGAGGACTTCCAGTTCGAAGTGTGCCGAATTAATGGAAATTGGGCTTATAGAATCCGACCGCTCAATACCGCGGGCGGGGGTGGGCGCGGTGATTGCATAATTGAGATAGCTTGCTCCAAGATGATTCCGGATGTTCCGCCAGGAACTGTTGTGGAAATCGCTTTGTTCCCTCGCGATTAGCCTCAACTTCCTGTGTTGTGCGGGGTTCAAACGTCCTCTGCCCTTTCGGACTTCTAACTTCTGACTTCTGATTTAACTAGGTACTATAACTTTACTTCCATGCCAAGCTCTGCTATACTGGTGGTGTGTCTGTGATCTTGGCAGCGCACAAGGACTTAGGACAAGGCAGCGCAATTTCAAGGCTTTTGGAAGGGCGGAATCCGCCGCGGCGGACTCCGCCTTTCGAGCTTTTTGCCCGGGAGGCCATTTCTAATCGAGACACTGTAAGAAACAAGATTCGATCTAAGTCATTGAAAACAAAGCGTCGAGCCAAAGTCTAATCGAGACACAACAGCGAATTAGAACAGGAGCCGGGGGACGCAACAGATGGGCGATTTATCAGGACGGCGAAAGCTGGCCGTGAGCGGGCAAACCTAGGAGGGAGACTTCGTCACAGTTCGCAGCTCGCAGCCCCCAGATTCTAATCGAGACACTGTAAGAAACAAGACTCACCCTAAATCATTGAAAACAAACGACGGAGGCAAATTCTAATCGAGACAAAAGCCATGTTTTCCCCCGCAAAAAGAACTAGAATCCCGGCGCTCCCGATACTTCATGGAGGCCACATGAAACTCGCATCTATGATCTTGACGCTCTTCGCAGCCGCAGCGCTCGCGCCTCTCGCCACCGCACAGCAAACCAAATTCTCCGTCGGAACCGCTTCCGCCTCACCGGGCGAAAAGGCTACCGGCTACATCGAAGTCCCCGCCGGCTCGGACGTGGCCCTCAACATTCCCGTCGCCGTGATTCGCGGAGCGAAGCCCGGCCCGGTTCTCGCACTCGTGGCCGGCTCGCACGGCACCGAATACGCTTCCATCATCGCTCTCGAAAAAATTATTGCGGAGGCAGATCCCGCGGAAATTTCCGGCACGCTCATCATTCTCCCGCTCGTGAACGTCAACTCCTTCGAGCAAATCGTTCCCCACCTGAATCCCGCCGACAACAAAAACATGAATCGCATGTATCCCGGCAAACCCGACGGCACGCAAACCGAGCGCGCTGCCTGGGCCATCACCAAACAAGTCATCGAAAAATGCGATTACCTCGTCGATTTCCACGGCGGCGATATCGACGAAAATCTCCGCCCTTACGCCTATTGGAGCCCAACCGGAACCGCCAAGCAGGATGAAACTTCGCGGCAGATGGTGCTCGCTTTTGGCTTGCGCACCATCATCATCTGGAATGGTCGCCCCGCGGACCCTAACGATTCGCGCTATCTCGACAACACTTCCTCGACACGCGGCAAACCATCCATCGCTGTCGAAGCGGGCTATGCAGGCACCGTTCAGCCCGAAGATGTGCACGCCCTCGTCCGCGGCAGCTACAACGTCATGCGTTTTCTCAAAATGCTTCCGGGCGAAGCGCAGCCCGTCGAGCATCCTGTGTGGATCGCGAGCATTGCAAATGTCACCGCCAGCGAGCCCGGAATTTTTTATCCCCTCGTGCAGCCCGCCACGTACGTCGCCACGGGAGAGATCATCGGCTACGTCACCGATTTTTTTGGAAAGAAAACTTCGGATGCTCGCGCGCCTTCCTCCGGAATCGTTCTCTACATTCGCGCCGTGCCTTCGCTCAAAAATGGCGACACCATCGCCAACATCGGCGTCATCGCCGATAAATCTCCGGAGAATTGAACCTTGTGAGGAAATCGAACCAAACAAAATCAGGAAATCGCGGTGCTCCCGCCGTCCAGCATGTGCAGGAAGAGCGTGAAATATCTTTTGATGTTGCTGGTCAGCAGAAAATGCTCGCGCACGTGCTCGTGCCCTTGCTGTCCCAGTCGCGTCGCGAGCCCCGGATTCGAAAGCAGGAAGCGAATCTGATACGCGGTTCCTTCGATCGAGTGCGCCAGCAATCCGGTTTGCTTGTGAATCACCTGCGAAGGAATTCCGCCCACCGCCGAAGCCACCACCGGCTTTCTCTTCCAGAGTGCTTCCGTCACAGTGAGTCCAAATCCCTCGCGCAGGCTCTTCTGTATCACGATCGTCGAAGCGCGTTGCAGCGCGTTGATTTCGAGCGCGCTCCACGGCGGCAGGTCCAGGATGTGCACGTCCGGATCGTCCTGCGCCGCTTCTTTCACTTCTTGCAGTACCGCTCCGCCTTCGGGATCGTCCGTGGCGCCGCCGCCCGCCAGAACGAGTTGGCAATCGAAATATCGCTTCACAATTTGATACGCCCGAATCACGCCAACGGGATCCTTCAGCCGGTCGAAACGCGAAATCTGCGTCAGGATGGGCCGGCGTGAGTCGATTCCAAATCTCCGCACTACGCCCTCGACGGCCTCCGGATCGAGTTCGCGGTTTTTTTCCGCCAGCGGGTCTATACACGGGTAGAACAGATATTGCGGAATCGCGAGCTGCCGCGAAAATTCCGGCGAGGAAAAAATGGATGCGTCGTAGCGCTCGACGAACGGCCTCAGGAATTCCCAGACCTTTGGATTCGGCCGCGAAAGATCGATGTGGCACCGCCAGATCCAGCGCTGCGGCGGAGCGCCACGCGCCGCGATCAGCCCCGCCGGCTGCGGGTCGTGAATCACCACGAAGCGCGAATCGAATTGCATGTGCGCGCGGTTCTGCTCGTTGTACGCCAGAAAAATATGAAAACTCTCGTCCGGCAAATCGTACGGCCCGCCGTGCAGCGCGTTGTGGAAGGCCTTGGTGATCTCGAAAAAATCATTTCCTCCGGTGATCACGTCCCAGCGCGTCGGCAGCCCCAGCTCTTGCATCGTGGGGACCATCCGGCTCAAGAGTTCGGCAACGCCGCCGCCCACGGCCGTCGAATTGACCATCTGCACGGATTGTCCGCGCAGCCGCGAGGCCAGAAACCGCAGTTCCGCAATTTCCGCATCTCCCACGATAGGGATGTAGTCCTCCACCCGCGTGAGATGCGGAGCGGCTGGCGCCGTCGTCATGCGTGCATCTCCCCGTCGAGCATCTGCAGCATCCTTTCCTGGACCCCCTGCACAGTCTTGGTGTAGATGTCGATGCGATTGATGCTCTTCGCCAGCGTTTCGAGCCCCAGGCTGTTCTCCAGCCAGTACGAAAAATCGTTGGTGCGCAGGTGCAATCGCAGCCGCGAGGTAATGAAATGAAAATGAAATGCCGCATGGCTCAATCGCGCGACTCCGTCCCGAAATTCCCGGAGCGTGCGCGCTTGGAAATCGAGCGGCGCTTCCACCTGCACGCTCTCTAGGAAATAAAATGGCTCGAAAGCAGGTTGCTGCGACGCGTACTCCTGTTCGCGGCAATAGGCGCTCACTAGTTTTCCCAGGTCTCCGCGGAGGGCATCCAGCGCCAGATAATCCCTGATATCCAAGGACGCCAGCTGCTCGGCGAGGCGCGGCTGGTTACAGGCTGCCAGCACCCACTGCGCGAAATCGTTGGAAAATCCCTCGGTGAGAAAATGGTAGCGCCCCAGACTCTGAAACGTATGGTAGAAAATCGAATTGTCGCTGCACTCCTGCAATCCGCGCTCGAGTTCCCGCAAGCTGGTCGCGCGCTGATTGCATATCCGCGTCAGAAACGATGCGGTCGTAAACCGAAATGTCTCTCCCTGCGTCAACGCGACAGTTCTCTCTCCACTCTTTCTAAGAATGCACGCACCTCGCGGGGATTGCGCAGGCAATACGCTGCGTGTGTCGCTCTGGTATCTCCGACGCGCACAGTGATGCCGCGCCGTAGCGCGGCGAATGCGGGTTCGTCCGTCGTGTCGTCTCCGACATAAATGGGCAGAGCGGGCGGCCGAAGCTTTGCGATTTTCCTTTTCACGGCGAAACCCTTGCCGCGGATTTCCCGAGGGAGGAACTCCCACATTTTTTTGCCGTGCAGGACGCGAAACTCGCCTCGAAGCTGCCGCCTAACCAACGCAAGCTGCTTGCTCGCCGTGCGGACGCTTCGCGCCGGAGCTCCGCGATAATGAACGACGAAAGCAAATTCTTTGTCCTCCACCCAGATCCCCGCGATACCCGCGAAAGCGTTGCTCGCGCGGATTCGCGCGCGAGCCAAACGCGCGCGGAGCGCTTGGGCACTCACCGGAATCGGCCCATCGCGTTCCCAGCCGTGCAGACCCAGAAATCGCGTGCCTCGCGATTTCACATGCCGGCGTAGTTCACTCACTCTGCGTCCGCTGACGATCCAGAAAGAGACGCGCGGGTGCCGGGCCAAGCGCTCCACTGCTCGCCTCATGCGGGAATTCATTCGGACTTGTCCTGGCCGAGGCTGCAAACGAACGAGCGTGCCGTCGAAATCGCAAAACAATACGATGCGGTGCGACTTGCGAAGCCGCGCAGAAATTTCAGCCCAGTGTGCGAAAAGTTTTGTTGGCCGGGCGGCGTGAATTGTCCCCCGCCGTCCGGAATTTCTCTTTTTCATTTTCCGATGGCTGGCCGCAGGACCGTTTCCTTTCCTTCTCATGCTTTCCGGAAAAACTATTCACGCGCCGCGACGGGCGCCTCTGTTCGCACATCGGCCAGCGCGCCGATGAGGTTGCCCGCCCAACGATAGACGTTGTGCTCGCGCAGGAAGTCGCGCATCGCGTGCATCTTCGGCGCCGTGTTTTCCGAATTCAGCTCGAGCGCCGCGTGGATCGCCTCGGCAAGCTCTTCGGTGTCGTAGGGATTCACGATCAAGGCGTCGCGAAGTTCGCGCGCCGCACCGGTGAAACAACTGAGCACCAGGACCCCGCCATCGTCGTTTCGTGAAGCAACGAATTCCTTGGCTACCAGATTCATTCCATCGTGCAACGAGCTGACGATGCACAAATCTGCCACCTGATAATAGGGCAGCACCTCCGCATGACTGTGATGCCGGGTGAGCAAGACAATCGGCTTCCATTCGTTCGTCGCGAAACGACTGTTGATCCGCGCGGCCTCTTGTTCGACTTCGTGCAGAAAATCGTCATAGCGTTTGATCTGGGTGCGGCTGGGAGCGCCGATTTGCACGAACGTGAATTTGCCGCAATAGGCCGGCCACTTCTCGAAGAAGCGCTCTACGCCGCGGAACCGCTCGAGGATACCCTTGGTGTAGTCCACGCGATCCACTCCGATGCCCATGAAGCTGGCGTGCACTCCGAGATTCTTGAGCAATTCGGCGCGCTGGACGAAAGGTGAAGGCCGCGCCATCGCGCCGTGCGCTGCGTCCACGAAATCGACGCTGATGGGAAATGGCTGAACGAATGTCCTGTGGCCGGAGCGATTCACGGCGAAGCGCTCCCATTCAATCTGCGATTCCAGGGCCATGTCCACGGTTTCCAGAAAATTATTGCAGTGCGCCTGAATGTGAAAACCAACGAGGTCCGCACCGAGCAATCCTTCGAGCAATTCTTTTTGCCAGGGGCAAATGCCGAATGCTTCAGGATTGGGCCAGGGGATGTGCCAGAAAATCGCGACGCGCGCGTCCGGACGCTGTTCCTTCACCAGCCGAGGAAGCAGGGCGAAATGATAATCCTGCACGAGGAGCAGCGGCTGTTCCGTCCCTTTCATTTCCTCGAGGCAAACCTCAGCGAACTTTCGGTTCACTTCCTGGTAGTGACGCCAGTCGGGCGCGCGGAAGATAGGACGAGTATGCGCAATGTGGCAAAGGGGCCAGAGCCCTTCATTGGCGAAGCCGTAGTAGTAGCCGAATTCCTCTTCCTTGCCGAGCCAGACCCGGCGCAGCGTGTAGCCCGGCTCGTTGGGGGGAACGCGCAATCGGTCGTGAGCGTCCACTGTTTCGCGATCGGCATCTCCGGACCCGTGAGCGATCCAGGTGCCATCACACGCACGGAGAATCGGCTCGAGCGCGGTCACCAGCCCGCTTGCGGGCACGACGACTTCCACAGAGCGGCCGCGGTGAACATGCGAATACGGCTCGCGATTCGAAACGACGAAGAGCGGGCTGCCCTGCAATTTTCCGCGCACGTAGGCGCGCAATCGCTCAGCGGTCCAGAGCGATTCTCGGGCTTCGCGCAGCCTAGCCTCTTCCTGTGCGGATGCGCGGGCCGTTTCTAAGCTTTTCACCAGATGCGACACCTCTTGCGCAATCGGTTGGAACATCCCGGCATGCGGCGGTGCATCCGGGTGCGAGTTTTTTCCCGCGCGCAAATCGCGCATCCACTGCGCGGTCTGGCGGATGGGACTGATGATGCTCCAACGAATTATGACCAGCATCAAGGAAACGATCAGCAGCGTGTAAATGAGAGCGCGCAGCAGCGTGGTGCGCCACATGCGCGCGCTTTCGTTGGCGAAGAAAGCCGCATCCTGCAGAATCGCCAGCGCGCCCACAACAGAATCTTGTTGATGCAACGGCACCACGTCCACGCGCCAGAGCGCGCCGCCGCGATCCAGGAAATCGCCGGACTCCTTATTCTCCCGGAGAGTGGTTTGCACCAATCTCGCTTCGCCAGTTAAATCCGCGGCGGAGCCTGCAGAGGCCGAAAGTTGCCGACCATCCTTGTCAAACACCGCAGTGCCAGCGAGCCGTTTCTTTTCACTAAAATCCCTCAAAATACGGTCCAACTCCCCCCACGATTGAGTCTTAAATGCGGATTCGGCCGCCGGCTGCAGACTTTCCGCCAGCGTTTCGGCGCGGCTGCGGAAACTGTTGCGCAAAGTGCGCTTCTCCACGCCGAATTGCGAGAACGCGGCGAGAAAAGACACCAGTGCCGCACCGAGAATCAGTGACAGCAGTAATCGCAAAGTAAGGCGCATCGTCTGATTCGGCTCCGCTCAGTTTGGCCGGATTCGCACTGATAGGGCGGGAAGCAATATTTTATCACTGATTCTTCGCCGACCGCGAGAGGCGAACGAGGTCGCCGAGCTTGCGATACTTCTCCCAGACGTAGCGGGCTGCCATTCGTGCAATCATCCCGCCGCGCCAACCGTCGAGCAATCCCGCCCGCAAAAAGAATGTCTGAAAAAAGGTCCATGCCGAACCAAAGACCATCGGCAACCGCCAGGAAGTTTGCTTCGCTTCGAAAAGTTCGCGCGCCGCGATGGATGTGTAGCGTTCGATTTTTTCGCGATGCTCCGCTTTCGTGCGGATGGTGTAATGCAACAAATCTCCAGCAAGCCGCGCGACCGGGCCCTCGACACGCAGCGACTCGTGCACTGCGCCTGCGAAACGGGCGCGCGCGCGATGGTAAAGCCGAATTTTCCAGTCCGGATACCATCCAGAATGGCGGATCCATACGCCCAGATAATTTGCCCGGCGCGCCACTTCATACGCCGCCGCGGCGGGCTTACATGCTTTCCACGCGAGGAGCGATTCGCGAAGCGGGCCGCTCAGCTCTTCATCGGCGTCAAAGGCGAAAATCCAATCGTGGCTGGCGCGCGCTGCCGCAAAATTTCTCTGGTCGGAAAAGTTCGTCCACCCGCGCGCAAACAATTTGGCGCCGCGCGCGAGAGCCCTCGGCACGGTCGCATCGGTACTCCCCGAATCCACCACGACGATTTCATCCGCCACGCCCGCGAGTGAATCGAGCAGCCGCGGAAGATTGGATTCTTCGTTGTGCGTGATGACACAAGCCGAAATGCGGTTCATCGCTGCGCGATCACTTTCGCGCCTCGAGAATCAGCGTGCGCGAGGTCAGCATGGCCCAGCGGTTCATTTCTGCGAGAAGGAATTCGTTTGCTTCATAGAGCTCCGGATACTTCCGGCGCATGTGGCGAATAAAACCAGCATTCCAAATGCGGAGTGCCGGGTACAGAAGTCCGGCAAAAAAAATGGCGGAGCGTTTTTGAAAATCGAAATGCGCCCGCACCTGCCGAAACCCGGCCCGGCTGAACATCAGTGCGAGGTAGTAGAAGCCGACCGGGTGGATGTGACCAGCTAGATGCACGGGGTCCGGCACCTGCAAGGGCAATGGATCGAAAAGTGTCAAGAAGCCCGAATGGAGGTAGCGAAGTCGCGAATTAAGATTCAAGACGTTTGGAGTGGAGACCAGAACTCGCCCGCCCGGCCTGATGACACGGGAAAACTCGCGTACCAGTTGAAATTGATCCTCAATATGTTCGATGGTCTCGAGGCAGGTCACGGCGTCGAAGCTTTCAGCTGCAAACGGCAACGGTTGCCCGGCCTGCCAGCGTTCACAGCGAATTTCAGGAACCTTGAAATTTTCGGGATGCAGATCGCAGGCGAACAGAGTTTCCGAGGGGTTCGAGCCGGGAAGGCGCGCAAGGGAGCCAAGCAACAAACTCAGCAGATAGCCTTCTCCGGCACCGACATCGAGCAGGCGGTGGCGCGAAAGATCTTCCGCGCAAAGGAGCTGGAGGATCTTTTCATTGGTGCGATGGTGCGAATAATGCGCAATTGCAGGATCGGCCTGGCTCGACTGATGCGCAATGGAAGGCGTGGTCATATCTGGACAATTCACAACTGCACTGAAGTATGCACTTCCAAGTGTATCTGCATCGCCTTTCTTCACGGATATGATTTCAGGCGCCGAGACTATTCCAAATGTGGCGAGCGATGCAACTAACCTGCCCAGTTTGGATTGGTGGAATGGACGGTGAGAGAACTCTTACCTGAAGAGAGTGCGCGGAATCGCCGAAGCTTCGACTACAATACACGGGCCATGGCGAAAATAACATTTCTGGGAGCAGCCGGCACAGTGACGGGTTCGAAATATCTCGTCGAAGCGGGCGGCAAGCGATTGCTGGTTGACTGCGGACTTTTCGAAGGCTCGCGCGAGCTGAAGCAACGCAATTGGGGCGCGATGCCCGTGGACCCGGCGACGATTGACTGGGTGCTGCTCACGCACGCGCACATTGATCACACCGGATATCTTCCGCGCCTGGTGAGCGCAGGATTTCGCGGGCCCATTTACGCGAACGCGGCCACGCACGAACTCTGCAATTTGCTTCTGGCCGATTCCGCGCATCTGCAGGAAGAAGAAGCGCAATTCGTGCAGAAAAAAGGCTACAGCCGCCACAAGCCCGCCCTGCCGCTTTACACCGTCGAGGAAGCCCAGGCGGCGCTCGCGCGGTTCTCCGAAATTCCGCGGGCCGCAAATTTTGAAATCGGCACGCAATTCTCCGTGCTCCCGCACGACGCCGGGCACATTCTGGGTTCCACCTGGCTGGAGCTGACCATTCGCGAAAACCGCAAGAGCACGCTTGTCGTTTTTTCTGGGGATATCGGACGCTATGGCCAGCCGATCCTCAACGATCCGCAATCGCCGACGCGCGCCGATTACTTGCTATGCGAATCCACTTACGGAGACCGCGACCATCCGGCCGGAAACGTCGAAGATCAGTTGGCCGATGTAGTCAACCGTGTGGCCAAACGAGGCGGCGCGGTAGTGATCCCCTCCTTCGCAGTCGGCCGCGCGCAGACGATTCTTTACCTGCTGCGCGAACTCGAAGACCAGCAGCGCATTCCCCGCCTTCCTGTGTATCTCGACAGCCCCATGGCTATCAGCGTCACCGATCTATATATGCGCCACCACGAGGACCACAGCCTGGAATTCACGCACGAAGAAAGCACCGATCATGACCCGCTCAATTGCCACGAAGTTCACATGACGCGAACGGCCGCAGAATCCAAGAAAATCAACGATGTGGTCGCTCCGTGCATCATTGTTTCCGCGAGCGGCATGGTTACCGGAGGACGCATACTCCATCATTTGGTTCGGCGGCTGCCCGATTCGCGCAGCGCGGTCCTGTTGGTCGGTTACCAAGCAGAAGGTTCGCGCGGGCGGCAATTGCTCGAAGGCGCGAAATTCCTCAGCATTTTCGGAGAGCAAGTTCCGGTGCGCGCAGAAGTGGTCGAAATCAGCCAGCTCTCCGCGCACGCGGGCCGAACCGAATTGCTCCAGTGGCTTTCCGGATTTCAAGCGCCGCCGCGGCAGACCTTTTTTGTGCACGGCGAGCCCGTGGCGCTCACCGCGCTGCGCGACGCCGTAGCGACGAAATTCAGATGGCCCGCCACGATTCCCGCTTACAAACAATCCTTCGAGCTTGCGAGTTGAGACGGTGCTATAATTCCGCAAAACATTCCGCGCGGGAGGTAGCCATGGCGCGCATGATTCGGTCGATTGGTACTCTGGTTCTCCTCCTGCTTTTTCCCTTTACGGCTCGCGCACAATACGATCGTCCCGGAAGTTCGCGCAACTTTCACATCATCGGCACAGTTCGTTACGGGGATAGCGAACACCCCTCAAATAACGTTCAAGTAGTCGTAAAGAACCCCGAAGGATTGCCCGTCGGCCAGATGTATACGAACGAAACGGGTAAATTCGAATTCGACGACCTCGCGCCCGGTGTCTATGCGGTAACTGTGCAGGCGGTCGGATACCAACCTGCAAGCGAAACCGTGGATCTCACCATGAGTTCGGTGCGCGGTCTCGAAATTTATCTCAATCCGGAGGCGAACGGAAAAGGAGCGGCTGGGCCCGGCTCAAGCGTTTCCGCGCACGAACTTTCGATGCCGGAAAAGGCGCGAAATTCCTACGAAGAAGGAAGGAAGAAACTCTATCGGGAGAAGGACGCACAGGGCAGCATGGCGGATTTCCAGCAGGCCGTGGATGCCGCTCCGAATTTTTATGAGGCCTTCGATCAGCTGGGGCTTGCCTACATGACCATCGGAAACGTGCCGGAAGCGGAAAAAATGTTTCGCAAGTCCATCGCCACGAGTGAAGACAAATACGCCGACGCCGATCTCAACCTCGGTTCTCTGCTGCTAAACGGTGGCTCGTATCAGGATGGAGAGAAAATTCTTCAGCGCAGCATCCAGCTCGACAACCACTCCTGGCTCGCGTACTACGAGCTCGGCCGGGCACAATTCGCATTGAAAGATCTGGACGGAGCGCTCAAGAGCGCCGAACAATCGCGCTCTCTGGATCCCAACCACGCCATCGTTTATCGTCTCTTCGCCAACATCCACATTCTGCAAAAAAACAATACGGCTTTGCTGGCCGATCTCGATGCATATATCAAGCTCGACCCCGATAGTCCGGCCGGAGAGCGCGCCAAACAAATGCGGGAAAACGTCGCACGGCAAGTGAGTCAGGAGCATGGCGCGCAGCCGGCTACGAATCCCAAGCCCTGACGCGCCTGAAATTCTCCGAGCCTTGATGAAACCTTTGGCGCGGTTCCGGCGTCCAATTGTTTATTGCAACACTCGTGGGGCAGGAAGCCACCACCACAGGGCAACCGACCTAACTTCCTGCCCCATTCTTTTCTTGTGAGTGATTTCCCCGGGTATTTCCGAAACGACTCAGCCTGCTGCCGAGATTTTCTGGACGACATTTTCGCGCACAAATGCGGGAACTTCTTCCAGACGAAAACCGATGACGAACATGGGCGTCGGCGCTACACGTCCCCATCGCGTCAATTCCCACCGAGCGCGCAAGAACTTCACGTCCGGATGCAGCGTGAGGTCCAGGATCTGCCGCGTGGTGCCGCGGTAGAAACGCTGCGGCATCTTGAGAAGCGGCTTGCTCTCCCAAGCAGTGCCGTCGGCGGAACACCAAATAGAGACGTCCAGGGATTCCTGTTCGATTTGCTCCAGGATTTCAAGCGTACACAAAAAGGTCCGCGTATGATTGGCGGTAATTTCGCGCGGCTCGCCTTCTCCATTCTGGATCACGCGCGTGCCGCGAGGGATCAGGTCGAATTCCATCGCCGTGCCGGGGACCTCGATTCGCAAGCGGCCGATCTTAACACAGCTCAGCTCGGCCGCAGCTTTGACAGCCGTTCCGCGGCCGCCGCAAGCGTTGCATCCTTCTTGCAGAATGCGAAGCGCAAGTACTCGCGACCGCAACTGGGATCGGAAAAAAAGCTGGAGCCGGGCACGGCCGCGACGCCGATATTTTTTACCAGTTGCCGCGCGAATTCCACGTCATCCTTCGCGCCGAACGCCGAGATGTTAGTCATAATGTAGTACGCGCCGGACGGCCGGAAACAACGGAATCCAGCCGATTCGAGAATCTCGAGCATCTTGTTGCGGCGCGCTAGATAATCGCTGACAAGTTTCTGGTAATAGGTTTTGGGAAGGCGCAGCGCGAACGCACCCGCTTCTTGCAGCGGAGCTGCGGCACCGACGGTGAGAAAATCGTGCACCTTGCGGATCGCCGAGGTCACTTCGGGCGGAGCAATCGTCCACCCCACGCGCCATCCCGTGACGCTATAAGTCTTCGAAAGCGCGTTGATCGTCACGGTGCGCTCGCGCATTCCTTCGATCGTCGCAGGAGAAACATGCAGCACCCCGTCGTACACCATGTGCTCGTAAATCTCATCGGTGATAGCAAAGCAATCGTGGCGCACGCACAGATCACGAATGGTTTCGAGTTCCGCGCGTGAAAATACCTTTCCGGTCGGATTATTGGGCGTATTCAGAATGATCGCTTTGGTGCGCGCAGTAAAAGCTGACGCCAGCTCCGAGGGATCAAACGTCCAATCCGGCGGATGCAACCGCACGAATTTCGGCGCGGCACCCGAAAGAATGGCATCCGGCCCGTAATTTTCATAGAACGGCTCAAAGACCACAATCTCGTCGCCGGGATTGATGAGCGCCATCATCGCGGACATCATCGCTTCCGTGGCGCCGCAGCAGACGGTGATCTCGCGTTCAGGGTCGGCGGAAATTCCCTGGGTGCGAAGGAATTTTTCGGCGATGGCGTCACGGAGCGATTTCGCGCCCCACGTGATGGCGTACTGATTGATGTCGCGCGCGATGGCATCCGCTGCAGCGCGCTTGATTTCCTCGGGAGCGGCAAAATCCGGAAAACCCTGGGCCAGATTGATAGCGCCGTGCGCGATGGCCAAGCGCGTCATTTCCCGGATCACCGATTCCGTAAATTGCGCGGCCTTGAGCGAAAGTTTCCGTTGGGAGCCGTGGCGCTCGGGTGCGGCGGAACTCATCGCTGGGTTCCGTACAGACGGCGATAGATGGATGCATTGCGCGTCACGATTTGCACGTAATCTCGCGTTTCGCTGAACGGGATGGATTCCACAAACTCCGCGGGCTCTTCAAATTTTCGCCCGGTCTGCCATTGCGCCACGCGGTCTTCGCCGGCGTTATACGCCGCGAGCGCCGCTTCCGGACTGCCGTATGCGGTCAGCAGCGACTCGAAATAGGCAGCGCCGATGCGCAAATTGTACTCCGGATCGAAAAGCCGTTGGTGCGAGTAACCCAGTCGCAGTATGCGGGAGTACTTGCGCGCGGTGACGGGCAGCAATTGAGAGAGCCCATAGGCATTCGCATGGGAAACGGCTTCGCGCTCGAATGCGGATTCCTGCCGCACCAGCCCGGCGAGGAGCATGGGATCAATGCCTTCCACAGCGGCGGCGCGGCGGATTTCATCCGCGTAGGGAAGCGGATAGGCCGTGCGCCAGATTTCCTCCGGCAAGTCTTCGAATACGTGTGATTCGAGTTGCGGTACAACTTGTCGCACGGTGACGATGGCTTTCGGATATTGCTCCGATGCCAGCGCCGCTTCCGCGGCATCGAGCAGCAGCCGTGCGTCACCAGTAGCCGCGTAGGCGGCGCGCAGCTCCAGCTCCGCCGATGAATCAAACCCAATCGTTTCGAGGGCTCGCGCGCGCTGCCAGTAGATCAGCGCGACAGGTCCGATGTCGTCATTGAGTTTTGCGGCCGCAGGAACGGGCGGAAGGAGGGCAAGTACGTTGGCTTTATCCGCAGGGCCGTTGCCCGTGCCTTTCAACCGCTCCGCGGCGAGCTCGCCAAAATAGCTCTCGGGGAAACGCTCGCGCAGCTTCTCGTAGAATCCGCGCGCCAGCGGCAGCTGCCCGTTGCGCTCCGCGATTCTTCCCAGCCAGTAAACCGCATCCGGGGTAAACGGGGAGCCAGGATATTTTTCCAAATGCTCTTCGAGCAGCGCGGCCGGTTCGGGCTTGCGCTCAAAATAAGCTCTCCATGTGAGCCGCCAGTGCGCGGCATCCGCATCGTGCGACGCAGGAAAATTTTCCACCACGCGCTGGTAATACGCCGCCGCGCCGTCGAGATCGAGCTGCACCCAATCAGAATTTCCCGCAGAAAATAGCGCATGTTCCGCCCATTCGCTCGCGGGAGCGCGCGAGACCGCCGCTTCCACCGCCTGCTGCATCGGCGGGAAATCCTTTCGCGTGCGGTAAATCTGCGAGAGCAAGTAGAGTCGCTCGGCGTCCACATCGGGGTCCTCGAGCTTCATGCCGGCGAGCGCCGTAGGATTGGCGCTTTCGGAGGATTCGCTGGCCACAGCGAGCAATTCGGCGCGCTCCAGATCTTCTCCCGATGCCAGCGGGATAATTTCCTGGAACGCTTGATGCGCGTCGCGCCAGCGCCGCGCATCGAAGAGCGTCTGTCCGCGCGAAAATCGCAGCGCGAGAGAGAGCGTCGGAAACTTATCCCCCAATTTTGTCCGCAGCACTTCCAGCTTGCGCCCGGCCTCGAAGGATTGCGAGCTTAGTGGAAACGAGTAAAAAACAGCCAGATAATCCGCCGCGGAATCTTCATTGCGTCCCGCCTGTTCGCGCGCTTCTCCGCGAAGCATCAACAATGCGGGATTCGTGCCAATCTCCGGATCGGATTCGAGCGCACTCAGTGCATCGCCCGGACGATTGAGCGCGATGGCGGACTGCGAAAGCGCCGTGAGCGCCTGTTCACTCATCACGCTTTCAGGAAAATCGCGGCGGAATTTCTCGAGCTGGTCAAGCGCCGCGCCGTGATCTCCCACGGCCTGATTCGCTACCGCGCTCCAGTAGAGCGCATAGGATGAAAGCAGCGGGTCTTTCCCGGCGCGTCCGAGCCAGCGCAGCGCGTCAGAATAGCGGCCTTTGTTGTAATCGAAATAGCCCAGCGCCAACGCCGCCCGAGTGCGCATTTCGCCCGCGGAACGTGCGGAGGCAAATGAAGAGAGTTTTTGATAAGCGGCAGCGGATTCCGTCTTCTTCAAATTGCGCGCGAGCGATTCGAGCTGGCGTTCCTGAGAGGTCAGCACCGGCACAAGATACGCGGGCAGATTCGGCGTAGCACTGATGGCAGGTCCCGAATGCGCGGCGGCAGAGGTCTTGTGCAAGTGTCTCTGGCTGGCGGAGATGGGAGGAGGCGCATTGAATCCGTCAGCTGCGGCGAGAGATGGCAGATCGGTTCCGCCGCCGAGCGCCGAGGCGCATACGATCGCCACAGCGGCTCGCGCAATTTTCCGCCGAAAGCTCACGCTGGACAGTTTAGCGGTGAAGCGCCGGTGATGGGTAGGGATATTCACCGAGGGCTTCGGCGTCTCCCTCGGCGAGGATTTCCACCATCCACTGATGGAAGTAATCCACGGGATGATCTTGAATGTCCTTGAAACGACGGTCATATTCCTTGCGCGCCTTGTCGATCTCGTTCCGAAGTCGCGCACAAAGGTCGCGATGCTCGCAGCCTGCGCGCACCTCTTCGGGCTTCAGTAATTTGATGTCCTGCATGGCCACTTTGGCTATCCGGTTGGCGCGGCGATGCAGCTCCTGCTCGCTTGCCGGCAGCTGCGAGACGTCAAACGCCGCCTCGGCGGTCGCGCGTTCGAAGTCCGCTTCCAGCGCCTCCTCGGAAATATCCACATGCTCGAGAGGCGATGCAAACGACGCATCGGCCGAAATGTGGGAAGCGGCCGGCGACGATAGCTCCTCCACCGCGGGCTCGTGCGCGAGGGTCTCCCAGTCAGACGCCGGCGGTGAAGCGTCCCACGACGCGGAGGGCTCTTCGACGCGCGGCGCTGCTGAAGACAGGTCGGTTTCATTTACTGTTGGCGGCCGAGATATTTGCGCTTCGACGGCGCTCGCCGGAGCCGCGTTGCGGTCCATGGGAGCGGGCGCAAATTCGGGCGCTGTGCGTGGCTCTTCGGCAGGCCGCGCTTCCGCTTCCACGGCTCGCAGCAGCGTTACTTCGGCGGCAGAGCGCTCGCGGGGCTGGAGTGCGGCGGTGACGAAACTCGCCAAAACTTCCAGGCTGCGCGCCAGAGAAGCCGATGCCGTCTCCGCTCGCAGCATGGCCGGCAGCGCGTTCGACGGCCGGTTCGATGCGCACGCGGATACCAGATCCTGGAAGGCTTGCTGCAACTCTTCGGCCGTGCGTTGCAGCGAAGGCAAATTGTCGCGTAACGCGCGTGCGACAGCATCTTCCAGCGCGGGCGCGGTTTTTGTCGGCAAATCCATGGAGAAGAAAACTCCTCGAATAATTATCTCGCGACTGCGAAGCGTGTCAACGCTCCTCCCGCTCGCGCGTTCCTGCGCGGCACGGCGCAATTTGACGGCCCCCGGTGCGGGTGCTAATCTCAAATTAGTTCCTCTGGGGGCGACACGGTTTCGACGGAGGCTGTCGCGGCCAGAAGGCATGCCGGGCGCCACCTGCCCGCAACTCGGGTGGAAAACGACAACTGCCACACCGCAGTTGGCTCTCGCTGCTTAATTAAAACCTAAGCGGCCGTCTCCTCTCGCTTCGCCTGCGGGCGGGAGATGAGGCGTCACACAGCAGGCTGGCCGGCGCGTTTCGGTCCGTAACTCGCCGGCGAGATCATCGGACTAGCCGGAGACGTTTCTTGCCCGCTCTGACCGTCACTGGCGAACGCGCGGCGTCCTTCGGGATGGCCGCAACGCGAACGGGCTAAGCATGTAGTCTTCTGGTGGCAAGGCCTTTCGGACGGGGGTTCGACTCCCCCCGCCTCCATTTACATCCGCGCGTGCGAGCTGCGTGAGTTAATTTCGGCCGAGAGACGTGCGGCTTGCCGCGTCTGACCTATTCGGATAGTGGATAAGCGGCCAATTTCGGCTCGTCTTCAAGCCGATGACACCTCCCAAGCCGCGAAAATGAGTGCGCCTCGCGGCGTCGCGTGAGAGCACCTTCCCGTTTGACGCCACTGTCGATCGCCGGACCCGTGCCAGCCCCCGGAAGTGAAGCCTAGCGTCCCCAGTTGGTACGGCCCGGCAAGAAGTTTTGATTCTGATTGCGGAAAAACCTGCGCAAGATGCGGGTCAATTTCGGAGCGAAATCTTGAAAAGTTAACTTGGCGTTTTGTCTCGATTAGACTTGAGCGTCTCCCTTTGTTTTCAACGAGTTGCAGGAATTCTGTTTCGATGAGTGTTGCGCGTAGAATTGGGACGAAAATCGGGGCTTTATGAGGTCTAACCGGGGCGTCTGGCGTCAGAGTCGGCTCGATCTTTTTGTTGGCAGAAGAATCCAGAAATGGGCCTCAATCAAATCCATTTGCTTATCAGCGCAATTCACAGGACCCATTATACAGGAAAGCCATGAAGGGCAACACAACCATGCAGATTGAGCAAACGAGCGCTTGTGGTGCGCTGGACGCTCAAGGGCGCTCGGATTAACTGGGGGCGGAATTCGCGGGCGTTGGCGGTCGTATTTACGCAGCCCAGATCGAAAGACATAAGTGAAGCCCCCCGCTGCCGACGTCGTCGGGCCTCAGGCCATACCCGTCAGTGCTCTAATGCAGACTGAAACATGTACTGTGAATCGAGTAGCGGAAGCAATGGCTCGCGACGGCCGGGCAGCGTCCCTCTTAGCAGAATGTCCTTCCAGTCCTTCTGCTTGGTGGATGCGATTGCCGCCACGATGTCTTGATTAACACTTTCGGCCCAAACCCTGTGGTCACGAATCGCTTGGATCATTTTGCGAACTTGTTGCCAGTCCTCGTCCAGCATCTGGGCCCATAAGGGACGACGTTCGCCCCAGTTAGCTTCCTTGTATCGCGCTCTGGCAGCTAGCAAAAGCCGAATTGCGCGTTTGAGCTCTTCACACCAGACCATCATGGCCGCTTTGCGGCAAATCCGGTACGCCCGAAGATGCGAGTCCGGTATGGACTGTGGGTCTTTTTCCAGTTTCTCTTCCATTCGCCGAACACCAAGATTGAGATCGAATCGCCCGTTTGCTAACACCTCCTCGACGAAGATATTCAGCAGCCGGATCAGATTTTCTCTTTCGAGCTGGCGGAACGAACCGGTCAGGTCAAGCGTGTCCTTCGCTGGTTTGAGGAATAGCATCACATCTAGCATTGCCTTTTGCAGCGTATCGTAAGACAGCGGGTAGCGCGTTGAGCGAGGCATTACCGTTTCTGTGAAATCCAGAATTTTATTCCGCTGCGCCCCGGCCTTGCCAACGAGCACTTCATAGCGAAGGGAATTGCCAAAATAACTTCTGTATTCGCTCTTTTGTATGCGCTGCACGCCTTTACGAAGGAATGTATCCTCCGAAATCTTGGCTGGATCGGCCCCCTGAACGTACTGGCTGAACTCCTCTTTGAACAGGTCGGCGCCGACTTTATCGTTTATCAGTTGCGGAAAGTGAACTTGGGCGAGTTTCGTGTGCGCCCTGTAGTTCGTTTCCTTGAGCCTTTCCCGGTCGCAATTTACGAACACGCGGACGAGCAGGCGGTCACGCCTTGCATAGAGCTGGGCGGCTGCCTTATGCTGGCCATCGAACACCAAAATCGGCGCTCTGCCCTCGTTACCTTCTATTGTGACGGTTGCAAGGCTAGGCTGAAGCTGAGGGTTCCCGTTATAGAACTCCTCGATCATCGGTTCAAGATCAGCGATGGATCGTGGATTGATGTCCTCGTCGTGGTGAACACAGGTAAAGGGAATCATTCCCACAAACGATTTCGCGGACGGAGTGCTGGAATCCACAAGCAAAGGATAGCTTTCGCTCATGGGGCTTCCGTCTTCGGTTTGCCACGCAATCTCGATTTCGGAATCGCGGATGGTCAGGCCCGCCTCCATTCGATCTGGCCGAAGTTCCGCTAATGCTTGTTTCAGCGTAAAGCTTCGCCCCGCACCATCTTCGTCGGTTCCAGCCGCGTATTTCTGGAGGTGCTGCCGAAAGTCGGAGAGAATCCGCTGAAGTTGAAGATCACGTGTTCCTTTCGAGCGGTTACACGTGGCGTGTGCAAGCGCCCAGTTGGATTCGTCATCCGCTCCGCCTCGGGCCAGCGCAATGATATGGTCAACATCTACCGCGTGAACGTGAAGGTTGATAGCTTGCCGATCCACATAGCACAGGCCATTTTGCCGTTTGTACAGCCTCGTAATCAGTTCTCTCCGTTCATCCGGCGAGAGGGATTCCAACTTGGCTGTTCGCATCGGGGCCGCATTCTGAGACACAGGTTTCTCCCTAGGATATGCATACGAAGTATAACCCACGTGAGTAACACAACTCATCGGAAAGAATTGGGACGAGATTATGCATGCAACGGGAGTGCGCACTATTGTTCACACGATTAGGCGGCCAATGCCCCGAAATGGCGGTCAAACTCCGTTCGTCGAACGCCCGTTTTGTAGAGCAGTTCGACGCGGGCCGCTCGACCCCAACTCCCTTTCATCCGATGTGAGTTTCCAGAGGTAGAATGGCAGACTCCGAATTGTCGAGCATGGTTCGCGGGCTGCGCGAAAATGTCAGCTTGGCGGCGTTGAGTATCGTCAAGATGCCGATCCGGTCGTATGGGTGGAAGTTTCAACTCTCTCTCGATTTATGCTGGCTCATGATCGAAACGCCTTGGTTCCAAGAAAAGGGCCCTGAGACTGCCTGGCGTGCGCTTGCGGACGCTCTCAAAAGAGCTAGCATTATCGAACTGACAGCATTTGTGGTTCTAGAAGGCTCGGTAGCGAAACCAATGCGGGCCATCGACTAAGCATCGATTCAATAAGACTTGCCCCGCTCAAGCGGAATCAGGCGATAGCTCTAGCGGCAATTGGACGCACTTCCCGGTTTACCCTGCGCTGCTCTTTGTCGCGCGCGATCTCAAGATCGTAACGGGTTTGAAGATTGAGCCAAAATTCTGGTGTCGTGCCAAAGCAGCGCGCAAGTCTGAGAGCCATGCCGGGAGAAATGGACCGCACCTCGTGAACGATCTCGTAAACGCTGGGGGCAGGCACACGCAAGGCAAGAGCGAGCTTGTTCGCATTGAGGTTCAGTGGCGTAATAAACTCGTCTCGCAAAATCTCGCCCGGATGAACAGGGTTTAGATAAACCATTGGAGTGCTCCTTAGAGTCAAAAATAGATTCCTCAGTGATAGTCAGTAATCTCCACCTCGTAAGCATCACGGTCCCGCCAAATGAAACAGACGCGGTACTGGTCATTGATTCGGATGCTGTGCTGTCCTCTACGCTTGCCTTGCAACCGTTCGAGATGGTTTCCCGGAGGCACAGACAGATCGTTCAACTCTCTAGCTGCGTCAACCATGGCCAGCTTTCGTTGCGCCCTCCGTTCTACGGCTTGGAACCTCCTGACCCTTTCGCGGTTGAAGAGGCGCTCTGTATCAGCCGAACGGAATGACTTAATCACCGCTCCAGGGTATAATGCAATGCATTAAATGTCAAGCTTTAAACTGCTGGGTGTAAAGAGTGCATCCATCTTGCGAAGCCTCAAAACTCGTGTGCCGAAAACGTGCCCAACTATGGTTATTGTGCGGTTTTTGCTGGTTCTAGAACTTACGCAAACATGGAAGTTACTTGCTTTCAACTAACGCGAGTATTCCGACACCCCCGCCTCCATTTACATCCGTGCGTCCAGACTGGGTAAGTTAACTACAGGAGGGGACCAACCCCTGGG
The DNA here is from genome assembly GCA_050747245.1 of Candidatus Acidiferrales bacterium. Taxonomy (GTDB): domain Bacteria; phylum Acidobacteriota; class Terriglobia; order Acidiferrales; family UBA7541; genus JBOGNO01. The sequence goes on from JBOGNO010000001.1 coordinate 212,098, forward strand.
CTCTTAGCCTGAGATATCGCCCGGAGAAAGATCGTCAACAAAGCACCACATCCATTGCTCTCCAGGCTCGATGGAGCGAATGAGCGGGTGCGACGATGCGCGGAAATGCTTGGTGGCGTGCCTGTTCTTCGATGAATCGCAACAGCCCACGTGTCCGCAGATCAAGCAAAGCCGGAGATGCACCCAGCTATCGCCCATTTTGATGCACTCCTCGCATTCGTGCTTGGCGGTGTGCTTGAATTTGATTTGTTTCAAGTGCGTGCAATCTTGCGCCATGGCGTTTAGTCCGGAGGCATCCTTTCGAGAGATTTGCGGTCCCAAGCGGCGAGATTCGCTCCCGCTTCATACGCGGTCTGCGCGAACTCAAGGATTTCCGCGCGCGGAGAGGTAGCCTGGCGCACGTCGTCATAAATCAGGAGAAACTCGCGGATTTTCGGGTGATAGAACGCGGCCCCAGGACGCACTTTCTGGTCGCCATAGCCCGCGGGCTCAGGCGCCATGTAAGCGTAAAAGGCCGGGCCCTTCACTTCTCCGCCGCCCGGCCACCATCCCACGCTGCTGCACTCGTGAGAGTAGGCTTCCGAGGTGATGACGCCCTTGCGCGGCGGAGCGAGGCGGCCGCTGAAACGCGTGCAAGCGATGTCGAAGCTGCCCCAAAAAAAGTGCACGGGGCTCGACTTGCCCATGAACCGCGCGCGAAATTCGCGGAGAACAATATCCGTGGAGAGGAGAATGCGCCAAAAGCGGTTCGCGAATTCCGGATCGTAGGAGGCGTGAACGACATCCTCATCCAGAGGGATCGGATTGGGAACTTCCTGCGGCATCGTGTTGATCTGGATTTCGACGCCCTCGCTGCGCAGCGCAGAATGCAGCTCCTGGTAAAATGCTGCGACGGATTTTGGAGCGAGCGCGAAGGCGCGCTCCTTTCCTGCGGAGTTTCGAAACTGCAATTGATGGCTGATGAAGTCGAACTGAAGCTCAAATGCGCCGCCTTTGTAGGGAATCGGCGAAGTGGTCAGTCCACGCGCGTTGACATACAGAGCGGTGTTCCACCAATGGTTCTGCAGCGGCGCGAACTCCATGCGGATTTTCCCGACAATCTGCGTCCACATGTGAAGCGTATGATAAGTAGGCTCCCACTCTTCCAGCGGCAGCGGAGGCCAATCTTCTGCGATCATTTTTCTCCTCCCCGCTTGCCGGCGACACTTGCGCGGGCCGGTTCAGTCGGCGCGCCAAAGCGGCTAATTGCTTCCGCTCTGCGCCTTGATCAGCTCGTCGAGGTAATCGGGCTTGGACTCGTCGCGCACCAAGTGCGGATTGCGGTCCCCGCCGTGATAATCAACGCTGACAGTTTTGTAGTAATCGTCGTCCACCACTAGCAGCGCGATCGGCTGCGAGGAATTCTTGGCGGCGCTGACGGCATCTTCGAGCCGCTCATGCGTGTAAATCCGCCCGTTCACGCCAACCACTTTCATGCCTGAAGTGATTCCCGCGTTGAAAGCCGGGCTGCCCACGATGGAATCGTTTACGGTGCCGTCTTCGCCCAACTGCAGGCCGATGGAATAGACGTCGCCGGCATTGCCGCGGCGGCCCTGACCCCGCGGAGATTCGTCGGTGAGTACGACTTTCCAACCGCCGTTTTCAATTCCTCCGGTGGGCGCATCCGCGGAGGTGGAATTGAGCCGCTCGTGGAAAAACCCCGCCCAATCGTAGGGCGCAGTTTGATTGAGCGCGCTGACCACATCCTCGAGCGTGTACGGCTTCAGCTCCGGCCCGTTGTTCGGGCCACCGTGAAAGAAATGGCAGAAATCGTCGATGGTTTTCTGCCCGTGACTTTCGCGATGAATGATGGTTGCCACTTCGAGCCACAGCAAATCGCCCTCGTCGTAATAGTCCGTTCCGCGCCGCCAGTTGAACCACCCACGTCCGAAACCTAGGCCCGGCTCGCCCACCGCCGTATCGAGCAGCGGCCGCCAAGTGCGTCCCGGGCGCCCCGGTCCAAGTTGCGCTGCGATCGAAGCAAGGTATTCATGATATTGCTCGGGAGTCCAGAGGCCGCTCCGCGCGGCAAGCAATGGGCCGAGATAATCGGTCAGGCCCTCATACACCCACAGGAGGTCGGTTTTTTCCGACTCCTCGTAATAAGGCGTGCTCAGATCCACCGGACGACGGAATTTGCCGTTCCAAGAGTGCATGAATTCGTGCGACAGCAAACCTCCCAGAGCTACTCCGGCATTCGGACCCAGGAGCGCGCGTTCCGGCAAGCGACTGTCGTTGCTTTCGTGATGCTCCAGACCGAAATGCGCCACGTGGTCGCTGAGCGTCAGCAGGAAATGATAATCGCGGTAGTGCCGCGCCCCGAAAAGTTTGCCCGACTCGGCCACCAGGCTGGTCATACCTTTTAGCAGCTTGGGATCGAGCGCCAGCGCTGCTTCGCTGTCCGCGACGATGTCAAGTTCGTGATGGATCGCTTCGCCCGGCGGAGTGATTTCGTACACGCGGTAATACTCGCCCGCGATCACCGGCGAATCCACCAGGCGATTCAGCTCCACCGGCTTGAATGTAATCTCGTCGCCCGATTGATTTTCCACCGGCAGAGGCGTGCCGAATTTCCATCCGGCCGGCAATTTCAATTTCGCATCGAAGGTAAGCTGCTGCGCGGGAATCCCCGCGGGATAAAGCACGTTCTGGTTCCAGCTCACCACCACGAGCTTGTCGGTTGCGGAGCTCCCGCCCGTAAACGCTCCCGCTGCTGGCTCAAGGTAATCAAATGAGACGTCGAGCTGCGTCGCGCCCGCCGGCACATCGACGTGGAACGTGAAAACGTCCAGTAAATCGCGCTGCCACGGAATCGTCTTTCCGTTGGCAGAAAATTTCAGGCCGGTCACATTCGCGATGGGTCCGTCGGGACCGTGTTCGCCCGGAATCCACTTGGGATAATAGAGCGTCAGCGGGCCGGGCTTGACAGGCATCGTCATATGCGTCCGCAGAATTTTTAGCGGCGCCTGGGTCGCATCCAGAGTGAGCGAAATTGTCTCGCCGGATTGTGCGCGAACGCTCGGTGCGATTAGCACGATCATGGCCGCAAGAATTGGCATTAATTGCAGATGAATCCGTTTCATTGTTCGGCTCCCCCGTGTTGAGAAATGGAATTCGCGGGCACGCGGGATTCCTCGTCGAGTATGAAAACGGGGATACCCGTCGCCAGCGAACGCCCGCATCATACTCCCCGCTCCGTCGAGTATCTAGGGGCGCTGTCGTGCCGATTCGCGTTTCCTCTGTCGCAGCCTCGCCGAGCTGCTTGCGCGCCCGCTCACGCGGCGCTATAGTCCAACGCAACATCGCTTCCAGGGAGGGTCGCATGGCTACGAAAATCCAGGACGTTTTTCACTTACCAAAGCCTCCCACGTTTGCCACCGCGGCAGAGGAGCGCCAGCACCGCAAGCAGCGCCTTGCCGGCGCCTTCCGACTTTTTTCGCGCTTCGGCTTCGATGAGGGAGTCGCTGGACATATCACCGCACGAGATCCGGAGCGACTCGATCATTTCTGGGTGAATCCCTTCGGCATGCACTTCGGCCAGATCCGCGCTTCCGATCTGATCCTGGTGAATGATCGCGGCGAAGTAGTCGAGGGCAAGTATCCCGTCAACGTCGCCGCTTTCGCCATCCATTCCGAAGTCCATAAGGCGCGGCCCGATGTCATCGCCGCTGCACACGCGCATTCGCTGTATGGAAAATCCTGGGCATCGCTGGGACGCTTGCTTGACCCGCTGACTCAGGATGCCTGCGCGTTTTACGAAGACCACGCGCTCTTCGCTGATTTTGCCGGCGTCGTATACGAAGCCTCGGAAGGCGAACGCGTGGCCAAGGCCCTCGGCAACTGCAAAGCCGCCATCCTCCGCAACCACGGCTTGCTCACCGTCGGCCGGACCGTGGAGGAAGCGGCGTGGTGGTTCATCACCATGGACCGTACCTGCCAGGCCCAGCTTCTCGCCGAAGGCGCCGGAACGCCGGTAAAAATTGACCCCGCCCACGCGCAAGCCACCCGGCAATTGGTCGGCTCGCACGAAGCCGGATGGTTTCAGTTCCAGCCGCTGTGGAACCGCGTCGTCCGGGAACAGCCTGATCTGCTCGAGTAGAAACTTGGCGATGGCCTCAGCTTTCTAGATATCCGCATCAAATGACAATCGCTCGATCATCTTGTCCAGCTCATCCTGTGCCTGGTGCTGCTGCTTCAGCAGATCGGCAATTTCCCGGCCCAATGCTTGCAGACGCGTCTCCTGGTCATTTAGTTGCTGGATGTAACGTTGAGTCAGGGATCGTTCCTCGGGACTTCCCTTCAGGGACTTCAAATTCTCCCGCAACCTTTGCTGATCATCGTAGATAGAATCCTTTTCGTCATTGCGCTTGGAAAGTTCCGCATCGAGGGCCGCAACGCGCTGTTTCTGTTCGAGGATCTTCTGCAATGCTTGCTCGACATCCGGGTCAATGGAGCCCACTTTGTGGAAGACGGCAATCTGCTCGCTGTTGAGATTGGTGATTTCAAAGCGCGCGTCCAGTGGCTTGGCCTCGGAGACGGAGAGCGTGGCGACGCTCTTGGGCGCGACATTCAAGCGGAATCGGTAATAACCCGCGGAAGCTTCGTCGGGCTTGGGAGCGTCGACAGCGGGCTTCCATCCCGGCCGCACAGGATGTTCGATGACGATGGTGCGCGGCGAGGTATCTTCGTTGCGAACCAAGTAAACCGATTTTTCGCGGAGCTCGCTCGTTTGAATCATTACGCCGTGGGAAATTTTCAAGTGGCGCACGCGCTGCGGTGCACTCTCCAGATTCGTGCTCACGCGCATTCCCAGGTCTGCGGCGTAGGAAATCAAACGCTTCTCGCCCGGCTTGATGGAATCCATCAAACCTTCCCCCGCAAATGTCTCGTCTTCGAGAATGCTGAAGCTCCCGCCATCGAGGGTAAGCGGGCTCGAATTCGTGATCCACAGAGCGCGCAACGGCCGCGCAGAAGTGTAAGTCGGGTTCCACACGGAGACTCTTTCGGCGTCCACATTGGCTTGAAGGATAGGGACAAGCGAGGACTGATTCTTATGAATTGTCACTGGCTCCTTGACGCGATATTCGAAAAGGTCGCCAAGCTCCTGTCCTTCCGCCCCGACTTCAGTTTTCAGAAGGGCATCTCTCACACTAGTTCCCGCCGCCGGATATCCTCCGCCCAATCCGTACGCTTCTCCGCTTGCTACTCCCTTTCCGCCTCTACCCAAGCCACGGCCTGAGCCAAGGGCTCCGCCCGAACCGATACTCCGCGCACTGTTTCCAACATCACCATTTTCCGTTTGTGTGGACGGCACAGATGCATTGACCGTGACGGTTTGCGACGAGGACCCAATTTGCATCGACACATCCTGCTTCGATTCCGACGCCCGGTTTACGGCAATCTTCCCTACCCTAGCAGTCTGAAAGCCATTGCTTTGAAATTCTAGCTGGAACATCCCTTCAGGCAGATCCTCGAATTGGTAATTCCCCCCAGCGTCCGTTGTCGTTGTGGCTAGGAGCTGGCCGGAATTCGACATCAGCCGTACTTGCGCGCTCCCGATTGCAGCGCCAGCTGAGTCGGTCAAAGTTCCTGAGAGCGTGGAGAACCCGCCAATCATCGTGCCCTCGTGTGTTTGCGGCGTCGGTTGCGCTCCTTCGGGAAGCGCCACCTCCGGCCGACGCGCGTAGTAAGGCTGCGAAAGTTGCATGATGAACGATTGCGGCGCGCCGGATACCAAAGTGAGTTGCACGTTGTCCCAGTCTTCTCCTACTGTGTTATCCACAATTCCCCATCCCTGTAGCAGCGCCTGGCCGTCCGGCTTGGAAGGCAGCACGATGCGGTACGTGCTCTTCCAGATGGGAACTTCACTGATATAGCTGACATAGAGTTTTCTCTCACCGTTACCCGCCGTAGAAATTACGAGGCGGCGCAAGTCCTGGTCTCTTTCAGAGGCGAGGAGGCCCAGATACCGGCCAATTTCCTGGTTCATGTCCGGCTCGAGGACGCGCGCGCTCACGGCCGGCGTTATCTCGACCTCGCGCACCTCTCCAGCATCCGTGACCACGGAGATCACGTCTACTTCCAGCGTCGTTCCGCCGCTCACACGCGATTTGCGCTCGACGCTCAGCAGCCGCCCCGTGATGGTTGCCGACCCGCTATGAATTTCCAGCCGTGCGCCGCGCAGGGCGCCAAGAAATTGCGCCACCGTCGTTTTTTCGCCCAGCGGCAACCGCAACGCACCGAGCAACTGGCCGAGCGGCGCTTCCGAGTTGTAATCCACACCGGTGATTCGTCCGCCGTTCAAATCGAGAATCGTCAGTGATTTCAAGACATCGTTGAGTTGGCGGCTGGTAAAATCAATGCGCACGTTCTCGCTGCCGCGCACCTCACCTACGTGCTCGAAATATCCCACGCCATTCTTGTAAAGCACCACTCGGCGCACAGGAAGCTTCTCCGCCGATTGAATTTCGCGTGATTTATCGTTGTGAACTTGACTCGTCGTTGGTGAAACCGAAACTTTGCTGCGCCCGATCTCTGCTTCACTTTTCGTGCTCCTTGCTTGACTCGCCTGCCTTGGCTGTGCAAAAACTGGCGAAAGGAGCGCAACTGCTACAGCGCCTGCCAAACGAACATGCCGCCTCATAGTTACCTCCTGAGTGACTCACCGAACACCGATTTCACTCAACTTGTAAATACTTTGAGGGTGAACACTGGGAAGGGGTTGGCTTAGCCCTCCATGCGTCCCAGAGTGCGCGGTCGTCGCGACGCGCTCGCACCGGATCGGACGCGCCGTGCGGTCAATAACATATCCGGTAGAGAACAATGCATCTCATAAGCGAGCATGTGCGGCGCGCCGAAGCGATGAAGGTCGTTTAACACTTTCTCCCGCAACTAGTGCCCTTCCCCTTAAATTCGGCAGGGAACGCTCGATTTGCCCGAATAGTGCGGCGCATTCCAGTTTGCCCCTGCGGCCAAACGGAATGGGTCAGACGCGTAGCTGACTCTGTGCGGAAAGATGTCCGGTGAATCTCCCGGCCTTCAAAGCAGGCAATCCATCGCTTCGGGGATGGATGGTGGGTTCAATTCCCACGCGCTTCCGCCCTCAATTGCCATCTCGATCATGTGAAGAGAGACTGGCGCCGCTTCGGCGCAGAGAGGCAAGACAGTCCTGCAGCGCAATCCAAGCTCACACCCGGATTTCTTAGGGCTGAGGTTGAGTTGCACCCTTCTCCGCCGGCACGCTTCGGATGGGCATGAATTGCACGGACCAGTTCACCGGAACTGTCGGGTTGATCCCCCGGGTGTTGGCGCTCGCGTTGCCCAGCAGTTGAGTGAGCGGAGTCGACAAGCCGCCTCGCGTCCCGCGAAGCACGCCGGAGAAACTGAATGCGCTCAAATCGGAAATCTGATCGTCAGTTGTTAAGAGGATATAGGTATCGATGCCAAACGGGCTTCCGATGGTGATAGTCTCCTCCTCGCTAGTGAGGTCAATTTGGGAAGGCGGACTCGAGCCATCAGGTCGTCTTTCGGGTAGGTAATTTCCTTCCCCCGATCTTGGATAAAGGAGCAGCCCCTCCCCGTTACACTGAATAGCCATCACGTAAACCCACCTTCGAGGCGTGGTCGCGTCCAATTTTTTTCCGGCTTTGAGCACTAAGCCAAACGTCTCACCTTCCACCACGGTTCCGTCTTCGACGAGTGCGTCGCCACCGGACCGGCTTGCTCTTTTGGATTCCATTTTTTTCAGAGCCAAATGGTAGGGGAAGCCCGTGCTCGCGCCCCCGGGAGGAACCGGCAGCTCGAGCCAGGAACGGATGCGCGCGAGGCGGTCAGCAAAATCTGTCAGGGTTTGTGATGCCTGTTGGAGAGACTCCGAAGTACGCCCCAGAGCGATCCAGTTCGTTCTTGGCGGGTATGGGGAATCGCTCGAACACACGTTGCCGTTGTCATCCGCACTCAATTTCCGCTTGGAAATGTCATCGCTGGTGTTCTTCTGCAGCCACGCATACTCCAAACCGGTATCCGCCGCCCATCGCCCGATCAAAAAGTATTGTGCGTTTTCCGGTTTCGAGGTGAGTTCCACAGCACTGTTGGCTGTTCCTGAGCCAAATTGCAAGTTTCGCGATAGCTCACTCGGAGGTGGCAAAGCAAGAAAGAATCTTGCTTTCTCCGACGTTGAAAATCGACCAGCGATCTCATTTGCAGTGAACGTCCTGCCAAAACTCACGGCAGCGGCGTTCGCCTTGGACAACGTCCACTCAGAACCATTCCAAGCCATGATGTAATCCGGCGAAGATCGAACCGGATCGTCGATCCAAATCACATTTTGTGCTTGCTTGAGTTTAGTCACCTCTTCTGCCACGGCAACGAGATCTGTCTTTGAGAGAGAGGAGGAGGCCATCCACACCTGCAAACGGCTGCTTTCGGGGGCCACCCAATCCGTGAGCTCGAAGAGGTCGCCGGGCCGAATGTCATGCGAAGTGGCGGGAGAAATTACTTGGGCTTTCGACCGGGCGAGTCCTTCGACTTGAATGATGCGCACTCGGATTTCGGGCAGGCCGGAGGGCACTCCGACTTTGCGCAATTCACTGTCCACCCCAAGTCCCAGTGCGAGACCGCCGTCCAATTCGAAAGTCCCATCCGGCATCGCCCCTTCTGGCCGCACCGCAACCGTGAGCCGATCTGAGCCTGAAAAAGTCCCGAAAAGCGATTCCTGCCTTCGATCTGGCGGCGCATCCAAATCCGGTTGCTGGGGTACTCCCATCCCGAGTAGCAGGACTTTCACACGCTTGTAGACATCCTGTGCCGGGGAATTGGCCGGAAGGGTTTGCAGTGCGTCGAGAAGAGCGACGGTAAATGCCCCGTGAGGCTTTCCGTCCTTTCCCGTCCACTCCAAAGCAGATTGGTCATGTTGCGTCGCCGAGAAAACGAGCGCGCCTCCGGGACGCTCCTCCGGCTTGGTCCCGGGCTTTCCGTCAGGTCCCTTGTCGGGTGGATCCGCTGCGTCGCGCGGATCGTAGGGAAGAAATCGCGCTCGGCCCTGCATGCCTGACACAAGGCCGCGCGCGATCGAGCCGCTGTGACAGCTATCGAAGATGGCAGTCAGGGTTATCCCTTTGTCCACGATCTGATTGAAGAGCCGAACAATCTCCTTGTCTCGCACATCCCAATGACCACTGCTCGCGTCGGCGGGAACCAGGGTTTCATCCAGATGAAACGGCTTGTCCGTGAGCGAATTAAATCTCTGAGAGCCGTGGCCGGCGTAATAGAAGACGACGATGTCACCGCGACTTGGCTCTTGGAGCAGATACCGGCTCATCGCTCCCAGGATTGCTTCGCGCGTGGCTTGTCCCTCACTCAAGACGTGTATGTTCTGCTCCTGAAAGCCAAACTTGGAACTGGCCAGCAAATCGTGCATTGCTTGAACATCGTCCAGCGAGCCATCCAGGTTTTCCCAGACGGGCAGGTCCCATCGGCTGGATCCGGGCGTGCCGGTTCGTTGTCCTGCGTCGTGCGGCTTGGCGATGGATTTCCCCGCCGGCTGGTACGTATTGATTCCGATCAGCAGGGCCCGCTTCGTCTGAGCCCCCGCTGATGGAACCAGCAGCAGGCTCAGAAAGCACATAACGTAGACGCGGTACGCCGGTCGAGAAATCATGGAGAACGGAAAAACTAGAACAAACGGCACTACGGACGCCTCAAGACGCCGGTGGAGCACTTCGCTTGAAGGCGCAAGCGACCTCACATCCGCGGCCTCGCCTAGGCACAGTTTTAATTTCTAGTTACCGAGCCGCCAAGTATAGGAGCCTCCGGCGGAACAAGAGAAGACGTGAGGGCCCCAGTAGTGGTCGGGGCCGTCCACAAACGTGGCAACGGCGTAAACCGACGTCGGGCCATTTCCAGTAATCCCGATGAGGTCCCCGAAACGATTGACCGTTCCCACGAAGTTGCCGTCCACATAGACCTGAATCAGCCACTCCGTACGATTGTCAACGTGAACCTGGCACGCATACGGTCCGGCACCACGGGCTTTTCCACCCTTGTTTGGCGGAGCCGGCGTGTGCATGTTGGCATTGTTCTTTGTGGAGCTATCTTTGACGTTCGCATCGGCTCCGCCCTGATCGCGGGTTTGGGACTGCGTCGTAACGACCTGTGAATTGGATGCAGGTTTCTTTTGACCCTGAGCATATCCTTCCTGTGCTGCACAAGCCGTCGCAAGCGAGCCGCAGAGCACCAAGCCTGCGAGCGCGAGTAGAAGAGTCTGGATACTTTTTCGGTTCTGCATGAGCCCCTCCCTCTGGTGAATTCTCGCGGACGCTATCATATCGAACCCCGGACGCGCAATTGAAACTCCAACGACTCGGTTGGCGTGTGAGACGCGACGTCCCCTCAGCCTGCGACCAAACGGACATTGTCACCCACAAAGGAGACTCCCAGCGGAAACGTGTCCCGTTCGGCAACAGACCATCCCGAAAGCGGTCAGCCAGCGGGTGGCTGAGCCAGAACTTGAAACTTCTAAATCGACTTCGGGCAAGGATCTCCTTTTCCAGCGAAATCGGCGTGGGGCTTGCTCACCATTCCTGGCTGTAGACGTCCTACATGTTTGGGTGTAGGAGCTCTACATCCCGGGGGAACCGTAGATGAAAGAGCGCTACCGAAATCGCCTCGAAATCCTGCAGGGCACGCTCGATCTGCTCATCTTGCAGACCCTGCTCTGGGGACCGCAGCACGGCTATGGCCTCAGCCAGGCCATTCGCGCCAATTCCGGCGAGCTTTTGCAAATTGAGACCGGCTCGCTTTATCCGGCTCTCCACCGCCTTGAAAAGGAAGCTTCTATCGCCGCGGGATGGAAAGTTTCTGAAAACAAGCAGCGCGTGCGCGTCTATCGCCTCACCCCGCGAGGCCGCAAGCAACTCACCTCCGAGCGATCCCGCTGGGCGCAAATCTCCGAAGCTATCGCTGGGATCCTGAATCCGGCGAAGGAAGAGAGCAAGGCATGAGAATCCGCTTCTGGTGGCGCAAACGCGAAGAGCTTGACGAGGAAATTGCCAGCCATCTCGCGATGGCGAAGCGCGAACGCCTCGATCGGGGCGAATCCGCTCCCGATGCCGATTCCTCCGCTCGCCGTGAACTCGGAAACGTCGCACTCATCAAGGAGACAACGCGCGACACCTGGGGCGGCCGCTGGCTCGAAGAATTCGCTCAAGACATTCGCTACGGCCTGCGCATGCTGGTGAAGAATCCCGGTTTCGCCTGCACGGCCATTCTCGTTTTGACACTCGGTATTTGCTCGAGTGTGGCTATTTTCGCGTTTGTGGATGCCGCGCTGATCAAACCATTGCCCTACACCAATCCCAATCGCCTCGTCGAAGTGACGGAAAGCATCTCGGTGTTTCCTCGTGCCAATCTCTCCATTCCTGACTATCTCGATTGGAAAAAACTCAACCATGTCTTCAGCGCGATGGATGTCTGGACCGGAAGCGGCTACGTTCTGAATACACCCGCGGGCACTCAACTGGTGATGGGCGCTCGCGTGAGCGATGGTTTCTTCCGCACGCTCGGTATATCTCCGATGCTTGGCCGGGATTTCTATGCTGGCGAGGATTTGCCCAGCGCGCCTCGCACCGTTATGCTGACGAACGCCGCCTGGCAGAAATGGTTCGGCGGAAAGAACGATGTGATCGGACAGCCGGTCACACTCAGCGGAAATTCGTACACCATCATCGGCGTGTTGCCTCGGAATTTTCAATTCGCTCCCAGAGGCGACGCAGAATTCTGGACTACGCTTCACGCTGAGAATTCCTGTGACCTCCGGCGAAGCTGCCACGGCCTCGTCGGAGTTGGGCGGCTCAAGGATGGCGTCTCTGTCCAAACAGCTCTCGCCGACATGAAGTCCATCGCGGCGCAGCTTGAACGCCAGTATCCCGATTCCAACCGAGGTCAGGGCGCGAGCGTAATTCCCCTCTCCGAAGCAATCACCGGAGACGTTCGTCCCCTTCTGCTTGTACTGCTCGGCGGCGCTGGACTCTTGCTGCTGATCGCCTGCGTGAACGTCACCAGCCTGCTCCTGGTCCGCTCCGAGAGCCGCAAGCGCGAGATCGCCGTTCGTGGCGCGCTCGGAGCATCGCCCGCGCGATTGATCCGCCAATTTGTAGCCGAAGGATTCGTGCTGGTCGCGGCGGGCAGCCTGCTCGGTCTGATTTCTGCCGAGTGGGCCATGCAGCTCCTCACCCGGCTCATCCCCGAGGACATGATGGCGCGGATGCCCTATTTGCAGGGGCTTGGTTTGAATCTCCGCGTGGTGGCTTTTGCCGTTGCAATTTCGCTGCTAGCCGCGATTCTGTTCGCCCTTGCTCCCTCTGTGCGCCTGTCTTTGTCGGAGTTGCGCGAAGGCTTGAGCGAAGGGGGCCGCACCGCTGCGGGAACTCTCTGGCGCCGTTTCGGTGCCAATCTCGTGGTCGTGGAGCTGACTATCGCCATGGTGCTGTTGGCGGGCGCCGGGCTGCTGGGAAAGAGCTTCTACCGTCTGCTCCACGTGGAGCTAGGTTTCGACCCCGATCATCTAGCCATGCTGGCGGTAATGGCCCCGGATACCAGCTATGGCAAGGACGAGCAGCAGGTTGCTCTCGCGCGTCGGGTCGTCAGCCGTGTCGCGAGCTTGCCGGGCATCCAGTCCGTTGGCATCACCACTAGGATGCCCTTGAGTGGAAATGGCAACACCGAGTGGATCCGCATCGTGGGCCGGTCGTACCACGGTGAGCACAACGAAGTGAACGGACGCTCTGTGAGCTCCGATTATTTCACAACCCTGCATGCGAAACTTTTGCGCGGCCGCTACTTCACCGACGCCGAAGATGCTTCGAAGCCCGGCGTCATGATCATCAACCGGACGCTCGCAAGACAATACTTTCCAGGTGAAGATCCCATCGGAAAGAGCATTGGCGATACGGACCTCTCACCGAAGTCCGTCAGGGAAATCGTCGGCATCGTTGATGATGTGAAGGAGGGCTCGCTGGATTCAGAGCTTTGGCCTGCCATTTATGTTCCTTTTAATCAGAGCCCAGACAACGTTTTCTTTCTCGTCGCGCGAACCCCACAAGCCGGACAGTCAGTGATTCCCACGATGGATGCTGCCATTCGTCAAATCGACTCGAGTCTCGGGACGGTTGACGAATTCACTATGCAAGAAAGAATCGATAATTCGCCGACTGCCTACGTGCACCGTTCCTCCACCTGGCTGGTAGGCGGTTTCGCTGTCCTGGCTTTGCTGCTCGGCGTGGTCGGGCTCTACGGAGTTATCGCCTACACGGTCAGCCAAAGAACCCGCGAGATCGGCATTCGCATGGCGCTCGGAGCGCAGCGCAGCTCCGTGTATCGCCTCTTCCTGAAAAAGGCGGGATGGCTCGTTGCGCTGGGAATTTCCCTGGGCCTGGTCTGTTCGGTCGCTGCCGGATCGCTGATGCGTGCTCTGCTTTTCGGCGTAACTTCGTGGGATGTGCCAACCTTGGCCGCCGTCTCGGCTTTGCTGGCTCTCGCGGCGCTCTTGGCCAGCTTCTTCCCTGCCCGCCGCGCCACCCGTGTCGATCCTGTAATCGCTCTGCGCTACGAATAAGGAGCGCGATTCATGAAATCTTGGTGGCGCAAACGCAGAGAATTTGACGAAGAAATCGCCAGCCATCTCGCGATGGCCAAGCGCGACCGCCTCGAGCGCGGCGAATCCGCCACGCACGCCGATTCCGCCGCTCGGCTCGAACTCGGCAATGTCAGCCTCATTAGAGAGACCACTCGCGACGCCTGGGGCTGGCGCTGGCTCGAAGAACTTGGCCGGGACAGCCGCTACGGTCTGCGGATGATGCGGCGAACTCCCGGCATTACAGCCGTAGCGATTCTCACGCTCGCCCTGGGGATTGGTGCGAACACGGCGATCTTTAGCCTCGTGGATGCATTCTTGCTGAAACTCTTGCCGGTCAAGGATCCCCAACAGCTGGTCATTATTAACCGCACCGTGCCTACAGGTGGAATCGAAAACGATTTCACTTATCTGACGTTTGAGCAATTTCGCGATCGCAATCACTCCTTCTCCGGCCTCTTTGCGCGCGATGACTCCCGCGTCAGCGTGACCATCGCAGGCCGACCTGAATTGGTCTGGGGAGATTTTGTCTCGGGGAGCTACTTCGAGGTGTTGGGAGTCACCGGCATGCTTGGCCGGACATTTACGCCCGGCGATGACCGTGCCGGACAAAAGCCCGTCGCAGTCATTACCTACAGCTTTTGGGAACGGCAGTTCGCGAGTGATCCCTCAATCGTGGGCAAGCCGATTTTCGTCGGGAAGATCCCTTTTACCGTAATCGGCGTAACGCCGCCGGAATTTCATGGCCTAGGTCGCGCGAACGTGGGCGTTGACGTCATTCTTCCCATGTTCATTCAACCGCAGCTGGCGTTAAAGGACCACGACACTTTTGAAGTCATCGCGCGGTTGAAACCCGGCGTCACACCCGAACAAGCGCGGGCCGATTTGGACGTCATCTTCCAGCAAGCCTTGAGGGAGGCTACCGGCACATCGCTCACGCCTCAGCAACAGTCGGAACTGAGCGCGCAGAGAATCTCAATCAAACCCGGTCTACGCGGCACAGCGAATCCGAATGACTCCTTCGCCCAAGGGCTGCGAATTCTGCTCGTCGTCGTTGGCATTGTCCTGCTGATCGCCTGTGTGAACATTGCCAATCTGTTGTTGGCTCGCGGCGCCGCACGTCAGAAAGAGATCGCCGTGCGGCTGGCGCTCGGTGCGGGGAGAGGGCGGTTGATCCGCCAATTACTCATCGAGTGCGTCTCTCTGGCGGTGCTCGGCGGGGCGCTCGGGCTGTTGTTTGCGAAATGGAGCGTGAGCATGCTCCTCACCGTCCTTTTTTATGGCGATAGCCCGGTTCCATTTGAGCTCCCTCTGGACGCGAAAATGTTCGCCTTCACCGCCGGCCTGTCGGTGCTCACGGGGATCTTGTTCGGCCTCGTTCCCGCCCTCGCGGCGACTCATGTCGACCTCAACCCAGCCCTCAAAGGAACTGAGAGCACCTCGGAGTCCCATCCATTGCGCGGCGGCTTCGCTAAATCGCTCATCGTTTCCCAAGTAGCCCTCTCACTGGCACTGCTCGTCGGAGCCGGACTCCTGCTCCGCAGCATTCGGCAGCTCTACGCTGTGGACTCCGGATACGACCGCAACAGAGTCGTGACGATGTGGGCATTCCCCGTCCTGATCGGCTACGACCACACGAAAGAATTAAGTCTCTATGGCGACTTGCTCGACAAATTGAACGCTATTCCGGGAGTGCAATCCGCCAGCATTTCGCGGTTTCGCATGGTTTTCGGCAAGTGGAACCGAAGGGTTTGGGTGCAGGGCGCCGAGCCGATTGCCGGCGATACCCGCGCGGCCTATTGCGATCCCATTGGCCCGCGCTTTTTCGAGACCCTGGGAATTCCCCTCTTGCTCGGCCGGGAGATCCTTCCTTCGGACACGGCATCCTCGGGCAAGGTTGCGGTAATCAGTGAATCCATGGCTCGAAACTATTTCCCTGATCAAAACTCCATCGGACGGCGCTTCGGTTTCGATGGGCCGCAATCGAGCGGCAGCACGGAAGTGGTCGGCGTCGCGAAAGATATCAAACATCAACCCAACCGCAATGAGCGGCGCGAAGCTGTCTATATTCCTTACACGCAGGCCCCGCCGGAAATTCTGGGACAGATCAATCTCTTGTTCCGCACCGACGTGAATCTGGCTGGCGTCATCCCCGCGGTCCGCCGGGAAGTCCAATCCGTCGAGCCGAACCTGCCTCTTGTCGATATCAAAACCGAGGCCGCGGAAATGGATGAATATCTCGGCGATGAGAGGTCGCTCGCCACGCTCTTGAGTTTCTTCGGAGCCCTGGCGCTGGGCCTCGCTTCAATCGGGCTTTACGGGACGATGTCTTACGCTGTCGCGAGGAGAAGTAAGGAACTCGGTATCCGCATGGTGCTAGGCGCCCAAAAAAGGGACATGCTCTGGATGGTCTTGCGCGAAATCCTCTCTCTCGTCGCAATTGGGGTGGCGATCGGAATTCCCGTCGCCTTCGGCGCCGGTCGGCTTCTCGCAAGCATGCTTTTCGGAGTGAAGACGACGGACCCGGAGACATTTTCCCTCTGCATTCTGGTGATGTTCGCGATCGGGATCTTGGCGGGATACCTCCCCGCCCGCAAAGCTACAAGGGTAGATCCTATGATCGCCTTGCGCTACGAATAGCCGCGCAGGTGCTATTTCATTTCCGGCGCGGCATATTGCGGTCTTCGTGCCGGCGCGCGCCGTTTGAATTCCCGTGAAAGTTTCGCGAGCCACTGCAGCTCTGTCCGAAACATTGAGATCATGAGCGTGATGGACCACACTGCCTCGTGGAAGCGATGGCCCACTTCATCGATTACCCCTTTGAGCGTGGCTTCCTCTCGCGCCAGCTCCCTTTCGAGATATTCGCGTCTCCGCCGAACTTGCCGCCGAAAAATGCGTGGCGGAACTTGCCATGAAAGAATCAGCCAGGTCACAAATGGCGGTCGCTCGCGCACGCTCGTCCATTCTTCTCGTTCGAGCGCCTTGGCAAATGCCCGCCGCCCGCGCGGCGTGGTGGCGAAGACGCTCCGCTCGGGCCCCGCGACCCGCTCCGCGCTCTTCGCCGCGCGCACTAGTCCCAGTCGCACAAGCTTTTCGAGTGAGTAGTACACCTGCGGTCGCGAAATCCCCGCCCAGTCGCGCACCTCGCGACGCTCCAGCTCTGCATTCGCCTGATAGCCGTGCATTGCGCGCTCCGCGAGCAGGCTCAGCAGCACCAAGTCCGGAGTCGTCAGCTCCCTCTTCTCAACTCTGCGCATGACCCTCCTTGCGTTTCCGGCTCCAATACCACCATTGGCATAGCTCCGCCGGCAATCGCGGATTCCGCGCCTGCGCAACCGCCGCCGTGAAAACGTCCCGGCAGCAGATGTCAATCCTCTGGCCGCGCAACCGGCAAAGCCTTTCATAAAGAGCCTTCGGATTCTTCCGCGCCAGTTGCCTGACGCTGCGAATTCTCAGCAACTTAAAAGCGCCCAGCATCGCCGGGCCTACTGAAATCAGTTCCTCCAAACGCCGCGATTCCCTGGCCATCATTTTTCTCCTTGACATCTAATTTCCAGCGTTGTATCGTTAACTAGTCTAATTGAGACTAGTGGCGCAGTCAAGGAGAAAATAAGCATGAGGTTCACCGCCGCGTTTCTGCTTCTGAGCTTGTTGCCGACAGCGTCGATCCAAAATTCACCATCACAGGAGAAACCAAACGCCATGACTGTAAAAAAAATCACCCCCGTTCTGTTCGCCGCGGAGCTCGAGCCCTGCGTGAAATTCTGGGTCGAACGCCTCGGCTTTACCAAGACCGCGGAAGTTCCCGAAGGCGACAGACTCGGCTTTGTCATCCTGCAAAAGGGCAACGTCGAAGTGATGTATCAGTCCTACGCCAGCGCCGACAAAGATGTCTCCACAAACTCGGCGGTCATCCGCAAGGGCCCCACGTTTCTTTACGTGGAAGTGGACAATCTCGACGACGTCATAGCCGCTTTGAAGGGCGTCGAAATCGTCATGCCCCTGCGCAAAACTTTCTATGGCTCGACGGAAATCGGCGTAAAGGATCCCGCAGGTCACTACATCACCTTCGCCCAATTGTCCGCTGCGCCCTCGCAATAGACTCGCTTCGGCCACCGCGCATGCGGCGCTGTCTTGGCGTCGCATGCGCACTTCTCGATTTCGGATTTCGAGTTCCCATCACAGTTACTCTGCGGCGCCATGCGCCTCGCATTGCCATTGCTTGCGCCGCACGCGTCGGCTACAAAGGCCTGCGGGAAACCATTCGGCCCTCTCTCCATTGCGATTTTTTGACATTTTTGCTGCCGTGCCACTGGCGTCACTGGCACTTGCGTACCTGTCCGCAAACTCGTCTCTTGTCCAGTAGCCGCAGCGCCAGCATTCGCTCAAGCTCCTCTCTGAGAATTGAGAGGAGATCCATGCGTACTTCCTGGCGAGTGGCAATCTTTGTACTTTGGCTTGGTCTTGGCTTTTCATTGGCCGCGTCTGCGCAGACCCTGCGGCCCATTGGGCCTCCCGGAGGCGACGTGCAGACCCTTGCCTCCGCGCCGGGCAACATCCAACTCCTTTATTTGGGCACTGCCGATGGCCATGTCTTCGGCTCGACCGATGCGGGACTGCACTGGCAGTCTCTCTCCCGAATTGGGAATGGTAAGGAAGTCGTAATGTCCATCCTTCCCGACTCGCGCCAGCCTTCGCATCTTTTCGCTGCCACGTGGTCCATGAGCGGTGTGGGTGGCGGCGTCTATCGCAGCACTGACGCAGGCCGCAACTGGCAACTCGCCGGACTGGGCGGTCAGGAAGCGCGCGCTCTCGCGCAATCGCCTTCGAATCCCGAACTAACTCTTGCCGGAACTCTCCAAGGCGTATATCGCACCCGCGACGACGGACGCCACTGGGAGCTCATCTCTCCGGCGAACAACGAAGACCTTCGCAATTTCGATTCATTGGCCTTCGATCCCCATGACTCCAACATCATTTACGCCGGCACGTACCATCTCCCATGGAAAACTTCCGACGGCGGAAAAAATTGGGCGCCGATTCACACCGGCATGGTGGACGATTCCGACGTGATGAGCATTTCCGTGAATCCCACCGAGCCCAGCGAAGTTTTTGCGAGCGCTTGCTCGGGCATCTATCACAGCATCAACGCCGCGGAAAACTGGTCCAAATATAAGGGCATTCCCTTCTCTTCGCGCCGCACGCACATGATTCGTCAGGATCCTGCACATCCCGAAATCGTTTACGCCGCCACTACCGAAGGCCTTTGGAAAACCACGGATTCTGGCGCCATTTGGAAGCAGATGACTTCCGGCACGTGGGTTGTCACGGCGCTGGTCATCGATCCGCGCAATACCGAACATCTCATTATCGGCTCGCGGCGAATGGGAATTCTCATCAGCGAAGATGGTGGCCGCTCATTCCGCGAATCGAATGACGGTTTTCGCCATCGCGGCCTTCTGGATCTCGCCGTCGATCCGGTCAATTCCGCGCACATGCTTCTAATTTTCCCCGACGAAGTCGAGCCGGCGCTCGCCACGCGCGATGCCGGCCGCACCTGGCAGAAGCTCGGTCCGGGCCTTGGTACCGGCCAGCTTCGCCACGTCTATGCCGCTCCCGACGGCTGGTGGGCCACTCTGAAATCCGGAGGCCTGCTGCACTATAGCGATGCCGCTGCCAAGTGGCTTCCCACCGGAACGCTTGTCGAAACCGTCGCAGTGAAGTCTCCCGCTCCCGCGCGGTCGAAGTCCGCCGCGAAATCGAAATCCGCCAAGACGGTCGCCCGCACGCGCACGGTCGCGAAAACCATTACGACCAAGCCGGTCATCAACGATCTCTCGTTCACAAGTTCTGCCTGGTTCGCCGCGAGCGATTCGGGTTTGCTCGTTTCCCGCGACCGCGGCACGACCTGGACAAAATTTTCATCCGACGCGCAGGTGGCTCAGCCGGTCATTTCTGTTCGTTCCACCTCCGATGCGCTGCATCTCTGGGCGCTTACTTCTCACGGCCTCGTCGTCACTGCGGACGCTGGCAAGACGTGGTCCGCCGAAACCGTTGCCGCTCCGCTCAATCACGACTCGCGCTTGACCCAGGCTGGCGACAATACGTTTCTCGTCACCACTCCGGCCGGGTTGTACCTCTCATCCGACGCCGGAAAGACCTGGCATCCCGCGGCGATCACGGATCGCCAAATTCAGAATGTTGCGGTGATCGGGGACGATTTTGTCGCCTCCTCGGCATCCAACGGGCTCTTCTTCTCCGAAGATCGCGGCGCCCACTGGTCGCATCTCGAAGATCCGCTAGCCTGGGGATTCCTGCCCGCGCTGGCAACGAACTCCGCGGACGGCAGCATCGTCGCCGCCTCATCCACCGAGGGCCTCTTCTCTCTCGATCTGTCGCGCACGGGCATCCGTTCCGCCGCGGCCCCGGCGTCGGGAACGGGAACGCGCGTCGCCGGCCAGATCGATCCGCCTCGCGACAAATAGCCACCCTCGAGTGGGCGATTGGCGCTGAAGCGGGGTACTAGAACCCGATTTGAGAATGACTGTTTTGTATCGATTGATTTTTTGGATGTTATTGATTTGGGGCGTTTTAACGATCCAATCAATATTTCCGTGTAGCGATCGATTTGTGACCGAAGAGAGCCTCTCCCGATTGGGAACTGGCTTGAAAGGGGTTACGCAGATCATTTTCCCGTAGACGCGACCGGAACGCGCATACCGCGCATTTGTCCCGATTAGACTCCTCTCCCGTTGTTTGTTTTCAATGAGTTGCATGCGTTTCTATTCGCGAGGGTGTCCCGATTAGAAATTGTTCCCCTCTGAAAATTGTAATGGGGGACTTTCTCCCCTGCTCCGCTAAATTGTTTGATTTCAATAAACTAAGTATAGCATAGATTAAGTGACAAGTCAAGTACCGGGACTGGGAATGTAGGGCCACGGGGAGCAGGAGACGCTGAAGAATAAGCAGACTCAATCCGGGAGCCGCGCACTAACGCCAAGTGAAAACATCGGGTCCGATTGGCATCGAGAAAGAAGGAGATAACTAGATTCAGCAAATCCAGCTACGGATGCCGCTGAGAAAATCGAAATTTCATCGAAGGAAACCGATCGTCACGGAGCAGGAGAAGCCCCCCGGAGATT
Organism: Candidatus Acidiferrales bacterium; assembly: GCA_050747245.1. Taxonomy (GTDB): domain Bacteria; phylum Acidobacteriota; class Terriglobia; order Acidiferrales; family UBA7541; genus JBOGNO01. The sequence goes on from JBOGNO010000001.1 coordinate 232,909, forward strand.
TGTGCGGTCCTAAGGTTGTTGCTACCGGTGATATCCGCTTGAATCGTTTGCCACAGCCGACGCATTCAATCGTGAACTTAACATCAGTGGCGACACCGATTCGTTTTCGTCTGCCCCGCTCGTTTTGGGCTCGGCGCCGCTGTATTTGTGTCTCGCGCACGCATTCGGCGTCAGTCTTGAAGCCGCGACCAAATAGCCAATTGCCCCAACGGGCCAGCATGGCGGCTCGCCAATGCCAATTCTTGCTTATTATCCCGCGTCTCCAACGGGTACCCCAATGCCGCATTCTGTCATCTCCTATCTTTGATCCTTCTACTCATTCCACCAAAGCTATTAAGACTAACTCGTCGCCGGCGATTCGGGGGCACGGACTGTCGGGCTATCATGCTCCTGGCCAGCCGCCCAGCTCGAAACCATCTTTAGAAAATCAGCGAGCGCACGGGGAGCTCCTTCCACTTCGCAGTGCAGTCCGTTCTTGTCAAATCTCGCCCGAAGTCGGCCAGGCATCGACACATTGCTGACTTCAGGCATCTCACCTGTCCGAGTAGATGGCTCGACATTCGGCTCTGCAAGGGATCCATCGCCTTGATGAACATTTTCACCCTGGGCCTCCAAGAGCCGCCGCCAGAAAGATTCAAATTCGGCCGGAATCATTACATGATTCCGGCCGGCCTCCGGCGAAGAGAGCCGGTCGACTGGACGGCACGGAAACAGGGCATCCCAAAGGTCTTCGCAACGGCTAGCAACCGTGCTGTGTCGATCTCCAGACTGCGTCATGAACCAGTTGCTTAACAAAACGTAAGCTTCACTCTCCAGTGGCGTAGCGGGTTGGTTGAACCAGCGTCGGAGCTCTTTGGAAGCACGTGAACTGAGTGTAAGCCCCCGGTGGGTCTCAGTTAGAATGGCATTTAGAAGTGCTTTCAACCGCTTCGAATCCAGCTCATTCGGCGTTGCCAAGAGCAGATCGAAGTTATTGGCGGAATTTGGAAATCTTCGCTTCCAGTTCGTCATAGTAACTCCTTAGCGTAGTCGACATGCATTGAGCATCATTTTCATTATCAACCTACCACATCCAATAACCACTGTCAACATAAATCTTGGGCCGATCAGTATAAATCCGCATTTTATGGTCAGACTGATTTCGAGAACGCCAAGCTTGGGAGCAAGGAATAAAGAACGGGCTGTGGCTTGGACATAAAGTCTGAACTGAATTTGGGTGTCCCATGTGAAGATGTTGGGGGTGGGGATTCTTCCTTCTTTTCCTCTCGGTGCAGTTCACTCTGCGCACTCGGTGTCTCGATGGCGAGCGCTTCTTCGTTACCATGTTAATAGCTAATGTGCCGAAACGTATGTGGACCGCGGGGCGTGAGGCCGCGCGGCCTGGGCCTCGAAGACTGCGATGTGGTTCCGCCGCGTGAGAAGCAGCAATCGCGAAAAGTACTGTCCCATCAACATAAGTAAAAGGAGTTCGCCGAACCCATCGCGCTCGTCTGCTCGAATCCATTCGGCGCACTCGGCCAAGGGCGAAGAATTTTTCTGCGGGCAAGAGTCGCCCGAAATGAGAAACATAACGGCACGCCTCCCGATACAAGGCATCGGGACGCAAACGGCGCGCGCTGGGCGTCATTAAGGAAGAGTCCCGTCAAAAGCATCGAGGAGCGCGGGGGCGTTCCGAGGAGGGAGCGAGGGCGAACGCGGGCCGCGGCGAGCGACGTTATCGCCGGTCATCGTGAAGCGATCGCGGAGGGCGAGGCCGACGGAAATGAGGGTTCTCGCTCCATCAACAAGCCTTTTTTCTGGGAATCGCTCGGGCAAAACTTCGCTTCGCCCTGCAACTCGGGATACTCCTGGCAGAGCTCTTGAAAGATTCTTGGAAGATTGTCCGCTGCCGCTCGTTGGCCCGCATCGGTAAGGTCTTCTAACATTTGCCCTATCACTGCGTTGTAATGTTGTCCCGCCGGCGTTTCATAGAACTGGGTTAGCGCCCGTATATCCTCATCCGAAAAATACTTCGCGTACACTGCCACGATTTGGTCCGTGAATTCCGGCAATTTGAAGAGCGCCATGACCTTATCCCCGAAAGCGTCGGCAATCTCTTCGCGATGCGGCGTGGGAGGAAGTGATGCGACGAACACCGGCTTCTGCTTCTCAAGCGCTTTGCGGCCGCCCTCGGTAGCTATCGCTATCATGTGCGTCACGTCCAGCATTTTGAGAATGTCGGCCTTGAGTTGCGGGTCAATCGGCTTCTGCTCCGCAGCAGGTATCTCCCCCTCCGCGGGTTTCCAATCTGGAGGCGGATTCCCTTCCGGTACCGCCTTCTGCGCGGGAGCTGATTTCTGCTCCGCACCTGGCACATTCCCGTCCAGCGTGAACACCACTGAAATCGTCGTGTCTACCTTTACAGGCTGGCCATCTATCAGCGTCGGCCGATACTTCCATTGGCGCACCGCATCCATCGCCGCCTGCATCAGCATTGGCGGACCGGAAACGAATTGCAGCTCCTCTACGTCTCCCTGCTCGTCGATAATCGCGTGCAGCACCACTGTTCCCTCGATGTGCGCTAGTTTCGCAATTTGCGGATAAACCGGCATCACTTGATGCACCAAATTCGCCGCAGCCACTTTTCCGCCGACTCGAATCGAGTTGGGGGGCGGCGGTATTTCTTGTACCGATTTCGGCTGCCCTGACTGTTCTTGCGCCGCCGCGGAAACCGCCAGCACCGCTCCCAGCATGACCGCGCAAACGCACATTGCTTTTTTCATGTCTCGCTCCGTGATCCACACTGGTCCGCTGTGCAACCGATTTCCTGCGGCGATTCGTCGATAGTTGAGCCCATCACCCGAGTCGTCACTTACCGCGGATTATACTCGCCCTGTGTCCTGCGCGGGTTTCTGATATTCTTTTCGCGTGCGACGCATTCTTTTTCCGGCTTTTTTTCTGGGAATCGTTTCGGCCGCGCTCGTTTTTGCGCAGCAAGCGACGCCACCTGCAGCGCCTCCGGCCGCGCAGGGCGCAACGACGCCGCAGATTCCTGTGCCGGTGCGCCACGTGCTCAGCGTGGTGGTGCTCGACGCGGGACACGGCGGAGCGGATTCCGGCGCGCGCGGGCAGAGCGGCATCGTCGAGAAGGACTGGGTGATGGCCGCGGCGCGGCTGGTGCGCGCGGAACTCCAGGGCGATGGGTTTCGCGTGGTGATGACGCGCGACGGCGATGAAGATCCTTCGTTCGACGATCGCGCGGGGAAAGCCAACGCGCAACGCGACGCCATTTTCGTGAGCCTGCACGTTTCTTCGACGGGTGAGCCCGGCACCGCGCGCGTGTATTCCTACCAGTTCTCGGCGCCGCTCGCCGCAAGCTCCGCGCCGCCCGGATGGGTTCCCTGGAACGAAGCGCAGCGGCCGTTCACGAATCTCAGCGGCCGCCTCGCGGACCTCATGCAGGTCCAGCTCGCGCAGCGATTTCGCGGCTCGCCGGAAATTTCCACGGCTTTTCCCGTGCGCGTGCTGCGCTCGGTCGCCGCTCCCGCCGTAGCCGTCGAGATTTCGAGCGTGAGCGTCGCGGATCCCGGCCAGCTCGACCCTTTGATGCAGCCTCTGGCGCAAGCCATCGGGCGCGCGTTGATCGCCTTCAAGCCGATTTATGAAGCGGCGGCAAACTAATGACGCGGCAATTGAAAATCTTCATCGGCATCCTTGCGATCATGGTGATCGGCGGTCTGATTTACTTGCGCATCCTCAACCGCCGCGTGGCGCGGCTGGCGCAAATGCAAGCGACTGAAGAGCAGGCCGGCCGCGAAGTGGTCGCACCGCAAATCACTACTCCCACGGACAAACCTGTGAAGGCGCAAATTTTCTGGGCTGCAGCAGATCGCAGCGGCTCGCTCGCACCTGTGGAAATCGAAATGCCGCTTTCGGCCGATCGCGCGGAGCGCGGCAAGCAAGTGCTGCACGCGCTGATCGCCGCTCCGCCTACGCCAGCGCAGCGTACTTTACCCGCGGACCTGGTGCTCTTCGATTTTTATATTCTTCCGGACGGCACGGCCATCGCCGATTTTTCCGATGCGCTCACCACCGAGACGCCTTCGGGAATCCTGAGCGAAGCGCAGGCGGTGAATTCCATCGCGCGGACGCTCGAAAAGAATATCGCGGGCCTGCATCGGCTGAAAATTTTGATTCACGGGCAGGAAGTGGACAGCGTCGCGGGACACGCGGATCTCACGGGTTTCTTCGATCTCGTTTCTCCAGTGTTGGTGAGTCCGACGCAAGGCGCTCCTCCAGCGAATGCCGCTGCTCCGCCAACTGCCGCGCCGCCTACAACTGCGAAGCCGCCGCGCTGAGAGCCGTTGACATTGCGCGGCACGGGCTTCAAACTGAAGCATCATCCGATGCGGAAGCAGGGCCACCAGGGGGAAAATTGAAACGCGCAGACGGACGTGCCGCGCACGAATTGCGTGACGTCAAGCTCACGCCCGATTTTATTTCCAGCGCCGAAGGCAGCGTGCTGATCGAAGCGGGCGGCACGCGCGTGATCGTCACCGCCACCGTGGAAGACGGCGTGCCGCAATTTTTGAAAGGCTCCGGAAAAGGCTGGGTGACCTCCGAATACGGCATGCTGCCCCGCGCCACCGAGGAACGAACTTCGCGCGAATCGAGCCGCGGCCGCGTTTCCGGGCGTACGCACGAAATCCAGCGCCTGATTGGACGCTCGCTCCGCGCCGTGACCGACTTGCAGAAGCTCGGGGAGCGCACCGTGTGGCTCGACTGCGACGTCATTCAGGCCGATGGCGGCACGCGCACCGCTTCGATTACGGGAGCGTTTGTGGCGCTGGCGCTGGCGCTGGAACGAATGGTTGCCGCAGGATTCCTGCGCGCCGTGCCGCTGCGCGACTCCGTCGCCGCCATCAGCGTGGGAATTGTGGAAGATGAAATTCTTCTCGATCTCGCTTACGAAGAGGATTCCCACGCCGAAGTGGACATGAACGTGGTGATGACCGGCTCAGGGGAGTTCGTGGAAATTCAGGCAACCGCGGAAGGGCGGCCTTTCGCCGGAGAAGAAATGCAGAAGATGCTGGAGCTGGCGGCGAACGGCATTCGCCAGTTGAACGAAATCCAGTCCAACCTGCTGCACATGAATTTCGCCGTGCGCGCCCGCTGAGGGGCGTTCCCATTGCCGGCGAAAATTTTCGTCGCGTCGTCGAATCCGGGAAAGCTACGCGAATACCGCGAACTTGCCCGAGCCACAAGCCTCGCGCTCGAAGCGATTCAAGATTTCGGCTCGCTACCTCACTTCGAAGAATCCGCGCCGACATTTGCAGAAAATGCCGCAGGCAAGGCGCTGCATTACAGCCGTTTCGCGCCCGGCCCGGTGATCGCAGATGATTCCGGCCTCGTCGTAGCGGCGCTCGGCGGCGCTCCGGGCGTTCACTCCGCGCGCTACGCCGGAACGAATGCCACGGACGCGCAGCGCGTCGATAAGCTTTTGCGCGAGATGCGCGGCAAGACCGGCGGAGAGCGAAGCGCACGCTTCATCTGCGTTGTGGCGCTCGCCGAACGCGGCGAGGTGCGCGCAGTTATTTCGGATTCGGCCGAAGGCCAGCTTCTCGCATCGCCGCGCGGCAGCGGAGGATTCGGCTACGATCCCATTTTCTTCCTCCCGCACGTGAGAAAAACATTCGCGGAAATTTCCGGCGAAGAGAAAAACGCGCTCTCTCATAGAGGCAAGGCGTTTTTCAAGCTCGCTCGCTTTCTTGCGGCGCCGCATTGCGAAATGTAACGAGAGCCGTCGCGCGCGTGAACTCGCACTCCGGGTGCCTTTCCATATCGCAAGCAATTTAACTTGCGCGTATGAGCCGGCGGGAGTACAAAGGGGCATCCACTCCGGAGGCCGCTCATGGCAGCGCCAGCGACTTCACTGGACATTCGTCACTCTCTTCTCCGCCGAATCGCCGAAGCACGCGAGAGGACGGATGCGCTTTTTGCGATCGTGCGGCCCGGTTCGCTCTACGAGCGGCCGATTCCGGAACGCCACCGGCTGGTTTTCTATCTCGGGCATCTGGAAGCCTTCGACTGGAATCTCCTCGGAGAATGGACGCTCGACCTTGGCCCTTTTAAACCCGGATTCGACAAGCTCTTCGCGTTCGGAATCGATCCCGTCGGAGGCCATCTCCCCGCCGACGGCGCGAATGAGTGGCCGCAAATCCCGGAAATTCACGCTTACGTGCTGGGGGTGCGCACAGAACTCGATCGTGCCCTGGCATCCGCACGCGTCGCGCCGCGCGCACGCGAATATTTCGACAATGGCTGGCTGCTGAACACAGCCCTCGAGCATCGCCTGATGCACGCGGAGACCATCGCCTATCTGATTCACCATCTGCCCTACCATCGGAAGTACAGTCTGCGGGAAAGGCATCTCTCTTCGAGCGGCAGCGCTCCGGCACGAAAGGTGCAAATCCCGGCGGGCGAGGTGACCCTGGGCCTGGAGCGCGGCTCAGGATTCGGATGGGACAATGAGTTCGAGGCTCATCGCGTGCACGTCGAAAAATTTTCCGTGGACGCCTATCCGGTGACAAATGGACAGTTTGCCGATTTCGTCGCCGCGGGCGGTTATGCCGAGCGGGCTTGCTGGACGGCGGATGATTTCAACTGGATCCGGGATCGCGGAATGCCGCATCCGCTGCTATGGATTCGCCACGAGAACGAGTGGTTTTATCGCGGGATGTTTGACGAGATTCTTTTGCCGCTCGATTGGCCCGTGTACGTGAGCCACGCGGAGGCATCCGCTTATGCGCGATGGAAGAACGCCAAACTCCCCACCGAAGCGCAGTGGCATCGCGCCGCTTACGGCACGCCTTCGGGATATGAGAACGCGTTTCCGTGGGGATGGGGAACGCCGGACGCCACGCGCGGAAATTTCGATTTCCATCGCTGGGATGCCGCGCCGGTGACATCCCATCCAGCGGGCCGCAGCGCATTCGGCGCGGGCGACCTCGTTGGCAATGGCTGGGAGTGGACTTCCACGGTTTTTGCGCCGTTCCGCGGATTCCGCCCGGCGCCGTTCTACCCCGGCTATTCCGCCGATTTCTTCGACGGCCGGCATTACGTGATGAAAGGCGGATCGTCGCGCACGGCGGCGTGCATGCTTCGGCGGTCTTTCCGCAACTGGTTCCAACCGCACTACCCGTATATTTACGCGAAATTCCGCTGCGTGGAAGATTGAACGGTGAATCCCTCAGTGCACACCCGGTTCGAACCGGAGGCGGGATTTTCGCTGGAGGAATTCGCGCGCGACGTTCGTGCCGGACTCTCGTGCGCTCCGCAGAAGGAACTGCCGTCGAAATATTTCTACGATGAAGTAGGCTCGGCGCTCTTTGAAGCTATTTGCGCGCTGCCGGAATACGGCCTTTCTCGCGCGGGCAACCGGCTGCTCGAGCTGCATGCGGAGGCCATGGTGTCGCACCTGCGGCTGCCCGCGATCGTCGCCGAACTCGGAAGCGGCAGCGGAAAGCAAACGCGCTGGCTGCTCGAAGCGCTGTCCCGGCTTCAACCTGTAAAATATTTTCCGATTGATATCTCACGCACCGCACTGCGCCTGTGCCACCAGGAACTCGGCCACATGGATTCCGTCAGCATCGTGGGATTCGAGCGGCTTTATCTCGATGGCTTGCTGGAGGCCGCGGCGCGGCGCCAGCCTGGAGAAAGCCTGCTCGTCCTGTTTCTCGGGAGCACGATAGGAAATTTTGACCGGCCTGCGGGCGAAAAATTTCTCCGCCAAATCCGCCGGATTCTATTTCCGGGCGACTCCCTGCTGCTCGCCACGGATCTACTGAAACCCGTCGAGCAGCTCCTGCGCGCCTATGACGACCCGGCGGGCGTGACCGCGGCGTTCAATCGCAATCTTCTGGCGCGCATGAATCGCGAGCTCGAGGCCAATTTTGATCTTTCGCGGTTCCGGCACGAGGCGCGCTGGAATGCGAACGAAGCCAGAATCGAAATGCACCTGCGATCTCTAGTGTCGCAGAGAGTCACCATCCCCAGAGCGCACCTTGAGTTTACCCTCAGCGAAGACGAATCCATTTGGACGGAAAGCTCGCACAAATTCGACTGTACGGATGTCGTGCGGCTGGGCAAGCGGACCGGCTACCGCTGCATCGCACAGTGGGTGGATCAGGAATGGCCCTTCGCTCAGAGCCTGATGCTGGCCGCCTGATTTTTTCGAGGAATCAAATGGCGCGAGCAATTTGGAACGGCGCGGTGCTGGCGGAATCGAACAATTGCGTGATGGTGGAAGGAAACCACTATTTCCCGGCCGCCTCCGTCCATAGCGAATACCTGAAGCCCAGCGACACGCACACCGTATGTCCGTGGAAAGGCACGGCGAGTTACTACCACGTCGAGGTGAACGGCCAGCGCAACGCCGATGCCGCCTGGTACTATCCGCAGCCGAGCGCCGCCGCGGCGGAAATTCAGGATCACGTGGCATTCTGGCGTGGCGTGCGCATCGAACCCTGAAGCGACGCCGCTAAAATCGGCCGATGCGCTGAAGTACAAAATACGCGAGCCCGCTCAACGAATCGATGCCTGTGTGCAGAATCATTCCCGGACGCAGGCTCCGGCGCCAGTACGCCAGAAATCCGAAGATCAAGCCCAGGCCAGTAATGACGGCCATGTTGGAGATGCCCTGATAGCTATGCGCCGAACCGAAAATCAGGGCTTGCAACACTACGGCAAGCCAGGCCATTCCCGTCCAACGTTTGAAGATTTCTTGAAGATAACCGCGAAAGACGAGTTCTTCGCAAATGCCGGCGCTCACAGCCACCAGTATCCAGATTATCAGCTGCAGTCCTGTGCGCGGCAGGATGAATCGCGCGGTCGCTCGGGATTTCTCCGCGTCCCGTGCTATCGCCTCGAGCGATCCGCCGTGAATCGCAATCTGAATTCCGACGGACATCACCAGCACGCATCCCCATCCGAGTGCCGCAATGCCCGCGTCGCGCAGAGCATCCATTTCGCTGTTCCAACGCCCTCCGATGAGTTCCGGGAGACGAATGACGCCCGAGCGTCTTATGCCCCAGACCACGTACGCCGCAAGAATCCACTCAAAGGCCAGAGCATAGGCGTAGTACATATAAATGACTCGGTGCTCCTGCAGCGCCGGATTTCCGAGAAGTTGCCTGTTTCGGAAATATTCGAACACCGATGTGATGAGAATGAATCCCAGCAGGCAGGCGGTGTGCCAGACCGGCGCGATGGGCCGGCGCGGATTGGGTTGCGGCTCCGTCAACGAACTTGGATTCGTTTCCAAGTGGACTCCCAAGCACGCTCACGCGGTTTCTTAGGAAGTCTGACAATAGCATGCAATCGGGACGGCTCGTGCGCCTTCCGAAACGCAAATGCGGCTGTGATATATTTCTCGGCCGGGTGAATCCATGCAGAAACGAAAAGCAACCGTGAAGAAACGCCACCGCGGAAGCGTCTCGCGCAAGAAAGCGACTCCCGCGAAGGGAACTAACCCGCGGCGCGTGCGCACCATCCTCGCAAAGCTCGACGCAGCGTACCCCGCCGCCACTTGCGCGCTCCGGCACGAAGACGCTTTCCAACTGCTCATCTCTACCATTCTTTCGGCGCAATGCACGGACGAGCGCGTCAACAAGGTGACGCAAACGCTCTTCCCGAAATATCCGATGGCCAAAGATTTCGCCTTCGCGGACCCGAGGGAACTCGAGCAGGACATCCGGCCCACGGGGTTTTTCCGCAACAAGACCAAGTCCATCATCGGCACAAGCCGGAAAATTACGGATGAATTTCACGGTCAGGTGCCGCAAACGATGGAGGAGCTGCTCACGCTGCCGGGCGTGGCGCGGAAAACCGCGAATGTTGTGCTTGGTACTGCGTTTGGAATCGCCTCAGGAGTTGTTGTGGACACGCACGTGCAGCGCCTCTCCGGCCGGCTCGATTTGAGCCGCAACACGGATCCGAAAAAAATTGAGCAGGATCTGATGAAAGTGATTCCCGAAGACAAGTGGATCGTCTTTTCGCACCAGCTCATCTGGCACGGAAGAAGAGTTTGCCAGGCCCGCAAACCTCGCTGCCTCGAATGCAATCTTGCTTCGGTGTGTTATTCAAAGGACAAGACGGCGTGATTTTGGCAGTGGCATCACTGTGGCGTTTCGCGCAAATGGCGCCGCGTTGCGGTGGACTCCGCGCTGCGGCTGGACTACATTCGATGCGTCTGCGCCGAGGATCACGGGCGCTCGTGGGAGATTCTTGGATGAATTTGTGCACGGGAAAAGAAGCAGCGGAGCGCGTGCAGGGATTGCTGAACGCGAAATTCCAAGTGCATGCTCAATCCGTGGAGTTGACGATAAAAAATATATTTGCGCTCGATCCTGTCGGGAAGGTGGATTTCGGGGGCGGCGAATATCAGGCCGCGGGCCGCGTGGAAATCGCGCGAACGCGAGTGAACCCCGAGGACCGCTACACGTGGTGGAGCCTCGGGCGCGGGGTTTATATCGCGGAGCTGAATGAAACGCTCGAGCTCGCCGACAATGAATTTGCCCTATTGCTGCCCGAATCGCGGCTGCTCCGCGCGGGCGCCAGCCACGCGGAAGTATTTCTCCGAGGCCGCGTGGAACCGATCGAAGTCCTGCTTACCGTCCACACTGCGCGCGCCGATTTCAAAGAAAACGCGCGCATATCCAGCCTGCGCCTCTTCCGCATGGAATGAGCGCAACCGCCCTCGCGAATCCCTGTGCTAAAATTGCATTGTCGGGGCGTAGCGCAGCCTGGTAGCGCGCCTGCCTTGGGCGCAGGAGGTCCGGAGTTCAAATCTCCGCGCCCCGACCAACCGCCCAGATACCTTCCGTGCACCATCTAGCGGACACCCGTCCGCGCGCCGGTAAGGTGGTTCGAGCAATTCGCGAACACCACGCAGGTTTCTTCAGCGTGAATTGCCCGACCGTTGCAAACCTCCCTCAATTCAGTTCAGTGCCGCGCGGTACAGAAATCGTATAAAATCGTATTGACCAGGAGCGAGTAATCGGATTACATGGTATAAAGGAGACGTTCGATGGACGCGCGTGAATTGCTGAAACCACGCGAAGCGGCACGGGCGCTGGGAATCAGCTACCCAACACTGAAGCAATGGATTTATCACCGCAAGCTCCGCACAGTGAAAACCGCCGGCGGGCATCACCGCATTGCCGCGCGCGAGCTTGACCGCTTCCTGCCGCGCGCGGATAAAGGCGATCCGAAAACGCAGCGAAATTTCCGGCGCATTAGCGGACGCAATCAGCTTGTCGGCAGAGTCGTGGAAATTCGCACCAGCGGCTTGCTCGCCCAGGTGAAACTTGCGATCGGCGGACAATTTATCACCTCCATTATCACGGCCGATGCCGCGCGCGAATTGCGTCTCAAAAAAGGCGACACCGTCGCCGCGCTCATTAAGTCCACGGAAGTAATGATTATCCGCCCGTGAACCGCATGCAACTGCTTCCGAGGTGACGCGTTGCGTAGAACTCTCATCCTGGCCCTGGCATGCTTCGCTCTATCTCCGGCGTTCGCGGGGCACGGTTCAACTGGGCAAACTAACGTGGGCCGTTCTCTGCGAATCGCGGCGGCCGCTGATTTGCGATATGCCTTCGAAGAATTGCGCGTGAAGTTTGAAAAGAAAACAGGAATTGACATTGTCTTGACCTATGGATCCTCCGGGGATTTTTACTCGCAACTGGCCGAGGGCGCGCCCTTCGATCTTTTTTTCTCGGCGGATTTGGAGTATGCAAAAAAACTTGATGCGCAACAATTAACCGAGCCGGGCTCGCTCGATCGCTATGCCATCGGACGCATCGTCTTGTGGATCCCCGAAAATTCTCCCATTGACGTAGCCCGTCTGCAGATGAACGCACTCCTCGATCCCTCCGTTAGAAAAATTGCGGTCGCAAATCCGGAGCACGCGCCCTACGGACGTGCCGCCGTCGCGGCCATCAAACATTCGGGACTGTACGAGAAAATTTCCGACAAATTTGTTTTCGGAGAAAATATTTCCCAGACGGCGCAATTCGTCGAGAGCGGGAATGCGCAAATCGGAGTGATTGCGCTTTCGCTCGCCGTAGCTCCTGCGATGCAGGGAAAAGGCGCCTACTGGAAAATCCCTGGGGATTTTTACGAGCCGATTCAACAGGGCGCGGTGATTATGAAATCCTCACCCAACAAGGCCAGCGCCCGCGCCTTCCTCGACTTCTTGCAATCTGCCGACGGAAAGGAAGCCATGCGGCGCTACGGCTTCGAGATTCCCGGCGACTCGCCGAAGAGCGCCGAATGAGCTGGCAGGCCATGACCTTGAGCTTCAAGCTGGCGCTTTCGGTTTCCGCAATTCTTTTCATCATCGGAATTCCGGTGGCGCGGTGGATTGCATTTTCACGCGCGCGCTGGAAATTTCTGGTGGAAGCGATTGTGGCGCTTCCGCTGGTTCTACCGCCTACGGTGCTGGGATTTTACGTGCTTCTGACGCTGGGCGCGCGCACGCCACTCGGTCGGATGTGCGAAGCAATTTTCGGCCACACGCTTCCCTTCACGTTTGCGGGGCTAGTGGTTGCGTCCGTGCTGTACAGTTTTCCGTTTGCGGTGCAGCCCTTCGCGGCTTCTTTCGCGGCGGTGGATCCGCGTCTGATCGCAGCTTCCGAGATTTTGGGGGCCTCGCGCTGGCGGACTTTTTTCCGCGTGATTCTGCCGCTTTCGCGCGCGGGAATCGTCACCGGCATCGTGCTGAGCTTCGCGCATACTCTTGGCGAATTCGGCGTTGTGCTCATGGTGGGCGGGGATATTCCCGGAGTCACGCGCACGATTTCCATCGACATTTACGACAACGTTCAGGCCCTCAACTACGCCGCCGCGAATCGCAGTGCGCTGGCTCTGGTCGTAATCTGTTTTCTGATCCTCTCCATCGTGTATCGCTTTAATCGCAAGGCGGGGCCCGCATGGCTGCGCCTTTGATGCACAACCTGCCCGCGGCTGGCGCGCTCCAAGCGCGCCTCGAAAAATCATTTCACTCGTCCGAAGCGCCGGGATTCCACCTCGACGTGACATTCTCCGTGCCGCGTGGCGTGACAATTCTCTTCGGCCCGTCCGGCTCCGGAAAGACGACCATACTCGAGTGCCTCGCAGGATTGCTGGAACCTGACGCTGGCCGAGTAAGCGTCGCAGTAAAAGTTTTGTTCGACTCGGAGGCGGGCGTCGCGCTGCCGCCGGGCCGGCGCGGCGTGGGATACGTTTTTCAAAATCTGGCGCTTTTTCCTCATCTGAGCGTCGAGGAAAATGTGGGATACGGCCTCGCGGAAGTGAGCCGCGCGGCGCGAGAGGGGCACGTTCGCGGCATCCTGGAAAATTTTCGCATTGATTCGCTCGCGCGACGGCGCCCCGATGAAATTTCCGGAGGCCAGAGGCAGCGGACGGCGCTGGCGCGTTCGCTGGTGGCCGATCCGTGTCTGCTGCTTCTCGATGAGCCGCTCGCGGCGCTGGACTTGCCCGTCAAGAGCCAGATCATCGAAGACCTCAAGTCCTGGAATGAGCGGCACGGCATTCCGATTCTGTGCGTCACGCACAGTCACCGCGAAGTGTTCGCTCTGGGCGAGCGCGTGATTGTCCTCGACGATGGCCGCATCGCCGCACAGGGCACGCCGCAAGAGGTGCTGCGCGAACCGAGGCAGGAGGCCGTTGCGCAGCTCGCGGGGTTCGAGAATATTTTTGACGCCACTGTTGCCGAGCTGCGTGAATCGCAGGGAACCATGCGCTGCCGGCTCGATGGCTCGGACGTGATGCTCGAAGCGCCCATCGGCAAGATGACCGCTGGAGATTGCCTGCGCATCGCCATCCGCGGCGGCGATATCCTGCTCGCCACCGCGCGGCCGGAAAAAATCAGCGCGCGAAATATTTTGCCGGGAAGAATCCTCGAGCTGCACAATCGGGGCGCGCGCGTCGAAGCGCGTGTTGCCTGCGGCGTGGAATTTGTCGCGGAGCTTACGCTGGGCTCGTGCGAAACGCTCGAGCTTGCACGCGGAAGCGCGGTATGGCTCATTATCAAAACTCATTCCTGCCATCTGCTCGAATCGTAGCGGAAGGCCGTATCATCTGAACTCAGTGAGGAGGCTCTGGCCATGCCCGAACTCACCGGCGTCTTGGAGACTTGCCTCTACGTAGATGATCTGGACCGAGCTTGCCGGTTTTACGAGAACATTTTCGGATTGGAGCGCATGGAGGGCGATGAACGCTTTCGCGCCTACAATGTTGCCGGACGCGATGTTCTGATTCTCTTCAAGCGCGGCGCGAGCGCGCAACCCATGAGGTTTCCCGGCGGCACAGTTTCTCCGCACGATGGCTCAGGGCCGTTGCATTTTGCATTTTCGATTCCCGCGCCAGAACTCGATGCCTGGGAAAAGCATCTTGCGGGAAACGGCATTGCAGTCGAAAGCCGCGTTCAGTGGCCGCGCGGCGGCACCAGCATCTACTTCCGCGATCCCGACAACCATCTCGCCGAACTCGCAACTCCGGGCCTGTGGTCCATTTACTGAATCCAACGACGCGAGCTCGCACGCGAGGGCAAAGTCATGGCGCTGCTGCACATGTTTCCTGGTCTCGAAAAAGCGCAGCGCCATTCGACGCGATCAGCTTCGCATACCAGCGCGCGGAATCTTTGAGAACGCGCCGTTGACTCGGATAGTCCACGAAAATCAGGCCGAAACGCTGTTTGAAGCCCTGCGCCCATTCGAAGTTGTCCAGCAGGCTCCAGTGGAAATATCCGCGCACGGAAATTCCCTCCTGCATGGCGCGATGGAGCGAACGCAAATAGCGCGATGTGAAATCAATGCGCTGCGGATCATGCACGCAGCCATCGAGCGAAATCCAGTCGCGGCAGGAAAGCCCATTCTCGGTGATGAGCAGCGGTTTTTTATATCGCTCGTAAAGCCATTTCGGCCCCCAGTAAAGTGCGTCGGGCGTCACTTCCCAATCCATCCCGGTTAGCGGCCAGCCAGCGGGCCATGCCGCGAACTCAGGCTTACCCTCCGCACCGGCGCGCACGGGATTTCCTCCGTAGATGTTGATGGCAAAAAAATCGAGCGGCTGATGAATCGTTTCCATATCGCCAGCCGCAATCTCCGGCGCGTCCTTGCCGAGCGCGGCCAGGCCATCGGCGGGATATTCTCCGAGGAACGCGGGATCGAGCCACCACGAATTATTGTGCCACCATTTCTCAATCTGGAAATATTCGCGTGCCACGGAAAATGTCGCAGCGTGCGCCGCGGCGATATTTTCCGGATTCTCCGGCAGCGCAAGCGCAGGAGAAGCATCGGGTGCGAAACCGATTTCGCAGGGCTTCCTAGAATTGGCGCGAATTGCCTGCACGCCCTTGCCGTGCGCGCGCATCAAGTTGTGACCTGCGCGAAGCCCTTCCGCAAGCGAAAGCTTGTAGCCGGGCGCCTGCTCGCCGATTAAGAAGCCGGAGCCGACAAAGGATCGCGGTTCGACGAGCGTGAGCCAGTGATGCACGCGGTCCGAGAGCGCCCGCGCCACCACCGCCGCGTAGTCCGCAAACCAATCCGCCGCATCGCGATTCAGCCATCCTCCCAGATTCTCCAGGGCCAGCGGGTAGTCCCAGTGAAAGAGCGTGACAAAGGGAGCGATTCCCGCGCGCAGGAGTTCATCGAGCAGACGACTGTAGAAATCCAGACCCTTCGGATTGACGTCGCCCTTACCCTGTGGGATCACGCGCGGCCAGGAAATGCTGAAACGATAGGCGCGCAGCCGCACCTCCCTCATCCACGCGACGTCTTCGGCGTAGCGATGGTAATGGTCGCAGGCGACCGCTCCGGTTTGCGAGTTCCAGATGGCGCCAGGCTTCTTGCAGAATTCGTCCCAGATGGACGGCGCTCTGCCGTCTTCGCCGGCGGCGCCTTCGATTTGATAAGCGGAGGTCGATGCGCCCCACAGAAAATCTTTGGGAAAAGTCAGCGCGCCGAGCGTCGGAGATTCCGAGTTATGCGAAAACATTGGTGGCACAGGCTCCACCGAGGCCGTCGAGGCGATCGCCGCGGCCGATGCGGCGAGAAACTTGCGCCGCGAGAGAGGAACGCCGCTGGATTTTCCCGAACTCAATTTGAATTCACCTCGCGGATGCCAGGCCGATAAGGCGCGCCGCATTGCCACCCAGAATGGCTTCTCTGGCTTCCGGAGCGATGCGAAGTTTGCTGATGCTATCTAGCATCATCTCGATGCTGCCGATTTGATGCGGGTAGTCGCTCCCAGCCAAGACGTGCTCAGCGCCGACAAACTCAACGGCCAGTTCGATTGCGTGCGGATCGAAATTCACGGTGTCGAAATAAAATTGTTTCAGGTACGCGCTCGGCTCTCGATGAATATTTGCTCTGCATTCCGCGAACGCCCCGTAGCCGCGGTCGAGCCGCTCAGCAAGATAAGGAATCGCGCCGCCGAGATGCCCCAGCACCCAGCGAATCCGCGGAAAACGCTCCACGACGCCGCTGAACACGAGTCCCGCTGCTGCCAGCGTGGTGTCGAAGAGAAAACCTACTAGCGGCATCAGCCAGTAATCCATCATCGCTTCCACGCCGAGGGGATTTGTGGGATGAATGAAGAGCACCGCTTCCCGTTCGTTCGCCAATTCGTAGAGATTCCAAAAGCGTTTGTCCGACAGTGCCACGCCGTTGACGTTGCTGAAGACCATCGCTCCGCAAAAATGCAATTGTTCGAGCGCGCGGCGAAATTCCGCGAGCGACGCGGCTGGATCGTTGAGAGGAAGCGTTGCCAGCGCGGCGAAGCGGCCGTTCTTATCTTCCACCACGCGCGCGAAAGCATCATTCACCATACGAGCAAGCCGGACGGCAGCGGCTGGATTTTCGACGTGCGTCCCGGGCGTCGTGAGCGTGAGGACCTGCGTATCCACGCCCGATTCGCGCAGTGCTTCCTCGCGAAAGTCAATGTCGCGATGGCCGCGCACGGCGACGTTGAAATCGCCGGGATAATGCAGGCAGGGATCTCCCTTGGCATCGCGCGTGACGCGCACGGCGCTTGGGCCGCGCTCAAGCGCCTCCAGATATGCGGGCGGGTAATAGTGATTGTGAAAATCGATAATGCGCATCAGGACTTGTCCCTTTCTGGCGTCTGTAAGCGGTCACAAAGTACACAAGAACGCAATCGAGGCGCAAACTCAACCCTCCATTAAGAAGTTATGCCCTCTGTCGCCGGGCTCCAACACAAGCCAGTGTATAGTCGTATCAGCTCTTGAAGCATCCAATGAAGACTGGAGCAGCTCGGATTGAGCGCGGAAAGCGACAAGCAAGAGAAACGGGCGAAAAGTAAGCCGGCGTGGACGCTCCTGCCGGACGTGTGGGCGCTCGTGAAGCCGCGGCGCGGAATTCTCGCGCTGGGATTCGTTTTGATGGCCATCAACCGCGTGTGCGGGCTGGTGCTTCCGGGTTCCACCAAGTTTTTGGTAGACAACGTCATCGGAAAGCGGCAGGTACAACTACTGGCGCCCATCGTCCTGCTCGTCATCGCCGCCACGGTTGTGCAAGGCCTCACTTCCTTTTCGCTCACGCAGATGCTTTCGAAATCGGCGCAGCGGATGATTGCGGAATTGCGCTGCAAAGTGCAAGCGCACGTCGCACGCTTGCCGGTGTCGTTCTACGACGCGAATAAGACCGGCGTGCTTGTTTCGCGAATCATGAGCGACGTCGAAGGCATTCGCAATCTGATCGGCACAGGCTTGATTGAATTCTCCGGCGGGCTGATGACCGCAGTCTTCGCGCTGGTGATTCTCCTGCGCATCAGCGTGACGCTGACAGCGCTCGCCGCTGCGGTCTTGCTTGTATTTGGCGTTGGCCTGAACAAAGCGTTCAAGACCATCCGCCCCATGTTTCGCGCGCGCCCGAAAATTAACGCCGAAGTGACCGGGCGGCTCACCGAATCGCTCGGCGGCGTTCGCGTGGTCAAGGGCTACCACGCGGAAGCGCGCGAGGAAAAAGTTTTCGCCGCCGGAGTCGCGCGGCTCCTCGACAACGTCATCAAGACCCTCACGGCAACCTCGCTCATGAGCCTTTCCGCCACCGGCCTGATGGGCCTGGTAAGTGCGCTCATTATTTTTCTCGGCGCGCGGCAAATTCTCTCCGGAACAATGACTCTTGGAACATTTCTCACCTACACGATTTTTCTCGGCATGCTGGTCGCTCCGGTATTTCAAATCGTCGGCATCGGCACGCAGGTCACGGACGCACTGACGGGCCTGGAGCGCACGCGCGAAATTCTGAACGAGACTCCGGAAGATGAGGCCGCGGGCCGCACCGCCATTCTGGGCCGTATCCTCGGAAGCGTTGTGTTCGAAAATGTGAGCTTCGCATACGATTCGGGAAAGCCCGTGCTGCACGAAATCAATTTGCAAGCGGCTCCCGGCACGGTGACGGCGCTGGTGGGGCCATCGGGCGCGGGGAAATCCACGATCATCGGGCTGCTTGCGGCGTTCTACGTGCCGTCGAGCGGCCGCGTGCTGGTAGATGGCGTGGACATTGCTCATGCGCGGCTCGATTCCTACCGCACGCAGCTGGGCGTGGTGCTGCAAGATACATTTCTCTTCGACGGCACGATCCGCGAAAACGTCGCATTCGCGCGGCCCGACGCGAGCGAAGCGGAAATTCTCGCGGCGTGCCGCGTGGCTCGCGTGGACGAGTTCGCGGAGTCGTTCGAGAAAAAATACGACACCGTGGTCGGCGAGCGCGGCGTTAAACTCTCCGGCGGACAGAAGCAACGCGTTTCCATCGCGCGCGCGATTCTGGCGGACCCGCGCATTTTAATTCTGGACGAAGCCACGTCAAGCCTCGATTCAGAATCCGAGGCGCTGATTCAGGAAGGACTGCGATTCCTGATGCGCGGCCGGACAACTTTCGTGATCGCTCACCGGCTCTCCACGATTCGCCGCGCGGATCAAATTCTGGTGATCGAAGCGGGGCGCGTCGTGGAGCGCGGCACTCATGAATCGCTCTACGCCGCGGGGGGCCGCTACTACGATCTGTACACGAAGCAGCACGGCGTGGAATCGAATCTCTTCCTCGCGCCCGGCGAAGGCCGCGACGCTGCTCCGGAATCCACGGAGGCCGAAACTGCTGCCGGCAATTCGGGCGATTCCGGGTTGTCGGATGCCATCCGCCTGATCCGCGGACGGGAGTCTTGAGCCTCGCGAACGATTAGCCTGGAATAGCTCTGGCCAACGGGCTTCGGCGTAATGGGAGATCTAGCGAATTTTGATCGTCAATCTAGCTTGGTCACCTCCCTTTCCATCTATCGAGTCCCGTACTAAATTCGGAGCAGGTTGTTGGGAGCCTCCTGAGCTGCGATCTCGCGGCGGATGCGGCCCGCGAACAAGGGGGCACGAGTAGGTTCCAGTACCCGTTTTGAAAATGCCGTCCCGATACAAGGCATCGGGATGCAAATGGCGCAATTTTGTAGCGATTGATTTTTTGGATCTGGTTTGTTTTGAGCGTTTTGCAAGAAAATCGATATTTTGGTGTGGCGATCGATTTCCGCTAGAGGTCGGATGTTCGAGGTCGGAGGTTGGGAAGCGGTGCTCCAGGTGCCTCGGGCAGGACTGGAAAGGTTGGAATTCTTAACTCGCATTTGTGTCTCGATTAGGATTTGCTCCGAGTGTTTGTTTTCAAGGACTTAGCTCCCATCTTGTTTCTGGGTGTGTCTCGATTAGAAATGGCTTCGCTCCTAAGAAGTTGAATGGCGGGGAGTTTGTCCCCCGCCCCGCTAAATTGTTTTATTTCTTTAGGTTAAGTATAGCACATGTTCAGTCAAAAGTAAAGTACCGGAACTAGGAATATTTTGAGGAGAACTCCGAAAAGCGAGACCGAGTAGCGAAATGGTGAGATTGAAACTCGTTGGGAATTCAGACAACTACGGCACGTTTGCTGCGCAAACATGGGGCACCCAAAACGCCCCTTGAATTTTGCCGGGCCACATAGGATTGTGGCGCGTGCTGAATGCGGGCGCAGCGAGCAGCGGTCCGACAAGGGAATGAGAGCCGAGGTTTCCGCCGTTCCGGCGCCGAGACCCGTTCGGCCCTCGCCAAGGCCCGCCATTTTCGCGCGACCCGGGACATCCGACGCGAAAATTGCGCTGCTCGCGCCTCAGGATGACCGACTCGTTGATTGGATGGGGGCCCTGGGCGGACGGGGCGAGCGAGCAGCGCCACTGCGACCAATGTTGAGATATATGCGGGCGCAGCAAGCAGCGCCCCTACAAGCGGTAGCGCGCGAGATAAATTTGAAAATTAAATCTGGGACGCAACTGAAACACTGTGAGTTGTGGGATCATTGCATGAATTGAGCCCAGCCTCGGGGCTAAAGCCCCGCAAAATGCGGGGCTAAATGTCGGAGCTTCCCGATAGAGGGCATCGGTACACAAGAATCGTGAAAGATTCGACCCCCCAAAGAATGTGAAGCGAATTTCTGTCTAAGGACACGGGCAGGCGAAGACGAGATTGCGGACGCTCTCCTACAAGCAGCTCATCGCGGCGCTAACGGCGGGGCTCGCGCTGCGGCTTTTTTTCATCCTGAAATTTCCGTTTTATTCGGGCGATACGAAATTTTACGAAGAGCTGGCGCGCAACTGGCTGGATCACGGAGTGTACGGCCTGTTCATCCAAGGCCGGCTGATGCCTGTGGACATGCGCATGCCCGGGTATCCCGCGTTTCTGGCCGTGATTTATGCCGCGCTGGGAAGAACGCGCATCGCGATAATGATCGCGCAAGCGATGGTGGACCTGGGCACGTGTGTACTTGCAGCGCTGCTCGCGGCGCGCCTCGCTTCGCCAGCAAATCGAACTCGCGCGGCGACGGCCGGGCTGTGGCTTGCTGTGCTTTGTCCATTCACGGCGAATTACACAGCAGCGATACTTACGGAGACCTTGGTCACGTTTGTCGCGACGCTCGCGATTTTTTATCTTGTGGGCGCTTTTGAAGACGCTTCGAATCCTGACGTGCTTCGAACAGCGGACAGGAAATCAACGGTTCGCTTTTCCGGACGGTGGATCGTAACTGGATTACTCACAGGAATTGCAACGCTGGTGCGTCCGGAATCGCCGCTGCTGGCAGTTGCAGCTGGATTGGCGATGGTCATGCTCTGGCGCCGCGGGCGGGATTGGCGGAAGCTGGGACTCGCGGGATCGTGGATGACGCTGGGAGTGATTCTGGCGTTGCTGCCATGGGCGGCGCGAAATGCGCGGACGCTGGGGCGCGTCCAGTTTCTTGCTCCGCGGTACGCCGAATCGTATGGCGATTACATTCCGCGCGGGTTTTTTGCGTGGACGCAAACGTGGATGGTGCGATTCGGAGAAGCCTATCGGGTGACCTGGAAACTGGGGAACGCGCCGATTCTCATGGAAGATTTCCCGGAGCGGGCGTTTGATTCGGCGGAAGAGCGCGCGCGAGTGGAATCCTTGCTTCAGAAGTACAACGACGGCTGGAGAATTACGCCGGTCGCCGATCACGAATTCGCAGTCCTGGCGAACGAGCGGACGGAGCATAGACCACTGCGAACGTATCTCTTCGTGCCGGGCGCGCGGACATTCGCGATGTGGTTCACCCCGCGCGTGGAATTGCTGCCCTACACAGGCCATTTGTGGCCGCCCGGCGAAAGATGGCGCGAAGACGCGTCGGATTTCGGCGCGACGGCGTTTTTCGGGCTGCTGAACATTGGTTACCTCGCGGCAGCATTGGCGGGGGCATGGCGCATCCGCAAGCATCCCGGCCTGGCGTTCCTGATTACATTCTTCGTGATCCGCACGGCGTATTTGACGCAGTTGCAGACGGTCGAACCGCGGTACGTGATGGTCTGCTATCCGGCAATATTGGCGCTGGCCGCGCAAGTTGCGGCGCGAAGCGTCACGCGGAAGCAAGAAACATAGATCTCGCTTCTTTCGGCTATTTCGCGCCGAGCGCTAAGTGCGGATGTTCGAGCGATTCATCCGGGTGAAACAATTCCCTGCAAGACTTGCGAAGGAAAAAACAGCGTGACTCGGACTGGCAATCGAAGCACAATTCATTTTCTTTGGGCCATTTACTTGGGGCCACTTTCTTCCGGCCATTTTCTTCGGGAGGCCGCGTGATGTTCCGTCATGGTTCGCGAATTTATTTTGTATTGGGTCTGGCAATTCTTGCGGGCGCGATGGTGGCGCTGCCGCTCGCTTCGCAGCAATCGGGCAGCGCGGATGCGACGGCGTCCGAAGGGCGGCCCATCAGTCCGGCCGGAACGCTGATCATGGACGCGACGACGGGAGAGCCCGCGGTGGGCTCGCTGCCCGTAGCGTTCGTGCGCAGCCCGGACCACGCGGCGAGCGATGGCGGCGGGCGATACCTGGTCAGCATCAACAGCGGCTTCGGAATTCAATTCAGCGCGGGCACGAATATAGGGCAAGAATCGGTTTCCGTAATTGACCTCAACGCCCAGCCCGCTCCGCGAGTGGTGCAGAACGTTTATTTCCCCACGCCGCAGAGCGCGCAGGTAGGCGCGGCATTTTCTCCTCAGGCGGAGCACGACGGCTCGTACATCCTCTACGTTTCCGGCGGATATGAAAATAAAATCTGGGCATTCAATTTTCGGCCGGGCGTTCCGCAGCCGATTACGCCTCCTTCGAACGGGCCGGACACGAAAATAACGGCGCCGTATATTTCCGTGCACGGATTTGCGACGCAATCGGCTTCGCCGCGCTTGCAAGGCGAACAGGAACCCGTGTACCCGCTGGGAATCGCGCTTAGCGCGGATGGCGATACGCTATACACCGCGAACGATCTGGGCGACTCGCTGGGCATCATTCGAAATCTGCGCGGCGAGCGACGCTTGCAACGCGTGGATTTGAGCGACGGCCAGCCCGGGCACTACGTGTATCCCTACGGCGTCGAGGCGTGGGCTCCGGCGGACGCGCGCGAAACGCAAAAGTTGTACGTATCGTGCTGGGCCACGGCTTCAGTGGCGGTGGTGGATGCCGTTCATCCGGAAAAGCCGGTGGCGTTCGTGCAAGTGGAGCATCATCCGACGGCCATGATCGTGAATGCGTCGCGGACGCGGCTGTACGTGGCGAATTCCGATGCCGACAGCGTGTCGGTGATCGACACGGCGTCGGACCGCGTGGTGGAGACGATTTCGGTGCGGCTAATGGAGAAGGCGCTGCCCGGCGGTTCGCCTGAGGGACTTGCGCTGAGCGCCGACGGCGCGACACTTTACGTGGCGAACGCGCACAGCAATGCCGTCGCGGTTGTGGGACTCTCTCCCGCGGCGCAGGGCAGCGGCGAAGCAAAGCACGCTCGCGCGGGCGAAAAGGAATCCGGCGGACAAGGGGAGCGCAGCGCGGTGCGCGGCTTCATACCCACGGGGCAATATCCTTCGGCAGTGGCGGTCGCGAACGGAAATCTGATCGTGGGTAACGGAAAAGGAAGCGGATTCGAGAAATCTTCGCTGATCGCCAATAATTCCGGGCGCGCGCCGAATACGGCGAGTGACCGCTTTCCCGCAGGCACGGGATACAACGGACAGGGCGGAGAATACGACGTCGCGCTAATTGCGGGAACGTTTTCGGCGATTGCGGAGCCCGATGCGCACACGCTCGCTGCTTACACCAATCAGGTGCTGCGCAATGACGGGCTGCTGGGCGCGCCGGACGTGAAACTTTTCAACGGAAGCTCGCCGATCCATCACGTGATTTACATCATCCGCGAAAACCGCACGTACGATCAGGTGTTCGGCGACGTCACGAAAGCCGGAAACGGCGAGGCCGCGGACGGCGACGCCAGCCTGGCGATATTCGGAGGAGGCGAAGCGGCGCGGCGTCCTGGCGGGCCGCTGCAAAACATCACTCCGAACGCGCATGCGCTGGCGCAGCGATTCGGCTTGCTGGACCGGTTTTTCGTGAATTCCGAAGCGAGTCCCGATGGCCACAACTGGACCGACGCGGCATTCTCGAGCGATTACGTGGACAAGGCGTATCGCTGGAATTATTCGCGGCGCGGACGGCAATACGATTTTGAAGGCTCCAACCGCGAGCCGGAAATCTGGCCGCGACGCGGCGAACCTTCTTTCCTTCCCGTGCCGGTGAAGCCCGAGGATCTGGCGCATCTGATTCAGCGTTACGTTCCGTACTTGAACGGAGCGCGCGACGTGGGCGAGCCGGAAACGCTCTACCTGTGGGACGATGCGGCGCGCGCGGGCATCAGCTATCGCACCAGCGGCGAAAGAGTGGTTTCCATCTCGCAAGCGGAAGTGGATTCGTTCAACGCCAATCGCGAACGCCAATATCCGGATACGACTCCGACGGTCGTGGAATTTCCGCTCAAGAAAACGCTCGAAGGGCACTCGAGCGCCACGCACAGGGCGTTCGATCTGTACACGCCGGATTCCATGACGACGGATTCGTATCGCGCATGGAAGGAGTCGAGCGGATCGGCCGATCCTTTGATCTCCGCTGAGAATTCGGATGCGCGGTTTCGCGGGTATTCGCGCATCTCGACGTGGCTCACGGAATTTCGCGGGTACGTGGACGCTCGACAAAAAGGACAAGGCGATCCATTTCCCGCGCTCAATATCGTTTACCTGCCGAACGACCACACCAACGGGATGCGTCCGCGCATGCCTACGCCGCAGTTTTACGTCGCCGAAAATGATTACGCGCTCGGGCTGCTGGTGCAGCAAGTCTCTGCAAGCCCTCACTGGAAGGACACGGCAATTTTGGTGGTCGAAGACGACGCGCAAAATGGGCCCGATCACGTGGACGGTCACCGTTCGCCCGCGCTGGTGATCAGCGCGTATAACCGTCCCGGCGCGCTGGTCCACGAATATCACAGCACCGTGAGCCTGGTGCGCACGATGGAGGTGCTCCTCGGGATGCCGCCGATGAATCAGCTCGACGCTGCCGCGTCGCCTATCGATATTTTTCAGGCGAAGCCGGATTTGGCGCCCTACAAGGCGCTGCTCCCCGATGTGGCAGTGCAGAATTTGACGACCCCGGCGTCCACTCGCGATGCGGAGACCGCGCGCTGGATGCACGAGAGCTTGCAGCAGAATTTGCAGGAGGCCGATCTGGCCGATCCCGGCGTGCTCAATCGCATTATCTGGTTCTCCGTGCGCTCCGGCAGCGAAGCATACCCCGCCGCCGCTCGCCTGCCAGTCTTCGACGCGCTGCGCACCGGAAACGCGGAAGAGGCGGACGAGCAAGAACTGGCCGAGGAAATCGCGCGCAGGGTGAAGGGGCTACTGGCTTCGCGCCGCCACGCGGTTCGGGCCGCGCAACCGCAGCCAGAGTGACCTGAGTTTGACATGAGAGGGCGGCAGGCATATGGTTTTGCGCAATGATGAAGTTGAAATCGGAAATCCCGAGTAAGATTCAGGCGCGGTAATTCTCTGCTAAGGTGGGTGCATGTCCAGCCCGCAGGATGAGATAGACGCGTTAAGAGCGCAGATTGCCGCGCTCACCGCACGGGTCTATCAACTGGAGCAAAAGGCCGGCGTTGCGGCAGAAGTACGCCAGCCGGTGGTTCCACAGGCTCCCCCGCAAGCAACCGCTCCTAGTCCGCGGCCGTCCGGTCAAATGCCACCGCCGCAGCCGCCGATGCTGCCTTCGACTCCATCAAGCGCCAATGCAGGAATTGAAAAACGAATTGGACAGTATTGGCTCAACCGCATCGGCATTGTCGCCATCCTGATAGGTGTCTCCTATTTCCTGAAATATGCCTTCGAGAACAATTGGATCGGCCCCGCCGGGCGAGTTGCTATCGGATTGCTTGCCGGAATCGGATTGCTCGTCTGGAGCGAGCGGTTCCGCAGCCGCGGCTATCAATTTTTCTCCTATTCATTGAAAGCGATCGGCATAGGCACGCTTTATTTGTCGCTGTGGGGCGCCTTTCAGGTTTATCACCTGATCCCCGCTGCGGCCGCGTTTTTGGCCATGGTGATCGTAACCGGCGCGACTATCACGCTGGCATTGACACAGAACGCGGAACTGCTAGCCACGTTTGCGCTGGCGGGCGGCTTCGCCACTCCGGTGCTGCTCTCCACCGGAGAGAACCACGAGGTAGTGTTGTTCAGCTACGTCGCGCTGCTGGACTTGGCCATCCTGGCTACGGCCATCGCCAGGCCCTGGCGGCGCCTGTTGTGGGGGAGCGTTGCCGGAACGATTATTCTCTATGCGGGTTGGTTCAGCGACTATTACACGCAGGAACAGCGTCCGCTGACTATTTTCTTTGCAGCATTGTTTGCCGCCATCTTCGCGTCGATTCCACTACTCACGCCACACGACCGCTCCAAGCGCTTCGCCGGGCCTTCGATTACGCTCACCGTGCTTCCGCTGTTGAGCGCTGGGGCCTTCTTCCTGGCCCTATGGACCATGTACGAGCCAGAGACGGCCACGCTGACCTGGTATGCGCTGGCGCTAGCGGCGGTGTATCTCGGAATAGCGAGATCATTCGGACGGCGATTTCCAGATCGCGACACAAAATTCATTGCGCTGCTCCACGTGGCCATCGCGGTGGCGTTCATCACCATCGCCATTCCGTTGAAGCTGGATGGTCATTGGATCACCATCGGGTGGTTGATTGAGTCCGCTGTGCTGCTGTGGGTCGGCGTGAGGACGCAGTCCAAATTCCTGCGCTATCTGGCAATCGCCGCCCTTACGCTGGGAATTTTTCGATTGCTGATGCTCGACAACTATCAGACGGAAACTCTCGTGTTCAACGCGCGATTTGCAACTTATTTGGTTGCGATAGCAGTTCTGGGCGGAATCGTGATTTTCGGCAAGACGTACGCTTCGAAAGAGGAAATGCCATTCCTCGATGTGGCCCTAGTCCTTCTGAATTTGCTGGCCCTGATCGCATTGACCCGCGAAGCCTCGGATTATTTCGATCGGCAATTAGTGGCTTCCCATCTCGGAAGACTGGGATTTGCCGGCGGCGCGCAACTGCGGATCGCGCGCGATTTCAGCTACTCAGCGATCTGGCTGATTTATGGCGCGGGCCTGATGGCGTGGGGATTCTGGAAGAGATCGGCATTTACTCGCTGGCAAGCGCTCGTGCTGATAGCGGTAACGATCGTGAAGGTATTTCTCTACGACACTTCGCAGCTCCAGCAGGGCTATCGAATTCTAAGTTTCGTCGCCCTCGGAGCAGTCTTGCTGGCGATATCTTTCATCTATCAGCGCGACTGGCTGAAACTTTCGTCATCTTCCGCGAAAAAAAGTGCGGACGGCCATTGATGAATAAAACTTTGGGATTGCTGGCGGCGCTTCTGATGGCCGGCGCTTCCATTCCTTATTTCAAATACCAGAGGCAGGTGCAGACGCCGGGTTCCGGCGGACAGGTATATATCGTTGTTGACGAAACCGTCTGGGAGCATGCCCGCCCGGATTTGGGCGATGTGAGATTGTTTTCGACGGGGGAGGAAGTTCCCTACGCCTTGCAGATCGAGTCGGGCGGCTCAGAAACAGAACGCAAAGAATTCCGCGTTTTGCAACCCGCGACGGTCGGAGGAAAAACACAATTTCTGCTGGATATGTCCGGCGTCGCTGAATATGACCGCGTAGAATTGGGGCTGGCGACGAAAAACTACGTTGCGCATGCCCGCGTCGAAGGCCAGGACGATCCACACGGCGGCGCTTGGGCCGCCCTCGGCACTACCACTCTCTATGATTTGTCGGAAGAAAAACTGGGGCACAACAGCACGCTGCAGATCCCACTGGCCACCTACAAATTTCTGCGTGTAACCATCGATCGCGCCGTGAAGCCCTCCGATGTGCGCAGCGGGACGGCGGGGATCACCCGAGCCAGCAAGGCCGTGTGGCGAACCATCAACACCGGTCCCGCCCAAACCCAGCAAGGCCAAGGGCAGCTGGAAAAAGACACCCTCGTCACGTTCTCCCTTCCGGAAAATGTTCCGGTGGAGCGCCTTGTCCTTGAAATCGACGCGACACAGCCCAATTTCCAGCGCGAAATAGAACTTCAGGGCGACAATGGCCAACATCTTGGGACTGGCGAGGTCCGCCGCATTCACATGGTGCGCAACGGGCAAAAGATCGACGTGGAAGAAACTTCCGTCGAAATTGGCGCGGCTGACCAGCGAACACTGAACGCCCTCATTCAAAACGGAGATGACCAGCCGCTGAAAATCACGGGAGCAAAGCTGCAACAGTACGAGCGGCGAATTTACTTCGATTTCGCGCCAGGTGCGGAGTATACGCTCTACTCCGGAGATAAAGCTCTCAACGCTCCCGTTTACGATTACGCCAAAATTTTCCAGAGGGATGCCGCCGCGAGCCAAACTGCTTTGGGCAGCGAAGAATTGAATGCCGCATATACAGGGCGTCCCGACGAAAGACCTTGGTCGGAACGCCATCCGGCCTTGCTGTGGGCGGCGATCCTTGCGGCGGTGCTCGTCCTGGGCGCCATCGCACTGAACTCCATGCGGAAAGCGAATTGAGCTCCCTACCGCAGCGCGCGAAAGCCTCGAATCGTCGCGTCACGCGGCAAATGTGGATGAGTGGAAGGCAAACCTCAACGGTAAGCTCACAGAAATGAAAGCGTGAGCGATAGTCGTTGATACGCAAACCTTGACAATCAGTGGGTGGCTCGCACCCAACTATTCAGGCGACTCGCTACGCACTCGCAGCTTTCGTCTTGTTCCCGTGGTGCTCGACGTGAAGCTTGGCTGCCTCGGTGGCGTGGTGAGTCGCATGGTGATGATGGCCTTGAGCTGTGTGTGCGTGATGGGCGGCCGCTTCATGGTCGCCCGCTTCGTGGTGTTTGGCGGCTTCGCGATGATGTCGCGCCGCGTGCTCGTGATGTTCTGCTGCTTTGCGATGATGCTCTGCTGCCTGCTTTGACATGGTTCCTCCCGTGAAAATCAACCGCAACAACGCCAGAAAGCTAGCGAGCTTTTGTTAGAAACTGGTGAACAGACGATGAACTCCCTGTGGCAACCTTGAGCCTGATGTGAATGGCAAGACGCTGGGCGTCAATAGCTTCGCCAGACTCAAAGGCACCGGGGGCGGGCGGAGATTGACGAACCAGGGAGAGTGACTTAGATTCTCGCGCCAAGGGATGAGTGGCTTCAGGAAGGGGCAATTTCCCGGGAGGTGTGGAATGGCGACCCAGGGGCACGGCGGAGAAATCCAGGAAGGGCCGCGGAGAGAGACCGACAAGCAAGTTCTGG
Organism: Candidatus Acidiferrales bacterium; assembly: GCA_050747245.1. Taxonomy (GTDB): domain Bacteria; phylum Acidobacteriota; class Terriglobia; order Acidiferrales; family UBA7541; genus JBOGNO01. Next base: position 262,156 of record JBOGNO010000001.1, read on the forward strand.
TGCCTACGCCAGACTGGCGCCTGGGAACGCGCATGGCTTTCCGGTTTTGTTTCGTATATTTCGGCGTGTACATCTTGATTACACAGATGCTGCAGAGTCTGCTGGCGATACCGGACCTGGATAATGCTCCCCAGCTCGACTGGCTCTGGCCGCTGAGGCAAATCATCTCGTGGGTTGCGGTGCATGTCTTTCATGTCCACTCGGCGCTGGTTATCACCGGGAGCGGCAGCGGAGACAAGACGTACGATTGGGTAGAGGCATTTTGCCTGCTGGTCCTGGCTGTGGGGGCGACGGGGATTTGGTCAGCGCTCGACAGCAAACGGAAAAACTACGTAGCGCTGCACAAATGGTTCCGCGTGTTCGTGCGATTCGCGCTGGGGTCGACGATGTTTTCGTACGGATTTGTGAAGATCATCCCATTGCAGATGCCGTTCCCGTTTCTGACGCGATTGCTCGAGCCATTCGGCAATTTTTCGCCGATGGGGGTGCTGTGGACTTCGATAGGCGCATCGCCGGGCTACGAAATGTTTGCAGGCTGCGCGGAGATCCTGGGCGGATTGCTAGTGCTCATCCCGCGGACCACGACGCTGGGAGCGCTCATTTGCCTGGCTGATGCCACGCAAGTGCTCGCGCTGAACATGACGTACGACGTTCCGGTGAAGTTGTTTTCCTTCCATCTCGTTTTGCTGGCGCTCATCCTGCTCGCTCCGGACGCGCGGAGACTTGCGAACTTTTTGCTGCGGGACGAGGCCACGGGGCCTTCGACGCAGCCACCGCTCTTTCGCGGGCGGCGTGGAAATCGCATTGCGTTGGCCGTCCAGATCCTATTTACGATGTATCTGGTGGTGATGAATCTCTATGGCGCGCGACTCGCGTGGAAGGAGTTCGGCGGCGGAGCGCCAAAGTCCGCGCTCTATGGGATCTGGGACGTGGAGCAGCTCTCCATTGACGGCCAGATCCGCTCGCCGCTGCTGACAGACTACGACCGCTGGCGGCGCGTGATCTTCGACTTTCCGACATTCGTGACGATCCAGCGCATGGACGAATCGTTTTTTGGGTACGCCACGGAAATCGACGTTAAGGATGGAACGATCAGCCTTACCAAAGGCGGGGACAAGACCTGGAAGGGGAAGTTGACATTTCAGCGTCCGGCGCAGGATCAACTTATCCTCGAAGGCGTCGCGGGCGAGCACAAGATCCACGCTCAGCTGCGTTTGATGGGCCGTAATAAATTCCTGCTTCTGAGCCGCGGGTTTCACTGGATTGAGGAATATCCCTTCAACCGTTAAAACGCGTTAGCACGCGAAGGTGTGACGCGTGGCTCGCGGGGGATTTCAGAAAGGTAGAAAGCCGGGTTCAGGCTATTTGTCGGCGGGAGCGCTTGTGAAAACTTCAGAGTTCGCGGAGCGCTCGAAGGACGAAGAGCTCGGGAGATGTGAAGTATCCGCGGTGTTGTGTCGCCTGCGCCAAAAGGGCTGATCGCTCCAACGTTTTTCCATCCTGTAATAAGCCGCGCGCAACTGAAGGTAGTGAGCGAAGTGGTAGGAGACACGCTCGGCATAGGCTGGCGCAAGTACTCCAGACCCGGTTAAGACATTGTGGGCGACGCGGCCGGCCTCGATTCCCGACAGCAATGCGTAGCCGATTCCCATGGACGCGAGCGGGTCAAAGGAGACCGCTGCATCACCGGCGGCGATCCAGCCCGGGCCGACCACGGGCCTCAGCCTTCCGGTGTAAGCCGCGTGAAGGCTGAGAGAATTGCAGAGTCTGCCGCCCTGCAATCGCTGACAGGTGTGGAGGGTCGAAGCAAGATTTCGATTCCAAGAGTCCAAATCCCGGTAACGGTAACGCCGCGCAAGGTCCGCATCGGTCATGAAGACAGCAAGCATCTGGCTCCTCGACAACTGCGCAGTGTACCACCAGCCGGAGGGAACCGCCTCGACCAGCGTGAATCCGCTGTGGGCTCCGGGGTTGAAAGAATGGTATAAGCCGGAGATGCCGATCAAGCGGTCGTGGGATTCGAATTTTGCAGATTGGCCGCGGGCGATTACGGCGCGCTTTCCGGTGGCGTCAATCACAAAGCGGGCTTTGATTGCGATGCGGCGCTTGCCGGCTCCTTGGCGGATGAGCAGACGCCAAGCGCCCTTCGCGCTGCGCCTGATTTCGGCAACGGTTAACTGGGTCAACAAAAGACCGCCGCGCTGGCACACCAGGTTTGCCAAGGTCTGGTCAAATCGCCGTCTATCTACATGCCAGCCAGGGCCTCTGCCGGTGAAGAGGAAATCCTGAAGACGAAGGTCTGGACTTCCCCATGCCGCAGCCACGCCCTCGGCTGGACGAGGCTCGGTCGTTGTCAGGGCTTCCTCGGCGCCGAGATACCGGAGCAAGTCAGCTGCGCTGGGTGAAAGGCACTCGCCAATTCGAAAGGATGCATAAGCAGAGCGCTCGAGTAGCGCCACGCGAAGCGAGGAGTACTTGAGGAGCGTCAGGGCCGCTGCGGTGCCCGCGGGGCCTCCGCCCACGATGGCCACATCAACGTCGCGCACTCACGTTCCCCGGAAAGTACCGGCCTGGAGACGTCTGGGCTTTTTACGGACATTGCGATTCTTCATGAACCAGACGGGCATGAAGGTGGTGTCGGTGGCGAAGTTGGCGTTTGAGGGATCGCCTACCGCAACACTGCCCACGATGAATTCATCATGCTTGCGCGAGGTCTCGACGAAGTAGGGATACTGGGCGCGGTCCGGGCCATGGTTTTGGTTGAGGATAAAACCCAAATAGCTCCAGCCGATAATCATATCCGTGTAATTGTTAATCCCCCGCGAGAAATTGACTTGGATGCCGGCATCAATTCCCGCCAGCCGTTGCTCATCGATTGTCATCGCGCCGCTGATGACCTGCACGGGGCTCTGCGGCGGCCACCAGTAGACAAAGTAGGTTGGCGGCACGGGCAGAAATTGTTCGTTCACACAAACGTCGGGATCAACGAAATTCACGTGCTGGACCGTGCACCAGGAGAAGTCCGCTTGCCAGGGAATGGACATGCGCTTGGTAAGGTCGCCGGGTTCGCAGCCTTCGCCGGAGACCGTCTCGTCGTATTCATTCGCGCTGAGGCCGCACTCGATGTAATGGGATTCGTCCTTGAACCGCGGCTTGATGCGGTAGGACCCTTCATAGATGACAGGGTTGCGCGTGTTCCAGGTGACTTCGATGCCCGGACCCATGGGATCGCCCACGCAGTTCCCAACGCTCGAGCGATCGAGGGGGTGCACGCCCGCGGGCCCTGCAGGAGGGGCGTCCGTCGTGAATGTGCCGCACGCCCACTGTGACATGAGGAAATACTGGGTTTCCGTCAAAGCCATGAACTTATCGATGTTGACGTTCATGAATGAATTGGTGGCGGAATTCAGCGGCAGGAGGGGTACACCGTTATCACTCATCAGGGTCTGGATCTCGTTTCCCTGGCCGAAGGGGCGCCGGAAGTAGCGAAAAACATTTTCGCGGTTCGGCCGGTTCCGCTCGGAGCGGTCGGCGAGATCGAAACGCGGGGCCGCGAGGCGAACCATTGAAGGTACATTAGCGACCCAAATGTAACCCGCGATACGGTCAAAAATGGGAGCAATATCACGCTCGAAATTGGCTGGGTAATTCGGATTCCAGCCTTTGGTGGGGTCATACAATTCAGGAACAAGTGCTTGGGAGCGCACACCAAGGTCAAACATGATGTCGTCCAAAGTAATGATGTTGACGAGTTCCGGGGCAAATTTGGGAGCGGCAACGATGACCCAGGCGTTCAATAAGACGGCCGTTTGATCCTGAAGGACGACCTTACAGGTCACCTGTCCGTCGGAGACGTCGTCGTACCACCCAGCACCCTCAAAGAGTCCGACGATGTTGTTCTGTCCGGAAGCGTGACCGAATCCGCCGAGGACGACGAGGCGTCCTTGATCGTCGGTCCTGACTTCGCCGAGCGCATCGATGGGAAGAGGGGGCTGGCGCTCCGGAAATGATGCGTGAGGATAATCGGCAGGAATGTTGTAACGCGAGATGTCCATGTTCTGTTTGCGGCCGCTCACCCTGCGCGGGCCCGGATCAATGATTAGCTTTTGGCGCGCTTCGGGGCCCTTAACGTCCGGATTGCGAAGTCCGATACCCTGGTCCTTATACGTGTTGCGAGGAAACATTACATCTCCGACAAACACGCGGAAGGGATACCAGCAGGCTTTCTTGTTGGCGAGATGAACGGTCCACTCGATTGCACGCACCTTAGGATCGTCGAGTGTCAGTTCACGCCCCGGGTCCGAGGGATTCGAATCGTCAAACACGAAAAGGCGGAAGCGCGCGCCTTGCCGCCGGACATAGCCGTCACCATCTCTGAAACTCTCGACGTTTTTCGGCGCGTTATTCGCAAGGAGGGCATTTCCACATTCGTCGCATTCGATAGGAAGGCCGCCGATCGTATCCGGCGCCAAGTAAAAACTGTTGGGGCTGTTTCCCACCCGCGCCACGCCGATGGAAGGGTGAATCGCGTAATGTAAGGCCATGGTTGAGTTTCCTCCAACACGGAAAAAGAGGAAGTAGCACAGGGAATACTACAGCCGCAAAGGGATCCCAAGTGAAATCGGCTGCCGCTACAGCGCCAACGGCCGGGAAGAATATCACGGGCGTCATGCGAAATCCATTCTCCCTGCCACGCGGGCAAAGCGGCGCTGCGCTACTGCTCTGTTGCTGAGATGCGCGGCCGCCCGTTGCATCTTAGGCATTGACAACCTGCGGCAGCGAAGTAAGATTCGCATGCCGTTTCCGCCGGGCCTTTGAAAACGCTGCGAATCCGGTGAAAATTCACCTCGAACGGCCACGGTGAACTGAAGGAGAATTTATGGACAACCTAGACAAGGTAGCGAAGGCTGGAGTGAATTTGAGTGAGATGTCCGACGCAGAAAAACAGGTAGTGCAATCTCTCAGCCCGCAGGAGGTTGACACTCTGCTCAAAGCGAAGGGCATCTTTGAAGCTAAGCAACAGAAGGCAGCTGTAACTTCTTTGAAGATTCTTTAGGATTTTCGGCACGTTGCCATGCAACAATCCGCCGTGATTGCGCAGGGCAGGGCTAGCCCCGGGGTGGCCGGACTTGCCCCGAGTGCGCTCCTGCAGATGAAGATCCAGCTGGTAAACCCGCGCACGCTCAGCAACACTCCCAGCGTGCTTACCCATCCCCGGCTGAAAGAATTCTATTCCGACATGCTGTTTATGCTTTACTCCACCATCTGGGCCACGGTACCGCTGCTGGAAGCGGCCTGCAAGGTTTCGCAAGAGCTGGCAGCTTCCGACGCGGTGGCTCGTGGACTCGCACCTTACTACGAAACTCACGCAGCGGAAGAACTGCATCACGACGAATGGATGCTTGAGGACATGGAGGTGCTGGGGATGGATCGTGCCGAAATCCTGAGGCGCCTTCCTCCCGCCACCCTCGCAGAAGTAGTCGGCGCCCAATACTACTGGATTTATCATTACCATCCAGTGGCGTTGCTCGGGTACTTGGCGGCGCTCGAAACCGATCCCGTCCCGGCAAGCGTCGTCGAGAAAGCGGCGGCTGAAAGCGGAGTGCCGCGCGCTGCCTTTCGGACCGTGCTTCTTCACGCGGAGCATGACTTCGACCACCGCGACGAACTCAACCGGTTGATCGACCGCTTACCTCTCGAACCGCACCACGTTAAGGTGATTTCGGAAAGCGCGATGCGAGTCGCCGCAGCTTACGACGAAGCGTTCACCTCGATCCTGCCGGACTAAGGCGGTTCCCGACCCCCTTGGAACCGAATGCCATTTCGAAAGTTTTCAGGGCCGCCGCTCCGGGAACGATCATCTCGCACTATGAGATCATCGCCCCTCTCGGTGAAGGCGGCATGGGCGTGGTCTACAAAGCTTTCGACAAGCGTCTCAAACGGTCCGTGGCGCTGAAGTTCCTCAACGAGCAGGCGCTCGAGGGTGATGAAGGAAGGCAGCGACTTCTCTCTGAGGCGCAGGCCGCTGCAGTTCTAGATCATCCCAACATCTGCCCCATCTATGAAATCAACGAAGCCGAAGGGTGCACCTTTATCGCCATGGCCTGCATTTCCGGCATCAATTTGCGGAAGAAACTGTCTTCTGCGCCATCGGCTCTGGATGAGGCGCTGGACATTGCCCTGCAGATCGCCAAGGGATTGCTGGCCGCACATGAAAGAGGACTGATCCACCGGGATATCAAACCGGCCAACGTGATTGTCTCGGACGACGGGATCATCAAAATCGTGGATTTCGGACTGGCGCAACGGCCGGACTCCGCGACGGTGACCGCACCTGGGGGGCTTGTTGGGACTCTGAGCTACATGTCGCCGGAGCAGGCCGCCGGTGAGCGAGTGGATCGGCGGACCGATCTATGGTCGTGGGGAGTGATCCTATACGAGATGCTCGCCGGCGTCCCTCCTTTTCGTGGGGACAACGCCCTGGCCCTCCTGAATGCCATCGCGCACAAGAAGCCGGAGCCAGTGCGCACGTTTCGTCCCGGAATTCCGGATGGCCTTGAGAGAGTGATTGATCGCGCTCTCGAAAAAGCAGCGGACCAGCGCTACCAGAGCGCGCGAGAAATCATCGAGGACCTCGGAGGTGTTCTCGGCAAGATGATTGATATCCCCGTAAAGGATCGCAAGCCGATTGCGCGGGATGCAGGCCTGCCGGGTGCCGAACTTTCGATAGCCGTACTGCCATTTGTCAATACCAGCCCGGACAAGGAGAACGAGGCCTTCAGCGACGGTTTGACGGACGAACTGATCAACGTCCTCGCGCAATGCCAGGGTTTGCGCGTGGTTTCGCGCACGTCGGCCTTCGCGTTCAAAGGCAACGCGGAAAATATCCGAAGCATCGGGGAACAGCTGCACGTTCAGAGCATTCTCGAGGGAAGCGTGCGAAGAGCGGGCGAACGGCTCCGCGTGACCGCTCAGCTCATCAAAGTGAGCGACGGATACCATCTGTGGTCAGGCAAATTTGACCGGCAGATGAAGGACATTTTTGCGATCCAGGACGAGATCGCTCAAACGGTCGCGAATGCACTGGAGATCACGCTCCAGCCAGGCCAGAAGGTTGCGGTGCGCGGCGCGCAGAGGAACCTGGAGGCTTATCAGCAATACTTGAGAGGCCGATATTACTGGAATCAGATGACCGGGGAAGGCTTCCAAAAAGCCCTTGCCCATTTTCAAGAAGCGCTCAAATTGGATCCACTTTACGGAGCAGCCTACGCGGGCGTCGCGGATTATTTCACCGTCATGGGAGTGTGGAGTCTTGCGGTGCCCTCCGACGTATGGCCCAAGGCCAAGTCCGCGGCGCTGAAAGCTCTCGAACTTGATAGCTCGCTGCCGGAAGCGCACATGTCGCTTGGCTATGTGCATATTTTCTATGAATGGGATCGCCCGCAGGCCGAACAAGAGTTCCGGCGCGCCCTCGAGCTCAATCCCGGGTTGTCTGCGGCCCACTACAGCTATGCGATCTATCTGATACAAACGGGAAGAGCGAAAGAAGCGGTCGCATCAATGATGAAGGCCAAGGACCTGGATCCCCTTTCCCTGTTGGTCTGCTCCGGTCTCGCCTTCGTTTACTACTACGACCGAGAATACGACCGCGCGATCGAAGAGCATCGCAAAGTACTTGAGCTCGATCCAAATTACGTATACTCGCTATTCGGCTTGGGACTCGTGTACCAGGAGCAGGGGCGATTCAAGGAAGCGATCGAACTCCTGGAAAAGGCTGGCGCCGCGTCGGGCGGCAGTGCGCTAATTCTCGGATTCCTCGGAGGCTGTTATGGAAGGGCGGGGATGCGCGACAAGGCTCTTGAGGTGTTAAAGCAACTTGATCAGCAGGCGGGTCAAGTATACGTTTCGCCGGTCTGCCAAGCTCTGGTGTACACCGGGATGAGCGAAAACAGCCGCGCACTCGACTGGCTCGAACAGGCGGCCGAGAGCCGCGCCGTACTGCTCACCTATCTTTCCGTGATGCCGCCGTTTGATCCCTTGCGGAGCGAACCGCGGCTGATCGCCCTCGAGCGCAGGATGTCGATTCCGGTTACCGATGTTCTCACCGAGTGAGGCTCGGAGCGGAGAAAGCTTCGTGGTCCATCGGCGACCCCGGGGTGGTCCCGGATTGGAGAAAAATGGCGATGAACGATGAGGTTGCCTTAATCGCGATGCCATTCGCCGCTGCGGGCATGCCATCGATTGGCATCAGCTTGCTACAGGCTGAATTGAAACGGGAAGGGATTGGCTGCGACATCTACTATCCAAATCTGGATTTTGCTTCGCACGTGGGTATCCCGCTCTATTCCTGGTTGACAAGCCCTTCGGCAGTGACGCTCACGGGCGAATGGATTTTCTCTCACCTCCTGTTTCCGGACCAGGTGATGCCGGACGAAGCGTACCGAAAGGAGATCCTGCTAAAGAGGCTGCCTGGGGAGATCGATCTCCGAACACTTCTGGAGATCCTGAAGGCCAAGAAAGAGGCCGCCCAATTCCTAGACCATTGCCTGAGCAGCATCGATTTTTCCCGCTACCGGATAGTGGGATTCACATCGACGTTCGAGCAAAACGTTGCGTCGCTCGCGCTGGCCCGGCTCCTCAAGGAGAAATATCCCGAAATCGTGATCGTTTTCGGTGGCGCAAATTGTGAAGCGCAGATGGGAATCGAGCTTCACCGCCAGTTTCGGTTTGTCGATTACGTCTGTTCCGGCGAAGGCGACCGGAATTTCCCCGAACTCGTGAAGCGAATCTTCAGAGGAGAGTCTGCTTGCGACCTCGACGGCATCATCGCTCGCCGCGACGCCGAGACGGTGATCCCGTTGAAATTGGTCTCTCCTGTTACCGACCTCGATGAGCTTCCAATCCCCTCCTACGACGACTATTTCGCGCAGCTTCGCAGTAATCGCCTGGAAGGGCAGTTCGAGCCGATGATTCCGATTGAAACCGCCCGCGGCTGCTGGTGGGGAGAGAAGATGCATTGCACGTTCTGCGGCCTGAACGGCAGCACCATGGCATATCGCAGCAAGTCGCCTGCGCGGGTGCTGGAGGAAATCTCGGTGTTTGCCCGAAAGTACGGAACGAAGTTCGTTTCCGTGGATAACATCCTCAATTTGAAGTACCTGGATTCAGTTTTCCCCGAGGTCATCTCCAGAGGACTCAATTGCACTTTCTATTTCGAGACCAAGGTCAATCTGAAGAAACGCCAATTGAAACTGCTCAGCGAGGCGGGCGTAAATGCGATCCAGCCGGGGATCGAGAGCTTGAGCACGCCGATTCTTAAATCAATGAAGAAGGGCTGCACCATGCTCCAGAACCTGCAATTCCTGAAGTGGGCGAAACAATATGGAATCAAGACCCACTGGAATCTGCTGTACGGCTTTCCGGGTGAGGATCCGACCGAATACAAGAAGATGGCGCAGTTGATTCCATCTCTTTACCACTTCGAGCCGCCGGAGGCCTCTCCCCGCGTACACGTCTGCCGCTTCAGCCCGTACTTCACCCAGTGGCGAGAATTCGGGTTCCGCCAGCTTCGGGCGGACCGGAGCTATTCTTTCGTTTACGCGCTTCCGCAAGCCGCGCTCGATAACCTTGCATATACCTTCGAGTTTGATCATGAACTCGATCAATCGGTCGAATCATACGCCGGAGAAGTTCTGGAGGCGGTGAGTGCTTGGCAGAGCCGTGCGCCTGCGGCCAGTTTGACGATGAAGGAAAGCGGCGGCGACCTGCTGCTGATCGACAGCCGAAAACCCGGGCCCGCTGAGAAAACCACGTTGCACGAGCCGCTGAGCACGATCTACCAGCTCTGCGATGAAGCCATGGGGCTAGCCCGAATCTGGCAGTCGCTCCCGGCCTGCAATCAAACGACCCTCGAAGAAGTAGGAAGCGCGCTCGATTCTCTATGCGAGAGAGGTTTGATGGCGAAGGAGGGCTCGGTCTATCTGAGTCTTGCGATTCCTCTGGCGGATGCTGGTTGCGATCAGCCCATTCTACTTTCCACTTTGACTCCTCAGGATTTCATCTGTAGCTAGACCGAGCGCAAATATCTGACAAAACTCTGTAGAATCCGAAACACCATCTAACCTGGAGTTGAAGAGGATAGGATTTTTCGAGAGGAGTAGATTCGTCCTGCGAACTCTTCGAGGAGGGTCTTCCGCCTTCGCGCTGCCACGCCATTCGCGCGTCCGCGGCCGCGTTGGACTGAGAGCCTGGTTCAAGCGCGCACACCGAGAGCTGGCGCACACCCTCCTGGCGCGAATCAAATTGGGGAGATCGTTGGGGTGAGCGATGGGATTTGAACCCACGACCCTCGGTGCCACAGACCGATGCTCTACCAGCTGAGCTACGCTCACCGCCGAGGCTGAGACATCCCAATTTTACGGGCATTCACGGGCCGGCGCAAGAATCCGAAAAATTAATTCCGAGGAATCAGTTCCAGCCGGGAAAAGGAATTGGCGGGCCCGTGCGGCGGACGGGGCTGATGCGGGCGCGGGCGTAATCCGCCCACGAACCTTTTGGTTCGCAGCGAAGGTAGTGCGTCCAATGCTCCCGAGCGCGCAACGGCTCACCACATTTTTCGTAAGCCAGAGCGAGATTGAAATGCGCGTCGGAATGGCCGGGATCCGTCCGCACGGCCGAGCGAAGGTGCTCGAGAGCTTCTTCGAGGTCGCCCATTTCTTCGAACACACAGCCGAGGTTGAAATGTGCCGTTACATTGTCAGATTCGAGCACCAGCGCCGCCTCGAAAGCCCGCCGCGCTTCGTCAAATTCGAAGAGATGATAGAGGGCCACGCCGAGGTTGATGTGCGCCTCGATCCAGCCCGGCTCGAGTTCCAGCACGCGACGGTAAGCGCCGGCAGCCTCGGCAAATTTTTCGGGCTGCGAATCACACTCCAGCGCGTATTCGAACCACTGCTCAGCGCTCGGCGAAATCATGCGCCGAATTTCTCCGCGCCTGACGCCAAACTCAAACGGCAGCAGCCACTGCCCACTGAGCGGCTCCAAAGGCTGTTTTCCCAAACCGGGAGGAATCAAGGCCACTTCCCTTCCGCGCGGAAACAGTCGCAATTGCGCGAGAGGAACGCGCGCGCCGCGCTCCCAGCGCTCCCACGCCGCCAGAGCTCGTCGCACGCGCCGGGCTGGAATACGGTTTTCCGTGAGATATTTCAAGGATCGCAGTGCGATGAGGTCAGAGAAACTGTAGAAACGTTCGCGCCACCGGGTTCTGGGCCGCACAAGCTGCAGACGCTCCCAGTAGCGCAGACGGCCCGGCTGAAGCCCCAGGATTCGGCGCACTTCGCAGCTTGTGTAGCGCTCAGCCAAATCAGCTCTTGAACTTGAACGGTCCGCTTCAGAGCGCGGACTCACAAACGGTCGGTTTCACCCACACGGCTAGTTCGAAAATTGCTAGCCACAGTATGCTTCTGGAATCCCAAACCGCGCGTAAGAATGATGCAACCGGCATCTATTATGCACTGCATGTCAAATCGTTTCGCAGTTCCGCGGCGGTCTGCATGTAGCGAGGCGGAACAGCGGCCGCGACAGGCGATTCCATTGCTGGAGAGGCAACAGTGCGTTGCGCCCAGCCGCCGCCTTGTTAAACTTGATGGAGCGGATTCTCGTCGCCGTGCATGCAACCCGAACACATTATTTCGAGGGCACTCGACCGCCAAGCCACGCTGGCGCGGCCCATCCTGCTCGCTCTTGCCCTGGTGGAGATCCTGCAGCACGGCCCCGCCAGCCGAGCCCCATTAATATTTGTCACAATTTATCTGGCGGCCGCAATACTCCTGGCTCTGGGCGAACAATTCGGTCCTGTCGCCAGTTTCCATGTCCCGCTCCTGATTGATGTGGGGCTCACCGCCGCTTTTCTTTTTATTGCTCCTTCCGTTGCCTCGTTCTGGTGCCTGTTGCTTTTTATGTGCTTCGCGGCCGGCACGCATTGGAAAATGCGCAGCGCGCTGCTTCTCGGCGTGATCTTTACGCTCGCTTTTGTGGTTCGTACAGCGCTCCAGCAAGCTCCTGATCTCCACCACATCCTGACATGGATTGCCCTGGCCGCCGGAACCATGGGGGCGAGCGCGGGGATGGCTTACTTCGGCGAACGCGAACAGCGGCAGGCGCACCGGCAGGCTTTTCTTGAGCAGCTCAACGCCCTGATTCGCGTGGAGAAGGGATTTGCAGAAACGATTCGCGTGGCGCTGACGGAAATTGCCCGGCACTTCGATTGCCAGAGCGCCTGTCTGGCCCTGCGCGACGAGGATGCCGAGCATCTCTACGTCTGGAAGGTCAACCCCGGCGCCGAATCCTCCGGCCCGCTCACGCTACCTCTCATTCGCGCCGATGCATTTCTCGCCGACGATCTCTCGCCAACAGTGTGCTGGAATTCTCTCGAAGGCCCGGGCCAGGGAATGGCGTGGGACACGCAAACCGGAATCCGGAGCGGTGATCCACCTCGCCCGCCCGCTTCGCTCGCGCGCGAGTTCGGCGCGAAATCGCTGGTCGCCGCCACGCTGGTGTTCGAGGGGCGGCCCTCCGGCCGGCTGCTGCTTTTCAATCGCCCGCGCAGGTTCTCGCGCCGTGACGTCGGCTGGTTCGCGCAAATCGTGCGCCACATTTCTCCTGCGTTTGAGAATGTTTATTTCCTGCGCAATCTCCGTGCGCGCGCCGTGGAAGCGGAACGCAGCCGCATTTCCCGCGATCTGCACGACGGGATCCTGCAAACGCTCTTGAGCTTCGACATTCGCCTGGACGTGCTGCGCCATAATCCCTCCAGCACGCCCGGCTCTCTCGAAAAAGAGCTGGAGGCGCTCCAGAAAATCGCCCGGCACGAGCATCAGGATTTGCGCCGGATGGTCACTGACCTGCGTCCGCTGCGGATTGAGAGCGCCGACCTTCCCGAAATGATGCTCGGATTCGCCGAGCGCTTCCGCAATGAGTCCACGATTGCCGTGGATTTGTTTCTCGATGCGCGCGATTTACGGGTTCCCGACCGCGTTTGCCGGGAAATCTTCCAGATATACCGTGAGTCACTCAACAACATAAAAAAGCATGCACAGGCGAGTCACGTCGTGGTAAAACTAGGTCACGACGAAGACAAGTTGTCTCTCGTCGTGGACGACAACGGATTGGGGTTTAGTTTTTCCGGAACATACAAGAACGAACAATTGGACGAGTTGCGTCTGGGCCCGATTTCGATTAAAGAGAGAACACGCAGCGTCGGGGGTACGCTGACGGTGGAGTCAAATCCGGGTCATGGCGCGCGCCTGACCGTTGAAATTCCCATGAGCTGATATGACTAAAGCTAAACCCAGCATCCGGCTCCTCGTCGCCGACGACCACGCAATTTTTCGCGAAGGTCTGCGCAAGCTTCTCGAAAATGCCCCCGACATCTCCATTGTCGGCGAAGCTTCGAACGGCAACGAAGCCGTCAAGCTGATCGCAAAGCTCAAGCCGGATATCCTGCTGCTTGATCTGCGCATGCCCGAAAAGGACGGCCTGGGCGTTCTCGAAGAGGTGAATTTCGATTCCTCGGCCACCAAAGTGATAGTGGTCACGGCCGCCGAAGACGACCGCGATGTGGTCCGCGCGATGCGTTTGGGCGCACGCGGCGTGGTCCTCAAGCAATCCGCCAGCGACCTGCTGCTCAAGAGCATTCGCAAAGTTCACGAAGGCGAAATTTGGCTCGATAATCGCATGACGGCTGAAGTGGTCGACGCCTTCAAGAAATCCGCGGAATCCGGCCAGCGCCGCGAAAAGCCACTCTTGAGCGAACGCGAACGCGAAATCGTCCAGCTCGTGGCCCAGGGCTTCCGCAATCGCGAAATCGGCGAGAAACTTTTCATCAGCGAACAGACGGTGAAGAACCACCTCCACAACATCTTCGACAAGCTGGGAGTTTCCGACCGCCTCGAGCTCGCCCTCTACGCCATCCATCACCGCCTAATCGACCAGGCCTGACGAGAGCACGTTTCGCCGGCATTGCCTTCTGTTCGCATCCGAAAGAACTTTCGAAACGATTGGCGTCCGAATCAGGTTTCGGTATTCTGGTTATCGCAGCGCGGCTCTGCGCCGCTGCGGACATCCACATGCAATTCGAAGCTAAGTCAAATTCGCGACCTGTTGGACTCCTTCCTGAAACTGTCCTCCTCCTGAGTCTCGTGCTAGTGGGAGTCATGTTCGTCCTTACCGGCGCGCTTGCGCGGATGTATCACGCGAAGGAGGAATCTCTGGCGCAGGAATGGTACTCTCGCGGCGACGCGCATCTCGCTTCCGGTGAAGCCGCGAACGCTCTGGAGGATTTCCGCAATGCATTGAATTATTCTCCCGGGAATCCGCGCGCTGAATTGCGCCTGGCCGAATCGCTTGAAGCGGCCGGTCGCTTCGAGGAGGCGCGGGTATATTTCTTGCATCTCCTCGAACAGACGCCGGGAAGCGGAGAGGTCAACCTGGATCTGGCGCGTCTCGAGAGCCGCGATCATCACACCGACGCCGCGATCCGTTACTATCGCGACGCGATATTCGGAGTCTGGGCTGAGGATCCGCTTGGCCAGAGAATCACAACGCGGATCGAGCTGGTGCAATACCTCTCCAGCTTGAATCTCAATGGCGACGCACAGGCAGCCCTCGTGGCTCTCGCCGCCAGCGTCCCGCCCACGGATCCGGCCCTGAACGTCCGCGTCGGCAGCATGCTTCTCGCCGCGAAGAACTACTCTCCGGCTCTCGCGAAATTCCGTCAGGCTTTGGCGGTAGATCCCAACAATGCCGCAGCCCTCAACGGCGCAGTACAATCGGAATTCGCTCTTGGAGACTTCCGCCGCGCGGAGCCTTATCTTCCCCGTGCCCTCAAGCTCAATCCCGGCGACGTGGATCTTCGCCGCATTTCCGACGCCATTCAAATGGTTCGCGAGATCGATCCAAACGAGCGCGGACTTCCAGACATGGAGCGGGCCCACCGCGCCTCACAGGACCTTGAAGTTGCCGGCGTGCGATTAGCTTCTTGTGCTCAAGCTCAACACTTGAATCTTGACGCGAAGGCTCCATCGTCCCCATTGCAGATAGCCACCCTGCGCTTGGAATCCAATCGCAGCAATTGGTCGGCGCGAAATCTGGCGCGTCACCCGGAGCGCATCGCCGACGTCATGGATTTGGTGTTCGATATCGAGAAGCTCACCGCCAAGGCGTGCGGAGCTCCGACCGGAGCGGACCAGGCGATCCTCTTGCTTGCGCTATCTCCTCAAAGCGAGCCCCAGTGAGCGAAATGCCCGAGGCAACGACCGCTCCTCCTCAAGACGGTGGCCAAACCCTGCAAGAATCTGCGCCGACGCGCCGCTGGGTAGGCGTTGCGCTCCGCGCACTTGCGCTGCGCGAAGGCCAGCTTTTCCTCCTGCTGGCCGTGGTGATCGGCCTTCTATCCGGCCTCTCCGTGGTTTGTTTCCGCATCGCTATCGAGTGGGTACGGTTCTGGACGCTGGGCAGCTCTCTAGCGCCTTCCACGCTGCGCGTCATTCTTGCGCCGACGCTCGGAGGCCTCCTGGTGGGATTCCTTGTGCTTCGCCTTTTTCCTCGCGCACGCGGAAGCGGTGTCAATCAAACCAAAGCAGCCGTGTACATTTCCGATGGCTACGTACCCTTCAGCACGGTCATCGGGAAATTCATCTGCTGCGCCCTGGCCATCGGCACGGGGCAATCCCTTGGCCCGGAAGATCCCTCGCTCCAGATGGGAGCGGGCATAGCTTCCGCGCTGGGGCGGCGTCTGCGGCTTTCCAAAGAGAAAGTGAGGCTCATTGCGCCGGTGGGCGCCGCAGCGGGACTCGCCGCCGCGTTCAATGCTCCCATTTCCGCCGTCATCTTTGTCATCGAGGAAGTCATCGGCACATGGAACGCCGGCGTTCTCGGCGCGATCGTTCTCGCGGCGGTCTCCAGCGTCGTGGTGATGCGCTGGTTCCTCGGCAGCGAGCCGCTCTTCCGCGCTCCTGCATATCGGCTCGCCCATCCGGGCGAATTGCTATCCTACGCCGCCCTCGGAATCGTCGGCGGCATTGCCTCCGTACTTTTCGTGAAGTTCATCGCGTTCGCGCGGCCGCGCTTGAAGTCCATGCCGCGCTGGACGCAATACTCGCAGCCAGCCGCGGCGGGTTTGCTGATCGGCATTGTGGGCATCAAGCTGCCGCAAGTCATGGGCGCGGGCTACCCCTACATTGATCAGGCCCTGCACGCTGAATACGTCTGGTATGTGTTGCTCTTGCTGGGCGCGGCAAAAATTCTTTCCACGGGAGTTTCATTCGTCAGCGGCTCCCCTGGCGGAATGTTTGCCCCCACGCTTTTCATCGGCGCCATGATTGGTGGAGCCGTCGGGGGCGCCGAGCACGCCGCCTTTCCGCAGCTGGCGGGATCCGTGGGCACATTTGGTTTGATCGGAATGGGAGTGCTTTTCGCAGGATTTTTGCGCGCGCCAATCACTTCCGTTTTTATGGTGATGGAAGTCAGCGGAAATTATTCCATTATCCTTCCCGCGATGATTTCCAACATGCTGGCGTATCTTATTTCACTGCGCTTCGCACCCGAGCCTCTTTTCGACCTGCTCAGCCGCCAAGACGGCATCCATCTGCCTTCCATGGAAACGCTGCGCGAGCGCAGGTCCTTGCGCGTGGAAGATGCCATGCGCCCCGCCGAAGAATCTGTTCTTTTGGGTGAAGAGACCGCGGTAAAGGCAACTTCGCGCCTCGAACCCAACTCCGGAAATTTCCTCGTTGTCAGCATGCCTGAAGGAACCTGGGCAGGAGTCGCTCGCGAAGACTTGTTCCTTGCCTTGAGGCTGGATGAACATACCCTTGTTCGCGACGTGCCGGGATTCCGTCCGCTCCCGCACGTGCATCGTGATCAGCCGCTCGACGAAGCACTGCGGCGCGTCGGCTCGTTACCCTTCTTGCCCGTCGTCCATCGCGCCAAACCGCGCAAGCTCGAGGGACTGCTGTCACTGGACGATATCCTCCAAGCTTACCGAAACATTGGCCGTTAGCTGACTTAGTAAGACCTCTTGTTCTGGTACTTCGGTACCGAAAAAATGACCAAAATTGACACTTTCCCCCTATAGGCTCGCGCAGATGCGTCTGCGAAACTTCACACGTTCGTGGAGGACTATCCCTGTGGATCAAAAGGAACGCCGCCTAACGCGTCGCTTTCAGATGAAGTTGCCGCTTATGGTTCGATGGACCAGTGACGCCGCTGTTGGCGAGGCGCTCACCGAGTCCCGGGAAGTGAGCTCGCGGAGCCTTTATTTCACGCTCCCCAGTCTAGTAAAAAACGGCTCGCCCGTTGAAATTGTCATGACCCTTCCGCATGAAGTCACACAGGCTGGCCCGGTTCGAGTGCGCTGCCTCGGGCGCGTCTTGCGCAGCGATGCTGCTGAAGGTGATGGAACCGTGGGAATCGCCGCAGCCATTGAACGGTACGAATTCCTTCGCAGCGGAGAATCCGCTGCTTGATGCCGTTTTCCCGCGGCGGCGCAGCTTTCGCTGGCCGCATGTGTGGAAACGGCTGGAAAAATTTCTTACCCTGACCTGCGGAGATGGGTAGGAAACAGGCCGGGGCGCTTCGACCCTCAGCGGAGCCCCCGGCCATTTCTTTGCTATCCTTAACAATTCGAGCGAAGCCACTTAAGGCCCTACTTCCAGTCGCTTGGAAATTTTTACCTTCCTGACGACTTCGGCCAAAATCAAAAACGTCTATAAATTATTGGATTACCAGGCCTTAGCCGTATTGAGCCTTTGGCGGCACGCGTGCCCCTTCTAGCTTTCTCTGAGGGAAAATTGTACTGGAGGCTCAGCCATGAAGAAGATATCCCTGTTGTTCGCCGCCCTGTTAGTGAGTTCCGTCGCAGTCGCCCATGATCAGCCTGCCTACGAGCGCGGCAAATTGCTGGAGATGGAGTCCGTCCCATGTGGCACGGATGAAAACTCCGGCAAAAGTATCACGGGCGAGATTATCGGCACGGATAGCGGTCACAAGAAAACGCAGGAGGTGCTCTGCCAGGAATATTTGCTCGAAGGGCCGCACATCGTCTATCGCATCCGCCCTACCGACGCGAAGCACCCCGTGCTCTTGCCCGTAGGCGAGATCGCCGAATTTCGCATCCACAAAGATAAGCTCGTCCTGCGTGTCCCCGAGGGCGACGACAAGGAACGCGAATATCGCGTGCTCTCGATGAAGCCCCGCGAAGACGCCGACGCATCGAACGATCGCCCCAAGCTTTCTTCACATCAATAACCACGCGGGCAGGGTCCATTGCCCTGCCCGTGTTTTACCATCCCGCAGCACCGTCCAAATTGACTTTGTGTGAAATTCTCACTAGGCTTTCGTGCGCTCCCGTCCCGGAGGTACGAGCTTCATGCCTTTCGCAGCGCGTCCGCATCCGCATCTCTACGAAATCAACGCATGGACCTGGCTCGAAGAGCTTTCGACACAGTCCGGAAAGAGAATCACCCTCGGCGGAATTCCCGCAGCTGAATGGGATCGTCTCGCAAGCCTGGGATTCGATTACATCTGGCTGATGGGAGTATGGGAGCGCAGCGCGGAGGGCCGGCGCCTGTTCCAAACCGATCCCGCGGAGTTTGCTCATTTTGATGCGGCCGTTCCCGGCTGGCGCGTCAGCGAAGTCGTCGGCTCACCCTACTCGATTCGCAATTATTCTCCGGATCCGCGAATCGGTTTGTGGGCGGAACTCGATGCGGTCCGCGATGCCTTGCACGAACGCCGCATGGGACTCATTCTCGATTTTGTCCCCAACCACACCGGCTTCGACCATCCGTGGATTTCCTCTCATCCTGAATACTACGTTCAGGGCAAAGAGGAAGATTTCCATCGCAGCCCCTCGGCCTATTGGCTCTCGGAAGCGGCGAGCGCCGCGCCGCGATTCATTGCCCGTGGCTGCGACCCTTACTTTCCGCCGTGGAAGGATGTCGCGCAACTGAATTACTGTGAGCCCCGCGCGTGCGCTGCATTGCTCCGCGTGCTTCAGGAAATTGCACGCCACTGTGACGGGGTGCGTTGCGATATGGCCATGCTTGTTCTCAACGAAATCTTCGCGCGCACCTGGGGCGCTCAGCTCGCCGGATATTCCGCGGCGGAGGAGGAATTCTGGACCGCAGCCGTGCGCCTTCTCCCCGGGTTTCTGTGGCTCGCCGAAGTTTATTGGGATCTCGAACCGCGACTGCAGGGCCTGGGCTTCAATTTCACGTACGACAAGAAACTGTACGATCAGTTGCGCGATGGCAACGCCGGGGCGATTCGCGCCGGCCTCCGCGGCGATCCTACTGCACAGAGCCGCAATGTTCGCTTCCTCGAGAATCACGACGAACCTCGCGCTGCCTCGGTCTTTGCTGGGCGCGTCGAAGCTGCCGCCGTCCTCACCGCCACGCTTCCCGGTATGCGTTTCT
Source organism: Candidatus Acidiferrales bacterium (assembly GCA_050747245.1). Classification (GTDB taxonomy): domain Bacteria; phylum Acidobacteriota; class Terriglobia; order Acidiferrales; family UBA7541; genus JBOGNO01. Next base: position 281,631 of record JBOGNO010000001.1, read on the forward strand.
ATCATCAGGGTCAGTTCGAAGGGAAAAAAGTGCGCCACCCCATTCCCCTGGCGCGCATGGCCGCCGAGCCGGCCGATTCCGCTCTCCAGAGCATGTACACGCGCCTCCTCGGCCTCAGCAACCTCGATGTTTTTCATTCCGGCGAATGGAAGCCGCTCGATGTTTCAAGCGCTGGTGACGCGAGCTATCAGAATCTCGTCGCTTACCAGTGGCGCTCCGCATCTTCGTGGAAGCTCATTGTGGCCAATGTAGCCGGCGGCACGGCGCAGGGACGCGTGCGTTTAGAGGGTCAGATTTCCGCCGCGCGAGAATTTGTCTTTCTCGACGAACTTCACGACGCGCGCTATCCCCGCAAAGGAGAGGAACTAGCTCGCGAAGGTCTCTACGTGCGCCTCGATTCCTTTTCCGCGCATCTCTTCGACATTTCGTAATGCGCGCCGCGCGTTGCCGGCTTCCCTTCCCTTGCAACCAGGGATCACGCTGCAATTGCTCACGCGCGAGCGCATCCACCGTTGGCCAAAACTAACTTCTCGCCTCGATTGAATTCCGCGGCTGCGTCTCATATGATGCGCGCCCGTGAAGGATTCGCATGAATAACTCTGCCCCTGGCGCCGAATCGCGTCCGTCCTCCGCTTCCGCAGGTCTGCGCAAGATCGGATTCCTGCCACTGCTCGCCATTTTCTACGGCTACACTGCCGGCGGCCCCTTCGGCTACGAAGAAATCTTTAAGACCTCCGGCCCAGGCATGTCTCTCCTTTTTCTCGCGCTGGTTCCCTTCGCTTGGAGCATCCCCATCTCCTTCGCCTCCGCGGAAATGAACAGTTTTCTTCCCGTGCAGGGCGGCTTCTATCGCTGGGTGCGCGCCGCATTCGGCGATTTTTGGGGATTTCAGTGCGGTTGGTGGAACTGGACCGGAACTTTTCTCTTGAACACAGTTTACGGCGTTCTGCTCATGGACTATCTCGGTGACTACATTCCCGGCCTCACCGGTTACTGGAAATGGGCTGGCGCGTGCCTTGTGCTCTGCACCCTGGCATGGATCAACGCGCGCGGCATTCAAATCGCGGGCTGGGTGGCCGTGGCCATGCAAGTTGCGATTCTCATTCCCGTCGCGTGGATGTGTGTTGCCGCAATCTTCCAGTGGCATCACAATCCGGTCCTGCCGTTTGTGCCACCAGGAAAACCTTTCGGTGCCGTTTTCGGCGCGGGCTTAGCTTTGGCCATGTGGGATTACGCGGGCTACGAGCAGCTTTCGAGCGTCACTGGAGAGATGGAGAATCCGCAGAGAACTCTTATTCGCGTCCTGGCCTGGAATACGCCGCTCAACATACTCACCTACACCGTGCCCGCCACGCTCGCCCTCGCCGCGCTGGGCAATTGGCATGATTGGGAAACCGGGTATATCGTCACCGCCGCTCGCTCCATCGGAGGCCATCCCTTGGGCCTCGCCCTGCTCGTCGCCTCTATAATTGGCACGGCCTCGCTCTCGCACAGCACGATTCTCTACACCACGCGCATCCCCGCCACCATGGCCGAAGATGGCTATCTCCCGCGCTGGCTTGCGCAGTTGCATCCGCGCTTCCGCACGCCCGCGCGCGCCATTTTTGTTTCCACTGTGGTGTACTGTATTCTGGCGCGCTGGCGCGTCGTGAATCTCGTCAACATTTACATTTGGACGCGAATTGCCACTTCGATGCTGACGCTCCTGGCCGCGTGGAAGCTTCGCCGCACCATGCCCGGGGCGCCCCGCAGCTTCCGCATTCCCGGCGGAAACTTGGGGCTCGCGTACATGATTTTTTTCCCCGCGCTACTTTGCGCCATAAAAATCGCGTACAGCGAGGACTACGTATTTCGCTGGGCGCCGTGGCTGATTGCCGCTGGCCCGGTTGCTTACGTGATTCTGCGCTGGATCTTCGGGTTCGTCCCTCCTCCCATGAAGATGGATACGAATTCGGAAATTTCTTAGCGGCGAATTTACAACCACATCAGCGGCCCATGTCTTTCAGAATCTCCCGTGCCGCATTTGCTCCCGGGGCTCCGTCGTGGCTGACGCCCGGGTGCGTGCCTGACCCGCACAAATAAAGTCCGCGGATCGGCGCGCGATACTGCGCGCAGCCCAGCACCGGCCGGGTCGCGAAAAGCTGGTCAAGCGCCAGCTCACCATGAAAGATGTGCCCACCATTCAGCCCGAAATCCCTTTCGATGTCCTGCGGGGTGAGCACCTGCCGCGCCAGAATCTTCGCGGGCAAATCCGGAAAAACTTCCTCAAGCCTCCGCACTACGGTATCGCCAAGCGCGTCCCGCTTGCTGTCCCAGTCTCCCTGTTTCAGTTTGCGTGGCGCGTACTGCACCATCACCGACATCACATGCTTTCCCTCAGGCGCAAGCGTCTTATCCAGGATCGAAGGAATCGACACATCCAGATACGGCCGCGCAGAAAATTCCCCGTATTTCGAAGCGTCGAACGCACGCTCCAGTTCGTCAATCTCCGCCCCGATGTGAATCCGTCCACCAAGCGCTTCCTCCGCTGCACCATTTAAAATCCCACGCAGCGCCGGCAACGCGTCCAGCGCTAGATTCACTTTCGCCACCACGCCCTGCGACCTGTAATTCTGCATCTTCAGCAAAAATTTCGGTGCCAGATGCTCCGCATCCAGCAGCTTCAGAAACGTGGTTCGCGGATCCGTGCCCGAAACCACCGCCCTCGCCGCAATTTCCTCTCCCCCTGCGATCACCACGCCCTGCACTGCATGATTCTTCACCAAAATCTTTTCCACGCGCGCACCCGTGCGAATTTCCGCTCCCGCCGATTTCGCCGCGGTGGCCATCGCCTCTCCGAGCGCGCCCATTCCGCCTCGCGGAAAAAGTGCACGCCCTGGCGGATGCGCGTCTCTCGCCGCGCGCAGCAGCAAGATCGCCGCGGTTCCCGCAGACCACGGGCCCATTCCTGCGCCAAAAATTCCCCTCGCCGCCACCATTGCGCGCACGATCTCCGTTTCGAAAATTTCTCCCACCAAGTCCGCGACGGCCATCGGCCCCCAGCGCAAGAACTGCATCATCTCTTTGCGCCCCAGAGACCGTAATTTTCGTCCCGCGCCGGCCAGTTTCCAAAGCTCTCCCGCCGACGGCCGGTCCGCGTTAGGCGGCGTCATTTCGAGCACCGGCGCAAGAGTTTTTCCGAGCCGCGCGAGCGTCGCGGCAAATTCGATAAATTTCGCTGCGTCGTTCCGCGAAAATTTATCAATCGCCTTTGCGCTCGCTGCCAAATCAGTCGAGAGCCTCAGCATGCGCCCATCCGTCGTGGGAGCACAGACCCGCGTCGCGGGCGAAATCATTTCGAGGCCGTGCCGCTCGAGCTGCATGTCGCGCGCCACTCGCGGCGCGAACGGCGAACAGCAATGCACCAGTGCCGGCGCGCGAAATCCCGGCAGAATTTCGTTCGTCGCAAAAATCCCCCCTGCTACGGCTCGGCTCTCGAGGACGAGCGGCTTCTTTCCCGCGCGCGCCAGATAAAATGCCGCCACCAGAGCGTTGTGCCCCGCTCCGATGATGACGATGTCTCGAACAGCGCCCATTCAGTTTTTCCCGGCCTTCGTAGCTTTCAAGATTTCCAGCGCCGCAAGTCTTCCCGGTGCGCCCATGATTCCGCCGCCCGGGTGCGTCGCCGAGCCGCACAGGTACAACCGTTTAATTGGCGTGCGGTACTTCGCCCATCCGGCTACCGGCCGCAGGAAGAAAAGCTGTTCGAGCGAAAGCTCGCCTTGAAAAATATTTCCTTCCGTAAGCCCGATCTTGCGTTCGATATCCAGCGGCGTAAGGATTTGTCGCCCCGCGATTATTTTTTTCAGGTTCGGCGCATACTCCGCGATCGTTTCCACGACCGCGTCGCCGAAAGCCTCGCGCTTTTCATCCCAGTTCCCTTCCCGCAATTTGTACGGCGCGTATTGCACAAAGCAGGAGAGCACGTGCTTCCCCGGCGGCGCCACCGAGGGATCCGTCAGGCTGGGAATTACCATGTCGATGTACGGCCGCCGCGAAAATTGCCCGTACTTTGCATCGTCGTAGGCGTGCTCCATGTATTCCACGCTCGGCGAAATTGAAATTGCCCCGCGAAGATGCGCGCCCTTTCCCGGCAGGCACGTGAATTCCGGCAGCGCGTCAAGCGCCAGGTTCACTTTTCCCGATGACCCGCGGAATTTGTACCGCTTCACTTCCTCCACGAATTCTGCCGGCAGCTCCCGCTCGTCCATCATTTTCAAAAATGTCTGACGCGGATCCACGCTCGAGGCCACCACTTCCGCGTGAATTTCCTCTCCCGATTCCAGCGCGACTCCTGTGACGTGCCCGTTGCGCGTCAGAATTTTTTCGACTGGCGCTTCCGCGCGAATTTCCGCTCCCAGCTCGCGCGCCGCGCCGGCAATCGCGTTTGAAATCGCCCCCGTTCCGCCGCGGCTGAATCCCCACGAGCGAAACACTCCGTCAATCTCGCCCATGTAGTGGTGCAGGAGCACGTACGCCGTGCCCGGCGAACGCACTCCCAGAAACGTGCCAATGATTCCCGAGGCCGACATCGTCGCCTTTAATACGTCGGTCTCAAACCACAGGTCCAGAAAATCCGCGGCGCTCATGGTCATCAGTTGAATCAGGTTGTATTTATCCTGCGCGGGCAGCGCGCGGAATCTCCGCCCCAGAAATAAGAGTTTCTTCCAATCGCGCGGGTCCAGTGAGTAAGGATCCGGCGGCGTCATGCCGAGCAAAGGCTTGACGAAGCGGCACATCTGCACCATGGCCTTCCCGAATTCCTCGTACGCTTCCGCGTCCACTCCCGAATGACGCAACAATTCCCGCCGCGTCCTGCCGTGGTCGCCTGCTCGCCACAAGTGATTTCCGTCCGGCATGGGCGTGAACGTCCCGTCGAGCGGCAAAATCTCGAGACCATGCCGCGGCAAATCCAGATCGCGGATAATTTCCGGCCGCAGCAAAGAAACAACGTAGGAAAAAACGGAGAATTGAAATCCAGGAATAATTTCTTCCGTGACCGCGGCGCCTCCCAGCACGTGCCGCTTTTCGAGCACGACCACCTTGCGCCCCGCGCGCGCAAGATATGCCGCCGTCACCAAGCCGTTGTGGCCTGCGCCGATGACGATGGCGTCGTAGCTCTTGCTCACCATCTCTCTCTTCTCCGCGTCTCCGTCAAAAGCCGCTCATTCTAACCAGCGCCGCACGCCCTCACAAGCAGAGAACGCCGCCCGCCACATTCCTCCTTTTTTTCCGCGCTCTCGAAAAATGCACGCGCTATAATTCGCCCGCAATTCGAGAGAGGAGCACGCGTATGCCCGTTGGCACTGCCTTTCACGAAAGAACTTTCGCATTGTGCGAAAGCATGAATTATCGCGAGTGGTCCGGCTATTTCGCCGTCAGCGCCTATGAAGCGCACCACGACCACGAATACAACGCCATTCGCAATGCGGCCGCGCTCATCGATGTCTCGCCTCTCTACAAGTACCGCATCACCGGACGTGACGCCGCGAAATTCATCAATCGCGTCATCACTCGCGACATCCGCAAAGTTTCCATCGGCCAGGTCATCTACTGCTGCTGGTGCGATGAAGAAGGCAAGGTCGTGGACGACGGCACGATCGCACGCCTCGGTGAGAACACCTATCGGTGGACCGCCGCCGATCCGAGTCTGCGCTGGTTTCTTCAAAACGCTTCCGGCCTCGACGTCCGCATCGAAGACGTCTCCGAAGAGGTTGCCGCCCTCGCGTTGCAAGGTCCGGCTTCCGCGCGGATTCTCGTCGAGCTTTGCGGATCACAGATCGCCGCCTTGAAATACTACCGCGTCACGCCGGCGAAAATTGCGGGCGTCGATGTGGAAATTTCCCGCACCGGCTACACGGGCGACCTCGGTTACGAAATCTGGATTCCCGCGGGAAAAGCGCTGCGCGTCTGGGACTCGCTCTTCGCCGAAGGTGTCCGCTTCGGCATCTATCCCGCGGGCATGCTCGCGCTGGATATCGCGCGCATCGAAGCCGGCTTGCTGCTCATCGAAGTGGACTACACCAGCAGCAAAAAAGCGCTCATCTCCGCACAAACTTTTTCCCCCTACGAACTCGGCTTTGACCGCATGGTGCATCTCGACAAGGAACATTTCATCGGCCGCGACGCGCTCATCGAAGAAAAACGCCGGGGCCCAAAGCGCCGCCTCGCCGGCCTCGAAATCAACTGGGACGATATCGAGCGGCTCCACGAAAACCTGGGACTTCCACCACAGGTTTCCGCGACAGCTTCGCGCGTCGCCGTCCCCGTTTTTAGCGGCGGCACGCAGATCGGCAAAGCGACTTCGACGACGTGGTCGCCCGCGCTCAAGAAAATGATCGCCCTCGCGAGCCTCGAAGCGCGCTTTGCTGCTCCGGGAACTTCACTCGCCATGGAGCTCACCGTTGAAGCCGTGCGCCACTCCGTGCGGGCGCGCACCGTGCCGCTTCCCTTTTTCAATCCGCCGCGCAAGACGGCCGTTCCCGCTCCATGAGTTCGTTTCGTTCAGGAGAGGGTTCATGCTGATTTCGCGCCCCACGCGGGCCACCTCGGGCGCCGCGGGTGCGCTAGACTTGGACGCTTGCGAGCAACGCAGAAAATGAAACCTCCTCGACAATCTGTCCGGCGCGCGGCGATGCGCTCGAAAGTTTGGGTTGTGATCGGCGCGCTGTTTTTTCTTGTTGGCCTCGCGGCGCTGGTTCATCCCCAGTTCAGCTACCCAGTTCAGAAAAATTTCATTCAGGCTGGGCCTGATTCCATTCCCATTGAGACTCGCCGCATCATCCAAATTCCGCGCGGCTTGAGCGCCGTTGTGCATCTCGCCGGGGCAGCGCTTGCGCTCACCGGACTTCGTCCCTCCGCGAAGAATTGAGCTCGCTTTTCGGCGGGGATTTTGCGCCGCACGCGGAGCGTATTTTGAGTGAAAATCTGAAAAGTTAACTTGGCGTTTTGTCTCGATTAGAGTTTTGGATTGCCCTGTGTTTTCAACAAGTTGCAGGATTCTAGTTTCGATGTGTGTTGCGGGTAGGATCGGGTCAGAATTTGGCGTTTGGCGGGGCCTGCCAGGGGTGTTTGACCGCGAAGCAGGAGGAAGGACGTGGGCTGCGGTTATTTGCCGCAAGGGTTCTCAGCGATCTCCATTGTGACCTCCTGATACTTCATGAAGATGATAACACCGCGGGGCAAAAGAAGATACTACATCCTGCTTTACTTTGTTGGGCCTGAATTTCGGGCTGCCGGCCTCTTTCTGCTTCAAACGCATTTGAAGATGGTTTGCAGCGGAATCCACATCGGTGTGGGAGAGTCGCCTTTGCTCGCTTGCCACAAGAAAACTTCCCGCTGAATCCTCTCACGGAACCCGCTTCTCCTTGGCAGTCCGTAGTAGAATCAGCGGCAAGAGTGGAGGTTGACTGCGGTGGGATATCTAGCGCGGTTCCGGGCGGCTTGGTTCGCTCTCGCGCTCTTGACTACCTTCTGGGGCTGTGGCTCTTCCAAAATCAGTAAGCAGCTGCCCGCGAATGAGCAGGAAAGCAATCAAGCGCCGGACGAATCCCAGGCGCACCGATTAGCTGTAGCCGAAAGGGAGCGCTTGAAGTGCGTCGAAATAATGCCGGGTACGACTCTCGCGCGCAGCCTCGATATTCCGGTTACAGGCGACCTGCGCCCGCTGTGGCGCATCTCCGGTCGCATCCATAACCACTGTCCACGCGAGCTCACCGACCTGACGTTTGCTGTCGAGGTCTATAAGAAAGGGTCATCGGAGGAGTTAGATTCGGCAGAGCTAATTCTGAAAGAGACCATCCCCGGGTTTACGGCGAGGGGATTTGTCGAAGAGGTCCATCTTCGGCTTCCAGAAAAAGGGTGGACTTGGTCAATCGAACCCGTGAAGGGTAAGTTTGGCGCGCTTCCGCAGTGACGTAAGTTGATCGCATTGAGGGCTAGCGCAGATAATCAGTATTTCAAGTCTGTATTCTGTTCGAGCTTCTTCAATTCTCTTTTGAGTTCGTCCAGTTCTTCTTGCTCCAACTTGCGTTCGGGGCCGTGTAGACGATCAACCCGCTCTTCCTTCATGCGGATTGTCTCGCGGAGTTCCTTTGTTGACTGTTCCATAACTATATTCTACTGCTCGGCGTTTCCCAGGGCAAGGCTACGAGGGTCGCTCACCATCTTGCTCTGGTAAATTTGAAACAAGGATACTCCGTCGAAGAATTTGGGCGTCCGCGGCTGCGAAGCACTCATCTGTGCAGTGTGCTCTACACGTCCCCGAACGATTTGCGGAGCGAACGGAGAAGGCGCGGCGGGCCTGGAGCCGGCGTCGTGTGGGATGCCAGAGAGAGTTTGTTGGGATAATTGCTGCCCGCGAAGACTGTGTAGGGGCGGGTTTGGCCCCGGGGCCTCAGGGGTTAAAACCCCGTCGATAGGAGCGAGGATACGGCACGGCTGAAGCCGTGCCCTTCCGACCTTCTAAATTCGGAAGTTAGCAGGATCGCGAGTGTCGGTCAGGATTTCGGAAAGCAGGGAGGGAGCTGAAAACTGCACGTGCGCAAAGGGAATGGGGCGTTGCCCAGGAGCGGAGGGAGGGCGAAGTGAACAAAATCGCGCGGTCACGGCATCTGAGGGGAGGCGGTCTGGAGGATCTTGGCAGACCAAGCGGCGTGGGGGAGGCCGCAACTCGCAAGGGCCTTAAGTTCGCGGGCCACGTCATATTCCACGCGGCGGATCGCTGGCTTGGACCCATCCAGCAAGAGATATGCAGCGCGGGGATCTCCGTCGTAAGAGAGACTGACGCTGCCGGTGTTGGCGACAATCATTCCCGAAACGCTGCGAATGTAAGAGCGATGGATATGCGCGTAGACGGCGATCGGCTGGCTGAGAGGGCTGTAAACCGACTGCAATTCGGCGTCGCTCGCTTCCGGGGCGGGCGCGCGCCAGGGACTCGCGGGACTGGCGTGCACGAGCGCCAACGGAGGTTGAAACTGAACGAGCGGCAGTTCACGAAGCCAGGCGATCCGCTCCTCTCCCAGCGCGTCACGCGTCGCCGCAGCCATCTCCCGGATCGCAGCCCAAAGGGATGGCGGCGCGGACGACTGGCGCGCAAATTCCTCCAGCGACGCGGGCCTCGTGTGCACTTCATCGGTATTGCCGAGCACGCCTTGCCAGCCGAGATCGCGGACGCGATCCACTACCCACGTGGGATTTGCTCCGCCATCGGCCAGATCGCCGCCATGGAGGATCAAGTCGGGAGAGGTTTGCCGGAGATCCGCGAGGACTGCTTCAAGTGCGGTGCGGTTGCCGTGGATGTCAGAAACGATGGCGATGCGCACAGATTCCTCCGGCGACGAATAGCGCCACGATAGCACCAATCTCCCGCAGGCTGGTGGTGGCTCCTGCCGCCATCCAATTCAGAGGAAATCTGTGGCAGGGGTTTCGGGAGACCTCAGGGGTTAAAACCCCTTCGGCAGGGGCGGCTGTACGGCACGGCTGAATCCGTGCCCTGACGAGCTCCCGAACTAGGATACGTGGCATGGATGAAGCCGTGCCCTGACGAGCTCCCGAACTAAGGTATGTGGCACGGATGAAGGCGCGCCTTGACGACCTCCCGAACTAGGATACGTGGCACAGATGAAGCTGTGTCCTGACGACCTCCCGAAATAGGCTACGTGGCACAGATGAAGCCGTGCCCTGACGACCTCCCGAAATAGGACAATGCAGAACGTGCGCGAGGCTTGGAAAACGGAGACGAAAATGACATCATGCAGGGCTTCGAAGGATTTTGTTGGGGAGGCAGCATGAGATTCGCAATTCGATCTGCAGCGGTGTTCGTGGCTCTGCTCGCGGCGGGAGCCGTGCAAGCGCAAACGCCGCAGAAGCGCGCGATGACGTTCGGCGACCTGGCGGCGATGCACCGCATCAGCGATCCGCAAATTTCTCCGGATGGGAAATGGATCGCTTACTCGGTGGCCACGCCGGATCTGGCGGCCAACCACATGGTGCGGGACATCTGGGTGGTGGCCACGGAGGGCGGCGAGCCACGGCAGCTGACGCGCGGGGGAAGCGACATGCGCGCACGGTGGTCTCCCGATGGACAGGAGATCGCGTTTCTTTCCGGGCGTGGGGGTTCGGAGCAAGTCTACGTGATACCAGTATCGGGGGGCGAGGCGAAGAAGCTGACTTCGCTTTCAGGTGAAGCGGACAACGAGCTGTGGTCGCCGGATGGAAAAACCATCGCATTTGTTTCGCGCGTCTATGCGGATTGCAAGGATGAAAAGTGCAACGCAGACCGCGACGCGGAAAATGAAAAAAACAAAGTGAAAGCGCACGTGTATGAAAAACTTCTCTACCGTCACTGGACGGAATGGTGGGACGGCAAACGCAGCCATCTTTTCGTGATTGCCGCGAGCGGCGGGACGCCTGCCGACTTGACTCCGGGAGCGGACTACGACGTGCCGCCCTTCAACCTGGGAATGCCGGAGCCGATCGGATTTTCTCCCGACAGCAAGGAAATTTGTTTCACCGCAGATACAGATAAGGATGAAGCAACCAGCACGAATGGAGACCTTTTCGTCGTGCCCACAGCAGGAGGAAGCGCGCCGCGGAGAATTACGGATAACCCGGGAAACGACTGGGGGCCGGTCTATTCACCGGACGGAAAATGGATTGCCTACATCTCGCAAAAAACGGCGGGATATGAGAGCGACCGCTTCCGGCTGATGCTCTACGAACGAACGAGCGGAAATCATATCGAAGCGGCGCCAAAATACGACAACTGGGTGGGAAATTATGCGTGGTCGCCGGATAGCCGAAAAATTTATTTCAATGCCGAAGACCGGACAGAAATGCCGATCTACACAGTGGGGACAGAAGGAAACGAGCTGCCGAAGATTATTGTTTCAGACAGTTTCAATCCGGAATTCGCGCTGAGCGCGGACGGCAAGACATTGATCTTCACGCGCACGAGCCTGACCATGCCCGCGGAAATATTCGCGGCGAATGGCGATGGCTCCGCAGTGCGACAGATCACGCATCAAAATGCAGGCGTCCTGGCGCAACTGGATCTCTCTCCTGGCGAGCCCTTCTGGTTCGAGGGCGCGGGCGGCGCGAAAATCGAAGGATTGCTGGTGCGGCCGCCGCATTTCGACGCGTCGAAAAAATATCCGATGTTGTTTCTGGTTCACGGCGGCCCGCAGGGAGCGTGGGATGACGAATGGGGCTACCGCTGGAACCCGGAAATGTTTTCTTCGGCGGGATACGTCTCCGTAATGATCAATCCGCACGGCTCGACGGGATACGGGCAGGACTTCACCGCCGAAATCAGCGGCGACTGGGGTGGAAAAGTTTTCATGGACTTGATGAAAGGAGTGGACGCGGCCATCGCGAAATATCCATTTATTGATGGCTCGCGCGTCGCGGCCGCAGGCGGTTCCTTCGGCGGATTTATGATCGACTGGATGGAGTCGCAGGCCAAAGGGCGATTCAAATGCCTGATCAGCCATGCGGGGCCGTACGACGCGCTGAGCATCTACGGGGCGACGGAAGAGCTGTGGTTCAACGAGTGGGAATTCAAGGGCACGCCGTGGGAACATCCGGAGCTGTATCAGAAGTGGTCGCCGGCGAATTATGCGGCGGAATTTGGAAAGTACAAGACGCCGACGCTGGTGATCGGCGGAGAGCGCGATTTTCGAGTGCCTTACACGCAGGATCTGGAATTTTTCACGGCGCTCCAGAGGCAGGGAGTCCCCTCGAAGCTGGTGATTTTTCCGGATGAAGGGCACTGGGTGCTGAAACCGCAGAACAGCGAATTCTGGTACAAGACGTTTCTCGACTGGCTGGCGAAATATTTGTAAGCAGGCGTCAGGCGCGATTCGCATGCGCCAGGGCGTTCCGATATTCGCTTAGGGTTTCCTCCACAAGACGATCGGCGGTGAAGCGCGCAGAGATGGTTGCGCGCGCGGCCATGCCGAGGCGGGCGGCTTCGGCGCGATTTTCGAGCAACGAAATAGCCGCAGCGGCAAAATCTTCCGGCCGGGCCGCCGCCGAAACCAAAATTCCGTCGCGGCCATTTGAGATGATTTCCGGCACTCCTCCGCTCGCAACCGCAACAGCAGGAAGTTCGTAGGACATCGCGGAGAGGAGCGAACTGCCGAGAGGCTCATCGAGCGAGGGAAAAAGAAAAAGATAGAACGCGCGATAGGCTTCGGCAACGTCGTCGAGAAATCCGGCGAAGATGACGGCATGGGAGATGCCCGAGTCACGAGCCAGTTTTTCAAGCGCGGGCCGACAAGGGCCATCTCCGGCAAGGAAGAGCTTTGCGCGCGGCGATCTCTGGCGAATGAGCGGGAGGGCGCGAATCAAAATCTCTTGACCTTTTTCGGGCAGCAGATAACCGACACAGCCGAGCAGCGGCTCGTCTTCGCCAATTTTCCAGCGGGCGCGGGAACGAGCGCTCATTTCGGGAGTGGTCCGCTCGGGAATTTCGACTCCGTCGTAAACGACGGCGACGCGAGAAGCAGCGATACCCGCGGCGACAACGCTTTCGGCCACATATCGCGAAACAGCGATGATGCTGTGCGCGGCGCGATATCGGGCAAGGCCCACGGCGCTGCGGCTCAAGGGATAGGCAACGCGACGAGCGGCGACAAGAGCGGCGCGGCGATGGGCTCCTGCGAGCCAAGCGGCAGTGAGAGCATGCGGGTCGTGCGCATGCACTATCTCAAAGAGTTCTTCGCCGAGCCAACGGCGAATTTCGCGAGCCAGATTCGCGCGAAGGAAAGTTCGCGGAATGGGGTGGACGGTGAAGCCTTCGCGTCCGGCACGGTCACACAGGGGCGAATCGCGAAGCGCGGCGAGCTCCACTGCATGTCCACGGGCACGCAGGCCACGAATAGTGAGAAGGATTTGTTGCTGGCCGCCGCGCCAGTCGGGACGGGTATCGAGATGCAGAATATTCATGTGCAGCGAACTCGCCCAGTGAGCGAGCGGAGCGGCGAGTGTATCACCGCGGGCGAAAGAGCGCCGAGCGGATCCGCATAGTGGGGCGAAGGAGAACCGACGATCGATCCTTTTCAAATTGTCGCTTAGACAGGGCGGGTGCGATCGCAAACGCGCAGCAACGAAACGCCGGAAGACTGGCACAAACCCTCTTGACATACTGACTGGTAACGTCCTATCGTAATTATGACTGCGCTGCTTGGGAGGCCGGTGATGAGCGCAAATCGGCTTCGTGAATGTTTGCTGGCCACGATTGTTTGCGCACTGGCGACGCCACCTGCACTTCCCCCTCGTAGTGAAACGCTGACCATTGCGAGCACTCCCAGTGGCGCAACCCTCGAAATTGACGGTATTCCAGCGGGAACCACGCCATTTGAACAGAGATATCCCGCAAGTTATTTTCACAAGCCACATGCCCTTTTCAGCGCGCGCCTGGAACACCCCATGACGGCAAAACTATCGAAGCCAGGGTATCTGGAAAAAACCCTCGAATTGACGTACGGTCCACTGCGCTGGGTTTCGATCAATGGGAAGGAGCACGGGGACTACTATCTTTTCAAGATGGATCACATCGAAGTAACGCTCGTGCCGGACTCCAAGGTTGCGCCGGAAAAAGGCAAGCCGGCAACGCCCGCACAGTCGAGATAGGGACAGGCCCTTTGCTCACTTCCTTTTCCGATGTCAGAGTCAATTCGAAGACCGAAAATCCATTCTCTGCTCGAGCGGATTCACCAATCGTTTGCGAGACAGCGCTAAAAGAAAAAAGATGAGGGCGCAGACTCGCGTGCGCCCTCGCTTCCGCTGCGGCCTGCCACAGGCCGAAACCAGTGCGACTAGGGCAAAATGTACCGGAACGAGGTGAGGACCATGTTCTCCACGGCATGAGGAGCGGCCTGTTTCGCACCGTTCACTCCGGACCAGGTGTTGCGCACAACATAGGAGTACTGCGGACCCCACTGAATCGTGCCGCGGTTTCCCTTGTACAAACGATGCCAGAACCCGATCGTGCCCTCGATGACATTGCGCGTATCCCCGGTGCAATGGGAAGGTGAGCCGGGAACGAAACCCGTCCCCAGGGCTTCCGTGTTGCAGCCGGAATTGTCGAAGAGCGGTGAGCCGTAGCCCACGGAGACTGTCTTGCCGGCGACGATGGTATTGAAAAATGCGCGCTCCTCATATTCGCCGCCCACGTAGGTGTACAGGTCAAACATCGGGGTGACGTGCCATTCGACGGTTCCCAGCGCCTGTCCGCCGCGGATGGGAGCGAGCGTGCCGTTGGGCCGAACTGTTACGTCCTGGAGGCCTACAGTACCGTAGCGGCCGATGCCGTCGCCTGCAAGGAAGTGTACGCCGACATCAAGCTTCTTCTTAAAGAGCGGCACTCGAGCATTGGCGCCGATTCCGCCCGCACCACGGGTGTCGTTGAAGGCTCCAGCAGTAGCCGGAGCATTCGGATAGACGCGATCGCGAAAGAAACTGAAGATGCCGAAGAGCTCATAATGGCCCCATCCCGGCTCAGCGACGCCCTTGACGATGATGTCAGGGGCTACGTTGAATGAATAGTTGGCCAGCGTATTGAAAAGACCCCCGCCATTCCCCGCCGCACCGAGAAGAAAATTGGCAGGGGGATTGTGAGCGACGAACGTGGCCTGCGGGCTCTCCACAGACATGGCCAGCCAATAGTGATCGGCGAATTTTTTGGAAACGCGAAGGCCGAGCTGACGTGCCCAGCTGAAGCCGACGTTATACTGCGCGTCAATTGTCAGCGGGGGGGTCTCCTTAGTGTTCTCGACACCACTCCGGGTTTCGGTAACCAAACTCCACATCTGACCGGCGGTGAATTTGAACCCGTTCTGGAATTCCGCCTGACCCCAAATTTGCCGCTGGCGGAGGACGTAGCTGTTGCTCTCATTGTTGTTGGACGTTACGGCGGCAGCGAGCCAGTCTGTTTCGTAGTAGCCAGTAAACGTCACGTTGTCGGCTTTGCCTTCTGCTCGCAGGGAAATGCGCGACTGACGGGCCGAAGGATTCCATTCGGATACGTGGCCATTCGAACCGCCGGAAAAAGGAATAGCGTTGAAGGGCGTATTCACATCGGCGCTCAATGCATGGGAACGCCAGACGGATTCTGCCGCCAGGAATCCGCCGGGGGTGATGGTGATTCCTTTGATGTGAATGGTCGTGGGCGGCTCGGTCTTTTTTTCTTTCTCCTGTGCTTCATATTGTGGAGTTGCATCTGCGGATGCTGGCGCCCCATTTGTGCCAGGAGTAACGGCGAGAGGCAGAGCGTTGGCAGTGCTCATGATCTTGAGCTGATCCTGCATCGCTTGCATCTGCAACTGCTGCGCCTTCAACTGCTCGCTTTGCTCCTGAATCTGCTTCGCCTGGGATTCCAGCAGGTCACGGAGATGCTGCAATTCAATTTCTGTGCTGGAGGCCTCCGGCTTCGCTGTGGAATCTGTTTTTGATGTGGCAGCCGTCTTGTTCTTAGCATCGGTGGCGTCATCCTTCTTGGTTGCCGCCGAAGTATTCTTATCGGCTTTGCCGTCGTCCTTTGCCCCATCCTTCCCCGCCATTGCCGGCAGAGCGAGAAGAGTGAGGGCTAATGTCCAAGTTACGAGAACTCGCATTCGTTCCTCCTTGAGATTCGCGAATCAATCGCGCCGAGCATCGAAATCCGAGTTACAAACGAGCTTCCAAGAAAAGCCTGCAGCGAAACATCTCTCGGGTGCGAGAGGGCAAATTCTCTGCTGGATTTGGTACACATCACTGCGTACGAAAATCCGAGACGCTCGAGCGTTCCCGGGCGTTCCAAATGAGTCCGAAAACTGATCTGACTCTCCACGCTGAACAGCATGCTTGCCGCTGCTACTACTCACGCTGAGAGCTTCTCCTCAGGTTTCATTCGATATAAGCAGAATGCAACTTAGCTGGGGCGTTTGAACCGTCTGTCACGGGAATGTTAATTCTGCATTACGTAAGTGGGGACTAATGTGGAAAAGGCGAATAACAGCTTCCTGGATGTGGACCAAGATGCTCGTCGGAAGCTACTCGTCGGCCTATGGGAGCTACATGCGGTATGGAGCGCCCGAGCCCGTCCATGAATCGACGGCTTGACAGTGAGTAGTTTGGGCTGAGGGTAAAACAACTGACTCCATGTGAGTTCTCTATCCAAGTCGATGCGGAGGACGCCTCAAAGTGTCTCCAAGAGGAGACATATTGTTTGAGAATCGTGAAAAGGAGCAAGAACAGCGAGTCTAAAACACTAGATGCATGTTCCTGTCGAGTTGGGTCGACGGGAAAAGCAGAATTCTTTCAAGTTCACGATGCGATGGGAGCTTCCTTGTACCAGTCGCGGGCAGCGTGAAGCACGAGTTCTACACGAGAAGAAATGCCCAGCTTGTCGAAAATCCGAAAAAGATAATTCTTTACAGTGTGCGAGCTGATCTGCAGCTTTTCGGAGATCTCGCGGTTCGTGAACCCCTGCGCAACCAAGTTGGTGACATCCAATTCCCGCTTTGTGAGACCCTTCAACGAGCCTGTGGGACTTATTTGAATGGGTGCGGCGAGAAAGAGCAAGTCCAAAAGGACCTCTATCTGCTGGCTGGAAGCCCATATCTGGCCTTTATGAACAGCCTTCAGGCACTTGCGCAAATCATCCACCGATTCGGAACGGCAAAAGATTCCCTTAGCCCCGGCACGAAACGCGTTAGCCACAGTCTGAGGATCTGCGGATTCTACCAGCATCACGGCGCGAGTCTGCGGAGACGTGGCGCGCAGTTTGCGGACCAGCCCGAATCCAGCCATCAAACCATCTTCGAGCTGCGAGCTGATGATAGCGACGTCCGGATGGAATTTCGCTATCTCCTTTAGCACCTGTGAAGAATTCAAAGCCGATGCCACAAGATCCAAATGAGAGTCGGATTCCTTCAATGCACGCGTGAGCAACTGACAGTTCATGTTGGAACAATCCGCGACTAGGACGCGAACAGAATGCGATTTCAATTCACTCGACCTTGGCATAACCCTCGGTAGGTGTAGACTACGGAAACGATCAGCTATTTCGTGTTAAGTTTAATCTTTCTCAAATCTTGCGCGCAAGTTCCATGTGCGATTAAAGTGAAAAAATTCTTGCGCAAGATGTTGCACATATGGGGCTAAAAAGACACAAGCGAATAGCGCAATGTCTGGAACCTAAAGTGCTGTCTCAGAGGAGGACGAACTGTCTAAGTTTCTGGGGATACGCGAGCTTTGTAATCGGAGACTGCGCTTGGCAACTGATTCCGGCTTCTTGGGACGGCCTAGGGCCCCGGATTTCCATGTGTACGTTCAACCGCTCTTCGTGGGGTGGGGTGCGGCACTGGCCGCGCTTTGCAGAAAGGAAGATGTCCCCCGCACATGGTACGCAGCCCGCATCTCGCGAAATCTGGTGGAATCACGAGCACAGCCATCTGGCAATGGCGTGCTTGCCTCGGTTGCGCTCCACGTAGTGTTGGTCGGTCTCCTCATTGGATATCCGTTCATGCTGTACTTGCCGGGAGAGAACTATCAAGCTCCTCCAAGTCAATCCAAGCAAATCACCTACTACATCAAGCCCCAAACCATAAGTGAAGTTCTGCCCAGACTCGCGCCTGCTGGTCCAGGAGGACGTCCCGGCTCAGGCAGCCATCCGCAAGAGCTTCCCGCGCGTGGCAGCACGGATTTTCACCGCTACCTAACGATTGACTCAAATCCGCAGCACCCGGACAATCTTCGACAGACAATCATTCAATCCTCTTCGCCGCCAGACCTAATTATCAGACAAGAATTGAGTCTTCCTAACTTGCTGGTGGGCAGTACGAAGGCCGCTCCCATGCCGCGCATGGATTTACGGTTTGCATCTCCATTGGAGAAGCAGACTACTCCGGAGAAACTGCAAGAGCCCCAAATCGCGGGAGAACCATCGAACGTACCTCTGGAGTGGTCTGCGGCTGAAATCGCAAACCCACGGCTGCCCGTGACGGCGGGTTTGTCGACGCCGGTGCCGGCACACGCGCACGCCGCAGTGGACTCGGTTGCCCCGCCCAACCTTGGCAGCGGGTCTGAATTGCAAGCGCAGGGAGGCGGACTGCTGATTTTGAGCGTAGATCCGGGCGTGAATTCTTCAACAGTGGCAATACCTCCCGGAAACCGCTACGGCTCATATTCAATTTCGCCCTCCGGCGGACAAGTGGGAAGCCCGGGGGGGGTTGCTGGCGGGGGCACTTCCGAAGGCGGCGTAGGTGGCTCAGGATGGGGTGGAGACACGAGCATCGGGATTGGACCTGGAAAGAGCGGTGGCGGAGGGGGCAACTCAGGCGCGAGGGGAGATATAAGCGTTTCGGGCGGAAAAGAAGGTAATGGCGTTGTAGGATCAAACGAAGGAACCGGGATTGGCGACCCTGCGGGAGGTTCCTACCCGGGCAGCGTATTTCCCATCCGCCTTCCCGAGAACCCGCGCCGGAGCGGCGTACGCATATCCACGGGTCCGGTTGGGGGCGGCGGACTGAGCGTTTATGGAATTCTTCACGGCGGAAAGGTGTACACCATTTTTCTCCCCATGCCCGGAAAGAATTGGGTTTTAGAGTATTGTGCACAAAATGTTGCGGCTCCCAAGGCCGCCGAGGACACCTGGCAACAAGTCGTACACATGGAAACCGAACTCGTACCGCCTGACTCCGATCAAGCATACGATTTCAAACGATTTCCCATCCCCCGGGACAAGCAGGGGAAGATGATCGTGATTCATGGGATCATTCAGGCAGATGGTTCGGTGGCAGGCGCCAGCGTGGTCCAAAGCGTACAACCGGAGATGGACAAGTTGGCCGTAATCGCGTTCAGCCGATGGAAATTTAAGCCAGCACTCCGTGATAATAAGGAAGTAGCTGTGGAAATCCTGGTCGGGATTCCCATGCGTACCGAGCAGTAGGTAATGGTAGTACCACGCAAGTCTAGTAAGCCCCCTGAAGGATCGCACCTCTAGTCTGTGAGTCATCTTCCCCTATGAGACGTTGGTGACTTTACGGCTCTTGTGAAGCAGTTCACTTTTTCATACAGTGGTGGCTGCGCATCGTCCCCGGCCGCTTGATGCTGTAAATTGCACCTCAGGCGAAGGTGCATCTAAAATGAATATTCTCATGCTTTCTGGTGAAATGTCTCTCAAAGTGAACGCACGGGATCTCCACACAGTAATGTTAATTGTTTTTGATTCTTAATACCGGCTGCTGTGGCATTCGCGCATTCGATTCTGAATCATACTGACAGTAGCGGAGGCAAAATGAGGTTCATCATTTCCTCGCGGCCCGCGCGAGTGTCTCTACAGATGGAGGCACTCCGATGAATTCCGGGAAAGATTCCTTGCGTGTGAAGTTGTGTTCCCCGGATTCGGGATTTGCGCAGGCAGTTGCACGCGCATTGGGAGACAGCATCCAGATTGATTGGAGCCAAAGCTTTTCGCTCGCGAAGGAACCGGATGAAAAGGACGCTTGGGAAGTCGTTCTCCTGGATCTGAGGGCGGCCGTTAGCGAAACAGATGGCGAAGCTGGGCTGAGTTTCATCCGTGAAAGCGCCCAGATTAAGACAGCGCCCCCCGTCATCGGCATTGTCCCCGCGGACGACCACGCTCTGGCACGCCGAGTGAGAGAGTGCGGCGCCTACGATATGGTCACCAGCCCTCCGGATATTTCCCACCTTCGTCTGGTTTTAAGACGCGCCCGCGCATTTTATGAGCTTGAGAAAGAAACGCAGCAATTGCGGAGCGAGCGGCATACCAATGGCCAGTTCGGCGAATTGCTGGGGACTTCGCCAGGCATGCAGGAAGTTTTCGCTTTGGCACTAAAGATCGCGCCGTGCGACGTATCGGTGTTGATTACCGGCGAAACAGGCACCGGAAAGGAATTGCTCGCCCGCGCCATCCATCGCATGAGTCCGCGCGCCAGCGGAACCTTTTTGGCATTCTCTTGCGCGAATCTCCCCGAGTCGCTCGTTGAGGATGAATTGTTCGGGCACGAAAAAGGAGCTTTCACAGGGGCTATCGCTCAGCGCCGTGGGCGCCTGGAAATGGCCGACCGCGGCACACTCTTACTCGATGAGTTGGGGGATCTGGGTCTTGGTTTGCAGCCGAAACTCTTGCGCGTTTTGCAGGAGCGCACCTTCGAGAGAATCGGCGGAAGCTCGCCCGTCGCGGTTAATATACGATTAATTTGCGCCACGCACCACGATATCGAAGGAATGGTGCGCGATGGGAAGTTCCGCGAAGATTTGTACTACCGGCTGAATGTCATCACGCTTACACTGCCTCCCTTGCGCGAGAGGCGCGAAGACATAGTTTTTCTGTCCAACCACTTCCTCCAAAAATTTACGAATCAGTTCGGGAAGAAATCGAGACGCTTCTCTCCCACAGCGCTCCGGGCCTTAGAGGAGTATGACTGGCCGGGCAACGTCCGCCAGCTGGAGAATGTCGTCCAGCGCGCAGTAGTGCTGGCTGACTCCTCAACCATCGAGGCGTGGCATCTGCCGGGACCCTTTCAAAAGGGAGGCGACCCAGTCGTCTCCACACGATCTTCGTTTGAAGAGGAAGTTCGGGAGTTCAAACGACGCTTGATCCTTCGAACGCTCCGCGATTGTCAATGGCACAAGACGGACACTGCGCGGACTCTGGGGCTGGCCAGAAACTATTTGCACCGGTTGATCAATCAGCTGCAAATCCGTCCGGAGGCCACGGCAGTGCCGGCGCCCGCGCAAATCCTGCCTCCACCGGGCCGCGTGATGTAAGGCAGCTTCGCGCCGACGACGGTTCTATGAGCACAGGATTTCATTCTGAACTGCATCGGCCTCCGGGCTTTTTTATGTCTAATTTCCGCGAAGAAGCCTGTCTTCCTTCCCTGTTGCAGGCGCAGAACGCCGATGGAGGCTGGGGATTCCATCCCTCTCGCGAGAGCGCGGTCGAGCCTACCTGTTGGGTGCTGTTGGCGCTCGGAGGCGAGGCGGAACGGAAAACAGCTGAACAGATTAAGCGGGGGTGCGATTGGCTCAGGTCGGCACAGCTCTCGGATGGTTCTTGGCCTGCTTATCCGGGCCAGGGCGAAGGATGCTGGCTGACATCACTCGCCTGTCTCGCCTTGCGCGAACAGGACTCATTCTCCGAACCCGTGGCACGCGGGGTCGAACGGTTTTGCGCGGACTGGCCGGGCGAGGGCGGGCTTGGGCAGCGGCTTCGAGATCGCCTGATGCGTGGCAAGGATGTGGTGCGCCAGAACAGCGCTCTGCGAGGTTGGAGCTGGACCAGGGGCACTTCAAGCTGGGTTGAGCCGACGTCGTTGGGACTCTTGCTCCTCAGGAACATATTTCCGGAGCAGATGCCATCGCGTGTTGCGAAACGACGGCAACTGGCAGAGGCCATGCTTTTCGACCGCATGTGTCCGAGTGGAGGGTGGAATTCCGGGAATTCCGCTGTGTACGGCGTGGCCGGTGAACCTCTGGTGGGCCCCACCGCTTGGGCGCTGCTTGCACTTCACGGCCGGGCAGAACGTCAAGAGTTGCAGTCGAGTTTGGAGTGGCTGGAGCATGCGCAGGAAAGCACGCGCGGAGCGAGTTCAATTTCACTGGCGCATCTCTGTCTACGGGCTTACGGCTGCGAGACGCCTTCCCCCGAATCGCTTCTGCGCCAACTGTATGCGACAAATCAATTCTTACAGAGTATCCCGTCACTGTGTTTTGCTGCCATGGCGCTCGATTCGCACATGCGCTGGCTCCCAAGCGGAAAGAACTGGGGGCCCGGGTCATGAGCACACCTATTGGAATGTCTGCCCCTCGGCCACTTCCTCCGGCCCGTGTTGCCATCCGCAAGGCAACTGAATACTCGGCCGATTTGCCGGCGCTGTTGTTTGAAACTCTGCGTGAGTTCGAGCTACCTGTACGAGGAAAAACAGTTCTCTTGAAGCCAAATTTCGTTGGCCCGGATCCGCGCGGAATGACCAACACCCATCCCGCCGTAGTAGCCGCTGCCCGTGAGAGTTTTTTGCGACTTGGCGCAGCCGAAGTGATTGTAGGTGAAGGGCCTGCGCTCGATCGGGACACGGAAGCCATTCTCGAATCCATCCATTTGCGCGACCACCTGGGGCCCCTTTCCACTTCATTTGTAGATCTGAACACCGACGACGTGAGCAAAGTGCCGCTGCGGACGCGGGCCTCTTCGCTGCGGGGGCTTTATTTACCTAACAGCGTCATGCGCGCGGACTTTGTGGTGTCCATGCCGAAACTGAAAACGCATCACTGGTCTGGAGTCACGCTGTCTCTGAAAAACATGTTTGGAATTGTCCCCGGCTCATGCTACGGCTGGCCCAAGAATGTGCTGCACTGGGCGGGCATCACGCGCTCTCTCTTGGACATCAACAGCACGGTCCGGCCGCAATTTGCAATCGTGGACGGAATCGTCGGTATGGAAGGAAACGGGCCTATCCAAGGGGATCCGCGGCCCTGCGGGGTGCTCGTGCTAGGGGATGATCCGGTTGCCGTTGATGCAACGTGCGCGCGGATTATGAATCTTTCGCCCGAGCGGATTGAGCATATCGCACAAGCATCCGTCCTCCTCGGCCACATGAAGGAAGACAAGATCAAGCAGCTAGGCGAGACCATCGCAGCGGTCTGCACTTCATTCAAGATTCTGGATAGATTCCGTCGGCTTCGACCTGTGTCGGGAGGGCAACTTTGGAGTCCCAATTGCCTGTAGATAGTGCGTTGGCGCAGGAGAAAGGGTGTATGTGTCTCCAAACAGAGCCAGCCAAGAAGCCACTACGGCGCTCATTTGTGAGAATCGCGAGGGAGGAGACCGCCTCCGAGCTGGTGGAGGCTGCGATCGTCCTCAACCTCCTACTTGCTTTGTTGATTGGGATCATCTGGATCGCTCGGGCATATAACGTTTACGAGACTCTCACGTTCGCCGCACGAGAGGGCGCGCGCGTGGCTACTTCACCAACATGCTCCGCCTGCGGAGGGGGAAATACCCCGCCGAGCAATAGCACGATCACAAAGACAATCGATAATGCGCTCAAGGGTTCGGGAATCGACCCGTCAAAGCTAAACCCCGGAATCAATATTCAAAACGGCGTCGTCCTGAACCCCGGCGACCCAAGCGCCGCCCAGGTAACCGGAGTGGTCATCTCGTTCGGGTATCCCTTCAAATTCACCGTGCCATTCACAAGTCTAAACGCCAAGACGATTACGATCTCCACAAAGGTCGAAATGCGTCAGGAGTTTTAGGGCAGTGTTGAACATTCGGCCGATCAAACGGTTTGTCCCATCGAAGGTAGTGTTGCACCGCAGCGTGCGGATTCTGAGCGACTCCTCGGGAGCGCAACTAATTGAGTTCGCCCTGGTCCTCCCGATGCTGCTTGTACTGCTTGTCGGGATTTCGGACTTTGGTTTCGGATTCGCGTTGAAGGACAAACTCACGGAGGCTGCTCGAGAAGCTTTGCGAACCGCGATCAGCCAGCCGAACGACTTGTCGAGCACACAATGTCACGGCGGTCCTTGTTCGGTGCAATCGGCGGCGTCCGTAGCCGTCAACTATCTTTCCAATGCGGGTGTAAATGTTTGCGGAATGAACCCGTCTGGAGCAGGCCCGTCGGCCAGCGGCTTTGTCTGGACATACACGGCTTCGTCGGGATGTCCCAGTGCGATGACCCTCAAAATTGAGCGGGCCGTGACTTTCACAAGTAGCACGAACAACGTCACCGGCACGCGCGTCACCATCAGCTATCCGTATAGCTGGAACATTGGGCATGTCATCAAACTGCTTCTTCCGTCTTCGGGCTACGCCGGCACTATCACGCTGACCAGCGCCGAACTGATGAGCAACCTCGATTAGTTGGGGGGAAACAGAGGAGCGAGCTATGCGAGCAAATGAAAAGAATCAGCAAATTCGAATGGGGGAAAAAGGGCTCACGCTGGTAACGGTGACTCTCACGCTGACGATTCTGCTATCCATCAGCGCGCTGGCGATTGATCTCGCTTCGCTTTACGTTGCCAGGAATGAAGCGCAACGTGTCGCGGACGCTGCGGCGCTGGGCGCAGCGAAGATTTTCGTCGAGACAGGGTTCGTGACCGGCTCGTCGACGCAATCGGCAAACGTGCAATCGCTGGCGACGCAGCGCGCGAAAGACATCGTTGCGCAGAATACTGTCGCTGGGCAGACGGTCACGCTGCAGGGCAGCGACGTCACGTTCAACGGGGATTTTTCTCCTTCCAAGGCCCTAGTGACTGTCAACGTGCAGCGGACAAAGGCACGGGGGAATGCGGTTCCGTTGATGTTCGCGCGTATTATCGGCAAGAGCACAGTGGACATCGCCGCTTCCGCGACCGCGGAGGCTTACAATCCCTCGGGAGGATCGATTTCAGTTGGCGTATTTTGTCTGAAACCATTCTTTGTTCCCAACTGTGACGGAAGTCACAGTAGCCCGTCAAACGACGGAAGTTGTAATGGGAGTAAGAAGGCCGGGCACTTCGCGGAATTCTTCAACAATGATGGGACTGTGGCAAATCCGGGCCTGACCCCGGGGGGAATCGTCGGCTCGACGCTGACTTTTCACAGCAACCAGTCGGGCAGCAACCCCGCGCCCCCTAATTTCCAACTTCTGGATGTAGGTGGCGGCTCTGCTCAATTCACCACGAACGCGACCTCGTGCAACACGACAAAGTTTTCCTGCAGTGCAAATGGCAGCCTGCTCTCTTCTGTTTCAGCGACGACGATCGATGGCGCACTGCAGAGCATGATCAACGCCACTTCCGACGGTCTTGGCAAAGGGCAGGACAGCATCACGTTCAACGTTTCGGGAAACCCGACGTTTTCAATCACCGGCGGTTCCAATAATCCGAATTCAGGGCTGCGCGGCGTCGCAGGGCTTACAACCAGCTCTTCCATCGTAACCATCCCCGTTTTCGGCAACAGCGGAGGAGGAGAGGGCGACGACGAAGAAGGCGGCGGTGGCAGCTCTACGATTGTGGGGTTCCTGCAAACATTCGTTACCCAGGTGGTTAAAAGCGGCAGTGGCAGCAGCGCGGATGTGCAGGTCACCGTGGTTGTGATGAATGCTTACGGCTGCAGTGGAGGTGGTGGTGAGGGTGACGGCGGAGGCGATGGCGAAGGTGGAGATGGAGGCGGCGGAGGATCGTCCCTGAGTGGGCCCGGGGGATCGCCCTTCCTTGTGCGCCTGGTGACCAATTCGAATGGTGGCGGTGGTGACGGCGGCGGGGGCGATGGCGGCGGCGACGGCGGAGGCGATGGTGGTCATCACTAGAACCTCAAAATCAAGATTCCCGAGGCTGCAGGTGGCTGCAAACTAAACGATGGCCAGCACACCGACATCTTACGTCGCGACAGAAAGCAAGACTGCCTTGTTTCCTGTCGCTTTGCGAAAAACTTTCTCGTTTTCTGTGCTCCTGGGCGGCGTGCTAGCAATCTGTGTATTTCTTGGAACACGCTTCAATCTTCTGGATCCCGATACTTGGTGGCACATCCGAGTGGGTCAAGAGATTTTGGCGCACGGCCATTGGCCCTCCGCTGACCCCTATTCGTTCACCGCAGCAGGAACGCCGTGGATGGCTTACGAGTGGCTCGGCGAAGTTGTGATGGCACTCTCCGCGCGCGGCGGCGGACTTTTCGGACCGACGATTCTGCTGCTGGTGCTCTCCGTCACGCTGTTTTCTCTGCTCTACTATTACTCGTCTCTGCGCGCGGGGAACAGCAAGGCAGCATTTGTGGGCTGCTTGCTGGTGATTGCGCCGTGCATGGCATTCTTCAAACTGAGACCGCAATTGCTGGGTTACATCTTTCTTCTGCTCTTGCTGATCATAATGCAGCTTTTCCGGCAGGGAAGGCGTAAGGCCATCTGGCTGCTGCCACCGCTGTTCCTGCTGTGGATCAACACCCACGGCACATTTGCGGTGGGTCTTTTTTTCTTCGGCGTGTACTTGCTCTGCGGTTGGTTCGAGTTCTCCAAAGGCGGAGTCTTTGCGGAGCGTTGGGGACCGCGTGAACGCCGGCTGCTCCTTCTCGCGGGAGTTCTCTGCGTGCTTGTATTGGGGATCACCCCCTACGGCCTGCGGCTTGCGACCTATCCTATTAACCTGGCGCTGCACCAACCGATCAATGTGGCGACAATTCAAGAATGGCAGCCGCTCAGTTTTACCAATCCACTCGGAAAGGTTTTTCTGGGGCTCCTGCTGCTATTTTTCCCCGCGCAGGTAGTGGTGGGCTTGCGGTATCGCCTCGATGAGTTGATTTTCCTCCTCTTCGCGGCTTTCGCGGCATGCACTCATGTTCGATTTGTCATCATATTCCTAATCGTATTCACTCCTTTGCTGGCATCTCTGCTGGCTCTCTGGATTCCCAGGTACAACTCCTCGATTGATAAACCCATCCTCAATGCCGCCCTTCTGGCGATGCTGGTATTGGGGATGGTGCATTTCGTACCCGGCGATTCCGAACTCATCGAGATGGCCTCCCAGCATTATCCGCTCGATGCTGTCGCCTATCTTCGCTATCACCCGGTGCCTGGGCCCATCTTGAATGACTACGGTTTTGGCGGATATCTGATCTATGCCATGTCTCCGCAACTGAAAGTGTTCATCGACGGCCGCGCCGATATCTATGAAGCGAACGGCGTTCACGCGGCGTACAACAGCATTTTCAGCCTCGAACCGGAGACGCAGGACCTGCTCCGCAAGTACAACATCCAAGCCTGCCTGATCCAGCGAAGGTCCCCGCTAGGCACTTTTCTTGTCGCTACGAAGGAATGGGATCAAGTCTATGCCGACGAGACCAGCGAGGTGCTTGTGCACAATCGGAGACAGAGCCCTGAAGCCGTCGGCCCTGAAAGCAATATAAAAAGCGACGCCCCTACGCTTGAGTAGTGCACGAAAGGGGACAACTTCCCTACGCCTGGCCAATTATCCATTCCTGAGTTCCTGTAAGTCGCGCATCCATAACATCTCCGCCATAGAATCTTGTTCGAATTTCCATTTCGATGTTTGGAATCCTGTGTGCTCCTGACCCCGACACCGGGCGCGGTCTCACAGGCTGCCCTGGAGCTCTCCAATGGAGGTAATCGTGATGAGGAACCTTTTAGTCCGGCTGTGGCAGGAAGAGTCAGGGCAGGATCTCACAGAGTACGCATTGCTAGTTGTGCTGATTTCTCTCGCCGCGATTGCAGCGATGAAGAATCTGGCAACAGCGATCGGCACGGTTTTCAACACCGCGTCAACAAACCTGGCCACGACTTAAGCCCTGCGAGAATGTGCTCACTCCATGGCCGGTGGAGGGAATCCTTTCACTCCGTCGGCCAAGGAGGGCGCATTTGTGAAGGCCTCCGATAGCCCCGGCAACGGTTCTGATCGCGAGATGAGCAAACCTTAGGCTCGTTGCGTACGAAGGCCGTGGCGCTATTCAAAGAATGGGTGGAGAAATGAAAAGCTTTCTCAGATCACTCTGGAGCGGAGAGCAGGGCCAAAACTTAACCGAGTACGCGCTCATCGTGGTTCTGATCGCGCTCGGCTCGATAGCTGCCATTCAAAACCTGGCCGCGGCCATCGTGAATGTCTTTACGACGGCCTCGACCAACATGGCGACTACGTAGGCCCAGCTGGAATCTCAGGATCTTACGACTGGCCATCTTTTTGTCTTCAGCCGAACGCGGGATGGTGCCCGGGAGAAACGGATGCAGCACTTCATGTGGATCTTAGGCATGGTCATAGCCGGCGCGGCGGCATATTCCGATTGGCGCTTCCGGCGCATCCCGAACCGGCTGACAGTCTCCGCGTTCCTTCTGGGGCTGACATTGAATAGCGTCGCCTGGGGATGGCATGGAACTCGCAACTCTCTCATCGGAGCGGCGATACCAATGCTCGCACTTCTTCCCTTGGTGATGATGCGTGGCCTCGGAGCTGGTGACTGGAAGTTGATGGTCGCGCTGGGATCCATACTGGGGTGGGCGGAAATCCTGCTGGTTCTCCTGGCAAGCGTGTTCGTTGCCGGAATGATTGCTTTTGTCCAAGTGATTCGCCAGAGACGCGCGAAGGAAGCACTGGCGAATATGTGGGGAGTGCTGCGGGTGTTCGCCGTTTTCGGGATTATCCCCAACGGAGAGATATCGCTCGACAACCCCAATGCTGCGACTTTGCCGTTCGGAGTCGCAGCGGCCGCGGCCACGGTGATGTGCTATTTGGGACTTTTGGCTGTAACGAAATGGTCTTAATGGGAGCCTGCCAATGAATCGGAAACGATTAGTGATCGGGATTCTCGTAGCAATGTTCGTCTCTCTTGCGGCGAGCACATTTGTCTACCGCCAAGTCACTCGGGCAACTGCTGTCCGGGCGGGAGACATGACTCAAGTCGTCGTAGCGTCGTCATTGATTCCCGCGGGCACGCGGCTGCAACCTGGCCAACTGCGAACGATCTCCTGGCCCACCAGCGGACTCCTGCCCGGCATGTTCACGCGCGTCCAGGACTGCCTCGATCGGCCCGTAACCTCCACTCTGGTGGTCGGTGAGCCGCTGCTGGAGGACAAACTGGCCCCCAAGGAGTCCGGAGCTGGCCTGACGGCGACGATTCCACAAGGAATGCGCGCACTCTCTGTGCCCGTCAACGACGTTGTGGGTGTGGCCGGGTTCGTCCAACCGGGCACGACGGTGGATGTCTTGGTCACAGGCACTTCCTCGGGCAAGAATAGCGGGGAAAGCGTGACGCGAACGATTCTGGAAGGTGTTCGCGTGCTTGCGGCTGGCCAAAAAATTGAACAGGACAGGGACGGCAAACCTCAGTCCGTCACAGTGATCACTCTCCTGGTATCCCCAATCGATGCGAACAGACTCGCGATGGCCAGCACGCAGGGGCGGATTCAGTTGGCCCTTCGCAGCTCTCTCGACTCCAAGAGAATGGAACCACCTCCTATCTATCAAGCAACTCTTTTTGCAGGAGAACCGCCGCCAGCCCCGGTAACGATGAGGACGCATGCCCATGTTCAGCCTGCGGCTCCGGCTCCTTATGCCGTCGAGGTGATCCGTGCGGGCAAGCGCGAAGTGAATACATTTCCAAATCAATGACGCAATCTCGGGTGAACAACATGAATAAAAATTCGCTACTCCCATCAACTCTCTGCCGGGGTGCCGGACTCGCCACGCTGTTCGCGGCCCTGACTTTACTATCGGGTCCGAACGCGCTCGGCCAGCACCAATTCGCGGCGGCGACGCACGTGGTGCTCACCGCCGAACAACCCCTGGCGCAAGGGGCGGGGGGTGAACATGCCGACCAACTCCACTTGTTGGTCGGGCGCTCGATGGTGATTACCTCGCCGGCGCGAATCCACAGAATTTCCGTCGCCGACCCGAACATCGCGGATGCCATGGTCATGTCTCCCACGCAGATTCTCGTCAATGGAAAGACGCCCGGCGGTGTCTCTCTCGTAGTTTGGGACGAAGCGGACCGGAGCCAGACTTTTGACATTCTTGTAGACCTCGACATCATGGCCCTCGCGGCCAAAATCCACGAAGTCTTCCCGCACGAGCCTGTACTGGTGGAAGCCACCAAAGATGTCGTGGTGCTTTCCGGCAACATCTCTTCGAAGGCCGTGGCGGACCGAATTAATGCCATCGTAAGCGCTGCTACTCCCAAGGTCATCAGTCTCATGGAATGGCCCGCCCCCCCGCAGGCTGGGGAAGTTTTGCTCGAGGTGAAATTTGCTGAGTTGGATCGCGTCGCATTGAGCCAGCTGGGATTCAATCTGCTCAGCGTTCCGGGTAGCACCACTAGAACGTTGGTCGTTACGGGTACACAGCAATTCGGGCCGATTCAAGTGCCCACACTTCAAACCGGCAACGCCACTGGAACAGGATCGACGTCCACAAATGCGCTCGGCAACTTGAACCAGGTCAACCTGACGCTCAGTGATTTGCTGAATGTGTTCATCTTCCGCCCCGATATCAACTTGGGTGCCACCATCAAGGCGCTGCAACAGGAAAACGTGCTGCAGATCCTCGCGGAACCAAATCTGCTTACCGAGACCGGCAAGGACGCAAGCTTCCTGGCGGGCGGCGAGTTCCCCTTCCCTGTTGTGCAAGGAGGCGCTGCCGGCACCGTTCCTACTGTCACGATTCAATTCAAGGAATTCGGGGTGCGCTTGAATTTCTCACCGGTCATCACGGAAGAGGGAAGGATCCATCTGCATGTCCGCCCGGAAGTCAGCGCATTGGATTTTACCAATGCCCTGACCATTTCTGGCTTTCTCGTCCCAGCGCTGTCCACACGCCGTGCCGATGCTGAAATGGAATTGAAGGATGGGCAAAGTTTTGCCATCGCTGGACTCGTGGATGACCGTGTCACCAAGGTGATGAGCAAAGTGCCGGGATTTGGGGATATCCCCATTCTCGGTCAATTGTTCAGGACCCGCTCGATTCAGAAATCCAAGACCGAGCTCCTGGTAGTAGTGACGCCGCATATCGTGAAGCCACTCGAAGCAGGGCAAGTACCGGAAGGGCCTCAGTTCCCAGAAAAATATCTGAATCCGGCCCCGGCACAAGGCAAGACTCCGCCGCAAGAAAAGAAGTAGGGACGCGATGAATTCGAACCGCAAGAAGCCGGAACTCCTGGCGCAACAGAGGACAGCTGAATGCTAACCGCCGCCGTGGTGACCAGTGATACGGCAAGCAGCAGTTCGCTGCGAGCCAGCTTGCAGCAGACCGGCCATGTGGCCTCCCTGCGGGAATGGATTGTAACCGCCGATAACCACATTGGCTCCGCAGAGGCAGTTCCTGACGTCGTACTCCTGGACCTTTCGGGAGACTCCGAGCCCTTCTTCACGTTAGCAGCACAGCTTCGAAGACTGCGCCCATCAGTCCGCATCATCGCTTGTTCGAATCTTCAACAACCTACGCCAGAGCTACTTCTTCAGGCTATGCGGAGTGGTGTACAGGAATTCCTCACGAAACCGCTCAGCCCTGCAGATCTGGCGGCAACCCTCGGGATTTTTGTGCAGGAGCGCGCCGCAGCCGGTCTGCGTGTGACCGAGAAACTTATCGTGGTGCTGGGCTCGAAGGGCGGCGTAGGCACTACAACCGTTGCCGTTAACCTGGGCGTCCAGTTAGCACATGTGACTAAACAGCGGGTGTCTCTGCTCGATTTTGCTCGTCCCCTGGGGCAAGTCTCTCTGCACTTGGATCTGCGCCCGCGTTACTCGCTGCGGGACGCTATCGAGAACCTAGATCGGCTGGACGGACACTTTTTTGCCGGCCTCCTCACGCGGCATCGCACCGGATTGGACGTTTTGGCAGGTACCAGCCATCCAGAAGAGTGGCAATCCCTGTCGGATGAAGCACTGGCTCGCGCAATTAGCGTGGCTCAGATGGCCAGCGATCTCGTCGTTCTGGATTGCGGTACTCGATGCGCCCCAATCTGGGCCCCGCAGCTCCGGTCTGCGCGGGCAATCCTAATCGTGGCTGAGCCGGATGTGCCTTCACTGTGGGCCCTGGAGCGCCACTTGGCCGCAATTCTGGCCATGGAGATCGAGCCTGACAAGATCCATGTCGTTCTGAATCGCTGGAGGCGCAAAGACGAAGAAGCTCTCGAAAACGTGGAACGGCGCATTAAGCGTCCCATCGCCTTGCGGCTGCCCAACGATTTCCCTCTCGTAAGCACCTCCGTCAATACAGGGCAACCTTTGAATGGAAATAACAAAAACAATGAATTGGTTATGAAGCTCCGGCAGTTTGCAAGCCAGTTGGCCGGCCTGAGTTCGGCGCCACCTCAAAAACGCGCCGGATTCGGCCTGTTCTCTCCGGGTGTGAGGAGGTGAGTTCAGAAATGGCCAGTCCATCCACTGCGCGCCTGGATTTCACGGGGCTCAAGAGCAACATCCATCGCAAGCTGATTCAGCGCTTGAATGTTGAGCGAGTAACGCAACTCGATCGCGATGTGGTGCGCCGGGAGCTGACGCAGATCCTCGACGGGATCATTCACGAAGAAGCGACGCCGATGACGCTCCAGGAGCGCGATCGCATAGCTGCCGAGGTGCTCGATGAAGTGTTCGGATTGGGCCCGCTGGAGCCCCTGCTCAAGGACCCGACCATCTCCGATATCCTCGTCAACGGGGCGGACAGTGTTTATATCGAGCGATTCGGCCTGCTGGAGCGCACCGGCGTGAAATTCCGCGACGATGCGCACCTAATGATGATCATTGATCGCATTGTCGCGGCAGTTGGCCGGCGCGTGGACGAGTCTTCTCCCATGGTGGATGCTCGCTTGGCCGATGGGTCGCGCATCAACGCGATCATCCCGCCCCTGGCCCTCGACGGCCCTTGCCTCTCCATTCGGCGATTTGCGCGGGATCGCTTGCTGGGAGATGACCTCGTCCGTAACCGAACCTTGACCCCGCAGATGCTCGAGCTCATGAAAGGCTGCGTCGCCGCCCGCCTGAACGTCCTGATCTCAGGTGGCACTGGCGCGGGAAAAACGACCCTGCTCAATGTAATCTCGTCCTACATCTCCGCACGCGAGCGCATTGTGACTCTGGAAGATGCTGCGGAATTGCAGCTCCGCCAGGACCACGTCGTTCGCCTGGAGACGCGGCCTGCCAATATCGAGGGAAATGGAGCAATTCGACAGAGACAGTTGCTCATCAACTCCTTGCGGATGCGCCCTGACCGCATCATCGTGGGCGAGGTGCGCGGTGAAGAAGCCATCGACATGCTCCAGGCAATGAATACAGGCCATGACGGCTCTCTGACCACGATCCATGCGAACTCTCCTCGCGATGCGCTCAGCCGCTTGGAAACCATGGTGGCGATGGCAAATTTGAATCTTCCGGAAAAGGCCGTTCGCCGGCAAATTGCGTCTGCGATTGATTTAGTGCTCCAGGTATCGCGACTCAGCGACGGCACGCGCAAAGTCGTGACCATGGCGGAGATCACCGGTATGGAAGCCGACGTAGTCACCATGCAAGAGATTTTCGTCTTCCAGAAGCGAGGTATCGGCGAAAAGGGCCAAGTATTGGGCGACTTTGTCGCCACCGGTGTCCGCCCTCGATTCATGGAGAAACTGGCGGTTTCGGGGATCGAAATTCCGCCGGACCTGTTCGAAAGCTACACCGCAAGGTGAGGTGAGTTTGATGGCGATTCTCCTGGCAGCTCTAACATTTCTGGTTCCGCTGGCAATCTTTCTGGCCATCGCATGGGCTGGCCGGGAGAAGATCAATGCGGATGACATCAGCCGGCGTCTGGCACTGATTGAAGCAGGGCAGAAACAATCCGCCTACGCCGCCGACCTGAAACTCGTGCGCGACGAAAAGTTAAGCAGCATGCCCTTCTTGCACAACCTGCTGAACCGATGGTCGGTTGCCGAATTGATGAGCAACCTGATGGCGCAAGCTGGCGTGAAGGCTAAGCCGGGAAAACTGGTCCTCTGGTGTGCGGTAGCCGGCTTGATCGTGTACTTATTTCTTTCAGAGATCACGGATAGCTTGCTCTTGGGGTTGCTGCTCGGGCTGATTGCCTCACTTGTGCCTCTTGTTGTTGTCGCCGTCAAACGCCACCGCCGTCTGCGGGATTTTGAAACGCACTTCCCCGAGGCTATCGATTTGCTGACGCGCGCGATGCGCGCGGGGCACTCGTTCACAACAGGGATGGAGATGGTGGGGCGTGAGATTGCCGAGCCACTGGGTGGCGAGTTCCGAACGGTATTCGAGGAGCAGAACCTTGGACTTTCCGTGCGCGAAGCCATGCTGCATTTGGTGAACCGTGTTCCCCTCGTCGACGTTCGGTTTTTTGTCACGGCCCTGTTGATTCAGAAAGAAACCGGCGGCAATTTGGCGGAGATCCTGGAAAATCTTGCCAGGGTCATCCGCGATCGCTTTCGCCTCCGCGGGGAAATCCGCGTACGCACCGCTCAGGGTCGCCTGACAGCCGCGATCCTGATGGCCTTGCCCCCGGCGATGCTCTTTGTTATGCGCATGATCAATCCCTCGTATGCTGACCTGCTGTTCACCGACCCCTGGGGGCCTTACATGTTAGGTTCGGCGATCTGTTTGCAGGCCATCGGTTCGTTGATCTTGTGGAGAATTGTGAATCTCGAAGTCTGAAATGCGGAGCAAGGTGTCAACATGATCTGGACGATTACTATCATTTGCTTTGTGGCTTCAGGGATCGCTGTCGCGGCGCTCTTCTTCGCTTTTTCTGTGGGAGAGGGCAGTGTGGGCGAGCGCTTGGGTCGCCTCTGGGCTCCTGGCGGCCATTCTGCTGTAGCAGGCTTCCGTCACCGGCAAAAGGCACACATCGAGAAGGCCCTGACCAACGTCGGAAAACTTCTGCCGGCTTCGGGCAAGGGCGCTTCCCGCACTGAGCGGCTGATGGTGCGCGCGGGGTATCGTCGGCCGGAATATATTCAGACCCTGCAAGGTGTCAAACTTCTTTTGCCCCTCGCACTGCTGGCCCTGGTCTATTTCACCGGGTTCTACGAATACAATCCGGTTTTCATCGTACTTTCCGCGATCATACTCGGTTTTTTGATTCCCGAGGTCTGGCTCACGCGGCGTGTTCGCTTTCGCCAGAGGAAATTGTTTCAGGCCTTGCCGGATGCTCTGGACCTCCTTGTTGTTTGCGTCGAGGCGGGCCTGGGGTTGGACCAGGCCATGATCCGCGTCTCCCAGGAAATTCGGCTCGTCCACCCGGAATTGAGCGAAGAGTTGACACGCGTGAATCTCGAAATGCGCATCGGACAGACGCGCGCCGATGCCCTCCGTGATCTGGGGACTCGTACCGGGCTGGACGAGATTAAGACACTGGTCGCCATGCTGATTCAGACCGATCGCTTCGGCACGGATCTGGCCGAATCCTTGCGCGTGCATTCGGAAAAGCTGCGCACCATGCGCCGCCAGCGCGCGGAAGAAATGGCCGCCAAGACATCGGTGAAAATGATTGCGCCGCTCGTGTTTTTTATTTTTCCGGCTCTGTTCGTTGTGCTACTGGGGCCAGCTGTGATCAGTTTAGTCCGGGAATTCTTTCCGGTGATGGGCCCGTAAAAGGTACCGGAGAGGGGCTCGCATTAAAGGGTGCAAATT
The DNA here is from genome assembly GCA_050747245.1 of Candidatus Acidiferrales bacterium. Classification (GTDB taxonomy): domain Bacteria; phylum Acidobacteriota; class Terriglobia; order Acidiferrales; family UBA7541; genus JBOGNO01. The sequence goes on from JBOGNO010000001.1 coordinate 316,775, forward strand.
AGGATTTGCGGAAGAGGAGGAGAAACAAATGGATACGGTGACAGTGGTTCGAGTGATCGCCGGCATCTTGGCCGCCGTTGTTCTCGGCGTGATCGTCTGGCGTCGGCGCAAACAGGCTTCCGAGTAGGCCTCTGGGCTCCTTTTGCATGACGGAAATTTAGTCAGCCTTGAAGACACAGGGAGAAGAGTGTGGGAACCGCACCGCGCGCATACGTGTACAACCGAACGCGGGAGAGTTTCATCGCCACTGAATTAACGGTGGCGAATACCTACATCCGACGGCTTGTGGGACTGCTGGGAAAGGGCAAGCGGTGGTCAAGGCCCGGCCGCGGAATGTGGATCAATCCTTCGCACGGCGTCCATACTATCGGAATGACCTTCCCGCTTGATCTGATCTTCCTGAACCAAGACAAACAAGTGGTGAGTGTAGAGGAGCACGTGCGGCCTTTCCGCTTCTCCATCGTATCTTTGAAAGCGGCCAGTGTGCTGGAACTCCCCGCACACACCGTCTTTCGGACCGGGACTCAGGTGGGAGACCTGGTCGAGATTGTGAGAGTGCCATAGGTCAACTTAAGTATAGGGCTGTGCGGCGCACAATCATTATTGGGGCTTCTCTCTCTGAAATTTGAAATTTCAGATCTGTGATCTCTTGGCCTTCACTATCCCCTGTGTCGGAGTTTACCCCGCCGCTTTTGGTCGGGGTGTCTCGGTGGCAATTCGCTCCGACGTGTGTCTCCGGCTCGGCCAAAGTTTTGGGCGCCCCACATGCCGACTCGCATTTGGGGAATCCGCCTATCAATTCCTGTGCGTTCTCCATGCCTCGTAGGAGCGCTGCGGCAACCGAAGGGCTGCCCGCACATCGGCTAATACCAGCTGCCTGACGCCAACTGGGTTATTCCACGGCCATGAAGTGGCGAATCGGCCCAGACCAGGGGAATTTTCATCCTAATGGTTGTGATTGTAACGCATGGAACTCGTTGCGCCACGATGGCGACGCTGGGCGGGTGCGGGACTCGTCAACTTCGTCATGGATGGTCGTTGAAGCGCTACTGCTAAGAACTGGTGGCCCCATATCCCCCACCCGAAACAGAGGACACATCATCGTTGCTGTGCGCCAAAGAACACTCGTTCGCCAACTCCCCCTTTTCGGCCTTACTGGACTTTAAGTTCAACTGAATTGGACGCACACGCTCCGACTCTGAGTACGACGGGGACACCACCCTGCACACCAGTCGGGACAAAGACAGAAGCCTCGTAGAGCCCTGGGTTTGATGAAGGAATCGGAAACGTCAAGTGCGGGACGGTTGCAGATACCATCAGAACCGCGTCGCTGGTTAGCAGGACGGGGCAGGGAAGGTTAACCGTTGAGCCCAATCTGCCAGTGCCGTCCGCGTTAAAAGAGAACTCATTCAAGGGCACAATTAAGTTGCCCGTGGCGTCGACCAAGGTCAGGTCTAATGTCCCGTTATTGCTAAAATCTCCAAGGGCGGTAACGCCCGTAATTACTGTGCCTTTGGGGATTGCTAAGGCAGTGCTCATGGCTCCCGTGCTATCCGTTACGGTGAGAGCAGTGCCTCCCAGTACGCCAGTGAAGATTGCCGCTTGGCTAACCGTTATCGGGGCGGGAAAGCGCAACGAAGCACACCTCTCATCTAATTTATTGGGACGTATGTCAGTTGCACTTTCTAGAGTATGGAACTCGACGCGCGCTGGGTCTGTCAAATTAGTGGGAAAGATGGAAATGTGCGGGTTCGTCACAGATACCACCGGAACCGCGTCGCTGGGTAGCACGACGGGACAGGCGAGGTTAATCGTTGAGCCCAGTTTGCCAAAGCTGTCCGCGTTGTAAGAGAGTTGAAGCATGGGGATGCTTATGTTGCCCGTGCTTGCGTCCGTTAAGACAATGTCGAATACCCCATCAGCGCCAATAACTCCAAGGGCGCTAACGGCCGTGATCACTGTGCCTTTGGGGATGGCTGTGGCAGTGGCCACGGTTCCGTCGTGACTAGTTACGGTGAGAGCAGAGCCTCCCAGTACGTCAACGAAGATTTTCTCGTTTCCAACCGTTATTGTTATTGGGGCTGCGGGGGTGTCCTGCGCTCTTACCGCCGTACGGGAAAGGGACAACCACACAACAGCCAAAAGTCCGAAGCTCAATGCAACTAACATTATTTTGCTGGCCTGCTTCATGTTCGTTCTCCTTTGGGCGTGCTGGTCAAGAGCTCGTCAAGCGATGCGAACCTTGATTGTCCACATCGTCTTCGACTGCGGAATCGTTCTCCTTGCAGGTTGCCCGCACGAGGGAGTTGGTATAGAATTTCCCTACGCACCTAGGCCCGCGTCCCTGTGCCTGTGTGGCGCAGAGTAGCCGGGCGGCTACCAGGAAGTCTTTAGAGAAGGCTGAAATTTTTCTGAATAGATCCTGAAAAACGGCCATGAACGGCACCCAGCCTCACGCCTTCGAGTTCGGGCCTTACCGGCTCGAGGTGGAGGAGCGGCTGCTGCTTCGCGGCGCCGATGTCATCCGCCTCACTCCCAAAGCCTTCGAGACGCTCGCTTTGCTGGTATCCCGCAACGGCCATCTGCTGACCAAAGAGGAGCTGATTCAATATCTGTGGCCCGACGCTCACGTGGAAGAGAATAACCTCGCCCAGCACATCTCCCTGCTCCGCCGCACACTCGAGGATGGCTTGGAAGGCAGCGCGTATATCGAGACTGTCCCGCGCATCGGTTATCGCTTCGTCGCCCCGGTTCGTGAGCTAAACGGAGCGGGTGGAATTGCCTCGGCACAAACAGCCACAGGTTGCGCGGAGCCGTCGCTCCCCGAGGCGATTCCCACCAGCGTCAGGAAGGAAGTCGCAGCCGATTCACGGGGAATAATCCCGAGCTGGGTTTGGCGTTGGCGCTGGCTGTTGGCGCTTCCTGCTGCGGCGCTGGTGATTGGTGTCTGGGCAGCGGCCAGATCGCTGCCCTGGCGTGCGCGTCCGCAAGTGTTGGGCGCCGTCGCAGTGTTGCCCTATCGCGTAGCTCTGACGGATCCCCAGGGTCCATCCGTGAGCCTGGCGTTCGCCGACGACTTGATCGAGAAATTGGCTGCTTCGGCGCCGGGACATGCGCTTCCCATCACGGCTGTATATCGGTATCTCGGCGCTGCGATCGCGCCGCTCACTGCGGGGCGCGAACTGGGCGCCGACGCCGTCGTCTCCGGCGAGATTCAAAAGGGGGATGCCAATGTTTTCGAGTTGACTACCAGGGTCGATCGCGTGGCCGATGGACGCGAACTGTGGTCGGAAACTCGTGCCGTCAGTACCGGCCAGCTCGCCGATGTGGAAGACATTATCGCCGCTCGCGTGCGCCAAGCCCTCGCGTGGAAGTCCGCGGGCGCAGAAAACATTCACGCCGCCGGAGTCAACACCTCCTTCGAGGCGCGCCAGGCCTACGTCATGGGCCGCTACCTGTGGAATACGCGCTCGGGCGAAGGAGTCTTCCGCAGCATCGCGCTGCTTGAGCGCGCCGTGGCCCTCGCCCCGGAGAATGCGCTCTTCCATGCGGGACTTGCCGATGCCTTGGCGTTTGACCTGGGGAGTTGGCCCAAGGCGGAAACCCAGGCGCAACTCGCGCTCAAACTCGACAGTAGCCTGGGTGAAGCGCATGCTTCGTTGGGATTCATTCGCCTGTTCTGGGAACGCGACCGCGACGCGGCAGAAGCGGAATTCAAGCAGGCCATCACGCTCAGTCCGGCGTACGCGACCGCACACCAATGGTACGCTTTGTCGCTCGCGGCACACGGGGACTTGGGGGCCGCTCAGGCGGAGATTCATGAAGCGCGCCAATCCGACCCCTTCTCGCTGCCCATCCTGGCAGACGAGTGTCACATCGCTTATCTGGCACGCAAATTTGACCGCGCTCAAGCGGCCTGCTTGGAAGTCATCCGCTCGGATCCCAATTTTCATGCTGCGCACGTAACCTTGCTTGAGGTTTATGAACAGACGGGCAACGGCCCCGAAGCCCTCTCCGAATACTTCCGTATTCGGGAAATCACGGGCAGGCCTTCCCCCATTTTGGTATCCGATGAAGAGTTGCGCCGAAGCTTTGAACAAGCTGGCTTGCCGGGATTCTGGCGGGCGGAGTCCCTTGCACTTGAGAAACACGCCGCCTCGTCGCTCGTCCCTCCTCTCCGCATTGCGCAGGACTACGCGCGTTTGAACAACAAAGCGAAGGCGCTGGCTTGGCTGGATCGGCTGGCAGCTACCTCCGACTTGGATTCGATCTTCGTGTGGTTTGACCCCGCATTCGACTCATTGCACTCCGAACCCCGATTCAACGCCTTTGGCACGCGCGTCATCACGCCTCGCCGCGCAGCTGTATCCGCGCGGACGCCATGATCCCCCTCTAGAAGTACTTTCATGGTCTTACGGTCGCCTGTCGGACGGATGGTTTCGGCCTGCATCCAAGTTTATTCAAAAAAGAGAAGATATCCCTTGCATTCTCCATTAATTTATAAGATACTGTACCTGTCATTTATAGAAATTCTGCCATATCGCGCTCTTCGCTAGCAGGGATCCCGTGGAGTCTCTGCTCCGCCTGACCACTACTTCCCACCGCTCCCCGTGGGCCGCCACCAAATCTACAGATTTTTTAATCGGGATTCTGAATTTAGGACAAGTTGCTCTAATCCATAGAAAACAAACGTTGGCGGCCCTTTCTAATCGGGACATAATCGCGTTTTTTTCGAGACATAAGAAGCTCGCTTTCCCCCACACTACACTTTTTGGTATCCCGCGAGCCTCCCCTCCGCCCATATCCCGGTTGAATTTTCCCGGGGCGCCGCAAACCTCCTCCTTCTGCCCCATGGAGCATCGAAGCAACCGATCCCGCGCAACTGGGCCCGCATTGCTGCGCAAAGCTCAATGTGCATATCTGTTCGGTAAGTCCACCCCGCAGAATTTGCCGGGTCTGCTGTGATGACTCAGCCGGGTGGGCACAATTCTGGGCACAGTCGAGAACTGGCATTAACAGTACAACAAACACAAAGGCGGCTAACTCAGTGATAGGATTACGGTAGCAGGCCACGCGCCCGTAGCTCAGTCGGATAGAGCGTCTGCCTTCTAAGCAGAGGGTTGGGAGTTCGAATCTCCCCGGGCGCGCCAACTTAACTCTCCCCACGAAGGCACCCCTGCCGCGGAGGGTTATGCCTCGAACTTAACAGGAGCAAATTGGCGCCCTTGAATCCTGGCGCAAGTCGGTAATGGAATTGCGACATCGGCGCAATTTCCATGTTGCGAGAAAGAAGAGCCAGCGTAGTATCTGGAGAGATTGGATTTCTGAGCGAGGGCAATAAATGTCCGCGCAGCGACGCGGATGTGCGCGGACCGCAATTCGTGTGGTGGGTCGCGACCTCGGCTGTCCGGGCCGAATTTCGGACAAGGAGGAGCAAGGCATGAAGAAAATAGGAATTCTGGGAATCTTCGCAGTGGTGAGCGTGATCCTGACGCTGGCATTCTCGACGGCAGCCCCAGCGAGACCAAATGTGCCATTCGCCAAGAATGTATCTGCGGCGAGCACTCAACCTGCGGCGACGACGGCAACGCCGCAGGAACGCCACCCTGAAATCCGTCAGGCTATTGAGGCGCTGCGACGGGCGCAAGAGCATCTGCGTCACGGCGCACACGATTTCGGTGGTCATCGCGTGGATGCGCTCAAGGCGACGGACAATGCGATTCACCAGCTCGAAATCTGCTTGAAGTACGACAAAGACTAGCAACGCGATTCCTTAGCGGCACGCACTGCGGCAGTGTTCCGAAGATGACCTCGGAACGCTGCTGCTTCCTCACGCGATCTCCGTCTGGCGGCTGCAGTGCAAAGATGAAATCTGCGTGAGCGCGACTCCTACTTTTTCGAGTAATCAGAATTTAACAAGCAGAGCCAGATTGATGCGGTTCTCTCTCTTGCGGAGATCGGGAGTAAAACCCGGGACGAGTGCGCCGGGAGAACCACAAATGTTGCTGACGACGACCGCTGTCGGGCACGAAGTTGGCGTGATGCCTCCGGGCCCTGAGAAGTACGGTACGTTGGAGGCACGATGATCGAACTCCCAGCGAAAGGTCACATACTGGCTGGGCATATAATCGAATGTGGCGGAAGCATCCCAGGCCGCAAATTTATCGCCGGGGTTCTCAGTGAAATAAGGCGTGCCGGAAAACGCCGTTGCGCCGTTGATGGGCGGCAAAAGGACGAGATAGCGTCCGGGATTGTTCATCCCACCGCCGCCTAGCGTCACACCGAAGAGATCCTTGTGAAACCAGACGCGATCGTAGAGCATGAACCCGAGGAAGTCCTGCTTCGGAGCACCTTTGCGATTTCCGAAGCAACTCACACCGCCGCCGCTTTCGCAACCCGCATCTATGGTCAAGGAAAAGGCCGACTTGTCGATCGTCCTCAACGGATTGTCGTAATACTTGACTTCGATGCTGTTGTCGGTGTGCATGCGTGTGCGGCCCGGTGTGGCAAGCGTATCCTGGCCAACACCGTAGTCGTTGGTGAGAATCTCAAACCATCCATTCGGCCGCCAAAGGATTTGAGCGCCGACGCCGGGCCTGCCATTGAACCGGCCATACGATTGCCACCCGTTGACGAACCACGGTTCAATCTTCAAATGTTCCGTGGGAAAAATCTGCACGCGAACGCCGTTGAAGAACCAGGGCGTGTTGGACGAAACATACGAGGGTTGATACGCCCAGTTGTCATAATTGTAGAAGCTAAAAAGGCCGATGTAGGACTCGAAGATTCCCGCATCCACATTGATGCCGTGCAAAACGTTGAGGTGGTAACCGCCATACGCTTCCGAGAGGTAGCGATATGCATCGGAGAGATTCCACTGGCCACGGCCGGAACTGGCGTCATTCCGCGGGGTCATCGTCGAGTACATACCGAACTGGGTCATCAATCTGCCGCGAACATTGTCAAAATGAAAGTCTCCGCCAACGCCTAACTGCTGGACTTGGACTTCCTGTGTTCGACCGCTCTCACTAGTTCCGACAAGAGTGTCATCCGCGGGATGATTGAAATCGTAGATGTATGAGGTGTCCGCGCGAAATTCGGGTGTGAAGAACTTCGTATCGAGTGGAGGCGTCTTCTCGCGACTGTTGCCGTTCAGCCAAGTGAAATCGGCGAATGCAAACGGCTCCGCTTTGATCTTCTTGCTGGTTGGTGCCGCTTCGCCTTGCGAAGTCGAGACCGCCTCGGCGGAAGAAGGCGGAGGCGCGGGCGTGTGCTCGACCGGGCTCGTGGGAACTCCAACACTCGCCGTGCTTGTGACTCCTTGCGATCGCAACGCTTGGAGTTCGGCCTCAAGTAACTCGATGCGCTTTTGCATGGCGTCCAGCCGTCTCAAGACATCCGGTGAAATTTGCTGGTCTCCAGCACTGGACTGTTGGCCGGGTTGCTCGCCGCTGCTCTGCGCATAACAGGGGTAGCCCCAAAGCGCGATAGCGAGGATGCAGAAAATGGACCACCTCTGTCCGTGCAACAATGAGTTCAACATCGAAGCCTCCCCATCTTTAATTTTTTGACTGAGAATTGTTGGCCTAACGAATCGACGCTAGCGTTTTTCCTCCCCCTTCGATTATAGAAAGACATCAACAAAAAATTGGATCCGGCGCCACGCAAGCAGCCTCACGAACTTCTCTATAGCAAAACTCCGCCAAGCGCCGGAAATCAGCCGATGGGTGTTTGGCCCGGGCGTGCCCTTCAATTGAGGAGACTACCTGCCTCCAAGTTGCGAAGTCATAAGGGAGACGTAAGGATTACATAAGCCCAGACTGCACTGTTGTCCTCCACGGCGGGCCGCAATGGCCGACCTCTTGGAGCATGCCGAAGTGCCGAATTCGCCATTCCCTGGTACTGAAGTTCTATCGACAGGGAAACTTCTAGGCCATAAAAGTAAGGAAGAGGGGACGAGTCCCCTTCCTGCAGCTGAGGTATGGAACTAATGGAGATGAAGTCAGACGCCGGGTCGAGAGGTTTTTCATTCATCGAAACCCTCGCCATTGTAGGCATTACGCTCATTCTCGGTGCGTTCGCGATCTTTCAATTGAGCCCTGCCCTGCAACAAGAGCAGGCCAACTCGGCGATGAACGAGGTAGCGGGAGAGCTTCGAACGGCACGGCAAACAGCCATCACGGAGCGCAGAAACATTCAGATTCAGTTCCTCCCCAACAACCAGATCCAGTTGACACGCATGGACCTACCCACCGGAGCGAATGTCCTGGCTACGGTTACGTTTCCCGGCCCGGTCCGGTACGCGCTGACGGCGGGGATGCCGGACACGCCGGATGGATTTGGGAATAAGAGCGCAATCGTATTCGGCGGCCTTGTGGGAGGTCCGCCGACCATGCTGTTCATGAGCGATGGCACATTTGTGAATACATCCGGAAATGCTCTGAACGGGACTGTCTTTCTTGCAATTCCAGGGATGAATACAGCCGCGAGGGCAATCACCGTAGTTGGCGCAACCGGAAGGATTCGAACCTATTCGGGACAAGGAAAAGCATGGCGATGAATCGATCAATCCGAAAAAGTGGCGTAGGCCGCCTAGCGAATTCAGGCATGACCCTGCTCGAAACGCTGATTGCAACGCTCGTGCTGATGGTGGGCCTCTTGAGTCTCGCTGGCGTGCTCGGGCTCGGACTTTCCTTGATCAGCACGTCGGAGTGGGACTTTATCGCTCAGCAGAAGGCGGCGGAAGCAGTGGAGACAATTTTTACGGCCCGAGACACTGGCCAACTCACCTGGGCACAAATTCAAAACGTTGGTGCCGGCGGCGCAGGGCCGGGGCTTTTTTTGACGGGCGCGCAGCCATTGCTAGCTCCCGGGCCGGACGGAATAGTCGGAACGGCAGATGATGATCCCAAAAATCCTGATTGTATCGTCTCGCCGGGGCCAGATGGAATCTTGGGCACAGCGGATGACATAAAGATTCCTCTCAACAACTTCACTCGCACAATCGCAATTACGCAATTTCCGGGGAACGCAAATTTGCGGGTCATCACGGTAACAATGAACTATCGGGCGGGGCGGTTCAACAAAACTTACACGCTGGTGACATACATCTCCGCATTTGCATGAGGCCTTTACGCATGAAAAAACCGAGCCAGTCCGGATTCAGCCTGCTTGAGTTACTTGTCGTAGCGGCGATACTCATTGTTGTCATCGTCGCAACGCTCGACACATTGTCGCAGGCGGTAAATGCCAGCCAGGCTGTTTCAGCCGTGGCTCAGGTACAAGATGGTGCGCGGGCGTCCCTGAACATCATCGTCCGCGACCTGGTGCAGGCGGGCTCGGGCCTTCCCACGGGCGGTGTGCCCATCCCCTACACGGCCTCCGGATCCCCAGGGCCTGTGCCGCTCGCGATTAACCGGCCGAGTCCGCCGGGGTTCAAATACACATTTCCTGTTGCACAGGTCTTAACGTCTCTTACCCCCGGTGCAGGCTTGGGTCTCGCTTCGCTGGGCCACAACACGGACATGATCACCATCATTTATGCGGACAATACGCTGCCGTGGACAACCATGGCGCCGGTGAATAATCCAAAGACTCCCAAGTGCGCGGGTACTCTCGCTGCAGATGGATCGAGTGCAACCTTCGATACAACGACGAAGGGTTGTGCGACGCTCTCCGGCGGCAACGTATCAGTTCTTCCGGGCGACCTGATCATGTTCAGCAGTGCGAATGCAAATGCCATGGAAGTGGTTACCAATGTCAATGGGAGCGTGCTCACCTTCGCCGCTGGTGATGCCTTCAATTTGAACGGAAACGCTGCCGATTCCGGGACAATGGCGCAATTGCAGAGTCCTCCGGGAACATATCCGCCGACAAGTGCGATCCGGATCTGGATGATTTCCTACTATATCGACAACACGACGAACCCTAAGGATCCCAGGCTGATGCGCCAGGTGAATTTCAATCCACCGCAAATTCTCTCTGATGACATCGAGGACTTGCAATTCGCCTATGACGTAATCAATGCCGTGGCAACCGTCCCCGCGAACGATGCCAGAGCGCCCGTAGCACCTGACTCACCGAACCAGATTCGCAAGGTGGATGTGTATCTTTCGGCTCGATCGGACCAGCTGTTCAGTCAAACGGGGCAGCCCTTTCGTACGAATTTGTGGACGCAAGTAAGCTCGCGAAGTCTTTCCTTTGTGAGCCGCTATAACTAAGGTCATGAGGAGGAGCGTTGTGAGTGAAAGACGTTCCGCTGGAATTGCGTTAATCACTGTGTTGATGGTTCTTCTACTGGTTTCATCCATTGTGGCCGGGTTTATCTGGCTGGTGATGACGGACCAGGGAATGAGCGGGAACACAGCCGTGCGACAACAAGCTTTCTATGGAGCCGAAGCGGGAATGGAAAAGCTCACGGCGGATCTCGGGAACCTCTTTGACGCGGACCCATCGCCCAGCGGCAAGGAAATCAATGCGCTGATGGGTACAGCAAACCTGCCGACGATTGCTGGAGTCAATTTTGTGGACCCGGACGTGGGCACGCCCGCCTCTGGTTTCACAATTACGTTTATTCCGGATAAGAACGGCAACCCCACAGCACAAAATCATACGATTGCATCTGGGTCATTCCAAGGCCTCGTGGGACTGCTAACACCCTATACTTTGACGGTGGTGGCAAACACAAACACAGGGGGCGAGGTCAAGCTCCAGCGAACAGTCCAGTCGGTGCAGATTCCCGTTTTTCAATTCGGGATTTTCTCGCAAACAGACTTGAGCTTCTTTGCGGGTCCGAACTTCAATTTCGGCGGCCGCGTTCACACCAATGGCAACCTCTGGCTTGCCGAAGGCAATGGCAGCACGCTGACGCTGAGCGACCGCGTCACCGCCGTAGGTGAAGTGATTCGCAACAACCTCTCGAACGGGGTCCTCGCTGCAGGCACGGGAGGCGGTTATACGGGAACTGTTAAACTGATTACTACGCCTGGATCCTATCGCGCGCTAGGGAGCACTGAAGGCAGCGTCACGGGCAACTATGGAACGGGCTACAACGTGAACTGGCATAGTCTGTCGCTCAGCACCTACAACGGGAACATGCGCGACGGAGACCTATCCGCTCCGACGTATACGGGCGTGAATGGTACGGGCGCGAAAAACCTGAATTTGAAAATTGCGACCCCCAACCTGGGTGGATCGCCGATCGATCTGATTCGGCGGCCAGTTCAAGGAGAGGACAAGAGCGCGGGTGGAAAACTTGGCGAGCGATATTATGATCAGGCAAGCCTGCGCATCCTGCTCTCCGACAATCCGGCTGACATCATGAGCCTGCCATGCATAGACACCTCAACACAGCCCATCGATCTGAGCCTGCTGGCGCAACCCGTCACATCAGGTACATATCCCGCGGCGATTACAGCAGCCGCCACCAAGTATGGGACGACTCTGGTTCCGTTGCCCGCCTCTGGCGCAGCTGGCGCCACGTACACTCCCCAGACCGTCGTCAAGGGTGCTCCTGCAGGCGACGGATATTGGCTGCCGAATGGAGCGCCAATCATCACGGGCTACATCAAGATTGAGGCTGCAACAGGTTATGGTTTTCCCTGTGGCACGTGGAAGGACGTGACCGCAGAAATTCTGGGGCTGGGTTATGCAGCGAGGAATTTATATCCGAATACGGTAACGCCTGCTCCCACGCTGCCCCTTCTGCCGGCAACGCAACAGCCCCCGAGCGCATGCGCGGGGCCCAATCCAAACGCAGTTATCATGATTGCCCGCGTCCGCGATAATCCATCGAATGCTGGCGCCACGGCGGGCTGTGGAGTTTTGGGAGCGACGATCACTAAGGTTCCATCCGACTACTGGCCCAACGTATTCTTTGATCCACGAGAAGGAAACCCGCGCGTGTGGTGTCCAACAAGCGTCGCGAGCAGCTCCTGCGGAAATCTACAACCCACGCTGCAGGGTTTGATGTATTACGTCGAGCTGGACGTCGCGAATTTAGAGAAATGGTTCCTCGGGACAATTGGCTCAAGCGGCGCGGGCTCAGCGGACCCCGCAATTTCTTCGAACAATTTTGTGGTGTACTTTTCCGATCGCAGAAGCAATTACACTGCTGCGGCCATCGCGGGAATCCCTGCTTCCCCGAGCGGCAATGAGACAGGCGAATTCGGCTTCAACGACTTTGTGAATCCGGCCAGCGCGAACGGCTGTCCAAACAACGCGATGGACACGGGTGAAGATCTAGACGGTCTCGGCGGAGCGACACCGCTGACTTATGGTGCGCTAGCGGGCCAGTCACCCCGGCCCCTCATACCGGGCGGAGCGTATTCGACAGCTACAAATCTCCTGACTCAAATGGTCGGTTTCACAGCGACGGCGGCGCTTTCAGCGAACTGGAAGTGTGCGAGCCCGGCCTACATCACGACGGCTCCGGCAATCTGGCCTGGCTGGTACGTGAACAACACTCAGGAAGCGCGCGAGAATCCCTCGCTATATTTTCGGCGGGCCCTCAAACTGGTGCGCGGGACAACTATAAATCTGGGCGCTTGCCCGAATGGAGTCAATTGCGGGCTAACAATTGCTTCGGAGAACCCTGTGTATATCCAAGGCGACTACAATGCGCCGGCAGGCGGGTTTAATGCTCCTTATGGCGCCTCGGCGGTGATTTCAGATGCGCTGACCTTCCTCTCCAACAATTGGAACGACATCAACTCTTTCAGCTCCACGTATTCGGTCGGTCTGCGAAAGGCCACTAGTTCGAATTACCGGCTGGCAGTTGCCTCAGGGAAAGGCATTTCCTTCCCGCACCCATCGCTCTACGCAACTTACCAGGATTTCGGCACCGACGGGGGGGTACACAATTTCCTTCGATATCTCGAAGACTGGGGCGGCCAAGCACTTAACTACAGAGGCTCAATCGTCAGCTTCTACTACAATCGCCAGGCGGTTGGTATTTACAAGTATGATGGCGCGCCGAATGGGACTGTCTATCAACCGCCGACCCGCGGATACAACTTCGATACAGATTTCTTGACACCCGAGTTACTGCCACCGAGAACGCCCGCTTTTCTCGACGTGAATGCAATCGGATTTACACAGTACGTTTTGCCGAACTAGGAGCGGGGAGGGATTCTTCCCTCCTCGCTTAAGTATTGCTCATCAAGAACCCACCCGCACGGGATTGACACGCGCTGCTCCGCAGAGAAGAGCCAATTCTGACCTCGTAACGCTTCTTTAATGAATTGTTCACCGAACTGTTACAAAGGATTACGGTGCTTTCGCTAAGATTCCTTTCATGGTAGATGACCGACTCCGCGTAGAAGTGCGTAAGAGTGAAGGGCACGACCAGGTCCTCATTGCGTGCACGGGACCAATTACGTCTGGAACTCTCTTCCCACTGCGCGATGCAATCCGGGAAACGATTGCAAAAACCGTGATTCTTGATTTGGGAGAAGTGCCACACATGGATTCTGCGGGTCTTGGTTCTCTTGTCCAAGCCCACATCTCGTATCAACGGGCCGGCCGACGCCTGATACTCGCTGCGCCGAACGAGCGCACTTTAGCTCTCTTGCAGATGACCAACGTGCAGGCTCTCTTCCCAATCTTCAAGACGGCTCGAGAAGCAGAGATCTCAATCGCCCGTTCGATTCAGTAGCGAGAAGGGCCGCCAAACATTTCCCCGAGCATTCCAACAAGTCGAAGCTCACCCTCGGCCTTTAGTCGACCCTGCATGACAACCGACATAAGCTCCAATTCCCCGGAGCTGATGCGCGCAAAATCAGGCACAGACATGCGCAGAGCGACGCGCGGCTGCCGGGCGGGGCCCCTTCGCGCGGAAGCATTGCCTGCAGCAACCTCGACGACCCAGTTGATTGTTTGGCTGTTCGTCTCGAGTTGAAACTCGATCTCTCCTGAAAAACCGTGGGCGCGCTCCGGCCGGAACGACCGCGCCATGCCTTTGAAAATAGTCGGCGCGAGAAAGGGCATCATACGTTGAAGTTGGCGATCCGTGCGTCCGCGAACCAATCTTAGGAGAAGGCTCATGCGAACGTCGTCGCTCCGCGCTCCTGCCGGCGAGGTCGTGGCCTTATGTGAACTTGTTGCATGCTGCGGAAATATTCGAAGCGAGCCGACCGGACCGGGTTCGCCCTGAGGAGTGATAACGTAATTCGAAGGACCGGAGCGCGAAGGCGGCCGCCGCGCAAGCGCCTCGTCAATGGCTCTCGCGAGGCGATTTCGCTTTTCCGCTTCACGGGTATCTGCTTGTTCCGCAAATCGAGGCATAACACTCCTTGCGAACAACTCAATCGATTCGCAAATGTGCTCGTGGCGATTGTTTCCGGCCTGGGCTGCAAGAATGACAAGATCCACTCCGGCGCGCTGGTACCTATCGAAAAGATCGCTGACCTGGGCAGGGGTCCCTACGGCTCCACGGAAGGAGCCGAGGCCCTGTTCAAGCAGCTTGATGCTGAGCGGCTTATCATCGGCAGAAACCAATTCACGATCGAATCCTTGTTCCCTGCGCTGCGCGAGAAAATTATCCCAAATGTTTGACATGCCCGGTTGGTGCTTGCCGAAAACATAGTAGTAGGAAAGGGAAAAGCCGAAGAAATGGGCGCCGTCGATGCCGCGCTCTATGGCAGTCTCTTCGTCCTCATGGCAGAGAAACGGCAGCACGACGGCAATTTGGGGATTTACGGCCAGTCCGGTGGGAACGCATTCAGGACTGGCGATCAGCGAGTAGTATTCATCCACCCATTGCTTGGCCTGCTCCGGCTCGACAAAAGAGAATGACAGAGCGCCAAGACCCTTCCGCGCCGCAAGGAGGATGCTTTCGCGGCGACTGCAAGCCATCCAGAGGGGCGGATGCGGCTTCTGTCTGGGCTTGGGAATTACATTGCGTGGCGGCATAGTAAGAAATCGCCCCTCGTGGCCGGAAAAGGGTTCTTCCGTCATCATGCGCACAATGACGTCTAGCGATTCTTCCCATTCCGCCTGTTTCTGTTCGCGGTCTACTCCGAAACCTCCCAACTCCGCTTGCGAGCTTCCCTGCCCTGTGCCGAATTCGACGCGGCCTCCCGAAACGAGATCGAGCGCCGCAATTCGCTCTGCAACGCGCGCTGGATGATTGAACGCCATGGGGAGCTGAACTATGCCGTGGCCGAGGCGAATTCTCCGCGTGCGCTGGCTCGCCGCTGCCAGAAAAACTTCCGGCGCGCTCGAATGCGAATACTCCTCAAGGAAGTGATGCTCCACTTCCCATACCGAGTGGAAGCCAAGTTTGTCGGCAAGCTCGATCTGATCGAGCGCTTCCATGTACGTTTTTTCTTCCGCGCTCGGGCCCCAAGGCCGCGGCATCTGTAGTTCGTAAAAAAGCCCAAATCTCATTGTACTTCGCTCCAGTCGGCGGCAAACGGTTTCACAGAACCCCTTAAGCGATAAACAGTCCGCCGTTTGGCGAAAGCCACTGCCCCGTGAAGTACGAACTGTCATCCGAGGCAAGAAAAAGTGCAGCAGAGGCTACTTCACGCGGCTCGCCCCAGCGAAACATCGGCACCTGGGCCACCAGCGAAGCTTTCAGCAGGCCCGTGAAATTTGCCGTCATGGGCGTTTCAATCCAGCCGGGACAAATCGCGTTGACACGGATATTTCGGGAAGCCATCTCCTGCGCCACGGATCGCGTGAACCCGAGGATGCCGGCTTTAGCCGCACCGTAATGCGATGCCACCGGAATACCGTGCAAGGCCGCCACACTCGACATGTTCACGATGGCGCCGCGATTTTTTGCACTCATGAGCTTCAGTGCTTCGCGCGTGCAAAAAAAAGTACCGTTCAGATGCACGCCGATCATTTGATGCCATTCGTCATCGCTCAACTCCTGTGTGAGGTCCCAGTGCGCCGAAACGGGCTGGCCCATCATCATTTCGCGGATGCGCATCTCTCCCCGCGAATTGATTGTGTCCCTCCGCCCTCCCGTTTCGCCAATACCCGCATTGTTCACGAGAATGTCAAGGCCGCCAAAGCGCTCTGCGATTTCTGCAAACATGGCTTTCACAGACTTGCTATTGGAGACATCGGCTTGAATCGTGTGACTCCTTTCTATTTGCGCTCCCAAACGCGCGAGAGTGCCGCGGGCGGCTTCGAGATCCACGTCGTTCACAACCACCTGCGCACCTTCCTCCGCAAAAAGCATTGCTATCGCGCGGCCAATACCCGACCCCGCTCCGGTGATGAGGGCAATTCGATCCTTTAACTTCATGACGAACCTCCGAAGCGAATTCGGCTTGTGCGGCGTGCCTCTATATATCACACCCACGCAAATTTTCCTGCGTGGGTGACACTCCCCGCGAATCGGTGTGCAGAAAGGTCTTCTCGGAGTATGATGCGCACTCTTAAATGGGCACAGAAGGAGGCTGACGATGCACGGGTCAAAGCACTTCCCGCATGCGGGGCGATTTATTTCCTGTCGAGGGTGGATTGTGCTTGTGCTCTATTTTCTTCTGGTGGCCGTCTCGCTGGGGCCTTCTGTGCTAGCCCAGGAGAAGAAATCGCCTCCGGAGGCGCAACCGAACCTGGCCGAAAAAATTGCTGCACCATCGTCCGGCCATGAATTGACCGCTGCGGACGTTGAAGCTTTCATGGATGGCATGGTGCCCGTCCAGATTTCCCGCGATGATATCGCAGGCGCGGTTGTTGCCGTTGTGAAGGACGGGAAGCTGCTCTTTTCCAAAGGCTATGGCTACGCCGATGTGGCAAAGAAAAGACCAGTCACACCTGACAGCACTTTATTTCGCGTTGGCTCGATCTCCAAACTTTTCACATGGACATCGGTGATGCAACAGGTCGAGCTTGGCAAGATGAGTCTCGATGGTGATGTGAATTCCTACATCGATTACAAAATTCCCGCGACATTCCCTCAGCCCATCACGGTCAAGAATCTTATGACCCACACGCCGGGATTTGAGGAAGCCATCAAAGAACTATTTGTCGCAGACGCTTCCGGCATGATTCCACTGGACGAATATCTTAAGAGCAATCTTCCGCGCCGGTTATTTCCTCCCGGCCAGATCCCGGCGTACTCGAATTACGGCGCAGCCCTGGCCGGCTACATCGTACAAAGGGTTTCCGGCGAACCGTTTGACGACTACGTGGCGCGCCACATTTTTGCGCCACTAGGAATGGAGCACGCCACGTTTGTCCAACCGCTGCCCGCCTCGCTCGCACCGATGATGTCGGAAGGATACGAAACCGCTTCAGGTGGTGCTAAGGAATTCGAATACGTCGAAGCGTGGCCCGCCGGCAGCCTTGCCGTCACTGCCGATGACATTTCGCGATTCATGATCGCGCATTTGCAAAACGGAGAGCTCGACGGGAAGGAGATTCTTTCACCGGCAATGGCGCAGATCATGCATGCGTGGCAGTTCTCAGTGGATCCAAATCCGGAAATGCACGCAGTGTGCCTCGGATTCTACGAGGAATCCCGCAACGGCCATCGCATCATCGGCCATGCGGGTGACACGCAATACTTTCACAGCGATTTGCACCTGATTCTGGATTCGAACGTGGGATTTTTTGTGTCTTATAACAGCGCGGGAAAAGGCACAACCTCTGATCGCAGTGAACTCTTCCGCGGATTTCTGGATCGCTATTTTCCCTATGCGCCTGTTCCCGCGCCAATAGCGGCATCAGCGAGGAATGATGCGAGACGCGTTACGGGTTCGTACCTCATCTCTCGCCGCTCCGACGATTCGCTTTTCCGGCTGCTATCGGTGCTTGGAGATCTCAAAGTCACTGCCAATTCAGACGGAACCATCGAATCCGATGCCTTCAAGAATCCCAGCGGCCAGCCCGAGATCTTTGAGGAAGTCGGCTCGCTTCAATACCGGGAAAAGGATGGGCAGAACCGGTTGGATTTCATCACCGATAAAACCGGAAAGTTGGCCGCGGTCATGGATTTCCCGGTTTTTATCTTCCAGCAGGTGCCGTTCTATTTGAGATCGGGGTTCGTGATATTTGTGCTCGTCGGAGCACTGGTCGTATTTGCTCTGAATATCTTGCTTTGGCCAGTGGCCGCAGCCGCACGGCGCCATTTCGAGCGAAAGCTTGAACTTTCGCCAGCAGCGCGTCGCCAGCGCAAGGTTATTCGCGTCGTCTGCGTTTGGAATTTGGTTGTGGCTTTGGCATGGGGATTGGGACTTTCGGGCGCATTGCAGCAAATCGGCTCGCTCAATCGTCATCTCGACCCAAGACTGCATTTTCTGCAGGTACTGTGGGTTGTCGCAATTGTCGGAATGCTCGCTGGAATTTATTTTGCCTTGCGCACACTTGTGGATAACGCGCGATGGTGGGGCGACCGGCTAGCCTGTGGCGTTTCGGCGCTCGCTTTTGCCGGATTTTTCTGGGTTCTCTGGGCGTTCAACTTCTTGAATTTCCATCTCCAATACTGATGTGGTCTGAGCACGCATCGCGACTTGACCCAAAGCTCGGAACGGCCCAGAATAAATGCATTCCGCCTCGCGGTGCCTTTCTACGGACCAGGGCGTTGAGCAAGGAAAACCCTTGAGCCAGACAGAATGGTGGTTTCGGCCGGGAACAGGTGACGCTTCAGCGTCCGCCAAGCTGCAGTCGAGCGAGATGCTGAACTTTTACCGGCTCCGCGAATTGCCATTCGGTGTCGCTCCCGATCCGCGGTATTTGTTCCTCAGCCGAAGCCATAGACAGGCCCTAGAGTCTCTGGGAATGGGAATCGAGTCCGAGAGGGGTTTTTTCCAACTCGTCGCCGACCCCGGGCTCGGAAAAACCACAATTCTCTACGAGCTGATGCAGCGCTTTGAGGCTTCCGCGAAGACAGTTTTTCTTTTCCAGACTCAGTGCACCTCGCGGGAGTTTTTCCGCTATGTGCTCTCGAGCTTGAACATTGACACCCGCGGGCTCGACGTTGTGGACATGCACGAAAAACTGAACCAGGTGCTTGCGCGCGAAATGCTCGCCGACAAGTCGTTCGTGCTGATCGTGGATGAAGCGCAAAATCTGGACGAAAGCGTGCTCGAGACCGTGCGTCTGCTTTCTAATTTCGAGACGCCCTCGCGCAAGCTGATTCAGATCATCCTTTCGGGTCAGCCCGAGCTCATGCTAAAGCTCGCACACCCCTCACTGGCACAATTGAAGCAAAGGATTTCAGTCAGCTGTCGCCTGGAGCCATTGACTGCCGATGAAGTCGGCGGCTATATCCAACACCGGTTGCAGGTGGCGGGTTACGGCGGCGGCAAGCTTTTCACGCCGGAGGCGCTTGCGACACTGGCTGCAGTGAGCAAGGGAGTGCCGCGCGCCATTAACGATGTTTGTTTTCATTCGCTGATTTCCGGCTACAGCCTGAGCCGCAATCAAATCGACGATTCCATAGTGCGCAAAGCTGCTGCGGAAATGGGGCGCCCGGCAATCGGAAAGAAGATCGTCACGCCACCGCATCGTCCCTCGATCTTTTCGCTGCCTCAGCTTCGAACAAATCCGCTCGCTGGGCCACTCTCTTATTCCTCAAAGACCAGACCGTCCCATCCTGGTCGCCATGTCGCAGCGGGGCTCGCATTTGCAGCGGTGATGATACTGGCCGGGCTCTTCTGGCCTTCCACGACGGGCGACGTCAATCCCCACGCCACGGCGCCATCTATCACATCTTCCACACCAAATTCCGCCGCGCCGCAGACAGGGAGCAGCGCTTTGCCTGCTGCCACCGAGGAATCTGCTCCCACGGCCATCACAGTCGTTGTGCAGAGCGGCGATACGCTGCAATCGATTTGCATGAAATACGTCGGGCGATACGACGAAGCATTGCTGAGGGAAATCTTCGAGCTTAATCCCCAGCTCAAGAATTCAGATCATATTGAAATTGGCCAATCCATCTGGCTGCCCGTCAAGCCCGGCGGCGTGAACCCTGCAACCTCGGGCTCTGCGGGCCACGACTGAACTCGTTCAGCGATTAGGAACCGTGGCGGCCGAAGAGTCCCACCCCGATGGCGTTGGGCTCCATTGACGGGTGTGCTCGTCCGTGTAGGTCATGCTGATAAGCAGCGCGAGCCAGAAAAACCCCGCAACAATGACGATTTTGGTCAGTCCGGAACTGCGACGTACGTGCATAAAAATGAGAATGACCAGCAGCATCTTCAAGACGGCGATCGCAAGCGCCACGACGGTATTCATGGGGCCAAGATTTATGAATGCAATCCGGGTGGTCAACCCCGTCAGAATGAGGAGCGCTACGAATACTCCTACGTAATTCTTGATTGGCACCACGTGCTGCGACATCAGTAGCGCCCTCCAATCAAATACAGCAATGGGAAAAGAAAGATCCACACGATATCGACAAAGTGCCAGTAAAGACCGCTCACTTCCATCGGCGAATAATATTCCGGGCTGAAGCGCCCGCGGGCCGTCATCACCGTCAGGACGGTCAGAATGCCAAGGCCCACCACCATGTGCAATGCGTGCATTCCCGTCATGAAGAAGTAAAAACAGAAAAAGAGCTGCACGCTCGAAGCATAGGACCCGGCGTACGCAAAGCCAAATCCCGGAATCAGATGCTCGACATAATCGTGATGCCATTCATACGTAAACTTGATGCCGAGGAAGGCTGCGCCGAGCAGCATCGTCAGGATTAGAAAGACGAGCTGGGCGCGCTTCTTCCCCGTCTGCGCGCACCGGATGGCGAGCGCCATCGTAAGGCTGCTGGCGATCAAAATTACCGTATTCGTCGCCCCGAATCGCACGTCGAGCAATCGGCTGCCTGCCTCGAATCCAGGAAGATAGAGCGAGCGGTAAATGGTGTACGCCGCGAAGAGCCCTCCGAAGAACATAATTTCCGTGATGAGAAAAGTCCACATGCCGAGGTTGCCGGACTCGAATTGCTGCTGGGTGTCGTCGAAGTGATGACGCAGGCCGCGCGGAGTGGCGTGAGCAGCCGGAAGCTCAGTCATGGCTTGCCTCCGCGGCGCGCGGCCCGTACTCGTACGCTTCTTCAGTCACCAAGGGAGTCTTCTCAAAGTTTTCCGTGGGCGGCGGAGAAGGAGTGGTCCACTCCAATCCAGTGGCCTTCCACGGATTTGGCCCGGCGATCGGCCCGTAGCGCATCGACCATATGAAATAGACAAGAGGAATCAAATAACCAATACCCAAGATGGATGCGCCTGCCGAAGACATCACATTTAGCACCTGGAATTCCGCCGGATAGACCGCATAGCGCCGCGGCATCCCGAGGTAACCGAGTACGAACTGCGGAAAAAATGTGAGGTTGAATCCGACAAAAATGATCAGTGCCGCGAAGCGCGCCCAGCCGTCGGGATACATCCGCCCGGTGATTTTCGGCCACCAGAAATGCATCCCGCCCAAATAGGCCATCACGGCGCCGCCCACCATGATGTAGTGAAAATGCGCCACGATAAAATAAGTCCCGTTCAAATGAACGTCTGTTGCCAGCGAGGCGAGAAACAGGCCGGTCAGGCCACCCATCGTGAACAGGCCGATGAAGCCGAGGGCATAGAGCATGGGAGCGTTGTATGAAATCGAGCCTTTGTACATCGTCGCGGTCCAATTGAAGACCTTGATCGCCGAAGGAATGGCGACCAGAAAGCTCAGCAACGAAAATATCAAGCCGGCGTAAATGGATTGTCCGGTCACAAACATGTGATGGCCCCACACGAGGAAGCTGATCACGGCAATGGCCATGCTCGAAAACGCAATGAACTTGTAGCCGAAGATTTTCTTGCGCGAGAAACATGTGATGAGCTCGCTCACCACTCCCATGCCGGGAAGAATCATGATGTACACGGCCGGGTGCGAATAGAACCAGAACATATGCTGAAAAAGAAGCGGGTCGCCGCCGATCGCAGGGTCGAAGATTCCAACGTGCAGAAGCCGCTCGAGTCCCAACAGGAAAATTGTGATCGCCAAAACGGGCGTGCCCAGGATGAAAATGATGCTCGTGGCGTATATGGCCCAAATGAAGAGCGGGAGGCGGAACCATGTGAGCCCTGGCGCGCGCATTTTGTGAATTGTGACGACGAAGTTTAGCCCCGTCAGGATTGAAGAGAATCCGGCGATAAAAATTCCTACTGCTGCGGCGATCACATGCGAATTCGCATAGGTGCTGCTGTACGGCGTGTAAAACGTCCAGCCCGTGTCCACGCCTCCTGTTACGACGGCGTAGAGAGTAAAAAGTGCGCCGACGACGTAGATGTACCAGCTGAGCAGATTCAGCTTGGGAAAAGCCAAGTCGCGAGCGCCGACCATCATGGGCACGAGGAAATTTCCCAGCGTCGCAGGTATCGAAGGAACCAGGAAGAAGAAAACCATAATGATTCCGTGCATGCTGAAGAGCTTGTTGTAGGTTTCCGGCTGCACCAGCGCGCCCTGCGGCTCGATCAGGTGAATCCGCATCAAAACTGCGAAAACTCCCCCAACGAAAAACATCACCGTGATCGAAGCCAGGTACAGCAGCGCAATTCGCTTGTGGTCCGTTGTCAGCAGCCACGAGCGAATCCCGTAGTTCGCGTTCAGGTAGTGAACGCGGGATTCCGAGGGAACTTGAGGTGCGTCCAGAACGGCTGTGCTCATTTCGCCGTTTTCCTTTCTTCCGTTGCGAGAGACTTGACGTAGGCAATGAGCTGCAGCACCTGCTCCTCGCTCATTTGCCCCTGGAACGACGGCATCACGGTTGCAATATTCGGCAAGGGCATGGAATTAGGCTGCGTGATGGCCTGCCGGATAAATGTTTCATCCACAACGAGCGTCTGGCCGTCGCGCAGCAGCTGTGGCTTGCCAAAGATTCCGATCAGCGAAGGTCCGCGCCCTGTCCCGCTCGTGAGGTGGCACGTCACGCATCCATATTGCGTGAAAAGCCGCTCGCCGGCCTGCGCCATGGATTCGCCTTTCGAACCGCCCGCAAGCCACTGCGCGTAATCGGTCGGCGTCATCACCACCACCCAGCCAATCATCTCCGAATGTTCCGCCCCGCAATATTGCGCGCAGAAGAAATGATACGTTCCTGTCTTTGTCGCCTGAAACCAGATGGATGTGTAGCGTCCGGGAAGAACGTCCTTCTTGATGCGAAATGCGGGAACATAAAAATCATGAATCACGTCCTCGGAAGTCATCGTCAGCTTCACAGGCGTATCCACGGGGACGTGCAGCTCGTTGATCTCCCGCGGGCCTTCCGGATGTTGTAGATGCCACATCCATTGTTTGCCCACTACAAATATTTCCATCGAAGCCGCCGGTGGCCGTGAATTCTGGAAATAAAGGCTGGAGCCCCAAATGAATACCACGACGCAGATCGCCGCGGGCACAAGCGTCCAAGTCAGCTCAAGCGGAAGATTCTCCACCGTTTCGGGCGGCTGCTCTTCTTCAGAGCGGCGGCGGTACTTCACCGCAAAATAGAAAATAATCGAAAAAATTAGGACCGTGAAAAACAGTGTCAGGCCGGTCAAAAAGAAATGTAGCCTGTCCACGCCCTCTGCCACCGTGGAGGCCTGGTCGGGATGGAGCGGTATCGCGGCGGCAATCGCGCCGAAATTACCAGCGATCTCAGGCAGCGTCCCAATCACTTGCTTTCCCCAACAAAGCAATTCATGGCCGAATCTCTGTCTGCGCGCCGCTTGATGCGCGCCTCTCGGGTAACGAATATTTTTCCCGCCGGAACAGCACAAACATCAATATCGCCAGCGCCAAAACCGTGAGGATCCCCGATGCCTGAACAATATTCATGATGACCAGACCATACTTTCCGGTATTGGGATCATAGTGAAAACAGTAGAGCAAGACCGCGTCCACAGGCGAGCCAATGCGCCCTTCGGAAGCTTCCACCAGTCCCAGCCTCACGTCGCGCGCGGGATATTGAATTCCGTAAAAATAACGCGACATTCTTCCTTCCGGCGTCAAAATCATGATCACTGCCGGGTGGGCATACTGCTGTGTCGAAGCGTCGTACGCATAGCGAAAGCCCACCGCCGAAGCGAGCGCCTTGATCTGCGGGTCTGCTCCGGTCAGAAAGTGCCAGCCCCGCACGGCTCCCGGCCGGCCGTACAACCCCGCGTACATCGTCTGGCGCGCATCCGCCATGTTCGGTTTGTCTGTCGGATCGATACTCACCGTCAGCACGTCAAAATCTTTTCCAATTTCTATTGGCAACTGCTTGAGCGTCCCGAGCGTGCTGTTCAGCACCTGGGTGCAGAGCATCGGGCACTGATAATAGACAAGTGTTAGCAATATAGGCTTCGAACCAAAAAATTGACGGAGTTGAACAGGCTGCGAGTGCTCATCGCGAAACGCCAGGTCGAGCGGAATCTGCGCGTCGAGCTTCTGATCCACTCCGACATCCTTCAAGATCTGCGGCTGCACCGAGGCCCCTACCATCTGCGCTCGCAGAGGGCCAGCCACGCTCAGCACCGTGGCGCACGCGCAGAGGGCCAGCCATCGCGCCAAGGTGCGATTCATTTCTCTTTTCTCCAAAACCACAAGTCTCCTTTTCCGCGAAACCGAATGGCCTATTTCTTCTCCTTCACGGTCTTCGAGCCGGGCGGCGTCGCAGAGGGCTGGTTCAGCGCGGAAGAAACCCCAGCAGTCCGAACCGGAAGCCCCTTGTCGAGCACCCGCTCCATCGCCAGATCGATGGGAATTCTGACCACTCCGTTCGCGCGGTCCACCCAGCCGTAGCTGGAGAGGACGTCCGACTCCCCCGCCCGGTAATTGCCGAGTTCTTGTACCGGCTCCACTTGAAGCCGCGGAGCGGGTGGCAGCACGCGTGTGTTCTCAAAGGGTGTCGGCGGAGGCCCGAGCGGCTGCGTGCGCGCAAAATAAGAGAACATCCACCGCGTCACCAAAAATGTCAGCACCATCGTGAAGAGCAGAACGACGGCGAAATATACGAGGCCGCGAATATTCGCGTCGCGCTTCTCATAGCCCCCGCTGGCGGGAGGCGAATTTGGACTAGTCGCCATGCGACAATACCTCTTCCATGTTCGGATCGTGCGCTGGAACCAGAAGCTTGCCCTTAAGCTGGCGGAAAAATTCGCTGAGCCACAGCCCGCCTATCGCAACGACCGCGAGCAGGTCCAAAGGATGCACGCGCGGAGCATTGGGCTCGAACGCCGGCACCACCAGCCAGTAGACGTCCGCAAGGCTCATGAAGATTAAGACACCGGCGACTGCCGAGAGCACTCCCAATCGCCTTTTCACTCCGCGCGAGAGGAGCAGGACAAACGGAATCACAAAATGAAAAATAATCAGTATCACCGCCAGAATCGCCCAGCTTCCTCTGGCGCGCGTCAGGTACCAGGGAATCTCGTCTTTCAAATTCCCCGCCCAGATGAGCAGGAACTGCGAGAAGCCGAGATATGCCCAGAGCATCACAAATGCCAGCAGCAAGTTTCCTAGATCGTTGAATTGCTGCGGCGTGACGACTCTTTTCAATGGCGGAGTTTCCACCAGTCTCCGCAGCACAAAAACCGCAAAAGCCATCGCCGTCAGGGCTCCAATCACCATGAACCACATTCCATAAATGGTCGAAGACCAATTCGGCTCGAGCGACATCACCCAATCGACGGACGAGTACGTCGCTGCCAGACCATACAGAATTAATCCAGGTGCGCTGAGTGCTTCGAGTTTCTTTGCAATGCGCGGATCACCTGTACGATCCTGTTCGAGAGACCAGCGGCTCAGAAAATAAGCCAGCGAAAACCAGATGAGGAAATAAATCACCGTGCGCACAGTGAAGAACGGCGCGCTCAGATACAGGCGCCGAAAACCGGTGGGGTCGTCCACGTGGCTCGTCCATGGATAGAGCTCGCGCACGCCGGCCAAAATCGGCAAAAAAAGCAGGGCCATCACAGGAAACGTCCGGCCGGCCGCTTCCAGAATCCGGCGGATCGGCACACCCCAACGGCCGCCCGACATGTGGTGCAGCATCACCAGAGCGATTGATCCGACGGGAATGCCAATCCAGAAAACGTACGCAAAAAGCCAAGAACGGAAAAGCTGGCCAGTATTTCGCGAGCCCAAAAGTCCGAGCAGGATCAGGCCAAGTGTTCCCGTTAAGAGAAACGAACGGCTTAGCCGGCTGAATTTTTCCTGCATTGCGTCCGACCCCGTCACTTTGACTGCTCCTGTAGCATGTCGCGGTCCTCTGCGGGCACGTCGGCCAGCGTGGCGTGCTCGCTGAGTTGCAGCGCGCGGACGTAAGCAACGATCCGCCACCGATCCTCGGGAGTGATCCGCGAAGAATAGCTATACATCACGCCGAATCCATTCGTCATCACATCGAAGAAATGCCCCGCCGGAGCTTGGCGCAACCGGTCGATGTGATAAGAGGGTGGTTGCGGAAAACCGCGCCGCACAATCATGCCATGCCCATTGCCCGTATAGTCATGGCAGGGCGAGCAGTAGACGTTGTATCTCTCTCGGCCCCGTTCCAAATCTTGTCGCGTAATGGGAAAGGGAAACTGATCCGCAAGCTGGCCGTTGATTTTGCCCGTATACATCAATTCATCGAGCCGCAATTGACCGCGCGCAACAGTTCCCGCCACCGGTTGGCGCCCCGAACGGCCGTCCCCAAAGAATGCGGTCGGATCTTCCGGCTTATATTTTGGCTGTACGTGCATGTCGAGGCGGCATCCAGCCAAAATTGCGGCCAGTAAAAACAGTGACGTCCCGCGCGCCAAGGAGAAAAACGCCGCCCTAGCGCCCACTTCCCTCTTTGTGCCGTCACACCTCAATCTCGTACACTCCTTGCGGATGCAGGCCCGACAAAAACTCCTTCGTTTTCGTGGCGTCAAATTTCTTATCCCGCGCCTTGATACACAGGAAAAACCGATCCCGGCTGGCCAGCGCAAACCGCGAAACGTTGAAGACGGGATGGTAGGGCGTCGGCAGGCCGTTCAACGCAAGCATTCCGAAGACCGCCCCCAGCGCGGCAAAAAGCACAGTCGTCTCAAACGTGATGGGGATGAACATGGGCCAGCTGTTGAAAGGCTTGCCCCCGATATTCAGCGGATATCCAATAACGTTGGCGTAGTACTGCAGCGAGAACCCCGCCACGCACCCGAAAATGCCGCCGCACAGTACGACCAGCGGCAGGCGCGTGTGATGAAATCCGACCGCCTCCGATAGCCCTTCGAGGGGATACGGCGAGAACGCATCAATGCGGCGATAACCCGCATCTTGCGTTCGCTGCGCCGCGGAAATAAGCTCTTCCGGTTTCGCGAATTCCGCCAGCAAGCCGTAAATTGGTTGTCGCTTCATTCTCCAGCTACTCCGGCATCTCCGGATTCGGATTCCGCACGCGCGCGAGATACGTCGTACGCGGACGAGTATTCAAATCCGTTAGCAGACCGTAATTCCGCGGCTGAGCCTTCAGTTTTGAGACGCGGCTCGCGGGGTCATTGATGTTTCCGAAAACTATGGCATCGGCCGGACACGCCCCCTGGCACGCAGTTACGATTTCTCCATCCCGCACCGAACGGTCCTCTTCCTCCGCGCGAATCTTGGCCGCATTGATTCGCTGCAGGCAGTAGGAGCACTTCTCCATCACGCCGCGGCTGCGTACACTTACATTAGGATTGCGCAGCCCATAAAGACTTTCCGACGTCCAGTCCGAGTACAACTTAAAATTGAACCGCCGCACTTTATACGGACAGTTATTCGAGCAATAGCGTGTTCCGACGCAGCGGTTGTACACCATCACGTTCAGCCCTTCCGCACTGTGAACAGTGGCGCCCACCGGGCATACCACCTCGCAGGGTGCGTTTTCGCAGTGTTGACACATCACAGGCTCGTGATACGTTTCGGGATTTTCGAGGCCGCCGTGGAAGTAGCTGTCCACTCGGATCCAGTGCATCGCCCTGCCGCGCATGACCTCATCTTTGCCCACGACAGAGATGTTGTTTTCCGCCTGACAGGCCACGACACATGCGGCGCAGCCCATGCACCGGTTGAGATCCACCGCCATTCCCCACGCGTAGCCCTCGTACTTGTAACCCGGATAAAGCGAAATATTCTTGGAGGGATCATCTTCCGGGTTCTGCGCAAACGCCGGATTCTTCTTGAATTCTTCAAGTGTCCCCACGCGAATCAAATCCCTGTCAAATGCCGCGACGCTTTCCTCTTCTTCGCCTCCCTGCGCCGTCGCAATCAGATTGTGGTGTTGCGTTGTGGCCAGAGCCCAGGTCTCCCCGGTTTTCTCGATGACCAGCCCCGCGGCCATCCAAGGCGCGGCCGAGCTCCGCAAATTGTAAGCATTGAATCCGATCCCGGTTCCCACCCGCCCCGAACGCCAGCGCCCATAGCCGAAATGTACGGTCACCGAATCGTCCGCATGGCCAGGTGAGATCCATACCGGCGCGATAACTTGTCGCCCCTCAAGCGTAAGCTTCACCGCATCCGTTGTTGCGAGCCCCAGTCTTCCTGCTGTCTTCGGGCTCATCATCGCCACGTTGTCCCACGTCAGATGCGAAATCGGCTTGGGCAGTTCCTGTAGCCAACCGTTGTTCGATTCCTGTCCGTCGCCTATGGTCGGGTCCGGACGGAAAACAATTTCGAGGCCGGAGGCCGCGCTCGTCTGTGCAAGTTGCTTCTTCATCTCTGGCGAATCTAGATTTGGCGTAACAGAAATGGCCGGAAGCGCTGAGCCGGCCATAATCCCGTCGTGCAGCGTCGTCTCCCAAAAGGCCGTGAAATCCTTTTCCGGGCGCTGCGCCTTCCAGTGATCCTGAATCGTGTCGTGCGCCGTGCGATCCGGGTGAGCACCGAGCGGCGCAATCATTTCATGCGCGGACTTGCCATCGTAGAGCGGTTCGATTAATGGCTGAACAATTCCGATGGTGCCGTCGTAGGCGCGCACGTCGCTCCACGCTTCCAGAAAGTGCGCCTCGGGAATATGCCAGTGGCTCAATTCCGCTGTTTCATCGAAATACAGCCCCAGATGGATGCGGTTTCTTACTTTCAAATAGTTTTCTTGAAAATTAAAATCCCAGGGGGCATCGTAAACCGGGTTGCCGCCCAAAATCACAAGATGCGTTACGCGCCCGCTGCCCATGTCGCTGGCAAGCTCGCTCAGCGAATTCATTTCGTTTTCCGGATACGCCTCGAGCGCATCCGTGTACATAACCGTCTTCCCCACATTGCCTAGCGCCGCGTTGAGAGCGTGGGCCAGCGCGTGAACGTACGGCGGCTGATATTCTCCGGCTACGACCAGACACGCCCCGCGATGGCGCTCAAGATCTGCTGCCACTCCGTTCACCCATTTGGCCAGCGCGTCGCTGGAGGGCAAAGCCATGGCGCCGTTCATCAGAATCCCTAAACGCGCTGCCAAAAGCTTCGCAAAAGCGCCGATGTCTTGCGCGCGCATCGGCAATCTGTGATCGGCTATCGTGCCGGCGTTGGAAGGTGCGGATTCGACTGCGTAGAGTCGGTTCATCACGGACTTCGGCCCATCAACATCCCTGCGCGCCATAAAGTCCTTCGCGTACCGTACGTGTCCAGGTCCTGTGGTGAGAAAGTCCGCGTCGAGCGAGAGCACCACGTCGGCCTGATCGAAGCGGTACACCGTGTTGGCATATCGCCCGAACGCGAGCTTCGCTCCTTCGCGGGCGTTGTCGCGTGCGCAAGGCGTATATTGATGCCACTTCACGAGCGGAAATTCCTGCAGCAGCCCTTGGATCTGGCTTGCCAGCGTAGGAGAAGTCACCGGCCCCGTCAGAATCCTCAGCCCCTCTCCCTTGGTACTCATCCATTGCTGCCGTGCGTTCGCCGCTGCCGTCAGGAACGCCGGCCAGTCGCTGATCCGTCCTTCGTGCACGATCACCTGCGACCGATCGGGATCGTACAGCGTCAGAATCGATGCCTGCGCGAATACATCCGTTCCACCCAGACTTCCTGGATGCTCAGGATTTCCTTCAATTTTGGTCGGTCGCCCCATGTGACTCTCGACCAATACGCCGACTCCCACACCTCCCTGCGGCATGGAAGTCGCGTAAAACAGAGGCCTGCCCGGAATGATTTCTTCCGGCTGGCGCACGTAGGGAACAATTTTTTCCACCGGCAGTTTCGTACAGGAACTCAATCCGGCGAACGCCGCCGACGCCGCCACGAGTTTCAGCACGTCGCGGCGGCTGACCCCCTCGGGTCGCGCTTCTTTCGCGGGATCATAAGGGAATTCATGTTGCAGAAAATCGTGATACTCCTGTGTTCCGGCGAGCTCTTCCAGGCTGCGCCAGAAATGTTTTCCGCCCGCCGCTGCAAGCTTCTCGCGCACTGCAGCAATATCGATCTTCGCTGGCCCGGCGGGCTTCAACGGAACCATCGCAAACGGATTGTCAGGCTTCGAGCTCATCGGTGGCACGTGTCGCAATTCGTCAAACTTTGAATCTTGTACTCCTTAACCAGTTTCTTTCCCAACTCCATCTGATTCCCGGGAACTTGATAGCGCGGATTGAATACTTCGCTACGCGGCCGCACGTATTTCTCCGGCTGCCGGTGACAATCGAGGCACCAGGACATCTGCATCGGGTGTGCTTCCCACGTAATCGGCATCTCCGCGATGGGACCGTGGCAGCTTGTGCATCCGATGCCCTTATGGATGTGGATGCTGTGATCAAAATAGACAAAGTCGGGCAGCGCATTCACACGCGTCCACTCGATAGACTTGTCGCTCCGATAGCTGGCGCGCACGGGCTCGAGCATCGCGCTGTTCGTCCAGATTTGGGAGTGGCACGACATACATGTCTGCGTTGGCGGGATTCCCGCAAACGAGGACGTCTCCACCGACGTATGGCAGTATCGGCAATCGATCCCCAGCTCGCCCGCGTGATGCCTGTGGCTGAAGGGCACCGGCTGCTCCTTGGTTTCGTTCACGTCCGTGAAATAAGCCGAATCGCCGAGAGCGTAGAGTGCGTACCACAGTCCCGCAATGATAAACACTGCGCCGTATATGCTCACTCGTGAGAGCGTATTCGTGCTGCGATGGAAAATTTGCGCCACGGCTTACTTTTTTTCCTCAGTTTCTGCCACCATGCCGCGCATTTCGAAGATCGAAATCACCGGCAAATAACGCAAGAACAGGAAAAGCAGTGTGAGAAATAGTCCGATTGTGCCGATATATGTGGCCCAATCCCACCGCGTTGGATAAAACATTCCCCACGCTGAGGGCATGAAGTCGCGGGACAGGCTGGTGACCACAATCACAAAGCGCTCCAGCCACATGCCCACGTTTACAACTAGAGAAACCACGAACAGCGCGGGAACGCTCGCGCGCACTCTCGGAAACCACAGGCTCTGCGGAATCACGATATTGCAGAGGATCAGCAGCCAGTAAACTACCGCATAGGGCCCGAACATCCGATTCACGATCATGAATCGGTCCATCGGATTGCTGCTGTAGAAGGCCATGAAAGTTTCCATCATGTAGCCGTAAGCCACAATCATCCCCGTGGCCACCATCACCTTGGCCATATTGCCCAAGTGCCGCATGGTGATGAAATCTTCCAGACCAAAGTATTTCCGGATGGGAATGGAAAGCGTCATGACCATCGCAAATCCCGAATAGATTGCGCCGGCCACAAAGTAAGGTGGAAAAATAGTGCTGTGCCATCCGGGAACAACGCCCACCGCGAAATCGAAGCTGACAACCGTGTGTACCGACACCACCAACGGAGTCGCCAGACCCGCGAGGAGCAGCGAAGCCGTCTCATACCGGTGCCAGTGAACGGCTGAGCCGCGCCAGCCCATCGCAAATATGCCGTAGATCACCTTCTTGGCGCGCGAAGTCGCTCGGTCGCGAAGAGTCGCCAGATCGGGAATCAATCCTACGAACCAAAACATCAGGGAAACAGTCAAATAGGTCGAGACCGCGAAAACATCCCAGACCAGCGGGCTGCGGAATTGCGGCCACGTTCCCATGGTGTTGGGATATGGAAATAGCCAGTAGGCCAGCCACGGCCGCCCAACGTGAACCAGTGGAAAAATCCCCGCGCTCGAAAGCGCGAAGAGCGTCATCGCTTCCGCGAACCGGTTGATCGAAGTCCGCCAGTGCTGTCTCAGCAGCAGCAAAATCGCGGAAATTAAGGTCCCTGCGTGGCCGATTCCAATCCACCAAACAAAGTTTGTGATGGCGAACCCCCATCCCACTGGGATGTTGATCCCCCAGATACCCACGCCGATTACAAACAGGTAAGCGAGCGCTACGAACAACACCATCATCAGGGCAAAAGAAATCCCAAACCCGATGATCCAGCCTTTGGGCGTGCCTTTTCGAAGTACGATCGAGGCGATTTTATCTGTGACGCTGGCGGCGGAGTACCCGGGCTTGATCAGCGGTGCGCCCGCCGTACTTCCAGTTGTCCCTTGGATTGGCTCAGGTTCCACTGTGTCAGTCTCGCTGCTGGCTGCGAATGGCCCGAGTCCTTGCAGCAGGGGTAATCCAAATGTTCCAGCTCGGTTACTACAGGTCCAACGATCTCTCGGCCGCCGATTCGCTCAGCCTGCAAGCTTTCACGACGCGCTACCTTTCGTTTGACCTCTCAAAATCCGAGTCTGTCAGCTGCAAAGGTTTCATAGCATAAGACTGGAGAGGGCGGAGTGCAAGGCCCCAACAAAAAATTCTTCAGAATTTCATGCAGGCAAGCTTGTCATCCCGCTTTCATCGCCGCGGCGGCTGAAAGGCTGAATCATGCGCTCGCCGCGTTAGAATCTTAGGCGTTGAGATGAATCCTCCCTCCCAACAAAGTTCTCCATCTCCCAGTTGGGGTAAGCCTCCCTGGGAAATTCGATTTCGGCCCAAAGCCTCGCCGCTTCCGAGACACGTAAACGTAGCTGTCCTCGGCGCCGGATTTACCGGGCTTTCCACCGCCGCGTGGCTGCGGAATCTGGATCCGACATGCTCGGTGGCTCTGCTGGAAGCCGGCCACATTGGCGCGGGCGCGAGCGGCCGCACCGGCGGAATGGTGCTTGCGGAATCCGCCGCGGGCGATCTCCCCGGATTGGGCGACGTCCTTTCTGGCGTTCGCGCCACGCTCGAAACGCTTGGCGTCAATTGTGATTTATCGCTTCCGGGCGCGTGGGAGATCGGCCGAAACGGTGGCCGCGCTGATTCGCCTATCGATTGGCGGGATTCGGGCTTACTCCGCGTAGTCGCCGAGGTTCCTGGCGGCACTGTTCATCCGGGGAAACTGGTCGCGGGGCTTGCTCGTGCCGCCGAGCTTCTCGGCGCAGCGATTTATGAGCGCACTCCGTTCTCAAATATCACATTCGGAAATCCCATTCGCATCGGCACCCTGCGCGGTTCCCTTCTCGCTGATCACGTCTTGTTCGCGACAAACGCTCAGGAGCTCGAAGCGGTCAACATCGCCAACATCTCCGAGCCAAAATTTACTCTCGCTGTCAAGACTGCTCCGCTCTCTCCAACCCAGCTCCGCGAAATCGGTCTGGTGGATCGAAAACCTTTCTATACTGTGGATCTCCCTTACCTCTGGGGGCGTGTGACGCCTGACGGAGGAATTATTTTCGGCGGCGGATTACTCCATCCCCAAAGCTGGCGCAAACTTTTCTCGATTGATGTTCGCATGGGCGAAGCGCGCAAACTCTTCGCACTCCTAGTCGGCCGAATTCACGCGCTTCATCCTGTCTTGCGTTCGGTTAGAACCACGCACCGCTGGGGAGGGCCGATACTCTTCACTGATGGAGCGCGACCGATCTTTTCATACCATCCGCAAAATCCGCGCGCCATCGTGCTCGGTGGGTATAGCGGTCACGGTGTGGCACTCTCTGTTTACCTGGGACGATGGGCTGCGGAAGCGATCTTGAAACTAAGAGCGATTCCCGCTTGGTCCAGCCTCTCTGGCTAGTCGAAATGGGAAGCGCACATGAGCGCTTGCATACAATTCCGAGAATCGCAGCGGAAGATCAGTGCGATTCCGAAGCCACGTGCGCCGCGCCGAGCAGCGGCGCGTTCTCATTGAGAAGCACGTGAATCGGAACGTTAAGCAGGAAGTCCTTGAATTTTGATTTGTTCACCATCGAGGCGGCAAATCTTCCATCCTTCAGCTTCGACAGGATTTTTACCGCGATCCCGCCCGCCACGTATACTCCGCCTCGCGCCACGGCCTTCAATGCCAGATTCCCGGCCTCCGCTCCGTACAGATCCACCCACAGGTCGAGCGTTTTGACGCAGACCGGGCAGGTCCGCTCCAGAGCTCCCTTCGTGATCGCCGGGGCCGCGGTTGCGTATTTCTCGTCCTCGAAGCCGGCATGTTTCACGCTGCTGTCGTAGAATTCGTGCACTGCGCGAAACCCTTTTCCCGACAGGATGATTTCCCAGCTTACGTTTTCGTGTTTCTTCTTGAGGAAAAGCAGCAGCTCGATTTCCTCGGTCGTCCGTGGCGCGACATCTGCGTGGCCTCCTTCCGAAGCCATCGGCACATGTCGTGTTCCATTCCACAGAATCAGCGCCTCGCCCAGCCCCGTCCCCGCTGCGATCAAGGCGCGGTTTGCCTCGCGCACGTTGACGCCCTTCTGCAGCGTCTCAAATTGAGACTTGGGAAGTATCGCCAGGCTGTTCGCCGTGCCTTCCAGATCGTTCAGTAGCGAGACGTGCTTGATCTTTAGAAGTCGCGCGAGCTTGCCGCCGTCCACGATCCACGGCAGGTTCGTCGCCTTCACTTTGTTCCCAGTCACCGGACCGGCAATGGCAAAGCACGCTGCCTTAACCTTTGCTCCCGTCAACTTCACGAATTTCTGAAGGATTTCCTCGAAGCTCGCGTGCTCCTGGCTCGGGTAGCGCTCGGACACCACCATTTTCAGCTTTCCGCCGCGCTTTTCGAAGAGTCCGAGATTGGATTTCGTCCCGCCCAGGTCGCCTGCAACGATCATGTGCACACCCGCCTTTCTGAAATCCTGGAAAGCAAATTGAATGCTGCCGAAATCGCGCTGGCTATGTCCGCCAGCGATTGCCGTCGCGCCAGAGCATCTCTTCCGATTCCGATGGACCCCACGTGCCCGAAGCGTAGTTGGGGAAATTCGTGGGCCGCGTGGACGCCCATGCCTGCAAAATCGGGTCGATCAGCCCCCAGGCAGCTTCCACAGAATCGCCGCGGTCAAACAGCGTCGCATCCCCTCGCATCGTGTCGTAAATCAGCGTGGCGTATGCGCTCCGCGTGCTGACTCCGAACGTGGTCTTGTAAAGGAAATCCATTCTTACCGGCGAAATGTCCAGCGTGGTCCCCGGCGGTTTTGCGCCGAAGGAAAGCGAAATGCCCTCGTCCGGCTGTATGTTCAGCACCAGCCAGTTGGGGCAAAAACTCTTTCCGCGGAAAACCATGTGCGGCGCCTCGCGAAATTGAATGGCAATTTCTGTCGTCCGGGTTGCCAGGCGTTTGCCGCTGCGCAGGTAGAAAGGCACGCCGGCCCAGCGCCAGTTCTCAATCTCCAGTTTTACCGCCGCGTATGTTTCCGTTCCAGAATCCGGTTTGACGCCAGTTTCGCTGCGGTACGCTGGCACGGCTACTCCGCCGACGTTTCCCGGCCCGTACTGCCCGCGCACGGCGTTCGTGTGCACCTTTTCCGCCGTGAAGGGATGGATGGATTGCAGCACTTTGAGCTTCTCATTCCGCACCGCGTTGGCCTCAAACGTGGCCGGCGGTTCGATCGCCGTGAGCGAAGCGAGTTGCATCACGTGGCTCTGGATCATGTCCCGCAGGCAGCCCGCTGTCTCATAGAATCCGCCGCGCTTCTCCACTCCTAGCGTCTCGCCAGCGGTGATCTGCACGTGTTTGATGTGACTTCGGTTCCACAGCGGCTCGAAGATTCCGTTGCCGAACCGGAAGACCAATATGTTTTGCACCGTTTCTTTGCCCAGGTAGTGGTCGATGCGGTACACCTGCGACTCATCGAACACTTCGTGAACCTGCCGGTTCAGCGTCTTCGCCGTATCCAGCGTTCGCCCGAAAGGCTTCTCCACGATGATGCGCGTCCACGAATGATCGCTCTTCGGCTTGGCGAGTCCCGCCTTTCCAATTTGTTCGATGGCCTTCGGATAGACTTCCGGCGGCGTCGAAAGGTAGTACAAACGGTTGCCGCCTAGTTGTTCCGCAGCGTCGAGCTCTTCCATCCGCGCGAGCAACCTCTTGTAAGTCTCCGGGTCGCCGTAATCTCCCGAACAGTAATGCATGCGCTTGATGAATTCCTCGGCCTGCTTGGGATCGAGCGGCTGCACTTCGGCGGACGAACGCAGCGCTTCTTCGCATGTCTTGCGGAACTGGTCGTCGCTCATGGCCGTTCGCGCGAACCCGATGAGCCGGAATTTCGCGGCAAGAAATCCGTGCGCCGCTAGGTCATAGAGTGCTGGCAATAGCTTCCGCTTCACCAAATCTCCCGATGCGCCGAACATCACGATGATGCAAGGATCCGCCGGCTGGTCTGTATATCCGGCGCGGGCATGGGGGAGCTGTTCGGTGATTACTTGCGTCGTCATTATGATTCTCCCGTGGGTCGGATCAAAACCACCGCAATTGGGGGCTTCCGACAGGCCACTGTTTTCTCAGAAAATCGCCCCGCCTGCAAGTGCCGTGAGCGTTTTATTGCCGCCCCCCTGCGCCCGTCAGCCCGCTTCTCTGCGCTGGCTAGGAATTGGCCACATTTTCGAGTATCTTGGAATCTGGATTCTTCGAATCGGGGGGTGCGCATGGCTGATGAAAAGTGCAACGATGCAGGAGCAACTGCGTCGCCGACCCCTGCGCCGGCTCCGGGCACGCGCATGGTGAAGTGTGTCAAGTTCGGCAAAGATATGCCCGGCCTCGACCGCATTCCCTGGAAAGGTGAAATCGGGAAGCGCATTTTCGAAAATGTCTCCAAGGAAGCCTGGAAATTGTGGATCGAGTACTCAAAAATGGTCATGAACGAATATCGCCTCAATCCGCTCGACCCGAGCTCCCAAAAAGTGATCGAAGAACAGATGGAGCAATTTTTCTTTGGCGAAGGGGCCAAGCTCCCCGAGGGCTACGTCCCACCCAAGACCAAACAGTAGTTCCCTTCCCCGTTCACGTTCCGCTCCGCGGTTCGTCCGGCGCATTCCTCGAACTCCTAAGCTGAAATTCTTCGCGTCACCGGATGCTCCACTGGCAGCCGTGGCGAAAAGACGAATTGCATTCTCGCATGCGCCTTGTGCAGCGCCTCTTCGACTTCATTGGGTTTTTCTGCTCGCGCAAAAATGAAGCCAAGATAGCTCGAGCCTTCCGGCCAGGCGGCGATGTAGTCCTTCAGTCGTACCGTGATGCGAATTTCTTCGACGCCGCTCAACTTTTCCGCTTCCTCAAGGCCTTTCACGCCCTCAAAAATTCCGCTCCGCGGCACCGGAATCATCATTACGCCCGAAGCCTGCGCTTCGCGTTCCAGCTCGCTCCCCGCAAGCCCCAGCGCGTGCCGCAGCAGCAGCTCTTCAAGAGATATTTTCTCGGGCCCGAAGCGCAGCGCCCTCGAGCAGAGTCCGCCAATCGGCCGCGCCGCCGCTTCGAGCACCCACGGTCCTCGTTCGTTCATGCGAAATTCCGCGTGCAGCGGCCCGTGCTGAAGGCCCAGCGCGCGAACCGTTTTTCGCGCACATTCGCACAATTCCGTTTGAGCTGCGTCGGCTAGCCGCGACGGCGTTACGTAAATCGTCTCTTCGAAGTACGGCCCTTCGAGCGGCTCGGGCTTATCGAAAATCGCGAGTACTCTCAGCCGGCCCTCAGTCATCAGCCCTTCGATCGCAAATTCTTTTCCCGGGATGTATTTCTCCACCAGCACTTGCTCCGTTCCTGGCTCGCGCAGCACTTGGATCTCTGGCGACTCGAGCAAGGCGCGAATCCGATTCAAGGCCGCAGCGAAGCTCCGCTCATCGTCGGCGCGAATCACGCCCTGGCTCGCGGCAAGGCCCAGCGGTTTCAGCACGCATGGAAACCCGACGCGCGGAAGAATCCGCTCGATTTCTTCGTCGAGCGAAATCGCAAAGAATTCCGGAACTGGCAGCCCCGCTTTTCGCACTGTTTCCCGCTGTCGCAGCTTGTTTCGGCAGATCGCCGCCGACTCCGGGGAATTTCCGGGCAATCCAAGCGCGCGCGCCGCACAGGCTGCCGCGGTCGTCGCGCGGTCTCCCAGCGCCAGGATCGTGTTGGGCGGATGCGCGCCCATCGCGCGTGCAATTTCTTCCGCCGATTCCTCGGGCCGTTCGAATTGCAAGGGCAGCGCGCCATCGCCCCAGGGATCCTCCAACTTGTGGCAGCGATCCGTCGCAAACACAATTTCCGCGCCCAGTTTTTCCGCCGCATCCGCGAACCCGCGCGTCTGGTATCCCAGCTTGCTCGCCAGAATTAGAACTCGCAGCTTCGGTTTGCTCTCCGATGCGGGCCCTTGCTCGTTCATACAAATGCCTCGGCATGCGCCGCCGCGTGATTCAATTTCTCTTTCGTCCGCAAGATGGAAACCAACTGGTCTCCGGTAGGCTCCGCTCAACAATACCAGGGCTCGTTCAGATACGGGATTGCCGCTCGCGAAGCAAGTATCGGCAGCGCGCGCTCGCGCACGCCGCTTGCCCCCGCCGCCGCTTGAGCCGCTTCGCATATCCGCGCGAACGTGCCGGCCCGGGCGCGCTTTAATTTTTCGCTGCTCTCCAAAATTTCCTGCACTTTTTCGCAGAGGCGATCTGCCCGCGCGTCGGGATTTCGCCACGGATAGACGAGGCGCTCTGCATCAAACGGCCCAATCATTTCGCGAACTTCCGCGAGTTCCAGCAGCCGCGAGCCCGCGGGAATCAGCAGACGGATGCCCAGTTGAATCGGCGCTACATTTTCGATCAGCTCTTGCTCGCGAAGAATTTCCAAGAGCTCGCAATAATTTCCCAAAGTCGTCCACGGCGTGAAGGCCACAAACGTCGGCTGAAGCGTGAGTCCCAGCTTGCGGCAAATTTTTATCGCGCGCAAAAAATCAGCCCGTGTGTGCTCTTTGTCGAGCTTGCGCAGGACTTCATCGTCCACCGACTCGACCGCGCTCGTGACGAAGAGGCATCCGGTATCGCGCAGCGTGCCAAGCAATTCTTGGTGCTTCAAAATGTGCTCGATCTTGATGGTGACGTCGTAGGTCGCGCCCGGAAATTCGCGGTGCAATTCTTCGACAATGCGCATCGCGTGTTGGGGCCCGTTGAAAAAATCCGGATCCCCGAACGTGATGTGCTGCGCTCCCGCGGCAATCTGCTGCCGGATGTCCGCGAGGACTACATCGCGCTCCACGATGCGAAATGCACCCTGATATACCGGCACAATCGGGCAGTGACGGCAAAGATGTTTGCAGCCGCGACTTGCCTCCGTGTATCCGGTCGTGCGCGTTTCTCCTCCGGGAAGCGTGAGCCGCGCGTATTTTTCGAGCGGCGGCAGCCCCGCGCGATCGGGCTTCAGAAATTTCTGGCGCGCCAGGGAAATTACGGGCTCGGACTGAGCTCTGTTTCCTCCTTTTGATTCGAGGCGCGCCGCCAGCGACGAGAGTCCTTCCTCGAATTCGCCGCCGAGAATTGTTTGCACTCCTAGCCCACGCAAATAAGACTCATTCATCGGCGCGTAGAGTCCGTAATAACAAAAATGCGCGCGAGGATTCATCTCGCGCACGGTTGGCAGGAGCGCCACCGCCAGGCGCGTGGCCGTGTGCATCGGAACGTAAAATGCGATCAGGTCCGCCTCGCGCACGGCCGATTCCGCGAGCGGCTCGCGCGAGAGATCGAGGCAAGTCACCTGCGCTCCGCTCGCGCGTAGCCACGCCGCCGGCGACGCGAGGCCGAATGGCTGCCGCCCCATCTCGTAGGTCGAAATCAATACAGCGCGCAATGCACTTCCTCGCTTGGCGTTTGCCATTGAGATTATGTCACGCCCGTAGCGCGCGCGCCAAAGCGCGGGTGGGCGTGGCGCGTTCGCGCGCCTCCTCTTCGAGCGCGATCGATGAGCAGAGTGGGAGTCAGTCTTGAGGCGAAAACTTGAAAAGTTAACTTCGTGTTTTGTCTCGATTAGACTTATGCTTCGCCCTTTTTTTTCAATGACTTGCGAGATTTCTGTTTCGATGAGTGTTGCGGGCGGAATAGCGTGCGATTTCGGCGGCTTGGCGGGCTTGCCCGGGGTCTTCGGTTGCGAAAAGAATCCGTTTGCTACTGAATGCCTCCTATTGAAATTCGGTCCACAATGGCCTTTCTAAATTATAACAGAAGTGCAGATCCAGGTCTCTCCCTATGCTATCTCTGCCCAAAAATCCTTCGCGCCATCAACTAAATCGCTTTAGTTGAGGCAGTGCCGGAAAGGAATGGTTTCGGCCCAGTTTTCCTAAAATGCGGCGGCCCGTCTCAGCGGTGCAGTTAGGTATTACTTCCCACAAGCGTGCTTCTCGACCGGGCTAACTTCCGGATTGCCCGTAACTCGGGACTTAACCGCCAGCGGCGGGCGACTTGATTCACTTCTACGAGACACCGGCAGCAGAGCCGGATCCCAGTCTGCAATCGCGTTGGTTGCATCCTCCCGACCGCCAGTGATAAGTTTCACAGTATGGGTCCGACGCCGACCATCACCATTCATGTCCCGGGTCCACTGCGCACGTACTGTGCGGGCGCAGCGCAACTCTCGATCTCGGCCCACACCGTGCGCGCCGCACTTGAGGACCTCGAGCGGAATCAGTCCGCTTTGTATCGCAATGTCTGTGACGAAACGGGTACGGTACGCCGGCACCTGAACGTGTACGTGAACTCGGACAATGTGCGCGATCTCAATGGGGTCGACACGACGCTGGCGCCGGGGGACGTGGTCACGATCCTGCCGGCAGTTTCAGGAGGCTAAAGATGGCGGATCGAATCATTCTCACGATCGGCACCAAGAAGGGCGTGTTCGTCGCGGATGCCGCAAAGCCGAGGCGCAGCTTCTCTCTGCGCGGGCCCTTCGGCCCGGGCATCCCCGTATACTCGACGCTGATCGACACGCGCGGAACACCGCGCCTCTATGCTTCGAGCTGCAATCCGTTTTTCGGCATGAAAGTGCTGCGTTCGACGAACATGGGGAAAAGCTTCACGGAGACGAAATCGGCGCCAGCGTTCCCCAAAGACGACGGCCGCGCGCTCGTCAACATCTGGGGACTCGAAGCCGGTGGTGACAAGAAGGACCTATGGTGCGGCGTGGAGCCGGCATCCTTGTTCAGGAGCCTTGACGGTGGCGATTCGTGGGACCTGGTGCCTGGTATTAGCAACCACGATCACGCGCGTAAGTGGCAACCCGGCAATGGCGGGCTCTGCCTGCACACCATCCTTCGTGACGGGAATCGCGTGCACTTGGGAATCTCAACGGGCGGCCACTATTTGAGTGAGGACGGTGGCGAAACATTCAGGGCGTCCAATCAAGGCGTCGGCGCCGGCTTCGCACCCGACCCCTATCCCGAGTTCGGTCAGTGCGTTCACAAGATCGCGCGGCACGACGACGCGCCCGGTCGGCTCTACATGCAGAACCACGGCGGATGGGCAGATTGGACGGGGCCTGGCGGGCCCCGGCCGGATATTGGTGTACTACGCAGCGACGACTATGGCCACTCGTGGCGGTCCATCGCTAAGGGATTGCCATCGGACTTCGGCTTTCCTATCGTGGTTCACCCGCACGACGCCGATACGGTATACGTCATGCCCCTTGAGGGGGCGACGCGCTCCTGTCCCGGCGGCGCGCCAGCGGTGTGGCGCAGCGAAAATGGCGGCGAGTCCTGGAGCCGGCTCGCACGTGGGTTGCCGAGGAAGCAGAGCTACTTCACCGTCCTGCGCGACGCGATGGACATCGATCGGCTCAAGGCACCTGCACTCTACTTCGGCACGACGACCGGTCAGCTATGGATCGGGAGGGTGGGTGGTGAGCAGTGGGACTGCCTGTTCGATTCGCTGCCCCCGATCTACAACGTCAAGGTCGCGGTCGTGTGATGCCAGCGTTGACCTTCCCTGGTCACTAGGACGCGTAACGCGCTATTCGTTGAAGTGACGCACCCGGATACTGGACGGAATGTCGGCAATCCGGAATTTATCCCGGAACGGTGTTGCGGGAAGCAATCCAACGCGAACTCACCGAAAATTGAGCTCCGGCGTGTGGAAATCATGCCGGTTTGGCACGCAGTGTTCGTCCCGCGAGCCTAGTGGAACGCGATGAGTTAGCGGATCGGACTTCCCCAGGTTTTCAGCGCAGGGACACATTAAATTGGTAGGTTTCGACAAATATTTTTCTCTCAGGAATCCAACTATCAAAGCGGCGGCGGGGGCGCGGGGAGATGCGCTATCATAGAGGTGTTCGCACATAAGGAGAACGCTTCTTCATGATTCCCGCATCGCGCAATTCGTTTTCGACTCGAACTACGCTTTCCGCCGGCGGCAAACGCCATGAAATTTTTCGGCTCGATAAACTGGAGCGCGACCGAGTGGGAAACATTTCGCGGCTGCCGTTCTCGCTGAGAATACTGCTCGAAAATCTTCTGCGCTGTGAAGATAACAAAACGGTTCATGCCGCGGATATCGAAGCGCTCGCGCAATGGGACGCCGCGGCCGCGCCCTCGCGCGAAGTGGCTTACATGCCCGCGCGCATTTTGCTGCAGGATTTTACGGGCGTGCCCGCCGTGGTGGATCTGGCTTCGATGCGCGAAGCGATCCGCGCGCTGGGCGGCGACGCCAAGAAAATCAATCCGCTCTTTGCCGCCGAGCTGGTAATTGACCATTCCGTGCAAGTGGACAAATTCGGAACGCAGGATTCTTTCTCGCTCAACGCGCTGCTGGAATTTCAGCGCAACATCGAACGCTACGCCTTTCTCCGCTGGGGGCAGCAGAGCTTCCGCAATTTCAAAGTCGTTCCGCCGGACACGGGCATCTGCCACCAGGTAAATCTCGAACACCTGGCGCGCGTCGTTTGCCGCGAAGAGCAGAACGGCGTGAGCTTTGCATTTCCCGATTCGCTGGTCGGCACGGATTCGCACACGACGATGGTGAACAGCCTCGGCGTCTTCGGCTGGGGCGTGGGCGGCATCGAAGCGGAAGCGGCCATGCTCGGCCAGCCCATGCCGATGCTGCTTCCGAATGTTGTCGGCTTCAAGCTCCACGGCCGGCTCGCCGAAGGCGCCACGGCCACCGACCTCGTGCTCACGGTCACGGAAATGCTTCGCAAAAAAGGCGTCGTGGGAAAATTCGTCGAATTTTATGGCACAGGACTTTCCAGCCTCACTCTTCCCGACCGCGCCACGCTGGCAAACATGGCGCCCGAATACGGCGCGACGATGGGATTTTTCCCCGTGGATTCGGAGACGCTCGCGTATCT
Organism: Candidatus Acidiferrales bacterium; assembly: GCA_050747245.1. GTDB lineage: Bacteria > Acidobacteriota > Terriglobia > Acidiferrales > UBA7541 > JBOGNO01. The sequence continues at coordinate 360,139 of JBOGNO010000001.1, forward strand.
GCGCTTCACGGGGCGCGAGGAAGAGCACGTCCGGCTCGTCGAAGCCTACACGAAGGAGCAGGGGCTTTTCCGCACGGACGCGACCGCCGATCCTGTTTTTTCCGATACGCTCGAACTGGATCTCTCGCGAGTGGTTCCCACGATTGCCGGGCCCAAGCGTCCGCAGGATCGCGTTGCGCTCAGCGAAGCGAAAACGTCTTTCGCGCGCTCGCTCGAAAAGCCCGCGAAGCGCGTCGAGGTGCGCAACAATGGCGATCTCTTCGAACTGCACGACGGCTCCGTGGTCATCGCCGCGATCACCAGTTGCACCAACACTTCGAATCCCTCGCTGATGCTCGGCGCGGGCCTGCTCGCGAAAAAAGCGGTCGAGCGCGGCCTGAAGACCCAGCCGTGGGTGAAGACCAGCCTTGCGCCGGGCTCCAAAGTTGTCACTGATTATTTGCAGGCCGCCGGGCTGACGAAATATCTCGAAGCGCTGCGCTTCAACCTGGTCGGATACGGCTGCACCACCTGCATTGGGAATAGCGGCCCGCTGCCGGAACAAATCGGCAGCGCCATCAAGGAAAATAATCTCGTGGCGGTTTCGGTGCTGAGCGGCAACCGCAATTTCGAAGGCCGCATCAACGCGCTCTGCCGCGCGAATTACCTGGCCTCGCCGCCGCTGGTGGTGGCTTACGCTCTGGCCGGACGCATGGATTTCGACATGGCCAGCGAACCGCTCGGCGCGGGCACCGATGGCCGGCCTGTTTTTCTGCGCGAAATCTGGCCGCAGCCGCAGGAAGTGGAGCAGGCTCTGCGTTCCGTTACGAGCGAAATGTTTCGCCGTGAATACGCCGACGTTTTTACCGGTGATGATCGCTGGCGCTCGCTGCCCGTTCCCGAAGGCGATCTCTACGCGTGGGACGCAAAATCCACGTACATCAAAAATCCGCCGTACTTCGAAGCCATGCCGCACACGCCCGCCGCGCTGGCGGATCTCAGCGGCCTGCGCGTTCTCGCGGTTCTCGGCGATAGCGTCACCACGGATCACATTTCTCCGGCCGGCTCGATTCCCGCCGACGGCCCTGCGGGAAAATATCTGATCGCGCATGGCGTGCAGCCGAAGGATTTCAACTCCTACGGCTCGCGCCGCGGCAATCACGAAGTGATGGTGCGCGGAACGTTCGCGAACATTCGCCTGCGTAACCTGCTCGCTCCGGGCACCGAAGGCGGCTGGACGCTGCATCTGCCGGACGGCGAAAAAATGTCCATCTTCGACGCCGCCATGCGCTACCGCGACGAAAAAATTCCCTTGCTGGTAATTGCCGGCAAGGAATACGGCGCAGGCTCATCGCGCGACTGGGCCGCGAAAGGCACGCTGCTCCTAGGCGTGCGCGCCGTGATCGCCGAAAGTTTCGAGCGCATTCACCGCAGCAACCTGATCGGCATGGGCGTCCTGCCGCTGGAATTTTCCGCGGGAGAAACCGCGAAGTCTCTCGGCCTCACGGGCCACGAAACCTTCGATATCGAGGGCCTGGCGAAAAATTTCGAGCCGCGCAAGACCATGCGCGTCCGCGCCCGCGACGCCTCCGGCAAGGAAGAAATCTTTTCTGCGGTGGCCCGCGTGGATACTCCCGTCGAAGCCGCTTACTATCGCCACGGCGGCATATTGCAATACGTCCTGCGCCAGATGCTGCAATGACGCTGCTGCATTTATAACCGCTGCAAAAATAGTGCGGCCTGCCTTCCCGGTTGCCCGGCGAAGACAGGCCGCCTTAGTTTCTGTTCTGCTTGCTGCTCAGTTGTGAACCGTCAGCATGATTGTCTGTGAGTGGGCAATATTCCCGGGCGACGTAGTTCCCGTCACGGTTATCGTAAACGTGTGCGGATTGCCATTACTTGAGCCGCAAGCGACCATGCTTACGAGCATGGCCACGGCCAATGCCACGGTCAATGCGAAGGCATACCGCCGCTTAGCCGGCATCTTCTTCGTCGCGATAAGGAGCGCCGCCGCAAGCGTGGCCGTCAGCAGCAGCCACGGCCCGAGCGGCGTCTTCGGAGCCGGCGCCGCCGGAACCAGTGTGTTTGCAGTCGGAGTGATTGTTAGCGTCGTGCTCCCGCTGCTCCCGGCACCGCTAGCCATGAGCATCACCGGGTTCGGCGAGAAATTCGACGGCGCGCACGTGAAGTCCGTCGTCGCCGGCTGAATCATCGGGCAGGTAAAGTTTACCGAGCCGGCGAACGTATTCTGCGAACTCACCATGAAGGTGTATGTCGCGGCTTTGCCCACGCCCACCGAATTGCTCGTCGGGCTTGCCGTGGCCACGTTGGCGTCCGGAACCACCACGACGAGTTGCACGGTTGTAGTGTGCGAAAGTGCGCCCGATGCTCCCTTCACAGTCACCGTTGAAGTGGCCGCGGGATCCGACGACGACGTCTTGATCGTAAACGTCGCATTCACGCTGCCGCCGGATGGCACGTTCACCGGGTTCGTTGTGAAGTTGCACGTATCACCGCTGCTCGGCAATCCCATGGGGCACGTAAGTGTCACGTTCCCGCTGAACGTGTTTACCGAGTTCACCGGAATCGTGTACGAGGCCGTCGTCTGCCCCGCAACGGCCTGGTTGCTCGCCGGATTCGGCGTCCCAAAGCTGAAGTCCGGGATCACCACGACGAGCTGCACGGATGAATTGTGCGAAAGCGTGCCTGATGTTCCCTTCACAGTCACCATTGACGTAGCCGCGGGATCCGCAGCGCTCGTAGCGATTGTGAACGTGGCGCTAGCTCCTCCGACCGGGACAGGCAACGGATTCGTCGTGAAGTTGCACGCCGCCCCCGCCGGCAGGCCCGAGGAGCACGTGAGAGTCACGTTCCCGGTAAAACCATTCACCGTAGTGATCGGGATCGTGTACGTGGCCGTGGATTGCCCTGCAACGGCCTGGTTGCTCGCCGGATTGGGTGTGCCGAAGCTGAAGTCCGGAATCACCACAATCAGCGTCACAGATGCAGTGTGGTGGAGCGCGCCGGAAGTTCCCGTGACCGTTATGCTCCCGTTAAACGCCGGCGTCGCCCCCGTCGTCGAGATCGTGAACGTCGCATTCACGTTCCCATTAGCCGGAGGAGTCACGGGGTTCGTCGTGAAGTTGCACGCCGCTCCCGTAGGTAAGCCCGAGCACACAAGCGTGACCCCGCTGTTGAAATTATTCGTCGAACTCACCTGAATCGTGTAGTTGCCGGTGCTTGACCCGGCGCTGACCGTCTGGCTCGTGGGGGCTTGCGTGGTCATACTGAAGTCCGGAATCACCACGATCAGCGTCACCGATGCGTTGTGCGAAAGCGCGCCGGAAGTTCCCGTGACCGTTATGCTCCCATTAAATGCGGGTGTCGCCCCCGTCGTTGAGATCGTGAACGTCGCATTCACGTTCCCATTGGCCGGAGGCGTCACGGGGTTCGTCGTGAAGTTGCACGCCGCTCCCGTGGGTAAGCCCGAGCACACAAGCGTGACAGCGCTGTTGAAGTTATTCGTCGAACTCACCTGAATCGAGTAGTTGCCGGTGCTTGACCCGGCGCTGACCGTTTGGCTCGTGGGGGCTTGCGTGGTCATACTGAAGTCCGGAATGATCACAATCAGCCCAACTGTCGTGTTGTGCGAAAGCGCGCCGGAAGTCCCGGTGACAGTCACGTTTCCGTTGAACGCCGGTGTCGCTGACGTCGTCGAAATCGTGAACATCGCGTTCACCATCCCGCCCCCCGGCACAGCGACTGGATTCGTGGTGAAGATGCAAGCCGCTCCCGTCGGCAATCCGGAGCACGCGAGCGTCACGTTCCCCGCAAAATTGTTCACCGAATTGACTGGAATCGTGTACGTCCCCGTAGTTTGACCCGCGGTAACCTGCCGGCTGGCCGGGCTGGGTGCGCCGAAATTGAAGTCCGGAATTATCACGATCAGCGTCACAGATGCATTGTGCGAAAGCGCACCGGAAGTTCCTGTGACCGTAATGCTCCCGTTGAACGCCGGCGTCGCCCCTGTCGTCGAAATCGTGAACGTCGCATTCACACTCATATTGGCCGGAGGCGTCACGGGATTCGTCGTGAAGTTGCACGCTGCTCCCGCGGGCAGGCCTGAGCATGCAAGCGTGACAGCACTGTTGAACCCATTCGTCGAATTCACCTGAATCGTGTAGTTGCCGGTGCTTGACCCGGCGCTTACGGTCTGGCTCGTCGGGGCTTGCGTGACCATACTGAAATCCGGAATTATCACGATAAGCGTCACCGAGGTGTTGTGCGAAAGCGCGCCGGAAGTCCCTGTGATCGTTATGCTCCCATTGAACGCAGGAGTCGCCCCCGTCGTCGAAATCGTGAACGTCGCATTCACGCTACCGTTGGCCGGAGGCGTCACAGGATTCGTCGTGAAGTGGCACGCCGCTCCCGTGGGCAGGCCTGAGCACGCGAGCGTCACGCTCGCATTGAAGTTATTCACCGAATTGACCGGAATCGTGTACGTCCCGGTGGTCTGCCCCGCGCTGACGGTCTGGCTCGTCGGATTCGGCGTGCCGAAATTGAAGTCCGGAACCACCACAATGAGTGTCACCGAGGTGTTGTGCGAAAGCGCGCCGGAAGTCCCTGTGACCGTCACGCTGCCGTTGAACGCCGGTGTCGCCCCGGTCGTCGAAATCGTGAACATCGCACTTACGCTGCCGCCCGCCGGCACAGCCACTGGATTCGTCGTGAAGTTGCACGCGGCTCCCGCGGGCAATCCGGAGCACGCGAGTGTCACGTTTCCGGCAAAGTTGTTCACCGAATTGACCGGAATTGTGTACGTTCCGGTGGTCTGCCCCGAGCTGACTTGCTGGCTCGCGGGGTTCGGCGTGCCAAAACTGAAATCCGGCGTGTTAATGGCTGGCAACGGAAAATCGAACACGCCTCGCCCGTGCGTCCCGAGCCGCAGGACGCGCGTCACTGGCGAGAGGAACATCGTCATGGATTCGACGTTGGGCAGTCCCGTGCCCAGCACCGCCCAACTCGTCCCGCCATTCATAGTGAAGAACACGCCCACATCCGTCGCCACATAAAAAGTGTTCGACGGAGAAGCCGGATCAATCACCATGTTGTTCACCGGAATATTCGGGAGGTTGCCGCTGATGTCCGTCCACTGCCCTCCGCCATTCGTGGTCTTGAACACGTGGCCTTGGTTATCTCCGTTGAAACCGCTGAATCCGGAAAAGCCAACGTACGCAATCATGCCTGTCGCGTCAGACGGATCCACCGCAAGCGTGTCGGCGAAGCGCGGCGGGAGTCCGGTGTTCTTCGGCGTGAAGGTCGGACTGGCATTCAGTGCGTTCGTTGACACAACCAAGTTGCTGGGGATTACCGCCCCGCCACCCGTAAAACTTGCGCCCGTCACCGCGTACACCACGTTGGAATTCTTCGGTGCCACGGCAATCGCCGTCAGCCCGCCGCTTACGCTGGCGGCTGGGCAACGGTTGCCGGCTGTCGCGCCTACCGCCGTCCCTGTCAAATCCATGGTTATCGGAGTCCAGGTGTTCCCACCGTCCAGGCTCTGATAGATAACGCAAGTGCCAAAGTAAAGGTCTGAGGTGGCCTCCGGATCGATCACCAGCGGGGGTACAAACTCGCCACCGTCCGCGCGATTGATGCCAGTTACAGCCTTCACGAAAGTGGCCCCGCCATTCGTGGATTTGTTCACCAGGTTGCTGTTAGGGTCTCCGAAATCCACGCAGGCGGCAAAAACGTTTTGGTTGTTCTTCGGGTCAACGATCGTGTACGCGCCATCCCCGCAAGTCCCCGTCGCGCCATCCACGGTGCCCGTAATATTGTTCCATGTCGTGCTTCCCGAGAATTGTGAAAACCCGTTGTCCTGCGCTCCAAAGAACGCATTATTGTCCGTCGTGGGATCAACCGAAATCCCGGGATAAACCTGCCCCAATTGCAGCGGCGAATTATTGAAATTTACCCACGGCATCGGCGTGGCTGTGATGTTAGCGCCCCCGTTTCCTCCAGCGCCCCAGACTCCGCCGTCATTCCCTACCCCGATTCCGTGGCCGTTTGCCGTGAACGTGATGGCGTGAAAGTCCACGTGCAGAATCTCGCCTGACAAAGCCGTTGTGACGTTCGTCCAGGTGGTCCCGCCATCCACTGACCGCTCGATGGAATCGGCATCTCCTGCTCCTGCCGCCCCGGCGAAGAAAATGATATTCCCATCCACCGGGCTGGCCCTGACTACCATGTCGAAGAAGCACTGGTTGTTGCATTCTGCGGGCGCGGCAGCAAGGTGTGTGAACGTAGTCCCGCCGTCCACGGACTTGAAGAGGCCCAGAAACGCGCCAGAATTGGTCCGCGCATCGGCAATCGCAACATAAAGAACTCCGTGGGTTGACATTGCGATTGGCGCCCCGACCGTCATCGTGATGCGGCCAATATCTGCTTGCGCGAAGCCTGCTGTAGTAAGGGCGGTGTTCAGACTCGTGAGAACGCTCCACGTAGTTCCGCCGTCGATGGATTTATAAACGTCGTTGTTTTGATTAGCACCAGCAAAATCAGTGCCGATCGCCGCATAGGCTGTCTTCCCCGTCGCATCGATAAAGTCAAACGTCACATCGGAGCCGATCGATGACCCGGGGATTAGCACCGGCGAAAAATGTTGCCCGCCATCGAGCGACTGCCAAATTCCGGAGGGGATCGTGCTGCCTGAACCGCGCAACGCCGCCAGGGCATTCAGATGGTTCCCGGGGGCGAGCGCCACAGCGCCAATGCGCGGGCCGTTGTCGAACTGGTCGAGCGGAATCGTGCCTGGAGCGGAAAACGTCTTGTCCTGCGTGATGTTGTAGTTGATTCCGTCCGTAGTCGTGAATGTCAGGACGCCCGCGCCGCCGATGCTGTCCTGAAAAACGATGTCGCCGCCGAAATCGTCTTCACCCGTGCCCACAAGGATCCTTGATGCAAAACCAGGGCTGCCGACACACGTGGACGTGTCCACGGCGATCGAAGCCGTGGCCAGCGACGGCGCGGTGTCTCCCATAGCCACGAAAGTCATGCCCGTAGCGTCCGTTCTCCAGACTCCGCCTTCCGCCCCGCCGATATAGACCCTGTTACCTGTCGGATCGCACGAATCAAATGCTGCAGAGAGTACGCGCCCCGACACGTTCCCGAAAAACGAGCCCGCGGAAGGTGCCGGCCCGATGGCCGTCCAAGTGCCGGCCGTAAGCTTGTTCGGAATCGCGCCGTCCACGCTGAATTGCGCCGCCTGTTGCATCGCGCGCATCTGCTCATAGGCTTTGAGGCGCAACGGTGTGGGAATGTGGTGGAGCGGAAACGCGCGGCGCATCGCGAACCAGTGCGAGCGCAGCCGGATCAGGTTCGCACTCTGTGCCTCATTTTCAAACTTGGCCTGGTTCTGCGCGATCACCAGCGACGAAGCCACGCCTGCGAAGACAATCAGGGCCGCGGCGAAACGCATCCAATTTCGCGGCCGCGAAAACATTTGTGACGCAACCGCTCGCAGTGATTTCATGTTGCCCACCTCATTCAGGTGCTCGCGCACCAGGTTTTCGCCGACCCCGACGTGGCGGCATTATATTCCTACAGGCAGTTTGATGCACACGCTAAAGTTATTTCCTGACCTTCCGGACAGTTGGCACACTCATTTCTAAATCGCTTCCCAATCCGATGCACTTTCCCCGAGAAAGGTTCTCCGCGCAGTTCTTCCCGCCTCTTCGCTCGAAGCTCGGCGACTTTGGCTCCCCTTCCTAGACCCATCAGCGATCCCGGCACTATCCTAAAGTTAGGATGTCGTCAGGGCACGGCTTCAGCCGTGCCGTAAAGTCGGCGAAGCCGAAGGGGTTTTCGCGTCTCTTGCGTCCGCCGTTCTCTGGCGGAAACCCCTGAGGTCTGACCGGCCGGGTGCCCCATCCTCGCCGCGGCGAGGGTGGGGACTTTGACTTCTCTTTCCAGAGCTGTCGGCGACCCCCGCCGGGTTTGCCACTGTCGCTCAAATGTGCTAGCATTAAATCTGCGCAATTAGAGCATTATTGACGAGGCGGACCCCCCAGTGGCGGGCTCCGCCTTTCGCTCTTTTTGCCCGGGAGGTCATTTCTAATCGAGACACACCCAGAAACAAGATACGAGCTAACTTATTGAAAACAAAGGATCGAGCCAAAGTCTAATCGAGACACAATGGCCTGTTTGGGTTTCGCCCGGAAAACCGTGGTTCGCGGCCCCGGTCGGTCTTCCCGGGCGGGCTAGCGGCCGTCCTAGGGCCGGCAAAAGAGGGTCTGCAGAGGCAGGCGAGGCAGCATGAATGGCGACGAGATGAAAGCGCGCACCAAGACTTGGAGGGCCATCCGCATCGGCTGGCAGGTGCTGACGTGGGCCGGGATGGTGGTGCTCGTCTACTTCATCATTCAGATTCTGCGGACCGTGCCTCCGCCTCCGATGCCGAGCCAGCCGGATGCCGCGCAATCCCTTGCCGCTAAGCTTCGCGATTCAGAGGCCGCCGCCGGCCGCGCTCATGAACTCGCATTGACCGCCGCGGAAGTAAATTCGTTCCTGCGCGCAAATCTCTCTCTCGAAAGCGGTGGCGACGAGAATGCGAATCCTGCGGCCGGAGAAACAAAATCCAACGTCCGCGAGGTGGAAATCAATTTCGTTGGAGATCTCGCGCAGATTTATTTGGTTTTCGATCTGCACGGGAAGAATTTGAGCATCTGGATGGAGGGACGCTTGGGAGTGCGAGACGGCTATCTGGATTTCGCGCCAGTTGATGGAAAACTGGGCTCGCTCACGATTCCGCGCGCGGCCCTCGGGGCCGGAGTGACGCGCATGCTGGCTTCGCAGCGCAACCGCGAGCAGCTCCAACTGCCTCGGGAAATTACTGAAATTCACGTGGAAAACGGGAAGCTGGTCATTGGCTATCACTGAAAAAATATTCCTATCAGCCGCGCCCCTGTTGTTGCCAGAGCCTGCGGCGCTTGCGGCCCATGTAGGTGCCTTGCAGTGTGAGGAAGATGGCGATGGAAAAATAGGTCAGGCCCGACCAGGTCACGGCCGCGCGGTAAGGCAGAAATGCAATTCCTGCGGAAAGGAGCGAAACGCCGAGCATGATGGAATGGCCGCCAATGGATTCCCGAGTATCGATGAGTTCCAGCGCGTTCAATTGCAGTTCATTGCGCAAAGTGTATGCATGGGAATAAAGCAGCACAAAAATGAGGGAGACCGCCGCAAAACCGAATCCATAAATGCTCATCAGGTGATGCGCCTGCACGTCATTGAGGGCAGACTCAGCCGTTCCTGTGCCCAGAATCATCTGGTTAAACATTACGCGCGCGAGAAATTTGAGGGGGTAGACGTAGAAGAGCACGACAAAAATAAGCGCGCCATTCAGGACAACGGAATAGCTGTCCTGCAGGCCATAGCGGCGGAAATAGGTGTACTGGTTGTGCCAAACGAAAAAAAGGAGCGCGAAACAGAAAGCGAAGCCGACAAACCCGACCATGGCCTGCCAGAGTTCGCCGTAAGTTTTCGGAACTTCAAGAGAGACGACCAGAAGCGCGATGGCAAATGCAAAGACAGCGTCGGAAAAACCTTCGATGCGAGTGATCTCACCGCTGCGCCAGCGAAATTCAGGCTCTTTTCCGGCAGGCTGCGACGTCACGTGTTTGAGTTTCATTCGGGCCGCACTCTCACGCGAGAAAGAAACGACCGGCGAATCTTAATTGGTTCGAGAGTTATGGGCAAGCCTTGGAAAAGCAGAAAAAGGTTTAGCGCGAGGTCAGCGCAGGCGGGGCCGCTTGACGTTGCTGGCCAGGCCCAGGGATTCCATGGTCCAGATGAAATACCAGCCGATGTCGGTCTGCCACCAGCGCAAGCCAAGGCGTGCGGAGCCGGCATTGGAGTGATGATTCTGGTGCCAGTTCTCTCCCCAGGCGGTCAACTGCAAGGGGCCGAGCCACCAGACGTTCATGCTCGAATCTCGCCCCTCGGAATGGCCCAGATGCGTGAGGCTGTTCACCAGGCATTGCATGTGCAGCGAATACACCAGGCGAATGGCGCCGAGCCAGAAAAACCCTTTCCACCCCAGAACGAGGCCGCAGCAGAGAGAAAGAGCGACGATCGGCACTTCGAGGCGGTACCACATCTTATAAACACCCCGCGTGAGATCGGGACACCACTTCTTCTGGTCGGCGGGAGCAGACTGGTAAAGCCAACGAATATGCGCCCACCAAAAACCTCCCTGTTGTGGACTGGAGATGTCGTCCGGCTCGTCCGTGCAGGAATGATGGTGGCGATGGTAGGCGACCCAGCTCGGAGGCGAACCCGAGCCATTAAACATGGCCCAAAAGATCAGAAAGTGCTCGACAAGTTTATTCAGCTTCAAGGTTCGGTGGGCGAGCAGGCGATGATAGGCGACCGTGGTTCCGAAGCCGCCCAGAGCAATCAGCACGATTGTCAGGAAAAATACCTTCCAACCTGGAATCGGAAACAGGATGAGCCCGGCGAGGGCGAGAACGTGAATCAAGACAATGTAGAGAAGAACTCCCCACTTTCCGGGAGCGGGTTTCCAGAACGGTTGTTCCCAGGGTCGCGATACTGCTTCGGGATTCGAGATGCTGCCGGAAGGAATCGTCGTTTCAGCGATCATCGTCCTGATCCTCGCCTTCTTGCCAAGTCTTCGGCTATTACTTCATTCCGTTAGAGTGCCGGAGGCCCCAAAAATATTTTCAATCAGGGAACGGTCTCGGGGGAATCTTTGAGCGCCACCTCAGATGAGGCGCGTCGCCGCAGTCTCAACAATCGGTCAAAGGATCCGGATCGACCAACCCACAAGCACAGTATCAGAGCGCGCCGCGGATGTCACGCAATGTTATCGCATGGTGTTGACGAATTGGGCGCTCGACGTGTGCCGGCCGAGAGCGACCAGAACTTCTCATTGCCCCGAGCGGGAATTGCCTTTCATGACGGGGAGGTCTGTGCGCTTGCTCCACTCCTCGTACGAGCCGTCGTACATTCTGGCGTCGTAACCAAGGGAGCGCGCCAGAAGCCAGATCAGGCTGGCTTTCTGGCCGATGTGGCAATAGGCAATGACTTGATCTCCCGGCTGCACGCCCGCGTCACGAAAGAGCGCGGCCAGCGCATCGCGATCCTTGAGCTTGCTGTTTTTATCGGTGAGGGCGCTGGGGCTGGGGATGTTTCCTGCTCCGGGAATGTGGCCCCCGCGCGGGTGTCCGCATTTGCTCTCGCCCGTGTAGCAATTGTTGTCACGACCGTCCACGAGAGCAAAATGCGGCTCATGCATTTTGGAAATCACGTAATCAGCGGTGGCGATCACATCGTTGCGCGGATGCGGCGTGAATACACCGGGCGCGACGCTCGGAACATCTTTGTTGATGGGCCGGCCTTCGGCGATCCACGCTGGCATGCCGCCATCGAGAAATGAGAGGTGGTCGCGAAAGCCGAGGTAATCGAGCGTGAGAAATAAACGGGCCGTGGGCGTGACCCATTCTTTGCCGAAATACACGACGATCTGAGAGTTGTCATTGACGCCCAATTTTTCAAACAGCGCAACCAATTGTTCCACGGGTGGGAGCTCGAGCATGAGCGCGCCGCTCTTCATATCCATGGGAGTGGAGATGTCGTCGTAGTTCACGTAGCGCGCGCCCGGGATGTGGCCCTTGTCGTACACATCTTTTTCGCCCAGCTGCAGCACTACGAGCGAAGGCGAAGAAATTCGCTCCGCAAGCCAGCTGGCGTTAACAATCAGCGGCTGGGCGGAATCATCGGGGAGCGCGGCGCGCGCATCCGAGATCGAACTGACGGCGAAAACGAGAGCAAACGTGATTGCGGCGAGGAATCGAGATTTTCTCATGGGCGATGCTCCTCCGATTCGAATCTCATTCAAAGCGCAAAGCAACGATGGGATCGACTCTCGCGGCGCGGCGAGCCGGAATCCAACAGGCGGTCAACGCCGCGGCGAAAAAGACCAAAGCGACTCCGGCATAGGTGGCGGGGTCGGTGGGAGTAGTTTCAAAAAGAAAAGTTTTCAGCAGGCGCGTCAGGAAAAATGCGCCGCCCAGGCCCAGCCCAATTCCGATGACCGCCAGAATCATTCCCTGACGCGTCACCATGCTGAGAATATCCACGGGGCGCGCGCCGAGAGCGATGCGAACTCCGAATTCGTGAGTTCGCTGGCTGACAGTGAGCGCCAGGATTCCGCCGATGCCCACAGTGGCAATGAGCAGAGCGAGACCTGCGAAAATCCCCAAGAGGCTCGCGGTGATGCGCGGTGGGGTGAGGGAATCGTGGCGGGCCTGATCGAGAGTGATGATACCCGAGACCGCCGTCGAGGGATCCAGTTCGTGCACGGCGCGAACGAGTTGATTCGCCATGCGTCCGGGGTCCGCGGCGGTTCGAACCACGAGAGAACCGAGAGCCATGCCATCCTGCGCCATGGACCCGTAAATCTGAAGCATCGGACTGCGGTCAAGGCCAAGATCGCGAACATCGCCGACTACGCCGACAATCTGGCATCGGAACGTGCCGTTATGCTCAAAGGAAACGGTCTTCCCAACCGGGTTCTCGCCGGGCCAGAAGCGGCGTTGCATGGATTGATTGATGATGACGACCGGCGGGGCATTGGCATCGTCTGTGGGTGCAAATTCGCGGCCAGAAATTAAGGGGATGCCCAAAGTGCGGAAGAAGTCCGGGGACACACTGGCCACATCGGCAATGGGTGGCGTCTCGCCCGGGCCTAGAGGATGCCCCTCAATCTGAAAATCGTTGGAATTAGGGCCGCCGGCGAGGAGGTCAGGTTCGAGAGGAAAACTGGAAGCGGCGGCCGCGGAAATGACTTCGGGTTCATCGGCAATGCGTTGCACGAGCTTCTTTCCCGCTTCGGTGTAAGCCTCCAAAGAGCCGTACTTCGACCCGCTGTAATTGATGTGCATAGTGAGAACATGCGTGGAGTTAAAACCCGGATTCACCTGGAGTAGCTTAAACAGACTACGGAGCATGAGTCCTGCACCGATGAGAAGCAGAAAAGAGAAAGCGACTTGAGAAACGATGAGAACGCTGCGGACACGACTGTGTTGTTGGCCTGTGCCCGAACCTAAAGAGCCTTCCTTGAGACCCGAATTGAGATTGACGCGCGAGAAGAGCGCCGAGATCGAGCCGAAGACAATGCTGGTACCGAGGGCTGCCAAGAGTGTGAAGAGCAGGACGCCGGAATCAATTTGAATCTCGCGAGCGCGCGGGGAAAGGCGCGCGACGAAGTCGGTAAGCAGCTGCAGGCTGCCGTAAGCGAGGAACAAGCCGATGACACCCCCCATTAATGCGAGCAAAAAACTCTCGGTCAACAGCTGGCGAAGGAGCCGGCTGCGGCCGGCGCCGAGGGCGGTGCGAACCGCGAGCTCACGTTCGCGGCGCGCCATACGGGAAAGCGTGAGGTTGGCGACATTGGCGCAAGCGATGAGAAGAACGAAGGCTGCGGCGGCCAAGAGGACCAGCAAAGTTGGCTTGGCCTCCCGGGTCAGATCGGTCTTGAGAGACGATGCGGCGACCACGTATCCCATCTGGGCCGGATAGGATTTCGGATACTCGTTCTGCAAGCGCGCGGCGATGGTGGTGAGGTCGGCCTGGGCCTGGCTCAGAGTGACCCCGGGTTTCAAACGGCCAAAGACTTCCATCATGCGCATGTCGCGGCCGCCAATCATCATGGGGCTCGAGCGCGAAGGACATGACGAGGCCGGCATGTAGACGTCGCTTTCGCGCGGATACTGCGGGACAGGGGGAAGGACTCCGACGACCGTATGGACCCGGTCGTTCATCTCAAACGTTTGGCCGACGATGCTGGGATCGGCGGCAAATTTGTTGCGCCAATATTCATTGCTCAGGACCAGGACGTGTGGCGCGCCGGTCTCTTCGTCTTTCGGCAGGAACGTGCGACCGAGTATGGGTTTCACACCGAGGACGTCAAAATAATTCCAAGAGACGACGCCGGTTTTGACGCGATCCGGTTCGCCATGGCCGAAAAGCGTGAAGGACATGAAGTGAAATTCGACAAGACTGGAAAGAGTCTGATTCTGCTGGCGAAAATCAAAGATTTCTGGAACGGACCATTGAATGTCTTCCACTCCGGCTCTCTCGGCTTGTGCGCGGATGAATACCAGTTGCTGGCCATCGGCATAGGGAAGCGGACGAAGCAGGACAGCGTGAACGACGCTGAAAATGGCCGTGTTCACTCCGATGCCAAGCGCCAGCGTGAAAATCGCGATCAACGTGAAACCTAGATTATTTTTCATCATCCGGAATGCGTAGGAGCAATCCTGGCGCAGCATGTTCCAGTGTTCGCCGGGTGCAGTGCGCAAGATTCCTGTGAGGGTTTCCCACCAGAGCCGCAGTAGGCCAAAGAATCCGCCCTCCTCTCTAACTTCCCTCTCCTGGCTGCGAAAGACGCGAGACATTTCATTCTCGTAGTTCACGCGAAAATCGAAGGGCAGCGCGCGAAGGATCGCGCGGAAAAAGCGGTGAGAGCGGGATTCCGGGCGGTCGTTCATCTTCAACCTCCTGGCTATGCAAGCCGGGGCTTGGTGAATAAATTCTTCGCGCGGGCCATTTCGAGCAAGGATTCCATGCGCTCAGCTTCGGCGATGGCAACTTCGCGGCCGCGCGCAGTGAGACGATAATAACGGCGGCGCTCGTCGTCGAGGCTCAAATCGGGCCGCTCGTTTGACTCGGCGATCATGCCCTCTCCTTCGAGACGATGAAGAACGCCGTAGAGCGTGCCGGCGCTCAGGCGAACCTTTCCATCGGTGCGCCGGGCGACTTCCTTCAAGATGGCGTAGCCGTGCTTCTCACCGTCCGCCAGGGCGAGCAGAATGTGGAACATGGCGGGAGTGAGCGGAGAATCCGGCGTTTCAGCATTGGCCGAAGCTGTGGAGTTGAGCCTTTTCATTCGATGCACCCCAAGATGTTCTTCTATACAGACGCAAGAGAGACTATACCGTTAGCCGGTATATCGTCAGGAAATGAGGGGCCGGGAGAATCCATCCTATTCGAGGCGCGTGCACTGCAAGTTTGCAGTATCAAAGCGGGTTGTCCGGCCGTGCGTATGATTTTAATGGGATCAATCGTGGGAAGTGTAAGAGGAAAGAGCGCGCACGCGAATGCAGACGTGCTCTTTGCGATCGGAAGAAGTTGTAGCGCCGAACGCTATTCGTAGCGAAGCGCAATCATAGGATCAACGGTTGCCGCTCGCCGCGCGGGAATCAGACCAGCCACAAGTGCTACAAGTGTGACGCCCGCAAGCGCCGCCAAATAGGTGAGTGCGTCCACAATTTTCAAACCGAAGAGCATCGATTGAAAGACGCGGGCCCCGGCAACCGCAAACGGCAAGCCCACCAGAATTCCAGCTAGACTCACCAGCAAACTTTCGCGCAGAACCATCCAGAGCACCTGACGGCGCTGAGCTCCCAAAGCCATGCGTACGCCGATCTCGTTGGTGCGCCGGCTGACTCGATAAGCCAGAGTGCCGTAGAGGCCCGTGGCCACGAGGAGCACGGCAAGGAGGCCGAAAAACGCTGAGAGGCGCGCGATCAGGCGTTCTTCGGTGAGATTTTCCGAGAACTGCTGCAGTTGAGTGCGGGCTGAAGCAAGGGAAGATCCGGCGCGACTTCACGTACGGCGGCGCGAACTTCCGGCAACAGCGCAGCGGGGTCGCCTGTCGTGCGAAGCTCGTAATTCATAGTCCGTAGCCCTGGAATCTGAGCATAAGCGAAGTAGGCGATGGGCTTGTCGGTTTCATGAACGTCGGTGTACTTGCTGATCGCGGCGACGCCGACGATTGTGAATTGATCGGTGCCCGCTTTGCCTTCGAATGCGACGTGGTGCCCGAGGGGATTGCGATCCGGGAGATAGCGCTCAGCAAATATTTGATTGATTACGACGACCTTCGGGGTCGCCGCTGTGTCTGCGTCCGTTATGTCGCGCCCGAGGGAAATGGGAACGCCCATGACGTGGAAAAAGTCGGGGCCAACCGTGTTCCATCGCATCGAGGAGGAAGTGCCCGCGCGCGGCGATTTTCAGCAGTTGCGCCCCATTCGGCAGTAACCCAGCCATTGCGCAACATGCGTTGCAAGGCGGGATAGAGCGAGCCTTCCTCCACTTGCAACACATCGCGGGAACACTGCTGAATCGCGCGAGCGATTTCATAGCCGTGCATTTCGCCGCCGCGTGACAGAGTGCGAAGAATCAACATATAAAGAGTGCCCGGGGGGATTTCATCTCGATTCACAGACAATCTCCTGACATAGTTAGACTATGGAAGATTGGAGGGGTGAACAGCTAAGTGTCAAATTCCGAATCTGCAGGCGCCGCCTCGGCGCTGAGGTTCATCCTTTAAGGCTGGCACGCATACTATGTCTGCAAATTTCCTGGGTGTGCGAGGCCGCTGGCAGTTGTAGCGCGTCTAAGTTGGAGGCATGTCGTGCGCATCGAACGAGGCGAACTCTCCTTCCCAAACATAACCCGGAGTTTGCAGCAGGCGGACACATCGGTTCCAGCGAAGGATGGAATCGTCGTTTCCTGCTGGCCGGGTTCTTTCGGCCTCGCCGAAGCATTGGAGGGCGCGCTCAAAATGCGGCAGCAACGTATGAGGTGGTTGCCCGGCGCGGAGTTGCGCCTTGGCGCGGCGTTCGAACAAGATCCCGGTGTAGTACAGCCGTTCATAAGGGTCGCTAAGCTTCTGGAAGATTCCTTCTACTTCCCGGTAGCGGTCAGACGCGCCTCCGCTGAACTGGTCAGTGATTGCAAGGCCGAGTAAACGGAGCGCGAGCTGATGTTGGAGCTCGATGGCCAGGATATCGCGGCAGATGGACTCCGCCTCCTCCGGCTCGTTGAGCGAGCGATAGAGTTCCACTTTGGTGATGGCTTCGGCAATCCCCGGTTTCGATATCGACTTCAGCTGGTATTCCATGGCGCCCCCTTCTGCACGACTAAATCATTTATGCACCGCGGATCTTGCGGACCAGCATGAGCAGCGGATCATAAAATTCATCCACGACCCGCTCTTTCAGCGGAATGATCGCATTGTCGGTGATATGGATATCTTCGGGGCAAACTTCTGTACAACACTTCGTGATGTTACAAAGCCCGATGCCCAGCTGCTCTTTTAGCACCTGCGTGCGCGAAACGCCGTCCAGCGGATGCATTTCGAGCGCGGCGGTGCGCACGAAGAAACGCGGCCCGCCGAACTCCTGATGCTTTCCGTGGTCGCGGAGGACGTGACAGACATTCTGGCACAAAAAACACTCGATGCACTTGCGGAACTCCTGCACACGGTCCACGTCCCGTTGATCCATTTTCCACTCGACGCCGGGCCGCGGCTCGAATGGCGGGATTTTCTGATTCACTTTGTAATTCCAGGAAACGTCCGTGACCAGATCCTTGATCAGAGGGAAAGCTTTCATGGGAAAGATGGTGACAGGCTGATCGAGTGGGAGCGAGTCCATGCGCGTCTTACAAGTGAGCCGCGGCTTCCCGTTCACTTCCGCCGAACAAGAGCCACAGCGCCCCGCCTTGCAGTTCCACCGCACGGCGAGATCGGGGGCGTGGTGGGCCTGAACCGAATGAAGCGCATCGAGCACAACCATGCCGGGAACAAGCGGCACACGGTAGTCGGCCGGATTCCCGCCTTCGCGGTCACCGCGAAATACTCGCAACGTGGCCTCTGCCAAAGGCAACCTCCGCTACTTCTCTTCCATAAGGAGCTGGTTCAGCTCATCAGGCATGTCGCGAACGGGAGTCTCGATGAGCGTCATCATTTCTCCCTTTTTGACCACGACAATATTCTTTCTCCCCCACGCATCGTCAAGTTTCGGATAATCGAGGCGGCTGTGTGCTCCTCGGCTTTCGCGGCGCGCTAGTGCGCTGCGAGTCACCGCTTCCGAGACTTTCAGCATGCATTGCAGGTCTTGTGCCAGGTGCCAGCCGGGATTGAATAGCCGCGAGCCTTCGACGCGGATGTGTGCCGCGCGTGCTTTCAGCTTTTCAATTTCCGACAATGCCCGAAGGAGATCCTCCTCGTCGCGATAAATGCCGACGAGACTCTGCATGACACCCTGCAGATCGTGGTGGATCACGTAGGGGCTCTCGCCATCGGGGCGCTCAAATGGCGCAAGCAACTGGCGTTCCGCTTCCTCGACCTGCGCGGGATCGATCGCAGGTGTCTTGGCTATCTTGGCGTGCTCTGCGGCTGCCAGGCCCGCACGGCGGCCGAAGACGAGCAAATCGGAAAGCGAATTGCCGCCCAGCCGATTCGCGCCGTGCAATCCCGCTGCCGCTTCACCGGCGGAAAAAAGACCCGGAATGGAGGCCTGCGCTGTCTCCGCTTCCACGCGAATGCCTCCCATCATGTAATGGCAAGTCGGGCCCACCTCCATGGGCCCTTTCGTGATGTCCACATCCGCCAGCTCCAAAAACTGGTGATACATGCTGGGCAACTTCTTTTTCACGTATTCGGCGGGCTTATGCGAGATATCAAGGAAAGCACCGCCGTGCTCCGTCCCACGGCCCTCGCGCACTTCGGTGTATATCGCGCGCGCCACGACATCGCGGGTCGAGAGTTCCATTTTCTTTGGATCGTAGCGCTCCATGAATCGCTCGCCTGTCTTGTTGCGGAGGATCCCGCCTTCACCGCGCACAGCCTCGGTCACCAAAATTCCTTGGACCCCTGGCGGCCAGACCATTCCCGTGGGATGGAATTGCACAAATTCCATGTCCAGCAGCTCGGCACCTGCGCCATAGGCAAGCGCCATTCCGTCTCCAGTGTATTCCCAGGAATTGGAAGTGATTTGCCAAGCCTTGCCAATGCCCCCCGTCGCAATTATCACGGATTTGGCTTTGAAGACTACAAGGCGGCCATTTTCGCGCCAGTATGCAAAAGCGCCGGCGATGTGTTCACCGTCCAGAAGGAGGCGTGTGATCGTACATTCCATGTAGACGTCAATTCCCATGTGCACGCCGCGATCTTGCAACGTACGGATCATCTCCAGGCCAGTGCGGTCGCCTACGTGGCAAAGTCGTCTGTAAGTGTGGCCTCCGAACGCTCGCTGCAGAATTTCGCCTTTCTCAGTGCGATCGAACAACGCGCCCCATTGTTCGAGCTCGCGAACCCGTTCGGGAGCTTCCTGAGCGTGGAGTTGCGCCATGCGCCAGTTGTTCAGAAATTTTCCGCCGCGCATCGTGTCGCGGAAGTGTGTTCGCCAGTCATCGGATTGATCAACGTTGGCCATCGCGGCGGCGATGCCGCCTTCGGCCATCACGGTGTGGGCCTTTCCGAGCAAAGACTTGCACACAACACCCACGCTTGCGCCTTGGGCCAATGCTTCTATCGCTGCCCGGAGGCCTGCGCCACCGGCGCCGATGATAAGCACGTCATGTTCGTGGGTCTCGTATTTGGGGTTCACAGCAGTCGGATATCCTTCAGGAGGCCGGCGGATAACATGCGGATATAAAGATCCGTCAAACCCACAGAGAAGAGACTCGTCCACGCGAACAGCATGTGGCGCTCATTCAAAGCGCTCAGCCACCGCCAAGCAGTGTGACGCGGCGGGCCGAACGTCGTGCAGGAGAAGCAATCGAGCTTTCCGCCGGCGAGGTGGCGCAACGAGTGACAAGAAAACGTGTAAGTCGTCAGGAGGATGACGTTCACTAGCATGATGAGCGACCCGGCTCCGATTCCGAATCCGCCCTGGAAAAAGAAGGCGCGCACAGCGTCGCGCCATAGAAAAGCCAGAAACACGATTGCCAAGTAAAAGAAATAGCGATGCACGTTTTGAAGAATGAAGGGAAAGGCCGTCTCGCCGCGGTACGCCCCCCTACCTCCTTCGCTCACCGCGCAAGCGGGAGGATCCTGGAAGAATGCCCGATAATATGCTTTTCGATAGTAGTAGCACGTGGCGCGGAATCCGAGCGGCCCGGCCAAAATCAAGATTGCTGGGGAAAACGGCCACCAGTGATGTTCAGGATCAATCAGAGGAGAATAGAACGGCGAAAGATAAGGTCCCCACTCATAGAACTTTCCTTCGAACGCTCGTAGCGTGGCATAGATGCCAAACGCGCTCAACACAACGACAACAGGCAGGATTTCAACCCACCATGCGTCCTGCCGCTGCGTTCTGCCGAGAGAGCTCACTCCGTTTGCTGGGGACAATCCCGCCATCAGCACACCGCCATCGGGGCATAGAGTAGTCAGGAATTGTGTTTTTGCAAACCAGAATCTTGGGATGCTGGGCGCCGTATAGCCCTTATGGCAATTCCAGCACTGGGCTGCAAGTCTTCGGCCTAGCAACGGCTGGGTGCTCTCTCCTTCCTCACTTGCTTCAATGGCGTTCTTCCCAAGTGAGCGCGCCAGTTATGGAATCAATGCGAAATAGCGAGGCAGCCTGAGGCTCAAGGTGAGTCACCGAAAGAAGCTCTCCATCGGGACTGACCGAGATTGACCACGGAAAATTTCCAGTCGGAAAAGGAGAACCCGCAATATTCACCAGGCGGCCGGTTTCAGAATCGACCAAGAATGCGGAAATGTCGGGGGACCCATGATTGCCGACGTATAGGAACCTTCCGCTCGGATCAAGAGCCAGCCATGCAGGCGCGTGAGCCGGAGCCACGGAGAGCTTCGTCATAAGAGCTTCTTGTCCCGTGGAGGAGTTTATGATGAAAACAGAGATTGCATCGTTCAACGAGTCGAGAACGAAAAGAAAGCATTGGCGGCTCCCTGAGTAAGCGACTTCTAATTTGCCGGCGCTTGCGGAAACAACAGATCTCGCTTGAGGCGAAGCGCTTACTGTCAGGAGTGTCGATCCGCTGACATTGTCGAAAGTCCCAGTAATTGTGGCAGTTCCTGGCTTAAGACCACTCGCCAATCCACTATCGTTAATCGTAGCCACGAATGGATTCGAGGATGCCCAAATCGCTGAAATGGAGTCGACCTGAATTGTGATCCCGTCTCCGAATGTGACATTGGCAGTGAATTGCTGCCGGCTTCCCACTGAAATAGTTGGATTCGCAGGCGTGATTTGAATCGATCGGACAGTTGAGCCATTTGTAGAGATAAAAACTGTACAGCCGGGGAGACCAGAGAGAACCAACAAGGGGAAAGTCAGGACCCAAACAATTGACTTCCGCATGATAGTTCCCTACGACAGGCCCTCGAATCCGGCCTGCGGACTCGTCCGGAGGCTCGATCCAAACCAAAGTATGAACCGATGGAACTACCTAAACAAGTGTAACCAATTCTCGCTTCAAATATCAAATTTGACCGGCTGCGAGTACATGACCGGCCCCCCGATAAATCAGTCCAGGATGAATGTTAAATTTGGACTCGAAAAAGGAATTGCAACTGTTCCCGGTCCCGATGCTTGGAGCGAATCGCTTTTCGAGCTCGAATCCATCACCACACTGTCTTGAGCTCCGGGTGACTGGGAATTGGCCGGCTCAACGGCTCAGATGATGATTCAACATGATCCGAGCTACGCAGGCGGGTATATCGCTCTCGGGCTGGTTGAAGAACACAACGGTAATGCCGCGAAGGCGAACGATGATTTCGCTAGGGCGGAGAAATTCTGGAGCAAAGCAGACGCGGACGTCGCAGTTCCGCGCGCGTCAAATCCGTGGAACTCATCCGGCGCAGTTCGTCACCCTCGCCCCACTCCCGGCTATTTCTCGTCCAACTTTCTTCCTGCATTTAGATTGTCGAAATTGAGAATCGTGTTGAGGACCAGAGCATAGCTTCCGATGGTCTCTCCGCGGTAAATTGGATTATTCGAGAACAGGATGACATGTCCCGTTCCCAGCGGCACATCAATGACGGCAGCATGCTGCGCGATTTCGTTGCCGCCCTCAACCAATCCGGAAACCAGCAAGTCCTTATTGTCCGCATAACGGAATATGACCCGCGGCCTGTCCGCTGGCGGAATGACAGTGAACCCATTGTGGCGCTGCTCGTCCGTGACGGGCTGTGCCTCCCACTTTTCGGCGTGTGGTTCTTCGGGCGCCGTTACGTTCGGACGCCCGGGAGTGAAGTCCGGATCTTCGAGCGTCCCCCGCCCCGTGGGCCGCGTTTCCGTTTCGCCTCCTAGGCGGCGAAAGCCGCGGCCACCGGAAAGATTCGAAACATCAAAAATCGGGCCGTCGTAGCAGTACACCGACAATCGCTCGTCGAATCCGTACGCGATCGGGCTGCCCGCGTCCACGAGGCGCGCTTGCACGACGCTGCCGATAATCTTCATTTGCCGCGGCCTTTCGATAGAAACTCCGGGCGTCATTCCTAGCGAAACCGCGAAGTTCGAGGTATCCGTCGCGGTCAGCAGCACCCCGCCCTGGCGAACGAAATCTTGCAGATGAGCCAAACCGTCCCAGCCGAGGCCCGGCCGAATATCGTCCGTCGAGTCGGTTTTCCCCATGTTGGGCGTTTCCGGCGACTCCTTCCACGGCAATGGGTTTCCCCACTCCGTAGGCAGGCCGGTAATGATTTGCATCGGGTCGCCGCGGCCCACGGGCGCAAAAAGGATCACGTCGTACTTGCTGCGAAGGTCTGCCGTTTTCTCCACTGTTTGCGTGCTGATGTAGTCATAGGGGATATTTATAGAGTCGAGCGCCTGCCGCCACCAGCCTTCAGTCTGTGTGCTGAGCCATGTGTGCATCAGCGCCACATGCGCTGCCCGCACCGGATGTGTTTTCACCGAGGGATCGCTCGCCAGGCTCACCGCCGTGAGACCCAGATCCGAAGCGGCGCGCTGCAATTCGTCACGGTTCTCGTTCTTGATGATGAACGCCCCGCGATTGAATTTCTTCCCGGAATCTTCAAACGGCTCTTCCGCGGCCTCGATGGAAGCACCCTTCAGTCTGTACCGCAGCGTGCCCAGCGCGGTATCCCCGTTTTGATTGATGGCAAAAGTTGTGCCGCTTCCGCTGACTCCGCCGGGCGCCTTGATTTCCCTCGCGATCTCCATCGGCCTGTCGAGGATCTTGGCATCCGTCACGCGAGTGACGCGCACGCCGAAAAGTTCGCCAAACGTCCAGCCGGTATCGTCATACGGAGTTTTCTGCGGATCGTCAGGACTCCAGTACTGATAGTCGAGAAGCGCGTCGGCGATCCGCGAGTAGGGCTGGTCCATGCGCACGATGTAGCTGCCCGCCGGAAAGTTTAGTGTGGCCGTCTCTTTGGTCTCCTTCGCTCTTGCGGCCGCATCTTTCTGCTTCTCTTCCGCGCTTTGTTCCTCGCCGCTTTTTTCATTGTGGCGCGCGGCTTCCTTCTTTTTCGGGATGGTCACCGAAAACGCTGCGGTGGCACGCGAAATCTCGCAGCCTTGTTTCCGCAGGATGGTCAGCAGCGCGGCCTGTGCGCCGGGGCGCGGGTCATCGGCGGGAAAGACGTATGCGGCGGGGCCTTCATTCGCGGGCTTGGTCACTGAGCGTTTTGATTTCAAGTAGAAATTCTTCAGAAAGAGCTTGTTGTTCTCGGAAAAGAAGTGCAGCGAAGTAAGCAAGCCCGTCTCTTCGTAATTATTATTGTCGCGCTGCGACCACAGCACCTTTGGCAGAGGAGGATTCTGACGGAACCACGTCCGGCTGTATTCCTCGGGCCTCAGAGTGCGCTCCACGGTGTCCGCACCACCATTTCCAAACGTTTCATAGAGCCGGCTGATCCCATTGTGCATTGCCGCCATGAACATCAAGTAGCCGGGCGACCAAGTATCGAAATCTCCGTGCGTGAAAACTCCCGGCATGCCGAACTTGGTCATGTCGGAAACGTTTCGCCATCCCAGCATCTCCCACTCATCCGTGAGGATGGGATCCACCCAGGCGTTGAACGGGCCGTCGCCCGCCGTGTTGTCATAGAGATAGGGAACGGATTCGTGCAGGTCGTGCAGCACTTGCGCTTTCCAGCCGAGAAATGTATTGAGCACGTTATTGCTCAGATCGAGTGTCAATCCCATGGCATCGCGGTTGTTGTCGTGCGCCACGTAGTGGCCCCAATACATCAGCGGCGGATAAAAATCCTTCGGGTGCGCCAGGTGCCAACGGTACAGATCCACCATGCGGTCGCGGCCATCCACTTCCACGATAGGCGTGATCAACGTGATGACGCCCTTGCGGATTTCTTGGATGTAAGGGCTTTCGTCCACGGCCAGGCGATACGCCAACTCCATCAGCGCCGTGGGCGCACCAGTTTCCACGGAATGAATTGTTCCGGTGATGTAATAAACCGGCACAGTGGAATCAATCAGCCGATCGGCTTCGGCATCGTCCAGCTTGATGGTTCGCGGGTCGGCCAGCTTCGCAAGTCGCCCACGGTTTGCCTCGAGTTGGGCGAGATTGGCCTCCGAGGAGACTGCCACCGCTATCATTTCGCGGCCCTCTTCCGTATGTCCGATGGAGTACACCTTCACACGCGGACTCGTCTTCTCCAGCATCCTCATGTAGTCGTACACCTGTTTGGAATACGGCAGAATGCCCGGAGCGCCGGCAACGTCTCCGAGCACAACTTTCGGCGTAGGCACGGTCTTCGATGCAGGTAGGTAATCCACGAGAGGCGAGGTGAAATACGGCTCCGTAGTGTACTCGTGAATTTTCTTGGTGTACTCCTCGTCAACCGGCTGCTTTGGATCGCGCGCTGCGGCAGTGTCTCCGGCCGATAGAGACTTGCTCGACACACTGAAGGCGAGAAGCAGCAAACAAAGAAGCAACGAACAGTAGGATTTCGTGAATAGCTCTTTGCATCGCTGCATGAGAACCTCCGGGTAAATGCCGCTTCGATAGTGGAACCCGCGGCACTCAAGTTTTGCGCATAGCAAAACCGAGGCACGTCTTATCACTCCGCCGCAATCCTGTAAAGATCGACTGGCTTGCCCCTAAATCGGACCTCGGTGTTTGCAGGGCGTCGCCTCCCTGCTTTCGTCGGTGAAAAACATGTGATTTCGGCGAGATAGAAAAATTAACGCTCAATCGGCCGGGCCCAGCAGCTAATTGCTTTTGTTGCGGCCAATTTCTTAGCACACCCAGTTGTTGAAATATTCCGAATCGGTGAGGACGTGGACGACTCAGTACGACCATGATTTGGCGACACTGAAATCCACGAAAATTTCAGCAACGGACCTTCGATACGGGGCAATCAATGCGATGAAACGGCCGGTCATCTTCTCTCCGACGCCATTGCGCTTTTCATCCAAGGTCGATTATCGAGTGCCGCTGTTCTTGCGGACTTCTGCCGTGAAGAATTGGGGCGAGCAAACATCCTTTCGGCGCTAAGAAAACATGCTCGCGCTTCCGGTTCCATCGCAGAGAACCTTCTGAAAACAGAATGCGACAAGCATTTTGAGAAACTTCGACTCGGCCAGGCAGCGGTTGTGGGGGCGAAAACGGGCTGGGCCGGTTTTTCCCAAATGGCAATTGTGTCTCGATTAGAAAGTGGAGCCATGCTTTGTTTTCTATGACTTACGAGGGATCTTGTTTCCGGGTGTGTCTCGATTAGAATTTCGCTAAGATTTTTGTACCAGGACCGAGCCGCGGAGGGGCTGGCGCGGGGGGCGGGCTTGTTGTCGAGGCTGCGCGCCCGGGTGGGGCGGGGCAGCCCGATGTTCGAGCAGTCGTCCATACTCGGAATTGCATTTTAACACGTTCGAGAGAGTGACTGAAGCGGCAATGAGACGTGATGGCGAGTCGGCTTCGGACGGGCCGACCACTCGCACCGGGCTTCGCAACGCGCGTTCCGGCGTGCCCGTTTAAGTGACGTACTCCAGGGGAACGTGCGAGAGACCAAGAAGTGAACAACGCATCGTTTGGCGGTGTCTTGATTGTAGGATGAGGAGGAACCTACAATGAAGAGACTCGTAGCGATCGCGACTGCCCTAGCTCTACTGACCATGGCGCCGCTCTTGCCTGGCAAGACGGTGCCCGTCTCCAACAGTTCCGGCGAGCAGTGCCCGCCGCCTCCGGCCGTGGTAGCTTCATTCCTGGGATTCACGCCAAGCCAGACGGCGCAGTTCCTAACTTTGCTGACTGAATTTCAGACTACCGTGCAGGGTTTGCAGGCACAAATTGCGCCGCTGCAGGTTCAGTTGGATGGTTTGCTGAGTCAGCCCCATCCGGACCCAGTTTTGGTCGGCAAGCTGGTGGTGGAGATTCACGCGCTCGAAGAGCAAGTAGGGCACGCGATCCAGAGCTATCAGGAACTGTTCGCGGGCCTGTTGACGCAGGAGCAGCAGCAAAAGGTTCAGGGGGTCACGCAGGCGTCGCAGCTGCAGCCTGTGGTGGGAGCCTTCGTCACGCTGTATCTGGTTCCTCCGCCGCCGTCACCCCCGTGTCAGAAGCAATAGGATTTCGTGACTGGCGAGGTTGCATCGAAGTGGGAGAAGCTGAGTGCGGGTGGGCGGCGAGCTTGAGCGAGGAGGCCCAGGACACGAATGAGTTCGAACGCCGGCTGCGCGAGTGTCACCGCCTCGTGTATCACGTGGCTTACGGCGTGCTGGGGGAGCGCGCCGACGCGGAAGAGATCGTGCAGGACGCATTTCTTCGCGCGTATCGCAAGCTCCCCAGCCTGCGTGAGCCCGACAAATTCCGGGCCTGGGTGACGCGTATGAGCTTTCGGCTGGCGCTAAACCGGCGGCGAGATTCTTTGCGAGCCAGGCATCGGGACACGGCATGGCTCGAAACATCGGCGCCGCGGGCGGCAAGCATCGAGAGTCTCGTGGCGCAGCGTGAAATCCAATCGCGGCTGCGAGGGGAGATCGATCGCTTGTCGGAGAAACTGCGCGCGGTGCTGTTGCTGAGCGCGGTCGAGGAACTGAATACCCGGGACATTGCCGAGGTGCTCGGCATTCCGGAAGGGACGGTTCGCTCGCGGCTCCACCTAGCGCGCAAGGAGCTGCTGCGAGTGTTTGGCAATGAAAACTTGTGACGAGTGGCGAAGAAAGATTGCCGACGACGTTCTGGGCGCTGCGGGCGACCCCGCGCTAATGGCCCATCTGGAGAAGTGCGCGGCTTGCTCAGCGGCATGGGCGGATTCGCACGAGCGCATGATGCAAATCGATGCCGGAATCAAGCAGTTGGCAGCTTCGGAGCCATCCGCAGAGTCGGCTTCACGGGTAATGGCGGAGGTACGCTCCCGGCCGCTGAGCAAGCCCTGGCTACTTCAGTGGGGCACGGCAGCGCCCGCGCTCGCGCTCATTCTCATTGCCGCCGCGGCTGTCTACATGTGGAAAGTGCAGGAGCAGCGCAAAGAGACGCGTAGAGCGCTTTCGGCGGCTACAGAAATCGCGAGTTGGGAATCACCTACGCAGGGCTTGCTCCGCTCGCCGATGGATTCCTGGTTCAAGAGCGTGCCTCGATTTGGAGAGGCTTACTACAACCTAAAAGCAAACGCACCGAAGAAGGAGAAAGAAAACCCATGACGGTCGAAAAAAAGTGGCTGAGGTACACCATGATTTTGGCGTGGCTGCTGCTGACCGGCGTCCGGCTGGCCGCGCAACAGCCGCAGGGCAACGACCCCATTGCTGAGAATCTGTTTCCTCCCGACCTGGTGCTGTCGAACCAGAAAGCTATCGGGCTGAACGACGAACAGAGGAACTACGTGCGCTCGGAAGTGCTCAAGGCCCAGTCTCGCTTTTCGGAACTGCAATTCCAGCTTCAGGATGCGATGGAGTCAATGGTCGACCTGCTGAAGCAGAGCCCCGTGGATGAAGCAAAGGTGTTGACGCAGTTGGACAAGGTGCTCAGCACGGAACGCGAGGTAAAACGCACGCAGATTGGCTTAATGGTGCGCATCAAGAACAAACTGACGGAGGAGCAGCAGACTCGTCTGCGTCAACTGCGGAACAAACCTGCGGGCGGATGAGAAC
The DNA here is from genome assembly GCA_050747245.1 of Candidatus Acidiferrales bacterium. Taxonomy (GTDB): domain Bacteria; phylum Acidobacteriota; class Terriglobia; order Acidiferrales; family UBA7541; genus JBOGNO01. The sequence goes on from JBOGNO010000001.1 coordinate 388,026, forward strand.
TTAGCCCGGCCACGCAGAAAGGCTTCCCTTTCTGCGCAGCCTTTTGGAAGCCAATCTCTTCGGCGCAGTTTCCGAAAAGCCGCCTACCCGCCCATGGGGAGCAGTTAGCGATTACTTCCTAGAACAGGACTTCTGGGGCGTTAAGGGTCATTCCACATGTCCGGTAAGCGCTTTAATCAGGACTATCGATGTGACTCTTTAAGCGGGTCATTCCGAACGTAGTGCCTGGATGACATCGACGCGGGCGGCGCGTGCGGCCGGCAGCATCGAGGCTACGACCGCGGCCGTCAGCAGCACCAAGGCAGAGAGGATGACGGGCAGGGCACCGGGCATCTTCAGGTCAACGAAATAGGCGCCGGCCAAACGAGTCACCACGAATCCGAAAGCCGCGCCGGCGACGACTCCCGCCGCAGCCATGACCGCTCCTTCTGTGACAACGGTTTTGAGGATCCGCTCGGGCTGCGATCCAAGCGCCAGGCGGATGCCGAATTCACGCGTGCGCGCACTGACCGAAAACGCAAGCACTCCCGCGACGCCAACCACGGCAATCGCCAGCGCGACACAGGCGAAGACGCCAAACACCAGCGAGTTCAATCGGTCGGGCGCGAGAACTTTGGCCCGGATGTCTTCGAGAGTGGCAGCGTGCTCGACGGGTTGATCGGCGGACATTGCGCGAATGATCTGCGTGACCGGCGTAACAAGCGCATAAGGATTTCCCGTCGTGTGGACGAAGATGTGACCGCCGAAGATTGGATCGTCCGCGAAGGTGCCGTAGATAGTGGGCGTCGGCTCAGGAACGATATGGAGGTCGTCCACATCGGCGGCGACGCCGATGATGCGGTGCGGCGACGTGAATCGAGCTTTTTCGCTGTCCGTGCCGGGGAGGAATTGCAGCACGGGATCCGTCCAGTAAACGTGGTGGCCGACGGCATCCTGACCGGGGAACATGCGCTGCGCGAGACTCTGACTTACGACAACGACGGGATCGTTGGTTTGGTTATCGAAATCATTGAAGTCGCGCCCCTTGAGGATGGGCACGCCAACCGCCGCAAAAAAGCCCGGGGATATGGTGCGCCCTTGCGCGCGAGGGTCATCGTTGCTGTGAACGTGGCCGTCGCCGGAGTATTGCAGACCTACAACTCCGAAGATTTCGGCGTCGCGCCATGGAGCGACCACCGCGAAAGCGGTGCTGCTCACACCGGGCAGCTCATTGATGCGACGCAATGATTCCTTGTAGAAATCTACGACTTGCTGAGGCGTTTTACCGTAGGACATGGCCGGAACGTCAAGCGCCAGCACGTGCCGGGTGTCGACACCCGGCTGCACTGCTTGCAGCGCAAGGAGCGTGGCGACCAAAGCGCTTGCGCCCGCCAACAGCACGAACGACGCGGCTATTTGCGTGATTGCGAAGATCCTCTGGCGGCGGTTGGTGCTGCTGGTGATGCGGACGCCGCCGCTGGCGAGGTTCAGGCCATTGGCCCTTTCAGCGGAAGGCAAGCGCGGGACAAACGCGAGGATCACGGCGGCCACGACTGCCAATGCCGCTCCCATCCAAAGCATACTGGTATCGACGGTAAGATCAAGCGCCCGGACGGAAAAACGAGAGGCATAGCGCGCCAGAACCGAGACGAGCGGCTGTGCGATGAACACGCCGACTGCCGCACCGGCGCCGCAGAGCAGAAGGCTTTCGGCCAGCAGCATACGGCGCAGCGCTGCGGTGCTTGCGCCCAGTGCCGCACGGACAGCCAACTCGCCTTCGCGGCGAACTGTGCGCGCGAGAATCAGATTGGCAACGTTTGAGCAGGCGATGATGAAGACGAGGCCGGAAGCGGCGAGGAGGACGAGAAGGACGGTTCGCGCGCCGGAGGTAATCTGGTCGCGGAGCATCCTGGCGTTAATGCTGTACTGGCCCTCCGCTGGATAGGCGTCAGGATGATCCTTCTTAATGCTGGCATAAGCGGTGCGCAATTCTGCGCGGGCCTGGTCGAGAGTGGCGCCGGGAGCGAGTCGGCCGAAGAGTTCGGTCATGCGATGGATGCGGCCGGTGACCATGGTAGCGGAAAGGTGATGCGGGCTCATGACCACATTGGCGATGATTTCAGTGTCTTGGGGATACGGGACGCAGGGTTCAAGCACGCCGATGACAGTGCCAGAACGATCGCCAATGCTACCGAGCCGAACGGTTTTGCCGATGACGGAAGGATCCTTTCCGAGGACTGTCGCCCAGAAGCGATAGGTAAGTACGACCACGCCGGCAGCTTTGGGGCCGTCGTCCTGGGGACCAATAAGCCGACCGAGGACAGGATGAAGGCCCATCACGTCGAAATACGTTCCGCCGACCACGCCGCCGGTAACACTGCGGGGTTGACCGAGTCCGATCATCGTGAACGGCAGGCTGGAGAAGTCTCCGAACTCTGAAATGGAGTGAACGCTGCCTTCGAGGTCCTTAAGTTCGGGGACTGAGAAGGTCGTGTTTTCGTCGCGCATGCCGGGGGCGCTCTGGCGGATGTAGACGAGGCGATCCTCGTCGCGATTCACGAGTGGCTTTAGGAGCACGCCGCGCACGAGCGTAAAGATGGCCGAGTTGGCGCCGATGCCAAGAGCTAGCGTCAAGATGACAATCGTTACGAGCCCCTTGGTGCGCCCGAGCGAGTGGAATGCGACTCTCAAATCACGAAGAAATGACATTCTTCTACCTCCCCAGTCTGATGGTGAGGATAGCATGGCTGGTGCCAATGCTAAGTATCCCATCGCACGTTACTTAGGATGCAGTATTGAGTCCCGTATGCTCGTTTTCAGGATTCAGCTGTCGCAAATTCGGACACATGCTCTCCCGACTGAAGTGTCTGCTATAGCAGCCCTTCAGGTTCTGCCTGGATCGCGGGGACGCGGAGGTGATTACACTTGGACGATAGGTCGGATTACCGGACAAATGTCCGTTGCGGACTAGAAATGGCGCTCTGGGAAGAAATCACCGAGGTGGAATTTCAAGCGCATTGCGCCAGAAAGGAATGGTTTCCGCACACCCGATCTCGATTTAAGGTGAGCCCAAGTTCGTGATTAGTTCCCAGAGCGCCGAACAAGGACCCTGAAGTCGATAAGCTCCATGTCCGAGATGCCGACCATACGGGCATCTGGCGTTGTATCCGCAAAGGCTGCGGGGATTATCACTATGGGACTTTATCCCGCAGAGCAGAGATGGCTCCCGGCCCAGACGCGTATCCTGGGCGGGATAGACTTCCCCCATTCCGTGCGCGCGCACCGGCGCCACAATCTCGTGGCGTCCCACGATTCAGAATAAAAGCCCGCGCAGTTCATAGCTATCTGAGGTGTTGAGTGCAGTCCCGCGCATAACATGACACGTAGAAGTGCATCTGACGCTTCCGAGGTCCGGCTGTGGAAAGTCAGAAAATCGATTGGCGGGTGGCCGACCCACTGAATTTATTGCGAGTGGGTGTAGAATGCATTCCGTTTTCCAACCTAATAAGTAGATCTTGAAATCGTCACGCGAAGAGGCAGGAAATGGGATGAGCGCATTCGACCAGCAGGTGACGGCCGCCAAGCAGTGGTTTGCGAGCCCCCGGTTCGCGGGCATCGTCCGCCTCTACTCTCCGCGTGAACTGGCCGAGCAGCAGGGCACGATTTCGAGCGACTACACCATTGCGCGCCGGGCAGCCGAAGAGTTCTACGCCCGCCTGCGCGAGCTCTTCGAGCAGCGCAAACAGATTACGACGTTCGGTCCGTATTCGCCGGGCCAGGCGGTTACCCTGAAGCGGATGGGGATAGAAGGCATCTACCTTGGCGGCTGGGCAACCTCCGCCAAGGGTTCGTTCTCAGAGGATCCCGGTCCGGACCTCGCAAGCTACCCGCTCAGCCAGGTGCCAGATGAGGCGGCCGTGCTGGTCCGCGCGCTTCTTACAGCTGACAAAAATCAACACTTTGCCCGCGCACGGATGAGCGAAGAGCAGCGCAAGGCGACGCCAGTAGTCGATTACCGGCCGTTCATCATCGCGGATGCCGACACTGGCCACGGCGGGGACGCGCACGTGCGCAATCTAATCCGCCGCTTCGTGGAGGTGGGGGTTCCCGGCTACCACATCGAAGACCAGAAGCCCGGAGCGAAGAAGTGCGGCCACCAGAGCGGCAAGGTGCTCGTTGCCGAGGACGAGCAGATTAGGCGTCTAAACGCGGCTCGTTTGCAGCTGGATATCATGCGCGTGCCGGGCATCATTGTGGCCCGAACCGATGCGGAAGCGGCAACGTTTCTCGATAATCGAAGCGACGAGCGAGATCAACCTTTCATCCTCGGCGCAACCAACACTCAGCTGCCAAGTTATCGCATCGGCTATCTGGCCATTTTGAGGAAACTGTTCGAACTTGGAGTCGAGGTCCGCGGGCATCTGCTGTTCGCCGTGTCCGAAGACGAGTTCGAGACGGCCTTTGCCTGGCTCGCGCAGTTCGGCCTCATGTCGATGATCACGGAGAATGCCCAAGGCCTCGCGCATGCGTCCGCAACGGAGCTCGACGCTGCGCTCGAAAGGATCGACACGCGCTATACGGAAACCTGGAAGGCAGCAGCTGGGCTTAAAACATATTCGCAGGCGGTCGCCGACATAATGGAGTCCCGAACGGACGAAGGCGAACGATTCGAGATGAGTATCGAGGATTGGCTGGCGTTCTCGAAGCGCGCTTCCTTTTATGAAGTGCGCGAGCGAGCTAAATCGATGGGTATCCGGGTCGTTTGGGACTGCGAGCTGCCCAAAACGCCCGAAGGCTTCTATCAGATCCGCGGTGGGATCGATTATGCCATCGCCAAATCACTGGCGGCAGCGCCCTTCGCGGACATTCTTTGGATGGAAACCAAGACGGCGGACCTGGAAGACGCCAGGAAGTTCGCACATGCGATCCACGCACAATATCCCGACAAGATGCTGGCGTACAATTTGTCGCCGTCGTTCAACTGGGACACCACGGGCATGAGCGACGAAGAGATGAAGCGCTTCCCGGAGGAGCTCGGAAAGCTGGGGTTCGTCTTCAACTTCATCACTTACGGTGGACACCAGATCGACGGCATGGCGGCCGAGGAATTCGCGACGGCATTGAAGGAGGACGGGATGCTGGGGCTGGCGCGCCTGCAGCGCAAGTTCCGGCTGCTGGAGTCTCCCTATCGGACGCCGCAGACGTTGGTGGGAGGACCCCGGCTCGACGGCGCATTGATGGCTTCGTCGGGACGCACGGCGGCCACGAAGGCGATGGGCAAGGAATCCACACACTTCCAGCACCTGGTTCAGACCGAGGTCCCCGTCAAGCTGCTGGAGGAGTGGCTCGCGGCGTGGGGAAAGCACTGGGGGCATCCGGCCAAGATTCGTGTCGAGCTGCGTCCTCACACGGCCGGATCGGAACTCTTGGAAGTGAGCGTACTCGACGAGGGCAACACCGAAAAGCTCGCCAACATTATCTTCGCCAATGCCCAGGATCGTCGGGGGCAGAACTTCCTCTCGGTGCGCGATCAGAGCACGGTCGCGCCGCTACGCAAGAAGCGATTGATGGCCCTGGTCCAATTGTTTCTGATCCACCGCTACAAAGCCAGCAGCGTGCACTACGTTACTCCCACCGAAGACAACGAGTCCCAAACGATGAAAATGAAAGGTCTGGGGATTTTCTCGGACGTGCACACAGAAGTTGGTCAAATCATCGTCGCGCACGTCAACGCGCAGCGTGTTGCCGAGCTGCTCAAGCCTGACGGGGCTGCCCTCTTGGAGATGATCCGTAAAACGTCGCCACAGTCGGTGTAGTCACCAGCGGCAGCCCATCATCATTCCTGCGACCGCCCACTTCCCATCGGGGCGTCGGTAGCATACGCTCGAATTGACAACATCGAAACTCGACTTGACGCGAGCCCAGAACGGGGACGGGGTCCCACAAAAGTCCTCACGGTAGATGGCAACAAGGCTGGAGCGGGGGTGCAATCGTGTGAAAGAAATGGCGCGCCTGAGAGGAGTTGAACCTCCGACCTCTGGTTCCGGAGTTCAGTGAAAAATAGCTATCCTGTTGGTTCGCTTTGCTTTCTGTTCGGTGCTGGTACGTGGTTTTCCCTGCTGTTGGGCTCTTAGTGTTCCGAAATTGTTCCGAATAGAATTCCGTCATTTCATGGCCAATTCTGTAAACGAACCTCTTTCCAGAGCACGTGTTCTGCCTCGAAAGGAAATCCATTTTACCCAGTTTCTGGTAATTCACTTCTCGGCCAAGCGAATTGTTTTCTGGTGGTAGACTATCCTGAAGTTGATTTGCTCGGTTGACATTTGGGCGTTACCGAGGATTGATTCGCCTAGAGCATACAAAATACGCAAGTGGCCACTAGTCAGCAGCTATTCGGTTGGTCCTTCCCAATGAACGAGCTTGAGATCCAGAACAAAGATGCTGTAGAAAACGGGCACGAGCAACAATGTGATGAACGTGGCCACACCGAGGCCACCGATCTGCGAGTAACAGAGTGGTTTCCAAAGTGGTCCGCCATGCAAAGCGAGCGGAAATAGAGCCAGCACTGTGGCACCGACGGTAATCAACACCGGCCGAAGGCGGGCGATACCGGCATCGACCAGCGCGCGTTTCATCGGTTCGCCCTTTTCGTGCATTTCCTCAATAAAGTCGAAGAGCACGATAACGTGACTGACGATTACGCCTATGAGGCTGGCAATGCCCAGAAAAGCCATGAAACCGAACGGCGTTCCTGTGACAAAGAGAGCCAAGAGAGCGCCTACGATTCCATAAGGGACAGCGGCAAAGACGAGCAGCGGCTTGACGGCGTGATTGAACTGCAGCACGAGCGCGAGAAAAATTGCTGCGATGGAAATTCCCATGACAATCGCGAGATTGCGGAAGCCCTCAACCTGCTTAGCATTCTCGCCGCCGATAATCATCTTGTAACCCGCCGGAAGCGACGCCTGAAAAGCCAGGAGCTTCGGCATCGCCGCGCTCAGAATTTCCGAGGAGAGTGCGCCGCTGGCCGGAGCGCACTCCACACTGATGGTACGGAAATGCTCCTGCCGCCGAATCCTTTGGGATTCCAAATCATTTTTGATCGAGGAAATCTGAATGAGCGGAACTTTTTGCGTGGACTGAGAAGAATAAACGTAGAGGTTCTGAATATCGGATAGCTGCGCCCTTTCCTCCATTCGCAATCGTGCCACAACGGGTATCTGCTTATTTCCCTCGCGCATAACCATAACAGTCGTGCCGCTAAGGGCGGCGGTGGTCGAGGCGGCCACGTCCGAGTTAGTTACTCCGGCAAGATTTGCGCGATCAGGGTCAATTTCCAGCCTTACCGCTGTGCTTTCCTCATCCCAATCGTTATGAACACGAACAGCCTTTGGAATTGCACGAAAAATGTCCTCGACTTTTCCAGAGAGCGCTCGAAGGGTTCGGATATCTTCTGGTTCTCGATCGGGAGCGACATCCGCCTGGCTTGAAATCATGACCTGAACGGGTTGCTCGACAGGGTTGGTCTGAAGCTGCTTTACTTCGATGCGTGCTCCGGGGACTTGCGAGCTGACCGCGGCCTGTAGCGGCCCGACCAAGGTCGGGGTATCCTCTTTGTCATCCACCTCAAGGATAATTTGCGCGTAATTTAACTGAGTCATTTCAGGGGACACAGATACCCAGAATCGCGGCCCGCCCCCACCAACGAACGTGGTGAGCGAATGCAAGACCTGTCGCGGCTTTCCGTCTTTGCCCGGATGCTCGCGCCCGTAGGCCCCTGCGGCTTGACGAATGGAGTCCTCCGCGTACTGAGCCGCTTCGCTTGTGGCGGATAGAGGCGCATCATTTGGCAGCCAAATGTCCACGGTTGCCCAGTACTGGACATCGTCCGGGAAGAACTGGCTCCTTAACTGTTTCGCCGCAAAGAATCCGATCAGAAGAAAAACAAACGATCCAGCGAGGACTTTCCAACGATGCTCGATGGCCAAGGTGGCGACGCGCGCATAGAAGCCGATGAACCCGCGCTTGCGTCTCTCCTCCAAGGATTGCTCCGGCTTATTGCTGCGGCGCAAGAAATAGTACCCAAGGAGCGGGATGAAGGTCATTGAAACAAGCCGAGAGGAAACCAAGGCGCAGGCCATTACGATCGGCAGGCTATAGAGGAAATTTCCAGTGTTACCCGTCAGCATCAGAAACGGCAGATACGCAGCGATGTTCGTGATGGTGGCAAACATGATGGCCTTGGCCAATTTCGTGGGCCCGAGCCACGCCGATACCAAGCTCGGCTGGCCTTCCGCCAGACTGCGTTTGATGGCGTCGCCCGCGACGACAGGATCATCGACCAACAAGCCTAACGCGATGATCAGTGTGGCGATGGACACCTGCTGTAAATCGATGCCCAGAATGTAGGCGAAACCGAAGGTCATTGCCAGAGTGATGGGAATCGAAAACGCCATCAGAACCGCGGAGCGCCATTCCCAGAATCCGAGCAGCGAAACAAGGATGACAAGAGCGATCGCTTCGTACAGCGCGTCCATAAAGAGATCGATGTTTTCTTTCACCTGACGCGGCTGGTCGGAGGTCCTGACTATCATTAGGTCCGCCGGCAAAATTTGTCGAACCGCGGCAAGCTTCTCATCGATATTCTTGCCGAAACGACTGATTTGTTCACCTGACCGCATGAAAATCGCCACAGTCACAGCTCGACTGCGCTGCCATATTCCTTGGGAATCGCACCAGGTGTAGTAATTCAGGAATTTGGCGGGACTCTGATAGCCGCGACTGATTTCCACGAGATCCCGCAAATAGACGGGGCTGCCGGAAGACGAAGCGCCAATAATCACGTCGCCGATGGACTTGGCCGACTGAAATTCGCCGGACGGGTCGATGATGACGTTTTTCTGGCCAACTTCGAGGACTCCACCAGGTAGCGCAATGTTGCGCGCCTGGAGGAGGCTCTGAAGCCTGGAAGGTTGGACACCGTAATTCGCAAGACGCTCTTGCGAATAATCGAGATAGACCTGTTCGGACAGAACTCCCGCGCGCTGGTACTTGGAGGCTTGTGGGGCGCCGATAAGCGTTCTGGCAATCAAGTCTGTGAAATCATCCAACTCCCGATAGCTGTACTTATCGCCTGCGACTGCAGCCATTTTCTTGGCCGTTTCACTCGTATCATGAATCAACACAGGGCCCCAGGCATCCGGATGAAATTCGGAAACGTGCAGGCGCTCGTGAATGTATCGGTCGATATAGCTTCGAATTTCAGGGTCGCTGTGCGCTGAAGATCCGTCGAGGCCTATGTAGCCGGGGCCAGCAAACAGGCGCACGTCGCGGAATACTCCGTCTTGCTGTGCAAGCTGCGAGAAGGTGTCAAATTCCCGGCGTACGGCATCCGGGGACACCGACTGCGGAAAACAGTACACCGCGCTAACACGCGGATCCCTGGACTTGCCGGGTTTTGACTTGCGCGCTTCTTCGACCGCACTCCGCAAGATGCGCGCTCGAATCGCAATCTCTACTTCGTCCAATCGCGGGCTGGCAACAGTGAGCATCAGCGCCGCGGTATCTCCAAAATCGCTTTGAAACTGAATGGGGCCCGCGCCCTGAGGAAGCTGGCCATTCAAGGCATTGAGTTTCAGGTTGATGTCGCTGAATTGTTTTTTTGTGTCGCTGACATTTTCAGCCAATTGAACGTAGATGATCGAGAGACCCGGTAGAGTAATCGAACGAATGCCGTAGTCCGCCGCGGTTGCCGGATGGATGTAGGAGTTCTCTGCAATCGTTTCCTCGATAGGCCGTGTCACCAGCTGTTCCACTTCTTGCGCTTTGACTCCAGGCCAGGGAGTCAGCGCCACGGCGACGCGAACGGGCAGATCGGGGTCCTTCCGCTGCGGCATCGAATTGTATCCATACCATCCCCACAAAACCGTGCCTAAAAGGAGAACCCCCGCGATTTGCCGGTGCTCGACGAAGAAGCGTGGGGTATTGTGAGTTTTCTCGATGATGTCTGCATCAGTTGTATGAGCCATAAGTCGCTCTCCTGCTTGCGCGGCTCTTCGTGCTACGGCCCCATGATTCGAGAAGAGATTTCTTGCAAGATTGGACGTGAACAAGACACTTCATGGCATCACCTGAATTGCATCGCCATCCTTGATCAGCGTGCCGCCAACAACAACGACGCGCTCGCCAACCTGAAGGCCTTTCGTCACTGTAATCATGTTTCCCAACGTGTCTCCGATTTCAACGACCCTCTCACGAGCTATGCTCTTTCCACCTGTGTCATCCACCACAAATACGGCAAACCCATCAGTACGCTTGCTGGATCGAACGACCGCGCTTAAGGGAACGACGATCGCAATCTGTGGCAGTTTGCCTGCCCCCAAGACCAACGTCGCGACCATCCCCGGTTTCAGACGGTTGTCTGCATTAGGAATCGTGACTTCGACGGAGAACACTCGGCTCTTTGGATCGGCGGATGGCGACACGGCAGTGATTTTTCCGTGGAACTCCCCGGGCAAAGAGGACGTGGTGATCGTTTGAGAAGTCCCTAGCCTGGCGGAATGTACGGTTATGTCTGGAACACCGAAGACGGCTTTAACTAGATGGGTATCCGCTACAACGAATGCCTGAGTACCCGTGCCTACGAGGGCGCCAATTTCAACATCCCGCTCCACAACCCATCCGTCGAGCGGCGACCGGAGTGAGCAGTCGTTGAACGCGGTAGCCGCCACCTGCAAATCTGCTTTTGCGTTGGCAACTGCTGCGGCATTGGAATCGAACGAACTCTTGGCTGCATCGTATTGAGACTTGGTCAAGCTGTCACTCGAGAAAAGGTTCGAGGCACGATCGAAATCCAGTTTCGCACGGTCGTATATAGCCTGGGCTTGCGCCAGCTGGGCCTTCGCTGAATTAACCTTCTCCAAATAATCGCTCTCTCGAACGTGGGCAAGTACTTCGCCTCGCTTCACGCGGTCGCCTAGCTGCAATATCCGCACACGACCGTCCGCACCCTTCTGCTGTGCGATGTTGTCCACATATCCGGAGGACTTGAACGCAAGATTGACTTGCGTGAATGCGTTGATGTTTGCAGAGTAACGGATGCCGCCGCTCTCCTGGAAATTGCTGGCAGCGCTTACTCGCACGGGAGTTGGCGGGCTAGCGGGGAGATTCTCGCTGCTGCAACTCGATGACAACCCGGCAATCACCAGAAATGCCGTCGTAAAGACGCTCTCGCAAGACACTCCAATTCGCTTCAAATTCTTAGGCATGAGTTATTCCTCGCCCAAAGACTTTTCGAAATCGGCTTTCGCGGCCCAGAAGGACAGCAAAGCCTGATTGTACTGATCCGTTGAAGTCTCCAGAGACATCTTCTGCTGAAGAACATCCTTCAAGACGGCCGACTTTTGTTCGTACTGGTTCATCACCACCCGAAGCTTTTCGCGTTCCGCGTCGAGTTGGAGCGCAGTCGCACGGAGCAATGCCCGAGTTTCGGAGAGCTTTCGGAATTTGGCACTCACTTCCAGCAGAATTTCAGCTTCCGTCTCGTTCGCTTCGTTCTTCGACTGTTCGACGGCTTTGGCAGCGGCAACCAACTCGTGCCTCCTCCGCCCCCACTCAAACGGATCCCAGGTGACCAGCACACCTACAGAGGCTACGTTGGACGGCAGAAAATTTACATTGGCGAACGAGATGTCATTTGCGACCAGGCTCACGTCCGGGATGTATTGCGTTTTGGTGATGCGGCGGTTCAGTTCCGCCTGTTCTATGCTCAGACGAGCTTCGCGCAATTCCGGTCGCGCGGACAGCGCTTGCGCCTGAGCGATTTCCAGACTGGTCTCGACGGACGAAGCATCGGGGACCTCCACAACCGTAAAGTCGGTTCGAATATCACGCCCTAAGTAATCATTCAGCTGCTCTTTCTGACTTGCGAGGGAATCGCGCAACGTCAGGTTGTTATATTCCTCCTGCGCAATTTTCGCCTTTACGTCCATGGTGTCTGACTTGAGCGCAGTCTTTTCAGTGACGTACTGTTCGGTAATGCGATCCAGCTCCCGGTCGAACTTTAGATTTTCTTCGCTCGATGCGAGTGCGCTTTGCGTTCGCAGAAGCGCGTAATATTCCTGTTTCACCTGATTGGTGATCGACTGCTTCTGTGCACGTAGCTTCTGTTCGTCTGCAAGTTTGGATACCTCGGCTTGTTTGATATTTAATCCAATTTTGTATTGCTGCGAGAGTGGCTGAGAAAACCGCGTCAACCCATAAAAAGTCGGCCGAAGCGGCGTGTGAATATTGGTGTTTGTCGCGGGGACCGGTCCGATGCCTGGAAACGACCCGAATGCCCCGCGCCGAATACTGAAATCTACCGGCGTCAGGAGCTGCGAGCCAAGCGCATACAGGTTGAGCGATGGAAAACGATACGTGCGCGCTTCGGCGATCTGGTCCTCGTCGATTGACACAGCCAACTGAGCGTTTTTCACAGAACGATTATTGGCCTGCGCAATGCTGACTGCTTGTTCCAGAGTGAGCACGGCCGGTTCTGACGAAGTCGAGTTCTGCGCAAATGCGGAGACGCTAGTCCCAACCAAAAGGAAAAACAGGAATGGACGGATCATAGAGAACTCCTTTCCCACTCTCAATCAAGAGACGCCAGTCAATTAGTGCGGACTACAGCCGACACCAGGAAACTCGGCGGGGATTATATCCTCAAAACTGATTTGGTCGCATCAAGCACCAGCGAATTAAGCCGTAACTGCTCTGGAAAAGTGACTCGACGGAATGATTCTTCTCGACCGCCTTGGCAAGCTGACGAGGGTCAGGGCCTCGTTTTTTGGTACATCTGCGAGAGGCCAGAAGACTTCGTGCGGAGTGCGATTCCCGACTTCGCGATGAGGCCGGTCGTGATGGTGCTCCTCGATTTGATTGCAAGGCATCTGAGGATTGGTGCAACTGCTCAATAACATGCGTTTGTGGGCAGCGATTTTCGTAGATATCCGGCGCGCGAATTCAAGCACTTGCAGATGACCGGGGGAGCAGGGTTTTTGGGCAGGGCGCAGAATGAAGAGTCCAAGGCGGTGCGCTGTCCGGTCTGCACATATTCTCAGCCGCTCGAAGGAAATAATCATGAGTGTGCTCAGCCCGAAACCAAAGCTATAAAATAGACCTTGTTACTCCCAAAGCTCCTGAAGACGAACATGCATTGCTAGTGTAGTACCCTCCGCTGGTGCGGACTGACCGAATAAGCGCCGACAGAGTGCTATCCTCGGACGCGTTCCTCGGGCCGTGCCAAGTAGCTTCCAAAATCTGCGCTTTCTCTTCCAGCGTGGAATTCAACCATGTGCAACGCGTCACATCACTTTGTGACGCGCATCACAGACGCCAGATCGAGATAATTTCAAACTCCGACTGTCGCAAGAAGCGATCGTGCGGCGGAATGCGAGGGACCCATGGAATTAAATTGGACTTTGCACTCACCTCCAAGTTGTCGGCGCTTGCTCGCAATTCCGTGCCTAGTAGCTGCCCTCCTCCTCGGCGGCTATGTCTGCGCGGCGCAGGAAAAGCCGAAGACCTCTCCTTCAGCTTCCCCGCCCCCCAGCCAGAATGCCGGTGCGGCTCAATTCGTCGGCATGGAAACTTGCAAAGCCTGCCACGAAGATATCTATACGTCGTTTGAGAAAACTCCGCACTGGAAGACCAGCTACGACACGCATCGCGGCGCTGCCTTCCAGGGTTGTGAAGCCTGCCATGGACCGGGCAGCGAACATGTGGCCGGCGGCGGGGACAAGACCAAGATTTTCACCTTCAAAGGCGTTTCCGCGGAACAGATCAGCAGGCGCTGTCTGACCTGCCATGAGTACGGCGAAGAGCACAGTAATTTCGCCCGCACCGCTCACAACGAGAACAACGTAGCCTGCATCGACTGCCATTCGCCCCATCATGCGAAGCAGTCGCAGTATTTGCTTAAAGCGAGCCAGCCGAACCTGTGTTTCGGCTGCCACTTGGAGACTCGCCCTGCTTTCAACAAGCCTTTCCATCACCGCGTCATCGAAGGGCTTGTGAAATGCACCGACTGTCACAACCAGCACGGCGGATTTCTGACGAAACAGTTGCGCTCCACCGCGGCGCAGGATGCCATCTGTTTCCAATGCCATGCTGACAAAGAAGGGCCGTTCGTCTTCGAGCACCAGCCGGTAAAGGTCGAAGGTTGCCTCTCCTGCCACACTCCGCATGGTTCTTCGAATCCGCACTTGCTGACGCGTAGCCAGTTGAACCTGCTTTGCCTCGAGTGCCACACGATCACTGTGGATTCGGATATCCCCGGTACACCGAGTTTTCACAGTCAGGCCACGAAATATCAGGCTTGCACACTTTGTCACACGCAAGTTCACGGATCGAATTTCGATCCCTTCTTTTTCAAGTGAGGGGAGGGAGGTTCACGATGAATAGCCTCCGTTGCATTGGCAAAGTGGTTTTGGCGCTTTCAGCCATGCTCCTATGGGGGGGCGTCCCCTCTGCTGCACAGGACTCACAGCAAAGCCAGAGCGAGAGCCAAACCACTCATCAACAGCAAGACCAGAAACAGGCTCAGAACCAAGACCAAGCCGACAACCAGGAAGTCCCGCAAGGCGTCAATTCAGGAAATTACAATATCCAGCAGACTGTCGACTTTGGCGGACGTTTTACGAACATCACGGGCAATCAGGACATTTACGGCACGTATGTAAACCTGGGTTCCGGTGTGCGGCTCTACGAGCACACCCTCTCGATGCGCTCGCTCAACCACAACGGTCTGCTGTTTGACAATCTATATCTCAGCAGTTTTGGCTATGGCGGCGATCCGAATGACATGACCCGCCTGCGCGTTTACAAGAACAAGTGGTACGACTTCGGCGCCACGTTCCGGCGCGACAAGAATTTTTGGGACTACAATTTGCTCGGGAACCCGCTCAACCCGACAAATTCGAATCCTGCCGTCATCATCACCAATTCGGTGCACTTGATGGACACCGTCCGGCGGATGGGAGACTACCGTTTGACGATTTTGCCGCAGTCGCGCGTGCGCATCCGGTTTGGCTATTACAACAATGTGAGTGAGGGCCCTTCGCTCTCGACCATCCACGAAGGCACGGACGCAACGATTTTCCAGAACGTGAAAACAACCGTAAATGGCTTCCAGTTCGGCGTGGATTTCAAAGTGCTGCCGCGCACGAATTTCAGCTACGACCAGTTCCTTAGCTACTACAAGGGCGACACGTCTTACGACGATGTGAACTTGTCGAGCTTTGCCCTTGCGAACGGCACAGGTGTGGATCTGGGCTCGGTGTTCAACACGCCGGCGAATCAGCCGTGCAAGACTCCCCTTTCGAACGCGAGCACAGTTCCGCCGACGGTAAACCCTGTGTGCAACGGGTTCCTCGCTTATAGCCGTGTTGGCCGGCCTCGCACTTCACTTCCCACCGAACAATTGAGTTTTCAATCCAACTATTTCAAGAGCGTAGAGATCGCCGGGCGATTGAATTACAGCGCCACGGACAGCAATGTGAATGATTTTCTCGAAAATTTCGTCGGCAATAATAGTCACGGCAGCACCTTGGCTTCGACGGCGGCAGGTCCGGCTTCTTCACGGCGTGTTGTGATGACCGCCGACGCCGCGATCACCTGGAAAGTCACCGAAAAATTCCGAGTCTCCGATACATTGCGTTTCAATTATTTCCGTATCCCGGGACTGTGGTCCTTTCTGCTCTCAAACCTCTTCCAGCAGGCTCCGCTCACCGGCGGGTCTTCCGTCCTGGGTGGAAAACCCGGCACTTTTCCGACGGGCTGCCCCGCGCCATTCATTGCGAATACGTGTCCGCAGCACAGCTCAAGTTCACTCGCGGACATTTCCCAGGGCGCGGACATAAACTTCCTGGGACAGGATGCGAAGTACAACACGTTCCAGCTGGAATACGATTTCACGCGACGGTTCGGCGGACGCCTCGGATACCGTTATGCTGACCGCAGTATCAGCGATTTCGCGGCCACAACTTTCCAAACGCCTCTGTTCGCTGGTGAGGTTTTCTTCCCGGGCCCGGGCCAGAAGTCGGCGTTTCGCGGCGATTGCGCCCTCGTGAACAACGCACTGCCCCCGGGCTGCACGCAGAACGCCGACGGCACCGTAGTGTTTTCAGGTATGAAGGTAACTCCCTGCCTCACCGGTCTGACGCCTCTGGCCAACCAGCGATGCAATACTCCTATCCACGAAAATTCGGCCTTGCTGGGACTCTGGTCGCGGCCCACGAACAATCTTCGGATGAGTTTCGATCTCGAGCTTTTCTACGCGGATAACACCTTCACGCGCATCAGCCCGCGCGAATTGCAACACTACAAATTCCGCCTGTCCTACAAACCTTTGCCGTGGTGGTCGCTGGGAGGTTCGTTCAACATTCTTGAGAACCGCGACAATGTCGCGACCGTTTTCAATCGTCAGCACAACCGGGCGTACGATTTTTCCACCAATCTCCAGCCCAGCGATCGCTTCGGCTTCGACATGGGGTACGAGTACAGCGACTACTTCTCGACGACCAACATATGCTTTGCCATCAGCCCTGTGCCGATCGGTTCCGCCCTGTGTACCATCACCGGCTCGCCCGCTCCTATTCAGGGCACTTCGATTTACACGAATCTGGAAAGCTATGGATACTTCGATTTCAACGTGAAGCCCATCAAGCGCCTCACGACCATGCTCGGCTACAACATCCTCTCAACCAGCGGCAATACTTTGATTCTGAATCCGAATGCTCCCACGGGCCCTCTGGCGTTCAACTACAATCGCCCCACTGCCGCCATTGAGTATGAGCTGAGCAAAAATGTGACTTACAGGACGACCTGGGGATTCTATGACTATCACGAAAAGTCGCAGCCGGATCCGACGGGCCCGCGCAATTTTCGCGGAAACTTGTTCAATTTCTCGCTGCGCTACGTTTTCTGACTCGGTGCGATCAGAGGTGCGGCATCCGTCGCGACGAATGATAGGATATGAAAATGCGATTCACTCATAAATGGTTTTCGACCGCAGTCATGGTGGCTGTTTTTTCACTTTTCGGTACTTCGCTTGCGCGCGCGCAGGACAAATCGGCTGACATCTACAAATCAAAGTGCGCCGCGTGCCACGCTCCGGACGGCAGCGGAAGCACGCCGGTGGGCAGGGCGCTGAAGACCCATGCGTTTGGTTCGCCGGAAGTCCAAAAAGAAAGCGACGCCGACTTGATCGCAGTCATCACCAAGGGTCGCAATAAAATGCCTTCTTATCAGGGTAAGCTGTCCGCCGATGAGATCAAGCAGCTCGTCGCTTACATTCGGGGCCTTGCGAAAAAAACGTGATGGCCGTGCGCAGGATGTAGGCCTTCCGCGCTTCGGCGTAGAAGATCTTTTCTTGGAAATGGTGTGATTTGATTCAGCCGACCAACCTGCTTCTGCTCATGATTGGCGTCACCATTTTGCTGATCGGTGCATTGATGATCTGGCCGGGCCTGACCGTGACGCGCGGCGGCAAGATATTTGCCTTCGTGGCCCTCTTCATCCTCCCGGCGCTTGCCGGCATCCTCGG
This sequence comes from Candidatus Acidiferrales bacterium, assembly GCA_050747245.1. Taxonomy (GTDB): domain Bacteria; phylum Acidobacteriota; class Terriglobia; order Acidiferrales; family UBA7541; genus JBOGNO01. Next base: position 405,589 of record JBOGNO010000001.1, read on the forward strand.
CTTTTCCGTGCACATGGAACGCACCAAGCAGACCGCCTTCTGCCTTTCCTGCCACATCATGGTTCCCTATGGGCACAGTCTCTTTGTGGATGACGCCGCCCACGTTCCCGCCGCGCATTTCCAGTACGCTCGCGTGCCGCGCGAAGAGGCCTGCTACACCTGCCACACCGATTATGTCCTTTACGGCGGCGTCCGGGCGAAGATGCGCGGCTTGCGGCATGTATATATCCAGTATTTCGGCGATACCAACCGCACCATCCACCTCTACAATCCCTACAACAACCGCGAGTGCTTGCACTGTCATCTAGGCGCGCGTTCGTTCGAGGAAAATCCCGTGCACTCCGCCGACCCTTCGATCATGGCCGCCATCAAGTCGAATTCTCTTTCCTGCCTTTCGAGCGGTTGTCATGAGACCGTGCATGACGTTGCCCATCTCCAGCAGGCGAAATTCTGGAGTCCAGCTCCGTGAGCGCAACGAACTCCGAAGCCCCGGTGAAAACGAGCCGCCGTTTGCGCCTTGCAGGAGCGATGGTGATTGCCGGTTTGCTGGTCGAGCTCTTCAGCCTGATAGGGAATCGTCCGCTCGATTTTCTTGCCTTCTTCTTTGGCGGCGGACTGCTGATGGCTGCCGGGATCGTCCTGTATCTCTATTCGCTCGCCAGCCTGCCCGTTTCGCCCGACCGTCTCTGAGAAATGCTTCAGACGATTACAACGAGAACTTCTCCCGAATTCACAGTCTGCCCTACGCTCGCGGACAGGTGCTCGACAGTGCTGCCCTTGAGCGAACGGGCTTAATTCTGCATTTTCATCGCTTCGAGCACGAACAATCCCTGTCCGGCTTCGACGGTGTCGCCTTGCTTTATGAGGATACTCACAATTTTTCCTGGCATGGGCGCGATTACCTGCCGCCGGCCTTTGGTTTCAAGCGTGCGGGCGCGATCGCGTTGCCGCTGTTTGCTCATCGCTGACGTGCTCGTTGTGTGCGGTATTCACGTAGCAGATTTTATAAGCGGAAAGCACTCCCAGGTTTACTTGCTCAGATCATTAGGACATGTCCGAGAAAATCGAATCAGTTACCCACTCCTCGTGGCCAGCCGCGTCAACTCCTCGCCTGATCGCAAATCTGGGAAAAGAAAATACATCATCAGTGAACTATGAATGTTGCAAGCGCGCCGAGGGACCGGCCCGGCACCGAGCAAACCTCAAATTAGGGAACCCGTTTAGAAATCACATGATTTGCGAACGCAATTTGTAGGTCCTGCTCTATCTGGCTATTCCAATGGCTCCGAGCATGGATCTGGCGGATTCAGGAAGTTACCGGCAGCCCGTGCGTGTGGGTTGTAGGCCAGACTCGGCGAACGTAGTGTGCTGTTTTGGCGTATTGTGATGGCAAGAGTGAGCTCCAGCATGGCGGCAACGCACGCCTTCTGCTGCCCCGCCCAAAATCCCTACACCGAACTGCCTTGCAAGTACTTGATTTGGCGTCCCTCAATTCCGCAAATTCGGTTGCCTACAAACGGATGGTTTTTGTGGACTCTCAGCTTGCGCGCAAGCCTCGCCAAGGCGAGAGGTGGCATTCCGGCGGGGCCTGGCGTCACAGCGGTGCGTGACGTGCGTCACCGCCCGGCATTCGCAATGCTGCCACTGTGTGGTCGCAGCGATGGGCAATCGGCTCTCGCCGCAGCAAGGTTGTGAGGGAGGACTTAGATAGCCCATTCACCAGGGCGGCAAGGAGGGGAACATGGCGCTTCAAGACCGGCTTCAATATCTGCGGAGTGAGCAAGACGAAATCCTCCGCATTGTCGAACACCTAGAAAAAGCGCTCGAGTTGGCCGCAAAAGATGACTTCTCTGAGCGAGCCAAAGCCATCTCCGAATTGCGAGCACTGGATCATAAGTTGACGGGAATTTCCGGGCATTGTCATGCGGAAGATCGCCTTGTCGAGTCCACGTTCCATCACAATCTGGAGAGCGAAGAATTCGCCCGCATCAACAGGGAACACGAGGACATTTTGCATGTTCTCGATCGGTTCCGCGAGGAACTCAAATTCGCAAACGCCGATTACACGACTTCAGCCACAGCTCGGGGCCAGGATTTGGCGTTTCGTCTGCGGGAGCATGTTGCGTACGAGAGAGGGTTGCTCGACCGCATAGAGGAGATGCCGCCAGTGACGGATGAAGTCCTCATGCGATACACCGAATCAGCAGAATAGATAAAAGGAGGTAAGTACAAATTACAAAAAGAACGACATCAAGAAAGAGGAGTACAAAGGTCTCAGCCCGCTCCAGGAAGGTCCGCCGGGTAAAGGGAAGTGCGGGAATGAGGGGCAAAGAATTTTCGGGAGCAAAAGAGTACGCGCGCCAACCGCATTTTGGGTACAAGTCTTGAAGATAAGCGCGGGCTCTTGCTCGGGAATATTTTGATTCGATGTGGCGGAGGTTCACACTCCGCGAAGTTAAAGAAGGAAAAGGAGAACGGTCATGAGAGTACTGGAAGTGATGACAGGGAAGCCGGCTTTCTGCACCTGGGACACAAATTTGGGCGCCGCAGTTGAACTCCTCTGGAATCAAAACTGCGGGATTTTGCCGATCGTGGATGCAGAACAAAGGGTCGTCGGAGTAGTGACCGATCGAGATGTCTGTATCGCTTTGGGGACGCGGAATCGCTTGCCGGGTGAAATTACCGTGGGCGAAGTTGCCTCGGGCGTGGCGTTCACCTGCAAGGTGGAGGATGACGTCCGCGTGGCTATGCAGACCATGGCAAGGGAATATGTGCGGCGTTTGCCGGTGGTCGGCAAAGACGGCAAGCTCGCGGGAATCCTCTCGATGGACGACATCGTCCTTCACGCGGACGACCGGATGTTGGGGAGGACTCCTGAGATTTCGTCCGAACATGTTGTGGAGACTCTAAAAAAGCTGTACCGCCCACAAGCCTCGCAACTGGCGATGTCTCAACGGGTGACGGCTTAGGAGCGTTTCTGCAATTGTCGGCGGGCGAGACAGGAGAGCACGATGCTGAGACGTCTTCATGACCGGGAAGAAGCAGGCCGGCTGCTGGCCAGGAAGCTCGGCAAGTACGCCTCGCGTGGCGACGTCCTGGTTCTCGGATTGCCACGCGGCGGCGTGGCCGTGGCCTGCGAAATCTCTCGCGTCCTGAAGGCGCCCCTGGACGTCTTCCTCGTCCGAAAGCTCGGAGTGCCCGGATACGAAGAGCTGGCCATGGGTGCCATTTCGATGGGCGGCTTACAGATAATTTACTGCAATATGGCTGAGGAGTTCCACGTTTCTCAGGCAGAGATCGACAGGGTTGTGCGAGCCGAACAGGAGGAATTGCAGCGAAGCGAGTACGTGTATCGTGGCGCGCGGCCATTTCCGGACGTTCGAGGAAGCACACTCATCCTGGTTGATGACGGCATTGCCACCGGCTCGACGATGCGGGCAGCGATTGCTGCTCTAAGGAAGCTGCATCCCGCCCACATTGTCGTGGCGGCAGGCGTCGCGCCACTATCCACGTATTTGATCTTGCGCTCTGAGGCGGATGAAGTTGTCTGTTTGCTGACTCCGAGAGAGTTTTACGCCGTTGGCCTCTTCTACGAGAATTTTCCGCAAATTGCAGATGAAGATGTGCGCCGTTATCTGGAACTCGCGCGTAACACTGACCAAGCTGGGGTCTTAGTCCAGCGGATGTGAGAGAGTCTACATCACAGCCATCGGCTGTGAAATTGAGTTTGGTTGAACCAGGGGGCTACAGTTCGCCGACCCCCTCCGATTGTGCTGCGGTTTGTGACGTAACCCTGCCATGCGAGCCCCTGCAAGTGCCCTCAACTGGGCAACACCAAATCCAGCTGTAATTACACGTAAGCAAGCTAAGGGATTCTGCGGTCACTACTTGTATAAATTCCTCCTCCCCTTACTTCACGTCATCCAAATTCGCATTCTGAGTTTGCAAATATGAGGTCGGGGCTTGGTCGCGATAGAAGGAGCAGGAAAAAGGATGTACCCCGCAAGGAAATCCACGAGCCCATGGGACTGATCCTCAACCTGTCGTTCGACCTCGAAGTTGCTATTGGGCAGGCCGCATGCCGGTTCGCGCGCACTTCCATGCAAGAATGTTGTGGTTTCCGCACGCGGACTCGCTCAGTATTTCATGTTGAAATCCGGTCGCTTAAGAGAGACTTTCTGTCAATCCTATTGGCGCGCTCGGAGGAATTTGAACCCCCAACTTTCTGCTTCGGAGGCAGACACTCTATCCGGTTGAGCTACGGGCGCGTGGCTCCAATTTATCCGAGTTTTCTCCCCGATGGAAAATCTTCTTCGCGGAATGCACGCTCGCTTGCCCCGCACTCCATTGCGGCGATTTCCGACTTCGGTAGTGTTTTGCGTATCCCGCGGAGTGCGGTACAATTTTGCCCCGTCCCAGCGAAGGTTGCAAAATTCTGGTAGGCGCATCATCGCCTCCAAGGAGAGGACTGACTCATGAAATTTTCGAATAAGCTTATGCTCGCACTGCTGGTCATCGGACTCGCAGGAGTTTCCGCCGTTCAGGCGCAGGAGAAGCGCATCCAGCGTTCGGATCTTCCTCCCGCCGTTGAAAAAACTGTGGCGGAGCAATCCAAGGACGCCACCATCCGCGGCTTTTCTACGGAAATTGAGAACGGCAAGCGTCTCTACGAAGCCGAGCTCACCGTAAATGGCCACGGAAAAGACATCTCCATGACCGAGGACGGCAACATCGTCGAAGTCGAAGAGCAGGTTTCCATGGACTCGCTTTCTCCCGAAGTCAAAGCCGGCTTGACCAAGGCTGCTGACTCCGGCACCATCTCCAAAATCGAATCCATCACCAAGGGCGGCAAGCTGGTCGCCTATGAAGCGGTGGTCAAGCACGGCGAAAAGCGCTCCGAGGTTCAGGTCGGCCCCGACGGCAATAAACTCGACCACGAAGAATAGCGCGGCTCGCCCTGCAGTTCCCGGTCCCGTGTTCTTGGATGTGATCAATTTCCAGGGGTCGGTGACTCTACTCCCGACCTCCGCAATTTTCTGGCGCTTTCGTGTGTGCCGGTCTTGGCGGATTCGCCGCGCGAATCGGCGGCGCCGGGCCATTAAAATGAAAGGGAGACCTTCAACGACATAGGTTCTTCATTCGTGCACCCGATGTCGATGTCATATGGTTTCTGGAATGTTTAATGCGCGAAGGTTGCATCTGAAAATCCAACAGGTTACAGCCGCTAGTTTGCCAGGAGTCTTGGCACACCAAGTATAGCGCGGCTACCAAAGCCTACAACTTTTGTGCTTAGGACACTTCCGAGGATTCAGATACAATTCCGTCACCAAAGGAAAATTTGGCTCGACGGGGGCTGGCCACACTTCGCGTTTGAGACGTCAATTTCCGCAGCTTACTATAAAGGAGGGGCCATGAAGGTTTCAGGTTTGGCTCGGTTTGCAGTTTGTCTGTTCTCTTTTTTGCTCGGCGTTCTCACCGTAGCAAGTCCGCCGATGGGCGGTTACCACTTGCTTAAGAAAATTCCTCTCAGCGCAGCCCCAGGTGGCGGGGAATATTTCGACTACATTACGGTGGATGCGCCTGCGCGCCGAGTGTACGTCTCGCACGGCACCGAAGTTAAGGTGGTAGACGCGGATAGCGGTGCCGTGGTGGGCGCCATTTCTGGCTTGAAACGGTGCCACGGGATTGCCCTAGTTACGGAGCTGGGGAAAGGATTTATCACTGACGGTGATGCCGGCAAGGTGGTCATTTTCGATATTGCCAGCTTGAAGGTCACGGGCGAGGTCATGACCGAGAAGGACGCAGACTCGATCATTTACGATTCGGCGTCGAAGCGAATCTTTTCCTTCAACGGTGACCCGCACGACGGGACAGTAATTGATCCGGCGAACGGAACCGTGGTGAAGACGCTCCCCATGGGCGGCGGTCCGGAGTTCGCCGTCGCCGATGGCAAGGGCATGGTCTATAACAACAATGAGGACACGAGTGAAGTGGTGGCGATCGATTCCCGCGCGCTCACGATCAAGGCGCGGTGGCCGGTGGCACCGGCGGGAGCACCCACAGCGATCGCGATGGATCAGCAGCACCGGCGGCTGTTCAGCTCGGGCCGCAACCCCCAGAAGCTCGTGGTGATGGATGCAGACAACGGAAAAGTCATTCAGTCGTTCCCCATCAGCGCCGGAGCGGACGCGAACGTCTATGAGCCGGAGACGGGTATGCTATTCGTCTCGACTCGCGAGGGCATGATCCGCATATTCCACGAAGACTCACCGGATCAGTTCAGTGTGGTCGAGTCCGTCAAAACCGAGTTTGGGGCCAAAACCATGGGGCTCGATACAAAAACGCACAATCTCTTCCTGTCCACAGTGGATTTTGCTCCGGCTCCCGCGCCCACGGCAGAGCGGCCCAATCCACGACGGACACCGATTCCCGGGACATTTCGCCTGCTGGTTTACGGGCGCTAATGGACCCTGCCAAGAATTGAATTGTAAGGGCAGTTCGCGTATCGCCCTACAATGCAAGAATTGTGAAAGAAGGAAAATTTCCGAGGCGGAAGTTCGTTTTCCCCTCACTCGATAACAAATAAAAACTTGTTCGAGGTGAAGGGAACTGACCTTGGACTGTGTGTGCCAATAGGCTCGCAAAGATCGCTTCCCTAATTTGCTGATTCCAAAGAGGCGAGTATTGAATCATACACCCTACTCAAAACCACAGATTTCTGAAACAGTGTGCACGAGGACCTCGGCTAGTGTCAGCGACCCACCAGAACAAAGGCGCCCCAGTAATAGGGATCGTCGTGGCCATATCGCTGCTTCACTACGTCGCGTTCTTCGAGTTGCGCCTTGCGCAGCGCTTCTGGCTTGTCCACGCCGGAAAGCCAGTTTTTGTAGAAAAGTGTCATCAGTTCCTGGGTTTCTTTATCGGGCACGGACCACATGGTCATCATCACGGATTCCGCGCCGGCTTCCTGCAGCGCGCGCCGCAGGCCGAAAACGCCCTCTCCATTCTGTTGCTGCCCCAATCCGGTTTCGCACGCGCTCAGCACAACCAATTCCGTGCCCTGCAAGTCGAGCCCGCTTGTTTCGTAGGCTGTGAGAACTCCCGACTCCATGCCCTCCGGCGTCTGCTGACCTTCGAAAAAGCGCTCAGCGCCTGCAAAAAGCAGTCCCGAACGGAGCATCGGATCGTCGGAGACGGGGGGCGACTTTTCCTGTGAGGAGTCGGAACGAACCGACGCAAGAGAGCGATCGAGCAAAAAAAAGCCATGCGTTGCAATGTGCAGCAGGCGGGGATGCCGAACCTGTTTGACCTCTTCTTCTAGCGCGCGGTCGCCCGTCAGCGGCGGGCCAACTTGCCAGTGCTGCCCGTCGAGCAAGTGAAAGATGGCTTGCACCTCTGCTCCCGTTCCGGGAAGCGGAGGAACTCTCTTCTGTCCGGCGAGGATTGGTTGCGCGTCGTCGAGCGAGAGAGTCAGTCCGCGCATGATGGGTTCGCTAGTCACATTCGCTGCGACGAGGACGTTCGAGTTCTGACTGGGCTGCAAGTTATTGAGAACGACTTGCTGGTCGGCGACGCTCAGATCGAACTTGGGATTGCCGATGAGCATTGCTGTATTTGAGGGCGAATGTACGGGAGCGCGCAGAATGTCTTTGGTGCTGTTAAGAATCCGCAGTTCGTATTTCTCCATCAGCAATTGGTCGTTATCGGCTGGGATAATTCCCGGAGCGACTTGGTTCAGCACTCCGTCGGGCGAAAAATAAATGCGTTTCACGTCCGCGAGGGCTGGTTCGAGCGGCTTCCAGAACGTTTCGTAGAAGCCGGGCTTATCCGCCAGTTCCGCATTCCTTTCGAGGCCCGCTCGTTTGCGATAGTCGTTCATCGGCGCTTTTTCGATATCCGCGGCGTCGCCAAGATTCACGAGTGCGGGCATTTTGCTTTGCGGCGTTACAATCAATGCGATGTAGTAGGTCTTGCCCGTCCATCTCTTGCCGTCATTGAATTTGAAGCGAACAATCTCGACCGCGGCCTCTTCGGGCTTGAGCGATTTCTGGACGTCCTGCCAGGTCACGCGCTGGAGTTTCTTGCTCTCAGCCATGGCTGAAGAGCGCGCGACGAGTTGCTTTTCCAGGTCATTCGATTCCTGTTCCAACTGTTCGACCCTCCTGCGCCATTCTTCGCGATCCGTCGGTTGCGATGTCAGGAGTGTCGCAAGTTGCGCCTTCTTGGCTGTGAGTTTGTCGAGCAGGGTGAGTGATTCCTTCTCTCCGCTGGCCACAATCCGAGCGCGCAGCGCAGAGACGCTCGAAGCGATGAAGCCCTTTTGCCACAGTACAGTGTCATACATTCTTCCGAGGACCTCAGGATGCTGTTGGTTGTTCGCGAAGCAAAAGCTGTAGTAGACGGGAAATGTAAGTTGGACCGTGGCCAGGAAGGACAGCCGGTCTTTCTCGCTCATGTAACTGAAATAATATTCAAATTGCTTTGACAAGTTGTCAAGACCGCGGTCGAAAAGCGGGGAAGCAGCTGGAAACCTATCCTGGGCGTAAAACAGGAGGGCCAGATTGTTCAGCGATGTGGCCACTAGAGGATGGTCCGGCCCGAGGACCTTCTCCCGGATCGCGAGCGAGCGCCAAAAGAGTGGCTCGGCATCCGCATACTTGCCTTGGTCCTCATACACATTCGCAAGGTTGTTCAGATCTGTGGCCACGCTGGGATGGTCCGGCCCGAGGACCTTTTCGAATATCGCGAGCGAGCGCTTATAGAGTGGCTCAGCATCCGCATACTTGCCCTGCCTCTCATACAACTCCGCAAGGTTGTTCAGGGATTGAGCGACGTCCGGATGCTCGGGCCCTAGGGCCTTCTCCCGGATCGCGAGCGCCCGCTTGTAGAATGGTTCTGCATCCGCATACTTACCTTGTTCCTGATACAAGAGTGCAAGGTTGTTCAGATCCGTGGCTACGCCGGGATGATCCGCGCCGAGAGCCTTTTCATCAATCGCCAGGGTACGCCGGTAGAGCAGCTCAGCTTCCGCGTACTTGCCCTGGTCGTCGTACAGCGCCGCAAGGTTGTTCAGCTCCACGGCCACGTCGGGATGGTCCGACCCGAGGACTTTCTCAAAGATCGCGAGCGAACGCCGATAGAGGGGTTCGGCATCCGCGTACTTGCCTTGCTTCCTATATAACTCCGCAAGGTTGCTGAGGTCCACGGCCACCTCGGGGTGGTCCGCACCCAAAGCCTTTTCGTCAATGGCTACGGCCCGCTTGTAGAGAGGCTCGGCATCCGCATACCTGCCTTGATCGACGTACAAGTTTGCTAGGTTGTTGAGGTCCGTCGCCACGTTTCGATTGTCAGGACCCAAAGCCTTCTCGTGAATTGCCAGCGCCCGCTTGTAGAGCGGCTCGGCCTGCCCATACTTGGCCTCGTCGTCATAAACTTGAGCCAGGTCACCCAGTGGATCGGCCACATCCGGGTGCTCGGGCCCGAGAGCCTTTTCCCTGATGGCTAGGGCACGCTCGAGAAATGACTCCGCCTCTGGAAAATGCCCTTGATTGATGGAGAGCTCACCAAGGTCCTTCAGCGTTTCGGCCACATCCGGGTGGTCTGGCCCGAGTGCTTTTTCCTGAATAGCTCGGGCGCGCTTCAGCAATGGCTCGGCCTCCGCGTACCTGGCCTCCTGTAGGTAATCCTCGGCGAGGGCCGTCAGCGACTGAGCCACATCCGGGTGCTCGGGGCCGAGAGCCTTTTCCCTGATGGCTAGGGCGCGCTTCAGCAATGGCTCGGCCTCCTGGAAGTCACCGCTGACGTACGCCACGTCGGCTAGATCCTCTAGGGACATGGCTACATCTGGGTGCTCAAGCCCCAAGACTTTCTCTCGAATGGCCAAGGCACGTTTGAGAAGTGGCTCTGCCTCTGGGATGCGGCCTTGACCTGTGTAGAGCGCGCCAAGGTCGTCCAGCGTCTCAGCCACAGCTGGGTGTTCCGGCCCGAGGACCTTTTCGCGGATGGCCAGGCTACGCTTGTAGAACGTCTCAGCCTTCGCATACTCGCCCTGCTTACGGAACACCTCGGCCAATTTGTTCAGCGATCCGGCAATGCGCGTGTCTTCTGGGCCGAACGTGGATTCGGCCACGCGAAGCGCTTCCTCGGCCACCGGAATCGCCTCGGTATACTTGCCTTCCTTATAGAGTTCGCTTACGCGGTCATATAGCTCATTCCATTTGTCCCCCTGCGCAACGAGAGGAAGTTGCCAGGTGCTCGCGAACAGGAGGGCAAGCACTGACATGGCGGCAGCTCGGCGAAAAACCACGATGGCGATCTTCCTGCTCGGCTAGAGACCACAGAATTTGCCGCGGAAGCAAGCGCGTCAAAATCTGAGGGGCGCCGGTTGATCTCACCCATCCTTCTCCGGGGCGCTCAGATTGTCAATTTGAGAATCTGGGAGTGTGCTAGAAGGATTCCCATTTGAGCCGACCGTTCAAAACCCCATGGTTTATGCGCGGTAGGCACTTGTCCGGTTACCGCGTTCTTCGTCAAAGCGGATTACTTCCGATTTGCCCGTCATCCTGGGGCAATGGGCCACTGTAACAGGCGTCGTATTTTATTAAACGTTCGGCAGTCTGATGACGTAGAAACCAATCTAGTCGCATCGAGTTGGATCTTGTTCTGTAGCGCTGCAATAGAAAAAAAGTTCTCCAAGGGGAAGTCAACATAGCCATCGGCGTATGAAGGGGAATGATCGTCGACAACTTTTCAAAAAGGGGTAAACTTCCTCGCGTGGTTCGTCCTCCCCACCCCGGGCTTCCACAGAACTCCAGGAGCACTGAGAGAATCCGCAAATGGCCACTGAAGCATTGACAGCCCTCATTACCGGGGGAACGAGCGGCATCGGCCGCGCGACAGCCAATAAACTTGCTCGCCTTGGCATCCATGTCTTAATCGTTGGCCGCAATCGGGAACGGGGAGAGAAGGCGGTGGCCGAGATCCGCGCATCAGGAGGAAAAGGAGATTTTATTGCCTCTGACCTCCGAGATGCGTCGAGCGCGCGCGAAGTGGCCAGAAGAGCGATCGAACTCAGTTCCGACCACGTCGTCGACATCCTGATCAACAATGCAGGGGTCTTTCCGTTCGGCCCGACGGACAAAACCACGGCAGAAGAGTTTGACCGAGTGTACTCGCTCAACGTAAAGACGCCGTATTTCCTCGTCGCAGAACTTGCTCCGCTGATGGCGAAGAGAGGAAAAGGAGCCATCGTCAATGTTTCGACGATGGTTGCCGACTATGGGGTGTCGGGCATGAGCCTCTACGGCTCGAGCAAGGCAGCGATTAATTTGTTGACCAAGTCATGGGCTGCTGAGTATGGCCCGAGCGGCGTTCGCGTCAATGCAGTGAGCCCCGGACCTACGCGTACGGAAGGCACAGAAGCCATGGGCGAGGGTCTCGAGCAACTTGCTGCGCAGGCGCCCGCGGGACGTCCGGCAACAGCGGACGAGATTGCCGAAGCGATTGTATTTTTGGCTACTGATCGTTCCAGTTTTATTCACGGGGCAAAACTCGCCGTCGATGGCGGGCGTACGGCCATTTGAGATACGCGGAGGTGGAGTCATGGCTGACGTGGAGCGCTATGAGATCCTTGTTATCGGAAGTGGCGAGTCCGGGAAGCATCTGACGTGGACCATGGCGCAGGCGGGCCATCGCACGGCCGTGGTGGAACGGAAGTATATCGGGGGATCGTGTCCGAACATTGCATGCTTGCCCAGCAAGAACGTGATTCGCAGCGCGAAAGCGAATTGGTTCGCTCGTCACGGCACGGAATATGGTGTTCAAAGTGGTCCGGTATCCACGGACATGAATGGCGTCCTGAATCGCAAGCGCAAGATGGTCGAGGGTGAAGTTCAGTTTCATCTCGATCGCTTCAAGGCGACCGGAGCGGAACTGATCATTGGAGAGGCCCGGTTCGTCGCTCCGAAAACCGTTGAGGTGATGCTTCACGACGAAGGCCGGCGGATGATTAGGGGGGATCGGGTGTTTCTCGATCTGGGATCGCGATCTACGATCCCCGATATCCCCGGCCTTGCCACTGCGAAACCCATGACTCACGTGGAAGTGCTCGATCTCGACCGTTTGCCGCAGCATGTGATCGTACTGGGTGGAGGCTACGTCGGGCTTGAACTCGCGCAAGCCCTGCGTCGCTTCGGTTCTGCGGTAACGGTGATCGAGCGTGGCAGCCAAATCGCCGCCGCTGAAGATGATGACGTTGCGCGAGCCCTTCTGGAAAATTTCACGAGCGAAGGAATCGAAGTGCTACTCGACACTCAAGTCCGGGAAGTAGAGGGCCTAGCTGGTGAGGAGATCCGAATCGTCGCGGAACGCAGTCACGGAGAACAAACGATCCACGGAACCGATCTGCTGGTTGCTACCGGACGAACGCCGAATACGCAGGGGATCGGACTGGAAGCAGTAGGTATTGAACTTGACATGCGCGGCTACGTCAAGGTGAACGAGCGATTGGAGACCACCGCTCAGGGCGTTTGGGCTACGGGCGATTGTGCAGGCAGCCCGCAGTTCACGCACGTCGCGTTCGATGATTTCCGAGTGGTCCGTGACAACCTGAACGGAGGGAGCCGCAGCACGCGAGACCGGCTCATACCGTTCTGTATGTTCACCGATCCCGAACTTGCGCGGGTTGGCTTGAACGAATCCGAAGCGAAGAGACGCGGAATCGGATATCGCCTGGCGAAGCTGCCCATGGCTGCGGTACTGCGAGCCGTCACTCTCGGCGAGAAGCGTGGCTTCGTCAAGATGCTGGTCGAGGCCGAAAGGGACCGCATCCTGGGGTTCACCGCGTTTGGCGCTGAAGCGAGCGAAATGATGGCTGCGGTTCAGACGGCCATGCTGGGAGGGTTGCCATACACGATCCTGCGCGACGCAATCTTTACGCATCCCACTGCTGCGGAGGGCTTAGGCCCTTTACTGACAAGTGTCCCCGCAAAAGCCATGCAGCAGCCTGCCTAGCCCCTTCCGGCGTGGAGCTTTTGGCCGCATGTTCGAGCTAGAGAAAACCTCGCCATCAAGAATTGGGACGGGCTTGGCCGTCAGAAGGCCCGCTTTTCACTCGCCCCAACTCAGGGTATTCTGTGCGTTCGCCCTCGCTATCGATTGTTAGCGTAATGTTGGCGACCCTTCCGTAAGAAGCGTTAGGGAAGGTTTGCCCGTGACTCGGGCGCAATTCCATAAGGCTCCGGAAAAGCGGCTGTGGCGGCGTCACTTCGACGAGTAGCCGACTAACCGGGCATTTGAAGTTGGATTCGGGGGCCTAAGTTTCACTTGGCTTTGCGAGGATCCGATGGGCCCCAAATTAAGTCCACTGCATGCTGATACTTGCTGCATCCAATTAACCGCAAGGCATTTTCGTAATCGCCGCCAAAGCACAAAAACGCACCAGGAAAGGCGACAGCGGTCTGCGACTGACGGACGAAAAACGTAGACCCAAACCGTAGCGACCTGACTTGTCCCAAGCTCCGCGCACGGAGATCATACGACACCAAAATCTCCTGAACTCATGACTTTTGCCTCTTTCCGTTCCTCGAATTGCCGCTCGCCGGGAGCCGTATAGGCGCTCGCATCGAACGCATCAACAGCAATACTGTGCACGATGGCTGATGCAGGTAGGGAGCGAAGTGCCAATCGGCCCGCAAGCTCGCGTGAGCGGGTCGGCCACGTGTTGACATGTAATGTCATGGGGAGGTTTGGAATGAGAGTCGGGTTCCAGGCCGCACGATGGTGAACTAGTTCGCCATCGATGAACCACCGGATTTCGTATGGATCCCATTCGATTGCAAACCGGTGCGCGGCTTCCGACGCGTCGAACTCCAACGGAATGGCTACGGGCGTCCCCCGATAGCCGTAGTCAAACTTGGCACCCTCTGGCCCGGGGTTATAGAAAACATTGACCAAGAGCCGGTCTGGACGATTTCCCGTGATCTCAACGTCGATCTCCTGCCGGGGCGAATCGCGATGAAGAAAGAAGCCGGTCACTAGACCCGAAACACTCGTCGCCTGTAGGGTAGCTTCAAAACGTCCATATAGGAAAGTACCTCGGCTCGAAATTGAGGCAGCGCTAAAATTTCGAACGCCAAGCGGCTCCTGAATGACTGTGAGCGAGAGGCCGTCACCCGATTTCGTGGTGACGTTCGCCGGGCGAAACAGGCCGAGGTTTCCGGGAAACGTATCATTGCGTAACAGCCAACGGGCCGACTGGACACGCGCCAGATCATCCTCGAAGCTCACTCGCGACCTTGAAGCCTCCGACCGCGCCGACGCGCTCGCGCTGATTCCTGTCCACCCCACGTGCGGCTCTACGATCCACGGCGAGCGATCGTGCCGGAGTCGCTTTGCTGGTGGGACCATTAGCGTATCGACCACAGCGCGCACATATCTTCGCTGTCCAATATCCCGAACAGCTGGATACGGCGTTGCTGGCGGAGGAAGCCTCACGTGCTCACAAAGCGCAAGCCACGAGTTAGCTCGTTCACCATGCAGACGGACCACGTCCGCACCTTCCAACGCGTCCAACAGTTCGTCACTCGTCCCGTTTACGTCGTCGATCACGATGAACTTCGCTCGCGGATAACGCGACGCAAGCGCGCGCGCCTGCGGCCTCAGTGAACCTATGTTGACGTAGGCATTGAAAACGCGATGGGTGCGGCCGGCCATCAATCCTTCAAACTCACATTCCGGAATGTGGTCGAGATCGCTGCAGCAACGATAGCCAAGCATCGAAAGAGCCAATGCGAGGGATGACAAGCCCGATCCAGGGGCTCCAAACGCGAACACCGGAAAATGAACCGGCCGCTGATGGAAAAGCGCAGTGCCGCAGTCATCGAGGACGCCAATCCGGCTCAGTACCGGAAGAATCGAGTACGAGTTTGTTGAAGCAGTGTCGAGGCGCTGGTTGATCACTGGGCGACGCAGAGCTCGCACATCCATCTCTGCGAACTTGTGATTGACCCAGAGGTCGATGGGGCCGTGGCAAGGAAGGAGCCCAAGTAATGTTTGAGCTCCTCTTTTTGACAAGACATACCCCGACAGATACCAGAGCCCACGTTCGGGCCGAAACACGTTCCTCGACACCTGTTCCTTTGGCGCACCGTATCGCGCTTCTTTATAAGACGCGTATAAGACATCAAAGGCTGGACCGGTTTGATCCGTATCCTCCATCTCACGCCAAGCCTGATCGACGATTCGGCCAAAGCCACGCTCGAACCAGACATCGTCCTCAAGCACAAGAGCATACGAGGCTGCGGACTGCGCAACGGCTCTCCAGACACCGATGTGCGAGTGCGCGACGGCAACTTCTGCCTGGCTCATCCTAATCGGGCGCGTCAGATCAAACACATCAGGCACTGCAAGAGGTTGCGGTTCGACGAACAACTGGTCGCCCAACGCGTAGAACGGCTCAACGTCGCTACCATCGAGCAATTGTTGCGAATCGTTTTGCGCGTCGCATGCGGAGTATCGAACGGCGCGCTCCGATAGCGGCTTACCGGCAGCGTCCAGGATGCAGGAAAGCTCACGAAGAATATCAGCCCAGCGGTTCGGTTGCCTATCCAAGTTGACAACAAAGATCGGACCGATGCCAGACTTCTGGCCGTCCGAGAGCGGCCCGAACGAAAGGCACCGCTGGCGCGGTGGGCGCATTCGATAATGCAAGAACAAGAAATGGGCAAAGCGTGCGGCTGCGCCCAGCGGTCTAGAAAGATTCATTGTGGACTATTCACCACTATGGCGGAACCTTTGCTGATTGGAAAGTCGCCAATTTCTGGCATCGCTGCGGTAACTCAATGGCCATCGCGAGACTGCAAGCGAATCCCAATCTCGCAATATCGCTAAATCGCTCTCAATACTGCCTCCTTGCGTCGTACCCAGATCGAAAATCGACTTCGAAAGATTCCCCGGCCCGGTCGCTGTCTGAATCTCAGGCAACGCGTCCTCGCCAGCGAGTTCAAGAAGACTTGTCGCCTGACTTAATGCACGTTCGATGATCGGATGCCCCCGCCTTGCGACGAGCGGATTGTTATTGAAGTAAAAAATCCAGCTTGGGTCATAGGCATCAGCACAAAGAAACACCGACGGGTTCACCATTAAACCAGAAGCGATGTCATAGCACAGGGGCTGAAGTTTGAGCCGACCGTCCTCAAACAACCAGTCGATATCAGTTCCAACACAAACGTCGTCCGCATCAACATAGAAGCCGCCTTCGACAAGCAAGTAGCAAAGTCTGAAGTAGTCGGCTTGCATTGCTGGGTGGTAGCAACACTCAAACGCGCACACGTGACGCGCACCCAACGAATGCCCGATGAATGCTTTTGCAGCCTGCCAGTCGAAGATGCGATGCGTGAAGCCGCCCGTCTCCCAGCAGGTCCACGAGGTGACGCATTCCTCGACGTCGTCTGGCAGCTGTCGGAGGTCATGCCAGAACTGCACGATCGTTCTGGGTGGCGGCGGGCTGCAGTGATTGTTGATCGAGCTCTGACCTAAGGGGCGCTGAACCAGCTCTCTGATGAACTCTGAGCGTCGCCGGTGGTGTTCTCGACTATCTGGTTCTTGCTGCATCTAGAGCACCGTCTTACGCCTTTCCTCGCGGCTACAGATTCTTGATGCATCATACTACGCACGATATCGTACAACGTCGGTTACCTGTGTTCGAATACGAGAGCAAGCGCGCTAGGTATGCTTCGCCGCCGAGTGTCGAGCATCCCGATTGGGATAGGTATCGAATCGATCATCGAGAATCGTTAAAGTGGAGGCCAATAGCAACATGAAGATCCTTTCTCATAACCCTGGCCATGACGGAGCTATCGCATTTCTTCAAGATGGCTGCTTGATGATGTCCATCGAAGCCGAGAAGGACTCCAATGCTCGACACTCGCCGGTCTCCATTGCCGAAGTATTTAAAGCCTTTGGGGAACTTGACGAAATCCCCAACGTTATTTGTACGGGTGGCTGGTGGCCACGCGACCATTATGAATACTTGCATGGGTCGGATGTTCATGCTGGGTACCGCGGTGTGACAAAAAATAACATTATCGTGGGCAAGCAAGGCTTCTTAGGAAAGCAGGTTCGGTATTTTTCTTCCACCCATGAAAGATCGCATTTACTTTGCGCTTTCGGCATGTCAAGTCTGCCGAAGGGCACGCCATGTTATGCGTTGGTATGGGAAGGGGCGATAGGCGCTTTCTACGAAATTGACTCCGACCTAAACATCACGCCACTTGGGGACGTCCTGAATTCGCCCGGAAATCGGTATGGCCGCCTTTACGGGCTAGCCGATCCAACTTTCCCTAAGGATGGGCCATTTCCTCGTACCTCGGACTCAGGAAAGCTCATGGCCTTGGCGTCATTTTCGAAGCGCAGCAAACCTACGGCTCAGGAAAGTAAATTGCTCAATTTTTTGTTGGAGGGTCCCTTCCGTGAACTGAGCGCTTACGAAGACCTTGAACATGCACCTCATCTCAACGTTGGGGTGTGTGATCCGGAATTTTGCAACTTCGCAGGTATTTATAGCGACGCAATTTTCGATGTCTTCTATCAGTTCGCAAGAGCAAATGTGAAGGAGACAAGACCGCTACTGATAGCAGGTGGATGCGGCCTAAATTGTGACTGGAATTCAAAGTGGAAGGAGAGCGGGCTCTTTACAGAGGTTTTTGTGCCGCCAGTCGCGAACGACTCAGGCTCGGCAATTGGAACAGCTATTGATGCACAGTTTTACTTCAGCGGTAATCCAAAAATTGACTGGAATGTTTATTCTGGGCGACTCTTCAACATAGATCAATTCGATTCACAACCGTATGACGCCTACGATGCGAATTATGAACTATTGGCCGATCTGCTGGCCAACGATCTAATTCTCGGCTGGGTAAGCGGCAAATATGAAATCGGTCCCCGCGCTTTAGGCAATCGTTCAATTCTTGCTGCCCCATTCCGCGACAACACCAGGGTGCGACTAAATGAGATCAAGCAGCGCGAACAGTTCCGGCCGATTGCTCCCGTATGTCTGGAAGAAGACGCCGCGCAATGGTTTGGTTGCAATCGCCCGAGTCCGTTCATGCTCTATACATATCGTGCAAAAACCGACGCGCTGGCTGCAGTTACGCACGTAAATGGGACTGCACGTATTCAGACAGTTTCACCTGAAAGCAACCGGAGTCTGTATCAACTACTTGTCGCATTTCAGAAACGTACAGGGTACGGGGTCTTGTGCAATACCTCTTTGAATTTCAATGGGCGGGGTTTCATAAACACAATGAAGGACCTCTCTGCATACGCCATAGAACACAATCTTGATGGGTTTGTAGTTGAGGGACGCTCCTATCTTGTGAAATCGTCGAGGGCTTATCAAAGGTATTTGGGAATGCCCAATGGGCAAACCATCAAGCGCGCGCGATGAGATGACTGTCAATTTCGCATACGTCCCCGGCGATGACGGCGGCTGCTGCTGTGCAGATGGCGACCGACTTTCGCTTGCGTGCTTTGAGTGTTCATCAACCCGATCGCTGAAAATATCTTCAACGGTTAGGTGAGCAACAGCTTTGAGGGATGGCTCGGGATCCGGTGCTTTGCTGCAACGTTCGGGCTAAACTCCCGATTAACGCGCTTTCCATAGATGTGATCAATTTGGCGTCCTGATTCGAGGAGATAGTTCCCGGATTGTCGGCAACTCGGAAACTATCGTTCGCTGCCACCTGGATGAACAGTTTGAATGTATAGGTCGGCTAACCGGACAAGTGGGCCGAAAAGGTTTCCTTTCGGCAAATCAGAAAAAGTGCTCCCCATAGAGACTTGGTTGACTGGGGTAACTCTGGCAAAGTAGGACCTCGTTGCACGGCGTTATCGACCGTTGTACGGCCGTTTCTGCTCGTTTGCAACGCCCGTTGCAAACGAAATTCTTGGCTTCCGACTCGAACTGATGGGGATTTCCTGTCGAGCGTTCTTCACCCTATCAATGCCCCGACCCCTGGATTGGTTAACGTTTGGTTTCCTTTGGTTGTACCCCGGTTGTGGTTTGTCGACACCCAGGTTAAACAACCGCGGTTTATCAACCGAAGGCAGGGAAGTGTCAATCTTTCGATAGCCCGAATCGATTCTTGCCAAGCACACGTAGGAAGGCTTGAGCAAGGATTCCTGTCTCGCCTCTTTGCAACTTCTTTGCTGGCCTTTCCAGCCCCTTTAAGGGTGCTTTGCTAAGGTGCCTTTGCAAAGCATCTCCGACATCTCAACTGGCTCGCTTCAATTCCTGATCAGATCTCCGGACGGGCCTGCATGCCCATCTTCTCGGATTAGCTGCCCCATCATTGCGCGGATTCTCCGGAGAGCATTGGTGACCGTCTCTCAAAAGCGACGCTAATGCGTGCAAGAAGGCGCCGGAAGCTCTTTGGCACACCGGCGGCACCCAAACCATGCTTCTTTGCTTTGGCCGTGCTCCAAAGGTGCTACACGATTATGTTGAACTCTTATCTGGACTGTCGAGTCTGGGTGAATTTACTCCCCTTGTTCTGCTGCCAGCGCTAAACCCAAGAGCCACCTAATCGATGTGGCTTGCACAGGGATCGGGACGCGCGCGGTGCCAGAACTGGGGATGACAAAACCTTATGACCGTGGTTAGACGGTTTTTGTCCCAACCCCTATATAAGATTTATAGGGGCTTATAAGAGAGCTTGCATCAACTCCTAACTCGGGTCCGAAAAGGGGAAGAATTGGAGGGAGGCTGCTTCGGCGGCCGAGCGAAAACCAGCCGAACATGACCGTGTCAATTCGCGTAGACTACTGCGTAGACTACTGCAGTAGACCACTGCTATAGGCTAGGTCTTAGTCTAAGGCCTAGACTAAGTCTTAGACTAGGTGCCTAGTCGCGACTAGAGCCGTACACGATCCGGCACTCAACCGGCCCACTTCCCATCGTGTTCTTCTGGTTTTGTTTCTCTGCGGCTCGCTCTGAAAGCCCACCTTTTATGCTGTCGAGTGGAAGGTAATTGCCAAATGCTTCGAAAGCCACATCTTTGAACAGATCGAGCCTTCGCACCCGTTGCCATTCGGCCTCCGGGTGTCTATCGTTTCTCTCAATGGTAAAGCCTCTCGTACGATCGCCAGAGTCGCGCGACATATTCACTAGGTTGGAGGACCATGGAATTCGCGACTACTGGCGCGTCAAAGAGATCGTGAGCTTTCAGATCCCGCATGATGCCCTCCTCTTCGCTCGGCGATTCGGGCGACGCAGCTTGGAAGATGCGCTCAGACAGATTGAGCGGTGGAAGAAATTCCTGAAGACCGATTTCATCCTCCTACCCGAACAGAGGGCTGAGGTCGAAAGATGGATTGTTCAAACGGAAACGCTGGTCTGCAACGCTCTAATTCAAGTCAATCTACCACGCGTGGGCGATTGGGAATTGCAATTTAGCTGGATCCCGACTGGCACGAACGAAGACGGGACAAAGGTATACATAATGCCGGGATTGAAAATTACCGCACGCCATCGGAGAACCAGAGAGATTCGAGAGGCATCCATATCTAGCGAAGCGCTGTATGCTCCAGGTTTGAGAGCCAATCCCTATCAAATAGCCTTTGAAGAGCTCGGTCTTTGGGAAAGTTTAGAGAAGGGCTCACTCCGTCGCTACTTGATCTCTGACAGAAAGCCTCCGGGTTGGCCCCTCTACACACGAATAGTCGTCCCGCGACTTTACGATTTCTTGGCGCCATACTATTTCCAACGAGGACACTACTCGGAGAAGAGGACCTCAAGCAGCTATGAGGGGAAGGCACTGTTCCCAAGAGATCTTCTTCAAGACATGCTGGATATCCTCCAAACGGAACATCCGCATGTATATGAAAAAACGACAATCAACCAACTGAAGGCCAACATCCAGCGGCATCTGGAACGAAAGGCAAAAAGTACTAAACCTCCCCATTAGCCTGTAGGTGCTTCAGATAGTACTTCGGTGACAACTCTTCCAAGATGGAATCCAATCGGTGACGTTTGATCGAGAGAACTCGGGATTGGTTTCTTGAGGCCGACAACGATGGCAAAGATTGTGTCACCTCGGTTTGCTCACATGGACCAGGTCATGGACCAGGTCAAGGTATGTCATAACCCTCATCGAGCCAACAGCCACGGCAAGGCGGGCTTCAGAGTTTCCGATGTGAGCGGGTGTTTACCTCGGCTGCGCAATCTTGAGCTGCCGTGGTCAGAGAGTAGGGAATGAACCCAGGGCAAAGCAAGGCCGCGGCCATATATGGTCGCGTGAGCACACTGGAACAAAGCTGTGAAGTTCAACTCCAGGATCTTCGTCGCTTTGCTAGTCAGCGGTTCACCTCCTCTCGGGAATACGTGGACACCGGGGTGAGCGGTGTTCAGCGCCATCGACCACAGTTAGATGCGCTTATGAGAGACGCCCGAAGACGCCTCTTCGATGTTGTCTTGGTCTGGAAATTTGACCGCTTTGCCCGCTCGCTGAAACATCTGATCGAAAGCCTCGACGAATTCAGTTCCCTCGGAATTGATTTTGTCAGCTACACGGAAGGCGTCGACACGACCACTCCGAGTGGGCAACTTCTCTTTCATATCGTGGGCGCGGTGGCCCAATTCGAGCGTGATCTCATCGCGGAACGAGTGAGGGCAGGAATGGCACATGCACGGGCAATGGGCAAGAGGATTGGCCGACCTCCGGCTCAGGTGAACACGACAGAAGTGGCCAGCCTTCGCAATCAGGGCCGATCTTGGCGCGAGATTGCTCGCCTCCTAAATATTCCATCGTCGACCGTGCGGAGAGCTCATCAGCGAGCGACGAGCAAGTTCTCTTCGCAAGAGAAATAGTAAGGAACCTTATTTGGTGATTCTGACGCGAAAGATTCTCAAGGCTCAGAGACTTCATGGATCACCGCGTAGCAAGAGGTTCTGGTCGTGCATATGGACGATGAGCTTTTGACCGTTGAGGAAGTTGCTCAGCTCCTCAGGGTGCCCATTTCGCGGGTCTACGAGCGATGTCGGGAAAGCGCTCGGGACCCTCTGCCTCGCGTCAAGCTCGGCAAATACCTCCGTTTCTACAAAAAAGACTTGCACTTTTACCTAGAAAAATTGCGGCGGGGAGATTCTCCAGAGGCTTGAGATCCGATGCGACCCCGCGCTACAGTAGGCCCGCCAACAGAAGCAAAGCGAACCACGGGAGAAAGGAAGGTGCCTGTGGTTCAAAGAAACTGTATTCAACGAGGGCATGTGTACAAGACAGGAAAGCGTGGTCGGCAGGTTTGGTACGGACGCTATCGGGAGCCCGTCTTCGAGGATGGCCAGTGGAAACGGGCTCTGCGGAACGTCCGCTTGGGAACGACAGCCGAACTGCTGACTCACAACGAAGCGCTGATTGCACTCGGTCGTATTCTCCAGAGAGTGCAGCCGGGTAGCAGATCCGAGGCCTTCTATTCCGCTCGGGAATTCGTCGAGAGGGAGTGGGTTCCCCGAATGCTGCCGACCCTGAAAGTCTCGACGCAAAGTTCCTACCGCACGAATCTCAATCGATACGCGCTTCCTTGGTTGGGAGAGACGCGGCTCAGGGATTTGCGGAAAGGAGACATTCAAGCTTGGCTTTCGGCGCTCTCTGAAAATGGGTTATCGCGTCAAACGGTCAAGAATATCTGGTCAGCTCTCTCTTCCGTGTTGCGGACGGCAGTGGATTGGGGATACATCAAGGAAAACCCAGCCCATGGCGTCCGTTTCCCAGCCCGACAACCGAAGGCGGCAGTCTTTCTGCCTACGCCCGAGCAAGTGGGCCAGATCCTCACGCAACTTCCGGAGCCGAGTTACACGCTCCTGTTGCTGCTTGTGGGGACTGGCTTGCGTGCAGGCGAAGCCATCGGACTGCGCTGGGAGGATATCGATCTGAACCGCAAGAATCTCACGGTTCGGCGCGATGTCTGGCACGGGAAGGTGAATTCTCCGAAATATAAGGCCAGTGAGAGAGTGATCCCACTGGGTCCCATTTTGGCGGAACACCTTCAGGACCGACGCAGCATGGCGAATTCTTGGGTCTTCGCGGGGAATTTCAACAAGCCGTTAGATCCGAGAAATCTCGCCAAGAGACATTTGCATCCAGTGCTCGACCGTTTGGAGATCCCACGCTTTTCCTGGCATCGATTGCGCAAGCTACATTCGACCTATCTAGGAGACCTGAGCGTTTCACCGCGAATCATGCAGGCGCAGCTCGGCCACGCCGACGCGGCACTTACGCTCAACGTCTACACGCAGATAATTCCCGAATCGCAGCGACGTGCAATCGAGAATCTAGAGGGCCTGTTGTTCCGAAATGTTCCGAAAGTGGAGCAGGGGCCGATTGTTCAATGAGAATTCAGGTTGCAAATAATAAGGTTATGGCGCGCCTGAGAGGAGTTGAACCTCCGACCTCTGGTTCCGGAGACCAGCGCTCTATCCAACTGAGCTACAGGCGCGCAGTTCGTAATCCGAGCAAACTGCGAGGACGCTTGATTTGCGCCGCGAGAAAATCTCGGAATAGAGATCAAGCGGCAGTTACACAGCCAGTCTAGGGCCGCGCCGGAAAAGCGTCAAGCACCACAAGCTGCAGTTTGCGAGGCGAGCTTCAATTCCGCGATCGCAAGGAGGGCGGCGTGCGCGAAGCGAAAATCTTGATGACTCCGAACCCACTCCTCTGTACAATCCCGCACGGTCTGAGCGCTGCGACGGTGCGTCGCCGCGAAGACCGCACGCCGCGATTCTTTGCATCGCGCGGACGATCGAACAAAGCGGAGAGTGCCTGTGGCCCGGCGCATTCGAACGGCAAAGAAACTCGCGCAGCGAATCGACATCAACTATTTCAAGGGCCCGAATCCTCTACGGCGCGCGCGCTTTTTCCTTGCGCTGCTCATTCCGGTTGTGGGCGGATTGTGGTTGCTCGGACTTTCCACGCGACACCACAAGGGCGTATATAGCCCCGGAGCAGTTTCCGACCCGCACGCATTCATGGGGGACGAATGCTCCCGCTGCCACGTCGCGCAGGGAAAGACCTTTTTTCACACCGCCAAACTGGGAACGACCGATCAGGCTTGCCTCACCTGCCACGACGGCCCGCAGCACCAGGATGGAATCGCCGCCACCGGCTGCGCGGAATGCCATGTGGAGCATCGGGGAAGGCTGGTACAAATCGCGCATGTCCGCGACGCCAACTGCGCCTTGTGTCATGCCTCGCTTGAGCCCGCGGTTTCGCGTTTCAACAATCATCCAGGGTTTGTCCTTCCCCAGACAGACCCCGGCACGGTGAAGCTCAATCACAAGGCACATCTGGCGCAGAGCCTGACGTGCGATCAGTGCCATCACACTGGCATCGCCGATCCCAATGCATGCAAGCCGCAAGGTGCCAACTGCGACCGCCCGAGCGCCTCGCTCGCTCTGATGGTGCCGGTGACGTACAAGGACACCTGCGAAGGCTGTCACGATGCGCTGAATTTCCAGACGGCGTTCGGCGATACGGCTCCGCACGACACGCCGGAAAAGATTGACGCTTGGTTCAGGAGAACCCATTCGGCTGATCCGGCAAAAATCGCAAGCGCCGAAAAGCAGCTCTGGGAGAATACCTGCACGTTTTGTCACGAACAAATTCAACTCAGTCCCGGACCTCTGCCCAAGATTGCGCCGGCCAAGATCACGCAGCGCTGGTTCAACAATGCCGTCTTCAGCCACGACGCGCACCGCAGCGTGGATTGCCTCACATGCCATGCAAGCATTTCGAACAGCGAAAGCACGCAGGATATCAATCTCCCCAAAGTCCAAGACTGCCAGCAATGCCACCGGCCGAATCGCGTCGAATCCGCTTGCTTCGAATGTCACGTGTATCACGATTGGACGAAAGAGACGCCCACGAGCGGGAAAATCACGGCAAAAGAGGTGGCAGGTCTGGAGCCGAAGGCGCCCGCAGGATCTCTGCCCCAACTGAAAACCCTCTCAGCAATCCGGCCTTAGATGGCGGATCGCCGAGAGGGTTGGAATCTCCAAAAACCGCGGCGCGGTAAAATCTACGCCCGAATCCCGATTACTTAAGCGTCCGCATGTAGGCGACGACGTTATCCAGATCGGCGTCAGAGACACCGTTGGTCTTCATCATTTTTCCAGTAACGCCCGAGACGGACTGCTTTTTCAAATCGGCGTCGCTGCGGCCCTGTACTTCCTTGGAATTAACCGCGTTGAAGGTAATCGCGCCGAACTTCGCTTTTTCGCCCTTCAGGCCGTGGCAGCCCTGACATTTTTTTGCATAGACGGCCTTGCCTGCTGTGGCGTCGCCCGCGGCCTGCGCGGATGAGACGGACAAAACCACTGCCAGAGGAAGAGCCAGAATTGCTGCGAGCAGTGCTGAGTAGCGCTTCATCGTTACTCCTCGAGATTCGAGATTTAATTCCCGATAAAACCTGTGACTGACGCTCCGGATGAAACCGGAGCAAGCCCATTCTACGCGTCGCGGCATACTTGTCAATCTACCTTGCGCAGCCTCAGCGCCTCTCGCCGCCGGCTTTGGCAGCCGGCGATGCTCCCGTGGCTGGAGAGACTGGGGGCGCCTCTCGTTTGAGTACGCTGGCGGGCGGTTGGTTGCTCAGCTTCATCAGCCGCCCGTCTGGGTAGTAGAGAATCCGATGGATTTCGTCGGCGTTAAAAGGCCGAGAGCCCATTCGATTGTCCACTGCGATTTCACTGCCCGATTCATCCACGAACCGGTCGCGCACCTGACCTGCAGCTACGGCGACGGCCCGGCCGCCGCCCGTGAAACTCGAAATCAGCCTCGGCGTTAAATCCGGGGCGAAGCCCATGTAGCCGGGTGTGTCGTCCGGCTGCGCGAGGCCAACGATGCGCAGGCCGTTCTTCCCGTCGGCCACGTAGGCGAAGTAACTCACGTTGGTTTCGCCCACCATCACGTCGCAAGCATCGTTGATGGCACCATCTGCCGTGAAGAAGATCGGCGCGCCGGGCTTTTCCGGATTCGCGACGTCAATGATCGCGAGCCCCTGTTTTCCCGCCGCGATCAGCGCGTAGGTGCGGAAGAGCGTCAGGCCTCGCGCATCGGCCATCGAAACCGCCGCTCCGGAAACGAGATTCGGCTGCTCAGGGTTGGTGATGTCGAAAATCTTCATTCCGCTCCGGTCGAGAATAAACGCGTAACGCAGCTGCAAATCAAGCGCGTGTGCGCCATCGAGAGCGCCTGCGGGACTTTGATAGACAAGTTTCGGCTCGAGTGGCACATTCAGATCAACGACGCTGAGTCCCGCCTGATCAGAGACGACGTAGGCGTAGTGCCCCCACAACTTCACAGCCATCGCCCCCGAAAGCTTGCCATCGGGATTGAAGCGCTTGCGCGTGATGAGGTAGTTGTTCTCCGGGTCCTGATCCGTAAGTGTATTTATGTCAATCAGCAGTAATCCATCCTTGCGGTCAGTCCCAAGCGCGTAGCGGAAAATTTCGTGGATGGGCTCCTCGCGATTGGACTCGAGTTGCCCGCGATCGAGAGCCATAGGCAACGAGGACGCGAAGGTGATGTAGGTCGCATCCGGACTGTGCACCACCGAGCCCTCGCCGAGCGGCGAATTCACATGCTGCACGATTCTCTGCGCAAACTGCTTGTTATTGATGTTTGCAATGTCGTAGAGCCTGAAACCATCCGACCCCTCGGCCGCGAGAGCGAATTCCCCGCGCACCGCCAGCGAAACGATTTTCGGGGCGTGGCGCGTGTGGCTCGTGCGGAGTTTTCGCCCCCCCTTGACGAACTTGTTGTAGCTCTCCGGGTAAAGAATTTTGTCGAAATTGCTGCCAATCACCGGCACTGGCTCGCTGCCTTCGGCCACCTCGACCCCCGTGATGCCTTTGCCGTTTTCAGCGATGTAAGCAAAAGAACCGACAAAATTGAGTGCGTTGACCCCGAAGCCCATCATCGAGGCAATGCGCGCGTTATTGTTATTTTCAGCGCTCAGATGACAATCCGTGCAAGTCTTCGTTTCTTTCGTGCGCACCGTATGCGGCGGATGCGGCGTCATCGCATTGTTGGCGAAGCCGGGAGTTGAAACCAGTGGCTGCTCATGGACGACGTTGTTGCGGTCGCCGTCGAGCACGCTCACGATGGTGCTGCTCGCGGGCCGCAGCGGCCATACCTTGCTGCTCTGGTTATACGTGCCAATGCCGTAGAACCAGAGATCGGTGCGGATCGCTTCCTGATTATAGGGGGCGTAAGCGCGCGAAAAGCGTGGATCAAAATGCAGGTCTCGCGACTTCACGTTGATGTCGAGCGGCAGGTGGCAGCCCGAGCAGGTGGTTTGCCATGAGGAATGGCAAGAGAAGCACGCAATCGTCTCCGAGTTGTGCGCCAGAACCCCATCAGGCGATTTAAGGGAGCCCATCTCTCCGGACTTGAGAATTAACTTCGCGTACGCTGCCCTGGGATTGTATTCAGGGTTGGTGGGATCCACAGTGTCCACCACCTGTTTCACTTCCCATTGCAGATCGGGCTTAGTCATGGAGTGTTGAATGACCTTCCCATCCTTGGTGACCTCGATCATGGGCGTGCCGAAGGGAGTTTGCGCATCCGTCAGTTTGTGTCCGCCGCTTTTTCCTTCTCCGCTGGTCGTTAGATTCGTGCGTTGCGTGTACGATCCGTGGCAATCCTGGCAGCGGATTTCGATCTCGTCGGTCATTTGCGCGTACAGGTTCCCGTCGCCGTGCATGTCCTGCTCGGTGTGGCAGTCAATGCACTCCATTCCTTTTTCGAAGTGAATGTCTTTAAGATGCACCGCTTTCCGGAATTTGTCCGGATCATTTTCAGGGACCACATGATCGTCCGCGTCGAGGAGCCGGCCTTTGTCGTCGCGCTTGTACACCTTCATGATGTTCCAGCCGTGGGAGTGGTAATCCTCGAACTGCGTCTGCTTGAATTCTGGGTTGTGGTCCCAGAGCTGCGGTTCGCCCTTTCCGTAATCCGGTTCTGCGTTGAGCTTCTTGACCAGAGCCGCATCCGATTCGCGATCCCACCAGACGGCGCCAATGTAGGTATCGAGCGAACCATTGCCCTGGTGATAATGGCAGCTCAGGCATTGTATCGAGGGAATGTCGCGCGTGAACTGGTGCACGATCGGAAAGCCCGTCTTGCCTTGTATATTCTTGTCGTTACTGTAGCTGATGCCCATGTTGCCGTAATGCGCGTAATTACCTGCGGTTTCATCACGGGTATTCGCGTAAATCACATGGCACGCGCTGCAGCCGCTGGCGCGGTAATCGCCGCCGATCCTGTTTGCGCCCACGAACCAGAGTGTCGGATCGTTCAGACGCGTCTTCAGAACGTTCAGATACACGGCAGCAATGCGGCCGCCGGTGCCTGGGCCGCGGTCGCCCAACTCTGGATTATTCACTTCCGCGACGCGCAGCGGGTCTTGGATCTTAGTCACATCGAAATTCGGGTGGGGATGAAGCTGCGTGAGCGCTCCACGGTCCTGCGCTTCTTTTGTGGGAGGCGGATTCGGAATGATAGCTGCGGGATGCCCGTTGGCATCGAATCCTTCCCCGTACACCGGAATCTTGGTGTCGATCGAGCCGTTGTTATAGAAAACGGCGTTGTGCGCCATCGTGTTCGTGGACATGACGGATTTTCGCACTGAGTTGACGATGTCTCCGTGACACTGCCCGCAAGCCTTATCCGCAATCCTCAGGTCGCCGGGATTCAGGAACTGGACAAACGCGGACTTCTCCAGATTCAACTGCGCGTAGGATTCCGCCGGCCGCGCACTGTTGGCGAAGATGCTGCCTTTGTGCGGTTGGACGTGCGCTCCTTCCTTCGTCGTGGCTTTGTCGTTTCCTCCGTGGCAAGCCACGCAGTCGAGGGGCACATTGGCATGCATGGACTCGATGCCGTTGTGGCAAGTTTCGCACGACGCCTGTGCTTGCGGCTCTTCCGCCTTCTTCTCTTGAGCGATCGTGCCCGCGGGCCAGAGCAGCAGCGCGCACGCCCCCGAGACAAATAGAATGGCAGAGAGAACTCCGCCCTTCGCCGGGCCCCAATTCCAGTGCGAGTTCATGGGTCTCATTAACACACCCCGAGTTTCCAGATATCAGAAAACCAGCCGCGGAATCAATTGCACTGTGTACACAGGACGATTGCTTCCAAATGCGTCCCGTAACCCGGCCAGCGGATTCAGCACGGAAAAGCTCATGTCAATCACAAACAAGTCGTTAATCCGCCTCAGTACAGGCTTCCATCGAAGGAAGAAAACCTCTTCTATCCCTCCTGCATGATGATTAATGACGAACGGGCGGTTGCCTGAAGCAAATGTGCCCAGGTTGTTAAACCGGAAATAGTTCTCATTGAAGGCGAATTGCAACCGGGGTGTAATCGTCGTATCCAGGCCCGCATTAATGAGTTGTAAGCCGGGGTTGACGTAATTGGCCTGGCCATTAGCTCCCCGTAGCGAGGGGAAAAAGCTGTTGGCTCGTGTAAAATCGCCCTTTCCAAATTTGATGTCCTCGCCCGTCCAGTAACTGAACGGCCCCCCGAACAAGACCACCGCGTCGCTAATAGAATCAAATCCCGTGTCCGTCTTGCTTTTCGGGTCAGCGCTATCTCCGGAGGCATACACGTAGCCGAACCGGAATTTCCAAAAATCCAGGGGATACTCGACGTCCGCCACCGCCGTCCATGCCCGCACATCGTGCGGCTGTATCACCCCCGATGCGAGATGATCCGCAGTCCCAAATACGCCGTAAATCGCGGGATTGAAAATAAATCTCCCCACGTTGCCGTTGAATGTCGCGCCAGTGTAGTAGGTGTTCAGGTTGAGCTGGTTTGTCGCGTTGCCGACAATCTTTCGCGGGTCGTGGTTGAAATGAAAGCTCCATTCGCTATTCCAGCCCTTCACCAGAAAATCTTCCCAGGTGAACCGGGTAATGAAAACCCCGTGCTGGGCGGGCTTTGAAAAATCAAAAAATCCGGAGACTGCGTCGCGCTGGAAAAGCTTGATGTACACGACGTCGTAGCGCAGCCGGTTCTTCAGCGCCTGCCCGAAAACCCTGCCGCCCAGCCCGCCGTCGTTGAAGATGAGTCCGTGGAAATCGGACTTGAAATTCTGCAGGCCGCCACGGAAAAACATCTGGTTGAAATTCTCCGTGCCGAAATTGTGGATCTGGAAATCGGCGAAGGCGTCGAAGACTTGCGCATGGCCTTCCGACTGGGAATCGAATGCGTTGATGTCATGTTTAAAATCGGCTGCGCCATCAATGTGAATCCGGAAGTCGGAGGGGAAAAAGCGGTCGTCGTTATGACGAATTTCGAATCCGAAGATGCCGTTTTCGTCTCCGAAATTGTTGTGCGCAAAAAACTTCAGATTCTTATTTTCGATATCTGTAGCCAACCGAGGGTTCTTGCTGAAATCCACATTTCGCCGGTTCTTGTAGACTGCAGTTTGAAAAACGTCCCACTCCATGAACCAGTTCTGTCCGAACATCGGGAAGTCGCCCTTCAGGCGGTTCTGGTGGTACGGGTCAAGAAGGTGGTAACTGAACTGCGGCACTCCCTCCAAATCGTACGTCCGCCAGCGCGTGTTCACCGGCTGGATTTCGTCAGTGGACTTTTTGTTCTTGGGACGCGTCGCTCCGGAGGGCTGCGGCTGCTGCTCGGCGAAAGGCTTCTTTCCTTTCTTCTGCTGTTGCGGTGGCGCGAAATCCACGGCGACCGCATCGTTGCTGGCCCGCACGGAATACGCTGCCGCCACACTCAGCTCGATCACCACTCGTGTGACGCTGGAGCTGAACTGCGTCATGCGGATCGAAACAACCGGCGCCCGGTTGCCCGGAATCGTGGTTGTATCCGTCGCAAGCTGCACGCCCTCAAATGTAAGCATCAGCCGGTCGGGACTTGTAAGCCGTTCGATGCGATATGTGAACTGGCCATCCCCCTGAACTCTTACTTCGGTGCTTTCGCCGTTTTTCAACAGGCTTACGTCGCGTACTTCGCTCGCCACAGTCAGCAGGATGGACGAAGAGGGCTTGTTCGAATCTGCGGTGCTTGGCGCGGCAGGGCAATTTTCCTTCGCTTCGGTCGGCGCTGGCTTCGCGGAAGAAGTGTCTGCCGCGGCTTTGACTGCCGCGCAGTCTCCCGCACGAGCGACGGGCGTCAACGCAAGCAGCGCTCCGAAGAATGCCGCTAGGGAGATGCCAGGAGTTATCTTTCTGAAGAATTTCCAGGATGCTTCAGCATCCCGCGTCGGTACTCGCAGAGTTTTCACTGTGGCTGAGCCCCCCCCGATTGCGATTGCCCAATCTGGCGCAAAACGAATCGCCCCAACCCTAGGTACCCTCCCAGGCCAGCACTGGGTTTAGAGCCACTCCGGAGCCAAGAACCTAATTCACCTCAATGTTTTTTGCAACCTTATTTTCTTACTGCGGGAAGATTGCGAGGGGAGCGTACGCCAGGTGCCAACCGGGAGTCCACACGAAATTCGAAGACCACGCAAGAATCACCCGAGGGCCGGATTCAGGTCAGCCTTCCAATGAGAATCGCGAAAGGTTTTTGAACCCCTGGGCGATCGCTTCCAGCGTACTTCGGCTGCTTCATCGGCCGCGCGCGACGTGGAGATTCCCCGCTCGCGCGAGACTTCCAAAATTCGCCGCATGCGTTCATAAATCCGCGCGAGGCTCGGCATCGAGTCTTGCTGCCTTTGAAAATAAAATTCCGCGCCGCGAATCAATCCCCCCGCATTCACCAGGTAATCGGGGGCATAAAGAATTCCTCGTCGTTGCAACTCCTCGCCATCCTCCGCTGCAGCCAACGTATTGTTCGCCGAACCGCAAATCACTCGCGCCTTAAGTTTGGAAATTGTTTCCCGCGAGATCACTCCGCCCAGGGCACAAGGTGCAAGCACGTCGCAATCCGCGTATAGGATTTCGTCCGCCGGAACGATTTTCGCACCCAAATCCGCCGCCGCGCGCCCCGCGCGAGCGCCGTCCACGTCAGCGACCAGCAATTCCATCCCTTCGCGCTTCAATATTTTTGCCAGCCACAATCCGACGCTGCCCACTCCCTGAATCGCCACACGCGCCCGGCCGATTTTTGTGAATTCGAGGCAAGCCCGCAATCCATGCCAAACCCCAATCGCCGTGTGCTCACTGATGTCTCCCAGTCCGGGCGAAGGATCGCGCGCCACGTGGCGCGTCGTGCGCCCCAATGCCTCAAGGTCCTCGTCCGTGATGCCCACGTCGCGCGCTGTGAAATACCTCCCTCCCAGGCTTTCCACCAGCAGTCCGAGAGATTCAAATGCCTCACGCCGCTTGATGCCGTCGTGAAGCATCACCACTGTCTTCCCGCCGCCGCACGGCAATTCCGCGAGCGCCGCTTTATAGGTCATGCCGCGCGAAAGTCGCAGCACATCCTCAAGCGCTTCTGATTCACTTGGGTAGCTCTGAACGCGGATTCCTCCGAAGGCCGGTCCAAGGCTTGTGTCGTGGATCGCCAGAAATCCACGGAGTCCTGTGCCCACATCGGAAAACGCGATCACCTGCTCGTGCTCCCGTTGGGCCATCGTTTCCAGAAGTTTCATGGATTTGAATTTTCTTAGATTGGATTGGCTGGATTCAACAGCCAATATGGCGCATCGTTGCGCGACAAATTATCGCTCTCGAATTACTGGTACGAAGTTCGAATGGCACACGTCTTCGCCCATACTGCGTCGAGACCGACCTCTCCGATTTTCACCCGCGCGCCAGGTCCTTGATCTTCTTCGCCAACTTTTCGATTTCCTCGGCCTTCTTCACCACATCGAGGGACAGCACGGTAGTCTCATCGGTCTTCTCTATCTGCTGCCTGAGGTCTTGCGCAAGCGTGAACAGGCGCTCGATGTCGTCGTGCATCTGTTTTTGCGATTCCTGCAGAAGGGCTTTGCGGGTTTTCGGGGAAGGCGGCGGCATGGGGTCTGGAGCGTAAGGATGGTTCGGATCCTCCGGCCAAGGCTTCGGCTGAGGGGACCCCGTCTTTTGCTGGAGCGCGCTCGGGATCATCAGCGCCGTTGGCAATAACGCCGCCAGAAAATTTCTTCGATCCTGGGTCATCGGATGCCCTCCTGCGGGATCCCATGCGGCGGGATAAATTACCCGCCAATGGTATAATCCTGCCCCTTTTGAATTATATGACGGAAGTTCTCTTACATTGGATGCATGCCGAGGGTGCCAAGGGCGCAAGAATCCTTGCCGTCATCCTCATGGCTGTTTTATTAATCCGGCTCCTGCGCTCGCTGACCCGCCGCCTGGTGATACTCGCGAAATCACCGGCGCGTGCTGCGCAGCTGCGCGAACAGCAAACCACCACGGTCGCTGGCCTACTTTATAGCGGTGGAACTGTCGTTCTTCTGGCCCTGGCGGCGTTGCTGGTGATGCGTGACCTGGGTTTCGATGTTACGCCGGTGGCTGCCCTCGCCGGGCTCGCCAGCCTGGCTTTGGGGTTTGGCGCGCAATACGTAGTACGTGACATCATCAACGGATTGTTCGTGGTTATTGAGGATCAGTATGTCGTCGGCGATTTGATTCGCGTCGACGACGAAGTGGGCCGCGTCGAGCATCTAACTCTGAGGCGTACCGTGCTGCGCAATGCCAGCGGCGCGGTCGTCACCATCCCCAACGGCCTGATGGGAAAAGTATCAAATTTCAGCCGCGATTGGTCCCAGGTATTCGTAGATGTGACTTTCGCTCCCGATGAAGCGCTTGCTCCGGCGCTCGCCACTCTCGAAGAAATGGCTGCCAGCCTCCGCGCCGACAAGAACTGGGAAGGTGCGATCGTCGATGGTCCGCGCGTGCTGGGTGTGGAGGCCCTCTCGCCCGCGGGCACCGTGGTTCGCATCATGGTGCGTGCCGGCGTCGGCCGGCAGGATGACGTGGCTCGAGAACTTCGCCGCCGCATCAAGCTCTCCACCGAAAAAGCGGCCATCCCTCTGGCAGGCTTGCAGCGAATCGAATTGCTTGGAGCGGAAAGAGCTCCGCGGTAGAATCGAACCCCTACAAGGAGGCAACATCAATGGGACAGGTAACTCACCAGCAGGCGGAATTGCTTTTGCGTTTGTATGACTTGCGCCGCGAGTCCAAGCTTCGCGAGGCGCGCGCGTGGTTCATGGAGAATTTCTCCGCGTCGTCCATCGAGGAAGCCATGCAAAAGTTTCCTCCCAACAGCGATGGCAACGTCAAAATGCGCATGGTCGTCTCCTACTGGGAGATGGCGTGCAACCTCGCCAATCGCGGTTTGATTGACGACGAATTCTTCTTCGAAAATACCGGCGAGCAATGGGTGGTGTGGGAAAAAATGAAGCCCATTATCCCCGCTTGGCGCGCCGCTTTTCAGAATCCGCACATGTTCAGCCAACTCGAGGAGAGTGTGAAGCGTCTGGAAGCGTGGCGCGAGCGCCGCGCACCCGGCTCGAACGAGGCAATGCGGAAGATGTTCGCGCAATTTGCGCAGACGCGCGCGCAGGCCGCCCGCTGAGATAGGTCGAGAACAAGCCCAAACGCCAGTTCCAGCTGCCGAATTGGGAGCGGGGCGGAATTTCGCGCTTCCACCGCCTCGCATTTGTGGTAGTCTGGCGCGGTTTGGCCCAGCGGCGCGCAGGGAGACGCGGAATTCTCTATGCGCGCTACGGGATACGGCGGTCGCTTCTGAGTTCTGCAACCGATAGTTCTAGATCCACTGAGGGGGTCAGGATGATTCAAGGTAGAAAGCTTCTCGCGGTGCTTGCGATCTTGAGCTGTATTGCCATGGCGGTCCCGCCTAGTATCAGTGCGCAGCAAGCGCAGCGTGCGGGACAAGTGACCATCGTAATTCCCATTGCGGAGATCAAACACGGACCGGAACAAGCGCCGGCGGAAGTAAAAAAACCCGTTTTTTGGGGCGATACTATTAGCACGGGCAAATTGGCCCGCGCGCGCGTCGCTCTGGATGACGGCTCGGTCCTGAACGTCGGCTCGGAAGCCATCTTGCAGGTCGTGAAGCACGATGCCGCCGCGCAGCAAACCGACATTGACCTTACATACGGGCAGGTTCGCGCCAAAGTTGTAAAGCTGACCAAGCCGGGATCGAGTTTCAAGATTCGCACTCCCACGGCGGTGGCCGGCGTCGTGGGCACTGACTTCTATATTGGGTTCGACAATTTCACCACCCAGCTCTACGTCTATGAAGGCGCGGTAAACTTTTGCAATCTCGGCGGCGCTTGCGTGACGGTTGCCGCCGGACTTGTGGGCACCGTGCACGGAGATAATCCTCCCGATCCGCCAACCGCTCTCGCACCGCAGCAGCTCGCATCGTTTACAACTAGCACGGTAACCGCGGGACCGGGGGCGCCCCCGGGCGGAGGCGTCGGCTCAACGGTTGGTGTCACGACCGGAACCGTCGCAACGCATACGGCACTGACTCTCGGCCTGGTCGTCGGCACCGTAGTCGTTCCCGCGGTAGTTGTTCGAACAACCGCCACAACCCCCAAGTGCTCGACGGGTGGTAGTGGAATGCGTATCCCACACTTTTGTCAGCAAGTTGTGACGGGCGGTGCGTTTGCTCCGCCGGGCCCGCATAACTTACCGGGACCTCACATTCCCGGCAGACCCTAGCGAAATTGATCTCGACTGCTGTCCCGTCCCGTTTCGGCCAGCCGGAAAGGAGATGGGGCTTTTCTTGCTGGGCGCGCCGAGCATCGGTGGCTTCGCGTCAAGGCCAATCCAAACGGGCACAGACGTAAAACTTAAATTCCAGAGTTAGCTATCCTTCGGGACTGCGCTGGGGAACTGCGCTCTTAGGGCAACGTCGTCGCAAACGAAGGATGTTCCTCCGCTTGCGGTTTCTCAGTGCGCATCGCCACGCGCGCGTTGTAGACGTGCCAAAAATCTTCCGGAGCGTGGCGCGTGAATTCCACCCCAATGCGCGTGCGGCCCTGGTGTTTCGGCCCGACGTGCACGATGCGGCATTCGCGTTCTTCCTGCGTGAAACTGTTGACCAACAGAACTGTCTGGCCTTCCTGCACTTCTGCGTTCACCAGCAGACGCGCTCCATGCACGTCCACGGAAAGTGTCTGCGTTTGATCGCGGAACGGCTGGTTCTGTAGAGTCCTTCCATAAACCTGTATCGGAACGCGCAGCGGCAGTCGCTTGCTGCGACGCGCGAGTCTGTTGAAACTGTTGTTCTCATCAGAAGGTTTCATGCGTAGCACCTCCCGTCCCCATGCTGAACTTCGGTTATTCTACCGCTCCAGACGGTACTAAGGGAATAGGAAGTTCGTACCACTAGATTTGGAATCTACCTTAGCCCTGGTTCCGCGTCGTAATGCTGTAAACCACTTTGTATCATTAGGTTACAAGCCAGCATTCCCTGTGCAGCCGCTCCTCACCAGACTTACGATTCGGCTTGCGCTCTAAATGTTCGAAAAATTCCAGCGCGTCGCCGTCTTTGTGAAGTCAGAATTTGTCTCGATAAATCCGAAGAGCACGCGAGGCTGCACGCCGTAAAATAGAA
Source organism: Candidatus Acidiferrales bacterium (assembly GCA_050747245.1). GTDB lineage: Bacteria > Acidobacteriota > Terriglobia > Acidiferrales > UBA7541 > JBOGNO01. Next base: position 442,143 of record JBOGNO010000001.1, read on the forward strand.
ATCCCTTCACGTCCCAATCATATTTTTTCTTGTAAATTTCCGCCAGCTGCTCAAGCACTGCCGCGTCCTTCACTTCGCCGGTGAATTCACCTTCAACCATCACCGCTTCCGCGGCGTTTTCCGGGCATACCACGCATTTCGGATTGGCCAGAAGATTTCGGAACTTCCGCGAGCTGCGGTCGGTGCTGAAATAAAAAGATTCATCCGCCCACAATCCCCATATGGGCATTACATGCGGAGCGCCCTCCGGCCGCATCGTCGCAATCCAGTAATTGTGCGCTCGCTCGAGTCGTTCCCGCGCCCAACTCCAGGGCAGGAGTCCTTTTCCGCCGGTCGCATCAGCAACGCCGTAATTCGGAATGAATGGCCGGCTGGCTCTCGGCTCGTCCATCGGAACGCCTCGGAAGAAATTAAAGTTCGCGCAGAGTGACGGCCACCGGCGCACGCGCCGCGCGAATCGCCGGTGCGATACCCCCCATAAATCCCATCGTCAGTGCAAAGATGAATCCTCCGGCCAGCAGTAGCGGCGAGATGCGGAAGGCAAACGCGACATTTGAGAAAGTTTGAAAGTTGAGCGTGCTTGTCGTCAGACCGTTCAGCGGCAGCACCGCGATGCAGCCCAGCACCCCGCCGATCGCGGCGATGAACAAGGCTTCGAATACAAAGGAAGCAACGACGCTCGCCACGCCGAAGCCCAGCGCGCGAAGTGTTGCAATCTCCCGCGCTCGTTCGGCGACGGCCGAGTACATCGTGTTCAGCGCGCCGAATATCGCGCCCACACCCATCACTACGGCCACCATGCTTCCCAGATACGTAATCAGCAGCGTGAGCACGCGCGATTGCCTTTCATAATAGTCAATTTCGCGGTCCACTTGCGTCGTCAGCCGTGGGTCGGAAGTCACGGCATCCTTGAATCCCTGAAACGATTGCGGCGAGGTCAGATGGATGGTGACGGATTGAAATAGATTTTCCGGCCGCTTGTAAACCTGATTGAGCACCGTGGCATCGCCCCACACCTCTGAATCGAACGTGCTCCCGCCGGCATCAAAGATTCCCACGACCGTCCACGTTCCTCCGCCGAATTTCACCGTGTCGCCCAGATTCATATTGGTGTAAGAGCTGGCCGAACTCTTTCCGGCAATCAACTCCGTCAGGCCGGGCCGAAAAAATCGCCCCGCGACGATTTTGATGTTGTTGCGCACTTCCAGAGCCATTGGCGAGACGCCGCGAATTTGCACGTTTGTTGGAGCGCCCGTGGACTTAAGCGGAAAAGGCGCGATGGTCACCACCTCCGGACTAACCAGCGGCCCTGCCGCGCCGCGAGCGACTCCCGGAGCATCTTCGAGAACGCGCACCTGGTCGAGGGGAACGCCGCTGTCCATTTCGGATGTCGCCCCCACGCGCCGCACCAGCACATTGTCTGCTGAGCCGGAGGAAACCAGCGTGGCCTTGAATCCTCGCGCCAGCGAAAGCATGGCGATGAACACGCCAACGGTTCCGGCAATGCCGAGCACAGCCACCACGGCGGAGGTCCACCGCTCCCTTACGCTTCGCAGATTATAGACAATGGGAATCGCCATCTTCACACCCTCCGCAAAGCATCCACCACGCGCAGCCGCATCGCCGAGAATGCCGGAAGAACTCCGGAAACGAGTCCCACGCCGAGCGCCAGGGCAAGGCCTGTAATGATTGCGCTGGGCTCCAGATAGAAAAATGGCAGGATGCTGGGAAGCGGGCTGCCCAGCAGCGTGAATCCCTTTACGACCAACAACCCCAGCCCTCCGCCGACCACCGCGATTAGAAGCGATTCGGTGAGCACTAGGAACAAAACGAATCGGTCGGAATAACCGACCGCTTTCAGCACCGCAAGTTCGTTGGTTCTTTCGCGAACGGCGATGGCCATCGTGTTTCCGGTGACCAGCAGCAGTGTGAAGAAAACCACCGCGCCGATGGAAAGAATCAGCAAGCGAATATTTCCAAATTGCTTCACCCAGTTGGCAGCAAACGCCTTTTCCGAATCCGTCTTGGTTTCGTAAGGCGAATTCGCGAAGCCATCGTCAATCGCTTTGGCCACGCGCACGGCGTCATCCGGGCTGTTGAGTTTCACCGTGTACCATCCGGCCAGCCCCTTTTGCCGGTCGAGCGCGCGCTCCTCGATGTAATCATATTGAAACCAGAATTGCTCCCGGTCATCTCCAGCGCGCGAGCCGCGGTAAATCCCGTCCACATTGAATTCCCAAGTGCCCTGATAAAAAGTCCCCTGGATGGGTATGCGGTCGCCCATTTTCCAGCCGAATCTTTTCACCAGGCCTTCGCCGATGATTGCCCCCTGGCGATCGCCAACGAACGTCTTCCACTGGTCATCGGGAATAATGAACTCCGGAAAAACGATTCGCTGATTTTCCGGGTCAATCGCGTACTGGCCGAAAAAGTTCTTGGGATCCTGGTAGACGCCGCCGAACCAGTTGTGGTGCGTCACCGCCTTCACGCCGGGAATGCGCGCGATGCGGTCGCGATACGAAATCGGCAGAAGCTGCAAAATGGAAATCCGGCTGATTACAATCAGGCGGTCCGCTCCTGCAATCGTCGCGTATTGATTGAATGCGCCGTCCACTACCGTGAGCAGTCCGTAGAGAAACAGCGCCACGGCGAACGAGCCGAGAGTCAGCACGGCGCGGATCTTTTTTCGCCCCAGGTTGGAGAAAATCAGATGGCGGAATTTCATGCCGCGCTCCCGGCGCTCACACCTTCTACGAGCACGCCTTTGTTCAAATGTAATGTCACCTGCGCCCGCTCCGCGACGAGCGGGTCGTGCGTCACCATCAGCACGGTTTTCTTGAATTCGCCTACCAGCCGGCAAATCAAATCCATGATTTCATCCGCGCTGCGCCGGTCGAGATCTCCCGTCGGCTCGTCGCACAGCAAAAACGTCGGATCGGAAACAATCGCCCGCGCGATGGCCACGCGCTGTTCCTGGCCGCCGGAAAGCTGCCGCGGAAAATGGCTCATGCGGTCGGCCAGCCCGACCACGCTCAGCGCCGTCTCCACGTGTTCTTGCCGCTCCGCTTTAGAAAGATTCGTCAGCAGCAGCGGTAATTCCACGTTCTGATACGCCGTCAGCACGGAGATCAGGTTGTACATCTGAAAAATGAAGCCCACGTGCCGCGCCCGCCAGGTGGTCAACTTTCTGCCCGCGAGATGGCTGATCTCGTCGCCAGAAACGGTGATGCTGCCCGCCGTGGGCACGTCCAATCCGCCCAAGAGATTCAGCAGCGTGGTCTTTCCCGATCCGCTCGGGCCCATGAACGCCACGAAGTCGCCCGTGTCCACGTCGAGATTCAGTCCCTGCAGGACGTGAATTACCTCGCCGCCCCGTGTGTATGTCTTGTCGAGTCCCCTCACGTGCACCAGACTGTTGTCATTTCCCCGCCCGTCCACTCGAACCATTCACGTCTCCCTAACGCTTGATTTCAACGGCCTGCCCTTCGTGCATGCCTTCAGGACCCTTCACCACCACGGTGTCGCCCTGCGAAATTCCCGCGAGAATTTCCACGTCGTCTCCCCGCGCTGCCCCCAGGCTCACTGCTTGCCTTTCGATGCGCCCGTCGCGGACAAGAAACACAAACGATTTCCCTGCATCCTCGCGCACCGCGGCAGAGGGAACGAGCGCCTTTACAAGCTGCTTCGCCTCACCCTTCTCCTGTTTGGGCTCATCTCCCAAAAACGCCACTTTCACGCCCATATCCGGCAAAATGCGCGGATCAAGATGATCGAAAGAAATGCGTACTTTCACCGTCGCCTTTTGCCGGTCGGCGGTCGGAATCACGGTGCGCACTTTGCAGGGGATCTGCCAGTCGGGATAGGCGTCGAGCGTGGCGGTCACGCGCTGCCCGGGAAGCACGCGTGCGATGTACGCCTCGTTGACGTCCACTTCGATTTCGATTGAGTTCATGTCCACGACCGTGGCGATTCCCGTCCGCGTGAATCCGCCGCCCGCCGATATGGGCGAGACCATCTCGCCAATCTGTGCGTCTTTGGAGACCACGATACCGGCAAAGGGCGAGCGGACCGTGCAGTTGTTCACGTTCTGCTGCGCCACTCCCACTCTCGCTTCCGCGGCCTTGACCTGCTCCCGAGTGGCCAGGATGCGCGCGCTGTAGCTATCCACCAGGGTGCGCGCCGCATCGAGCGTCTGCTGCGTGCCGATTCCCGTGGCCTGCAAAGATTGCGCGCGCTTTAATTCGACGTTGGCATTGGCGAGGTTTACCTGCAAATCGGCGATCGCCGATTGTGCGGCATCGCGGTCCGCCCTCGCGGAAACGAGCTGAACCTGCCAATCGGAGCAATCGAGTTCCGCGAGCACTTGCCCTTCTGTCACGCGCATGCCTTCCTCGGCATACAGCTTAGCAACGCGAGCGGTAATCTTGGCCGCCACTGTGGCCCGCCGACGCGGCGTCACATAGCCGCTCGCGTTCAGCAGCGTCGCAGCCTTTTCATCGCTTGCCGGACGCGCCGCGGAAACTTCCACGATTGGCTTCCCTCTGCGAAACGCAAGAATCAGTCCCGTCAGGATCACCACCGCGCCCAGAGCCGCCGCAAACACACGGAAGCCCTTCCCGCGGCCGCGCGAAGGACGCTTGTGGTCCGCAATCCTCAGCGAGGAAAGGTCCGGGCGCGATTCCGATGTGTTCTCAGCCATTCAGTCGCTCATTCATTCCAGAACTGGCGAAGCCCATCCTTGGTTACGCTATGAAACGAAATTAGTTTCTCGGAGGGAAGGCGCCGGTACGATTCGTCCGCGCATGTGTCCGCGTGCTCCGCTGGCGAAATATCGCATGCCGCGCGGATTCGAACCTCCACACTTCTGCCTTCACTTGCACAACGGGAAAGCAAAGTATATCGGCCCGCTCGCGCGGGCGCAACATGTTTGCGTTCCCGTGTCACCACGGTTCACCGCGCACGGGCGATGACCAGCGTCAGATCGTCAGCCTGCGCGCCGCAGCTGTACCGCATCACCTCGGCATGGATGTTTGCCAACAACTCATCCACCGGCCGATTCTGTTCTGCTCGCAGAATTGCGATCAGGCGCGCTTCGCCGAACTCTTCGCCTTTCTCGTCCGGCGCTTCGGTAATTCCGTCTGTGTAAATCACCAGCAGATCGCCCGGCAAGAGTTGCGCTTCTCCCACGCTGCAGGGAAAATCGGCGAACATTCCCAGCACCGTCGCTGTCGCGCAAAGCCGCTCGATGGAGCCATCGGTTCGCAGGACGATCGGCGGATTGTGGCCGCAATTCAAGTAGCGCACGCGGCGTTGCTCGTCGTCATAGTCGGCGAAAAATAATGTGGCGTAGCGATCGTCGGGCGTGTTTTGAAAAAACAGTCTGTTCACCGAATCGAACAGGCGAGGCAGGCTTTCGCGGGCCAGCGCGTACTGGCTGCGAAGATTGGCCTGCAAATTGGACATCAGCAGCGCGCCGGAGATTCCTTTGCCGGCAATGTCGGCGATGACGATGCCCAAATGGTCCGCGCCCAGGACAAAGAAATCGTAATAATCGCCGCCCACCACGCGGGCTTGAATGCATCCGCCCGCGTAGTCGAGATGTTTCATCGGCGGCCTGGCCTGTGGAAAGAGACGCGCCTGCACTTCCCGCGCGATTTCCATTTCCTGCGCGGCGCGACGCTCCGCTTCCATGCGTTCGGCGATTTTGCCTGCCATCGAGATACTCTCGAGCGCGATTCCCGTCTGGCTTGCTGCGGAATCGAGCAGCCGCTTGTCATCGCGGGAATACGGCTCCTCCGATAAGCGCTCGCCGAGAGAAAGAAGGCCGGTCAACCGGCCATCGCGGCCGAGAATCGGCACCAGACATTCCGGCTCGAGCGCCGCAAATATGGCCAGCTCCTCTGCGGTGCGCGAATCAAGTGAGGGCGTGTCCGACGATCTCCCCTTGCGAGCAAGCTCTGCCAGAAAGGGAATGTCCACTGAGAAACTTTGCGCCGTGGCTGGCACGTCTCCAAATTCGGCGGCGAGAATCCCCGCGCCATTCTCCAGGAAACCCGCGAATTTCTTCGGATGCAGCGCTTCGCCAATCTGGCTCTCGAGCAGAGAGGCTAGCTCGTGGCGATCGTTCACCGTCCGCGTCTTTTCAGCGAGATTTTCCAGAATGGTGCGCGCGTCATAGGCGCTGCGGAAAAATGCGCGATCAATCCGCTGCGTGGTGCGTTTGAGAACCGGAGCGGATGCCCGGGAGAGCGCAATCCCAACCGCCACACCGACGGCAATCGTGAAGTTCACCTTCAAGTGCAAAATCAAAGAAAGTAGAAACGTCGAGAGCGCGGTCGCGGAACTGATCAGCAAGACCGAAAGGAGCGCGAAGCCGCGCCGCACCAGAACGTACCGCGCGCTGCGTCGCAGGAGGACCGGAATCTCCATCACGCGGTGTTTCACGACGGCATATGCAAACGAGAGCGGATAAAGAAGCACTACGATAATCAGCAGCGTATCGAGCCAGAATGGGGGATTGAATCCTGCGAAATCTACCGCGGCCTTCTCCGCCGCGATCGGCACCACACCGACGACAGTACCCCACAGGATCACGCGAGTTTTCCGGCATGCGCCCGGCGTTGCAGAACGCCGCGCGTTCCCGACGAGCGAGACAAAACCCAGAGCGACCAATAAATAGATGTACGTCAAGACGGCTTTTGTCGCGGCGCTCTGTCCTACTCCGCTAACGAAAATGGCGGGCGGACGCGCATCTCCTACGCGCAGGCCCGGCAGCGCTACGCAGACTCCCAGAACGAGGGCCAACCATTTGAGCCAGGGAAGCCAGCGGTCGAGCGGCGAGCGACTGGGAAAAACAGCGAAGAAAAGGTAGAACAGCGAAGCAAACATGCCCAGAAAGATCGCCCGGTAAGCCATTGCGAAAATCTGCAATTCCGGCCCCAATGGCGCAAAACTCGGCGGCCCCGGGACGGCGATGAACCCTCCGAACAGTAGTGCCAAAAGCCACGCGTACGGATCCTCCAGCCGGAGGAACAGCACAGTCAGGCCGACGACCAAAAACAGAACGGGATAAGACCCGGTAAGCTGCAATGCAGATTTCCGAGCGAGCCCGCTCTCCGAGGTCTGCGGCTGGGCTGCTCGAAAAACCCCGCGCAGGATTAGCTTTTCCGGCTGTCCGGGCCGCGCCACGGTCAACTCCACGGAATCGCCGGGGCGGCTGTGGAACCACACGTCGTCGAACGGTTTCATGGTGTCGAGCGCGCGGCCATTGATCGCGATGATGTGGTCACCCGGACGTAAGCCGGCCCTTTCGGCTGGACTGTCTTTCTGAATGGCTTGTACGGCAAGCCAACACTGGGCGGGGGCGTACTGCGAGCTATTGATCCCAAGTTCCACAGGGGCTCCCGGATGCCGGACGACGTACATCCAGAGTGAACCGTAGAGAATCATGGCCGCGGCGAAGAGTGTCGCGAGTGCGATCAGCAAGGGTCGTGGTAACGCGGACCAGCGCTTCATCACGCCGCCTCGAAAAAGGCACAAACCCTTGCGAGTCGAATGATGACGTCGCGCGGCTCAGACATTGAGACGAACTTGATTGGGAAAACGCAACCGCGCTGAATGAGTTGGAGGCGCGGGTGGGATTCGAACCCACGAATGGAGGTTTTGCAGACCTCTCCCTTGGGCCACTTGGGTACCGCGCCTTTCTTTTGAGTATAACGAAAGTTCGCCTGCGGCACACGGCTCAATGTCGCGGCAGGCCGGGGCATCATCGAATCCGAAGATCGAAAGGCATGCGCGCCTGGACGGGCTCGGCGGCGGAGAATTCGACGAGGCGGTGGACAAACGCTTGAAGCGATGAGGATTCGAGTGAAGAAGAATCGGACCAAGCGGCTTGAGCGTTCATCGAGCGTTGCTTTTCGAAAAAGGTTTCCCAGAAGGTTTTCTCGACTGGAAAACGCACGATGCGAACGGATTCGCCGGCAGGAATGTGTGCGAGATTTTTCGCGACAGCGATGGCGCGGTCGAGGCCACCAAGCTCGTCCACGAGGCCAAAGCCTTTTGCCTGGTCGCCGCTCCACACGCGGCCCTTGGCAATTTTCTGCACCTGCTCAAGCGGAATCTTGCGGCCCTCGGCGACGTCCTCAGTGAAATTCGAATAAATATCCTGCATAGATTTCATGAGCGCGTCGCGCTGCGCGGGCGTGAAATTTTGCTGGTCAGAATACATGCTGGCATTGTCGCTTGTAGCGACGGAATCGGTGGAAAGGCCAATCAAATCGTAGAGTCCGGAAAGATTGAATTTTCCGCTGAGGACGCCGATGGAAGCGGTGATGGTGTTGGGGTCGGCGACGATTTTATCCGCGGACATGGCGATCCAGTAGCCTCCGGAAGCTGCGACATCGGACATCGAGACGACCACCGGCTTTTTCTGCTTGGCTAGAATGACGGCGCGGCGGATGACTTCGCTGGCCAGAGCAGAGCCGCCGCCGGAATCCACGCGGAGAATGATGGCCTTGATGCTTGAATCGTTGGTGGCGCGGCGCAAATCGGAGGCCACCGAATCGCCGCCCATAATGAATCCGCCGCCGGGAGAATTCTGTGAATTGCCGGAGACGATGAGGCCGGTGGCGTGAACCACGGCGATTTTGTAGCTGCCGAAATTTTTGATTTCCATGCGATAGCGTTCGAGATCTACGGGCTGCCAAGTTTTGGTTTGTTGCTCGAAGAAAGTTTGCACCTGATCCCAGTAGGCGAGACGGTCCACAAGTTTATTTTCGACCGCTTCGCCGGCGAGGAACGGACCTTTCTCGACCAGCGAGGAAAACGCGGCGGGATTCATGCCGCGGGCTTCGGCGACTTCGGAGATGTAGCGATCGTAAATGCTGTGCAGGAGCGATTCGACTTCCTCGCGGTGCGCGGGCGTGAATTTCTTTTCGGTGAATTGATTGGAAGCGGTCTTGTATTCGGCGATGTGATAGTAGTCCGGAACGATTTTGAGTTTGTCGAAAGTGCCGCGGAGGAAAAGCGCTTCGGCCATCATGCCGCGCACGCCTAGATTGGAAGTGGGAACAAGCCAGATTTTTTCGCAGGCGCTCGCGAGATAGTATTCGGGATTGCCGACGCCGTCGTAGCCGAGATAGCAGATGGTGGGTTTGTGGCTCGCGCGAAAGGCGAGAAGATGCGCGCGAATTTCTTCGAGCTTGGCCCAGCCGGTCGCCAGCGGGCCGACGCGCACGACAATTCCGGAAATGCGCGAGTCGTCTTTCGCGGTGTCAATCGCGTCCACGTAATCGTGGAGCACCGGCGGTCCGCCGCCATTGACATAGGTGAGAAAATCCTCGGCGCGCTGCTCCTCAATCGCGCCGTTGATATCCAGCACGAGAACGGATTTGGAGGGAATCCAGCCCGGCAAAGACATCAGGAAAATCAGCAGCACGAACAATGCGATGACTCCCACAATGATCATCAACCTGCGCTTTGCCCAGCTCATGGCTCGCTCCTCAAATTTGACAGTTCCCTTCTGCCAGCGATGCCTCCCAAGCTATCACTGAGGCGGCGCAAATACCATCCGGCGATCAGAAGGCTGCGGCGCCCGTTTTCCCACATGCTGACCCGATGAAAAGCATTGGGATGCCTAAACCGCATTTGTGTCTCGATTAGAATTTGCGATTTCACTTTGTTTTCAATAATTTAGCTCCATTCTTGTTTCTAGGTGTGTCTCGATTAGAATTCTAGAGGGGGAAGCCCTGTCGGTTGGGATTGGGGCCGCAAGGAGCCTTTCCCGATTTGGAACGGGCTTAAATGGGACTGCATAGAACTTTTCATTTGTCCCGATTAGACTGACCTCCTATTGTTTGTTTTCAACGAGTTACATGCGTTTCTATTCGTAAGTGTGTCCCGATTAGAAATTGCCTCCCCACATAAAGTGTGAAAGGCGGGGAGGGTCCCCGCCTTCTCCAGCTGCCCAATTTGCACAGTGTAAGGATAGCATAGATTTGATGGAAAGTAAAGTACCAGGACTAGGTAATTTAATCAGAAATCAGCAGGCAAAAGATCAATCAGCCTAGATTACGATTCGGATGGAATTGACTTCAGAGGGCAGAACGCCTGGTTCCGGAATGTGGTGCGAACGGATTCATGGGGTGGCGGGTAGAATCTTACGTTCGCGGGGCGGCGGGAGGAGCGCGCGGGATGATCGGGAGAGGCGCCGGTGAGTGCGAAAGAGAGGCGGAGGAGTAGTTGCGCGGGGAGCCAGCGCGATTTTGTGAGCGGTGGGACAGGCGAAAGATATGAGGAAGGGTGAGGCAATGGAAGAGGAGGTTAAAGATAGGTCATACGGCGGGGAGAATTGGGGGGCGGAAAAGGCGGTTGGGAGAATGGGGGGGAGTTTAGGGTTTCTAGCCGTCATCGCGGCGAAGAGTTGGAGTTGAGGAGTGCTGGGGCTTGTGGGAGGCGGGCTCTGCTTGCTGAGTGCCGCAATGAGGGCAGAAGCTGAAAGCCTGGACGAGCTTTCGTCCGCACCCCGTGCAATCCCCTGAGCTGCTCGCCTGCACTGGGACGACACGCGCCACTTCTTCAACGGAGGTACGGCCCAAAAGGATTTTTTCCAGGGCATCCTGCTGCATGAGCTTCATGCCCAGAGTGCGCACCAGCTTGCGAATATCGTCGTGCGTAGTGCCGGCACGGACGGCTTCGCGAATGGAGTCATCGAAACGCAGGATCTCATAGACTCCGACTCTGCCGCGGTAGCCGGTTTGATCGCAAGCTTCGCAGCCTACCGGAACACAGACGGAATCCACGGGGTCGAGCAATCCGAGAGCCGCCAGGCGCTCCGCGTTTTCCATGGTGACACGAATCCAGTCGCGGCAATCGCAGAGGCAGCGCAACAGGCGTTGGGCAACGATGGCCGTCACGGAGGAGGCGACCAAGAATCCGGGAACGTGGAGATCCAGCAATCGAGTTACGGCCGACACGCTGTCATTGGTGTGCAACGTGGAAAGAACGAGGTGGCCGGTCTGCGCGGCCTTCATGGCGGTTTCGGCGGTTTCTTTGTCGCGAATCTCCCCGACCATAATCACGTTGGGATCCTGGCGCAAGACAGAGCGCAAACAACTGGCGAAATTCAGCCCAGCCTTGTTATTGACGTGGACTTGATTGATTCCCGCCATGACATATTCAACGGGGTCTTCGAGAGTCACGATGTTCACCGCAGGCTGACGGAGAATATTCAGCGCGGCGTACAATGTGGAGCTTTTTCCCGAGCCCGTCGGGCCAGTGACCAAGAGCATGCCCTGGGGAAGGGCGAGGATCTCGCGCAGGCTGGCATCGGCCTCTTCGGAGAACCCCAATTCGGGGAAACTCCGCAGGGCGGCGTCGGGATCGAGAAGGCGCATCACGATTTTTTCGCCGTATTGCGTGGGGAGGCTCGAAACGCGCATGTCGAGCTGCTTTGACCCCATGCGGACCAGGAAGCGGCCATCCTGGGGAGCACGGCGTTCGGCAATATCCATGTCCGAGATGATCTTGATGCGAGAAATCAGCGCGTACTGGTGGGTGCGGGGGACACGCCGGAGCTCGCGAAGCACGCCATCCACACGGATGCGAACAATGACGCCATTCGCCTGGGGCTCGATGTGAATGTCACTGGCCTGCTTCTGCTGAGCAGCGAGGATCACTTCGGAAGCAATTCTCACAGCGGGGGTGCGTTGATGCAACAATTCGGCTTGAACTTCCTGTAAAGCTTCGCGGTTGGCCTGCTTCGAGCTGGTGGAGACAAACTCCATTTCCCGCACAGCTTCATTCGCCTCGTCTTCCGACGCGGAAGCTGAGAGAGCTTCGACTGGCTCGTCCAGCGGCGTTTCGTCGTAATGCTGTTCGATGGCAGCCAGAATTTCCGCGCGAAAGCCAAACCGGGGGTCAATGTCCATTCCGGCCCTGAACTTCAACTCGTTGATGAGGGCGAGATTCTGTGGTTCCGCCATCACCACCACCAGCTTCCTATCCTGCACGGCGATGGGAATGCCCAAGCAGCGATCAGCGACCTGGCGGGGCAAGAGTGCGAGTGCGGCCTGGGCTGGAGGGAGCAGCGCACAATTTACGTAGGGAATTCGCGTGACCTGTTCCAGCGCGGAAGCCAGATCATCTTTAACGACTACGCCCCGCGCCATCAGCAACTCGCCGAGACGAATGACCTTGCCCTGCTGCTCCGCGATCGCGCTCGCAAGATCGGCAGCTGAAATCTGACCTCTTTCCCGCAGCACTTCGCCCAGTTTTTTCTTCTTCATAAGGATGCCGTCTCAAACACGGCGCAAAAGTTCGGCCAGCAATTCCGATCCTTCAGCTTGGGACAGGACGTCCTTTCGCATGAGAACTTCGAGCAGGCGAATAAACGTGTCCCGCGCAACGGGAAAATCTCTTCCGTTGGAGTGTTCTCGATTCCGGTTTTCTGGAGCTAATGAGGCCTCGGCTCCCGATTCGACGGTCCATTTAATGAAAATGGATTGCATTTCTGAGGACAGATCGGCAAAGCGAAGGCCCATTCCCATGCCGGGCAAGGAATAGGCTACAACCCCGTCGCTGTTGAACTGCTGGCCGGCGTGCCAGATGGATAGATTCACGGGAGTGCCCGGAGGGAAGATGTTGATGACGTCCACAAAACAGCCGTTACGGCCGATGTCCGCCACGCGTACGTTGAGGCGCGCCTGGGAAGACAGATCGAGTAGTTCGCCGGCCGCGGAGAAGGGAAAGCGCTGCGCGGAGCGGCGCTCCAGATTTTTGGTGCTCGCGCCGGCGCTCGAACCCCCCCTTTTTGAGAGAGGATCACTCATGGACGCAAGGGTGCTCCTATTAGGGACTTAATGCAGGAAGGGGATTCCATTGTCGTCTGCCGGCAACCTCGCGCACAAGAGCAATCGAGCTAGACGTTGCTGCAAGGCATACGGGGTAGGAAAATGGCGTGCGCACGAACCCGTGAATGACGCATGGCAACACTTTGTGAAGGCGAGAGGGTGTGCTATGCCTGGATTCAGCCGAAGCGGTGGCACGGTTTCACGAATGGCGCGCGAAGCGGGAGTTGAAGATGAAAGGTGAGGCGATGAGAGAGAAGGCGAGCTACCACATGACCACCGACGAGTTCCGGCGGCAAGGGAAGGCGGTGGTGGACTGGATCGCGGATTACTACGAGCGGATTGAGACGCTGCCGGTGCTTGCGCAGGTGAAGCCCGGGGAGATTCGCGCTGCGCTGCCGAAAGGGGCTCCGGAAACGGGAGAGAGATTCGAAACGATGCTTGCGGACGTGGAGAAGAAAATTCTGCCCGGAGTGACGCACTGGCAATCGCCGAATTTTTTCGCGTACTTCCCTTCAAACAATTCGTTTCCTTCGATCCTGGGGGAAATGCTTTCGGCGGGGCTGGGCGTGCAGGGGATGCTGTGGGCGACGAGTCCGGCGTGCACGGAGCTGGAAACGCACGTGCTCGACTGGCTGGTGGAAATGCTGGGGCTGCCGGAAAAGTTTTTGTCGAGCGGCGCGGGCGGGGGAGTGATTCAGGATACGGCTTCGAGTTCGACGCTGTGCGCGCTGCTGGCCGGACGCGAGCGGGCGACAAATTTTGTGACGAACGAGCGCGGGTGCGACGGGAGCCTAGTGGCATACACGTCGTCGCAGGCGCACTCCTCGGTCGAGAAGGCCATGAAAATTGCGGGGCTGGGGCGAGCGAATTTGCGGCTCGTTGAAACGGATGAAAAATTCGCGATGCGCGCGGACGCGCTGGCGGGGCAAATCAAGCAGGACCGCGCGGCAGGGAGAATTCCGTGCTTCGCGTGCGCGACGGTGGGCACGACTTCTTCGAATGCGATGGATCCACTGCGAGCAATCGGAAAAATCTGCCGCGAGCATGGCCTCTGGCTGCACGTGGACGCGGCGATGTCCGGATCGGCGGCGATTTGTCCGGAGTTCCGGTGGATTCACGAGGGGCTCGAATTTGCGGACAGCTACTGCTTCAATCCGCACAAGTGGATGTTCACGAATTTCGATTGCGACTGCTTTTACGTGGCGGACCGCAAGGCGCTCGTTCAAACGATGAGCGTGCTGCCAGAATACTTGCGCAACAAGCCGACGGAATCGGGCGCGGTGATTGATTACCGCGACTGGCACATTCCGATGGGGCGGCGATTTCGCGCGCTGAAACTGTGGTTCGTTATCCGACACTATGGCGCAGAGGGTTTGCGGCATCACATTCGCAGGCACGTGGAGCTGGCGCAGAAGTTCGCGGCGTGGGTGCAGGAAGATTCGGAATGGGAGCTCGCGGCGCCCGTGCCGATGAACCTGGTGTGTTTTCGGCATCGCGGAGGGGACACAATCAATCAAGAAATCATGGAGCGGGTAAACCGGAGCGGGGATTTGTATTTGACGCATACGCGGCTCGCGGACAAATTCACGCTGCGGATGAGCATTGGGCAGACGAATACGGAATTGCGGCACGTGGAACGGGCGTGGATGCGGATTCGCGAGGAGGCGAGGGAATAAAAAGTAGAAATCAGAAGTCAGAAATCAGAAATTTGAGGATCGGGCGAAAGACAAAAGGAAGAAAGGCTCATTTTAAGAGAGATGCTTCACCCGCTTTTGCGGGTTCAGCATGACAACGTGTCAGGAGCGCGAGGGGGCTGAGAAGAGTCAAAGGCCCCACCCTTCGCTTCGCAAAGGATGGGGCACCCAGCGGCGGGCGGCATTGTTGGAATTGAGCGGTGGCCGGGAGTAGGATTGCTAGAGATTGCGGCCGCTGTGGCCGGAGAAATGATGTGGACTCGCGCGCTGGTCATTCGGTCCCCACTCGCCAAAAACTTTTGATGACTGGCAGATGGTCTGAACATAGGCCCAAGGAAATGGACCTGCGGCGGTGTGTAGCTTCATTGCTCCTGAGTTGCGTCTTCCCCTTTCTTGCGCTGGGGCTGCTTGCTGCGAATCAGAAGGAGAATGCTGGGCACATTCACGTTGGGGTGAATATGGTTCTCGTGGATGTGGCGGTGGAGGACCATCAAGGGCAAGGCGTGGATGGCTTGACACAAAACGATTTTGAGATCCGCGAGGATGGCAAGCCACAGGCAATTTCCTACTTCGACCACCAGAATCAACTTCCTCTCGCTGTGGCGCTCGTGGTGGATGTCAGCGGTTCGATGACGGAATTCATGGCGCCACTGCGCGTGGCGACGCTTTCTGCGCTCCATTCGATGAAGCCGGCGGACCAAGTGGCCCTGTTTGAATTCAGCGACAAGGTTCAGGTCAGCGTGGAGTTGACACGCGACAAACCAACTGTTTCCGATGCGCTGGAGGCCGCCGCGGGAGGCGGGAGAACGAATATCAATGATGCGCTTTATGAAGCGGCGCGATACTTGAAAGAGAAAGCTCCGATCGATGCGCGGCGCGTCATAATCCTCGTCAGCGATAACGTGGATAACGTCCCCGCGATCCCTGACCCGAACAACCCGAATGATCCGCTGCGTGCTCGCGCACTCCCCTCCCAAGTTCAAAATGAGATTCTTCAGGCCTCGACAACGCTTGAGAGTCTTCAGGTAGGGCGAGTTGGCCAAACGTTGGTCATTACGCCCCTCGGAGAGCAGCAGTGGGTTCAGGATCGAGACGATCTTCACAAAGCGTCGCTCGGCCTTGTGCATGTTGCGCGGTTAGCGCCAGAAACAGGCGGCGAGACATTCGATGCAAACAAGTATGAGTCGCTCGATGCCGCCGTGGGGGCGATCTTCAAGCGGATTGAAACTCGTTATACGCTGGGCTACTACCCCGCGCACCCGCTGGGAAGCGGACGTTTTCACAGGCTACAAGTCAGACTGAACGATGCGGCTGGCCGGAGCCACAGGAAGTACAAGGTGCTCACGCGGAGCGGCTACTTCTCCATGTCCCGTGATAGGGAGACAACGCGCGAAGAAGCGCTGGCGGGAAACTGAGGGTACTTCCATCCGAACGGCATTTTGCCATTTGAGACTCAGCCGACCATGAAACCGACATTCTTCAGTTCAGGCGCGGAGGTACGCAAATGGCTCGCGGCCAACTATGCGAAGGTGAGCGAGTTGTACTTTGGGTTCTACAAGCAGTCGTCGGGCAAGGGCGGCGTCACATATTTTGAAGCGCTCGATGAGGCGCTTTGTTTTGGCTGGATTGACGGCGTGCGAAAATCGCATGACGAGTCAAGCTTCACCGTGCGGTTCACTCCGCGCAAGGCGCGAAGCAATTGGAGCGCGGTTAACATCCGGCGCGCGACGGAGCTCAAAAAACTTGGGCGCATGCAGGCGCCCGGCCTTGCGGCATTCGAAGGGCGCGACCGCAAAAGAGACGCGCCGTATTCCTACGAGCGCAGAGAGGCCAAACTGCCGCGCGCATACGAAAAAGAATTTCGCGCGAACAAATCGGCGTGGGAATTCTGGGAAGCTCAGCCGCCTTACTATCGGCGACTAATCAACTGGTGGGTGATTAGCGCCAAGCAAGAAGAAACGCGGGAGCGACGCTTGGGCGCGCTCATCGCCGCGTCCGCGGCGGGACGCCGTATCGAGCAGATTCTGTCGAAGAAATAGAAATTAGAAGGCAGAAATCAGAAGTTAGAGTACCGGGCGGAAGACAAGCAGAGGAAGGGCTCATACTAAGAGTGATGCTTCACCCGCTATCGCGTGTTCAGCATGACAGCGTGTTGGGAGCGCGAGGGGACTGAGAAGAATCATAAGAGAGATGCTTCGTCCCGATGGGGGAAATCGGGACGCAAGAGACGCGCCCGCTGGCGCGGGCTCAGCATGACAACGCGTGGGGGGCGCGCTGCGGACGGGAAGAGAATGCGGGGAACTGGAGTGATGGCGAGCTAAGTGGTTTTTTCGGGAGCGGGGGCGGGCGCTGGCGCGGGCGCGGGATCGAGCTGGGCTTCGCGGAGGAAGCGGGCGGATTCTTCGGGCGGCGTGGGATTAATGTAGAAGCCAGTGCCCCATTCGAAGCCGGCGACTTTGGTGAGCTTGGGCATCATTTCGATGTGCCAGTGGTAATGCTCGTTGATTTCTTCGCCGACGGGAGAAGTGTGAATGACGTAGTTGTAGGCAGGGTGGTCGAGAACGGCATCGAGGCGCTGGAGTAGATCGCGCAGAAGCTTGGCGAGGCTTGAAAAGACCGGGCTCTGCTGATATTCGAAAGCGGAGCTGTGCGGGCGGGGCAGAATCCAAGTCTCGAAAGGAAAGCGCGGGGCGTAGGGAGCGAGCGCGATGAAATCACCGTTCTCGAGGATGACGCGCTTTTCGGTCTCGAGCTCCTGCTTGATCATGTCGCAGAAGATGCAGCGCTCCTTAAGCTCGTAGTAGCGGCGGCCGCTGTCAACTTCCTCGCGGACGCGCTTGGGAACAATGGGCAGGGCGATCAATTGCGAATGGGTGTGCTCGAGAGAGGCGCCGGCGGCTTCGCCGTGATTCTTGAAGATGAGGATGTAGCGGAAGCGACGATCGTTCTTGAGATCGAGGACGCGATCGCGAAAGGCCCACAGAACTTCTTCGACGGATTTCTCCGGGAGAGAGGCCAGCGTGGATTTGTGATCGGGAGTCTCGATGATTACTTCGTGGGCGCCGACACCGTTCATGCGGTCGAAGAGGCCTTCGCCTTCGCGGTCGAGGTCGCCTTCAATGCCGAGAGCGGGAAATTTATTGGGAACGACACGGACGCTCCAGCCGGAGGTATCGCGGCCGGTGCCGTTGCGGCCGTAGGCAAGAATTTCAGGGGGAGTCTTTGATTCATTACCCGGACAGAAAGGGCAAAAGCCGGTGCCCTTGATTACCACGCTCTCGCGAACGAAATCGGAGGGGCGCTTGCCGCGGTCGGTGGAGATGATGACCCAGCGGCCGGTGACAGGATCCTTGCGAAGCTCGGGCACCACTGCCTCCCTAGAAGGGTCACGCGCAGATGGGATGCGCGAGCCTGAATTTGGCCCAATTATTGTACTACTGACGCGGACGGTGGAAGAAATAAGAGCGCGCGAGTTGCCGCAAAATTCATCACGGCGAATGGGGGCGGAGAGCGAAAGCGCCTTTGTGCAAACGGACCACGGGGCGGCGGCCCGGAGTGGTTTCGAGGGCGAGAACGTCGAAGCGCCAGGGAGCCTCTGTGGCGCGGCGCTCAGAAAGAAAACTGCGGGCGATGCGCGCGAGGGCACGCTGCTTCGCGGGAGTGATGGAATCTTCGGGAAGGGCGCGGAAATTTTTTTCGGCGGCGCGAGTTTTCACTTCGATGAAGGCGAGCACCGCGCCATCGTAGCCGACTAAATCAATTTCGCCTTTGACGCCCGAGCGCGTGTAATTGCGCGCGACAAGGACGTAACCGTGACGGCGAAGGAACCAGTAAGCGTAAGTCTCGCCGCGGACGCCCGTGCGGCGGGCGGCACGCTTCGCTTGCGAAACGGAATCGCGCGGTGCAGCGGCGCGAGCGGATTCGGAGTCCGAGAGGCCGCGGCGCGCGGCGAAATTGACGAGACCGAACATCACGCGGGCCAGCAACGGCATGGCCTGCCTCCTGCGGCTACTTCAAGACTTCGAATTCAAATTCCATCACCTTGCCGCGAAAGACGAAACACAAATAGTGTTCCCAGAAGCGGCGAAACCACGAAGCGTGGTTGACGAGAAATTCCATGCCGATGAGGCGCCAGAGGCGCAGCAGGCGGACGCGCACGCGGCGCTCGCGGAGACGCGCGGCGGTGTACCACATGGCGCGGCCGTCATCGTGGCGGCCACCCGGATAGAAATAATAAAAGGAATAGGAATTCAAATGCCAATGATGCGTGGGATCACACCAGGAACTGTAGTCGGTGAAGTGCGGAGTGACGAGATAAATCGTGCCGCCCGGACGCGCGACGCGATGGAATTCCTCCATGGTGGCGATGACATCTGAAACGTGTTCGACGACATGGACGGCGCGAACCTCGTCGAAGGAATTGTCGCGGAACGGCAGGCCAGCGCGATCGAGATGACAGAGAACGTCGGCGGCGGTATTGGAGCGGAAGTCCACGCCAATCGAGCCGGGAAATTTGTTCGGGCCGCAACCAACGTCGAGGATGCGCGGCAATTGCGCCTCCGCCTGCGCCGGTTCGCGGCGCGAAAAAATGGCCTCTCGCGGCCCAGCCTGGAAACGGCCGGACCCGGGAGGACAAGAATACGACAGAGGCGAGCGGCTACAAGGTTTTTTCGGCTTCGGAGATGCAAGCGTCGAGAGTGCGGATGGCGAAATCGGCCTGCTCTTCGCCAATCAACAGAGGCGGCGCGATGCGCAGAGAATTTTCTCCCGCGCCGAGGACAAGCAAGCCCTTGTGAAACGCGAGTTGCACGATGTGATTGCGGAGGTCCGGGGCCTTTTCCTTGGTCTTCTGATCGCGGACGAACTCGATGCCGATCATCAGGCCTTTGCCGCGCACGTCGCCGACAATGCGATGCTGCGCGGGCCAGGAAGCGATGCGTCCGAGAATGAATTCGCCCATGCGCGCAGAATTGGCGATGTATTGGCGTTCGAGCAAATCCATAGTGGCGAGGCCCGCAGCGATGCAGACGGGATTGCCGCCGAAAGTAGAAGCGTGCGCGCCCGGGGTCCAGTCCATCACACTGGCCTTGGAGATGATGGCACCGAGGGGCATGCCGGAGGCGATTCCCTTCGCCGTACAGATAATGTCCGGCTCGATTCCGGCGTGGTCGCAGGCCCACCATTTTCCGGTGCGGCCCATGCCGGATTGCACTTCGTCGGCGACGAGAAGAATGCCGTTCTGGCGACAAATCTTTTCGAGCCCCTGCAGAAACTCCGCGGGAGCGGGCAGGTAGCCACCTTCGCCCTGAATCGGCTCAATGAAGATGGCGGCGACGTCTTCAGGGTCGACGAGGCGCTTGAAGAGTTCATTTTCAAGATAGGCGAGGCAATCTTCAGAGGCGTGTTCGGGACGAATGCCGTAGGCGCCGCGATAGGTGTCCGGATAGGGCATGTGAAAGACGCCCGAGAGAAGCGTGCCGAATCCCTTGCGCTGAACAGACCGACTGGCTGTCAAGGAGAGCGATCCCATGGTGCGGCCGTGGAAGGCGCCATGGAAGGCAATGAGTTTGTCGCGCTTGGTGTGGTATTTCGAGAGCTTTATCGCCGCTTCCACTGCCTCTGTGCCGGAATTGCCGAAATAAACGCGCTTGGGTTCCGCGCCCGGGGCGATGGCGGCGAGACGTTCGGCCATGACTACAAGATTGGGAATATAAAAATCCGTGCCGGACATGTGGATTAGCTCGGCGGCCTGCTTCTGAATCGCGGCGACGACTTCGGGATGGCAATGTCCCGTGGCGACGACGGCGATGCCGGCGGCGAAATCGAGAAAAGTATTGCCGTCCACGTCCTCGACGAGCGCGCCCGAGCCTTTTTTCGCGACCAGGGGATAGTCGCGGGTGTAGGACGGCGAGACAACTTTGTCATCGCGGGCGACAAGTTTTTGGGCGAGTGGCCCCGGCAACGAAGTCAGCAGGTGAGGCAGATTCGATTTCTCTTGCGCGATCGGCATAACTTTCTCCTCCAAGCGGATTTTTCCGGGCTGTGAGGCTCCGGTTACGAAATGCGGCGTGAGCCGCAGAGGGAGGAGAAGTTAGTCCACGCCGAAAAGGCTGGGACGCTCGTCGGAAGGAAGCGAGTGGAGCAGGATACGGATGGAGAATTGGAATTTCATTTGCGTTTCCAGCGGACACCGCCGTCCTTGGTGTCTTCCAGAATGATACCACGGGCGGCGAGGGAGTTGCGAATTTCATCGGCGCGCATGAAATCGCGGCGCGCGCGGGCGGACTGGCGCTCGGCGACGAGTTTTTCGATCTCCGCGTCGCTGATTTGCGGCTCAGAAGGCGCGAAGCCGAGGGCGCGGAGTTTTTCGTCGTCGTCATTCTGGAGGAGAGCAAAGATGCGGTCGAATTTTTCGAGCGCGCTGTGAACCGCGGGAATGTCGCCCGAGCGGAATTCGCCGCGATCCATGGCGGTATTGGCGTCACGGACGAGATCGAAAATTGCTGCAAGTGCGACGGCGGTGTTGAGGTCGTCCTCGAGGCCTTTTTCAAAGGCATCGAGCGCGGCCCGAGCGCGAAGGGAGAGCGCAGCGGTTGCTCCCGAGGGAAATTTTTCGGCTTCGAGGCGCGCGAGGAAATTTCGCAGACGCTCAACGGAGCTGGCCGCCTGCACCAGGCCTTCGGTAGTGAAATTGAGCTGGCGGCGATATGGGACGGAAGCAAGCATGTAACGAATGGTGGAAGGCTTGTGGCCCTGAGCGAAAAGATCGCGCAGGGTATAAAAATTGCCGAGCGATTTCGACATCTTCTCGCCATCGATGATGAGGTGCTCGGCGTGCAGCCAGAAGCGGACGAAGCGCACTCCGGTGGCGGCTTCGGACTGGGCGATTTCATTTTCGTGATGAGGAAAGGCCAGGTCCACGCCGCCGGTATGGATATCGAGCGTCTCGCCAAGATAGCGCATGGCCATGGCGGAACATTCGATATGCCAGCCCGGGCGTCCCGGGCCGATGCGCGTTTCCCAGAAATGCTCGCCCGGCTTGGGGGCTTTCCATAGCGCGAAGTCGCGAGCATCGGCTTTTTCGTAGCGGTCCACTTCGACGCGCGCGCCGGCTTGAATGCCGGATAGATCCACGTGAGAAAGTTTTCCGTAGCCCGGGAATTTCGAGATGCGGAAATAAATCGAGCCGTCGCTCACGTAAGTGAAACCCCTGGCCGTGAGGCGCTCGATGAGCGCGACCATGTCTTCGATGTGATCGGTGGCGCGGACAAGATGCTCGGGCATTTCGAGGCCAAGGGCGCGCATGTCTTCCATGAACGCTTGCGCGTACTTTTCGGTGTACTCGCGAATGCCGATGCCCTCTGCGGCGGCGTTCTGAATGATGCGGTCGTCCACGTCGGTGAGATTCATCACCTGATTGATGCGCAGGCCGCGGGATATTAGGAAGCGGCGCAAAATATCCTGAAAAACAAAGGTGCGGTAATTTCCGATGTGGGCGAAGTCGTACACGGTGGGGCCGCAGGTGTACATGCGCACTTCGCCCGGATGGAGCGGGGCAAAAGGCTCGGAGCGATTCGTCAACGTGTTGTGGAGGAGGAGCTCGCCCATGAAAATTTATTTGCGGCCGCAAATTCAGAGAGCCATGGAGGCAGCGGCGCAAACGCTAGATTGTAGCCGAGGGGTGCAATGCGGCAAAGAGGCGATTGGGCGGAGATTTGAAGACTGAGGCGCGATTTAGGGAGTGATCCGTTGCTTGCGGAAGACGATGGTGGCATCGCCATTTTGCGTAGCCACGGTGGTGGAAGGCCGCGCCTTTTCAAGAAATAGCCCTTCCAGCGGGAGTGAAAAACTTTCCTCCGAAAGATACACATCGACCTGATGGGATGTTGCCCCATTGAAGGCAACTGCTATGCCTTCGGCGGGTGCAGAACTCAAGCCATAGGCGTGCCAGCCGTGGAGATACTGCAGGTAGCGCGGGCTCAGTTCGGGAAGAGTTTTTCCGGCGAAGGAGAAGGAAGAGACGCCAGAATCCGGTGGAAGGAGGACGTAGAGCTCATCTCCAGCGCGGGCGGGGCGAAGCGTTCCGTGAAACGACCACACCCTTCCCATTTTATCGAGCGAGGTATTCGCCAGCGCGGGAGCGCCGAGATCGAGTTTAGGAGCGTCCGCGGCGAAGAGGCGCTCTTCTGTATACGGAAACACTTTCACGGGATGTGCGGAGAAACTGGCGGCCTGCGCGACAGAAGCAGGGAGACGGCCGGACGCAGCATAAACGGCCCATTGCGACTTGCCGGAATCAGCGTCGAAGACGTAGACGAAATTCATGCGCTGAGGCAAGTTTTGCGAATAGGCGGGCAAAAAAAGCGCAACGACGGCGGCAATGAAAGTGACGGCGTAGGCCAGTCCGGAAAAGACGCGGCGCGCTCCATCAGGCAAGCATCCGAGGAGCGGCGCGAGCGGGATCAGCACCAGGGCGACGCAAACGGTGACGCCAGGAAGCAAGGCTGCGCCCAAGGCGTCATAGAGGCTGAGCGCGAACGGAAAAACCAAGACCGCGGCAACAATTGAAGGCAGAATAGCAGCGAACTCCGCCTTCCAAGATGCAGGCTCACGATTATAGAGCGCGGGGAGCGCGGCCAAGACCGACGCTGCCGCGAGAAGCAGAAAAGGGTAGGTCATGCCCGGCCTGCGCCATGCGTGAAAGATGGCGAGGAGCGCCCACACCATGGCCACGCCGCACCAGGCGCTCCAATAGACTGCTTCCTTTCGGAAGAGCGGCGCAAACCATCCCACAACGACGAAGGCCAGGCCCCAGAATGCGATGAGAACGGCCGTGGGATGCGCGATCCAGTCGCCGGGAAAAACCCCGGCGAAAGCGAGAAGGCGCTCAAGGAGATAGGCGAGAACTAAGCTTGAAACTACGATGCCAAACCAGCCGAGAAGACCGCGCCACATGCCTTTCACGCGCCGGGCATGGCGCAAGCCGACAAGAATTTCCAGCATGAACAGGACGTAGAGGATGATGGAGGCAGGAAGCGTCCAGCGTGCGGGCCACCAGATGGTCTTCCGAGCGAATACATCGAAGAATTCAGCTTCGCCCGCGGGCAAGGCATCGAGATCGGCTTCGGCAAGAGAGCGCAGAACGGCCAGAGCGCTTGCGCCTTCGTGTTGCATGCTTTGCGGGCTCGCATTTTCGAAATTGTCGAGCGGGGTGTGATAGTGCTGCACACCGCCTATGAAACCGAAGTTGAATCCCTGATAGCCCGCGGCCTTGAAGACCGTGAAATCCGTGTCGTTGGGGAGGAGTTTGTAGGCAGCGTAATCAATCGAGCTGGTGTTGGGACGCTCGACAGCGGAGGAGTAAAGGCGCATGAGCGCAGCGTTGGCGCTGCCCGTTTCGAACATCGCGGCAGAGCCTGAAGTGCCGCGGTTATCCATGTTGACGACGGCGCGGACCTGCTTCGCGAGCGGATTGGAATCTACAAAAGCTTGAGCGCCGAGGAGTCCGGCCTCTTCGCCCTCATCGAGCAAGAAAATAATGGAGTGGCGCGGCTGCGGGAGGGATTTTAAGGCACGCGCGATTTCGAGGACGGAGGCGGCGCCCACACCGTCATCGGAAGCGCCCGGGCCGGCAGGAACGGAATCGTAATGCGCGGCTACGAGCACGGCTTCGGCGGGCTCGCGGCCGGGAAGAATTGCGGTGACGTTTACTACCGTGGCGCAGGAGCCATAGCTTGAGCACGCAAAATCGGTCTGCAGAGCGGGTTCGTAGCCGAAGCCCTTCAGAATCGCGACGAGGCGCTGGCGAACGGCGGCATCCGCGGGGCTGCCGACGGGATGCGGGAGGCCATCGCCGACAAGCAACTGCAGAAATTCGCGCGCGCGGAGGGCGGAAAAATCTCCCGCAGGGGAGTCAGCGGGCTTCGGCGCAGGAGGCTCAAGGCGAATCCGCAGCAGCGCCAGGACGAGCGCGAGCAACAGAAGCGCCACGAACACGCCGCGCTCGGCGCGAATTTGCGGCTCGGCCAAAAAACCTCCTCAGGACCGCTGAATCGTATGCTCCGTGGGGGCGCAAGTCAAAATTGTTCTGGGTGAAAGATTGACTCGCGCGTAGCCCATGTCTATCGTGGCCTGACGAGAGCTCGCGAAGAGATTCCGGGGCACGAGTTGAATCGAAGCCAGAGACAAAAACTTTTTCTGCTGATTGTGGTGCTGGCGGTGCTCGGCGCGCTGCTGGCGCGGCGGTTCCGGCAAGTGTCGAAGCCATGGGGAGGCGGGCCGGCCTGCGGCGAAACGTGCGGAGTGGTGCGATGGGCGGTGAAAACACTCAGCGATTCGGGCGCATCAGCGATAGATTTTCATCCGCGAGCAGTGACGGTGCGGTGGCTTACGCAGCAGGCTGCTCCTGTGGAATTGCGGGAGGAGGCGCGGAGTTCGCCAATCGAAGAGCAGGTTTTTGTGGTGCGCGCGAGGCTGGTGGGAATTAAAGAGGAACAGGACCGCGACGTGCACATTGTGATTGCAGATCTCGACGACGATTCGGCTACGATGATCGTAGAAATTCCTTCACCGATGTGCGCCGGGGCGTGCGCTTCGGGCCATGCGAGCGAATTCGAAGCCGCTCGAGATGCGGTGGAAACGCGATGCGGGCCGCCGCGAGAACGATTCGAGACGGTGGCGGGCGAGCAGATTGTTACCGTCACGGGAATCGGATTTTTCGATTTTCTGCACCGGCAACGCGGCGTCGCGCCGAATGGCATCGAGTTGCATCCGGTGCTGAGCGTTCAGTTTGAATAGAGAGTTCCAGCCACATAGCACAGGGTTGGGGTTCGAGACCCGACCACCTATTGTACTCTATGGTACAGTTTCAGAGACGGGCTGGAATCAGAGCGATGGAGGTTATGCATGCCAACTGCAAGGGACTTCAGAGGGCAACTGGAAGAACTTTTTCGGGTCGCAACTAAACAGGGGCAGAAATTCGTAGTGGTAGAAGCACGGGGCTTGCACCGCGCGGTTGGCGGCTATCCCAACAAGGGAAATCACGCAATGCCCAACTGTTGCCAATTGATGCGGAGCGAAATGCGCACGGGCGATACAGTTGTTTACGAGCCGCCGAAGAAGCAAGGGGCAACGCTAGCAATTCGGTATGGATTGCCGCGGCCCTCCAGGGAGGAATGAGATGAAGCGAGCCGTTGCTGCTTTGACGACCCTGCTGCTGGCTGGTGTATATGTTGGAAGATCAACAAGAGGTGAAGAAGCGCCCAAAGAGAAGACATATATTGGTGTCTATTATTGCTTAAACTCCCAAGCGGTCCTTGATGAACGCAAATCTGGAAAACAGGAGATCGTTGTTGGCACTTCCCTGCCATCACTCAACCCCGATTCTAACGAGTTCAGGGCGTGCGCAAAGACCGGGGTACCGACCGTAGGATATGTCCAAATAACACCCCCGTTTTCGAACCTCAACGACGAAAAAAAATAGCGCTAAGTACTTGGGCTAGTCAGCATGCGATTCTGCTGCATTATTCGCGTAAGAATTCTTGGAGAGCAGTCCTGCCGCGAGGGGCAGGAGATGCTCACGGGATGCTGGCGCGAGCGGTGATTTGGGGGTGCAAAGTGCGCACGGGAGGCGCGTTCGCGCTTTACACGACTGGGGCGGAGTGCTAGCGTTTTAGGACCGCCCTCCGAAGCGCCCGGCGGACGGATTCGAATTGCGAGTCCGCCGTATTTTTGTCTCGATAATCCTCCAGTTGGTTGCTTAAATACATGCTTGCCCGCTCGCGCGGGTCGCGACGGCAAGAAAACCCCGGGGGTTCGGTGCTCAAACTACGGAAAGTCGATCTGCTGGGCTTCAAATCGTTCTGCGAGAAAACGCACATCACGTTCAGCGGGAGCGGCGTGACCTGCATCGTCGGCCCCAATGGCTGCGGAAAATCGAACATCGTGGACGCCATTTCGTGGGTGCTTGGCGAGCAGAGCCATAAGGCGCTGCGCGCGGAGCGGATGGCCGATTGCATTTTTAACGGCACAGCCAAACGGCCGCCGCTGGGACTCGCGGAAGTGTCCCTGACGCTGGTGGATCCGGAGCTTGCGGAAGCGGCTGCCATGGTGCTCGCGGTTGTGGAGGAGACACCGGCGGAAAATCCCACGGAAACAATTGAGGGGGACGCGGCAGGCGATGAGGCATCAGAAGCTTCGGCCGAAGTACCGCCCGAAGAAGCGGCGACCAATCTGAAGCCGTGGAAAAGGAAAGCGGAAAAGCCAGCGATACACGTGAAGCCGGGAGAGGTGGTGATCGGGCGGAGACTCTACCGTTCGGGGCAGAGCGAATACCTGATCAACGGGCGCGTGGCGCGGCTGCGCGATGTGCAAGAACTTTTCATGGGCATGGGGCTGGGGCCGGATTCCTACGCCATCATCGAGCAGGGCCGCATCGGGCAAATACTGAATTCCAAGCCGATGGATCGCCGGGCAATTATTGAAGAAGCCGCGGGCGTGACGATGTTCAAGACCAAGAAGCGGCTGGCGGAGGCGAAGCTGGAGGCTTCGAAAGTAAATCTGGCGCGGGTGAGCGACATCCTGGTGGAAGTGGAGAAGCAACTGGCTTCGCTGAAGCGCCAGGCTTCGAAAGCGCGGCGGTATGCGGAGCTGCGCGAGCAGATGCGCGGTTTGATCCGCGCGGTGATCGCCAGCAAGGCGCAGCAACTCGACGCGGAAGCCGAGCGCCTGGAAGACATTCTCCGCGGGATGATCGCGGAAGAGAGCGGCGCGGCCGAAGCGCTGCGAACGCTCGAAGGCGAGCAGGAACGGCTGGCGGCGCGAACGTATGAACTCGACGGCGAGCTGCGTTCGACGCAGAACCTGCTTGGGCAGGCGGCGCTGGAGCTGGACCGCGCGGAAAACCGCATCACGTTCAATCGCGAGCAAATGACGCAGGCCGATACGCGCGCGATACGGCTGGGCGCGGAAAGCGACGAAGCTGCACGACAGATTGCGGAAATTGAAGCGCGGGCGAAAGCGCACCGCGAATCCGTGATTGCGCTGCGCGTGCAGACGACGGAGCTGGAAGCGACACTCAAGAATTCACTCGACCAGGTGGTGGCGGCAGCTTCAGAGAGGGACGCGCTCGAAGCGCGCATTGAAGAGCTGCGGCAGTCGGCGATACATCTGGGAGAAGAAGCCGTACGCGCGCAGGCGGACGCGGAACAGGCGGCGGAGACGCAGGAGCGAACAGCGGGAGTTCTTGCGGAGCGCGAAACAGCGCGGAAGAAAATCGAAATTGCCTGCGCAGAACAGGCCGAGCGAGCTCGGATTGCGGTTGCGAAATTCGGCGAGGCTGAGGCGGCCGCACGCGAACTCGCACGAACGCTTCAGGAGGCCCGCGGTGAGCTCGGCGCGCTTCGCGAAAACCACGAAAGCACAGCGAGAGAGCTGGGACTCGCGCGGGAGCAACTCTCGGCAGCACACGGGCGACGAGGCTCGCTCGAACAGATTCTCAACGAGCGCGCCTACACGGCCGAAGCAGTGCAAAAGCTTTTCAGCGTCAATGGAGAGGGCGAAACGAAATCGCGCGGATTCCACGCCGTGGGAGTGCTGGCGGATTACGCGGAGGTCGAAGAGCAGTATGAGAACGCGGTGGAGCAATTCCTCCGCGACGAATTGGAATACGTGGTGGTCGAAACTTTCGACCACGCGCGCGCGGGAATCGCTCTGCTGCGCGATGAAATGGGCGGCCGCGCGACGTTTTTCGTGGACTCGCTGCGGCAATTGAGCTGGAAGCCGGACGAGACGCCCGTTCCCTTCTCCGCCGAGCCAGGATTTATTTCGCGAATGGACCGGCTGGTGAATTTCCGCGATCCACTGGGCGCGGCGGCCAAACATTTCCTGCCAAAGCTGCATTCGGCTTTTCTGGTGGAGACCCCCGTGATTGCGGAAAAGCTCGCGCGGGAATATCCGCAGCATCATTTCATCACGCTCGAGGGAACCTATTATCACGGGCGAATCGTTTCGGGCGGGCGTCCCGGGGATGCCGGCCCGCTGGCGCTGAAGCGGGAGCTGCGAGCGCTCGAAGCGGAATCAGCGCGGCTGGAGAGGCGGCTCGAGGAAACGCAGTCGGAAATGACGCGCCTGGCGGACGCGCTTCGCGGCGCGGAATTGCGCATCGCGGAAACTCAGGCGCTCCACGTGGAAGCAGAAAAGGCGCTGGTTGCGGCTACGCTCCAGAGAGAGCAGGCGCGCGCGGAACTGGCGCGACTCGAAGAACAGGTCGCGGAATGCCGGAGGGAGATTTCGGGGGTCGAAGCGGAGGCGGCTGCGGCGCGCGAACGCCAGCAAACGGCGCATAAAATGCACGAAGATTCACTCGCAGCGCGCGAGGCAGTGGAGTCAGAGGCTCTCGGAGCGACGGAAAGACTGAACGCAATGCGCACGCAGATGCATGTGGAGCAGGAGCAACTGGTGGCACGGCGGGAAGAGCTGGCGGCGATTTCGGAGCGTTTGGGGAGCGCGGAAACGAGCGAGAAGCGCCTGGCAGAGGAACTCCTCGCCGGCCGCGAGCGGCAGGGGGCAATCGAAGAGCAGCGCGCGGCGATCGAGCGCGAGCAGACGGAGTTGAAATCCAGCACGACGGAGCACGAGCGGCTGGTGATGAACTTCCGCGAGGAAAAGGCGCGGCTGCAGAAGAAAATGAGCCAGCTCGAAGAGGAATGGCAGGGCGCCAGGAACCGCAGCGCGAACTTGGAAGAATCGCTGCGGCAGAAGCGGCTGAGGCTCGACGACGTTCGCGCGGAGCGCGGCCAGCGGGAAATCGAAAAGGCGCGCAACGACGCGGACCGTGATTATCTCCGGCAGACCTGCGTTTCGGAAACCAATTTGCAACCGGAAGAACTGCTCGCGCAAGAAACGCAGATGCTCACGGCCGAGGAATTGGCCGCAGCGGAAACGAATTACGCAGAAATGAAATCGCGGATGGAAACCATGGGCCCGGTAAACATGATGGCGCTCGAGGAATACCAGGAATGCGAGCAGCGGAATGAATTTCTGACGCGGGAACGGGATGACTTGGTGCAATCGATTGAGAACACGCAGCAGGCCATTTCGGAACTTGACGAAGTCTCAAGGAAGAAATTCGAGGAGGCATTCGCCGCGATCAACCTGAATTTCGCGGAGGCATTTCGCGTGCTATTTGGCGGAGGCACGGGCGAAATGAGGCTGACGGAACCCGACAGCTCCGGCGACGCGGGAATCGACGTGGTCGCGCAGCCGCCGGGGAAGCGGCTGCAGAACGTGATGTTGCTTTCGGGCGGGGAAAAGGCCATGACGGCGCTGGCGTTGCTGATCGCCATCTTCCGGTACCAGCCGAGCCCGTTTTGCATATTGGATGAAGTGGACGCTCCGCTCGATGAGGCAAACGTGGGGCGTTTCACGAAAATGCTGAACGACATGAGCGCGCAGACGCAATTTATTATCGTCACGCACAACCGCAAGACAATGGAGCTTGGCTCGATGCTCTACGGCGTGACGATGCAGGAGCCGGGAGTGTCGCGGCTGGTCTCCGTGCGCTGGGAAGAGGCGGCGGAAATTCCCAGCGCGAAGGTGGCCACGAACGCCGCGTGAGCCGGGCTTCGCTTCGCACGCGCCAAACGCGATTGAAATAGTTTCCCTCTGTAGGTTTTCTTCAGGATTGACACTCCGCTTCCCTGCGTTAGAATGTGCCCTTCCCAAAGGAGCGGACAATTCCCTTGGCATCTCCGCAAATGATGTATCCCACGGTTTCGCACACGGATTTCGCCGGACTCCGGCTGCTGGGCCGGGGCAAGGTCCGCGACATTTATGATTTCGGCGACCGGCTGCTGATTATCGCCACCGACCGGCTTTCGGCATTCGACGTGGTGCTGCCGACGCCCATTCCCGACAAAGGGCGCGTGCTGACGCAGCTATCGCTTTTCTGGTTCGAGATGCTGCGCGACGTAATACCCAATCACGTGATCTCCGGCACGGATTTTCCCGAGGAGGCGCGGACGTTCGCGCCGATGCTTCGCGGACGTTCGATGCTGGTGCGGCGCACAGAACCGGTGCTGATCGAATGCGTCGTACGGGGCTACCTTTCGGGTTCGGGATGGAAGGAATACCAGAAGACCGGTGCGGTGTGCGGCATCGCGCTGCCCGCGGGGCTGCAGGAGTCCGAACAATTGCCGGAAGCGATCTTCACTCCGTCAACGAAGGCCGTGAGCGGCCACGACGAGAACATTTCCTTCGAGGAAACCAGCCTCCGTGTGGGCAGGGCGCTGGCCGAGCGCCTGCGCGAGGTGAGCCTGGAACTCTACCGGCGCGCGGCGGAATACACGCGGCCACGGGGAATCATTCTGGCGGACACGAAATTTGAGTTCGGGATGCTTGATGGAGAACTCGTGTGGATCGACGAAGCGCTGACGCCGGATTCCTCGCGATTCTGGCCGGCGGCGGAATACGCGCCGGGCCGGGCGCAACCATCGTTCGACAAGCAGTTCGTGCGGGATTATCTGGAGAGGATCGGCTGGGAGAAGCAGCCGCCGGCTCCCGAACTGCCGCGAGACGTAGTGTCCGCGACGCGGGCGAAATACCGCGAGGCGTACGAGCGAATCACGGAACGGCCGCTCGGGTGAGGTTCGGAGCCGGAGCCCTGGCCGGGAACCCTTCGGGGAGCAAGCCAACGTGAAAGAGCAACTGGAAGCCCTTGTGAGAATGCTCGTGGACCACGGAATTCTGCTCGAAGAAGCCAAGGCAGAATTCGAGAAGAGGTTCATCAAACGGGCGCTCGAAAACGCCAATGGAAATCAGTCGAATGCCGCCAAGATTCTCGGGATCCATCGCAATACTTTGAGCCGCAAGGTTGAGGAATACAAACTCGATCACCGCCGGATTCGCCGACCGTAGCGCGACATTGATTCCCGAAGATTCAAGCGTCAGGAGTCAGACGGGACCAGCGCCGAGGAGGCACTGAAAGCCGTGCTAACTGGGTGCGAAGGGCGCGCTGCTATCTCGAAGGCTTTTTCGGAGGAACCTTGTGCGGTTTGCGACCGGGAGTAACCTTTTCCTCCGGAATGATGGTCGGATCCACCTTTACTTCATCCCAGTGCAACAGGAAAGGTTGTGGGTCGTAGCTGACGAGAGTGCCAGAGAAGCGAATGCCATCATCCTTCCCCAGGCGGGCCGCGTCGGGCTGGCCTTTCACATTTACGTCCATATTTGGAACGGTGGCCGCTTGGACATCCTCATCCGTCGGGCCTTCGTAAACTTTGAAGTCCACTGAGCCATCACCTGGCGTGGCTTCGATAATCTTGCCGACGACCACCGGGAACTCCGAGCCGCATATCATCAGCCAGGTATTCTTGGCTTTGTCGCCGCCAGCTTGTAAATCGGAGATCACGGTCAAAATGTTGCTCTGTGCGCGAAGTTTGGCAAGATCGTCGGCGCTGGGAATCGAATACGTTGTGGGACGATCGGCCGAGCCCTGGGCGACGGTGAGGAGTTCGCTGAGCTGCGCGTCAATCTGGCTATCGCAACCGGGCTGTTCATAGGCCAGCATCTGCTTGCGCAAGTAATCCTTGACCTGTGCATCACCCGGAATCTTGAGATCAATGGCCCGCGCTATCGCCCAATAACCGTCCATCGTGTGAGGAGGAGCCATACCGAGATCGGCAACTCCCATGTGGTAGTAACTTGCGGCGTCCTTAGGATTTACTGCAAGTACCGCCTTGTAAGAATCCGCGGCGGCCGTATAGTCCTTCAATTGCAGCTCTGCAGATCCCGCCGCGCTATTGAAGAATCCGATGGCAGGCTTCTTCCCTTCGGCAAATTGGTCGTCGGACGTATTCGCTGGCTTTGGTACCTTGTCAAGCAGAACAAGCCCGCTCTTGGCTGCGTTCACTTCCTTGCTCAGCTGATCGCGCGCATCGGAAGCCTTGGGATTAAATGACTGCTCAAACGCCTGGCATCGCGCAACGGTCGCTTCGAGCCTCGTTTGCACCGGCAACTGATCGCCAAGGCCGATGACCCGGTCGGCATATTCGATCAACTTGGGATAATTCTTGAGCTGAGTGTAGGAATCGAGGTACGCCTGCTCGATATAAGGAAGCAAGTCCTTCGATGATCCGAGGGTGCCGACGAGATCATCGAGCATTTGGATGCGCTTCTGAGGGTCCGGCTCCTTGTGCGCCGCCTGATAGGCGTTGTACTGCGGCATGGTGTAGTCGGTACCCTTGTTGGATTGATCCTGGGCCGCAGCGGGCCCGGGGACTCCCAGCAGCGAAACTGCCAGCAATAGCGCAAATCCAGACACGGCCAATCGAGTTGATCGCATTTCTCTTACCGCCTCCAGGAGATTTATTCTGAGCAATTGACCGAGCCAACCGGAGGTCTTCGGAGTTTTGAAGACCCGCAGCTCAGACGAAGCCAGCGGATTATAGAAAATGAGCACACAACGCGCAAGGCGATTCACCAAACTTGCTGCCTCAGGAACAAGGGATGCCACCGCAGGCCTCCACACGCAGATGATACGATGTTGGGTTCGGCCATAAGGTAGCTTGGAGGATTTGAAGGTGGAAATGGCAAGCGCGGTGAGGGGGCGGGCAGCGCTCGTAACCGGCGCAAGCCGGGGCATCGGCCTGGCAATCGCACGGCGACTGGGAAGGCTGGGGGCGCACGTGGCAATGAATGCGCGGCGGGCAGGGCCGCTCGGGGAAGCTGCGGCGAAACTTCGCGCAGAGGGAATTGAGACGCTGGCGGTCCCGGGAGACGTCACGCACCAGGAGCAAGTAGCAGCGCTGGTAGAAACGAGCCAGCGCCATTTCGGCGCCATTGATATCCTCGTGAACAATGCCGGCATCGGAATTTTTCGCTCTCTCCCAGAACTCAGCGAGGCAGATTGGGACAATGTAATAGACACCAATTTGAAATCCGTGTTCCTGATGAGCCGGGCGGTCGCGCCGGAAATGATTCGCCGCGGAACCGGATTCATCATCAATATAGCGTCGCTTGCAGGGAAAAACGCTTTTGCCGGCGGGGCGGTGTATTGTGCTTCGAAGTGGGGATTGATGGGGTTGACGTATTGTATGGCGGAAGATTTGCGCGGCTACGGCATTCGCGTAAGTGTCGTCTGCCCCGGTTCAGTGGCTACAGAATTCTCGCCGCACGCTGGAAAGGATCAGAGCAAGATGTTGCAGGCAGATGACGTGGCGCACGCTGTGGAGATGATATTGACGGCAGCGCCGCAG
This sequence comes from Candidatus Acidiferrales bacterium, assembly GCA_050747245.1. Lineage (GTDB taxonomy): Bacteria > Acidobacteriota > Terriglobia > Acidiferrales > UBA7541 > JBOGNO01. Next base: position 475,938 of record JBOGNO010000001.1, read on the forward strand.
AGCTTCTTGAGCGAAGTGGTTCTTCGTCCTACGCAGAAGCCTTAGAAATCCTTCGAGTTAAGAGACCCAGGAGAGCGACCAAGCTCATTCGCCCACCCAAGAGATTGCCTGAATCCTTTTAATTAGTTCGGCATCGAATTGTTTGAATTAAAACGAATATGCCGACGCATTACAAAGGCAAGGAAAAGGAGAAGCGGGCGCTCAATGCACTGATTCCGCTGTTTCGCGCCGTGGATACGCTCGCAGGTCTCGCGGCAGCGCGCATCGAAAGGCACGGCTTGACGGCGGGGCAGTTTGGCGTCCTCGAGACTCTGCTCCATCTGGGTCCCATGTGCCAGCGGGAGATTGCGGCGAAATTGCTGCGCAGCGGGGGCAACACGACGCTGGTGGTGGATAACCTTGAAAAACTCGGGCTGGTGCGACGCGAGCGGCGGCGTGACGACCGCCGGATGATAACCGTGCGGCTGACGCCTCACGGCAGAAAAGCAATCACCAAGATTTTTCGCGAACATGCGGCAGCGACGGCGCGGGAAATGTCCGCGCTGACCGTTGCCGAACAGGAAGAATTGCGACGACTGTGCCGTAAGCTCGGGCGCAGCCAGAAGGAGGAAAGGCATGATTCAAATTCGAAAGTCTGAAGAGCGCGGAAAAACGAAACTGGACTGGCTCGACAGCCGCTTCACATTTTCGTTCGACCAATACTATGACCCCGAACACGTGCAGTTCCGCAGCCTGCGCGTGTTGAATGAAGATGTCATCGCTCCCGGAGGGGGCTTCGGCACCCACCCGCATCGCGATATGGAGATCCTCACGTGGGTATTGGAAGGAGCTCTCGAGCACCGCGACTCGACGGGCAGCCGTGGCGTAATTCGTCCGGGCGACCTGCAAAAAATGAGCGCGGGCACGGGCGTGACGCACAGCGAGAAGAACGCTTCCTCATCCATTCCCGTCCACCTGCTGCAGATATGGATTCATCCAGACCGCAAAGGGCTCAAGCCGGGGTACGAGCAGCTCACTTTTGCAGACAAGGACTTGCGAGGCAATTTCAATGAAATTGCGGGACCCGCTGCGCCCATCACGATTCATCAGGATGCGCGCCTTTCCATCGCGCGTCTGTCTCCAGGTAACCATGCAGAGCATGAAATCCAGAGCGGGCGGCACGCGTGGGTGCAGATCGCGCGGGGCGCGCTGAAGATGAATGGGGAGACACTGTCGGCAGGCGACGGCGCAGCTGTGAGCGACGAATCGCAGCTCGAATTTATCGCCGATAAAGGCTCGGAAATTCTGTTATTCGATCTCGCGTAACTAGGGAGAATAATTATGAATACGCTTCGTGGACCGATTTCGCTCGCCGGCCGGTGTTTGCTCAGCCAGATTTTTCTAATCAGCGGTACGCTGAAGATCACAGGATTTTCAGTCACCGCGGGGTACATGACGGGCAAGGGCATGCCGATGGTCCGCGTACTGCTTGTGGGCGCCCTCGTCGTCGAGATTCTCGGAGGATTGGGAATCCTCGTAGGGTTCAAGGCACGCGTCGCATCAGGGGCGCTGTTTCTTTACCTGATTCCTGTGACGATCCTATTTCATAATTTCTGGGCGCTCCAAGGCATGGAGCGGCAGGAAGCGATGAGCCACTTCATGATGAATCTTGCGGTCATGGGGGCGCTGCTTCTGGTGGCGGCCCTGGGAGCGGGAGGGTGGTCCATGGACGAGCGGAGTGCCAAGCAAAATTGAGAGTTAAACGCTTTCAACTGTGATGGAACAATCTGGAGGGCCAATTGATAGAAAAACGAGCTGAGACGAAGTATCCGATTGTCGAACTCCTGCAAAATCGCTGGAGCCCGCGCGCGTTTTCGGAGCGGCCCATCGAGCCGGAAAAGCTCCGCAGTATTCTCGAAGCAGCGCGGTGGGCGCCTTCGAGTTTCAACGACCAGCCGTGGTATTTCTTGGTGGCCATGCGCGAGGACCGCGAACAGTTTGAGAAGATGCTGAGCTGCTTGGTGGAAGGCAACGCCGCGTGGGCCAAGAATGCGCCAGTTCTGATGCTGGGTTGCGCGCGATTGGTGTTCGAAAAAAGTGGCAAGCCGAACCGGCACGCGCTCTACGACCTCGGGCAGGCCATAGCTCATCTGACGGTGCAAGCCTCGTCCCTTGGAATTTACCTGCACCAGATGGCAGGAATCTATCCCGACAAAGCGCGGGAGGCTTATGGAGTGCCAGAGGGTTTCGAGGCAGTCACAGGCATATCCATGGGTTACCAGGGGGATCCTTCGCGGCTGCCTGATGAATTGCGCGAAAGGGAGGTCGGGCCGCACTCGCCGCGCAAACCATTCGAGTCGTTTGTCTTTTCTGGGCACTGGGGAGAAAAATCGCCGCTGTTCAAAGGCGAATCCTAAAGACGCGGAAGGACGATTCCCTGCTGCGCCTGATACTTTCCCTTTTTATCGCGGTAGGAAACTTCGCAGACCTCGTCGGATTCGAAGAAGACGACCTGGGCAAGGCCTTCATTGGCGTAGATTTTTGCCGGCAGCGGCGTGGTATTGCTGATTTCGAGCGTCACGAAGCCTTCCCATTCGGGTTCGAAGGGGGTGACATTGACGATGATGCCACAGCGAGCGTAGGTGGATTTCCCGACGCAAATTGTGAGCACGTTGCGTGGAATGCGGAAATACTCCACGCTGCGAGCCAGGGCGAATGAATTCGGCGGCACGATGCACACCGGGGCTTGAATCTCGACAAAGGATTTCGCGTCGAAATTTTTGGGGTCCACCATGGCGGTGTTCACGTTGGTAAAAATGCGGAATTCGTCGGCCACGCGCATGTCGTAACCATAGGATGAAACGCCGTAACTGATCACGCCTTCACGCACCTGGCGGTCTGCAAATGGCTCAATCATGCGGTACTCGAGAGCCATGCGGCGGATCCATCTGTCGGACTTCACGGTCATTGCGGTCTCCGGGAACCACAGTTGCTTGTCGAATGGATCAGAAGGCCCTGCATCGTATTACACCGGGGTTCGCTTGACAACCTGAGGCGCGGCACATAGCATACCGTTCGTTCAGGGGGAGGCCGGCTGTGATCAAGCTCGACATCGTCAACAAAGTGGTGGAACGCACGAACATTAGCCGCAGCAAAGCGGAAGCCGCCGTGGAAACCGTTTTTGACGCGCTCAAGAACGCGCTCGGCCGGGGTGAACGCATTGAGCTGCGGCGCTTCGGCGTTTTCAACGTGAAGCCGCGCAAGACGGGCATAGGCCGGAATCCCCGCACCGGCGAACAGGTTAGCATTCCGCCCGGAAAAGCCGTCCGCTTCAAACCCGGCAAGGAATTGCAATCGCTTTAATTACCTCTTGGTTTTCTGAAGGTACTGCGACTGGAAGATCCAAAGGGCAAAGCGCGGCTGATGCAGCCGCGCCTTCGCACCGAACGAAGTTCTCTCCGCGAGGCAACTCAGCGCAATTGAAACGTGATGGTCACAAGCAATTCCACGGGAAAGGGCTGACCATTCAAGTAGGTCGGCTCATATCTCCAAAGACGCAGAGCGTCCTTCGCCGCCGGCACCAGCAAGGGATGGCCGGAAATAGCTCGCATCTGAACGACGTGACCCTGAGTGTCGATCACGGCGTCAATCACCACATCACCGCTGGCATTGATGCGCCGCGCGAGTTCCGGATAAGCAGGCTCGACCCGAGATATGAGCCGCGGCTCTTTGATGTCGCCGCCCACGCGGACCGGCCCCCTTGGTTGCGCAGGGGCGGGCGGAGGAGGAGCAACGTTTGTTGACGCACCTCCTAAAACTCCACCGATAACTCCGCCAGGCACGCCCCCGGGAACTCCGCCCGGGACTCCACCGACCATGCCCGATGCCACATCAGGCGCAGCAGAATCGTCTTTGACTATGACCACCCGACGAGGGATTACCGTCGGCGCAACAAATGCGTGCGTCAGCGGGATCGCCTTCCTCGGGGTCACCGGCCGAGCGACCGCAGCGGCGGGCGGCGGAGGCGCGGGCGCGGCGGGTGGCGCGACGAGCAATGTGGCAGCCAAGCTGTGCATGTCAATCGCCTGCGTGAAAAAGAGCGGCACAATGATCATCGCTGTCAGCAGTGCGGCGTGTACGGTCGCAGAAACGATAAGTTTTTTCAAAGGGCGCGGCGGCCGTGTAGGGCTGTCGTCGAGCATCGCTTCCTTGAAAAGCGGCTTGGCCAGTGGCACCGGATTGTGCGGTGGAGCAAGACGCGCATCCGCAGGAAGCGGTGCGAGTTCGTCAAGGAAGCCCAGCGTTTTCGGAACCAACATATCTTCCTCCTCTTCAGACACGATCGTCTGAAGGCATTGCCCATTCCAAGTGCGGGCGATTCAGCCTGTCCCGCAACCCGTGCGCCTCCCCACATACTTAGACGCTCCATCCAGGTGTATTTATTCCGGAAACAGAGAATTAATTTGCAGAAGGTTTCGCTGAATCTCACAAGGCCAACTCAGAATCTAATTAGAGTTGTCAGATATCTTCGCGTTCAGAAATTCCCCGCGTGAATGCCTGGTGCCGCACAAGCTCGTTCTCTCCCTGAAAATCACCAATTCATGCGAACATCGAAGAGTGATGCACGAGGGTAATAGAGAGGAGCCGCTGCAGGCGGAAATTGTCGAGAGTCCGTTCGCTTATCCGCCTGAAATCGCCGAGAGGGTCTCAGCGCCACCCCCGCGCCGAATTTGGCTGGCGCTCGTATTGTTTCTGCTTACGGTGATTTCCACGCTTGCGGTCGGCGCACAATTTGCAATTTCCTATGCGCATAACGAGGCGCCATTCGCAAACGCCGACGATCTGCTCGGTACCTTTTCCGCGCCGTTTCTGCATCCCAAACTTCTTTTGTTGGGAGTTCCCTTCTCCTTCGCCCTGCTCGGAATCCTCTTGGCACACGAACTGGGACATTTTTTCGCCTGTCGCTATTACGGCATCGACGCGAGCTATCCCTATTTCATACCGGCACCGACGCTTTTCGGCACTTTCGGAGCGTTCATCCGAATTCGCTCACCAATCACGACACGACGTGCACTTTTCGACGTGGGGCTCTCAGGGCCTGTGGCGGGATTCCTATTCACGATTCCCGCGCTCGCCCTTGCGGTGCAGCACTCGAAGATTGTTCCGGGGGTAGAAGCCGATGCGCCGATTATTTTTGGCCACCCGCTTCTGCTGCGGCTATTCATCTACCTCTTTCATCCCGGCATTCGGCCGGAGGATCTCCTGCTCCATCCCATTGCTCGCGCGGCGTGGGTGGGCATGTTCGCGACGGCGCTAAATCTGATTCCCTGCTGGCAGTTGGACGGAGGCCACATTCTCTACAGCCTCGCCAGCAGGAACCACCGGCGAATTTCACTCGGCGTGGCGCTGTTACTGTTTGCAGTTGGATTGCTGTTTTGGCATGTCTGGGCGATCTGGGGATTCGTGCTCCTCATTCTCTCGCTGCGCTACCGACATCCTCCACTTCTCTATCGTTGGGAGGGCCTAGGAGCCGAAAGACGTCTGTGGGCATTCGCGGGAATCTTGATTTTCATCTTGTGCTTCACGCTCTGGCCGACGAATAACTCATTCTAGAGGACAGTTCCCCCGGACATGGCCGATGCACTGGCCTTTTTCGCCCAGTTGGATATAGTGCGGAAAAGTAGGAGATGGAATTGCCTTCGGAAGCCCCAAGGAAAGTGGCTTCACTCACCAAGACGCTCGGACTGCGCGATTTGTTTTTTCTCGTGATCGGATCCGTTGTCGGGTCGGGGATCTTCTTGGTACCTGGAGGAATCCTTCGCCAAGTGAACGGCTCGGTTGGGGCTGCAATGCTGGTCTGGCTCGCGGGCGGAGTGCTCTCGCTGCTGGGCGCGCTTACGTACGGGGAGCTCGCGGCCATGAATCCCGCCACTGGTGGACTCTACGTTTATATTCGCGACGCATTCGGGCGGCTACCAGCATTTCTGTACGGCTGGACGCTCTTCTGGGTCATCGCCAGCGGATCGATAGCCACGCTGGCAGTGGCGTTCAGCACCTACCTCGGCCAGGTGGTTCCTCTCAGCGCACTGGGCGCCAAGGCCGCCGCCGTGGTTATGATTGCAGTCTTGACCGTTGTCAACGTGCTCGGCACACGGAAGAGCGCGGATTTGCAAAACTGGACGACGATTGTGAAAGTCGTCGCCATCCTCGCGATGAGCGGAGTGCTCCTAGCGCTGGGCCGTAACTATTCCGCAACACGGGTGGCGCTATGGCCGGAGCACATTGATCGCAGTCTTGCGGCAGGTTTCGGCCTGGCGATGATTGCCGTTTTGTGGGCCTACGAAGGCTGGCAATTCGCGAGCTATTCAGCGGGAGAGGCGCGCTCTCCGCAACGCGATTTTCCGCGGGCTTTCTTCAGCGGCACCGTTTTCCTGATCGCCATCTACATGCTCGCGAATTTTGCTTATCTGGCAGCGCTGGGGCCCTCCGGCGCGGCGCGCTCAGATACGATCGCGGCCACTTCCCTTTCCGCGGTGTGGAGTCCGCGTCTCGGCAAGTTGGTTGCGCTTGCAATCCTGATTTCGGTGTTCAGTGCAGCAAACAGCATCCAGCTCACGGCACCGCGCGTATTTTTTGCCATGGCTTCCGATCGACTTTTCTTCCGACGGCTCGCCGAGGTTCATCCGCGATTTCATACGCCGGCGGTCGCGATTCTCGCCGGAGGCGCGTGGGCAGCCGTGCTGGCTTGCAGCGGAACGTTTCAACAGCTCTACACCTATGTGATTTTTGCAGGCTGGATTTTTTATGGGTTGGCCGCGGCGAGCATTTTTGTTTTTCGCCAACGCAATCCGAACGCACAGCGGCCGTACAGCGCTCCTGGCTATCCGTGGACGCCGGCGATTTTTGTCCTTGCTGCGCTCGCGCTGGTGGTCAATACAATGGTTTCCGGCCCTAAGGGCGTGGCCGAAGGACTGGGCATCGCGCTCCTCGGGCTACCGGCCTATCTGTTCTGGCGGAGACGTCTCGCTTGAGATGATGGAGTCGCGCGCTCAAACGCGAAGCATTTTTACATTAGGCTGACGGGGTCCATATCCACTAGTATCGCAGTTTCGGGAATTTCTTTTTGCGCGCAGAAATCGAGACATCCTGAAAGAGCGCGTACCAGCAGGGATCTCTTTGTCGTCTTCAGCAGAAACTGGAAACGAAATTCCTGACGCAGACGGGCAAGCGGCGCCGCGGCGGGGCCGAGCACTTTGATGCCCTTCAGTTCCCACCCCGCGAAATAGCCCGCCAGCGCGCGCGACCAGCGAATGGCGTTCTGCAGCTTCCGGTCCCGCACCAGCACAAGAGCCAGCGCCGTGATCGGCGGATAGTGCAGCATCCGGCGGAAATTCAGCTCGCGCTCGAAAAAAGAAGCGTAGTCCTGCCGCGCGGCATCCTGGATGGAGTAATGCTCCGGACAATAGGTTTCGACGAGCACTTCGCCGAGCAGCCGGCCGCGTCCGGCGCGTCCGGCCACTTGCGTGAGCAACTGAAACGTTCGCTCTGCGGCACGGAAGTCCGGGCGCCCAAGCGCGATGTCCGCACCAACCACGCCAACCAGAGTGACGCGCTCAAAGTCGTGCCCCTTGGCCACCATCTGCGTGCCAACGAGCAAGTCGAGTTCCCCCGTAGCGAACGCGCCGAGCACTTGCTGGTATTCGCGCTTGGTCCGCACCGAATCGCGATCGAGGCGGCCAATGCGCGCGCGTGGAAACTCTTCACGCAAATACTCTTCGATGCGCTCGGCCCCTTCGCCCACAAAATAGAGATACTCGCCGCGGCACTTAGGACAAATCTTCGGCGCACGTTCGGAATATCCGCAGTAATGGCACTCGAGCCGCGCGCGTTTTTTGTGATACACGAGCGCAATGCTGCAATTCTGGCATCCGACGTGAGCTCCGCAGCTCCGGCAAAGCAGAAACCAGGAATATCCGCGTCGGTTGATGAGCACCATCGCCTGTGTGCCCTGTTCGAGGCACCGAGCAATGGCGGCACGGAGCGACTCGGAAAGTGGGCGAGCGCGGCCCGAGTGACGGAAATCTTCGCGCAAATCAACGACGCGGACGCTCGCCAGCGGTCGATTCTCGACGCGCGTGGAAAGTTCGAGCAAGCGGTATTTTCCCATTCGGACGTGGTGAAAGCTTTCGAGCGAGGGAGTGGCGGAGCCCAGCAGAGCCACGGCAGATTCCAGCTTTGCACGTACCAGCGCCGTATCGCGGCCGTGGTAGCGCGGCGTTTCTTCCTGTTTGTAACTCGATTCCTGCTCCTCATCCACAATGATCAGCCCGAGATTCTCGACCGGTGCGAAAACGGCGGAGCGCGTGCCGACGACTATGCGCGCTTCTCCTCGTCGCGCGCGCCACCATTCGCGCGCACGCTCCGTGTCCGCCAAGCCGCTATGCAGCACGGCGACCAAGTTTCCGAACCGCGCGCGCACTTGCCGGCTCAACCATAGCGTCAGCGCGATTTCAGGCACCAGGACGATTGCCGCACGCCCCTGCGCAAGCGTCGCCCCGATTGCCGCGAGATATACTTCTGTTTTGCCGCTGCCGGTCACGCCGTGGAGTAACCCGGCGATGTACTCACGGGAAGCGAGCCAGCGGGCGATTTCCTCCGAAGCCCTGTGCTGCTCCGCGTTCAGTACGTTTGCGGGAGGCGAGTAATCGGTATACCAGGAATCCTCCTCCTGCGCCGGCGGTTCTTCCCAGGATTGCAATTTGCCCTGCTTTTCGAGCCGTGTAAGAACGCTGCGGGAGACCTTGGCATGTTCGAGCAATATCGCGAGCGGCAGCGGCCCGCGCACTGCGGTCAACACTTCCTGAATCCTCTTCGCCGAATCTGTCGCAGGCTGGGCGGTGGGGTTCCAAGCAAATATTTTATGCATGCGCGCGCGGCGGTGCGTGGCGATTTCGCTCTCCGCCAAGCATCCGCGGCGCAAGAGACGCTCGCAGGCTGCTTCGCCGCCCGGAAGTTTCTTCGCGCGAGAGGAAAGCAACGGCCGCGATGAACTCTCGAGGAATTCCATCAGGGCTTTTTCCGCCTCATCGTGTTCACCCGAAGCACCTATCGCGCGCAATTCTTCGAGTGCCGCGCGGCCGCGATCGGTGAGCGTTATCTCCCGTTGGTGCCTCAATTCGACGGACGGTGGAAGCATGGCGCGAAGAGTTTCGCCGATAGGCGCAACATAGTAGTGGCTCACCCAGCGTCCCAGTTCCACGAGTTTCGGGGGAAGGGCAGGAATGGCGTCGAGCCGCTCGACGATTTCGCGCATCTTCTTCTCTTCCGGAGGGCGGTCGGAGAGCGCGAGCCCGACTCCCACCATGGCGCGATTGCGAAAGGGCACAACCAGACGGCTGCCTGCGAGTTCCGCGCCCTCCAGCGAGGGCGGAACTGCATACGTGAACGTGGTACGTAGCGGTACGGGCAGAGCGACTTCGCAATAGCGCGGCGGCATGAACGATCTAGTGTAGCAGCAGCGATGTTGGAGCAAAGCTCGAATGAATCCCTATCAGCGGCTGACGAAAACGATGCCGAGAAAAATGAGAAGGATCCCCAGCCATTGATTGCGCTCGAGCCGCTCGCGCAGAAATATCCAGGCGAGAAAAACAGTCACCGCCCCAAAGAGCGAGGCCAGCACAGTGACGACGGCGACGTCTCCGCTGGTCAAACCCAGGTTATTGAAGACGAATGCGGCCGTATCCATGATACCGACGGCGGCGATCATCCAGAAAACGCTCGCACCCGGCAGCCGAAGAGACTGGCGCGCGGGAACAGCAGCAAAACCCAGAGTGAGAAATGTCATCCCTCGCACGACCCAGACGGATACGAATCCGCCGAGCGCGGGAATCACGTGAAATCCGAGCAGCCAGAACATTACGCCGAAACCGAGACAAGCCGCAATCGCCCATCCAACGCCACGAGAGAGATGCACGTGATGTCCGCCCGGCACGGCACCGGCGGTGGCTGCGCCATTCTGGAATGAAGTGGAGGCGAAGATGACCCCGGCCAGAATCACAAAAACTCCTGCGAGCCGCAGGGCAGTCATTTTTTCACCGCTCCAGACTGAGAGCAGCAACGTGAGCGCTGGATAGCTGGAAGAAATCGGCGCGACAATTGCAAGAACTCCTGTCTCGAGCGAGCGATAGAACGCGAGCGAGCAACCAGCGTTCAGAATTCCTCCGGCGATAGCCCAAGCCCACGGCTGCCAGCCGGCCGAGCCGATGCGAAATTGTGACCAGCCGCCCGTCGTGCAGAAATACACGCTCAGGGCCATCAGGCCGGTGAGTTGCATGAAGAAACTTGTGCGGTAGGATCCCGCGCGGCGCGATGCAAACCGCGCGGTGAAATCCGCCACTCCCCAGGTCAGACCCGCAGCTAATCCGAGCGTGAGTCCCAAAGATTCTTCCTTGCGATATTTTTGCGCGAATGCAAGCGGGCGAGAGGAATCACAGCGAAGCGCGAGCGGCCTTCGGCAACGGCAGATCCAGGTAGGCCATCACTTTTTTCAGATCGTCCCAAACTTTCCCCTTCTCTCCCGGACTTCGAAGCAGGTAGGCGGGATGATAGGTCACCATCAGGCGCGCGTCTCCGAATTCAAACCACTGCCCGCGGCAGCGCGAGATGGAATCCTTCGAACGCAAAAGCGCCTGCGTGGCCACGCTCCCCAGCGTCACAATTACGCGCGGCTGAATCACCGCAAGCTGGCGCAGCAAAAAAGGAGAGCACGTAGACATCTCATCCGGCGCAGGTGTGCGATTTTCGGGCGGGCGGCACTTTACGACGTTGCAGATGTAAACATCTGCGCGGCGGAGTCCCATGGCCTCGATCATCTGCGTCAAGAGTTTGCCCGCGCGGCCGACGAAGGGCAAACCTTGCACGTCTTCATCGTGCCCGGGACCTTCGCCGACGAAAACAAGTTGCGCCTTGGGATTCCCGTCGCCATATACGATGTTCGTTCTCCCCTGGTGCAGGCGGCAACGCGTGCAATCGCCCATGTCCGCGCGAATGCGCTCGAGCGAATCATTCTCAACGCGTTGGACGGCGTCGAACAAAGATGGCGACTGAATTATGGGGCGCGGCGAACGCACCGCTGGCGGGGCGGCTTGAATGTCTGCGTGCGGGACTGCAGGAGCCGTTTCTGTCTGAGAGGTGTCTACCACGGAAAGCGAGGTCGCGCGCGGCTGAAATTGGCGATCGAGGTAGAAGCTGTGGATGCCGAGATCAGTGTGATAGCGGAGGCGGGCTTCGACGCGGGCGCGAGTCTCTTCGTTCATTCAGAATCTATGAAGGAACTCATCATCGCGCAAGCGCGCGAAGCTCCCGCGCGTAATCGAGAATTCGGTTTGCGACCTCGAATTTGGTCATTTTTGGCAGCGGAATCTCACGGCCGTCGCGCAGAAAGAGCGTGACCACATTTGTTTCGCTGTCGAATCCCGCTCCTTCCGCAGTCACATCATTGGCGACAATTATATCGGCGCCCTTGGCGGCAAGTTTCTTGCGCGCATTTTCTTCGATGTGGTCCGTTTCCGCAGCGAAGCCCACCAGGATTCGGGAAGATTTCACCTGGCTAAGTCCGGCGATGATGTCCGGCACGGGCTCGAGCTCAAGCGCAAGGCGCGATGCGCCCCGCTTGATTTTTCTTGACTCTGCTGCTACTGGGCGGAAATCCGCGACTGCCGCCGCCATCAAAACCACGGATGCCGCAGGCGCGTGTTCAACCACGGCACGGTGCATTTCCTCGCTCGTCTGCACGGGGATCCAGTCCACGCCGTCCGGTGCGGGAATGGATGTGGGACCACTCACGAGAATCACATGCGCTCCCCGGCGGCTGGCCGCATCGGCGAGCGCGTAGCCCATCCGGCCAGAGGAGCGGTTCGTCAGGTAGCGGACAGGGTCCAGCGCCTCGCGCGTCGGTCCCGCCGTGACCAGTACAGTTTCCCCCGCAAAATCGTGTTTGAGGCCGAGTACTTCCGCGACCGCCGCAACAATTGATTCGAGGCTCGCCAAGCGCCCCGAACCTGTCATGCCGCAGGCAAGATAGCCTTCGTCGGGGTTCACAATCCGCACGCCGCGCGCCCGGAGCAGCGCTACATTTTCCTGTGTCGCGGCATGCTCCCACATGTCGACGTTCATTGCTGGCGCCACAATCACCGGGGCTTTAGTCGCGAGATACAGCGTGGTGAGAAAATCATCGGCGATTCCGTGAGCCATTTTTGCCAGCACGTCTGCGGTGGCTGGCGCGACGAGCAGCAGGTCGATGCGCTGGGCCACGGCGATGTGTTCGATGGCGCTTTCGACGTTTGCTGGAGCGCTCAAATCTCCGCCGAACATTTCGGTGATCACCTTTTGGCCGGTGAGAGCCGCGAATGTGAGGGGCGTAATAAACTCGCGCGCGTGCCGCGTCATCACCACCTGCACATCGATTTTTTCCTGCTGCAGACGGCGCACGAGCTCCGCAGCTTTGTAGGCCGCCACTCCGCCGGTCACACCGAGCGCAATTCGCATCGCTCTTCGCGGCTTACTTCCGCCGCTTTTCGTCCTTTACTTCGTTCTCGTTTTCTTCGGTGTAGAGTAAATCATAATCGAGGAGTCCTAGCTGCAATTCCTCTTCCGCCAGCCGGGTTGGCTTGCGCGACTTCACTGAATCAAGAAGCGGGCGGGCGCCCAGCATCAATTGCCGGGCCCTCTTGGAAACCAACGAAACATAAGCAAACGGCCCCTGCGGCGGTTCTTTCATGACTGCCATGAGGTTCACGCTCCTCCGAAAGTATTGAGAATTTCCTGCACGCGCGCAAAGTTCCGGGCGACGCTAGAGCGCTGCCCCTGCACGATCGCCTGAACCTCTTGCCCCGCGCGATCGAGTTGGTCGTTCACGACGATGTAGTCGTAATCGCGGTAGCACTCAATTTCCCTGCGCGCTTGCTCTAGCCGCCGCGCGATGGCTTCGTCGGAATCCTGCCCCCGGGATCGCAAACGCCGCTCCAGTTCCTGCCGTGAAGGGGGCAATATCAGGATGGCTTCCGCTCGCGGCAGCTTCTTCTTCACCTGCGACGCTCCCTGGACGTCAATCTCCAGTACCAGATCCTTCTTCGCGGCGCGAGCTTCCTCAACCCCCTTGCGCGGTGTCCCGTACCAGTGCTTGCCGAAAACCTGCGCATATTCCAGAAACTCGTCGCGGGTCACCATCTGGCGGAACTGATCCTCGGAGATAAAAGTGTACCACTTGCCGTCGCTTTCTGTCTTGCGTGGCGGGCGCGTGGTGCATGAAACAGAAAGCATGGTCCCGGGCAGTTCGAGAATTTTTTCCACCAGCGTGGACTTTCCCGAGCCAGAAGGACCGGAAACGATCAGCACGAGAGGTTCGTTGGTTTCCGCCATCGCTATTCGATGTTCTGCACCTGCTCGCGCAATTTTTCGATTTCGGCTTTCACTTCCAGACCCAAACGGGTGATTTCGATTCCCTCGAGTCCATTCCCCGTGGTTTTAGAAAGCAGCGTGTTCGTCTCGCGCTGCATTTCCTGCAAAAGAAAGTCGAGTTTCTTCCCCGTCTCGCTGGAGCCGGAAAGCAATCGCTCGAATTGTTCGATGTGGCTGCGCAGGCGGGCGAGCTCCTCGGTGGCGTCGCTGCGCTCGGCTGCGATGGCCGCTTCCTGCGCCAAGCGGGACGGATCGCTCACCACATCTCTAAGCAGCTCCTTCAGCCGCGCATCGAGCCGCTCGGCGTACAAAGGCAGCGACTTTGCGACCAGCCTTTCGATCTGCGCGCCATGTGCGGTGATGGTGCGGAGTCGCGCCGAAAGCTCGCTGACCAGATGCCGGCCCTCAGTACGGCGCATCTCATCGAGGCGGTCGAGCACTTCCGTGAGGCATTCCGAAATGCGCATTTCGAATCGCGCGCGATTTTCATCCAGCGCGAGAGCCGGAGCGGAAATCACTCCCGGCAGCCTCAGAATCGCCGCCAGATCGGGTTCTGTCCGAATGTCGAACTGCTGTCGCAGCGCTTCCGCGGCCTCCACATATGCGGCGGCGACCTCGCGGTTGACTGAGACACCGGCGGATCCGGCAGGTTCAAAATTAAGTTTGATCTCCAAGTGCCCGCGGCGGACCCGGTCGCGAATCTTCTGGCGGATGAGCGGCTCGAAAACTTCAAATCCCTCGGGCAATCGCAGATGAAGGTCAAGGAAGCGGTGATTCACGCTGCGTAAGCTCAGTCGCAGCGTCCAGCCGCTTTCTTCAACGCGCGCCTGCGCGTACCCCGTCATCGAGCGGATGGCGTCCTTCTGCGGAGCCGATTGCGCCATCACTGCACCTGCCTCGCGTCGCGTGATTCGTATTCCGTGTCATGAAATTGCATCTCATAAAGCCGCGTATAGACGCCCCCGCGCGCCAACAATTCTTCGTGCGTGCCCAGTTCAGCGATGGTGCCACCTTCAATCACCGCAATCATGTGCGCGCGCCGAATGGTGGAAAGCCGGTGCGCGATGACGAAGACCGTCCGCCCAGTCATCAGATTATTAAGCGCCCGCTGGACGAGCATTTCCGATTCAGAATCGAGCTCGGATGTGGCTTCATCAAGAATCAGGATCGGCGCATCCTTCAGCAGCGCGCGAGCAATTGCCAGCCGCTGCCTCTGGCCGCCGGAAAGCCGTTGGCCCCGGTCGCCGATCTGCGTCTGGTAGCCTTGCGGCAATTCTTCGATGAAGTCGTGCGCCAGCGCGGCCCTTGCCGCCTCCACCACGCGATCCTTCGGCAGATCCGGCCGACCATAACACAGATTGTTCCAAACCGTGTCGTTGAAGAGTATGGTCTCTTGCGTGACGATGGCCATCTGCTCGCGCAACGATCGCAGCGTCACCTTTCGCACGTCATGTCCATCCACGTGAACTACCCCTGCCGTGGCGGCATAAAACCGCGGCAGCAGGTTTACGAGGGTCGTTTTTCCCGCGCCGCTGGAGCCTACGATCGCTACCACCGTTCCTGCCGAAACGTTTAGGCGTATTCCTTTCAAAATTGCAGGGCCGCTATCATAAGCGAAACTCACTTCATCAAAATGAACCTCACGCGAAAAGCGCGGCAGAGCGGTCGCCCGGGGATCGTCGGGTTCCTCTTCGCCGAGCGCCAGGAATGTGAAGACTTGTGTTGACGCGCCGACGGCCTGCTCGAAGAGTTGATAGATGCCGCCGAGGCGTTTGATGGGTTCGTAGACTTTGAACATGCAATAAAAGAAAGTCATGACAACGCCGAGCGTCATCAAGCCGTGCTTGATCTGATCGCGCACGAAGAGCATGAGCATGGCGATGACCACGGCGGCAAGAATGTCCATCAGCGGGCCTGTGACCACGTAGGCTTTCACCCAGCGCATGGTCTCCCGCAGCAAACGGCGCGCCGCTTCGCGGAATCTCCCTATCTCGAAATGCTCCATTCCGAAAGCCTTGACCACACGGTTCCCGCTCACCGTTTCCTGGATCAGCTGGCTGAGCTCCGCCAGCCGCGACTGAGTCTTCTCGCTCGATTGCCGAATCCGCCGCCCAAGTTTGCCCACCGGGTAAATGACCAGCGGAAGAAAAATAGCCGAACCTAGGGCCAGCTTCCAGTTGATGATGAGCAGGACTGCTGAAAAAGCGATCAATGAAAAAATCTGTCGGAAGAGATCTGCGAGAAATTCTGAAAGGGCGCTACGCACCTTCTCCACGTCATTGATGACCACGGACATCAACCGACCCGTGGGATGATGTTGAAAAAAGCCGATCGGCTGGCGAAGGACTTTGCCATATACCTCGTTGCGCAAATCCGTGATCCCGGAAAGCCCCACGTACTGGATCGAGATGTTGCCCAGGTATTCAGAGATTGCTTTCACCAGCACCACGGCCAGAAGCGACAGCGCAAACACGGTCCAAACATAGTGAATTCGCTCGGGGAAAAATGGATTCAGATAAATCTCGTGACCATTGGGGAGCTTGACCAGCCCGACCTGCTTGACAATGGAACTCGGATTGAGGACTACGTCAAACAAGGGCGTGATGAGCAGTCCCATCAGGCCCTCCATCAGCCCGACGACGGCCATCAGCATAGTGCCGAAAACTAGCAGCAGCGAGTAGGGGCGCACGTATCCCAGCAACCTTTTCAGCTCTGCCTTATGAATCAACTCGGGAGACCCCTCGCGCTCATCGAATCATCTCGTCGCTCATCGCTCGATAGCCTCTCTCCACATTCTGCACCAGCGATAAGCCCCCAGCCAGACTCGCTGGCACTCAAGCACAATCTCTGCAGATCAGGCCGGTGACTTTTCCAGATCCCGGTGCACAACTTTCGCAGTGTAACCATGCCGCCTCAGTCGCCTCCGAATGTGCTCCGCCAATGTGACGGAACGATGTCTGCCGCCGGTACACCCGAAAGCGATGGTGAGGTAACTTTTCCCCTCGCGAATATAGTGTGGGATCAAATAGACCAGCATGCTTTCCATACGCCGCAGAAATTCTCCCGTCTGCGGGAACGAGCGAATGTACTTTGCCACCCGCGCGTCGCGCCCGTCGTGCGGCCTCAGTCGCGGAACGAAATGCGGATTCGGCAGGAAGCGGACGTCGAACACCAGGTCGGCGTCCGCCGGGATTCCGTAGCGATAGCCGAAACTTACGACGGAAATCATCAGCGGCTTGCGCCCGAGTCTCTGGAAACGGTCGGTGATGAACTGCCGCAGCTCATGCACGTTGAATTTCGTGGTGTCGATGATCACGTCTGCGATGCGGCGGATCGGCGCCATCATTCTCCGTTCCAGCCGGATTCCTGCGCGGATCGGGAGATTGCGCCCCATGGGGTGCGGGCGGCGCGTTTCATTAAATCGCCGAACCAGGGCATCATCGCTGGCTTCGGCGAACACAAGAGTCGCAGGGTGAACGCTGCGCATGGCCTTTAAAATTTCAGGCAGACGGGATAGCTGTTGCCCCTCCCGCGCGTCCACCAGCAAGGCCGCTCGTTCGATTTCGCCCGTCCCCTGCACGTAGAGTTCGCCGAATGTGGGAATGAAATCAACCGGCAGGTTGTCCACACAGTAAAAACCCAGGTCTTCAAACGTCCGCAGGATCGAACCCTTACCCGAGCCGGATAGGCCGGTGAGAATCACAATTTGCCGTGAGGCCGACTTCTGCTGGCGATTCACGGCTGCGGATCAGCCCTTGACCCGTCGCTGGTGCGTGCTGGGGATGCGCAGGTCTTCGCGGTACTTCGCCACCGTGCGCCGCGTCACGTGGATGCCTTCCTCGTCCAGCTTCTTTGCAATTTGCTCATCGGTCAGCGGGTGCGAGTGGTCTTCTTCTTCGATCATCTGTTTCACGCGCCGCTTCAGGGAAAGCAAGGACATCGCCCCTCCCTGCGGGCCGTTCACGGATTCCGAAAAAAAGCTTCTCAGCTCCAGCACTCCCTGAGGCGTGTGCGCGTACTTGTTCGCCACGGCCCGGCTCACGGTCGAAGGATGCACGCCCACTTCCTCCGCCACTTCCTTGATCATCATTGGCTTCAACTGATCGGGCCCGAAATCGAAATAATCCTTCTGGCGGCGGAGAATGGATTGACACACCCTTACGATTGTGTGTTTCCGCTGCTCGATGTTCTTCATCAGCTGAATCGCCGCGGTGAACCGCTCCTTCACGTAGTTGCGCACGTCCCGGTCGGCGGCATCACGCGCCAGCAATCGGCGATAGACCGGGCTCAACCGGAGCTGAGGCAGGTCCTCATCATTCACAAAAACTTGCCATTCCCCTTCGCTTTTCTCAAACCGCACATCCGGCTCGACCAGGCGTGCTTCTGTTTTGTTGTACCGTAGCCCGGGTCTCGGATCGAGTCTCTTGATTACATCCACAGCGCGCTTTACTAGCTCAATAGGACGGTTGAGCGCCCGCGCAATTTCCTTCAACTGGCTGTTTTGCAGCAGTTTCAAGTGCTCGGAAACTACTTGCTGCGCGAGGGTGTTCTGCGGATCGAGCAACTTGAGCTGCATCAGCAGGCACTCCCGCAGATCGCGCGCCGCCACGCCGGGCGGGTCAAACTCTTGCACCACCGCCAGACCCTCTTCCACATCCTCCATCGCATAGTTCCCCGACTGCGCAATCTCCTCAAGCGTGGCCGTCAGATAGCCGTTCTCATCCAAATTGCCGATGATGACTTCCGCCGCCTTCCGCGCCGCATCGGAGCAGATACTCACGCTGAGCTGCCACTCCAGGTGGTCTGCGAGTCTCTGCGGCGAAGACAGAAATTTTTCGAAAGACGGCCGCTCGATGTCTTCGCTCTCGTGGCTCGCTGCGTTTCCCACTCCGGTATCGAGGTATTTGCTGAAAAAGGATCCGATATCGAATTCGTCGAAGGGGTTGGCCGCTTCGGTCTCGGGAACTTTCTCGGTTTCTTGTTTCAGGAACGCCTCATCCGTGTAGCTCTCGGCGACGGTGGCGTCCTCACCAATCTCCTCGAGCACTGGATTCGCCATAATTTCCTGGTTGATCATCTCCCGCAACTCCAGGCGGTTGAGCGCCAGCACGCTCACCATCTGCACAAGGCCCGGCGTCAGAATCTGCTTCTGCGCGACGCGGAGATTGAGTTTGGGCTGTAGCCAGTTCATTTCAATTCAATTGGAAGTGGTTCCCGAGATAGACGCGTCGAACTTCCGGATCCTCGCTCAATTCGGCCGGCGTCCCAGCGCGGAAAATCGCTCCATTATTGATGATATAGGCGCGGCTCGTTACTGCCAGGGTCTCGCGGACGTTATGATCCGTCACCAAAACCCCAATTCCCGCCCGCGACAAATCCGCGATGATTTTTTGAATGTCCACCACCGTCAACGGATCAATTCCAGAAAACGGCTCATCCAGCAGGATGAATGACGGCTCCAGCACCAGCGAGCGCGCGATTTCGAGCCTTCGCCGCTCACCGCCGGAGAGCGTGAACGCAGCATTGTTCCGTACGCCTTCGAGACCCATTTGCGCCAGCAACTCCTCCACGCGGTCGCGCCGCTGTTCCGGCGTCACCGGCATGCTTTCCAATACCGAGAGGAGATTCTCTTCGACCGTCAGTTTTCGAAAAACCGAGGGTTCCTGAGGGAGATAGCTGATTCCGCTGCGGGCCCGCAGGTACATAGGTAGGTCGGTGATATCCTCGCCATCCAGCATGACATGCCCGTAATCAGGTCGCGCCAGTCCGACGATGATGTAGAAAGTCGTCGTCTTTCCGGCGCCATTTGGCCCGAGCAAACCAACCACTTCTCCCTGCCGAATCTCCAGACTGACATTGTGAACAACCTTACGCCCTCGATAGGCCTTGCTCAGCTCGGCGGCTTGGAGTTTCGACATGCCGGCTCATTTCTCGATCCGGTGTTCCGTCAGCGTGCGCATTCCTTGGGGAGAATCCACAAAAATCGTATCACTCGCACGAAAGAACGTCAACGAACGGCCCTGGGTCGTGTTCCCAGCCGCATCTATAATTGTCGGCGTCCCTCCGGAAAGAACAAATTTCTCATCAACGGCTGAATAATCGGCCCGCTCGCCCGTTCCGCGCCGCCCTCCTTGTCGAACCACCACCTGGCCCTGTGCAACCGCGGTGTCGAGCTGCTTCTTCGCACCGGCGGGGCTTGAGAGTAAGAGTTGCATTTTCTGGGCGAGGATACTCTGCCCCGTCGTCTCTGCAGTGACCCCGCCGTCGAGAGAAGCGCGATTTGCCTGGTCGTAGTAATCGAGCTTCGCTGCATGAATATTCCAGAGTGTGGGCCCGCCGCCTGGTTTCTGCGCATCTGGCGCCTGTGGAAATACGGCCCGCACCGCGCCGCGCGCCTCAAGCCACTGCTCCGGTCGCCAGATTTCGATCGCGTCCCCTTCGACTACGGAGTCGCCCTGCCACATTCGCGCGTTCCCGGAATAAAGCGCATGGCCCGTCTGACTGTTACCATCAAGACGCTCGGCGACGATATGCGCGGGGCCATTCCCCAGGTTCGGGCCCCGATTGTTGGGCGAAGAAAGGTAGGTCGTCCGCACGCCGCCTGCGGCGTGCACATCTCCCGAACTCTGGTTGATCTCGATCCGCTGTGCCTGTGTGCTGGATTCGGCGTCGGCAATCACCGGCGAGCCTTCGAGTTCGATCGAGTTATCGGAACGCGACATTCTCGCCCGGTCCGCGCGCGCGCTGCGGTCTGTCTGGCGAAATCGGACGTCCCCCGACTCTTCTACCTGGCTCCAATCGCCGCCGCTGCCGAGTTTCATCGTCAACTCCTGCGCGCTGGTCGTTTGCGGAGCCGCCCTCCTGAGCTGTCGAACCACGGAAACTCCTCCGTGTCCCAGCAGACGCTCCAGGCGGCCCTGCCCGTCGAATTGGCCCTGGAAGTGCTTAGCCTCGGCGTGCGTTTTCTCATCCCCGGCGCGTGATTCGATTGTGCCCGAAGCGAGCGTCTCGCCGCTCACGATGTGGCTGCCACGCCCCTCCGCATTCGCGGCAAACTGCAATTCCAGAGAATTAGTTTGCAGTGTTCGCGAACCGCCCGGCATCTGCGAATTCAGCAGGACCCCACCCGTGGCCTTCAGTTTCCGTGGTTGGTTCAGTTGTGGCGCCATCTCGATCTCTGCGCTTTCGACGTGGAATTCGTCGAAGCCGCCGCTTCCCTTTCGCTCTCCTCGAACGCTGCCCGCGGCCGAGAAATTCTCCACCCACCCTGCAGGGTTCAATTCCGCGCTGAATTCGGAGGCGGATATCCGGATGCTCTCGTTCGGACCGCTCGACTCCATCTCCGGATTGCCTGTGGCGCGAACGCGGCGCGCGCGCATCGCTGCATCCAGGTCCAGAAACATCGCGCCCGCCCGGAGCGTCTGAGTTCCCTGCTGCGCTTGCGCTGGCCCAGCGAGCTGCAGTAGGCGTGCGTCTCGCCGATATTCCAGCCGCGTGCCGGAAAGCAGAACCGGTGGCGCGGCGGGCCGGCTTTGCGAGTGTATATTCAGCGTGACTCCGCGCTCCAGAGTAACGCTCGCCTGCGACGAATTATATTCAAGACCGATGCCATTACATTCTCCGTTCTGGAACTTGATTTGCACCGGTGCCGGAGTCGTTGCGTGGCCCGTGCGATTGTCGAAGAGAATATTCTTCGTCGCGAGATGAATGACTTTCTCACTCGCGCCGCGATCCCAATCCGCGGCCGATTCGAGATCTATTTGCACGTCTCCCTGGCAGACAATTCGTCCCGCGCCCGAATCGTAATCGCACTCCCTGGTGTGGATATCGTCGTGGCGCGCTCCGTCGCGGCCGTACACGGTAATCCACACATCGTCGAGCAAGTTGCGATTGGCATCCTTGTATTGCGTAGCCTGCGAGGCGCGCACGGTGAAGAGCGTCCTGTTCCCCTCTACTTTCGAAAATGAAAATTGCGCCGATTGCTGCTGTACCGTCACAGGTACCACTGCCGGAGCATTGCGCTGCGCTGCGCTTCGACGCCAGGCGCGCCGCACGTACACACTCGTCACCACCAGCGCCAGTAATAGGGCCATCATTGCCGACCAGCGAGCGTATCGCGCGGCTTCAGTTCGTCGCATGCCTCTTCCCCATCAATGGGTTAGAAGCCGAGTATAGGGAAGAGTTGTACGTCGCACAATCGCGGGTGCGTCAGCGTGGCCGGGCGGCCTATTCGCGAGCGACGGGCGATACTTGCGTATCCACGAAAATCTGGTGTGTGCCGCCCAGATCGCGAGCGGAGGGGGTCAGAATCGTCCGCGGTCCGATGAATATCTTTGCACGATGCGAAAGCGCCGTACGGACGTCGCTCTCGCTCACGAATTCAGCGACCTGAATCTCAGGCTCAGAGACTTTGACCGTAGGTTGTGACATGCCAGTGTGTGCCGGAGCCGGTGCATGCGAAGGTCCCTCGGGTCGCTCCGCAGGCTGCACTTCGCCGGCTCGCGGGATTCCCCGCGCCACTAAAACTCGCTCGACAACTCGCGCGATCATCTGCCGGTCGAACATGGAGGCGTCGGCAGTGGACGCCACAGAAACCCGGGGCGCAGGTGGAGCTGGCGCTGCACCAGAGGCAGTCAGTACCGCCGCGCTGCTCCCCATTCGGTCGCTAGCGGCAATTGTGCGGTGCTCGACGCCACGCGACTCCCAAGCGATTCGCTTGATATTCAGCAAATGCTGCGGACCGATATTGTCCGAAGTGATGTTCCCTCCCGGCGACCCGCAGCCCAGCGTCATCGCCGGAAAAAGATTGGTCGAGTAACCGATCGATCCGTGTACCGCTGAAGTATTCACGCACACGCGGAACGCCGGTACCGCCTGCCCGAAGGTGCGCACAGCGGCTTCGTTCTGCGAGTGGATCGCGCAGGTGTGTCCCATCCCGCCGAATTGCAGCAGCCGCCGGCACATTTCAATTCCCGCGCTCAGATTCGCCACGCAATATAAAGCCAAGATGGGCGACAATTTTTCCGCCGAAAGAGGATATTCGCGGCCCACACCCTCCAACCGCGCGATCAACACTCGTGTCGAAGCCGGCACTTTAATTCCTGCAAGCTCTGCGATCATCGTCGCCGGGCGTCCGACAATTTTCGGATTGGGAGTGAACGCGCCCGGCGTAATCACCATCTCGCCGAGTTCTTTCGCTTCTTCGGCGCTCAGAAAATATGCGCCCTGTTCGCGGCATTCCGCGAGCGCCGTTTCCACCACCGCCTCCTCCACGACGATGGCTTGCTCGGAAGAACAGATCGTGCCGTAATCAAATGTCTTCCCTGCGAAAATATCTGCTACAGCCTTTTTCACATTGGCGGTGCGCTCGATGAACGACGGAACGTTTCCGGGGCCCACGCCATACGCCGGCTTCCCGGAACTGTATGCCGCGCGCACCAACCCCGATCCGCCGGTGGCCAAAATCACGTTCGTCAGTCGGTGACGCATCAATTCCTGCGTCCCCTGCATGGTCGAGTGCCTCAGACAGACGATGATTCCTTCGGGCGCGCCCGCCTGCAATGCCGCGCGCTCCAATACGCTGGCGGACTCACAAATCGCGCGCATCGCCGAAGGATGCGGGCTCAGCACAATTGCGTTGCGCGCCTTCAGCGAAATCAACGTCTTGTAGATTGCCGTAGAGGTCGGATTCGTCGAAGGAATTACCGCCGCCACCACGCCAAAAGGCTCGGCGACCTCGAGAATTCCCTTTTCGCGGTCCTCACGCAGGATCCCTACCGTCTGCAGCTCCCGAATCGCGCGCGGCACGTCCACCGAGGCCAGGCGATTCTTTATGATTTTGTCGGGGACATTGCCGTAGCCGGTTTCTTCAACCGCCAGCCGCGCGAGTTGTTCTCCAGCCTGCGTGGCCGCTTCGGCGCAAGCCTCTACGATTGCGTCCACCTGCTGCTGGGAAAAAGATGCGAATTTTTTCTGGGCTTCGCTCGCGCGTTCAAGCGCCCGGCGAGCTTCCTGTATCGAGATGAGGTCGCGGTCTTCCAGGCTCAAAGCGCCGTTCCTGAAAGTGTGTCAGCCATCATGCGATGACCGCTACTTTTTCGCAGCCGGAGGCTGGCCGCCTCCCGGCAGGATCTTTTCGACGTGCTCGTGCGGACGCGGAATCACATGCACGGCGACGAGTTCGCCCACTCGCCTTGCGGCCGCCGCTCCAGCGTCCGTCGCGGCTTTCACCGCGCCCACGTCGCCTCGCACCATGACGGTCACATAACCCGAGCCAATGTACTCTTTCCCGATCAGCACCACGTTGGCGGCCTTGACCATTGCGTCGGCAGCTTCAATAGAGCCGACCAGACCCTTGGTCTCGATCATCCCCAGCGCTTCGTAAGACATGCGTCTCCCGTTCCCTGCCGCGCCCAAGAATCCCTGTCGGCAATCCCTGCAGACGAAATCCCAGTCGGAACCGCCGCGAGACTAGCACGCCGGTTACACCGAATCAAGCGGCCTTCCTGTGGAAAATTCACTGCGCGACTGGCAGGATTCCGAGCGTCGCTGCTGCCACGCGGTCCCGCCCGGTGTTTTTCACCAGATACATCGCATCATCCGCCAGGTGGAGCAGGTCGGCTTTGGATTTTGCGTCCGTGGGAAACGTGGCCACTCCAAAGCTTGCTGTGATTTTCACCTCGAGCCCCGCATCCTTCAGCCACATCGATTCGCGCAATTTCCGGTGCAGCCGGTGCCCCACGCGGCAGGCGTTTTCCTTCGAAGTCTGCGGCAGCACGACCACAAATTCATCTCCGCCATAGCGGAATGCGAAATCAATCTGCCGGCAGTTATGCTTGATGAATTGCCCTACTTCGCCCAGAAGACGCGAACCTGTCAAATGCCCGTGCGTGTCGTTGACGTTCTTGAAATGGTCCAAATCGATGAAAATCAGTGAAAACTCGAAGCCGTAGCGCTCCGAACGGTGAATTTCCTTGTCCAGCACATCGCTGAGGTGCCGCGAATTGAAAAGCCCCGTACAGTCATCCGTGATAGTCAGTTCCTGGATGCGCTCCACGTGCCGCGCGTTTTCAATCGCAATCGCCGCGTAATCTGCCAGCGCCTCCAGCAGAGCTAGGTCGCGCTGGCTGAATCCTTCAGGCCCGATGCAGTTGATGAGTTCGATCACGCCCAGGGAATTTTCCCGGAATCGCACCGGCACGGCCACGATGGACCGCGTTTCCATCTTGGTTTTTTCGTCCACTTTGGAAAACCAGCGTGAGTCCTTGCTCGTGTCCGGAACCACCACCGCTTCCCCGGTTTCCGCTACCCAGCCCGCCAGTCCCTGTCCCCACTTAATCCTCACATCTTTCAGCGCATCCGCGCCTGCGCCCGTGGCAATCTCGAAATAGAGCTCCTTTTTTTCCTGGTCCGCCAGCAGCAGCGACCACGTATCCGGATGCAGCACCTCGTTGATTTTTTCCATGATGGTGCGCAGCACCTGGTCGAGCTGCAGCGTCGAGGTGAGCGCTTTCCCTAGCTCGTGGAAGAGGACAACTTCGCTTTTTTCCCGGAGGTCGATTGCAAGAGCGGGATTGCGCCGCCGTTCGATACCGGTGAAGGTTTTTTGTTCAGCCACGATTCGTATTGGTCTCGCAGTGGTTTGGTAGGCCGCAACCCGCAAACCCTCGCGCATCTGCTCGATTATAAGAAGTGGGTTCGCGCCGAGCAACGAACTTCCCCGGAGCAATGCCGCAAGAGTGAATCTTCATATCGCCGATCATCACCCTCCCTCGACGCCTTCCGCTCCGGCGTGTTGCTTCTTTCCTTCGCCATGCCTATAGTTCGTATTCATCGAGAAACCGCTGATGGAAAAGACTCCTTTCGGTGAGCAACTCCGGCGAGAGCGAGAAATGCGCGGGGTCACGCTTGATGAAATTTCTGCCGCCACGCGCATCAGTGTCCGCTTTCTCGAAGCCCTCGAAAGTGCGCAATGGAAGCAGCTCCCGGGCGGGGTTTTCAATCGCGGCTTCATCCGCTCCGTGGCCCGCTATCTCGGCCTTGATGAGGAAAGCTTGATCGCCGAATACGTCTCGGAGACTACGAATCGCTCGGAACCTCCCTCCGCAGCATCGCAACAGCCGCTTCCCGGCCGCGCTGCGAAAATCGCCATCGTCGTCACCATTTTCATCGGCGTGGTCGCGCTTGGCTGGGCAGGATACAAATGGATCGCGCGCCGCAAAGCTCATCTAGTTCCCCCGGCCTCCGCCAGTGCGCTGCCCCGGACTGCACCTGCGTTTAGAAGTTCTGCTTCGCGGCCTGCTGCTCGGCCGTCGGCTCCCGCGAAAACTTCATCGCTCTCGAGCGGTGCCGGTG
The DNA here is from genome assembly GCA_050747245.1 of Candidatus Acidiferrales bacterium. Classification (GTDB taxonomy): domain Bacteria; phylum Acidobacteriota; class Terriglobia; order Acidiferrales; family UBA7541; genus JBOGNO01. The sequence goes on from JBOGNO010000001.1 coordinate 501,729, forward strand.
CAGCGTCCCCCGCCGCATCTGACGAGGCGGCCCTCGAGCTCAAAGTTGAAGCCGGGAATTCATGTGAGGTTTCCGTGTCCGCCGATGGTGCCGCGCTCTTTTCGGGCTCGATGCAGCCGGGAGACCAGAAAGTTTTTCGCGCCAAAAAATCCGTGGAGATTTATGCGAGCGATTCGAGCGCCGTCCTGCTCGAGTTGAACGGCCAATTGATGCCCCCGGTTGGCCCCGCGGGCCAGCCGGGCAAGTTGACCTTGACGCGTGACAATCTGAAGAAGCCCTGAGGAGGCTCACATTCACGAAGAGATTTTGACGGAACTTCGCTCAGGCAAAGCGCATCTTGAGAGGAAGTTGGCCATCTGTTCGGGCGGTGTTTCGCTCGATCCCGCCGCTCGAGTTGAGGCGCTGGCCATTCTCTCCGCGGACCCCGCTCCGCAGGTCGCCGAGCGTGCTCAGGCACTGCTACTCTCCCAGCCACCCAGTGCCATCCTGGAGGCAATTTCCGCATCGAATCCAGCCCCCGCTCTCTTTCTGTTCTGTGCTACACAACTTGCCGACCGCCCAGGCGTTGCCGACGCACTGGCGAAGAGTCCCGTCTGTCCCGGCGACACTCTCGCCCTCGCCGTCCTCCACCTTTCCTCTGACGGCGTGCAGGCAGCGCTCTACGATCTCGAACGTCTCAGCTCTTCCCCCGAACTCATCGCCGCCGTCGTCAAGCTGAAGAACGTCACCACAGCACAGCAGGAAATTCTGAAGGAGCTTCTGCGCGGTCCTCTCCAGGACTTCGAGATCGAGGAAATCCTCGAGGATGCCGAGGCCGATCCCAGCAAGCGCCAGACGCTTTTCCAGCGTCTCTCGCGGATGAAGGTTGTGGAGCGCATGCAGATGGCCCTCAAGGGAACTCGCGAGGAGCGCGTCTTTCTCATCCGCGACCCATGCAAACTCGTGCAAACCGCGGTGCTGCAATCGCCGCATATAACGGAGCCCGAAATCGAGGGCTTTGCCGCGATGTCCACCCTCAACACGGAAATTCTCCGGCTGATCGGTAAAGACAAGCGGTACTTGAAGAATTATATTATCGTGCGCAACCTTATCAACAATCCCAAGGCCCCGCTGGATATCACCCTTCACCTTCTTTCCCGGCTGAACTCGCGCGACCTGAAGATGCTCACCATGAATCGCAACGTGAACGACGTTCTCCGGAAATCGGCCGTCAATCTCAATCGCGACCGCATGGAGCAGCGCGCCGGATCCTAGAATCCTGCCTTCGAGTCTCACCGGAAATTACATTCTGGATTTAGAGGAAAGAACCGTCGAATGGACGGGGCAGCAGTTTTCCCGCACGCTCGCGCTCTATTTTGCCCTTTAGGTTAGCCAGCAGAACTTCTGCGTCGCCGCAGAATTCCCAAATGATTTGTCGGCACGCGCCGCACGGCGGAGTGACCGTGTCCGTGTCCGCTACGATGGCGATGGCGTCGAATCCGCGCTCGCCCTCGGAGATGGCCTTGAAAATCGCCACGCGCTCGGCGCAGCACGTCAGTCCATAGGTTGCATTTTCCACGTTGCAGCCGGTGAAAATTCTTCCCGATTTTGCCCGCAGTGCCGCTCCCACGCGAAAATTTGAAAACGGCGCGTGCGCATTTTCCCGCGCCTGCCGCGCCGCTTGAATCAGTTTTTCATCGTCGGCCATTGGGTTTTCCGCCGCCTTTCGTCTTTTCTGCCATTCTTGCGACCACCGCGCGGAGCAAAGCCGCGAATTGCCCCCTCACGCGTTCGCCCGTTTCCAGCACCTCGGCGTGATGGATGGGCTGGTCGAGGACTCCCGCCGCCATATTCGTCACGCATGAAATTCCCAGCACGCGGATTCCCATGTGAGCGGCGATGATCACTTCTGGCACGGTGGACATCCCCGCCAGGTCCGCGCCTATCGTCCGCAGATAGCGAATTTCCGCGGGCGTCTCATACGATGGCCCCGATAGCGCCGCGTATACGCCCTCGAAGACTTCCACGCCCAGCCGCCGCGCTTCCGCGAGGGCGATCTCGCGGTATTCCTTCGCGTACACCCGCGTCATGTCCGGAAATCGCGGTCCGAAACGTTCGTCGTTCGGCCCCAGCAGCGGATTCACGCCCTGCAGATTGATGTGGTCGCGCAATACGACCAGCGCTCCCTGCTTGAAACTCGTGTTGATTCCGCCCGCTGCGTTCGTCAAAATCGCCGCGCGAACTCCCATTCGCCCGAACACGCGCATGGGAAATGTGACTTCCTTTGCGGAATACCCTTCGTAATAGTGCACGCGGCCCTGCATCGCCGCCACCGCCGCGCCGGCTACCTTTCCGATGACCAGCTGTCCTGCGTGCCCGATCGCCGTCGAGCGCGGAAAATGCGGAATCTTCTCGTATGGAATTCGCCGCGCCTCGCTGAACTCGTCGGCAAACCTTCCCAGACCCGATCCCAGTACCAGCGCGATCCGCGGACGCAGCTTCGTCTTCGCCAGGATGAATTTCGCCGCGCGTTCGGCGCGTGCGAATTCTGCACTTTCCGCCGCGGAAGTTTTGCGTCCCGCGCTCATCGCAGCATGATTCCCGCAATCGATGCGGACATTAGGTTGGCCATCGTCCCCGCCAGCATTGCGCGCAGACCCAGCCGCGCCAATTCATGCTTCTTATTTGGCGCGAGCGCCCCAATGCCGCCAATCTGAATGCCGATGGAGCTGAAATTTGCGAAGCCGCACAATGCGAACGTAGCAATCGTGAATGACCGCGGGTCCAGCCCCGATTTCATTGGCCCCAGAATCGTGAATGCCACGAACTCGTTCAGCACCATGCGCGTTCCCAACAGCGAACCAATTGCCCCGCAATCGTGCCACGGAACTCCGATCAGCCACGCTACCGGCGCGAGCGCCCATCCGAAAATCTGCTCCAGGCTCGAAGGAAACCACGGCACGTGATGCAGCGCGAGCCAGTTGTGCCCTGCCCCCAGGACGCCATCCGCCAAATAAATAATCGCGATAAACGAAATGAGCATCGCGCCCACGTTGATGGCCAGGCTCAATCCGTCCGACGTCCCGCGCGCCAGCGCCCCAATCACGTTGGGGTCGCGCTCCATTTCCACCATCTGGACCTTTCCGCCGGTTTTTGGCTGTTCCGTCTCCGGCACCAGCATCTTGGAAATCATGATCGTGCCGGGAGCGGTCATGATGACCGCCGTCAGCAGATGCTTCGCTTCGATGCCGAACAGGATGTACGCACCCATGATCCCGCCCGAAACGTGCGCCATTCCGCTGGTCATAATGGTCATTAATTCCGAGCGCGTCACTTCCGGCAGGAACGGCCGGATCGTCAACGGCGCCTCCGTCTGTCCCATGAAAATGCTGGCCGCCACGTTGAGCGATTCCGCTCCGCTCGCTCCCATCAGCCGCGTCATCACCTTTGCGAACTGCTTGATGATGAATTGCATCACGCCGATGTGATAGAGAACTGCGAACAGCGCGGCGATGAATATAATCGTGGGCAGCACTTGAAACGCGAAGATGACTCCCAGGTTGCTGTGTCTTTGCCCCAGCACGCCGAAAACGAATTCCGACCCTTTGAATGAATATGCCAGGAGACTGGTCACCGCATCCCCGAGAAGCTGGAATGCGCGCCGCCCGGGCTCCCAGAACAGGACGATCACCGCGAATAGGAGCTGCAATGAGAGCCCCCACGCGACCGTTTTCCACCGGATGGCGCTGCGGTTTGTCGAAAACGCATACGCCAGGCCCAGCACCATTATCATTCCCAGTATGCCTGTCAGGTGCATTCGCCGTTTCTCCTCGCGCGTGCCCGGAATTACTCTTCGCCGATTACTCGTCTCACCAGAGGCGTTTTCGCCGGTGCCTTCGGCCCGATGATAAAACTCTCTTCCAACAGTGCAAGCGTTTCCTCAAATCGCGTCTCGGAATTGTAGTGCACTGTGCACAGCACCGACCCTGCCTTCACCTCATCCCCCACCTTCTTTTCGAGCACCACTCCCACCGCCGGATCGATCGCGTCCTCCTTCCTTTCCCGGCCGCCGCCGAGAAGCATGCTCGCCACGCCCACCTGTTCGCAGCGAATTGCGGTAATAAATCCCGGACGCATCGTCATCGCCGTCGCTTTGTGCTTCGCCTGCGGCAATCGCCCGGGATCGTCCACCACTTTCTCATCCCCGCCCTGCAGCCGCACAATTTCGCGGAATTTCTCCGTTGCCTTGCCGCTCGCAAGGATCTCCTCCCCCAGTTCCCTTCCCTCCGCTACCGTTGCGGTGCGCCCGCCCAGTCGAAACATCCACGCCGAAAGCTCCAGGCAGAGCTCGCGCAAATCCTCGGGTCCTTCGCCTTTCATCACCTCAAGGCATTCTGCGACTTCAAGAGCGTTTCCGATTTTGCGCCCCAGCGGCTGTTCCATGTCCGTAATCAGCGCCACGACTTTCTTTCCCATACGCCGCCCCGTCTCCACCATCAGTTCTGCCAGATACACGGCGTCTTTTTCCTTTTTCATGAAAGCGCCGTCGCCCGTCTTGACATCGAGCACCAGCGCATCAATTCCTTCGGCCAGCTTTTTGCTCATGATCGAAGCGCAAATCAAGTAAGGGCTCTCGACCGTCGCGGTCACGTCGCGCAACGAGTACAGTTTCTTATCCGCCGGGGCGATTTCTGGCGTTTGCCCGATGAGCGCGCAGCCGCATTCCCCCAACACGCGCCGGAATTCCTCCATCGTGAGGTTCACGTTGAATCCGGCAATGGATTCAAGTTTGTCGAGCGTGCCGCCCGTGTGTCCCAGCCCGCGGCCGCTGATCATCGGCACGCTCAATCCGCCCGCAGCCACAATCGGCGCAATCACCAGCGAAGTTTTGTCTCCGACTCCTCCGGTCGAATGTTTGTCCACTTTCGCGCCAGAAAGTTCCGCAAAACTCGCCACCTCTCCGGAATGAAGCATTGCTTCGGTGAGCGCCGTCAGCTCCGCTCGCGTCATCCCGCGCCACACCACCGCCATCAGCCACGCCGCCAGTTGGTATTCCGGAATGGAGTTGTCCGTCGCGCCCCGGACCAGGAACTCGATTTCTTCGCGGGATAGTTCCCCGCCGTCGCGTTTCCGGCGAATCAGGTCAACGGCACGCATTTTTCGAAACGTTCGCGCAGCCTAGCATCCAACCCCAGGCGAGTCAACGAACCGGTACTTCGCTGCGCGCCGCCGGATTCCGCCCGCGCTCATTCTGCCGTCCGCCGGCCGTGCTATCATTCCGCTGGGATCTTGTCGAGGCGGGCTTGGGCGTCCAGCTCTTCACCGGGAGAAAATCCGATGCGCAAAAAAATTCTCATCATTCTGGGAATCGTCCTTGTGGTCTTACTCATCGCGATTATTGCCGTCCCATTTCTTGTCGATGCGGATAGCTTCCGCCCGACTATCGAACAAAAATTGAGCGACAGCCTGGGCCGAAAAGTCACGCTCGGCCATTTGAGCGCGTCCCTCCTCAGCGGCGGCATCACCGCTGAAAACATCAGCATCGATGACGACCCGGCCTTCAGCCGCTCTCCCTTTCTTGAGGCCAAGTCTCTCGAAGTCGGCGTCGAAATGCGGCCCCTGATTTTTTCGCGCGAACTGCATGTGCAATCCCTCAGCGTTCGCGACCCGGAGATTTCTTTTCTCCGCAATTCTGCTGGCAAATGGAATTTCGAAAGCTTGCAGAGCGGCACCCCAGCCGCGAGTCCGTCGCCGGCCAAGCCATCTTCCGCTAACACGTCACCCGCGGATTCCAGCAGTGCACAGAACTTTTCCATCGGCCAGATTTCCGTTACCGGCGCGCGAGTCACCATTGGCCGCGCTGGCACCGGCGTGCAGCAGGTCTGGCAGAACATGAATCTGGGCGCGAAGAATGTTTCGGAAGGCTCCGTCGTTCCCGTCACTTTCTCCGCGAAAACGCCGGGCGGCGGCGCCATGACCCTTGACGGCGATGCCGGCCCGCTGCCTTCTTCGAGCGAATCGTCCTCTTTCAATCGCCTGCCTTTCAAATTGAAGCTGACGGCAAAGAATCTGCCCGCGGAAGACGTTGAAACGCTTCTTCAGATTCTCGGCTACCCGCTTCCGGTCGGGTCCAAATTACGCGGCGGCACCATCAACACCACTCTCGAACTGGCTGGCCCCATGGAACACCTCGTCACTTCCGGCCCCGTCTCTGTTTCCAATGTCGAACTCACGGGCTTCAGTCTCGCGTCGAAACTCGCGGCCTTCGGTTCCGGCGGTACCTCGAATACCGGCAATTCCACGATGATTCAGGAAATGAAGTCCAACGTGCGCGTCGCGCCCGATGGCACTCGCGCCGAGAGCATTTCCATCGTGGTTCCCAACATCGGCACGGTCACCGGAAACGGCACCGTCAGCCCGCAGAGCGCCTTGAATTTCCAGATGGTCGCCAATCTCGCTCCCGGCAGCGTGCTCGGCGCGCTCTCGAATTTAGTTTCCTTCGCGGGAGGTAGTTCTTCGGGAATTCCCTTCCGCATCGGGGGCACCAGCGCGAATCCCACGTTTACGCCGGAGTTCAAAATTTCGCCAGGAAATTTGGGCGACCTTGCGGGAAAACTGGGAGGCTCGAAAGCCGGGCAAACTGCGGGTGATCTTCTCGGCGGTCTGCTCAAGAAGAAAAAACCCTGATCGCTATAACGGATTTTTCGCCGCGCGTTCGGCGATTTCCGCTGCTGCCTTTTGCATTTCGGAGTGAATCTTCCCGTTCGAAGCCAGAATATCCTTGTCGCCGGGATGGTAAGGGCGCCCCGCAATGTCCGTCACCATCCCGCCCGCTTCGCGCACCAGCAACATTCCCGCCGCCGTGTCCCACGACTTCAGTCCGAATTCCCAGAACCCGTCGAATCTCCCGCAGGCCACGTAGCACAGATCGAGCGCGGCCGATCCGTCGCGTCTCACGCCGTGCGACCTTAGTGTGAAATTCCAGTAAAAGTGGATGTTCGGATTCTCGCTGCGTTTGTGGCTGGGAAATCCAGTAGCCAGCAGAGCGGTTGAGAGCCGCTCGACCACGGATACGCGGATGCGCTTGTTATTGAGATATGCCCCCTCGCCCCGCATCGCGGAAAAAAGTTCATCGCGCACTGGATCGAAGACCACGCCCGCCAGCGCCTCGCCTGCTTCGTGCAGCGCGATCGACACTGCAAAACAGGGATACCCGTGCGCAAAATTTGTCGTCCCATCCAGCGGATCCACGTACCAGACGTAGCGCCCCCCCGCTGCCGCTTCACCCCCGGATCCTTCTTCGGCCACAATTGCGTGCTGTGGGAAATTGCGTTGCAGCCGCGCGACAATGGCGGCCTCCGACCGTTTGTCCGCTTCCGTCACCAGGTCCACTTCGCCCTTGTAGCTGATTTTCTTCGGCCGGCCGTGCCCCGCCATCAAAATGGCGCCAGCCTCGCGCGCCGCCTCAGTCGCGACTTCGAGAAAATGCACGGGACTCGCCGAATTGATGTTCATAGGAGTCGTTGTTTCCTGGATTTTCGCGCCGCGCTACCGTGTTCCGGCCGCGGCAAAATAACCCTTTCGGTAGTGCAACACCGCCGCGCCTTGCACGCGCACTTCGATGTGGCGGTAGTTTCCCGCCGGTGGCCGCGGCTGGGGATAATAGCCCAGAAGGTACTGCGTGCGAAGCTCGCGATCAATTTGCTCGAACATCGCATCGAGTTGCTGATAGCTGTCCAGATAAAAGACCGCGCCCCCTGTGCTCTCAATAATTGTTTCGAGCGCGTGCTCTCCCGCCGTATTTCTCCCGTTTTCGGATTTGATGGGTCGCACGACGATCGTGTAAATCAGCGCTTCAGAAGCAATCGCCGCCCGGCGCGTGGCTTCAAATGTCGAGTCGCTCGTTGTTTCGCCGGCATCCGTAACCATCACGATCACTCGCCGCCGGTCCCCGGGACGCTGCCCGAGTTCCCGCGCTCCCAGCACCACCGCGTCATACATTGCCGTCCCGCTGCCGGGAGTCACACGCCTCACCGCCTCCTGCAACCTCGGAACGTCCGCGGAAAATTCCGAAAGCTGCGTCACAGATTCATCGAACTCAAAAACGGCCAGAGCGTCGCCCGGCCTCACCACCTGCCGGATAAAATGCGCCGCCGCCTCGGATTCGGTTTTCAGTTCTTTGATCGCGCTCAGGCTGGTGTCAATCATCAGCGCCAGGTCGAGCGGCTGGTTGGTTTCCGGCTCGAACCTTGCGATTTTCTGCTTCACTCCGTCTTCATAAATCTCGAAGGAATCCACCGGAAGGTCGAGGATTGGCCTTCCGTCCGCACCCAACACGCTGGTAAGCACATTCACCAGGTTCGATTCCACGCGTATCGGTGGCCTTTTCTGCGCGTGCGGGAGCGCGCTCCCCGCCGCCAGGAGCCCCGCGCAAACCGCCGCAGCTCGTCTTACGCGCATCACTCTTAGGGTAGATTCACTTCCCCATCAAAAGGCTTCTTGCGAGGGTATCTCGCCGTCGGCCCACATGCTGCCGTCGGAGAAGAATTCCTTCTTCCAGATGGGCGCCACGCGCTTAAGCGTGTCGATTCCGTAACGGCAGGCCTCCAGCGCCGCGGCGCGGTGCCCCGCGCTTACGGCGATCAGCACGCTCGTTTCCCCGATTTCAAGCCTCCCCAGCCGGTGCACCATCGCGATGCGGTGAATCGAAAATCGCTCATGCATGTGCGCCGCAATCTCCCGCATTTTCGCGAGCGCCATGGCCTCATACGCTTCGTACTCCAGGTAAACCGTTCGCCGGCCCCCCGAATGATTCCTCACGATTCCCTCGAACACCGCCACCGCGCCGTCTTCCGCGGCCTTCACCCCGGCCACAACTTCTTCCGCCGCGATGCGCTCGCGCACCAGCGCGAAATTATCTTCACAAACTTCCGCTTCCTCTCCCCCGCTCACCGGCGGAAGGAAAGCCACCTCGTCGCCCTCGACCAGCGCCGCGCGCCATTCCGTGAATTCCTGGTTGCGCGATGCCACCACCGAGGAACGAAACGCCGCGAGCTCCGGAGCTCGCCGGGCGTAGCGCTCGAACAAATCCGAAATTTTCGCGCCCTCGGAGACCTCCGCCTCTTCTTCCGCGCATCCGGCCATCTCGCGCAGCCTTCCAAAAAAAAGAACTCGTACCCGCATGGTCGTTATTCTACGCGCTGCAGCTTTCCCGCGCCATGTGCGCCGCGGCGTCCTCGCCAGTTGGCATTTTTTTCACGCGCAAAAATTTCGACGCCATCATTCTTTTCACCGGCGATGAAATCTCGGCCCGCCGAAGCTGCTCCTTGACGCACGCTTGCACCCGCCGTAGCGTAATCGGTTCAGGCTGGCTTAAGGCCCGCCCGAGGTCGCACTTGCGCATTTTGATTACCGGCTCATCGGGACTCATCGGCTCGGCCCTCGCGAATTCCCTGCGCGGCGAAGGCCACACTGTCATTCCCCTTGTGCGCGGCGGAAACAGTTCTGCTCCGGGAACGATTGCATGGAATCCAGAAATCGGCGAAATCAATGCTGCCATGCTCGAGGGCACGGACGCGCTCATTCATCTCGCCGGGGCTTCAGTTGCCGAAGGCCGCTGGACGCCCCCGCGCAAGAAAATCCTCCGTGCCAGCCGCGTCGAAGCCACGCAAAAATTGGTGGCCGCGCTCCGCCGTCTGGGAATGCCGCCCCGCGTAATGATTGCCGCCTCGGCTGTGGGTTATTACGGAAATCGCGGCGACGAAAAGCTCTCCGAAGCCAGCCCGCCCGGAAATGATTTCGCGGCGCAGCTCTGCATTGACTGGGAAGCGGCCTCGATGGAAGCGGAGAGTTTGGGCATCCGAGTCGTCACGCTGCGTTTTGGCGTCGTGCTTTCTTCCGCCGGCGGAGCGCTGACAAAAATGTTGCCGCCCTTTCGCTTCGGCGTCGGCGGCCGGCTCGGCTCCGGCCGTCAGTGGATCTCGTGGCTCACGCGCCCAGACGCGTTGGGAATCATCCGCCACGCCATGGAAGATTCCAATCTGCGCGGCCCCGTTAATGCTGTCTCGCCGTCTCCCGTCACGAATTCAGAGTTCACGCGTATTCTCGCGAAAGCCCTTCATCGCCCCGCCATTTTCCCCGTTCCCGCGTTGGCGCTGCGTGCCCTCGTGGGCGAAATGGCCGATGGACTGCTCCTTGCGAGCCAACGCGTCGTTCCCGAAAAACTCCACGCCTCCCTCTACAGCTTTCGCCACCCCGATCTCGCCTCCGCCCTCAGCTCCACACTCGATAAACCTGACTGAAATCATTACGCGCAATTAGAACTGGAACTTAATTTGGGTGCTGCAAAATCTTGTGTGCGACAAATCCGCGCGGCCCCACGGCCCAGCTTGTTGCGTCGTTCGCATATGCAATCGCATTGATGTTTTCCTCGCTCACGCGCGCCCACCCGCGCCCCAAAGCGCCAAAAATCATACCGGCGCTTCCCGCGGCCAGAATATCTCCTGAGCTGGGCCTGTACGCCACCGCCGATAGATAAAGTCCGCGCGGCGAAGTTTCCTCGCCCACGCGCCATGTCTTGCCGCCGTCATCTGTGAACATCACATTCGGCAAATTCGAATCGGCGGGGTGCCCGTAATCCCCGCCCGCTGCAACGCCGCGCTTTGCATCGCGGAACGCCACCGAGAAAACTCCGCTGCTCGCATTCTGAGGATGCAGCGGAGTCTCGGCCACCTCCCACGTTTTTCCGCGATCAGCCGAGCGAAAGACGCGCGCGCTCGCCGCTCCCCCCGTGCCGAACCAAACCCTGCTCTCACCCTCCACGGTGAGGCACGAATTGCTCGCCGCGAACGCACCTTCCCCGGCGAGAGCGCGCGGCATCCTCGCGGGCGCAATCTTTTTCCAATTCTTCCCGCCATCTTTCGTCGTAAAGAGCGCGAAGCGGCCCTCCACCGGGTCGCTCAGGACTATGCCGTGCTGCCGGTCCCAAAATCCGATCGCGTCGAAAAAAATCCCGGGCGTTTTTTCCTCATACACGAGCTGCCACTTTTCTCCGCCGTCTTCCGTCCGATAAATGCGCGCGGCTCCGTCTTCCGCTTTGCCGGAGCTCATCGCCACCGCCGTCCGGGCATCGAACGCGCGAATTCCACGGATGTCCAGCTTCTCGGCCCCCGCCACGGTGCGGACGCTCCAGGTCTCGCCGCCATCCGTTGTGCGAATCACGGCTCCGTTTGTGCCGCTCACCCAGATAACACTTGCGTCCACGATGCTCAATCCGCGAAAACTCTCCTTCGTCGCAACCGTAATTTGCTTCCACTGCGCACCGCCGCCCAGCGCCGCCAGCAGAATAAACAGGAGTATTCTTCCCTTCATGTCGCGCATTACATCACAGAGGCCGCGAAACCGCACAGACTTCATCTAGGAGGTCGGTCCGTCTCGCAGGATTCAAAAAATGGAGTTATGAAAATGCTGGCAAGCGTGTGATGCTACCTCTCGTAGTACACGATCCTCAGGCGGTTAACAGAAAAAAGGAGCATTCCATGACCTCCAGCCGTTTCACTCGCAGAGATTTTTCCGTGCGTCTGGCCACCTTATTGTCCGCGCTCGGAGTCGCCCGAACTGCATTCGGATCGGCCGGGAGTTCTCAGGCGGCGCGAACATCCGGGAGCGAGGAGGTCTCTCACACCGCCGAAGCGATTCACCAGGAAGTTCTCTTAAAAGCGAGCCCGAAGCGCGTCTATGAAGCGCTCACCGACGCCAGCCATTTCGATAAAGTCGTGCAACTCAGCGCGGCCATGAAATCCGGCATGATCAAGGGAGGCCCTCCGACGGAGCTCAGCCCCGAAGTGGGCAGCGCCTTCACGCTTTTCGGCGGCTTCATCGTGGGAATTCAAGTCGAACTCGTGCCCAACCAGCGCATTGTCGAGGCTTGGCGTGCCGCCCCTGACTGGAATCCCGGCGTCTACTCGATCGCACGTTTCGAGCTCACCGAGCAAGATTCCGGAACCAAACTTGTTCTTGACCACACCGGCTTCCCGGAGGGAGATGGGCAAACCCTCGCCCAGGGATGGAAGGAAAATTATTGGGAGCCGCTCGCAAAGTCCTTGGCTTAGACAACCATCTGGGAAGATCGGCGATTCGATCTGCAAAATCTGCTTGCAATCCCGCGCATTCGCCGCCTCTCCGCCTCGATTGACTTGCGTGGCGCGCTATGCTACCCATACTGCTTCTCTTCTCGCACTCTGAACCGGCGGATGGACGAACAAGGCAAAAAGATTGAGGTCGCGCTCGAGACGCTGCTCGACAGCGTGGACCTCGCTGAGACCGTTGTGGTGGGCATCGCCGAATCTTCCGGCTTTCCCGAAGAGGAATGCCACAAGATCGGCATGGCCGTCCGCGAGAGTGTCATCAACGCCTACAATTATGGCAATCAGCGCGAGCGCGCGAAGAAGATCTTGCTCACGGTCGAGCTTTTCCCCAAAAAAATGGTGGTGCGTGTGCTCGACCAGGGAACCGGCTTCGACGCCCAGGCCATTCCCGATTGCCTTGCGGAGGAGAATCTGCTGCGCACTTCCGGCCGGGGACTTTTTCTCATTCGCGCTTTCATGGACGACTTCGAAGTGCAGCGCGGCACCGCCGGCGGCGCCGAGCTCGTCATGACCAAATTTTTCCCAGCTCCCGGTTCATCGAACGGCGGTTCCCCAGCTCGAGCGCCGGAGGAGAATTGACGTGACCAGTCTGCAAGGCACCGTGCGCGATTCTTACGGCATCACCGTCGTGGATTTAAGCGGGAAAATTACTCTCGGCGAGGGCAGCGCTCTTCTTCGCACCACTGTGCAGGAGCTTTTGTCCAAGGGGAACACACGCATCGTCCTCAATCTCGGCGACGTCTCCTACATCGACAGTTCTGGCATCGGCGAGCTCATCAGCGTTTTTGCCACCACACGCAGCCACGGCGGTGAAATCAAGCTCATCAAGCTTACCAAGCGCATTCGCGACCTGCTGCAGATCACTCGCCTCTACACCGTCTTCGATATCCGCGAGGACGAAAAGGATGCCGCCGCTCATTTTCGCTGAGATTTTCGCGCCACCGCAGCGCGACCCATCTGTTATTCATGCCGCAGCGCGGTCATCGGATCCACGCTCATCGCGCGTCGCGCCGGAAAGTAGCACGCCGCCATCCCGACCGCCGCCAGCAGTATCGCCATGCTTGAGAATGTACCCGGATCGGTCGGCTTCACCTCGAAAAGCAGGCTGGCCATCACCCGTGTCAGCCCCAGCGCGCCGGCAATCCCGATGGCGATGCCCAGCAAAACCAGTCTCGCCGCGTCGCCCAGAATCAACCTCAGCACGTCGCCCCGCTGTGCTCCCAGCGCCGCACGCACGCCGATTTCGTGCGTGCGCTCGGTGACGCTGCCGGAAAGTACTCCGTAGATTCCCGTGGCCGCCAGCGCCAGCGCCACAATCCCGAACGCTTCGAACAGAATCAGCGCGAATCGTCGCTGTGCCTCTGACTTGGCGAGAAGATCATCCATCGTCGCGACTCGCAGGATCGGCTGATCCTTGTCTACCGACCAGATTGCTTTTCGGACGGTTGTGGCGAGCGCTGCGGCGTCGCCGCGCGTTCGGACCACCAGCGACATAGCATCGTCCGCGAACCACGATTGCGCGCTCGTGATGTACACCGCATCCGGATTGCTCACGGCCAGCGAGGTCTGCTTCACGTCTCCCACCACGCCGACTATCGTGTACCATGGCCGGTCCATTGGGCCAACGTGAACCCGCCCGCCAATCGGGTCGCGCCCGGGGAATTCGCTTTTCGCCAGTGATTCGCTGATCAGCACCGCCTGTGGCGCTCCTGCCGCGTCGCGCTCGTCAAGAAAACGGCCACGCCGGAGCGGGATCCCCATGGTCTCAAGGTAACCCGGACTTATCACATACCGGAACACGTCGCGGCCGCCCTCCCCGGGTTTCTCGTTCTCGAACGCCGCCCCATACCGGTTGAACTCAAATTGTTGGCTATCCAGCGGCAACAAGCTCGTCAACGCCGCCGACGTCACGCCGGGAACATGACGTACTTCGTCGAGAGCCTGCGTGAAGAACGCACGCCGGACGGTGTTACCGGCCCCCGGCGCCGAAGTGAGATCATCGAATCTGTGTCCCGACGTCTGCACCTGCATCGTGAGCAAATTAGAGGCGTCAAACCCGGGTGCGACACCGAATACACGCTGAAGGCTGCGCAATAGCAATCCCGCGCTCACCAGCAACACGAGCGCGAGCGCGACCTCCGCAACTACCAGCGTCCGCCGCGTCCATTGGTGGCCGCCGCTGCTCTGTCGCGAGCCTTGCTGCATTCCGTTGCGAAGGTCCGCGCGCGACGCATCCAGCGCCGGAACCAGCCCAACCAGCAGTCCAATCACTGTCGTGATGAGGAACGCGAAAGCGAAAACGGGACCATTCACGGAAATGTCGCCCAGACGTGGAAGTTCGGCGGGACTCACCGCTATGATCGCGCTCACCCCCAGCTCCGCCACCACCAGCCCGAGTGCGCCGCCAAGGAGTGAAAGAAATAGACTTTCCGTGAGAAGTTGTCGGATCACCCGCGCTCGTCCCGCGCCCAGCGCTGCGCGCATCGCGAATTCGCCGCGCCGCTGCGCCCCGCGCGCAAGCAGCAGATTCGTCACGTTTACGCACGCGATTAGCAGCACCAGCGTGACCGCGCCGAAAATGGCGAGCAGCGCCGAGCGCACCCCGCGCGTGACGTCTCCCTGCAGCGCGTTGACGATGAACCCGTACTTCAGCGACGCCCAGGGAGGTCGCGGAAACTCCGGCACGGGGTCATGTGCGATTCTGTCTAGGTCTTGTTTGGCTTGGTCAGTGCTAAGGCCCTGTCGCAATCGCCCCACCATGTGCATGTGATGGCCCCACTCCCCCGTTTGATAATTGGTGATATGGCTTGTGTCGTACTGCAACGGAGACCAAATCTCTGAAGAAGACTCAAGGACATTCTCAAATCCGCGCGGCATCACCCCAATGACCGTATAGCTGTCGCCATCGAGCGTGATCTGGCGTCCCAGAATCTCGCGGTCCCCGCTGTAGCGGCGCTGCCACAAACCGTAGCTGAGGATCGCCACCTTCGCGCCGTTCATTACATCGTCGGACGCCTGAAAGTCTCGCCCGATCTCTGGCTTCACTCCCAGGACCTGAAAGTAGCTCGCGCTCACGCTCTGCCCATCGAGCCGTTCCGGTTCTTCCGGTCCAGTCAGAGTTGGTTGCCAGACATCCATCGCCGCGATCTCACTGAACGAGCGGTTTCGCTGTGCCGCTTCTCGATATGTGTGAAAGGTTACGTCGGAGCGTTCCCCCTGAAAAGTGTCCCAGATCATCATGAGGCGATTGGCGTCCGGATACGGCAGCGACTCAAATAGAATGGCATTCACTGCGCTGAAGATTGCCGTGTTCGCGCCAATCCCCAGCGCCAGTGTGAGCGCCGCCACGGCAGTGAACCCCGGCGATTTCGCTAGCATTCGCAAGCCGTACCGCAAATCCTGCCAGAGCGACCCCATTTCGAAACCTCCCGACACAATGTCAAGCCCAAGGTAGCACACCCGCTGCCAGGTTCACATGTGTGGAAACCTAGCCATCCCAAGGACTTCCGGAGGGAGAAGCAGGAAGCTCCAGTTGCAATTGCCCGCTTTTGGGATTCACCTATCGCAGCAACGGACGCTCCCCGCACGGACATGGATATCGAAGGAGCCTCGCTGAGCGCATGCCAGCGCTGCCTCACTCATGCCGCAGCGCCACCATTGGATCCACGCGCATCGCTCGCCGCGCCGGAATCCAGCACGCCGCGATTGCCACCACCGCGAGCAAGATCGCCACGCTGGAGATGGTCGCGGGATCAGTCGGCTTCACCTCGAATAGTAGGCTGGTCATCACTCGCGCCAGCGCCAGCGCGCTTGCAATCCCGATGGCGATGCCGAGAAAGACCAGCCGCGCAGCGTCGCCCAAAATCAACCTCAGCACGTCGCGCCTCTGTGCTCCCAGCGCCATGCGTATGCCGATCTCATGCCGGCGCTGGCCCACGCCGTAGGACATCAGCCCGTAGATCCCCACCGCCGCGAGAATCACCGCCAGTCCCGCGAAGAGTCCCAGCAGGAACATGTTGAACTGCTGCTCCGCAACGGATACGGCCATTAGGTCATCCATGGACTTTATTTCGCTGACGGGAATCTGACTGTCCACGCTCCACACTTGTTTCTTCACTTCTTCAACCAGACCGGCGGACGTCCCACGAGTCCGGATTGCAAGCGTCATCCAGCGTCTCCACACCTCGTCAGACTGCGAATAGGGCGCATACACAGCGGGATCGACCGGCTGGTTCAGTCCCGAATGTTTCACGTCGCCTGCGACTCCAACGATTGTCATCCACTGATGCGGTCCAATTCTTCTCGACCAGTCAATTCGCGCGCCCAGAGGATTTTGGTGAGGGAAAAGCTCCCTCACGAAATCTTCGTTTACGATGGCCACCAGCGGCCGTCCTTCGCGATCCATCGGCGTGAAGTCGCGTCCCGCGCGGATCGGAATCTGCATCACGCGGAAGTAATCGCCCATCACCGATAGGGTTTGCACTTCGGGTTCGGCGCCTACGGGAACGGGAGGCCATCCCTCGAAGTCAAGGCTGTGGCTCAGATAACTTCCGCCCAGCGGAATATCCGTCACCATCGCAGCTTCGATGCCCGGCATTGCATTTAGCCGCGTCAGTAACTCGCGCCGGAACTCCGTTTGCCGCGGAATTTCCGCGTAGCGAGTGGCCGGCAACTGCAAATGCATCGTCATCACGTTCTCTGGATTGAATCCGGGATTCACTGCGCGCAGTTTGGAGAATCCTTTGATTAGCAACCCGGCCCCAACGAGGAGAACGAGCGCCAGCGCCAACTCCGCTGTGACCAATAATTTCCGCAGCACATGGCCCGAACTGCCGTCTGTTGTTCCCCGCGCGCCTTCTTTGAGCGATTCCGCAACGTTTGCGCGCGCCGCCGACCACGCCGGCGCGAGTCCGAATACCATTCCCGTCAGCACCGAGATGCCAAGAACGAACAACAGCACATGTGAATCCATCCGCAGCCCGTCGAAGCGCTCCAGCGCCGCGGGTTTCAGCGACAACAAGAGACTCGTCCCCCAATTCGCGAGCAGCAGACCGCCCGCGCCGCCAATAAGCGAGAGCAGCGCGCTCTCCGTCAGCGCCTGGCGGATTAGCCGGCCCTTTCCCGCTCCCAGCGCGGCGCGTATCACCAGCTCCTGCCGCCGCGCCTGCGAGCGAGCCAGCAGCAGCCCCGCGAAATTCGCGCACGCGATCAGCAGAACAACTCCCACGGCGCCAAAGAGCACCAGCAAAGCCGGTCGCACGTCGCCCACCAGCAATTCGTGCAGCGGCGCCAATTTGGTTTGCCGGCCCAGTTCACTCGCCGGATATTGCTCCGCGAGCCGGCTGTCCATCGCGGACATTTCCGTCTGCGCCTCGGCAATCGTCACGCCCGGCTTCAGTCGCCAGTAGGTATGCATGAAATGCACGCTGCGGAATGGAGCCGCCTCCGGATAAGCCACCCACAGCGAAACGAAAACATCCGCATGCTCCCTCGGCAACACAAAACCTGCGGGCATCACTCCAATCACCGTGTATTTGTTTCCACCCAAAGTGACCGTTTTCCCCACAGCATGAGGATCGCTGCCCAGGAAGTTTTGCCAGAACCCGTAGCTCAACACGATGACTCGCGGTCCGCCCTGCACGTCTTCGTCCGGCGCGATGATGCGGCCGAGCATCGGCGGCACGCCCAGCGTTTCCAGGAATCCGGCGTTAACGTACCCCGCATGAATCAGTACCGGCTCGCTCCCGCCCGTGTAGTCCACCTCCCCCACATTGATTCCGCCACCCTGCGAAAACGCATGCATTTGTCGCTGAATGTCGATTACGTTCATAAGCGAATCGTTCTGCCGCATCCCAACCAGCCGTTCCGGCTGTTCGTACGGCAGCGGACTCAGCAGAATTCCATCGATGACGGAGAAAATTGCCGTATTCGCGCCGATGCCCAGCGCCAGCGTCAGCACCGCGACTAGCGTGAATCCCGGACTCTTCCGCAGCATCCGCAACCCGTATCGCACATCCTGAAAAAACGTCTCGATTAAATTCACTCCACGCGCTTCCCGGCATTCCTCCTTGACCTGCTCCGCCCCGCCGAACTCCAACCGCACCCGCCGCCGCGCTTCTTCGCGCGTCACTCCCGCTTGCACGTATTTCTCTTCTTGTCGCTCGCGGTGGAACCGCAGCTCCTCATCCAGTTCCGTTTCTACTTCCCTCCTCAAAAAAAGCGCCCGCATTCGAATCCAAAGATCGCTCAGCATCGCGTCCTCCTCACGCCGTCCGCAAAACCTGCGCCACCGCCGCCGTCAGCTTCTGCCACGTTTCCTTTTCCGCTTCGAGTTGTTTGCGCCCGCTGGCCGTGAGTTCGTAATATTTGGCGCGGCGATTATTCTCCGAAGTTCCCCAGCGCGCCCGGATCCAGCCCCGCCGCTCCAGCCGGTGCAGCGCCGGATAGAGCGATCCCTGCTGCACTTGCAACGCGTCGCGCGAAATCTGCTGGATGCGCTCAGAAATTGCCCAGCCGTGTTGGCGCCCCAGCGCCAGCGTTCGCAGAATCAGAAGGTCCAGAGTTCCCTGCGGCAATTCGATTCTTTCCTCGCCCATGTGCCTCCCCTTTCACTTCTACAGGGCAGCGTAGCATTTCTCTTGTCGAAGCGCAAGGGGTAGCCCCCCCAAGCCATGCCACGGGCGCGCTGCCTTGGCTCCTTGTTCGGCTTCATCCTTCCAGCGATAGAACAGATTCGGAGCGATCCCGTGACGCCGACACGTCTCGGAAACGTTTCCGCTCTGAATGCCTTCCTGCACGATCTGCCATTTCTCTTCCGGGGACCGATCTACGCGTGGTTTCCTGCCCATGTTGCCTCCTGTTGGGAGGCCCTGATTCTACCTAGGTAGGCTGTCCAGTTTTAGCGGGGTGCACTACATTCTGTGTTAGAAAAATGATTCCCAATTCAATCAAAGAGGCGGGCATTGGTACAAAATTTGTCGCCCTGCTCCAGCCGTTCGAGCAGGTCTCCCGCGGTCCAGACTCCGTCTCTTAGTCCATCTGCCACCCTGGACTCCCTCGCGAGCGAGCTCCCTACTTCGGCTGCGGAACGATTCGTATGTAAGGCTTCGGCGCCTTCCAGCCGCCGGGGTATTTCTTCTTGGCCTCATCATCCGAAACGTTGCCGCTGATGATGACGTCCTCGCCGGGTTTCCAGTTCACCGGCGTTGAGACCTGGTGCTTGGCTGTAAGTTGCAATGAATCCAGGACGCGCAGCACTTCATCGAAGTTGCGGCCCGTGCTCATCGGATAAATGAGTTGCAGCTTGATCTTCTTATCGGGACCGATCACGAACACCGTACGCACCGTGGCGTTTGTGGCCGCCGTGCGGCCTTCGGAAGTATTGCCCGCCTCGGCTGGCAGCATGTCGTATAGCTTGGCCACCTTGAGTTCCGGATCCCCGATCATCGGGTATTTCACCTTGTGGCCCTGGGTCTCTTCAATGTCCAGGGCCCACTTGCTGTGGCTTCCCACCGGGTCCACACTCAAGCCTATGATCTTGCAATTACGCTTCGCGAATTCCGGCTGCAGTCCGGCCATATAGCCCAGTTCCGTGGTGCACACCGGCGTAAAGTCCTTCGGGTGTGAGAACAATATGGCCCAGCCGTTGCCGATCCATTCGTGGAGGTTGATCGTGCCCTGCGAAGTTTCTGCGGTGAAATTGGGAGCTTCGTCGTTGATTCGCAACATGATTTGTCTCCTTTGGTGGTGCTTTCTGACGCCGCGTGCCTTGAATTATTACTTCCGGTCTTCCAGGGCAAGAAGAATGAATGCAGCTGGATTTTCCGATTTGGCCTCTGGCTTGTGCATCATACGCCTCTCCGCCATAGACACAAAATCTGCCCTCGTCCCGCACCACCGCCGAGATTCGATTCTGTGTTAGGATATTGGATTCCACTTCACTCAAATAGGCGGGGCATTGGTACAGCATCTCTCACGCAAGGAACTGAAGAAAGATGAAGTGCGCGAGACCCTCGCGCACGGCGCCGAAGCTGTCCTCACTCATCAAAAACTCCTCGCTTACATTCTTGTGGCGGGATTGCTGATCGGCGGCGGCATTTACGGCTGGACGCTTTACTCCGACCGGCAAACCACGAAAGCTGCGGCGCTTTACGACGACGCAATGAAAGTTTTTCAGGCGCGCATCCGCGCTCCGGGAGAGCCGGCCGATCCCAGCGAGGTCACCTATCTCGACGAAAAAAATAAATATCAGGACGCCGCAAAAAAATTCCAATCTGCCGCCGACGCTTACCCGCACACGCGGCCGGGGCAGATGGCGCGGTTCTATCAGGCCGTTTCGCTCGAACATCTCGGCAGCAGCGACGCCGCACGCAAGATTCTGCAAGACCAGTCCAGCTCTTCGGACGACCTCGCTGCCATGGCGAAATTTGAGCTCGCGCAACTTGACGACCGCACGGGCCAGGGCGACCAGGCCGTCAAGCTTTATCAGGAACTTTTGAACAAGCCTTCCGTCCTCACGCCCAAAGCGGTGGTGATGATGGCGCTCGCTGGTCACTATCGCAAGAGCGATCCCGCGCAGGCGCGCAAGCTCTACCTGCAAGTCAAATCGGATTATCCCGACTCTGCCATCTCGCAGCGCGCGCAGCAGGAGCTCGAAGTGCTTCCGGGCAAGTCGTAGCCTGAAGGAATGAAAACCCCCGCATTGGCCGCTTACGCCATGGACGTAGCGCGTTCGCAGGGACGTCGCTTCCCCGAACCGCCGCATCCTTATCGCAACGATTACGCACGTGACCGCGACCGCGTGATTCACTCGCGCGCTTTCCGCCGCCTGGAAGCGAAAACGCAGGTTTTCACGCGGCGCTATTCGGATCATTTTCGTAATCGCCTGACGCACACTCTCGAGGTGACCCAGATCGCGCGCACCGTGGCGGGAGTGCTGGAACTGAACGGCGATCTCGTCGAAGCGCTGGCCCTGGTCCACGACATCGGCCATCCGCCCTTCGGCCACGCCGGCGAGCACCGCCTGGACGCACGCATGCGCGAGCACGGCGAGCGCTTCGATCACAATCTGCAGGCGCTGCGCATCGTCGAAAAATTCGAACAGCGCTATCCCGATTTCCCCGGCCTCAATCTGACGTTCGAAGTCCGCGAAGGCATCGTCAAACATTCGCGCGATTACGCGCCGGAAGAATTTCCGCAGCTTGCCGAATACCGCCTCGCGGAGCGCCCGCCGCTCGAAGCGCAGCTCATCGATTTCGTGGACGAAATCGCCTACAACACCGCCGATCTCGACGACGGCTTCGAGGCCAAGCTGCTGAACCGCAAAACTCTGCTCGCCGAAGTGCCGCTCTTCGCCGAAAAATTCCGCGAAGCGAAGTCCGCGCATCCCAAAGCGGAGTTCAAATTAATTTTCAACGACGCCAATCGGCGAGTCCTCGACCGCCTGGCCACGGACTTAATCGAAACGACGCGGCAAACGGTGGGCGCGAGCGGCGCTGCGAGCGTCGAAGACATTCGCCGCAACCCGCGGCGCCTGGCGGGATTTTCGCGCGAAGCCGCGGAGGAAAACGCCGCGCTCAAAAAATTTCTGCACGCGCGGCTGTACGATCATCCGAAGGTCGCCGCGGACCGCGAAAAATCCGTGGCCGCGCTCGACGAACTCTATTGCATCTTCGCCGCGCGCCCCGACCTCATGCCGCCGCATTACGCCGAACTGGCGCGGCGCGAGCCGCCCCATCGCGTCGCGTGCGATTACATCGCCGGGATGACCGATCGATTTCTTCTCGTCGAGCACCGCAAGCTCACCGGAAAAGCGAAGAACCTGCCGCCATCGCGCGCGGTCTGAAATCGCCGCGCTATTCGAGTTTCCGGCCGCAAAAAATTTCTACTCGTAGCGTAGGGCTTCGATGGGATCCAGGCGCGAAGCTTGGCGCGCGGGATAGTAGCCGAAGAAAATTCCCACCGCGACGGAGAAAATCAGGGCGATGATCACGGCGGTGGGGGAAACCTGCACCGGCCATCCGAGCAAAGTGGGGACCAGCCCCGAACCGCCAAACCCCAGGGCAATGCCCCCGAGGCCGCCAATCGTGCTCAAGACCACGGCTTCGCTCAGGAATTGCCGGCGCACGTCCACTTCGGTGGCGCCCACGGCCAGGCGCACGCCGATTTCCCTCGTCCGTTCCGTCACCGAGACGAGCATGATGTTCATGATGCCGATGCCGCCCACGACCAGCGCGACGGAACCAATGCTTGCGAGCAAGAGTTCCATCACCGTCGTAGCTTCCGCGTTCGCCTGGGCGATGTCCGCGGGGTGGCGAAGGTTGAAATCGTCGGGCTCATCGGAGCGCAAGTGATGCCGCTGGCGGAGCAATTGCGTAATCTGCGTTTCCGCGGCAGGGAGAACGTCAGCGGAATTCGCCGTGCACATCAGGTCGTCGAGCCAATTGTTGCCTTTGATTTTTTTCATCACCGTCGTGTAGGGCATCAGGATGGTGTCGTCCTGATCCTGCCCGAACGCGGATTGCCCCTTCACCGCCAGTACACCGATCACTTGGCAGGGAAAATGGCTGATGCGAATTGTTTTTTCCACCGGATCCTGCCCGGGGAAAAGCTGATCCACCACCGTCTGTCCCAGAACGCAGACGTTCGCCGCCGTATCAATTTCCTGCTGGCCGAACATCGAGCCGGTTTCGACCTTCCAGGCGCGCACGACGAGATATTCCGGAGAAACTCCGCGATATTGCGTGAACCAGTTCAGGTTGCCGTAGACGACCTGCGTGTGGCCGTCCACGTTGGGCGAAACGTTGGAGACCAGCGTAATCTGCTTGCGGATGGCCATTACGTCGTCGAGCCACAGCGATTTCGTTCCGAAATTTCCGGTGCGCACGCCGTTGACGTTGCGCCCGCCCGCCTCCACCCAAATCATGTTGGCGCCCATGCTGTTGATGGCCTGCTGCACTTGATTGGACGCTCCCGCGCCGATGGCCACCGTGCAGATCACCGCCGCCACGCCGATGATGATCCCCAGCATGGTCAGCAGCGTGCGCATTTTGTTGCGCGCCAGCGCCCGCAGCGCCACGCGCAAAACGTCTTTGAAGTCCATGGTCTCTCCGCTACCTCACACTCGCCGATACTCTCTTCGCCCTCTCATTGTAGTTGGACGAACCCCGCTCGCGCTAGGTTCCCCCCGCGCGTTCCGCCCGCCATCATCGCTATCCAAGCAAATGCGGCGTCACAATCGTAAGAAATTCGCGCGACGTAATTACCTTCGTCTTTTTCCAGAATCGCGGAAAATGCCGCGTGTTGCCTGTCACCAGATAATCGGCTTGGCACGCATCGGCGCATTCCAGGAATTTATTGTCGCCCGGATCGCTTGTCGCCTCAATCCGCCGCGCCGGAATCACGGAACGCCCGCGCTTCTCGACGAGTTGCAGCAGTTGCTGCTGGAGTCCTCTTCGGATTCGCAGCTCCGGACGCGCTAGCACGCCGCGATACTCTGCAAGAATGGGAGGAGAATGATACAACCGCGCTGGTCTCGTCAGAGCGAGCAACAGCACCGTGCGTTGCAGTCCTTCAGGCTTTAGCGCTGCGGAAACTACCACATTCGTGTCCACCACGAGTCGCAGTGGAATCATGCCCGCTTCGTCTTCTTTGCTCGCACGGACCGGATGATCCGGTCAATCTCCAACGAACCGAGCTTGTCCGTGCCCTTGGCCTTGGATTCTTCGCCAAGGATTCGCAACACCTCCGGCTCAGGCGCAGCCAGTCGCACGTAATCCCGGATGCTCAGCAGCACGGCCCGCGGAGTTCCCCGCTTCTCGATCACCACGGAACGCCGTTCGTTCTCCACGCGCCGCAACAGGCTGCCAAAATGCGTGCGCGCCCGCAGCGCCGATACCACCCGGTTCTCGCTCTTCGCTGTTCTCGGCATGGATCAAACTCTCCAGTTCAATTATACGAACTCCACACTTCCTCCCGCAACTCCTTTTGTGGATTCCCCTCCCTCGCCTCGCGCCGCCATCCCGAACTTGCCCCCGGCGGATCAAGGATCTCCTTTTCGCCTGCCGCGGGGTGATATAATTCACATCCCGGTTAGATGTGCTTTGCTACAAACCCAGTTACACACGCGAGCCTTTTGTCACGTGATCGCGCTAATCGTCTTTCTCTCGATTCCTCCCGTCCCTGCACTGCAGGGGCCGGACAAACCGCCCCTCCATGACACTGACGCGCCTCTGTGGAAAGTGGACCTCAAGCCGATCGGCCTCGCGAAAGTTACGATTAGCATTTGGCCAAGTGGCTTTGATTTTGCAGATGCCGACACATTGGTCGTGGCATGGCTCCTGCCCGAGCAAACCCAAGCGCCTCTCAATTTATCACCCAATGTTGCGGTCCCTGCAAAGCTGAACGTGGCCTTGCTGGATGCCCAGACAGGGAAACTACGCTCCAAGTATGAACTGACTGTGCCTTCCCGCCCTGTGCAGGTTTACGTCACGGCCCGAGGAAATCTTCTTATCAGTAGTGGCGAATCCCTTCGGCTGCTCTCTCTCGCATTTAAGGAACTCAAGGAAGTGCATTTTGCGAAGCCACCCGCCGGCGGTACTCATTTCAAAATTTCGCCGGGCGGCCGAAGATTGTTCGTTTGCCCTTCTACAGCGGATGGTTTGCAGGCGCAACTCTTGGACGCGGACACCCTTCAAGTGGTCGACGCCTTCCCCGCAAACTTTTCACCCATTAGCTATTATCCCGGAGACCGCTTCACCCTGGCATACGATAACAAACCACCGAATTTCTTCATTCGAGATGCAGGGGAATCCTGGCAACTCTTTCCGGCCCACACATCTGCTAAACAGCCTCAAAACCCGGTCCACACCTCCTATAGTTTCCTGAACGAGACCACCCTGATCACTCAATCTTTATCTTCCTCGTGCTGCTTTTCGGTTCTGACCCCCGAGGGCAAAATGCTCTTTACCGAGAGCCTGCCGAAAGGTCATATGTGGGGAAGCGTCACGACGTCCCGTGACGGGCACTACTTCGCCATTGAACAAGATCGAATGCGGGGACTCACCATTCCGACTCTTGATATGTACGCGTTCGGATCTGCCGATCAACTCGTAATTTACAGCCTCTCCAACCAAGCCGAAGTCTTTCGCGTGAAAGTTCAGGGCGTCTCACCGTGGTACCCAAAGCCTCTTTTCCAACAGTACGCGCTTTCTCCAGACGGCTCACTCGTTGCCATGATCACGAAGGGAGTCGTAACGACCTACCGCGTCCCGTGACGGATTCGAATGGCCGGGCGCCCCATTCCTCGGCCGCTGCAGCAGTCGGAGTGTGTGAATCCTGCCTTAGTCCGTGGACACCGCCCCAATGTCTTTCCTGGGGGCGATTGTGGACTTTTCTTCCGGGTGCCCCATGCGCCGTCCTTGCGCGTGGGGATTTTCCCTGCTCCCAACGCAGGCCCCGCTCCGCAAGTGACCCCGCCCGCTGGCCCCAAACGCTGTCATGCTGAGTCCGCCCTTGGCGGACGAAGCATCTCTCTTAAAATGAGCCTTTCCTCCATTCCTGAATTTCAGGGTGCCCCATCCTTCGTCCGTCTTGAAGGACGAAGGGTGGGGATTTTGACTTGGTCCGTGGGTGCCCACCCTTTGCTTTCTAAGGGTGCGGATTTCATGTTTTCTCTAGCCTGATCGCCTCGCAGAAGGCCCGCGGCTATCTCCTTCCCTTGCCTCCACTTCTGATTTCTTACTTCTTACTTCTGATTTCTAATTTTCCCCTTGACTCTGATTATCCTGTCGTGATATAATTCTTGTGTTACTGGCCTGTAACTCGGGTTGCTGTTGGCGCCCCAACCGTCCGGCGCGCGCGATTCTTCCGGACGCCTCCCAGGGACCGCATCAGCTGCCCGCGAAATCCAAAACGCTAATTGTGTTGCCGTCCCGCTATGCGGGACGATTCGCTTTTTTAGCTCGAAAAAAGGAGAAAGAAAAAATGTCCACCAACACCCAGCACTCGCAAATTCTCTCGGACCCTGTTCTTCCAACCGCCACGCCCCGCTCTCCGCTGCATAACATTGACGTCTCTCATCACGCCCGGCGCTGTTCCATCTGCCGCCATCGCGACCGCCTCGAAATCGAACACGAATTCCTCATGTGGCGCAGCCCGGAAATCATCGCCAAGCAATACGAGCTTCCCGGCCGCTCCTCCATTTACTGGCACGCCCACGCGACCGGTCTTTATGTACTGCGCCAGCGCAACGTGCGCGCCGCCCTTGAATACATCATCGAGCAGGTCGAAGACATCGCCCCCACCTGCACCGATGTAGTCATCCGCGCCGTGCGCGCCTACACGCGCATCAACGACCGCGGCCAGT
>JBOGNO010000002.1:0-485500 GCA_050747245.1 Candidatus Acidiferrales bacterium
CGCGACAAAGAATTAAGTTCTGGCTGCCAAGCGTGAAAAGTTCTGACGACCACCGAGATCTGCATACAGAAAGCGATGATCGCCATTACTGCAATCAGCCCGCCGCGGCGCCCCGTCCGAAATATCCCGAGGAGGACTACAAAAAACAGAGGCAAGACTCGGATGTCAAGGAATGAGCCCTGACCAAAGGCAGCGGGCATCGCCCAGTACGCCGCAAGAAGTGCGGTCGCGACTCCGGCCCAACGTTTATTCCATCCGAACTCCGGATTGCGAACAGCGCACATCACAATGCAGACCACAAAGCCGGCGATGATGAACCATCCGAGCTGCGACGAGAACCCCCCTGCAAGCTCGGAGAAATTCATTAGTTTGTCGTGAAACGGCGCAAAATCGACGTATCCGGGCGCACCGACAATGGCGCGTGTAAAGCTCAAATAAATTGCGACTCCGGGCAAACAGAGCAGCGCCGAAATAATTGTCTGACCCCATTGCTTGCGATAAGGGAACAGATAGAGGGCCATAACAAGAGCCGCGAAGGCAAACGCAATAAGATGCGTGAAGTAAAGCGCGGTCATTCCCACGACAGCGGCGAGCCATCGCCTTCCGGCGGGCTTTTCGAGGAATCTCAGCCACAACCCCAGGGCAAGAAGACAGACGGGGAGGCTCATAGCGAAATTCAAGAAGCCAAGTAACAAAAAGTAGTTGTATCCGCCGAGCAAAGCCCAGAGAGTGCCGGCCCTTTCGCCCGGGTTTGCCCAACGCAGAAAAAACCGCGCCGCCAAGGGAAATGCCAGCACGCAGAGACTCAAGAAAATCTTTCCAGCGATCAGCGGTGGGACGATGCGATCCAGCGCGCCCAGAATTAAAATGTCCGTCAGATAGGGATAAGGACCCCAGTGAAGCTTGTAAGACTCAGCAAAACGAAAGGAGGGATCGCCCATGTGCGCGAGAACAAATGTGCTCGCGAGATGATTCGGATAATCAAGCAGCGGTGGATACTTCACAATCCAGATGGGAAGGAGAAGTATGAATCCAAGCAGAAGCGGCGCAAACCTTCGGAGCGCCTTTGCGCGAGAAAGGCTCCCTCCATCGGATCCAACGGCGTGAAGTGTCGCTTGCACGTCCCGATTCTCTCATTAGCTGCCCACGATCAAATTGCCCGGATCAAAATTGTTTCAAAAAATTTGCGACTTACCGCAAACTGACAGGATGCATTCCACAGTCCACTCTGTCAGGCGTGAGCTTCGTGCGATGGTGCAACTGGCGTTGCCCCTGGTGCTGGCGGAGCTTGGCTGGATGACCATGGGAATTGTGGACACGGTCATGGTGGGCCGCCTGCCGAACAGCGCAGTGGCAATCGGAGCGGTGAGCCTGGGCAGTGTGCTTTTCTACGCTGTGGCGATCTCCTGCACAGGATTGTTGCTCGGTCTGGACACGCTCGTCTCGCAGTCTTATGGCGCGCAGGATCTGAAGGATTGCCATCATTCGTTACTGAACGCGCTGTATCTCAGCCTGGGACTCACACCACCAGTGATGGGCGTCGTCTTCATGATCCCAATGATTCTCCACCATGCCGGGATTGCGCCCGATGTGCTCGTCCAGGCGAATGATTACCTGCGCGCGCTCAATTGGGGGCTTCTCCCGCTGTTGCTGTACACAGCCTTCCGTCGTTACTTGCAGGGGATGAACCGCGTGCAGCCAGTGATGTTCGCGATCCTGAGTGCAAACATCGCGAACGCGGTAGGGAACTGGGCGCTGATTTATGGTCATCTCGGTTTGCCGGCTATGGGCGTGGTGGGTTCGGCCTGGGCTACGTGCATCTCGCGCGTGTTCATGGCCGGTTATTTGGGGGCGTACATCATCTGGTTCGAACATCGCGAAAAAATCGGCTTGCGCGACGCCCACCGCCGTCCGCACTGGCATCGCATTCGCCGGCTGCTGGTGCTCGGAACTCCCGCGGCGATGCAGATGGGGCTTGAAATCACTGTCTTTGCTTTGGCGACAGCGCTCATCGCGCGGCTTGGAGCGCTGCCGCTCGCGGCGCACCAGATTGCTCTCAATACCGCGTCATTCACTTACATGGTCCCGCTGGGGATCAGTTCCGCCGCTGCCGTCCGCGTGGGACAGGCGCTCGGACGTCGGGATCGCGCAGGGGCAAGCCGCTCCGGCTGGACAGCAATTGCTCTGGGCGCGGGATTCATGAGCTGCGCGGCGGCGGCGTTCCTCCTCTTTCCGCGAGCCATCGCGCGCGTCTATACGCCGGACCTGGGAGTCATCTCCACAAGCGCTTCACTGCTCTTCGTGGCGGCATTCTTTCAGTTGTTCGACGGACTTCAGGCGGTGGCAACGGGAGCGCTGCGCGGCGCGGGCGACACGCGCTCACCGATGATTTGCCATTTGACAGCGTACTGGCTGATTGGCCTGCCTATCGGCTACTACCTGTGCTTTCAGCGCGGATGGGGCGCCGTAGGAATGTGGACAGGTCTTTCTGCGGCCCTCATTCTCATCGGGATCGCGCTGCTGGCAGTGTGGGTTCGTACGGTTCGCGGGACGTCACTCGGCGAGATCAGGGGCGCGGAATTGGGCTAATTTGCTGTGCTACCATGTTCAATAGAGGGACATGAGAATTTCCATGTGGCGGCGTCTCACGAAAGAAGAAATCGCGAACAGCCTGACGCACGGATTCGGTCTGGCACTGAGCATCGCCGGAATGATCGCGCTCGTCGTACTCACGGTATTACACGGCGGCGCGTGGCGAATTGCATGTTGTAGCGTATATGGCGGGACGCTTGTCTTGGTGTACGGCGTTTCGACCCTCTATCATTCCGTCTGGTCGCCGCGTTGGAAGCGGATCCTGCGCGTGGTGGATCACTCCGCCATCTATTTGCTGATCGCCGGAACGTACACGCCTTTCACTCTGGTGCTCCTGCGCGGCCACTGGGGGTGGACACTTTTCGGCGTCATTTGGATTCTTGCGATTTCGGGCGTGGGATATAAATTGTTTTTTCGCCAGCGCTACCATGCGCTCTCGACAGTGTCGTATATCCTGATGGGCTGGGCTGCTATCCTCGCGGCCGGACCGATTTTCACGTATGTCCCCACAGGTGGAATCCTTTTTCTGATTTCGGGCGGCTTATTTTATACGTCGGGAGTCGCGTTTTACGCGTGGAGGCGCCTTCCCTATCATCATGCCGTGTGGCACGCTTTCGTGCTTTTCGGGAGCATCTGCCACTATGTAGCCGTTGTGCTCTCCGTTGTTCCCGGACGGACCTGAAAACAATCCTGCGAGAATCTGTTGAGCCCTGCGTCACAATTGGCGCGCGGCACGACGCGGCTGAGATAGAATCGCCGACAGCACCAAAGCGATGAAAAGCCCTTTTATGGCGCGAGCAATCGAGCTTGCCGTTGCAAACGTGCAATCCGGCCGCGGTGGGCCGTTCGCGGCCGTCGTAGTTAAGGACGGCAAGGTCATCGCAGAAGGCACAAATATTGTCACGTCCACGAACGACCCGACCGCGCATGCGGAAATTACCGCAATTCGCGCAGCGTGCAAAGCGTTGGGGCATTTCGAGCTGTCGGGATGCGAAATTTACACCAGTTGCGAGCCCTGCCCGATGTGCCTCGGAGCGATTTACTGGGCGCGGCCCGCACGAGTCTATTTCGGAGGCACAGCGGAAGACGCGGCAGAGATTGGATTCGACGATTCAGTGATTTATCGCGAATTGAAGTTGCCGCGCGAGAAGCGGCGCATTCCGATGATCCCGCTGATGCGTGAAGAAGCTCTCGCCGCGCTTCGCGAGTGGACGATGAAACCGGACAAGATCCGTTATTGATAGCAAGGACCCGCGGAATGCATGAGCGCCTGATCGGAAAATCGCTGCCACGAACAGAAGGACGCGAGAAAGTCACGGGCCAAGCGCGCTACGTGGACGACATCACACTGCCGGGGATGCTGCACGGCGCAACGGTGCGCAGCACTGTACCCCGAGGGCGGATCCGCGAAATTCGATTCGGCCCCCAGATTCCCTGGAATGAATTCACCATCGTGAGGGCCAGCGACATTCCCGGGAAAAACTGCGTCGCCCTCATTACGGATGACCAGCCGTGTCTCGCCGACAAAATCGTAAGCCATCCCGAAGAGCCGATTGTGTTGCTCGCGCATCCAGACAAGTATCTCCTCGAAGAAGCGCGCCGCGCGGTGCAAATCGAAATCGAGCCGCTGCCGGCAATTTTTTCGTTCGAGGACTCGCTCGCGAAAAACGAAATCATTTGGGGCGAGGACAATGTATTCAAGTCGTTCCTGGTCGAAAAGGGCGATGTGGATTCCGCCTGGAAGAAAGCCGATGTGATTGTCGAAGGGGAATACTCGACGGGAGCGCAGGAGCAGCTTTACATCGAACCGCAGGGAATCATCGCGCAGGCGGCTGCGGATGGAAGCGTCACCATCTGGGGCTCGCTGCAGTGCCCTTACTATGTGCACAAAGCGTTGACAACACTTTTCGGCCTCCCCAAAGAAAAAATCCGGGTAGTACAAATGGAAACCGGCGGCGGTTTCGGGGGGAAAGAAGAATATCCCTCCATGATTGCGTGCCACGCCGCGCTGCTCGCGTGGAAATCCGGGCGGCCGGTGAAAATCCTATACGACCGCGCAGAAGACATGGCGGCGACGACGAAACGGCATCCTTCGCGCACGCGGCATCGCACGGGGGTCACTCGCGACGGCAAACTGGTGGCCATGGAAATCGATTTCACTCTTGATGGCGGCGCGTACGCGACGCTTTCATCCGTGGTGCTTTCCCGCGGCACAATTCATGCGGCCGGGCCGTACGATTGCGCGAACGTGCGCATTCGCAGCCGCGTGGTGGCAACCAACGCGCCGCCGCATGGAGCGTTTCGTGGATTTGGCGCGCCGCAAAGCGTCTTCGCACTCGAACGCCACATGGATCGCGTCGCGAAGGAACTCCACTTGACGCCGGATGAATTCCGTCGAAGGAATTTTATTCACCAAGGTGGGACGCTGGCGGTCGGTCAGGTAGTTCGCGAGAAAGTGGACATGAATCGCCTGGTGGACCGCGCTTTCGAAATGAGCGATTACCATGCAAAGCGCGCGCGATTCGAGCGCGAAAACTCCGGCGGCAGAATTAAGCGCGGAATGGGATTCGCGACATTCTTACACGGCGCGGGGTTCACCGGTTCCGGCGAAGAATATCTGGCATCTGTCGTCGGTGCCGAAGCCACCCCCGAAGGGAAAATTCGCATCCTCGCTGCGAGCGTCGAAATGGGCCAGGGGACGAACACAATGTTCACGCAGATCGCCGCGGAGACGCTCGGCTTGAGCCACAGGTTTATAGGAATCGCACAGCCCGATACCGCAAACGTGCCGAACAGCGGACCCACTGTCGCTTCGCGGACTTCGATGATCGTGGGAAAGCTCGTGGAGTCCGCCTGCCTCGGTTTGAAGCGAACTCTCGTCGCGGGCGGATTGTTGAAGGATGTTTATTCGGAAGAGGAATTCGTCGAAGCCACGCGTCGCTACATCGAAAAATACGGAACTCTGCGGGCGACAAGCCAGTACAAAGCTCCGCCCGGGCTTCACTGGGACGATACGAAATATCAGGGAGACGCTTACGGTGCCTACGCCTGGGCTGTCTATGTCGCTGGAGTCTCGGTGGACACGACGACATGCGAAACGCGCGTGGAGGATTTCGTTGCCGTCCAGGAAGTAGGGCGCGTTATCAATCCAGTTCTTGCCGCAGGGCAAATTGAAGGCGGAGTCGCACAAGGAATCGGCTACGCGCTCTATGAAAATGTTGTGTGGCAGGAAGGACGAATGCTCAACAGTCAGCTGACGAATTATATTTTACCGACCTCGATGGATGTTCCTGCCATCCGCGTTCACTTTGAGGAGAATCCGTATCCTTTCGGCCCCTCCGGCGCAAAAGGCATAGGAGAATTGCCTCTGGATGGCACCGCTCCCGCGATTGTAAACGCCATCGAGCACGCCACGGGCTGCTCGCTTACGAAAATCCCAGTGACGCCAGAAGCGCTTGCCGAAGCGATTGAGACTGTGCATGTCAACTGAAGGCGGCAAGATTCGCATCGCTTGCCGCATCAACGGCCAGAGGGTAACGCTCGATGTCTATCCGCTCGCGCGGTTGCTGGATGTGTTGCGCGAGGAGTTGCGCCTGACCGGCACGAAAGAAGGCTGTGGCGAAGGAGAATGCGGGGCCTGCTCGATCCTTCTCGATGGCGAGCTGGTGAACAGCTGTCTTGTCCCCACAGCGCAGGCCGATGGCTCAGAAATTCGCACGATCGAAGGCATCGCTACGGGCGAACAACTACACGAAGTGCAGCAGGCGTTCATCGAATGCGGTGGCGCGCAATGCGGCATCTGTACGCCCGGAATGATTGTCGCCGCCGTGAACCTGCTCGCCACACATCCGCATCCGAAGGAAGACGAAATCCGCGCGGGCCTTTCGGGCAATCTTTGCCGTTGCACGGGCTACACAAAAATCTTTGAATCCATCGTTCGCGCATGCGAGCAGCAGGGATTGCGACGATGAAGTCTTTGATTCCCGCTTATGAAATGCGGATGCCACGTACGCTCGGCGAAGCGCTCGAAAATCTTGCTGCGGATCCGGGCGCTTGGAAACCATTCGCCGGCGGAACCGATTTGATGGTCCTGCTCGAGGCGGGCAAGCTCCCACATCAAAAATTTGTGAATCTGTGGCGCCTGCCTGAATTGCGGGGCATCGAGGAGAATGCCTCGCACGTAATCCTGGGAGGGCTAACCACGTTCACCGAAATTCAGCGCAGCGCCATGTTGCAGCGCAACTTTCCGCTACTTTGCCGTGCTGCTGCGGAAATTGGAGGCCCCGCGACGCAAAATCGCGCTACGCTTGCCGGCAACATCGCCAACGCCTCTCCGGCCGCTGATTCTCCTCCTGCGCTCCTCGTGTATGACGCGGAAATCGAGCTTGCTTCTCACAGCGGATCCCGTTGGGTCGCCTATAGCAGATTTCACACGGACTACAAGAAAATGAATCTTCGCCCCGGGGAAATCATCCGCAGGATTCGCTTGCCGCGCCATCAGGAATTCGGCGCACAATATTTTCGAAAAGTCGGCACGCGCCGCGCACAGGCGATTTCAAAAGTGTGTTTCGCAGGCGCAGTCGAACTTGAAAACGGACGCATCCGCGAAATTCGCATCGCGCTCGGCAGCGTGGCGCCCACAGCAATTCGCGCCATTCAGACGGAAAATGCCCTGCGTGGCGGGCGATTGGGCGCAGATCTTATTCGCGCTGCTCGCGAGACTCTCGCTCAAGAGATCGCTCCGATCGACGATTTTCGCTCAACGGCACGTTATCGTTCGCGCGTCGCGCAAAATCTACTGGAGGAGTTTCTCTCTCGACTATCCCAGGCATCATAATGGGCTGCAGGAATGGATCCGCAGAACATCCCTGACCTTGTCATTCGCAGCAGGCGCGTCGTTGCCCCATCAGCGCCCGGCGGATTCGGGCCCGCCGCCATCGAGATTCGCGGCAGCACAATTCGCGGGATTTATCCGTTTGATGAGATTCCCGGCGACTGCCCGGTCCATGAAGCTGGCGATTCGGTGGTGATGCCGGGAGTTGTGGATACGCATGTCCATTTCAACGAGCCCGGCCGCACGGAGTGGGAAGGGTTTACATCGGG
Source organism: Candidatus Acidiferrales bacterium (assembly GCA_050747245.1). GTDB lineage: Bacteria > Acidobacteriota > Terriglobia > Acidiferrales > UBA7541 > JBOGNO01. Next base: position 7,696 of record JBOGNO010000002.1, read on the forward strand.
CACGCGCTCGGCCGCGGCAGGCGGAGTCACAACCGTGATCGAAATGCCGCTCAATTCGATTCCGGCGACGACTACGGCCGCCGCGTTCCGGGCAAAGCTTGCGGCCAGCGAAGGAAAGCTTTGGGCAGACACCGGTTTTTGGGGTGGGGTGGTCCCAGGAAATGTTTCGGAAATTCGGGCGCTTTGGGAGGCGGGCATTTTCGGATTCAAGAGCTTTCTCGTTCCATCGGGAGTGGCGGAATTCGCTCACGTCTCCGAGAGCGATCTGCGCGGCGCGATTCCGGAACTCGTTGCGCTGGGTGCTCCTCTTCTCGTGCATGCCGAACTTCCAGCGCCCATCGAAGCTGTGGCGCCTGCGGCCGCCAAGCTTGACGTCACAAGGTACGCGACCTGGCTTTTCGCGCGGCCGCGCGCCTCTGAAAACGAAGCCATCGAGCTGCTTCTGCGCCTCAGCCGCGAATTTCGTGCCCGGGTCCACATCGTCCATCTATCTTCTTCGGAAGCACACGCGATTCTTCGCCGCGCGCGCGCGGAGCGGGTCGCTGTCTCGGTTGAAACTTGCCCGCACTATTTGAGTTTCGCCGCGGAAGAAATTCCTGATCGCGCGACCGAGTTCAAATGCGCTCCGCCGATTCGTGAGCGCGAGAACCGCGAGCTCCTTTGGGCCGCGCTTGGAGAAGGCCTTATTGATTTCATCGCCAGCGATCATTCGCCCTGCCCCGCGGAAATGAAATCACTCGAAGAGGGGAGTTTCCTCAAAGCCTGGGGCGGCATCGCTTCGTTGGAACTGACTCTTCCGGCCGTCTGGACGGAGGCGCACGCGCGCGGGTTTTCGCCGGTCGATATCTCGCGCTGGATGTGTGAGGCGCCTGCGAGGCTCGCCGGCCTCGAAATCCGCAAGGGGAAAATCGCGGTAGGATATGATGCCGACATCGTGATCTGGAATCCGGAAAGCAAATTTCGAGTGGAGAGCGCGCGTTTGCACCACCGTCACAAAATCACGCCGTATGCGGGTCGCGAGCTTGCTGGTGTAATTGTCGCGACGTTTCTGCGCGGCCGCAGGGTTTACGAGCGCGGCGAATTCGTTTCCGGGCCCCTGGGAGCGGTATTGCTGCGGGGCCAGTCGTGAACGATTTCACGCGACTCGTGGATCTTGCCTCCGCGCGGCTGGGCGGCCGAGTCCTCTCCGCCAACGATGAGTTTTTTGCGCCCAAAGAAAACCTCCTCCGACCTTCGAGCCCGGTTTTCCTGGAAGGAAAATTCACTTTGCGCGGAAAATGGATGGATGGCTGGGAAACTCGCCGTCGGCGCGTGCCCGGACACGATTGGTGCATCGTGCGGTTGGGGCTTTCAGGAATCGTGCGCGGAGTCGTTGTGGACACCTCATTTTTCAGGGGAAACTATCCGGAGTCTTGTTCCATCGAGGGTTGCTGCCTTGGGGGCGCTCCGCCCCGGCGCAACTTCTCCCTCGCTTCCGCGGAGTGGTTTGAGCTACTGTCAAAATCCGCTCTCCAAGGAGATTCGCGAAATCAATTTGCGTTGAATTGTGCGCAGCGGGTCACACATCTTCGATTAAATATTTTTCCTGATGGCGGCGTCGCGCGCCTGCGTGTTCACGGAGAAGTTGTGCCGGAGCCGCGCAGCTTCCTTGGGCGGCGGGAGGCGGATCTCGCAGCCGTGACCAACGGCGGCTCGATTGCCACTTCGAGCGATGACTTTTTCGGTTCGCCATTCAACATGCTCATGCCCGGCCGCGCGAGAAATATGGGCGAAGGCTGGGAGACTCGCCGCCGCCGAGGCGCGGGCCATGACTGGGCGATCATCCGTTTCGGCGCGGCAGGAAGGATTTGCCGCATCGAAGTGGATACTTCGCACTTCAAAGGAAATTTCCCGGAAAGCTGCTCGCTCGAAGTGTGCAACATTGTCGGCCGCGACGAGGCGGCGCTCGCTGGCGCGAACTGGCAGGAAATTCTTCCCCGAACAAAGCTGAAAGCGGATTCTCGCAGGGCATTTCGGTGTGAGCTTCGACCTGCGGGCGCTGTGACTCACGCACGATTTCATATATATCCGGATGGCGGAGTCGCGCGCCTGCGAATTTTCGGCGTGCCCGAACTAGCTGCGGGGAACTCGGTAGGCCTTACGAGGGTGAATGCGCTTCCCCGTCGCGCGGCTCGAGCAGCTTTTCTTGATTGTTGTGGCGCGACGCGCTGGGCGGAACAGATGCTGGCACGGCGCCCATTTGCGAACGCTGCGGAACTTTATCAAACTGCTGATGAAGCCGCACAAAATCTCCAGCGCGAGGACTGGCTCGAAACATTTCGCCATCATCCGCCGATCGGAGGCAAGCGGACGGAGAGGCCACAGTCCGCTTCAGCGCAGCAATCGTCATCAAGGGAGCAGTCAGGCGTCGCAGCCTCGTCGAGAGAGGCGCTCGCCGAACTGGCTTCGCTAAACCGCGCGTACCGCAAGCGATTCGGCTATATTTTCATCGTTTGTGCGGCGGGCAAGAACGGTGCTGAGATGATTTCGATCTTGAGGCAGCGCCTCACGAACGAACCGGACAGTGAATTGCGCGTGGCCGCCGAAGAGCAAATGAAAATCACGCGGCTTCGCCTGGAGAAATTATTGCAGTGAACAGCCTCATCTCTACGCATGTACTCGATACTTCAATCGGCCGCCCCGCCGAAGGCCTTGAGGTTACTCTGGATTTCGAAAACTCCGATGGGCGTTGGCAGGAGCTTGCCCGTGGAGTGACTTCTGCCGACGGCCGCGTCTCCAATTTTGAGCTTCGAAGCCGCCTCCAACCCGGAACCTACCGCCTCGTCTTCGAAACTGCAAAATATTTTGCGGCGCGACAGCAAGCTTCCTTTTACCCTCGTGTCGAAGTGATTTTTCACGTCACGGATGTGAGCCAGCACTATCACGTACCACTTTTGCTTTCTCCGTTCAGCTATTCGACGTATCGGGGGAGTTGAGCGATGAGCATCGTTCTCGAACAGAACGACTATGGCAAGTCGCGCGTGCGCCTCCTCCGCGTCATTCGTCAGGAGGGACGTCATGACGTCCGTGAGCTCACTCTATCCATTTTGTTCGAAGGAGATTTCGACTCTGCCCATACAGCGGGCGACAACAGCAAGATTCTTCCCACGGACACGATGAAAAATACGGTGTACGCTCTTGCGAAACAATACCCCGCGGAGACCCCCGAGGATTTTTCACTTCATCTCGTAGATCATTTTCTGACCTATAACCCGCAGGTGCGACAGGTCCGCATCGCGTGCTCGGAAAAGCCGTGGGCGCGACTCGCGCTAGGAGGCAAACCTCATCCGTGGACGTTCGTGTCAGGTTCGTGCGAGCGCCGCATTGCAAGCGTCACCGCCACGCGCGAGAAAACGATCGTGGAAGCGGGGGTTGACGACCTGGTCGTTCTACGCACCAGCGGCTCCGGCTTTGAAGGTTTTTTGCGCGACCCTTTCACAACTCTGCGCGAGACGCGGGACCGCATCCTCTCAACTTCCATGAATGTGAAATGGCGGTACGCGGACGGCCAGATTTCCTTCGGGCCAGTGTGGCATGGCGCGCGACAGGCGCTGCTGGAGGTTTTTGCCGAGCATGCCAGCCGATCGCTGCAACACACGCTTTATGCCATGGGCGAAGCCCTCTTGAAAAGTTTCGACGAGATTCTGGAGGTCCGCCTTTCTCTCCCCAACAAACATTTCTTGCTGGCGGATCTCTCAGCTTTCGGCTTTGAGAATGAAAACGAAGTCTTCATCCCTACGGATGAACCACACGGCCTCATCGAGGCGACGCTTAAGAAGAAATAGCCTCTAGCTGGCGTGATTAACTTCACAAGGGGTTCTTTGCAGGTTCAGTTCGCGCCAGCTTTTCTTCAAGGCGGTTTTTCACGGAAGGCCACTCCGATTCCACGATGCTGAAATAGACTGAGTGCCGCAGTCGTCCGGTAGAAGTCATCATGTGGTTGCGAAAGATGCCTTCCTCAACGGCCCCGATTCTCCGCAGAGCGTCGCGCGATTTCTGATTGAGAGAATCCGTCTTGAATTCCACACGGATGCACTTGTAAGTTTCAAATGCATGCCGCAGCATCAAGTACTTCGCCTCGGTATTCACCGCTGTGCGCTGCCATGCTTTTGCAATCCATGTCCAACCGATTTCGAGCCGATGATTCGCGGTATCTATGTTGCCGTAGCGCGTGCTGCCGACGCCGCGATTCAAATTTCTTTCGATGGTGACAAACGGCAGCGCGCTGCCCGCCGATTGTTCGGCCAGGGCTTTCTCGATGTAGGCCCGCATATCCTGGTGAGTGCACACGGGCTGCGGAATCCACTTCCACAGATCCTCGTCGAGCCCCACCTCGCAAAGCTCGGCGTGATGCGCATTGGTCATCGGCTCAAGCTGCACGTGGCGACCCTCAAGAACCACGGGGACAATCTTCATGAGCGGGCCCTGCGTGCTTCTAAAATTTTCAGGAATGAGCCCAGGCGGATTTCGTCGTGAGAAATTCCCGTGAGCGACTGTGTTTCCTCCGCAGTGATGGCGCCACAATTGATGGCGCGAAGAAAATAGTTGAGCAAGCCCTGGCCAGTAGCGGCATCGTCGAAGACATCTCCCACGAGAGTCGCCAGCGCCGCCTTTTCGACAAAATTGCGCAGTCTCTCCGCGGCCGCGTCCAGCCCTTCGAGGAAAAAGGCGTACACCGCGGCGTAGCGCGTCGGAAGCTGCGCGGGGTGCAAATCCCAGCCCTGGTAATACGCGTTGGTGAGCGAGTGTTGTACGTGCTGGTAATGCAGCCGCCAGGCATGATGCACGGCGCGGCGGTTTTCAGCGATTTCCGAGGCGGATAATGCCGGGCCATTTTTAGCAGCACGGTGCGGCGCCACGGGCATGATGTTCGTCGCCCCGTCTGAAAGCCAGATTCCGGTGCCTGCGAGAGATACTTGCATCACATGCTTCGCGAAGTCGCATGCCGGATGCATCATGTGCTGATGCGCAGCCGTGATGCTGCATGCTGCCGTGTAGTCGTAGGTACCGAAATGCGCGGCCACGCAGCGGCCTTCGGCAGCCGCGACCAGTGCCAGCAGATTGGATTCTCCGCGCGGATTGAAAATTGACTGCGTCGTTTCGATCATCAATTCCATCTGGAGTGTTCCGGGCGTGAGGCGCAGCGAATTCTCCAGATGCGTCATCAGCGCTGCCAACCCCGCCACTTCCTCCGGCAGGGTGATTTTCGGGAGAGTGATAAAAAAATTCTCCGGCAACGCCCCACGAGTTCGCTCGACCAGCGTAGTCAGAAAAATATCCGTGGTGCGGATGCTTCGAGCGCGCAATTCCTCGGTGAAGGGCTTAATGCGAATGCCAATGAATGGAGGTAGCGTCCCCGCCGATTTTCCCTCGGCTATTTCGATGGCCACTGCCTCCGCATGGCCGTCCTCCTCCGAATCCGGCCGGTTTCCGTAGCCATCTTCGAAATCAATCCGGAAATCCTCCACGGGCTCACGGCGCAATTTATCCAGAACGCGGTGATAGATTGTGTGCGCCAGCCACGCCGGGCGGCTTTCCTTGCGAAATGTTTCCGGGTCGAGATTCAAGTAGCGCTCGAGAGACGGCGCCGCATCCGCTGCGTCGGGGAGTTTCTGCGCCCCGGGGAGGCCTGCCGCGTGTGCGAAGGTGACGAAATCGGGCGCGAATTCGTCGAGCGAGTGTTGCGCGAGGGCTCCAAGGCGCCGCGCCGTGTCTGCTTTGAACAAGTGCGCCCCGCCGTACACGGTGTGCACTGGCTGACGGCGGCCGGTGGGTCCCGGATATATACGCGCGAATTCCTCGTGCGCCCGTTCCAGAGGTTTGCCGATTTCCTGTATTCTTTCCGATGAAATCGATTTTTTCATTCGGGGGTCTCCCTGATTTGGTGATACCAGAAATCCCGTGAAACGCAAGCAACTCCCTGCGGGTGATACACAAGCGTAACTATTCGAGTGAGTTCCGGCTTCTCTTTCATGCATTCCGGTGTGGAATCCTACCGCCCCGCCGTCGTATCATTTTGTTTGGGCTATTTCACTGGCTCACTGTCCGGCGGACTGGTAAGGAACCCGGCTACTTTTGTCGGACCGTTTGGTGTACGCTGCGGAGCGCCGCAGGAGCCTCAAAAGCCTTTCGAGAGAAAGAATTCATGGCAGACGTAGTCAGCGAGGAAATCATCTCCATTTTGGCCTCGGTAAAGCGCATCCCGCGCGAGCGCATTACTCTGGATAGCTCGCTCGAATCGCTGGGGCTTGATTCCCTTGACACCATCACTCTCCTTTTCGAACTCGAGAAAAAGTTCAATATCACGATTCCGGATGAGAACGCCCGGAAAATTCGCTCCGTCCGGGACATCGTGGAGGGTGTGCGCCTGCTCGCCCCGAGCCCTGCACCGGATTCTTCCGTAGCTCCCGGCTAAGCAATGAGCGGACGCCGCGTCGCCGTCACCGGGCTAGGCATCGTCTGCGCGCTCGGCGAGAATCTCGAAGCATGCTGGTCTGCACTTTCTGCGGGGCGCCCCGGAATTTTCCGCATCGAGTCGCTGGATATTTCGCAGATGCGCTTCGAAAACGGCGCGGAAGCTCGCGGCTACGATCCCGCAAAACACTTTGAAGCTGGCAGGATCGAGCAACTCGACCGCTTCACGCAATTCGCCATTGTGGCTGCGCGCGAGGCGGTCTCCTCCGCACATCTTGATCTGACCCCGGATCTTCGTGAGCGCTCCGCCGTCATCACTGCTTCCTCCATGGGCGGACAATCCACCCAGGATGTCGTGTTCCAGGATCTGTATAAGAACGGCCGCGGGCGCGCGCATCCGCTCTCGATTCCCCGGACCATGGCCAACGCCGGTGCCAGCCTCATTTCCATGGAATTCGGCCTCACCGGCCCGGCGTTTACGCTCTCCACCGCATGCGCCTCCTCGAATCACGCCATTGGGCTTGCCTTCCGCATGGTTCGGAGTGGCGAAGTGGAGCTAGCTCTTGCGGGCGGCAGCGAAGCCCCTTTCAGTTTCGGCTTGCTCAAGGCTTGGGAGTCCATGCGCGTAATCGCTCCCGACACTTGCCGACCGTTTTCGAAGGATCGCCGCGGCATGATTCTCGGCGAAGGCGGCGCTATGCTTGTTCTCGAGCCGATGGATGCAGCGCGCGAGCGTGGCGCGAAGATCTACGGCGAAATTGTCGGTTTTGGGATGTCCTCCGACGCCCATCACATCACGCAATCCTCCGTGGAAGGGCCAGTCAAAGCCATGGGAGCCGCCCTCGCGGATGCCTCTCTGCGTCCCGAGAAGATCGCGTACATCAACGCTCATGGCACGGGAACTCTTGGGAACGACCCTACGGAGTGTCGCGCCATTCGGCAAGTCTTTGGAGCGCACGCGGACCGCATCGCCGTCAGCTCGACGAAATCGATGCACGGCCACGCGCTAGGAGCCGCCGGCGCCCTCGAAGCCGTCGCTACTATCCTGGCTCTCCATCACAGGATTCTTCCCCCAACGGCGAACTTCACCGCGCCCGATCCCGAATGCGATCTCGATGTCGTTCCCAATTCTTCCCGCCGGGCCGATGTTGAATTCGCGCTCTCCAATTCGTTTGCCTTTGGCGGACTGAACGCAGTCCTTGCCTTTCGCTCCCACTAGCTCGCGCGCGCTCCAAGCTGGTACTATCGGCGCTCGTTCTGGAACCAGGGCGCTATGGTCTGGTACAGAACTCCGGCCCAGACTGTCAGCTCTGCACCAAGAACAAATGACTATGACTGGGAAAATCCTGATTGTGGACGACGAGGAGACTTCTCGCTCCGCGCTTCAGTTGCTGCTCGGCAGGAATGGTTTCGAAGTCCGCACCGCCGAGAGCGGAGAGGCCGCGCTCGAAGCCTGCGCCGGATTTCAGCCCGACCTCGTCCTGCTAGACGTCTTACTCCCGGGCATCAGCGGCTTGGAAGTTTGCCGCCGTTTGAAAGGCGCTCCCGAGACCCGCCTGATTCCCGTTGTTCTCATTACCGGTTTGTCCGCCAGGGAAGATCGCTTGCAAGGAATCGATTCCGGCGCCGACGATTTCCTTTCGAAGCCGATAGATACTCTCGAGCTAATGGCGCGCACGCACTCGCTCCTGCGCATGAAAGCATTTACCGACGAGCTCGAACACGCTGAAGCCGTGCTGTTCAGCCTCGCGCTCAGCATCGAGGGGCGCGACCCTTACACCCACGGCCATTGCCAGCGCCTCGCGGACATTTCCGCGCGGCTCGGCGCGCAAATCAGCTTGCCACCTGAACAAATAACCGCATTACACCGCGCCGGAATTGTCCATGACATCGGCAAGGTAGCCGTACCGGACTCCATCTTGCTCAAGCCGGGTCCACTTTCATCCGAAGAAAAGGCCGTGATGCGCAAGCACCCCGCTGTTGGGGAGCACATTTGCGCGCCGCTCAAGTCCATGCGCTCCGTCCTTCCCATCATTCGCCATCATCACGAGCGCCAGGATGGCTCCGGGTATCCCGATCATCTCACCGGCGAAGCCGTTCCCATCGCTGCCCGCGTATTACAAATCGTGGATGTATATGACGCCCTCACCAACGAGAGGCCTTATCGCCAGCCGATCGATTCCTTCGCAGCTATCGGCGTGATGAAGGAAGAAGTCGAACGCGGCTGGTGGGACGCCGCGCTCTTTTCGGAATTTTGTGCTCTCCTTCGTAACGGCAACGCTGGTCATTCGTAGTCGTAGCTCGTCCCCTTCTCCACATTCAATGCCATGCGCAAGCTTCGCGTTTCTCTGTAGGATGCTGGATTCTGGGGGCGATGAAGGCCGCGGCTCAGCCTCGTAGCGGAAGAATTTCGACCACTGCGTTGTAATCCGGCACGCCGCTGGTGTCGAGACATCCCGCGCGAATCAAGACGTTCATCTCCGGCCAGTGCCCCTGCACGCATCCCGGTTTGATGCGATCAATTCTTGCGCGCCCCCGAAATTCTCCCGTCTCATTTTTCAGGAGGATGGGATCTCCGGTGCGAACGCCGAGCTTTTTTGCGTCTTCACGCGAAATCAAAATATCTTTTCGTCGCGATCCTGTCATGGGGTCGAACTCAGCATGCACCATGCTGTTGAATTGTTTTCCCCGGCGCGTCGAGAGCAGAAACTTCCCTTCCAGCGTAGAGTCGTCCGGCAGCTCAAGCGTAGAAAAATGGCCTTTCCCGTCCGGAGTCAAGAACCGATCCTCCAGCAGACGCGGCCCGCCATATTGAAAATTGTCGCCCTTTTTTCGCAGTATCCCGATACCCTGATACGTAGGGCAGACGCGCTCGATCTCCTCCCGAATCTCCTGCGTGTCGCTCCATGTAAAAAATTTAGCGGCGCGCTGTGGGTGGGCTGCTCGTGCCACCTGCACTGGGATCTCCCATTCGTCCCGCGATTCGCCCGGCCGCGGTCCAGGGATTTCGGGAGAAAGAATGACTCGCCGTTCCGTGCTTGTTTCCGTTCCGCCGCCGCGCTGTTCGTACCGCGTCCGCGAAGGCAGTATCACCACCGTATCCGCGGGCTGAACCAGCATGGTGGAACTCACGACGATATCTTGGTGCACGCGCACCTTGATTTTACCCAATGCCTCGCGCACACGTTCCGGCTCTGGCAGTACGTCAAGAAAATTTCCTCCGCTCTGCCACAGCACGTCGATTTCGTTGCGTCCCGCGGCCAGGATCATTTCCGCTGCGCCCATTCCTGTCCATGCAGGCGGCTCGAATCCCCAGAAATCCTCCGATGCGAACCGCCGCGCGTTTTCTTCGTTCACAGGGGAGCCCATCACATAAGCTCCCGGCATGGCGCCCATTTCCGCCCCGCCCTGCACACCACTGTGGCCGCGGATGGGCATCAGGCCGGTATTTGGCCGCCCCACGTTTCCCCGCGCCAGCTGTAAATTCACGATCGCGCGCACATTGTCGCTGCCGAACCGGTGCTGCGTGATCCCCATGCTCCAGACGATGATCGCGTTCTGCGCTTTTCCAAACGCCTCCGCGAACCGGAACATTTCGGCGCGGCTCAATCCCGCTCCGCGTTCCAGCTGTTCCCAATTGAGCGCGCGTGTCTTCGATTCCAGCGCGTCCCATCCGGAGGTTCGCGCGGCGATAAACTCGCGGTCCACCCAACTGTTTTCGATCAGATGCTTGAGCACTCCGCAGAAGAAAGCGACATCTCCCCCGGAATTCACCGGAAAGAATTCGTCCGTAAATCGCGTGCCAAACATGGCGCTTCTGGCAACAGACGGCACCCAGTAGCGCTCCATTCCCGGCTCGAAATAGGGATTCACCAGAAACACCTTTGTTCCGGCCTGACGCGCGTAGTAGAGATACTTCGTTGCCACCGGTTGATTGCTGGCGATGTTGCTGCCCGCAAAGATCAGTAGGTCTGCGCCGATCCAGTCCGAATAGGAGCAAGTCGTTGCTGCGCAGCCCACCGTCGCGCCGAGCGCCGAAGTCGAAGGTGCATGGCAGACACGAGCGCTGGTATCCACGTGGTTTGTCCCGAAAAATCTGGCGACTTTTTGATGCGCGTAATACGCCTCGTTCGTCAGCCCGCGCGATGTGAGGTACCACGCGATGCGGTGCGGATCGGCTTCTCGCAAACGCTCCGCAACAATTCGGATCGCTTCTTCCCAGGTGACCCGCCGAAAGCCTCGTTCGCCCTGTCGCCGAATCATCGGCGCAGCGAGCCTTCCCAATTTCCGCAATTCCCGCCCCTTCAATTTGCCGAGAGACGCCGCGTCCTCCAACCTGTGCCAGTCCATGGCCGGCATTGTGTTCAGACGCAGCAATTGCAGCCGCACGGCGCACAGGTGCACCCCTTCCATTGTCCAATCTCGCATTCCCGTCGTGCCGAGCGCGCAGCCGTCGCAACAGCCATCGCGCAGGATTCGCCATGCATATCGCAGATTGTCGCGGTTTTCCCAGATTGTTTCAGCGATGTCCCGGTAAGCGTTGGGATGCTGCTCGTGCAGTCCGTAGGGAACCAGGCTCACCCACTCCGCCCGATTCTTCTTGGTCGTTTCTGGCGTCATGCTTGCGTGTGCAATCTTCGCACTGCCCCACTTGCTTTGCTACACGCAATTCTTCGCGGTGCCGCGTCAGGAAGGAGGTTTGGCCCGCCCTGACAAGGGGGAGCAGGGCGGGCCGTGGCGGGGGCAATTAAAGAAGCTCTCGGTCGTTCCCCCGGGTGTAGTCTCGGGGGATGTCGGGCAATTCCTCAGGTGCTTTCGCCAGACGCACCCGGAGATACACGCTCACTGTTATTGCAGGATGAAAGGCGTGTTATTTCTCAGTGCAAAATGGCATCGCCGGTGAGTCGGCGTTCGCGCTGGATCTTTGTGTCTACCCGCTTCCGTCTTATACTTTCGCGGGGCAAATGATGAATATCCTCGAGTCTACGCGGGAGTACGAGCGATGGATGGCGCGTCACACACGCCTCGTAAGAGAAGATCTCGATCACAAGCACGCCCAGATGACCGCCTCGGTCTTCTATTTTTTCCGCGCGACGTTCTACCGCTGGATGCAGGTGTGGAAGGAAACCGTCGGCGAGGTCGCTGCCGCCCCTCACCTGCTCGCTGTAGGTGATTTGCACGTCGAAAATTTCGGCACATGGCGCGATTGCGAAGGCCGCTTGATTTGGGGCGTGAACGATTTTGATGAAGTCTACACTCTGCCCTATACGCTCGATCTTGTCCGCCTTGCCGCGAGCGCCCATCTCGCCATTGCAGACGAGCACCTCATGGTCAGCCGCCGCGATGCCTGTAGCGCCATTTTCGAAGGCTACCGCGATGCCTTCAAGAAAGGCGGCCGGCCCTTCGTTCTCGCTGAGCGCCATCGCTGGCTTAGAAAAATGGCTCTCAACCGCCTCCGCGATCCACGTCTCTTCTGGGAGAAGATCCAAGCCCTTCCGGATTTCAAAGGGGAAATTTCCCGGGAAGTCCTTCGCAAGCTCGAAGAGCTCATGCCCGCCCGCGGGCTTTCCCAAGAGAAGAAACATCGTGTCGCCGGCCTCGGCAGCCTGGGGCACGAACGCCTTGTGATTGTCGCCGAATGGCGCGGTGGCCTTCTGGCGCGCGAGGCAAAGGCGCTAGTCCCCTCCGCCTGTTTCTGGGCCGGAAGTCACGCCAAGATTGAAAAGATTCGTTACGGCTCAATTCTCGACTGCGCCGTCCGCGTTCCCGACCCCTTTCTTCATCCCTATGGTGATTGGCTGCTCCGGCGCCTCGCCCCCGATTGTTCGCGCATCGAATTGGCCTCCTTGCCCGCAAAGCGCGATGAGCAGCGTCTCCTCTACTCCATGGGCTGGGAAACCGCCAATATTCATCTCGGCTCGAAGGAGGAGATCCCCAAAGTTCTCGCCGATTTGAAAAAAAGAAAGGGTGACTGGCTGCATCTCGCCGCTCGCGAGATGGTCCGCGCCGTTGAGCGCGACTGGAAAGCTTGGCGCCGAGGCTAGCGCCCCCATCTGCTTGCTTTCCGCGGCCCGAGGTGTAAAATGTGCATTCCCCTGCCGCTTTGGAGTGATTGCTAATGTCTGCCCCTGCGCGAGCTTGCCCCGAATCCCGCGACCCGGGACGTACTTCCGCTGCCTCAAAGAAGCACGCCACGGGCTTGGCGCACTGGATGCGCCGTGTCTTGAAGGAGTGCGGCCGTGTAGAGCAGGGACTTGATCCGGAAGCGGTCCACGATCTCCGTGTCTCTCTCCGCCGCTGCCGTTCTCTTGCATCCAGCCTCCAGCAACTCGATCCTTCCACATCTTGGCGGAAAATGCGCCGCGCGGGCCGCAAACTGTTTCGCAGCTTGGGAGAACTCCGCGACGCGCAGGTGCTCACCGGCTGGGTGAAAAAACTCGTGCCAGAGGACGATCCTGTTCGCAAGCTATTTCTGGGGCTCCTCGCGAAGCGCGAGGAAGACGCGAAAGTGGCTGCGCTCCATGCGCTTGCGCACTTTGACCGCAAGCGCTGGCGCCGTTGGGCGCGCTTGCTCCCCGCCCGTGCGCGCGCCGTATCTGCCGACGGCCTTGTCGCGCAGCATCTGGCCCTCGAGCGGTGGAGCGAAGCATTCGAGCTGGATCGCCGTGCGCATCGCACCCGCAGCCGCGTCGCCTGGCATCGCCTGCGCATCGGCCTCAAACGGTTTCGCTATACCGCCGAGAATTTTCTCCCCCGCCGCTATGCCGAATGGGGCGCGGACCTGAAATTTCTGCAAGACCTGCTGGGTGAAGTGCACGACCTTGACGTCCTGCAAGCTGCCCTGCAGAAATTTCTCGTCGCGGCGACTCCCGAAATCCGCACGCGGTGGGAATCCGCCATTGCGCGCGAGCGCGATTCGCGTCTGGCTGCCTATCGCGAAAAAATGTCCGGCGCGAATTCGCTCTGGCAGGTCTGGCGCGCGAATCTGCCGGAATCCAAGCGTCTCGAAGCCGCAGCCTCGGCCAAATTTCGCGCTTGGGCTTCGCTGCACGATCCCGACGTTGCCCATGCGCACCGTGTCGCTTTGCTTGCCTTGCAGGTTTTTGACGCCTTCGCCGCCGCGGAGATTCACGGCTTCTTTCGCGAAACGCGTGCGCGCCGGATTCTTCATGTCGCGGCGTTGCTTCACGACGCCGGCCGCTGCGAAGGCGACCGCGGCCACCACAAGGGCAGTTATCGCCTCATTCGCGAGCACGCGCCTCCTTTCGGTTGGACTCCGGAGGAACTGAGCTGGATCGCGCTTGTCGCGCGTTATCATCGCGGGGCGGAGCCCCGCGATACTCATGAGGGATTCGACGTTCTGCCGCCCGCGGAAAAACAAAGCGTATCCTGGCTCGCGGCGGTTTTGCGTTTTGCAGATGCCCTGGATGCGGATCACAGCGGCCACGTCACGTCGCTAAGCCTCGTCAGCACTCCCGAAGCTTTGGTCATCGAAGCGCGGGGATTTTCTGCTCAAGACGATATGGTGGAGAATCTTTCGCGCAAGAAACGTCTGCTTGAGCGCCTCTGCGGAAGGCCGGTCATTGTTCGTGGCGTTTCGGAGCAGCCCGCCGAATCACCCGCTGTTGCTCTCGCTTCTTAATTTGGGCCTGCGCTGACTTTCGTTTCCTTCTGTTCGTGCGGGCGCGTATCGCAATAAGCGACTAACTTCCCAGCTGCCGCAGGACCTTCGGCGGAAACAACCACATCAGCCGCGCGCGCGCCGGCGAAAAACCTTCCACGTCCAGGCATGCCACTCCGGCTTTCTTCAGCTCCGTCACGGCTCCCCGCGTGCCAAGCGCATGCGCGATGATTTCATCCATGTTCGGCGCGTGCCCGAAGCACATCACTTCGTGCCCGCGCACGTGCGATAGCTCTTTGAAAAGTTCGGCGGGACTGCCATTGGGTTTGAGCGCATCCGTGCGGCGGATTTTATCGCGGGGAAAACCAAGGGCTTCACAAGCGATTTCCGCTGTCTGCGCCGCGCGCAGAAACGGGCTGGAAATCATCGTGTCCGGTCGCACGCCTAGTTCGCGCAGGCCTTGCGCCACCTCGCGTGTTTTCTCGATTCCTTTTCGAGTCAGCGGCCGGTCTGGATCCGCGGGGCAGGTTGGATCGGCCGGATCTACGGCGATTCCATGCCGGAACAGATACAAGATCATGGTCAGGCCACCTGCTCACGTAACTGTGCGCGGCGGAAAATCACGCGCAGATGGAATTCGCGCTCAAATAGGCTCGCCTTGCGCGCCACCGATTCGAGCCGCAGCGTCGTTCCCGGCCGTGCGGAGATCCGGAATGTCGCCGCCCTTCCCTCGATCAACACGTCCACATCGAGCACGCTTTGCCGGTGGTCGGTTTCGAGTTTTTCCGCGATCCGCAGCAGGGATGTCAGCACTCGGACCTGGTGCCGCCGCAGCCCGTCCAGCGAGGCATAGAGTTTATGGTCCAGATGCGGTTCCGATTTGCTGTTGTGATAGCGCACCAGGCACGCCACCATGTCCCGCCGCCAGCCCCGCAACCCGGCTATCTCCGCGTTGCGCACTAGGTATTCTCCATGCCGATGATGCGATTTTCGGCTCACGAAATGACCTGCATCGTGGAGAATCGCGCCGAGTTCCAAGATCAGCCGCAGTTCGGCGCCCAGTTGGTGCAAGGGCCGAAGTTGATCGAAGAGCGAGAGTGCCAGTCGGCGCACTTGTTCGGCATGCCCGGCGTCGTATTTCAGTTTCTCCGCGAATTTTCGCGCGCCTTCCAGACGCTCGCGCGCTTCTCTTCTCTCCTCCAGCGGTGCGAGCGCCGGCGTGTACTGCGCCTCCACCAGATCCAGCAGCACTCCTTCGCGCACGCCCACGCCCGGCACCAGCAGGCTGCGCAGGTGCAGCCTGCGTCCCAGCGTTGTCAGAATCAGTGCTGCAATGGCGATTACTTCTGCGCGGTCACGGCGAACTCCCAGCGCGCGCATTCGCTCTCCCACGTCCATCCGCAAAATTTCCCACATGCGATCGCGCAGCAATTTCAGATTGATGCTCTGTACTCCCCGCACACGCGGTCCCGGCGCAACTTGCGCAAGTGCCTCGGCGTTCCCGCCGCAGGCCACTGCCACGGCGCTCGAAAGGTCGGGGGGCGAATCCATCTGGCTCGCCAGCACCGTGAGGATATGGTGTTTCAGGCGATGCGCGTCTTCTTCGTGGATGGCCCCTTCGGCTCTGTAGGTTTCCATCAGCCGTACTGTACCCAGCGGAAAATTAAGCTGTCGTGCCAGCGCGCCGTCGCGCATGAAGTTCAGTTCCAGGCTCCCGCCGCCCAGGTCCAGGATTAGCCGCGGGCGCAGCGCATCCCCCAGCGTCGCCAGCACGGCATTGCGCACGAGCCGTGCTTCTTCCCCTCCGCTGATCACTTCGATCTCGATTCCCGACTTTCGCCTGATGCGTTCGATCAGCACGTGGCGGTTTCGCGCTTCGCGCACCGCGCTCGTTGCCACCGCACGGTACATTTCTACGTGGTGCCGCTCCATTCGCCGCCGGAAATGCCGGAACGCGCGCGCCGCTTGCGCGATGGTCCGTTCGTCCAGCTTTCTTCGCGTGAATGCCCCGTGCCCCAGGCGTACTGCGGCCCGCTCGGTTTCCAATTCTTCAATGTCGCGCAATGACGTGGCTCGCGCGATCACCAGTCGCAGGGCATTTGACCCGGCGTCAATCGCCGCGAGATGGACGGGAGCAGCCAAATTATCGCCAGAGATGTGTCAGGGCCGAAGAAGGCTGGTAGCGCGTGCTTTTGATCCCGAGATGACTCGCTATACGCTTCCGCAGAATTCCGTTCACTTCGGAGACGTTTGCTTCGCCTTCTATTTCGCTGAACCCGTGGCGTTTGAGCAAGTATTCGAATTCCTTGCGCATCAGTGACTGATACCGGATGAACGATTGAAATAAGTCATCGGAGAGCGACATGTCGCGCCCCGATTCCCAGTAGCTGATCGTGTGCGATTTTTTGAACTCGCGGTCGAACGCTACTTCCGGACGCACGTTCAACCAGAAGGCGATATCCGGCCTGAGCGCCATTTCGTAGATGCCGTGCAGGTAATCCCGGCCCAATCCCCGCACCGCCGCACGTGCAATCAGCGTGAAAATATAGCGGTCAGCCAGCACCACGAAATCAGATCGTAGCGCCGGAAGAATTCGCCGTTCCAGTTGGTCGTAAAAATCCGTGCAGTACATTAAGGCGAGCGTCATTCGCGTCACCGCGTTTTCTTCCAGCAGCGCGTCGATGTCTTCGGCGACCAGGAACGATCTTCGCAGCCCCATCGTTTCGACCGCAAATCCTTCCGACTCGAGCCATTCCGTCAGCAAGGCAATTTGTGTTGAGCGGCCGGAGCCGTCCGGCCCCTCGAGTACGATCAGCGTTCCGCGCAGGTCGTCTTCCCGCACTCCCGGCAGCGGCTCTCCAAAAAAACGCGCCGATCCGAGCGCGGCTTCTTCCCCTGATCGCAGCGGCCGTCCGTTTACGCCAGCCCCGCGGCCGGAATTTTTTCGCGTGCGGCTCATTTTTTCTTCCCCGCGAACCGCGCAAGATCGATCCGCGATTTCAGGATCACGCGCATCTGCTGCTGCAATTTGTTCACGGTCATGCTTCCATCCATCAGCACGAACCGGTCGTTCTCGATCATCTTGTCGTAGTTTTCGAGAATTCTTTCTTGAAAAATCCGGAAGCTTTCCGCGCGGTCGAGCGAAAGCCCCAGATCCATGCCAGCCTCGTAATATTTCAGCTTCGGACGTCCCGCGAGGATACGATTCACGGCAATCTCCAGCGGCGCGCGGAAATAAAACGTGATGTCGGGAATCGGCGCGAACCGGTAGAGATTCCGCAGCCAGTGGGGCGCGCAGCCACGGGCTGCGTCGCGCGCAAACGCCGTGTAAATGTAGCGGTCCGCAAGCACCAGGTATCCGCCGTGCAGCAGCGGAAGGATTTGCCGTTCGCAGCGGTCTGCGAAATCCGCAGCGTGCAGCAATGAAAATGTTACCGGCGTCAGCAGCCTGCGCTGTTTTCCGCGCCGCGTTGCGGATTTCACCAGCGGCGACGAATTCCATTCCGTAAAATGCAGCCGGAATCCTCCGATTTCGAGCCAGCGCTTCAGCAGATACAGCTGCGTGCTTTTTCCGGAGCCGTCCGTTCCTTCGACCACGATCAGCGCGCCAGGATAGGGGCGCGCCGTGGTGCGGGCGGCCTCAGCGGCTTGTTGCTCCGTAGCAGCTCCTTGGTTTTCGGTTGTCGCCATTCTCTTCCCGCCGCTTGAAACCTGCCCTGCTCGATTATACTTTAGCAGATGAATGCACGGTTACACCCGGATTGCTATTTGGCGTGCTGTGTAGCGACGAGAAGCTACAACAGATGGAAGGCCCCTTGCCAGTGAAAGCTGCAGGAGTTTGAATCGCCCTTGAGCTTCGATGTGCGAGCCGCAGGCTTCAGGGAGTGGGAATCGTGGCCTGTACCGGCGGAGACGAAAACGCGCTCTCGCGTCCTACCGCGTCCACGGCCGTCACCACAAAAAAATAGGTTTGTCCAGCTTGCACCGTCGTGTCGGTAAAAGGGCTTTGCACCAGGCTGGAATTCAAACGACTGAACGGGCCAGTCAAATCCATTCCGCGGTAGACGTTGTAGCCCACAACGGCGGAAGTGCTGGGAGTCCAGGTCAGCGTCGCCGAATGTTTCGTAGGGGGAGAGTTCGAGGCGATGCCCGACAGCCCCACTGTCATCGTCGAATTTGCCGCGTCGCTGAAAATCGTAATCATCCCCGTTTCCATGCCCGTTCCGGTGGGAGAAAATTTGACAGAGAAATTTGCGGACTGGCCTCCCATCAGCGTCAGCGGCGTCGCAATGCCCGAAATTGAAAAATCACTGCCCTGCAGGCCGATCGAAGAAATCACGAACGAGGCTTGGCCGCTATTGCTCAGCGCCACGCTGCTCGTCTGCGAAGTTCCGTCTTGGACAGTTCCAAAGGTGACGCTGGTCGGTTGAACGTTAAGTCGCGAGGATCCTGCTGCATGGTGAGGTTGGCTGCTAACGGAACTACCGCATCCGGAAGAAGCAACAAGAGCAAGGGAAACAAGTGCTGCCCCCAGATGATTGCCCCATTGGCACGACGAGAAAAATTCAAACTGATGTTCTAATGAGAATCCGAAAATTCGGCCGTGTTCCCCGTTTCCCCCCAATAGACCCCCGGGTCCCCAAGAGATAAACGGTAACTGCGTGCAAATTACTTGCCAAATTCCGATGCGAGGAAAGCGTTCATTTTGAGGGCAAGAGGAATTCTTCCGCCCCACACGATGTAGTAAGTAATTCCCTTGCACGAAAAAATTGCATCGTTAAGCTTTGACATCCGCGGGTTCAGACTGTATCCAGTAGCCAACCAGGGTTCACGAGTGCGCGGCAAGGCCGCGAGGAAGATGCGGCGCACGGACGAGAAATGCGACCAAGGAGAACAATTTCATGCGCAGGTTTCTGATCGACACGGACACTGCTTCAGATGACGCTGTGGCCATCCTGATGGCGCTCCGGACTTCGGAAGTGCAAGTGGATGCCATCACCATCGTCTCGGGCAACGTCCCCGCGGAAATGGGCGCCCGGAACGCGGGCACCGTCGCCGAACTCTGTAGCAAGGACACTCCCGTCTTCATCGGCTGCGACAGGCCGCTCGAACGCGAGCCGCGCTACGCATACTTTTTTCACGGCCCGGACGGAATGGGCGGGATGAACTATCCGGCGCCGAAGCGACCGGCGGAAAAAGAGCATGGTGTAGACGCGCTCATACGGCTCATTCGCGCGCGGCCCGGCGAGTACACGCTGGTCACACTGGGGCCGCTGACAAACATCGCCACGGCGCTGAGCCGCGCTCCGGAGATCGCACATAAATTGCGCGCAGTTTTTGTCATGGGCGGCGCAGCGTGCACGGTGGGAAATATCACGCCGGCGGCAGAGTTCAATATCTGGGTGGATCCGGAAGCGGCGCGAATCGTGTTCCACTCCGGCTTGCCGATCCTGATGGTCGGGTGGGAGCATTGCCGCGGAGAAGCGGCGCTCGACGCGAAAGATATGGGGGAGGTGCGAAGCTTCAGGACGCCATTCGCGGATTTCGCGCTCGATTGCAACCGCGCGGCGCTGCGCGCCAGCATGGAATGGACGCACGAACCCGGGCTGACGCTTCCCGACCCGGTGACCATGGCGATCGCGCTTGACGCATCGGTGTGCACGCGGCGCGGGAAGCATTTCGTCGAAGTGGAAACTTCGAGCGAACTCACGCGCGGCATGACCGTGGTGGACGAGCTCGGGGTCACGAACAAATCTCCGAACATCGAAGTCTGCTGGAAAATTGATTTCGCGA
Source organism: Candidatus Acidiferrales bacterium (assembly GCA_050747245.1). Lineage (GTDB taxonomy): Bacteria > Acidobacteriota > Terriglobia > Acidiferrales > UBA7541 > JBOGNO01. The sequence continues at coordinate 27,563 of JBOGNO010000002.1, forward strand.
AATGGAAACAGACGCTCTATCGCGCGCTGCGCTGATTTTTGTTCGCGGAATTTTTTCGGTGGCGGCGCGGCTCAGAAATGACATTGCGAGATTCCGTTTTTTTCGAAGTAACGCTGGTGATATTCCTCGGCGCGCCAGAATTCTTTCGCCGGAACAATCTCCGTGACAATTTTGCGGTCGCCGAGCTTGCCAGAATTCTGCAAGCGGTCGCGGGAAGCGATCGCGGCGGCTTCCTGCGCGGGCGAATGAAAGAAAATCGCGGAGCGGTATTGCGTGCCGACGTCGGGGCCCTGACGGTTGAGCGTGGTGGGGTTGTGAAGGCTCCAGAATTTTTCGACCAATTGCTCGTAGCTGACCTGCTGTGAATCGAATTCGATTTCGACGGCTTCGGCGTGGCCGGTCGTGTGCGAGCAGACCAGTTTGTAGGTCGGGTTCGGAAGGTGGCCGCCGGTGTATCCAGAAATCACGGACGCGACCCCCGGCATTTCGCGGAAGGCGGCTTCGACTCCCCAGAAGCAACCTGCGGCAAACGTGGCCTTCTCCATTCATCTCCCCCAAAGCGCAGCTTTGAAAGCCATTTTATGACATAGCCGACCGCAAAATCCTGAAAAAGTGGGTCGGGTTATGAAAATCGCACTTCCCAAGAGACCGAATCCTGATGATTTGGGCCGGTCGCAAGCCTTCGGCACTGACGATGGAGGCGGCTGAATGACCTCGCAAATTGTGGTACTAGGACCCGTATTGAAAATGATTGTATTGTATCGATTGATTTTCGAGATTATTTACTTGACAAAAGTACGGCAATAGGCTACGATTTGGGTTGTGAGACATATCTTTCAACCCCTCTTAGGCTTAGCGGCAGAAGCCGATACTCGGATGGCTTGCCGGATGTCCCGTTTGATGGAAGCCAACAGCTTCCTTGTTGGCACTTCCTTCAACAGCTTCTTTCTTCCCTTTTCCATGAGAGGTGTCCTATGAATCTAATTGATATAAACACGATGTTCCCCACAGATGAAAAGTGCCGCGAACTGCTTGGCCGCTTGCGCTGGCCCGCTGGCCCTGAGTGCCCGCGCTGCAAGACCAAGGCCGTCGAACTCGAAACCGAGAGACAGATTTTCTACTGCAAGGATTGCGACTACCAGTTCACCGTAACGGCTGGAACGATTTTCAATGACTCCCACTTGGCGCTCACAAAATGGTTCATAGCAACGCTGCTGCTCTGTGAAGCGAAGAAAGGAATGTCCGCCTGTCAGATTCAGCGCACGCTCGGAATCAGCTACAAGACGGCATGGTATCTCTGCCACAGAATCCGCGCAGCAATGGCCGAAGTGGATAAGCCAATGCTCAGTGGCGAGATCGAAATGGATGAAACCTATGTCGGCGGACGCGGAATTGGCACTGGACGGCGCGGGCGAGGAACCAAGAAGCGTCCAGTTATCGGCATCCGTCAGCGCAATGGCGAACTCCGTCTGTTTCATTCCAAGGACGTGACGGGCCGCTCGCTCGAAAAATTCCTCCGCGAGAATGTTGGGAAGGATGTGGATATGTTTTGCACCGATGAATTCAGCGTCTATCGCGGAGTTGCAAAAAGGATGGGACTCAAGGCGCAGCACAAAGTTGTCCAGCACAGTACCAAGGAATATGTGCGCGGGAACGCTCACACCAACACCGTCGAATCCGCTTTCTCTCTTTTCAAGCGCGGGCTTCGTGGAACGTGGCACAAATTGAGCGCCAAGCATCTGCAAGCCTATCTCGAAGAAATGACGTTCCGCTTCAATCGCAGAAAGCGTTCCGATTTGTTCGTTGATACCCTGCGTCATATGATTACGGCTCCGGTGCTCACTTTCGAGAAACTGACAGCCTGATTTTGAATAATTCCTGATCACTTGTATGTGATTGGAAATCTCTTCAAAAGCTTGATAGCCTCTTCCACGCTAGGCGGTCGCTTTGGTCTCCCATTTTCTTCCCACTGTTTCTTGATGCTTTCAATCTCCTTGTCACCATAAAATTCTGGGCAATCCTTCCCACTTTGATAGACAAGCAGGGTCGTGAATTTCCCTACATGGGGGTCAGTCTCTGCTGTGAATTTTGCTGCACAAACTTCATAAAGCAAGCCTTCGTAAGTAGGCCGATGCTTTTCATCAATGAGAAACATTGAGGTTAGGGCCTGATAAGAACCACTCCCTATAGCCCAGAATCCAATAGAATCGAAGTTCTTATAAACCCCAGGGTGAGATATCGTGAAAACATGGCTGCGTTTGAATTTGTCAAAGCCAGCGACAATAAAAGAGCAACCCAAGTCAAACCGCTCAACCCTTCCCCACATGTCAGAAAAAATTGGAGACCCTAATAATTTTCGACCGCTAGTAAAAAGCATTTCGTGCGTGATGGCATGTGGCCTTAGAATCGCGTTCGCTACAGCCTCATCACGTTCTTCGTGATAGGCTTCTACAAACGCATCTTTCACTTCCTCTAATGTTTTTTCTGGCGGATATTCTTTGCGTTGATAATGAAATCCAAGCTTTTGCCTAACCCTATCCCAAATCGGTACTGCACTTGTTATGTCATCTGCTGAAACCATCGCGCACCAACTTTGATGGATTGGGTCAACCTTGGTTATCGTGCAATCCGCCGACATCCCGTCTACTGCAACCTTGCGGTCAGAAATTGCAATAATCCACTCGTCTAAAACCGTTGCTGCAATGCAAACAGTCACGCCACACCCCCAATCGAACGGCCTTGGCGGCCGTCGATAGGGAATCACGATACACCTACTTCAATACTTTTGTGAAGTAAATAATCTCGATGCAATCAATATTTTGGTGTAGAGATTGATTTCTGCTGGAGGTCGGAGGATCGAGGTTGGAGGTTGGAGTGCGACACCCCTCGGCCTGTGGGGCACGGCTCGTAAATTTGGAATTCGTAACTCGCATATGTGTCTCGATTAGGATTTGCTCCGAGCTTTTGTTTTCAATGACTTAGCCTCCATCTTGTTTCTGGGTGTGTCTCGATTAGAAAATGTTGTCCCTGCAAGAGTCGTAATGGGGGAGTTGTCCCCCGACCCGCTAAATTGTTTGATTTCAATAGGGTAAGTATAACATAGGTTAAGCAGAAAGTCAAGTACCGGGACTAGGAATACTGAGCGGCCGCGGGCCCAGCGCCACAAATACAAGAGCTCGCAGCTGACGTTGTGGCATAAGTGTAAATCTTCGTACTCGGATTTGGCGAGGCGGCGACGAAATGGGTGGGATGGGATTAGCGGTACAAAAAAGAGACGAAGAGTTTTAAGAGAGATTCTTCGTCCGCCCAGGCGGACTCAGAATGACAACGTTTTTTGGGGAGCAAAGTGAGAGAGAGAGCAAGCCAGGCGCCACAGAATTCAAGGCATGTAGATGGCGGGATGAACCGGCCGGTAGAGTCTCACTGAAGCTTTGCGTATTCGGACTTCGCGGCGCGAAGGATGGGGATATCGGGGTCGGCGTCTTTCCAGAGTGTGAAGAAATCGTTGTAGGCGGCGCGGGCTTTGGCGATTGCGGCTGGATCTACAGAGGAGGTCGCCGAGCCCGAACCCGCCGCTGCAGAACCTCCAAACCCAAAGGAAGGGAAAACAAAACCAGCTTGGAGGGCGTAAGCGTGGGCGAGGCCGAGATGGGCGAGCGCGCCGATGGGTTCGTTCAGCACAACCCCACGATGGTCGAGGATTTTCTGGAACTCGGCAGCAGCCTCGCGGCCCTGATGCAGCGCCAGATACGCTTGGCCGCGCACATAGACGGGACACAGCGCGAAAGCACTGCTGCCAGGTGAACCCAACTCGAACGGAGCAGCGGCTTCGAGCGCCTCGATTGCCTTCGGAGAATCGTTGCGGCTGAGCGCAATCTGCGCGTGAAGCGTCGGCAGGTAGTTGAACTGCACCATCGTGTCTTCGGGAAAGCGCTTGGCTAAATCATCGGCCAAGGTCAGCGCGCGAGACGCGTCCCCTGCAAAGGCCAGCGCCAGCGCCGCTCCGGACTGGACATCGCGCCCCGTCGAAAGACGCATAGCTGCCGCAGTCCGCTTCCGGGCTTCGGCTGGATTCCCAAAGAGGGCTTCCCGCAGGGCCGCATCGGCTTCGCAACTTGCTGCTGTCTCTTTCTCTTCCGCCTGTCCGGCGGAAACGACTGCGCGGCGAGAGAATTCGCGGGCCTTTGCGAGTTGCCCGGAATAGGCAGCTGTATCGGCTTCGAAGAACAGGAGAAAGCCTTCCACCCCCGGTTTGCCCGCGCTCCAGGTCACCTGCTCCGCCATCCCTGCCGTGTCGCCGTGCAAGAAGGCAAGCAGGTAGAATAGGATTCGCAGTACCGGGGAATCGAAGTTTCTCGCCTGCGCCTCTTGGGCGGTGGCGCGGGCCTCCTCCAAACGATTCAGTGGGAGATAGGAGAGAGAGAGATTGGCGTAATCAAGACCGCCGCCCGGGCTGATGCGAAGGGTCTCGCGGAATTCCGCGAGGGCCTTGTCATATTGCCCAAGATTGGAGTAAATCTCACCGAGATAGGTTGTCGGCACAGCATCTCGCGGATAGGTCTGCGCCCAGAGTTCGTAAGCTTGGCGCGCCTTTTCCAGATCGCCGGTGAAGAAATTATAATAGTGAGACTCGATGTAAAGCTTCTCCCACTCGCTCACTCGCTCACGCAACTCGTAGGCTTTCCTCGTGTTCTCCTCGGCCAAGCGGGTTTCGCCGAGATTTGAGTAGACGGTACCAAGCAAGGCATAGGCCATGGCGAAGTTGGGGTCCAGACGAATGGCCCGCTGGAGCAAGGACACGGCGGCGGGCATGTCGCCTTTCAGATTTACAGCCTGGCGTCCTAAACCGTAAGCCTGCAGGGCTTCGAGCGATGGCGTGGTGGCCTGCTCAAGTGGCGTGTCGAGCTTCTGCACTGAGGTGAGGGATTCGCCGAGCCTGGCCCGCAGCTTTGCGCTGGCGTCGCTCAGCGCCTTTAGAACATCTTCCTTGTGCGCGGCCTGCACTTGCTCCTCGGCCAGCGTGTCACCGGTGCGGCAATTGACGGCTTTGATGCCGACGACGTACTGGCTTCCCAAACTTGCAATCGAGCCGTCGAGAACCGCGGCGCTGCCCGCGCGCTGGCAGAGTTCGCGCGCGATCTCAGGCGTGAGCTTGGCATCCGACTTCTGATCCATCATCTTCAGGGTTTTCTGGATCTGCTCGTCAGAGATAATACTCAAGAAGGGAGATTGCTCCAGCTGCACGGAGAGACCCTGGCGCAGCGTGCCGTCGAAAACGGGATCGCCCGTGGTGTTCGTAAAATCGGCGAGAACTATCGTGTCCTTTTCGGTAAGCGCGTGGGCCTTACGGGAGTAGAACAACCAACCGGTGACGGCCAACGCGGTGACCACTACAGCAGCGCCTGCGTAAGCTATCCGGCGTTGCGCTCCTTTCCGTGCGTTAAGAGGAGGGCCGGTCTGGTCGGCTCGAGGAATCTCGCTGGGGCGCACTGCGGCAGAGAGATCCTTCGTCCGCCCAGGCGGACTCAGGATGACACCGCTTCCTCCTGCCGGCGCTAGGATTCGGGCGGCTTCGGTATCGCGCTCCGCAGAAACAGCCGGAGCGCCCAAATCGCGCTTCAGACGTTGCAAGTCGGTGCGAATTTCCGCGGCGCTCTGGTATCGCAGCTTGCGATCTTTTTCGAGCGCCTTCGAGATAATACGTTCGAGTTCCACGGGCACTTCGGGATTAAGGCGCACGGGCGCGACGGGAGCGCGATTCAGAATTGCTTCCGTCAGGACCGCGGCGGTGTCGCCGCGAAACGGCAACATTCCCGTGGCCATTTCGTAGAGCACGACGCCAAATGAAAACAAATCCGTGCGCGCGTCGAGTTCCTGGCCGCGCGTCTGCTCCGGCGACATGTAAGGAATCGTTCCCATCGCTGAGCCGAGTCGAGTGAGCTGTTCTAGCTCGCTGGCTGTGGGCATCGCTGAAAGGTTCATGGCCCCACCTGCGGGCACGAGCTTCGCCAGACCGAAATCGAGAATCTTGGCTTGGCCGCGTGTTGTAACGAAAATGTTCGCGGGCTTGATGTCGCGGTGCACGATTCCTTTGGAATGCGCGGCGTCGAGTGCGTCCGCAATTTTGATGGCCAGATTGAGCAGCACATCGGTCTCGATGGGTTTTCGGGCGATGCGCTGCTTAAGTGACAAGCCATCCAGATGCTCCATGGCAATGAAGGCTTTTCCGGATTCCTCGCCGATGTCGTAAATCGTGCAAATGTTCGGATGATTCAGCGACGAAGCCGCTTGGGCTTCTCTCTCGAACCGCGCGAGCGCCTGGGGATTTTTTGCCACGTCGTCGGGCAGGAATTTCAAAGCGACATTGCGGTGCAGCCGCGTGTCTTCGGCTTTGTACACCACACCCATCCCTCCGCCGCCGATTTTTTCCAGGATGCGGTAGTGCGAGATGGTTTGGCCGATTAGGGACGCGGAGTCCGCCATTTGGCGCTCATCTTAGGCCCCGCTCGGAATCAAGTCAACGAAACGGGCGCCTGACGATTGCGGGGAAATCAAACGCCAAGCCGACGAAATTTTGGGATCCAGCGAGGGACTTGTTCGCAGTATTGCGGATAGGAAGCGCCCCACCTCTTCGCCATGCGCGGCTCTTCGAACAGGACCACAAATGCATGCAGGATCAGCCAGAAGACCGAGGCATATCCCAGCAACCTCCAAGACTTGAAGAAAAGGCTCTCGCCGAAGAGAACCAGAATCAAACTGAAGTACATCGGGTGCCGCAGCCATCCGTAAATTCCGCGGGCGACGAGCGAATGGGGCCCGAAAGAGAGGCCAATGGACGCAAAATCCCATGCGCACCATAGGTAAACAATCATTCCGAGTGCAATCAGCAGCGCTCCCGCCAGAGTCAGCGGAGCGAGGTCCGCAAGCGGTCTTCCGGGGTGGGCGGACAGGATTTCATAGGGGCTCCAGACCACAACAATGAAAGCAACGAGAAGCCGAAAGGCGAGCAGGGCGAACAGGATTCGTTGTTTGGAGTGCCGGGAAGCCATCTCGTTGTAAAGTGCGAGGCCAGCGTTCGCGTCAGGCTATCACCATCCGGTGGAGCAACGAAATATTCGTAGCGCAGGTGGAAGATGCTAGGGCAGTCGGTCAGAGATGAGGGAGGAGGAAGCCGGTCTGTTGGCGATAGGCGGCGTAGCGCTCGCCGAATTCGCGGGCGAGAGCGGATTCTTCCGTGCGCGCTTTCCACGTGAAACCGATCAGGACGAGCGCGAAAGCGGCGAGCGCTCGCCATTTGCCGATGGCCAGGGCCATGCCTACCAGGGCGAGGAGAATGCCGGAATAAATCGGATGGCGCAGCCGGGCGTATGGGCCGGATCGAATCAGCTCATGCCCTTGTTGCAGGGATACCGAGGCGTTCCAGAATTTTCCGAGGCAGTAGCGCGCCCACAGCGTGAGAATCATTCCGGCGTAGGTGAGCGCGACTCCGGCCGCGAGGATGACGGCGATTTCCGGCACGAAGCGGCGGTTCAAAAATTCGATGGGCAGGCGATGTTCATAGAGCAGGTACCAGGCGACGATTTCCATGGCGATGCGCGGATAGAGGGTAGCGGGACTTTCACGCTCCTTGCGGCGGCCGATTTTTACCGCGGAGATGACAAAGTAGATTCCCACGACGAGCCACGGGAAGATGAGAATATTTTCTCGAAGATAATTCAGCATGGGATTTTCACCTTCTTCCTTTCAAATCTTTTTGCAGGTTGCGGGCCCAGCGCAATTCGTTGCGCAGCAGCGTCAATTTGAAATCGAGCACGCGGCGCGCATATCCCACGGGTTTCGATTCCCGCTCGACGGTGGAGAGGCGTTCGAGGGTTCGAGCGAGGTGCGCGGCGCGGAGATCGAGAATCTTGCGGCGCGCGGGTGCGTCCAGAATGTCAAAGAGCGCGACACGAAAGAGAAACGCGGAAGGTTGCGCGGCGGCCTTTTCGTCGAATTGGGCGAGTCGGCGAAGAACTTCGGCGCGGCCGGCGGCCGTGAGGCGGTAGCGTTTGCGCTGCTGGCCGCGTTCGCCGGGGGCGGTGGATTGCGCGACCCATCCGCGGCGTAGAAATCCGCGCAAGAGGGGGTAGACGAGGTTGTTGTGCATCTCGCCGGTTCCGAGGATCAGTCCCACTTGCCGTTTGAGGGCGTAACCATACGAGGGGCCCGGGAGCAGCGCCGCGAGGAGTATTAGGTCATTCATGACACTATCAATCATGACTGTAAGAGAGAAGCGTGTCAAGTGTTGCGTAGCGAATGAGGGGACCGGCGACCTGCGCTAGGACTCATCACACAAGTGAGCTAGTTTGAGCATCGCTGGTGTACTAAAGGCTGTTTAATATGGACTGGAGCTGATTATCAGGATAGTTCTCACCCGTCCGAGCTTGGCGTAAAGTAGGGGATATGAACCATGCGGTAATAGGAACCGTCTTGCAGTTGGTACTGGCGGGGACTGCGCTGGGGCAAAAGCAGCTCCTGTGTGACACCAGTGGGCCGCATCCACTGTATTCCAAGCGGGCATCTACAATTGAAAAGGGGGAGCTCAGGTCACCGGACGGTCAAAAAATTCTCAAGGTGACACGGATTCCGGATATTTCTGACCGCACTGAAGGGCAATTGCATTTCATCGTCAAGGCGAGAAGCAAGCAGTATTCCGCAGATCTAGCAGGGTTCGCTGCTGAGGTTACATGGTCTCCCGATTCTTCCGCGTTCGCAGTCACCCAGACCGAGGGAGGAGGCGGAATCGGCTATCGCGTCTACATCTTCTATATCGAACCGAACGAATTGCGCAAACTGGTGGTCTCAGATCTGATAGTGAGAGCATTCGGCACTCCCGTGAAGTGCGAAGTTCCGGTTCCACCGAACACGGGATTCGTAGCGTGGCTCGGTGGCTCGAATCGAGTTCTGATTGCGGCTGAGGTCGTCCCAGTGAGCATCTGTGAATGTAGCGGGATGTTTCGAGTTTATGAGGTTCGTCTTTCCGATCTACGAATTGTCAAATCCTTCGACCAATCACACGCCAAAAAGAAATTTGCTGACGTGCTTGGTTGTGAGCTGATTAACGCGAAAGAGTGTCCACCAGCAAGCTCGCACTAAGTTTCCCATTGTGGCAGGAGTCCTGGAGCGCCACCGGCTTCAATAATCATAACTACCATAATCCGAAGTAAATAGCCGATACGAACGAAGATCTAACAGATGCGAAGCTAGTGGAGGCCGTACTTTTTGCGTTTTTCGAGGAGGGTTTTTCGGCTGATGCCGAGGATTTCGGCGGCGCGGGAAATTTTGTAATGGGTGGCTTCGAGGGTTTCGGCGATGGCGCGGCGCTCGATTTCTGCGAGCGAGGGAAGATGCGCGCCGCGAGCGGATTCGGGGCGGGCGGCGGGGAGCGAAGGAAAATCGGCGGCGCGAAGAGTGCGATCTTCGGAGAGAAGGACGGCGTGCTCGATGGAATTCTTGAGTTCGCGGACGTTGCCCGGCCAGTCGAAGGATTCGAGGCGCGCGAAGGCTTCTTCGTCGAGCGAGAGGCCTTTGCGACCGTGAATGCGGGACATGCGTTCGAGGAGATACGCGGCGAGGGGACGAATATCGCCGCGGCGTACACGCAAAGGCGGAACACGCAGGACCAGGACATTCAGGCGGAAGAATAGATCCTCGCGAAAGCTGCCGTTGGCGACGGCGCGCTGCAAATCGGAATTGGTGAGGGCCATGACGCGCGAATTCATGCGCAAGGTTTCGGCGCCGCCGAGGCGTTCGAAGCGGCGCTCCTCGAGAACGCGCAAGAGCTTGGCCTGCACGCCCGAGGCGAGGGCGGCGACTTCGTCGAGGACAGTCGTACCGTCGCGGGCGAGTTCGAGGCGGCCGGGCTTGCGCGCCTCCGCGCCGGTGAACGCGCCCTTTTCGTGGCCGAAGAGTTCAGATTCAACCAGCTCAGGAGGGAGGCTGGCGCAATCGATTTTCAGGAAGGGCGCATCGTGGCGCGGTCCGTGATCGTGAATCCAGCGAGCGAGCTGGTCTTTTCCCGTGCCGGTTTCTCCGGTGATGAGCACGGTGGTAGAAGTGTCGGCAACTTTTTTCGCGGTCGAGAGCAAGCGAACGGAGGCAGGGTCTTCGGCAATCCAGTCAACCGCAGGAGTGTTCATGGATTGGCCCGCGCGGAGCCCGGCGCGTGAGGCGCAGCAAGCTCGAGGCGTTCGGCGGAACGCCACAAGCGCTCAAGATCGTAGTAAGCGCGCGCCGCGCGGCTGAAAATGTGCACGATGAAGCTGCCGTAGTCGAGGAGAATCCATTCGGCGCCGGCGCGGCCTTCGCGATGGAGCGCGGGGCGGCCGTGACGGGCGAGCTGATCTTCGATTTCCTCGGCGATGGCGGCAACCTGGCGCACGCTTTCTCCCGAGGCGAGGACAAAATATTCCACGAACGCGCCGAGCTTGCCGATGGCAAGCACGAGGAGATCGGAAGCCTGCTTATTCTGGGCGGCTTCGACGACCCGGCGGATTTCCGGAGCGAGCGATTCGAGCTTCACCGATATAAGGCCTGACGGAGAATGTATTCCTCCACGCGCGCGGGCACAAGCTCGTGGATGGACTGGCCGCGGGAAACGCGGCAGCGAATTTCGGTGGAGGAAAGGAGGTTCGCGACCGTGGTGAGGAGATGGACGCGGGACTTGCGAAGGACAATCGTGTGGGGATCGGACGATGTGACGCGACCGAGCTTCTCGGGGGGAATTACCAGGCGGATCGCTTCTATGCGGAATCCCGGGCGGCTCGCGACGATGAAATCGCAGGTGTCAAGCAGGGCTTCATAGCTCTTCCACGTAGGAATCTCGAGGAAAGAATCGGCGCCGAGAATGAAGTAGAGATGGTCGTCGGGGAAATCCTTGCGAAATTTGCGCACGGTATCGATGGAAAAATAGACGTGTGTGGAGGCGCCGTCGGCGGGGGCTTCGGCAACTGAGGGAATGTAAAGGGGATGCTCGGCGCAGGCAAGAGCCACCATGGCGTAGCGGTGGGCGAAGACTTCGAGGCGATGCTTGAGCTTGTGCGGCGGGCGGGAGGATGGAACAAAATAAATCGCATCGAGATGGAACCGCCGCTGCGCGGCAAGAGCCACGGCCATGTGCCCGCTGTGGATGGGATCAAACGAGCCGCCGAAAAAGGCGATCGCGCGCGGATGGGCGGCATGCCGCGGCGCGTGGGGATGGTGAACGGTCAATGGGCCTCCGGAGGGCGCGCCGGGGAAGCAGATGGCGCGGGCGCGGCATCGTGCGCGGAGGGCGCTTCGGTTTGCGCTGCGGGAGCGGGAAGCGGGAGATGATCGAGCGCGTCGGCCATGGCACGCACGAGCTGCGGCACGCCATCGCCGCTCGCGGCAGAGATGGAGAAAAACGGGAGGCCGCGCGCGGCGCAAAAGGCGCGAAGTTTTTCGAGACGATCGCGCGAAGAAGTAGCATCGAGCTTGGTGGCGACGACGATAACAGGTTTGGAGGCGAGATCGGCGCGGAAGGCGGCCAGCTCGCGCTCCAGGATTTCGAAATCGTGGACCGGGTCACGATCATTCGCGTCGCTGGTATCCACGAGATGGGCGATCAGGCGCGTGCGCTCAATGTGTTTGAGAAAGCGCGTGCCGAGGCCGGCCCCTTCGTGGGCGCCTTCGATCAAGCCGGGCACGTCGGCGACGACAAACGTTCTTCCCGCGCCCGGAGGGGCGCCCGGATCGGCAGAGACGACGCCGAGATGCGGCTCGAGCGTGGTGAAGGGATAGTCCGCAATCTTCGGGTGCGCCGCGGAGATGCGCGAAATCAGCGTGGACTTTCCCGCGTTGGGAAAACCAACCAAGCCGACGTCGGCGAGCAATTTTAACTCGAGACGCAGGCGGCGCTCCTCGCCCGGCTGGCCGGGTTCGTGCTCGCGCGGGGCGCGGTGCCAGGGCTTGGCGAAGTGCTGGTTGCCGCGGCCTCCGCGTCCGCCATGCGCGGCGAGAAAACGCTGACCGGGTTCGGTGAAATCGGCGAGCTGCTCCCCAGACTCTTCGTCGAAGACAATGGTGCCGACAGGAACCTGAAGGATCATGTCAGTGCCAGTTTTTCCGTGGCAGTTCGAGCCTTCGCCGTGGCGGCCGCGGTCGGCGCGAAATTCGCGATTGTAGCGGTAGCGCAGAAGTGTGTTGTCGTGGGGATTCGCTTCGAGGTAGATGCTGCCGCCATCGCCGCCGTCGCCTCCGGAAGGTCCGCCGCGCGGAACGTATTTCTCCCGCCGAAACGCCATGCAGCCGTTTCCGCCGTCTCCTGCTTTGATCCAGATTTTGGCTTCGTCAACGAACACGGTTTGCGCGAGACTCCTATGAACTGAAAACGTTCGATTCGAGCACACTTCGTCTACAGTCGGGTTCAACAGAAATCCTACAAAGTAAACCCCTTCTTGAGACAAAGGCGTACATCACACGTCCCGCGAGGAGAACATCATGGATTGGCTGCATAACAGTCGCTAGATGTCCGGCTAGCGCGTTAATCAGGCATGTGCCCGAAGTGGGGAATGCTTGAGCCAGTCTGCAAAGCGCGTCGCGCCAAGTCGTGCGTCATCTCCGGGAACAAGTGTCTTCTCGCTCAACTCCACGCCATAGTAGCGGGCGTGAGGGTCAGCGACAACCTCGCGCAGATCCTTCCATGAGGCTAGACCTCGCCGGACGAGTTCATCGAGACGAAACTTTTCCGGCCCCCCAACTTCAATGGTGCCATTCACTGGTGAGCCCGTCGCGACCCGGGCGACCGCACTGGCGACATCGTCGGCCGCCATGGGCTGGATGAGGGCGGTTGACAGACGTACTTTGTTGCCTTCGGTGGAAAAATCGGCGATGCCCTTGACGAATTCAAAGAACTGCGTCGCGCGGACGATTGAGTAGGGGATTGAGGAACCTTTGATCAAATTCTCCTGAGCGATTTTTGCCCGGAAGTAACCGCTTTCGAGCAGACGCTCAGATCCTACGACGGACAACGCAACGTGGTGTCCCACGCCTGCAGCCGCTTCATAGGCGAGGAGGTTACGGGTTGATGTCTCGAAGAACTTCATCACAGCCGCGTCTTCCCACGAGGGAGAGTTCGATACGTCAACGACCACCGATGCACCCTTCAGCGCTTCGGCCAGTCCCTCGCCCGTGAGAGTGTTGACACCCGAATTGGGTGATGCCGCTATCGCCTCGTGTCCGTGCTCACGAAGCTTGTTGACAAGCTTTGATCCGATGAGTCCACTGCCGCCAATAACTACGATCTTCATTTTTGTTCCTCCCTTTCATTTGAGGATACTAAAGGGCCGTTGGGAATTACAGAAGGCGTTTGGAAATTCATTGCCTCCCAAAAAAGGAGAAAAATCAATCGGCCGGGGCGGCTTCGGCCTTAGCGGGTTCGGCAGGGTGGACGCTGATGAAGCGTCCGGTGCGTCCCTTGTCCTCGAACTTCACGATGCCGGTGATGAGCGCGAAAAGCGAATCATCCTTGGCCAGGCCGACGTTCTTCCCGGGCTTGTAGCGCGTGCCGCGCTGACGGACGAGAATGCTGCCGCCCGTGACCAACTGGCCGCCAAAGCGCTTCACGCCCAGCCGCTGGCCGTGGGAATCGCGCCCGTTGGTAGAAGAACCGCCGCCTTTTTTGTGCGCCATTTAGATCGCTCCCGGCAATTTATCGAAAGAGTTTCTCTCTGCTCCGCTTAAATCGCCATTCCGAGGGTTTCTGCTCCGGCGGGACGACGAAGAATATTTATTCAGCTTGAGTCCGGGGGACACCGTTACAGTTCAATTTCGCCGACGGCGACGGAAGTCAGTCCCTGCCGATGGCCGCGCGAGATCTTATATTGACCGCCGGTCTTGTACTTGAGCACGGTGAGCTTGGGCCCGCGATCGTGCTTCAAGATTTTGCCGGTAACTTTTGCTTTACCGGCACCCTTTCCGGCGATGACTTTGTCCTCGTCGGTGCGCACGGCGACGACCTGGTCAAACGTCACTTTGCTCCCAGGCTTTCCGGGCAGCCGTTCGACGGTGATCGTCTCACCCGGCTGCACTCGATACTGCTTGCCTCCACTGCGAATTACGGCGTACACGTGCCCTCCCAGCAAAATCGCAAACCACTATTGTACAGGCGCAGCGCGTGTGCGTCAACGCGGCTTTGGGTGGCGCATACGGCGTAGATTCCTTGACCTCGGTGGCGCGCTCCGGCAAAATGCAATCAGTGGCGGGCGTGTAGCTCAGCTGGGAGAGCATCTGCTTTGCAAGCAGGGGGTCAGGGGTTCAAATCCCCTCACGTCCACCAGCATCTCAAGAAATCCTAACGCGATTAAGTGGATTCAAGGGTCCAAAAATAACGGGACTCTGTTCGGGGACTCTATGCCCGCCGCGCGGCGGGCTGGGGATGAAAACTGAGGCTGAGTCGTGCCGGAGCCGGCTCGATGCGCTAGTGGACGGTGACGCTTACGTTGGTGGGAGGGGCAACCGAGGAGGTGACGTAGCCCATGCCGTGACGCGTGGAGGTGGCGACGGGCACGCCGTTCTGCCAATCCACCTCGATGAACTTACGCGTATTGTAAAGCGTGTCGAGGTTGATGATGCTTTTGCGCTGCGCCGTGTCGATGATATCTCCGGAATCGCCGACCATCACGAAGCGGCCGTCGAGAGAGTGACGGACCCAGCCGTCGCGCAGACAGTCATAGAGGCAGCCCGATTCGCTCCCGGCCATGGACCTGAGCTGAATGTCCGCGACCTGCAACGGCGCGGAGTTCGGCAAACCGGTGACGTCGAAAACGTGGACAAAACTGTTCGGGGCATCCATCAGATAAACTTCTTTTTCATTCGGCGAGAGCGACACGCCATGACTCGGCGCGCTGGGCGATTGGCAGGAGCCACAACTGAATCCACTGACAGGAACGGTATAGAGGACCGCCCCAGTTTGAATGTTTTCGACTTGAAATCCAAGAAATCCAGTTGAAGTAGTGAACGCCAAGGTCTGTTTTCCGTTGATGGTGAAGGGGCGACAGGTGCTCTTGAGCGGCCCCATTTTTTGAGAGACGGTGTTGTTCGAAGTACCAGCTTCCCACAAGAAATTTGAATTTCGGCCATCCATGTACACATTCTTGCCGTCGAGGCTGACGAGTGTATTGTGCGGGCCGGAACCGGCGCTTATCCCACCCGTCACATTCCCGGTGGCGGCATCAACGATATCCCACGTTGAGCCCGAGGTAAGCTCACCCGTGGGCAGATAGATCGTTTTGGCGTCCGGCGTTATGGCCATGCTGTCTATTCCGGTGGAGTAGTTCTGCTCCCAAACTATCGAGTCAGAGAGCAAATCGAACTCCAACATGGAGCCGTTTCCATTAGGGCCGCCGTCGCCTCCGTAGCTGATGTAGAGCATGTGAGTGGAAACGCCAACGGCGACTCCGCGGATTCCTTTGGCGACGGGAATGGTGATGTGCTTCACGAGGCTGAAGGAGTTGTCCATGTCGTAGACGTACATGTTGCCGTCGGGAAAAACATATTCGTAGTGATTCGTCTGGGAAGAAAACGCACGCCCCTTAAATCCAAGCGGCGTGAGCAAAAGGGCGAAGAAGAAGAGGACACAAATTTGGGCGAAGCGGCCAACGCGCGCGGCATGTCGCGAAGGCGCGGACATATTCCTGGCCGAGGTTTCAAGACCACGATGAGAGGACATCACACCTTCTGGTTTCATCTTACTACCACCTGCAGGTTTGATGGGGGCTGGATTTTTGAGCCGGGCGAATTCGTTTCAAGGAGGATTGGCTTAGGACCGACTTGAACTGCCCCGTTGATCTTGACAACGTTTCCGCTCAAGTCTCTGTACTGAGTATATTGGCTGGCAGGCGAATAAGACGTAGTGCTCGAAGGATTCCAGATGGCGAGCGCTTGATAGCTGCCGGGCCGCGTGAAGCCGCAGGTCCACGTCGAGTTGGAAGCCTGCGAACAGGGCTGGCTCATGGTCGCTCCCACCATCCAGTTATTGGTTTGCTGATAAGCCGTGGCGGCAGGGCGCAGGCCGTTCGAACTGTCCCACAGGGTCCCCCAAGCCTGATTGTCCCAGGCGTACCAGTAGAACCTCTGCAGACCCATGGACCACTGCAAGAGATAATAGCGAGCGACAAAGGCAATCTGCGCATCTGTCGACAGGCTATTGGTGCCCCAAGAGCCCTCCGTATTCCACAACGGTTTGGAAGAGAGCCCGTATTTGGCCATGACGGCTTGCATGCTCGTGTCGTCGGCGAGGACATCTTCAGGATTGGCAAAGTAGGAGTGAATGGTGATTACATCCACACCCTTAGGGCCACCGGCAGCGAAATATTTGTCCAGATAGGAATGGCCACCGGAAGGAGCCAGAACGAGAGCACCCGGGTCGATCGCGCGAATGTCGTTATATTCATGAGTGCACAGATTCACCATGTCGCTGACGGTGCCAGTGAAATTATTCGTGTTCGGTTCGTTCCAAAGCTCGTAAATCATCTTGCCCTTGTAGCGAGTCGCGAGGGCGTTCACGAAATCATCCCAGTACTGGATATTTGAAACCGTGGAAGTGCAGCTTAGAATGTTGGAGCCGGAAAACGCAGGAGCACAGGTGCTCGGATCGGCGGCGGCAAAGGGCGGCACTCCATCGCTGCTGTAAAAGAAGCTCACGCCGTTGCTTTGAGCGGCGTTCACCCAACTGTCCAGATTGCTCCAATCGAAGACATTTTGAGCTTGCTCGACGTAAGGCCAGCGCACGATCGTGCCTTTGCCCAAGGCTCCGAAGGAAACGCTTGGCCAATGGTTGACTCCCATCGTATGCATACCAAATAGTGTGGCGGGAATCGCGGAGGGATTCTGACTGGATAGGCCCGTTGGCACAGCAAGGAATAAAGACTGGAGGATCAATAGCTTAGCGACGCCTTTGACGAGCTTCATCATCTATGGTGCAGACCGTCGAGCCGCTGGGGTGATTAACTTTATGCCGCGACCACACGCGGGTCTACTGTTCTGTAGGACATTTTACGGTCAGGAGGGACAGGGGGAGGCGAGGGCTCGCTAGCAGGTCAGCCGTAAAGAATCCTGCGGACGGGCGGCTTGCCTTCAACTGCAGGAGCAAAGAGACGGAAGAATTGCAGGACCAGCAGCACAAGATAGGCGGGATTCAGGAACAGGTAGCGACGCCAGAGGCGAGGTTCGGCGTACCACCGAAAAACCCATTCCAGGCCGCGAGCCTGCATCCATTTTGGCGCCTGAGGAACTTTGCCGGCCGTGAAAGGAAAAGCAGCGCCGACGGCGAGAATCGGAAGTCGAAGCAAACCACGGAACTCGTACGCCCAGACCTCCTGGCGCGGACAGCCAAGACCAACCAGAACAATGGAGGCTCCTGACTGGCGGATGCGATTTGCTAGTTGCCGGCTTTCTTCGGGCGATAAGCAGCGAAAGCGGGAAGGCTCCATACCGGCGATCTTCAAAGCAGGGTAGCGATATTCGACGCTGGTTTTCAAATTGGAAAGAATTTCCGGAGTGCTGCCGTAGAAGTATATCGAAATGCCCTCCTGCTCTGCCCGAGCGCAAGCCGCGAGCATAAGATTTGGCCCGTACACGCGCTGGCGGAGTCCCGCGCGATGGAGCCAATTGAGAGCCCAGCGAATCGGCTGGCCATCGGGCACCAGCAGATCGAATTGATTCAGCCGATGCCTGTGCTCGCTTGAGAGCACGCCCGTCATCAATCCGTGCACCGCAAGGGCGGAAATGGCGGCGCCGCGGCGCGCTCGCGCAGCGGAAATGATGCGCTCCACAGCTCCCTCGTAATCGGCGACATTCACCAAGACACCCAGCACATTCCGCTTTCCTTGGTCAATCATGCGAACTCTTTACACATAGAGTGACAGATCGAAGAATATTCAGCGGGCCACGGCTGTGAACCTGCGAGATTGCGTGCTCTCGAATATTTCCTGGAGAATTGCGGGGATGTCGTAACGCAACTTCCAATTCGGATAGTGATTCTGGAATCGTGTCAAATCACTAATCCACCAGATGTGATCTCCCTTGCGATTGTCCTCGACATAATGCCACGGGAACTCCCTTCGGGAGATTTCCGCGCAGAGACGAATAGCCTCCAGAATTGAGCAATTGCTGAAGCGGCCGCCGCCGATGTTGTAAACTTCGCCGACGCGGGGGTTTCTGAAGAACTCATCGAAAGCGCGGATTAGATCGGCGCTGTGGATGTTGTCCCGCACCTGTTTTCCTTTGTATCCGAACACCGTGTAGGGAGTTCGGGTGACGGAACACTTCACCAAGTAGGCCAGGAAGCCGTGAAGCTGCGCGCCGGAATGGTTGGGTCCAGTCAGACATCCGCCTCGAAAACACGCTGTACGCATCCCAAAGTACCTTCCGTATTCCTGGACTAACACGTCAGCGGCGAGCTTGGACGCGCCAAATAGACTATGCAGCGATTGGTCCACCGACATAGACTCGGGGATGCCGTTGGAGTAAGGGTGATGGTCTTCGATCTCCCAGCGGGTTTCCCGCTCGACCAGCGGCAACCTGTTGGGCAAGTCGCCGTAGACCTTGTTGGTGGAGGAAAAGATGAAGACTGCTTCGGGGGTAAAGTTCCGCGTGGCTTCTAAGAGGACGGAGGTTCCATTGGCGTTGACTGTGAAGTCCGTGAACGGACTGGTGGCCGCCCAATCGTGTGAGGGCTGCGAGGCCGCGTGAATGACAAGCTGGGTTGCCTTTCCGTACCGGCGAAAGATCTCAAAGATGGCGTCATGATCACGAATGTCCACGGCGTAGTGCGTATACGCCGGTATCTCTCGTTCCAGACGATCACGAACCCAGCCGGTGGAAGCCTCTTCGCCGAAGAATACGCTGCGCATATCATTGTCGATGCCGACAACCTCGCGACCCTGATGCGCGAAGTAGGAAACAGCTTCGGAGCCGACCAAGCCGCAGGATCCAGTAATGATTACAACACTCATGATCGCTCCTTTGATTCAGACGACCGTAGTGGGGCTCTCTGTTTTGGAACACAGCGCAGGGGAAGAGAAATGTTCATCGCGGGCAGAATCAAGCAAGGGCAAGCTGGGCGTCATTGACTGCCGGTAAATCTCCATCAACATTTGATAGTTTCGTTCTGCCGTATATTTTGAGACGAACGCCGCTCGAGCCTCCGCGGCCATTCCGGCGAGGCGGCGCGGGTTCGCCCAGGCCCATTCCACTTTTCCTGCCAGGTCGTCCGCATCGCCGGGACTGAAATGGAACCCCGTGCGGCCATCCTCTACAATTTCCTGCATGGAACCCATGCGTGAACAAATAACCGGCGTGCCGCAAGCAAATGCTTCACAGATGCTCATAGGGAAATTCTCGTAGCAGCGGCTGGGAAGAATGAGGAAGCGGGCTCGCTGCATTGCGGCGATGGTTTCTTCACGAGCAAGACGCCCGAGAAATGTAATCCTGTGAGAAAGGCGAAGTTTTTGCGCGCGTGATTTGAGTTCCGCGGAGAGCGGACCATCTCCGATCATCACGAGAGGGATATCGCTCTGCAATCGTTCCCATGCATCGAGAAGAGTCCCCGGACCCTTTTCGGCCGATAGACGTCCGACAAAAAGGGCATATTCGCGATTGCCTTTCCCTGGCCCGGGATCCGGGGAGACAAAATTGGGCTTTACGACGATTTTCCGCTGCGGAATTCCACCGGCGATGAACTTCTCGCGGGCAAAGTTCGAGAGGGCTATGTAGCAGTCAACACCTGCGGTCCAGGTGCCGAGGGCACGGTGCAATCCCAACATCATTCCGACGGCTGCCGTCGCCGCGCGGGAGTCCCGGTAACATCCGTGCAGGACTCCGCGCCACAGGCCCCGTTCGGCACATTCTTCACAAGCTCGTTCCGCGCGGAAGAAATTGGCCGCGGGACACAGCATGCGGTAATTGTGCAAAGTCTGCACAACGGGCACACCTGACTCATTGCAGGCGGAATAGATGGAAGGAGAAATCATGAAAAACGTGTTGTGCACATGGACGACGGAAGGTTTTTCCTGCTGCAGAATTCTGAAGATGTCGCGACGAGAATCCGTCGCCCAAAACGCCTTTCCTATCGATGTGAGTTTTCTCGACGCGGATGAATTCTCCATTTCACAATTGCTACGGAGATAAGTGATAACGCGGTGGCCCGCAGATTCCAATAAGCGGCGCTCCTGCTCAACAACGGTGTCTTCACCGCCCGGCTGCTGATACGCGTTATGGATCAGAAGCACCCTCACGATATTGTTTCATCCACGCGCGGCGAGACTCCGAGTTGCGCAATGTGAAGCGCCTGACAGTTGGATGAATATATGACGCCTTCGCGCCTGCAAACGTAGTCCAGCAAATTCTGGAGGTCTTCCCACAGCCCCAGCTTTTCGATTTCCCAGGAATGACCGAACAAATGCCAGATCCCGCCTCGCTGCGCCACGTCGTCGAAAAGCGCCTTCCCCAGTTCAACCCAACTATTTAGTGACGGGTAGTTCGCCAAAAAAGTGCGGTGCGCCGCAAAATTCCGAGCCTTAAGCAGATTCCTTAAGTAGTCTCCACGCGTGTGGGGAAATACTTGCAGCGTTGTGGGCATCTCAAAAAGAGAGAAGCTTAGTGCGTGAGCAAGCATTCGCGTGGTACGCGCGCCCCTATACCCCGCCTGTTGCACACAACGCACAACCTCGGCATTCAAGCGGCCTCTCGGGTAACAGAACATGTCCACGTGCTTGCCGAGGACATCCTCAAGGTGCTTCTTGCTGGATCCGACTTCTTGCACCACCTCCCACAACGGAAGCCCTGTCAGAGTCCTGTGAGTCGCGCCATGACCGCCGATTTCGAGGTCGTTGGCCGACAGAAATCGCATCTCCTCGCGACGGAGGGGAGGATGAGATTTGTAACCCGAGAGCGGGACGTAAAAGGTTCCCTTGAGCCCGCGACTCAGAAGAAGCTCAGCGACTTTCAGATCGCTCGCTGCGCCGTCATCCCAACTGGTGGTCACGATGGCGAGACGTTGGTTTTTTGACTTTAGTTCGGCAGGGCTCTGGGATCCTTCGGCGCACACCCTGGGTGCGGATTGATCTACGAGGTTGGCTGGCGATTCAGACATCTCTGGGGCGAGAATCAATCCGCCGGCTGCAAGCCTCCCTCGAATGCCGGAGAGGTTGCTGAACTGTGGCGCCGCCTGAGAAATTCTGCGTAACCAAGTACGAGCAGGAAGAACAAGGGCGGATGCCAAATCAAATTGGTCGACAAAAAAGAGCGAGCCGTAAGGATGGCAAGGACGCCCAGCATCTCGATCGCAAGCTGGTGTTCGGCGATGTCCAGGGGCATGCTGCGGTTCGCGCGGAACAGAATCCACCACGTTCCCAGCAGTGCAACGAGAACCGGTATCAAGCCAAGAATTCCGACTCCGACCAAAATCTCGACATAAGAATTGTGGACGGTAGAGGTTGTTGAAGCACCCAGCGGGGCCAAAACTGCAAAGCGCCCCGCGGCGTAAGCACCGAATCCAGTGAACGGCCGCTCCAAGAACTTTTCCCAGCCCAAGCCCCAGAAATCCATCCTCCCACTCAGGGAACCCCAGAGCGCGTCATTCTGTCCCCGGCGGACATAGGCCCACAGGATCGGCGCCGCACTGGTGAGCTTCAGAAACAAACCGGTTGCAATCAGACCAATCGCCGCAGGCTTTCGCCCGGAAACCCAGAGCACTAGGAGCAGGGCCACAGCCAAGGCTGCCAAGGCCGAACGCGTTTGCGACAGAATCAAAGTCGTAAAGCTCCCCGCGAACAGAAGCCAATACCACGCGCGATTGCCCGAATGGTGGGGAGATTTCAGAAAGATGCGAACGAGCGAAACAATCGCAAGAACAGCGGAATAATCTCCTAAAGTGTTCGCATCCACCGGCGGGAGAACTCCATACAGGCGGAGCGGCAGAATCCCGGAAATATGAACCAGTGCCAAAGAAGGCCAGACCAGGACGCCCAGCCAGACAGAAGTCAGCAGGAGGCCATACAACGTGTAAGTCCAGTTCAGAAGCCCACGGTATTCCGGCGCGCGGTGGAGCACGCAGAGAATCACGGCGAGGACGCAAATGTCGACAAGATACTCGCACGACTTGTATGCCGTCCATGCCGGATAGACGGACCACAAGGAGGAGATGACGGAGAAAAGCCCATATACGGTGATCGCGCCGAGAAGGCCGCGAAATATGGAGGCTAGCCAAAACTCTTTTCGGAGGGCGAGACGAACGAGCAGGACAAGCGCCGCAATGCCGATGAGTACAATTCGAAAGGCAGCCCACGGATCCACGACCGTTTGTTCAATGTCATGCACATCGCGAACACGAATGACTATTCCGCTCAAGAAGAGACAGAGCCATAGCCAATGCCACCAGGTGAAGCTTTTTCTCCAGTCACGATAATGTCCGGTTCGCTGCTTCGCGTGCCGCAGAATTACAAACAGAACGGAAATAGCCAGCAGGAGAATGATCGCGGCAAGGGCAGGATCGAATCGTGCTGCCAGCATGTTGAAAAGCAACGAAACCACGACACCGACTAAAATGAAAGCCAACAGAAGCCGAATGGACAGAGAATTCAGCATATACGCTCCGAAGCGGGCCGGCTGCCCGAGTTCAGCGCGCGCAAGAAGTCGGCCTTGCGGCTCCAATCGAACTCTTCTTGAACACGCTGCCGTGCCGCGGCTCCCATGCGGACGCAACGAAGTGAGTCGCTGGCCAGATCCTCAAGGGCCTGAGCGAGACCGGCGACGGCTTCCTCGGGCGAGGTGGGCGGCACCCTGATTCCGGTATCCTCGTTTAGCAGCATCGCAGGGCCACCACAATCTAGGCAAACAACCGGGCGGCCGGCGGCCATGGCCTCAAGACACACCCAGCCGCCTGAATCGTGGAGGCTCGGATGGAGAAGAACATCACATTTCCCCAGTTCTTGAATCACCTGCGTCCTCGGCAGGGAGCCCCAGAACTTCACGTTTGAAACCACGCCCAGATCGATGGCAAGCTTCTTGAGGCGTTTCTTCTCCGGACCTGCGCCGATAATCCAGTATTCGGAAGAAGGAAACCAACGATGGAATTGGGCAAAGGACCGCAATCCGATATTGAGGCCTTTCCAGTGCAACAGGCTGCCGATACTTACGACTCGGAAGGGATTCCCCTGGCGCAGAGGAACCTGCTCGAGCCACTGAATCTCCTCCTGATGCATAGCAATTTGTGAGTGGACGGCGACCCGCTGGCATCCAAGGGCCTGCAGGCGACTACGCGTTTCCTCGGTGGTGGAATAGACGCGCGCGGCTCGCTTCGCCGTGCGCCTGACGAAGGGATCCCATTCACCTCCCATGCGAGCCAATCCGCGCAGGATTTCGAAGAACTTTCCACGCAAGCTGTATGAGGACCAAAATCCAGATGGTGTGGTTTCTCCTCCGCCGACGGGGCCCCAAATGTATGGAATCGGAAGAAGTGAGAGAAAGCTGGGCATCCAGTAGGTCACAAAAGTCAGATGATGAGCGGCGTCGAATCGTACTTCGCGATGCAGTCTCCTGGCCAGAAAATACGCGCCGATCTGCCACATGTAGTAATACAGATAAAGTCCCCGGCGGCCCTTCTTCCAGAAGCGCGCCCAGTAAGGGAGATCGAAATAAATCCAGTGGACATTTGGGAGAGGTGCGAGCTTGAGAGCCGGTTCGATGGATTCGCGATTATTCTCGCGGGTAATGACCCACACCTCATGAAACCGGGCAATCTGGCGGACCAAATTCCAGCCAACGGCGGGCTCTGAGCCTTTCCCTGGCTCGCAAGCATACGCTGAAGCAAGAACGCGCATGGCGATTATGCTTTCTCCGCAAGCAAGGTCCGGGCGTGAACTTTCGCGCGGCGGCGAATTTGCAACCAGCCCGAAATCACCGCGGCCAAGCTTGACAGAATCATTCCCGCAAGGATTCCACGGATTCCAAATAACAAAGCAGCGGGGATTCCGATAAGAAGTGTCACGCCGCTGGCAACACAATACGAAACAAACACCGAGGAAGGTTTTCCCATGGCGCGGAGGCCAATCGTGGGCCCATTGGCTACGACCCAGATGATTGCTGACAAGGCGAGCCAAGGCAGGACCTCAGCGATGTCCGTGTAGCGATCATGGTAAAGAAAATGCAGAACGTGATAGCGGAAAAGAATCAGCAAGCCCCAGTACCCGAGAGACGAAACGGCGCACATTTTCATGATGTTTCGAGTAACGCCTTCCACAATCGAATGGCCACTTTCCTGATACTGACGGGCTGTATAGGGAAGCAAGATGAGGGTGAGGGCGGCGATCACCTGACTGAAAGGCGTAGATAAATTCATGAGTGCTCTGAGCCGGGCCGTCAGAGTCAAGCCGGCAACGCCGCCTACGACGAGGTAATAGATATTGTTCGGAATCCAGAATACGGTAGAACTCGCCAATGCCCACCGCCCATATTCCCAGTGACGAAGGCATATTTCCCTGGGAGTGGGCGGGGATGCACCATCCTGCAGTGACCTTCGGAACCGTGAAAGCAGAAAGCCGCCGCTTCCTCCGGCGGCGAGGGCCATTAGAAGAAAAGCAACGAAGGGCGAGAGCAGGCCGCGGGCGCTGAGCACCCAAAGGCCGCTCAGGACCACGGCACAATAGGACAATGACCCAATGATGGTGCTCTGAGGCCGCAACTGAAAATAGAACCCGGCACGAGCCAAGCCATAAAGCATGAGACACGGAGCTAACAGCGCTACGCCGAACAGCGCCCCAGGCAGGCTGGCAGAATGGCCGAGGGCTCGCGCAAACCAGGCGGCCGCTCCCAGGGCGATGAATATCGTCGCCGCAAGGGCCGCGTAAATCCGCAGCAGCCCGTGCATGTATTCGCGTTGGCACTCCTTGTACAGCGAAGAGCCAAAGACGGTCATGGGCTCATAGAGAAATGCCTGGAAGGAAGTAAAGAACAGAAGCACGATCGCGTAGGCCAGGCCGTAGGCACCGTACTGCTCCGTCGTCAAGCATCGCGCGAGGAGAATTCCAATCAGAAAGTTCGAGCCGGAGATCAAACCTTGGTCCAGAAGGGCGGCGGAGCCATTCTTTGCCCAAGAAAGCCATTTTGGAATGGATGGATTCATTTGATTCGAGCTCAGTTGTAAAGAGAGTTCAAGAAGGGCAGCTGAGTCCGCTTTTCATCTGCGCCCCAGTTCCTGAGCAAGCCGCTGATAGCGGTGACCGACTCCGGCGTGACTTTCGGAGCCTGCTTCTTCGACGAAATCGCAGACCGAGTGCAGGAGATAGAGCACGAAAAGATATTTTTGTTTCTCCACTCGTAATCCATGCCTCGCTTCCGCAGAACCCTTCTTTCCGAGCAGGCATTCCACCTGAGTCTCGAAGTGGAAGAGATCCCAGGCCAAGGGAAGCTCCCAATTTGCGGACTCCCAGTCAAAAACAAAAAGTTTTCCGTTGCGTATGCAGGTATTCCAAGGAGCGAAATCTCCATGAGTGAATCCGCACGGAATCATCACGCCGTTGAGCGCCTCTCGCGCGGAGTGGAGGGCGGAGCGTGCCAATACTCGCCATTCGTCAGTTAAGTGCGATTCGCAGCGGTCCCAATAGTTGGCCACATCCTGCCACACATCCAGACCGGGCCGGTCAACTCGATTGGCAGCCTCGCGAGCTCGGAGAAAGGGTTCGTGAAGCGGCCCAAGTTCGGCTGGCCCAGGTTGTGAATCTCCGGCTGAGAGCAACAGGATCCATCCGTCACCCCAATCTCCCGCGTGAAGTACTCGGGGAACAAATGGACGCAACTCGGGGACCCGTGCAATTCGCTCTAGCACATCACCACGCCGCTTCAACCGATGTATCGAGCTAATGGTGAGCGGCAACTTGGCATAGGCGATCACCTCTCCAGAGGTACGCATAATTTGTACTGTCAGGCTCTGATAACGGCCCGGCCTGCCGACGGACATCGCAAAAATGGGCCGACGCTCCCCGGTGATTTCGCTAACAAGTCTTTGCAAGGGCAAAGGTTCGTTGGAGCGAATTAGAATTCGCTGGCGCGCCCAACCGGTCCAGCCAAGACGCGTCACCCGGCGCAGCAATTGCTTGAAAAACTTCGCACGGCGCGCATAAGGAGTGTAGATTTGCCAAGCGCTCTCCGTCCAACGCGGGTTGCCAAGCGGAATTACCCAGCGAACATCCTTCCGAGAGGGAAGTAGCGCGTATCTTTGGATACAAGCAGAATCGTTTTGCCGAGGGCTTTCCGAAATAGTTGTATTTGTTGAGTCGGTAACAATCTTCTCTGAAGCGGCATCTGACAATTTCTTTCTGTCATGCTGAATGTTCGGTCCACTCGTCGGGCCAAGAAATGCCCGCAGAGTTTGTTGAAAGTCTACGTTCAGGGGTGTGGCGGACTCGAACAAATCAAGTTCCAAATTGAGAGGATTGATGGGAGGCTTCCTGGGTCTCGCTTTTGGGTATCGCAGTAACAGGTCCAAATTGCGCGTCACTCGTGCGAGACAGCCATCCGCGATGCCGGCTTTGGAAGCGTCGATCCATGTATTCCACTAGCGCATCCATCGCTACCGAAGCCGTTCCTTCCGGACCCACCTCGGCTTTGATAAGAATGGAAGCTGGAAGTCTATTGGCCAGTTTGCTGTAGGCTTTGCGGAGCCGGCGGACTTCCTCGAATGGGATCTCAAATTTGCGGGATAGAATTTTCTCTTCCTCCGCATCGAGGATAAATTCAATCGAATTGCCCGGAGGAAGCAATCGGCTTAAAACAGTGGGAAGCCATGCCGGGCCGCCGTAGCGGTAACGAAGAGGGTCAACTTGCGCATCCAAGAAATGGCGGTCAAAAATGATCAGCGTCGAACGGGCGAGCAACGGCCGGACAACGAAGACGTACCCCAGCCAGTAATCCAACAAGACGCAAAAGAGACGCACGGACGAAGAGATCGGCCTCCGGGCGCTATCGGAATGCGGATTCCTGATTCCGTCGCCATACTGTTTTGTCGGGGTCAAGAAGCCGGGACGCCAGTGGAATAGTCGCTGCCGCCGGAACGGAATTCCGGTTTGCTCAAAGAGTCGCGCGGCAAGCGTGCTCTTGCCGATTCCGTCCGGGCCCATCACTACGAGAACTACGCCAGTGGGTTGAATCCATCGGCGGGCTCTGCGCCACCCATCGGTGATGAGATACGCAGCGAATCTTGCCGGAGTTTTCAGCAAGCTTGAGTACCAAAGCTCATTCTTGAGTTGTGGAAAAAGCTCTGCGATGCGCCCGTTTAAGCAAGCATCAGTGATGCGTTCTGCCCACCTTTGGCGAAAGATCCGTTCAAGGATGCGGACGGATTCCGACCTCCCGAGCTCGAGAGCCAACGTCTGCAGACGCGCCGACTGCGCGGCAGAGATTCTGGCTTTCCAGATTTTCTTCAGAAGCAGGTAAGAAAATTCAGTGCTGGCCGAAGATACCCAAAACACGTCGTTTTTCCGACGTTCTGAAACCAGAGATTCACCAGAAGCGGCGAACAAGCCGCCCCGCCGATGTTCGCTGATAATATCCAGAGCGGCAAATTTATGCAGCGAGCCTTCGGTCCAGGAAAATACAAAATAGTCAGCATGCACAAGATAATTGAGGCGCTGAATGAGGCGATAGCCTTGCTCTCGCATGGCAAAAAAAACAAGCGGAAGTTTGTCCACGTCCTCGGGGTGAACAGCGATGTCCAGATCGCTGGTCAATTCCCAAGGGAGTTTCTCCCAGGAATGCAAGACACAGTAGCGGACATCCTGCGAATCCAGGGCAGAGAAAAGGGTACGAAGAAATTTGGCTTCACTATGAGTGCGATCGCATGGTGGAGGAGCCTGAGGCCCAAAGGTGCGAATTGCATTCGTGATCAGGGCCCCGCCCGATTGTGCCAAAGTACTCATGAATCTTCTTTGCCGAGTTTGTGCTGATCCTTCATGCAAGCGATGGTGAGTGGTTCCATTGGAATCGCACTACGACTATCAAATCAGGACTTCCCGAACCGAGCCTGGACGGGCGACAGTTGGGCTGCCGGGTCCCGCTGCGCTCGTCGTCGAAGCCTGTCGTAAACTCTAACGGAAATGTCCCGGACGCGCATGATGAGCATCTTGAAAAAGGGCAACAAATCATCGGTAGCAAAAAATGCTGCCTCCTCTACCCCGTGAAAAGACTTAATCCACTCTTTCAGACCTAGCTTTCCGTCACGGAAGTAACGCAAACAGGACAAGGTGTCCAAGTCTTCGACCCACCATTTACGGCCGTCGCGGGCTGTGCCGGAAGGTACCGGTTGCCCCGTCATGTGGAGGTAAAGGGCTCTGGCGACATCCATTCCGTTTTGGGCAACGAAGAGTCGAAAGGTCGCGCCGATCCGCGGATTGATGTCGAGTACTTTGTATTGGCCATCCCGCGCATCATATCGATAGCCGATATCAAGAATTCCTTTGTACCCAATCGCCTTCATGAAGGATTTGGTGGTTTTTTCTATGATTTCATTCTTGAGACAGATTCCGAGACTGGTAACGCCAGTGTAAACTGGAGCCTGACGGATTTTCTTACCGGTGAACCCAATAAGACAGTCGGAATGCGCATCAAAATATCCATTGAACATCCAAATCGTATTTTCTCCGCCGGGGATGTATTCCTGCAGCATCAGATTGGGGTCATCCCAATCCTCGATAGTTTCGTATTTTTCGAGCAATTCACGCTCGGTGTGTACAATGAACATCTTCTTGCCTGTACGCTTCCACAACGTACCTCCGTGGATCCCTTTCAGCACAACGGGATACGCGACGGTTCGGGCGAAATCGATGACTTCTGCCGCGGAGCTCGGAAAAAGGGTCTCCGGGGCGGGGACTCCGAATTTCCTTGCCAAAAAGTATGCTTCTTTCTTGCTCGCCAGTGTGCGGACCAAGGCAGCGCTCTGGATCGGAAACAAGAACCAATCTTGGAGTGCCTGGGCATGCTCTGAGACAAACATGCTGGCTTCGTCGGTGGTGGGAATCAGGATTGAGCGTCTTCCGATTTGTTGTCCCACTTGCAACAGGTAGCTCAAGGATTCTTGCGCCGGGCGATTGTCGAAGTCCCACAAAAAGTTTCTGTGACAATATCGAGAAGCAATAGTCGGCGCGTAGCGGTCGGCGTCTACGTTATAGAGCGGCACGCCGAGGCGACCGAGGCTACGCATGATATTGAGGCCGCCGTGGCTCACCGACTTCAAGACCACAACCGGAGTAAGAGTTTTGTCAGGCCTATTCATTCAGCGGAGAACTCCTGAGCGGGTGTAAGTTGTTTAAACGCGTCACACCTGGCTCGCTTCCAACACTCTTTCTCCCTCGCATGAGGACACAATTTCCTCAGTCCGAGCCGGAGAAAGGAGGCATTGTAAAGGGGCGCAAGGATAGACAGCGACTTTGAGTCTTTTCTTGCCAGGTTGTTCTCCTCGGACGGCTTGCACGATGTCCTCCCAAGAGTCCTTCACTTGAATGCCGCGAATCTGCGAGGGAAATAGCGCTGCATGGCTTCCCGGACGATAGAGCCAGAATGGATTTTCGGGCACCCGCTGGTTCTGGGCACTCGAGTGCAGTGCGGTCCCTGATTTATTGAATCTTGCCTTCACGCGACTGCGGAGTGCCGCAGCAGCCTTCCGCAAGAACCTCCGAGGACCCAGAGCATATAGGGACCGAGCCCCTGTTTGGACGCGACGAAACCGCGGTGCGTTCACAAAGGGAAAAAGACCATGATGGCCGGTGCCTTCGCTGCACGATGCGATCACAATTCGGGAGGCTCCGCGAGCACACCGGCGGAGCGGTTCCATGCCCTTCATCCAAGCGAACGTCAAGGAAAGATCTTCGGGATAGGCATTGGAAATTACCACATCCTCATTCTCAGGAGCGGGTGCCGAGTAAGCCTCACTCGAGAAAGCGGCCGCTTCTGCATAGAAAACACGATAGTCTCCGCAGCGGATGCCGACCGGTTCTCGACGATGATTCACATGGACAGAAATAAGCGTTTTCAGACTAATCATTTCTGCAATTTCATTCAGTTCATTCCGAAAGTAATTCTTTCCTGAGCCTCCCCAACCCTTGCCCGAATGCCCATAGTGCAAATGCAAGATGGATTGAAAGCCAAGGATACCCAAAGCAAGCTTCGAGCCTCCGCCAAAACCGGCCGTGTGGTTGGGATAAACGCCCCCAATTCCGAGAACAAAATCGCTGGTAACAACCTCATGGTTGGCGAAGACCGGAGTACCGTAGGAGGTCCTGCCAATCTTCACGTTGTCACGCTTGCAATCGTGCAGAATGATCCGGCAAGAAGCCGCAGCTTCCACACCAACTTTTCGGGAGACAGCGCTCATTGGTGAAGGGGCGTGCGTGCCGCTGGCGACTAAAATCCTCACCTGTTCGCTGGAAATGCCGGACTTTCGAAAGCTACGCAAAAGAAATGGGATTACTCGGGCAGCCGGTGTGGGCCGATTGAGGTCATCGACAATTATCAGTGGCCGAGTCTTGTCTCGGCACAATTCGGCGATGGGAGGCTGGCCGACAGGGCGGTCCAGAATGGAAGAGATTTTTTCATCGGAAAGGGGCGGAGGCGTTTTCGGCCAATGAAAAGTCACGTCCCAGTCCTTTGGAAAAGCAAGGTCGAGGGGCAGGTCGCCATACCATGCGGCAGTTCGCATTGTCTGGTCGAGAGTCACGGTCGGGACGAAGCGGGCATGAGGATCAATGCTCTCAAGACTGTCCCACTCGGTTTTGATTGCGTTGACGCTTCCTGGCCAAGACAATGTACTGGGAGCCCGTGGATTGAATTACCGGCCAGCGACGATCCGCCAACTTCTGGAGCACGCAATGAACTTGCACACCAATCGAGTCAGGAAGAATCTCATAGTTAAGAAATGAGAACGGACCGTAGCCCAGGGTGCGGGAGCTCGCCTTCTCAAGCCCCGCCTGCAGGAGAAACGAATCGAACTGTTTGAGGGAATATCTATGGCTGCGAGTTACCGGCCGGCGCAGTCCAATCCGCTGGAGCAGTGGGCTAAGGCGTCGCCGCAAATGCTCGAGAGGTGGAAATCTCAGGGGGTCGACCACGTGGTTCAGCCTCCACCGATTATCCGAATTGACGATCATGTGGCCACCCGGTTTTAATACGCGAGCCATCTCTTGAAGCGCCTCTCGAGGGGAATGGAGCCACGGGACAACGCCCATTGCGAGGATGAGATCAAACTTGTTTCCGTCATGAGGCAGCGCATGCGCGTCTGCGAAGCTGGTTTTTACGCGACCTTCGACTTCTGCATTCGCTGCAGACTGTCTCGTGAGAGCCAGCATGTTCTCGACAACATCCACTGCTTCGATGTGAAAGCCCCGGCGCGCAAGCTCTACCGTGGTAAGGCCTGCCCCACAGCCAACTTCCAGAATCCGCGAACTTCGCGGCAGACCCAAATGATCCACTATTTCCAGAACGACGCGTTGCCGCTGCTGATGAATCACGGAGTACACATCCGAGCGATGATAGATGTCCTTCCAGAAAACGGCGGCGGACTGAAAGTGAGCGTTCACCTCGCGCTGCAAGTCTGAAACGCGGGAATCTGGGAACTGGCTTGTGACGATGCTGTGGACCTGCATCCGGTTCTAACCTTTTCTGCGCGGATATATCGGGCCGTAGCTCAATTCTGCCTCGGGTGAGTCTCGGCCGGCTTTCTTGCGAGAACTACGTACTCGATTCCTGTAGAACGAAGAACGGGAAACCCACTATCCGCAAGCCGTTGCAGCGCCCGATGAAGCCCCAACGAAATCTTTTCGGAGAAAAGAGATTGATTGAAGAAAGTGAACGGCCCAAAACCGAGCGTTTTTCCTTCTATTTTCAGCATACCCGCATTGCGACCGAATTTATCCATCTGTTTGATGGAATATAGGCTGAGGTGGGGCCGTGGCGCCCGCGGAGCGGCAAGCCCGAAGGATTCCAGGAACTTGCGCAGCTTCCATCGGAAACGCTGAAACCCAGGAAACCGCAACGGGTCCAGTAGGTAATGAAGGCACCAAAAATTGTCTGTTGTGAGGATCACGTGTCCCCCGGGTTTGACGACTCGCGCCATCTCGTGCATGGCTTTCGGAAGAGACTGGAGCCAAGGCACCACACCCATGGCCACAACCAAGTCAACCGAGTCGTCGGGAAGACCGAGGGCGTGGGCATCCGCAATCCATGTCTTAACCCGCTCACCAACAGCTGCTTCGCGGACCGCTCTATTGGTAAGTGCGAGCATGTCGTCGACAGTGTCTACTGCGTGAACCTGGAAGCCTCGCTGGGCAAGCGCCACGGTGGTCAGCCCTGCCCCGCAGCCAATCTCGAGAATCAGGGATTCGCTCGGTAGGTTGAGCTTATCCACAAACTTCAGGGCAACACTTCGACGCAATTGGTAAATCGCGGAATCCAGATCCTGGAGTTGGTAGATATTCCTCCAATAGTGAACCGTTGAGCGGAACAACGAATTAACATGTGACTGGTGTGGGGAGGCCTGCGAGCTCGGGGGGACGCACGTAGGCGAGACCGGTCCTGGAATTTCTCGGGATTGCGCGGTTTCGCTTTCCGCGCATGTAGGCACAGACGAACATGCGAATCTGACGGGGTCTTCCGCGGGACGGCCGGTCCAATCAGATAACTTATTCACCGCTTCCACTGAAGATCGCTGGAATTGTTCGCAGAAGAATCTTGATATCTAGCCACAGATTCCACTTCTCGATGTAATCAGTGTCAAAAGTCCGGTTTCTTTCAAAGGAACGGTCTCGCCGAGAGCAAATTTGCCAGAGGCCTGTAATCCCCGGAGTCACTCCAAGCCGGCGCAGGTCCTCCAGCGTATAGCGCTTGAAGTCGTCGGTCGGATGAGGTCGCGGCCCTACCAGGCTCATATCTCCCCGCAGCACGTTCCAAAGTTGGGGAAGCTCATCCAGGCTGTACTTGCGGAGGAATCTGCCAAGCCTCGTCAAGCGCGGGTCGTCCGAGATCTTGAAGCACGGACCTTCCCGCTCATTCAGATGGCGCAAGCCATCTTTCAGGGAATCTGCATTGGGCACCATTGTGCGGAACTTATAACAGACGAAGCTGGTGGCCTTTTTTCCGACGCGGCGGGAACGGTAGAGAATGGGCCCGGAAGAATCCAAAAGAATCGCAATGGCGACAGCAAAGAGAACAGGGGAGAGAACGATCAATCCGGTGAGGGAAACCAAGATATCCATCAGCCGTTTAATCACCTGGCCGAATACATGAACAGGCCGCTCGTGCAGGGCCATGATCGGAAAATCGCCGAGGTATTCGATCGGAGCTTTCCATGCAAGGCCATCATAGAGTTCCGGAACCAATTTGACGTCGACTCGATTGGTTCGCGCTTCGACGAAGACAGTCTTCACCAATTCCCGGTCCAGCGGTTTGGCGATGAAAATCTCCTCGATGAAATGGCCAACCATTAGTTGGCGCAAGTTTTCGATCCTTCCCAGAACCCTACAGTCATCATTACAATTTGAATCGACGAATCCCCGGACGACGTATCCCAGGTGCTTGTGAATCTCGAAATATTGAGCGAGGTGCTTCCCCACTTCATTTGCTCCGACGATCAGGACATTCCGTGCCGTGACTCCTCGGGTGACCCGCCGCTCGATCACCCGACGTTTCCAGAGGCGCCATCCGGCTAGGGCGAAGACATCGAGAACTGCGTTGAGCCCCAGCACCATTCGCGAGATGTCTTGTTTTGATAGGTAGATGAAAGCGATCAGCAGCCCGCTTGAAAGCGTTACAGCCTGCAAGAGTGCAAAGCTCTCATCGAATGTCGAACGTGCGCGCGGGGTGCGGTACAGATCGCGACTGCGGCAAAACAGAACAACCAGAAAGGTATAGATAAGAAGAAAACCAAGGTAGCTTTGACGTAGCGGAAATTCGACATTGTGCAGAAAGTGGCCCGGAATCCGCCCCATCAACCAATCGGAACCGAAGCGGAGGTAATACACCAGGAGTGCATTCACGTTGATGAGGAAGACGTCAGAGACCAAATACGCGGCTTGGAACCAGCGGCCACCTTGGGGGAGCCGGGCCCCTACCCGCGCACCGGTAAGGGTTAATGTGGCCATTGCGTCAGAGAAAGAGGCCCCTCAAAGTTGCGGAAGGCTAACACCTGGGAATACCAGCCGACCCGACTTTTTCGTCCTAAATTCACTTGCTGGGTTAAACCCATTGAAAGACGGCGAGAGTTTTCGCTGATGGCGCGACGAAGCTAGATTAGCTCCACTTCATATCCCTGCAGACGAATTGCAACAGATGATTGTATCGGCTCAATCGAAATCACCAGTGAACGCTCGCCTTTGAGCGCCACCAGGAGGCCCTCCAGCCCTTCCAGGCATCCTCCCCGGATGCGCACCCGCTGGCCCACGCGCAGAAACGGAAAAAGCCCGCAGGGCGCGTTGTGAGCGAGCACGCGGCGGAGGGCTTCTATTTGATCATCGGGAATCGGGATATTTCGATGCCCCATTCCAACAATTTCGACAACTCCCGGAGTGCGCAGGATTTCGAGGCAATTCGCGGGCGTGGCCGAGAATCGCACAAACGTGTAGCTTGGGAAAAGAGGTGCTTGAATGATTTTTCTTCGATCGCTCCACCGATGCGTTTGAGAAATCAATGGCATGAAAGTGTCCACGCATTTCAGGCGGAGCTGTCCCGCCACCGTCTTTTCGTGGCGCGCGCGGGTATAGAGGGCGTACCAGTGAAAATCCTCTCGAGGGGTCGGAAGGAAGAGTCTTGGAGAAACCAGAGGAGCAGAGTTTGCAACTATGGACATGGCTTCGCTCTCTCACTCCCAGGGGTGAGTTTGCCCTGTTGGACCGGGTGTCGAACGGGGCTGGCTAGGTAGTCCCGGCGTTGCTTCATTGTCAGTTGCAGCTAAATCTTGCGATACAACTTCTCAGGAATCGGGAATCGCTTGCGATTCAAGACGGCTCCCAAAAGCCGAACATTCGCGGCCTCCCAAATTTGTTTCGCTCTTTGTGCGACTTCCCGCCGTGTGGAGTGCGCGCCAATGACCATAACCACGCCGTCGGCCATCTGTCCGAGAGCGAGCGCGTCGGCAGAGTGATTCACTGGCGGCAAGTCGATGAGCGTAGAATTGAAGGCTGCGCGCAATTCCTTGATCCGATTCCGAAGCATCTCTGAGTTCAGCAAATTCGGGGCGTCAGCATCGGAAGAGCCTGAAGTGAGCAGCCAGAAGTCCTCCCCAGGCAGCTTCTGCACAAACTCACGGATTGGGGCAGATCCAACGGCCGCATCTCTGAACCCGCGGAGACCCTGCATACCGAACAAACCAGCAAGCCCCGGGGCATGAAGATTTGCGTCAACCAAACAGACTGAGCCGACCCGCTGAGCTGAGAGCGTCTCGCCGACGCACGTGCAGATCTGGCTGCATCCATCCCCACGTTCGACTCCGCAAAAAGCAACCACCCGGGGAATTGCCCGGCTGTGTTGCGGGAAGACCTGCTGCACGAGCCTCATGATTTCCTCGCGAAACCGGTCATCTTCGTTCAAACTCGACTTCTTTGCGAAGACCGCTTCTCTTGAAACGCGAGGCGCAAGCAAGGCCGCCATTTCTCTTTCAGCTTGTTGCATCAACTCAAAGTTTCGGCTCATCCGTTGTTCCTAGTTTGTTGTCTTCGAAGTTTTCATATTTTCATTTGTCGGCTTCCAATCCTTGGATTTGGCATCTTCCTGCGGAAAACGGACTTCTCGGCCGACCTCCACCATGTCTGGGTTCCTCAACCACGGATTCAACTCGCGAATCTCCTGAAGAGTTTGTGGGCCATAGTGTCCGAGACGGTCTATGCTTAGTTGCGAAATGCTTTGGCCTGGCCGCACGATTACCGCGAAACTGCGTGATGCTCCTTGGTAATTTGTTACCGCTTTTGAATTTTTGGATTCACTGGGACCATCACTGTTCGACGGGGCCGTTCGTGGAGTGGCTATGCTCGAAATTGGGACCGCGGCCTGCGAGGGAACTGAGGCAATGCTGGGACTAGAAGCACTGGAACGGAACGAGACAGTCATCCAGATAGCCAGGAGCAACAAGATCGCGGGAACAACCACCTTCAAGTCCCGGAAGTGCTGACGGTTATCTTGACCCGTACTCAGAGCCGTCAGAGGAATCGCGGGTGCGTCAGCGGCTTCCGGATCCTTGCTTACAGCGACTGCCACAGGAGGAGAGGTTTTGGAGGGATTGCTCGAAGACTTGCGGTGAGCTGTCCGCGGGGAAGCCGGAGGATCGGCGAGGACAGGTTCGTCTTCCAAGAGTGCGTCGATATTCACATCGTGGACCGCTTCCCTGATGACTCCCTTGCTGATGGGCAGACTCTTGCTCACGTATCCGAGCGAGAGAGCATGGAAGCAAATGTTGTTGATGTTTCGAGGAATGCCCTGGCTGTGGTCCGCGATCATTTGGTAGGCCTCAGCAGTAAAAAGCTGTGGCCCCGAGTAACCCGCGACTTGCAGTCGATGATCGATGAAGCAAGCAACCTCCGTGGGGGACAACGGCTTCAAGCGGGCGAGCATTGAGATGCGTTGCCGGAACTGAAGCAAACTGGGGCGTGCCAGTGTGTGGGCAAGTTGCGGTTGTCCCGCAAGGATGATTTGCATCAATTTCGCGCTCGGCGTCTCAAAATCTGACAGCAGGCGCACAGACTCCAGGACCGATTCGTCCAGATTCTGGGCCTCGTCAATCACCAGCAGAACGCGCTTTCCCGAGCGTGCTTCGCTTACGAGCAACTCATGCAACATTTCGTGGAGGAAGACAGAGTCCCTTCCGCGGACATCGAATCCCAGATCCGATAGCAAGTAGCGAAGGAATTCTTGCGGCGTGCATTTGGTTCGAAAGAGAAATACAGTGCGGGCGGTTTCACGGTAGTGATTCAGGATGTCAAACAGGAGCGTCGTTTTCCCCATGCCTGGCCGCGCCACCAGGGCCATGAATCCGCGGCCGACCTCGACACCGTACTGCAGGGAGGCGCGAGCTTCCACATGTGTCGGACTCTCGTAGAGGAACCGGGGGTCCGGACTGACGCCGAAGGGTTGCTCTTTCAACCCGTAATAATTCAGAATCATTCCCAACCCATTCCGGAATGGTCAGTAGTTTTCACAGGATGCTTGCCATTGCCGTTTCCGTGACCATTACCGTTAGGCCCGTACTTTCCGTTTCTTCCGTTCTTTCCGTTCACCTCGGGCGTTGCGGCAAGTACGCGGAGTCCCAAGAAATCCTGCATCTCTACCGTGGTTCGGAATGTCGGGTCCATATATTCTGAGACTGCGGCTGACCCGATGCTGATCACGACCGCAAAAATTCCTCCGAGAAAGAGCAAGAACCACGGAGAACGCACCGGAAGAGCCGGCACCTGTGGTGCCTCAGCGATGGCCACGTTCAAGATGCGATCGCGGTCAAGCGCATCGGCGATTCGCGCTTCCTCGCGCTTGTTGACGTAGAGCAGATAGTTCGCTTCCTCGGTTTTAACGCTACGCGTCAAATCTTCCTGCTCGATTCCTTTTTGATCCAGAAACATACTCTTGTCACGATATGTGTGGACGATTCGCTCGACGGCCGCGGCCCGCGCCTCCAGTGAAGAAAGATCAACCTTGGCCTTGGACATTTCATCGTCCAGCCACTGATACGTGGGATTCCGGTCGGTCGTCTGTTCTCGGAGCGGTAGGGTGTTCTCCGCTGCTATGACCGCATTCGTCTCTGCGATCTGCTGTTCAATTTCTCGCACTTTCGGATAGCTGGGATCGAACTTCGTGAGCAAATCCGTGCGTTGCAGCTCCAGGTTTAAGAGTGTTCCCTTGAGCTGCTGAAGTAATTGTGCGTTGTCCGCTTTTCGATCTGTGGTGTCCATGCGCGGAGAAACTTTTTCCTGCTGCTGCTGAATTGCTCGGATTCGTTCGCGGGTCTCCGCGATGGCCGCCTTGGTTTGTAGGAGGGTGGCATCGAAGTCGTTCCACTTTTGCAAGACAATTTCTTGCTCGACAGGAGAAGACGCAATTTCCTGAGCACGGCTGAAGTTAGCCAGCTTCAATTCTGCATCTCCAAGTTCCTTTCCATATCGGTCCGCTTGCTGTTGAAAGAATTCGAATACTCCCGCAGGGCGGTGCACGGCCAGGTGCTTCGCGAGGTATTCGTTCTCCAGAGTCTCTAGGACACGGGCAGAGAGTGCCGGGTCGGAGGCGGTGTACGATACTTCGATAAGATTTGACTTCGGAAGCGGCTCGATTTGCAAAGTACTCGCGAGTTTTTCAACCGCCCGCGCGACTCGCACGTTGTCAGCCTCTGCCGGGAGCATCCGCCGCCAGAACGAATCAGACTTTGCCGCCAGTCCGCAATCAGCAACGATTTTCTCGAGCAGGTCGCGGCTTTTTATCAGCTCGACCTCCGAATTCAAATCCTCTTCGGTAACGTCCTCACGGGCAGTCTGCGGCATGTTGCCGGCCTGTGCCGTGACCACTGGGTCGACACGTTCTTTCATCACCAGGATTTTCATGTTTGACTGGTACTGTTTGGGCAAAAATATGGCGCATAGAATCGCGCCGAGGAGTACGCCAAAGAACGACACTGCCATGAGCCGCCGCCGGCGAAAGAATGCAGCGACCAAGTCGCGAGTCGACGTCGGCGCCTGTCTGGAACCATTGCGATGCACAAATTTTTCGTTTTCCATAGATCACCCTCGCAAATAAAATTCAAAATGGCCTGAAATACGCACCTGTTCCCGTTTGTGGCACGAAGCGGCTGACTCTTCCCACTAAGCTCTTCGGTACATACAACATGTCGCCCGGCCGCAAGTGCATGTCTTCCTGCAAATTCTTCGCGTTCAAAAGCTGCTTCACGTTGACTTTGGTTACCTCGTACCATTCGCTCGAAGCGCGGCGAAAAAGTAGAACCTGGGAATTCTTGGCATTTGGAGTGAATCCGCCGGCGATGGCAACCGCTTCAACGACGGTTGTGTCGCCGCGCAGGTCGAATTTCCCGGGGTGGCCTACCTCGCCCGCTACCACAAAATATGGTTTGTTGAAGTCTTTCAGAGTAATGCTGACTATCGGATCGTGGAGAATCTTTGAGTATGCCGCGCGGATCGTCTCAGTAAGTTGCGGGACTGTTTGCGCCTCTACATGAACGTCCCCTGCACCAATCAACGTGACGTAACCGTCCGGCTGAACTGTAACAGTCTGATTAAACTCCGGCGTGATGGGAAAATTCAGATCCATTAGGTCGCCCTTACAGATTTGATATCGCGGATTTCGGGTCTGCAATGCGGGCCGATCTGAATCGTCGGGCGTCGAAGCTAGAGACGCGCTCGAAGTGCGCCCGCCAGCATTCGAAACAGAGAGTGGAGAAGGGGCGATTCTCGTGGCTTGTTGGCCTGCGATAGCCACGCATGCGGTGAAGTGAAAAACCAAAACTGCTCCAAAAATCAGTATCGCATTCGTTTTTTTCATGTTTTCACCCTGTGAACAATTCACCATCCTGCTCCCTGCTCACATCTCACTTATGGCTGCGAGGGCATCATGTTGTGCTTAATGACGGGGGTCTTGCTTGCCACGGCAAATCCCTCTCTGGCATGGCCTCCGCTTGCGGATTCCACGCGGACCACACGAGCGGTCGCCCTGAATTCGAGTACGGATGGTTCTCGAAGTCTTAGCGAGGCTACAAACCGCACGAGCGAACCCTCCGGTGGACACTCACCCGCACAGATGAATAGTCCTTTGGTGGAGACATCCCGGGTCAGTCCTTTCCCAAAGTGGCTGATGTGTTGGCCGTTTTTCCAAATGAAATTCATGGGAACTTCAAGTGGGAATCGCCTGTGCTCTCTTCTTTCCATCGCGACACCAAAGATGCCGAACTCGAGAATTAAATTTGTTGCTCGAAGCGCTTGCGGCTTCGCCCTTTGCAGTTCGTTTTGGGTCGCTAGAGAATTTTGCTATCCCGCGTGCGCCGAGTTTTCTGCCCTAACGCAAAGGTCTTGCTGCGTTCCGGAATCTAAGTTGGCCAGGATTGAGACACAAGTGGCAGAACCTCCTCCCTAGAGCGGCGCAAGAATCGAGAGTTACCGTGGGTCCGCGCGACCCACACTGTCGGAGGCGAAAATACTCTTAGCAAAGGAGTGTTTCCTCACTGTCTCGTAGGGAAATTTCTCCCTCTAGCAACATCATTTTTACTACTTGAATAAGGCCTCGACGCATCCGGACAGCCTGGGTGTGCGTTCGTCCAAAAACTTCAATGGAATAACGCCAGTCTGTTCATAAATAGGTAGGGAAGGAAGCTGAATCCGCCAGGGTAAGCAGTCGGATATAGACTTAAGCAGGTCGGTTAGCTGCACAGCTGTAAATTCAGGAGGTCGTAACTGCCCATCAGCCATATGCTGTGCAAACAACATCGTGCACCAATCTTTTGCTTTCGTAACGCAGAGTGCTTCAAGAGCGCACTACAATCAAGCGTGCGGCGCTTGGACAAGAGCATGGGCGCATGGCTGGGCCTCTATCCCACGCAAAGAGAAAATTATGATTCTCCATTAGGATCTCATTTATGCGAAGGTGTGCCGAGAGAGGGAGGAAGTTCTCCTTGACATCCATGCCAGTGTTTGATACTTAGTGTGCATCGTCCTCAGTGTTTTAATCAGGGCATCGACAATTCAGCGGGGTAGTTTCGCCTATTCTTGATCTCGATCCAGGTTTGACGGCATTTAATAGGTCGAGAACGGAATCAAATAGGCAAGCATTTTTTCGGCGCTCCCAAGGAGTGGGTTGTGTGCGCTCTATCTGCGGCAAAAAGAGTAAGTAAAAGACCTGTCCAGGAGGCGACCGAGCGGATTCGTGTGCTCATCGCTGGGGAAACCAGCATGGATTGCGAACTTCTGTCAGGCGTAATCCGGCACTCCCGGTACTGCCTCAATGTTGTCGCCAGCGCGCAAACACGCTCTGATGTCTTGAAGCGAATCACTTCAGCCGGGATCGATGTAGCTGTGGTGAGTGAGGATCTGCAGGATGGTCCATTGACTGGCTATCGAGTTCTTCAAGAACTGCGGAGCTCTCACCCAGGAATTCCAGTTGTGCTGTTGCTGCGCTCCCCGTCCCGCGATTTCGTTGTGGACGCTTTCCGTAGCGGCGCCAAAGGAATCTTCTGCCGCTCTGAATCAGTGCAAGTGCTTTGCAAGTGCATTCACATGGTGCACAAGGGTCAGATCTGGGCAACGAGCGAGGAGTTGAGGTTCTTACTTGAGGCCGTTGCTGGCTCTCCACCCCTTCGGCTTGTCGGTTCCCAGGGATTGAATTTGCTGACGCGTCGCGAGAATCAGGTGGTTCGCCTTGTGGCAGATGGTCTCAGCAACCGCGGCGTTGCGAGTAAGCTCGGTCTGAGCGAGCATACCGTCAGCAATTATCTCTTTCGCATCTACGAAAAGCTTGGAATATCCAGCCGAGTTGAATTGATACTGTACGTGCTAAATCAGGATCGGGAACACCCCCCAAATCCTGAACCCTAGATGGTTTTAAGCAATGCTATCGCTTCAATGCACGAATCTTTGTGGTAGAGACCGATGCGCTATTGATTCACAAAGTCATTACCGTAGAGGAGTAGTTCCGTGAGAATTGCTATCGTTGGAGTCGGTTACGTCGGTCTGGTCACCGGGAGTTGCCTCGCGGCCATCGGCCACGAAGTGACTAGTACGGATTGCGATGTCTCGAAGATTCGCACTCTTGAAGCGGGCAATTTGCCGATCTACGAGCCCGGCCTCGAAGAGGTTGTCTCCCGGGCTCGCGCAGCTGGCTTGCTCCACTTCTGCGAACGTCCTGCAGATGCAATCGCAGCTGGCGACGCCATTTTTATATGTGTGGGCACGCCACCGCTGCCTTCTGGTGACGCCGATTTGAGTGCGATCGATAATGTTGCCCGCCTCATTGCCTCCGAATCTCGTTCATCTAAGCTGGTCGTTGAGAAGAGCACCGTCCCCGCCCAAACCGGGCAGCAGCTCAAGAAAGCACTCGCAGTTTATGGGCGCAAGACCGGTGTCGATTTCCGCGTTGCCTCCAATCCCGAGTTTCTTCGTGAGAGCACGGCAGTCGAAGATTTTCTCCATCCCGACCGTATCGTAATTGGTGTAGAAGACCAGGCTTCGGAACGGCAGCTGCGCGAAATCTATGAACCTCTGATCACGCAGAGTTTTCAGTGCCCCGTGCATCCCTCAGGCTGCTCCGAGGTCAGCGCCCCTCAATGGGTGGTGACTACGATATCGAGCGCGGAACTCATCAAGCACGCTTCGAATTCCTTCCTGGCTCTTAAAATCTCCTACGCGAATCTCGTCGCCGATCTGGCCGAGCGGCTAGGGGCCAACGCGGAAGAAGTTCTGCATGCTGTCGGCCTCGATCCCCGCATTGGGCCCGGTTTCCTTCGCCCGGGGATCGGGTTCGGCGGATTCTGCCTGCCCAAGGATGTTCAGGCCTTCACGCGGCTGGCCGAGCGAAACGGGATAGACTTTGCGATGCTCCGCGAGGCCGAACGCGTGAATCGTGACCGGATTGATGCTTTCATTGAAAGAATGCGATCCGCTCTCTGGGTGCTTCGCGAAAAACAGATCGCCGTGCTGGGCCTCGCATTCAAACCCAATACGGACGATATCCGATTCTCTCCCGCGCTCCAGTTGATTTCCCAATTGCATGCCGAAGGCGCCTGCGTCCGCGCGTATGATCCAGAGGCTATGGAGCGCGCCAGCATGGTCGCGCCTGATGTGCGCTATTGTGCCGATGCCTACCAAGCAGTCAGTGGCGCAGACGCGCTGGTTATTGCAACAGAATGGGAGGATTTTCGTCGGCTGGATTGGAGACGCATCCACGAATCGATGGCGCGGGCCCTCGTCCTCGACGGTCGGAATCTGCTCTCGCCCGCAGATATGCGGGTTCTCGGTTTTGAATATCATTCTATTGGTCGCCCGGCGACTGTCCCTGATGCAGTCTCAATAGCTGTCGCGTGATGCAACGCCCTCGGCATCCTCTCGCAGATTGCACTTAAGGACGCTGAGAGTACAAAATCTGCCGAAGTTGTTGAGACAAAAAATGCCAAGGCGGCTCAGAATTGCAGCCCGAATCGGAGGCAGCGTACATCCACACGCGATAAACTCCTCGGCCTCCACGAAAATCAGGTTGCGTTGCCGTGAACAGCATCTGAATTCTTCTTCGCTGCTTCCCTATTCTCAAAACCGAGACATTACGCTCAATAACTGGCCTCCTTGACGTGCGCGCGGATTTTTGAACCTAAACAGCAATCGCGGCGCGTTCGGGAACTCGGCGGGATCGCCTCGGCAATACTCGGCGTGCTGTGGGGTAGCCGATTATGGCTACCCGCTTGAAGGACGGTCGTCCTTCTTCGGAGGAGGCTTCGTCTTATCCTTGTTCTGTTGTTGCTGCCTCTCCTGCTGCTGTTTCTGTTGCAACTGCTGCTGTTCCTGCGCGTGTTTCTGCTGCAATTCCTGAGTCTGCTGCTGATGCTGCTGCTCCAGTTGCTGCTGTCTGGCCTGATCAGCCCTCTGTTGCTCCAATCGCTGGTGTTCCTGCTCTTGTTGTTGCTGGAGCCTCTGCCGATCCTGCTCTTGCTGAGCGCGCAGCCGTTCTTGCTCTTGCTGGTGCTGTTGATCCAATTGCGGATTCGATGTGCTTGGTGGAACCGGTCTGGCAATCGGCGGAAGCTCGTTAGGATGGACGGGAGCCGAAGGAGGCCGATCAGGCGGCCGATTTTGTGGCCGCGCATTGTTCGGCGTCACCGGTTGGGTTGGAGGCTCAGAGGGATTATTGGGCGTCACAGGCCGGAAGGCCGGACGGTTCTCCGGTTGCGGAGCCGCTGGAGCAGTCGGAGGCTTGTTGACCTCCACTTGCCCAGGCCTGTTTGGTTGCACGGGTTGCACCTGTACCGGCCGATTCGCTGGGGCAGGATTATTAGTGGGCCGATTGCTCTGGGCACTTTGCGGTGTTGCAATCCTGGCGGGCGGAGCGATTTTTACGGGTGCCACCCGTTGCGCGGATGCCGCCGGCTGGATCTGCCGCACCTGCGCTTGTGACAAAGGCTGTCCACCGTTGTTCTTAATGGCTTCCTGGCGTTTTTCGAACGCCGGAGGAGGCGGCGGTGGAGCAACTTTCGCAACTACCGCGCGGGTCTCGACCATGGTTGGCGGTTTGGCGGCAACATTCCTTCCAGTTCCAAGGACGGCCTGCTTGGCAGGCACGACGGCAGGCGTAAACGCTCTTACTGGCGCGCTGGCCACGGCGTGCTCATCGACTTTCACACTATTTCTCGCCACCGGCTGCGCCGTCGTGAAAGCCTGGGAAGTCGTTGCCGCCACCGCTCCCGGGACCCTCTGGTTGACATAAGTGACATTCGTGACGTTCACGTTTTTGTTTACGATGGTGGTGTTGTAATAATTGTTCACCACTGTCGTGTTCACGGTGGTGTTCGAGACATTGATATTGTTGACGTAATTGCGGCTGACGCGATAAGAAGGAACGTACACCTCGCGGGGCCCCAAAGGGAACCACGCGATACCTCTTCCTCCGCCACCCACATTGACCCAGGCCACCAGCGCAGGCGCGTACACAGGCCGCACATAAACCACTCCTTCGGAGCGCGGTGGACATGGCACCCAGCCCCACGACCCGCGGACCGAAACCCAACGGCCATAGTGAAACGGGGCGAAGCCCCACGGCTCATCATCCACCCAGGTATAGCCCCACGGCTCGATGTACGCCCAATGTCCATAGTGGTAGGGAGCCCAGCCGACGATCGCTGCGCGTGGGAACCACACGTTTCCGTATTCGGAGGTTGATTGCCACGCGCCGTTGTCATCAAGATCCTCGTAGCCGACGACGTCCTGCGAGACGT
The DNA here is from genome assembly GCA_050747245.1 of Candidatus Acidiferrales bacterium. Classification (GTDB taxonomy): domain Bacteria; phylum Acidobacteriota; class Terriglobia; order Acidiferrales; family UBA7541; genus JBOGNO01. The sequence continues at coordinate 72,555 of JBOGNO010000002.1, forward strand.
AACGAGAGGACGCAGAGCGCTCCCAGCGGTTATCCCGATTTGCGCACCAGGCATCGAACTGATCTTCGTCACCTGAGCCATACTGTTCCGCATCCACATTCAGTTGGTCGGTGCCGGTGAAGGTGTCGTATTCGTTTGGGTGCACCGTGTAAGCTGTTCCCCCGCCGGTGACTTCGCCTTCGCCAGAGCGTACTTTAACGACGGTGGTATCGCCATTCTCATCCACGCTTAGGCGGTAAAGCCCCGGCCGCAGAATCGAGAACGCCAGGTTCGGCGTGTCCACTTCGTAAGTTTCATTGTCATCGAGGCGCCGCACACGAACTACCAGCGTGCCGGCGGACAATTGAATCTGCGTGACGGTGTCGCTCAAATTCAAGAAAGAGATGCCGGTGTTGTCGGAAAGCCGAATGAGCGAGCCATCGAGTTGCATCTCGACGCGGCCATCGCTATCCGACCAGAGTTTGTCACCGGTGGTCATAGGCCGATTGACAATCGCACTGACCCAATCCTCTGTGCCGGCGGGTTGGAAGGAAACGGAGCCCTGCACATAGGCCAAACGGGCGACGCGCGATGGCGGATCTTCATCGTCGGCGGCAGCGCGTGGCGGCGCAAAGAGAGGCAGTGCGATCGCGATGCCGAAAAGGCTCAGCAATCTTAGCGAGTGTCTGCTGATCATGAGATTTGTATCTCCTCAGTTTGACCGGGCTGGACCAAGTCTAACCTTTTTCTTTTCCTGAAGCACCCGCACATGATGTTAACAAGCTTCAAGCGAAAATGTTCAATTTTGAAAAGCGGTCTGAGGGCACTACAGATCGCTTCAAATGACTGATACCGCGCGAGGGAGTTGGCGGTCTGCGGTTAAGTGGGGCGCGATTCCGATGGCTGGCTGTGCGGCTCGGATTCCGTGGGGAGATTCATATCCTGGCCGGCGATTTCTGGTTCGTTCTGCTTCGCGAGCTTTTTCTGGGCGCGGCGCTCCGCTTTGGCTCGTTGTTTTTCAAGGCGTTTCATTTCCTTTTGGCGTTTTTGGAATGTGATTCTGGCCACGGGCCCTCCTCAAATTCAGATTACCAGCGTGATTCGTTCGGCTGGCGCGCAGATTCGCTTTCCGTCGTCTGATATCGTAGATTACCTACTAGATAGACTTTTCGTTTCTTGCTCATGCACGGCAGCCCGGACGCAAAATCCGCGCAAGTTTTTAGATGTGCTGCACAGGCTTGCGGCCGAACGAGTTCCGCGCAGATCGCGGCGCATGCGCGCTGCGGTAATCCTCCAGCTCCGCGTCCGTGATGCGGAAGTGGGAACTGAGCGGATGATTGGCGCAGGCGGATAGTTCGCGCCGGAGCTTGGCCGAGCACACGTCGGGAGCATCTTGGTAGCGAACGCGGTGCTCGTTAAAGGCTTGGTTCGCGATCGTCAGCGTGAATTCGCGCGGATCAGTGGAAGATTCACGCACTGTAAAGGTGTACTCGCGGACCAGCGCTTTCACCTCAAATCCGACAAACTGCACCATGATTTCGTTGCTCATCGCGAACCAGCGACGGGCGCCGAAGCAACAGCGGCGATGGCTGGAGCCGCCTTTTTGGTTCTCTTTCCTCGCCGCCTTTTGGGCGGCGTTCCTTCCGCAGGCTCAACCACCATGATGCTGGTGACAAATATCTTCATTCCATGGAGATCGAAATCAATGGAGGTTCGTTCAGAATCCGATTCGGTGACGACACCAAGCCCATACTGGAAGTGCTTGATGTACGCCCCTTCTGTGAGAGCTTTCAAGAGGCCTCCTATCGGTAAATCGAATGTGGTGCGAAAACTAGAAGAGCCCACCATGGGCGGGCCCTCCCTTGCAAACTACAGACTGGAGACGTTCGACGCCTGTAAGCCTTTGGGGCCGGAGGTCACTTCGAACTCAACGGCCTGGCCTTCGTTCAGCGACTTGTACCCATCCGCCTGAATGGCGGAGAAGTGGACGAATACGTCTTCGCCCGATTGGCGTTGGATGAATCCAAAGCCCTTACTGGCATTGAACCACTTTACTGTTCCTTGTTCTTTCAACTTTTTTCTCTCTTATATTTGAGCTATTTGATGTCTTTCCACGGCCTCCAGCAAAAAAAACGGCCCGCAAGTGTGGACTTGCAGGCCTTCAAGAAATCTAAAGGTTTTACAAGCGCAACAAACGCAAGTTCAAGATAGCACACTAATCCGGCATCGTCCAGCGAAATCTTTCAACTAATTATCTGCTGCGATGTCGGTTCAACCAAGCTCCAGGGAGTGGCACTCTGAGCTGGAAACGAGGCGGGGCCTGAACTCATTCGACACCGGGCCCAGGGAGGCCGGGCGCCAAGGCGCAATTCCGAGTATAAAGACCAAACTTTTCCAACTGCTTGCGAATGCGCAGGCCCATTCTTGGGTAAGGCCGTGGAATTCGCAAACCATTTCCCCTTCCATCCGCGTGCGAGGCCACTGTCTGCTCGAGGCTTACGACAGGCCATCGTGATGCCCATCACTTGACAGGGTTAGATTGATGACCTACAGTCATTTTTGACTTAAGGTCATTTCGGTGGACCATGCACTCCATCCGCGCCGCCAGCCAGTAGTAAGCATCAGTCGGCGCGCCCGTCGCGGCGCGGAAATTCGCCAGCGCATCTTTCGCTCCGCCATCCGGCTCTTTGCCGAGCGCGGCTACGTTCCCACTCGCGTCGAGGACATCACCGAAGCCGCCGACGTGGCCAAAGGCACCTTCTTCAATTATTTCCCCTCCAAGGAACATCTGCTCATCCGTTTCGGCGAGGAACGCACCGGGCTCATCCGTGCCGCGCTGGACCGGGCCGTGCAGAGCGACTCGTCAATCCACACGATTCTTGGCGATCTCTGGCGTGAGCAATCTAAAGAGCCCGGGCAAAGCCGGGAAATGGCTTCGAGCATGATGGTCACCATGCTGGGTTCCCCGGAAGTGAAAGAGCAAGTCTGCCTGTACATGCGGCGGAACCGGGGCCTGCTGGCAAAAATTATCGCGCTCGGGCAGAATCGGGGCGAAATCCGTCGCGATCGGACGTCCCGAGATTTGGCCGGCGAATACCAGCGCATCTATTTCGGCGCGATGCTGATGTGGGTGCTTGACCGCAGGGAATCGCTCGCCGCTTGGCAGGATGAATCGTTTTGTGTTTTCTGGGCATCTGTGGCAGCACATGGCAAGGTGCACAAAGGCAGGTCATCATGAACTGGATGAGAGTGGCAGCACTGGCCCTCGGAATCTCTCTCTTCCCCGTCTCCTTATTCGCGCAGAGTCCGCCCTCCTCCTATGGGGCATCGCAGAATCCCTTTGCCGGGAGCGCGCCGGCGGGCAAGGCCACCGGTGAAGTACTCCAACTATCGTTTGATGACGCCATGCAGAGGGGCCTCAAGCAAAATTTGGGCACTTTGCTGACCGAAGAGGGAATTGGCGCGGCGAGAGGTCAACGATGGCGCGAACTGAGCAATCTCTTGCCCAACGTGACCACTCAAACATCCGAAAACGTCGCGGAGGTAAATCTTGCTGCACAGGGAATTAAAATCCACGTTCCCGGATTCGCATTTCCTAACATCGTAGGACCGTTCAGCTTCATCAATGCTCGCGCCTATTTCACACAAAACCTTTTCAACTGGCAGGATATCCAAGGCACGCGCGCTGCGCAGCGGGGCATCCGCGCCGCCGAATATTCCTATCAGGATGCCCGCGAGATGGTCGTGTACGTCGTCAGCTACAATTACTTGCTGGCGATCGCCGATGGAGCGCGCGTGGATACCGCAGAAGCGCAGGTGAAGTCCGCGCAAGCCATCTACGAACAAACCAGCGACCAGCACAATGCGGGCTTGGTGCCGGCCATAGATTCGCTGCGCGCACAGGTCGAACTACAAACCCTTCAACAGCAGCTCATCGTCGCACGCAACGACCTTGCCAAAGAAAAGCTCGCGCTCGCGCGGGCCATCGGACTGCCGCCCGGACAGGCCTTCGAAGTCACAGAGAAGGCGCCCTATGAACCGTTCACGGAAATGAGCCTCGATGAAGCCCTCGCCAATGCTTACCGGTCGCGCTCCGATTACCTCGCTTTGATGGAGCAGCTGCGATCCGCAGCACTCCAGCGCCGCGCGGCTTCGGCCGAGTATTTTCCGACACTCTCCACAAAAACAGACTATGGAGATATTGGCACGACGCTGGGCCACTCTCATGGAACCGTGGATTTTTCGGCCACGCTTACAGTCCCCATCTTTCTGGGCGGGCGCGTGAAGGGCGACGTGATGGTGGCTGAAGCGGCGCTCCAGCAGCAGCGCGCCCAATTGGAAAATCTTCGGGGGCAAATAGATCAGGATGTGCGCTCGGCGATGCTCGATTTGCAGTCCGCCGCGGAACAGGTCAAAGTGGCGGAAAGCAACGTGGAACTTGCCGATCAAACGCTCGCGCAATCCCGCGACCGATTTGCTGCCGGCGTCACGGACACGGTGGAAGTGGTGCAGGCGCAGGAAGCGGTCGCGAGAGCGCATGAGTCCTACATTTCCAGCTTATACGCATTCAATCTCGCCAAAATCGGACTCGCCAGGGCCATGGGCCTCGCACAGAAAAATGTCCAGCAGCTTTGGAAAGGAAATTAAGCCATGCCAGACGAAAAGAAAGATGTCACGCCCCGGGAAGACTCGCGCGAGACATTGCCCTCGCCTGCAGCTCCTCCTGCGCAAGAGAGATCGCTGCTGAATCATTCGGGTCCGAACACATCGCGGCGCTCCAAGGGCCGCAGGAACGTCGTTATTTTGATTGTTGCCTTGGTGATGCTTGTCGGCGGCGTGTTTTTGTGGCGCTATCTCAGCAGCTATGAATCCACGGACGACGCCCAGGTGGATGTTCATCTCTATCCGGTCAGCGCGCGCATTTCCGGCTATGTGATCAAGGTCAATGTGGACGACAACCAATACGTGCAGAAAGGCGCCGTGCTCGTGGAGATCGACCCGAAAGACTACGAGGTCGCGGTCGCCCAGGCGCGAGCCAATCTTGCCGACGCCGAAGCCACCGCGCGTGCCCTCGGCATAAATGTACCGATTACTTCGATAAGTACGTCGAGCACGATTTCCTTCTCCGAAGCTGATGTCGAGAACGCGCGCGCCGGCATCGGCGCCGCGCAGCAACAATTCACTGCCGCGCAGGCCCAACTCGAGGAAGCTCAGGCGAACAACACGAAAGCGCAGAATGATCTCGCGCGTTACAAAGAGCTCGTCGCCAAGGACGAAATCTCGAAGCAGCAGATCGACCAGGCGGAGGCGGCCGCCCGGGCGGGAACCGCCTCGGTCGACGCCGCGAAGGCGAACGTGAGCGCCGCCGAACAGCAACTCGCGCAGGCGCGTGCAAAGCTCGCGCAGACGGAAGCGTCGCTCCGTTCCGCCGGCACCGCCCCCCAGCAAGTGGCCACCACCAAAGCCCGGGCCGAATCCGCCACAGCCATCGTTGGGCAAAAGCGCGCTGCACTCGAGCAGGCCGAGCTGAACCTCCAATACACCAAAATTGTTGCGCCGGTCAGCGGCGAAGTGAACAAGTCGGTTGTCGTGGGCCTGAATGTTCAGCCCGGCCAGCAACTCCTCACCGTGGTCCCTCTGGATGAAGTCTGGATCACCGCCAACTTCAAAGAGACGCAGCTCCGCCACATGCGCGTCGGGCAGAAGGCAAAAATTGACGTGGATTCCACGGGCCGGACCTTACAAGGTCACGTGGAAAGTATCGCGGGAGCCACCGGCCCGCTCTTCAGCTTGCTTCCGCCTGAGAATGCCACCGGCAACTACGTGAAAATCGTGCAAAGGATTCCCGTAAAGATCGTTCTTGAGCCGGGAGAAAATCAGGACCACCAACTCCGGCCCGGTATGAACGTGGTGCCGGACGTGTACCTCAAATGAGCTCTGCTGCGCTCACACTCGACCAAGACATCTGGCGGCCCAAATACAATCCCTGGCTGATCGCTGCGGTCGTGTCCCTGGCGGCATTCATGGAAGTCCTCGACACCAGCATCGCCAACGTGGCCCTGCCATATATGGCCGGGAATCTGGGGGCCAGCAACGACGACAGTACCTGGGTGCTGACCTCCTATCTGGTCTCCAACGCCATCGTGCTTCCCATCAGCGGCTGGCTCGCGGGCAGGTTTGGACGCAAGCGCTTTTTCATGGTCTGCCTGTTTCTGTTTACCGTCACTTCCTTGCTCTGCGGGACTGCCTCGAGCCTCGGTCTTCTCCTTTTCTATCGGATACTACAAGGCGCGGGCGGCGGCGGCCTCCAACCCATGGCTCAGGCCATTCTGGCAGACACGTTTCCGCCGCAAAAGAGGGGCCTTGCTTTTGCGCTCTATGCCATCACGGCGATCGTGGCGCCGACCATCGGTCCGACGCTGGGCGGATGGATCACCTTCAATTATTCCTGGCGCTGGATCTTTTTCATCAATCTTCCTGTGGGCATAGCGGCATTGTTCATGGTCTATCGCCTTGTTACAGACCCGCCATATTTGAGCCGGCTCAAGACCGCGGCGGTCAAGTTGGACTACATCGGCATCTCGTTGCTGACGCTGGGCGTCGGCGCGTTGCAAGTACTGCTCGATCGGGGCCAAGAAGACGACTGGTTCGGGTCGCACTTTATTACCACCTTGGCCGTTATCGCTGTCGTGGGCCTGGTCTCGCTGGTTATCTGGGAGTGGTTTCATAAGTCGCCCATCATTGACGTTCGCCTGTTCAAGAATGTGAACTTCGCCAAGGCAAACTTGTTGATCTTCATGCTGGGGTTCGCCTATTTCAGCAGCCTAGTGATGATGCCGCTGTTTCTCCAGACCCTCCTGGGATACACCGCCCAGGTTGCGGGCTTTGCCATCTCTCCGGGTGCTTTCGTTTTGCTGCTCATCACGCCCGTCGTGGGCGTACTGACCACCAAGTTCCAAGCGCGCTACCTAGCTGCCTTTGGCTGGCTGTATCTGGCCGGTGCGATGCTTTACTCCACAGTGCACATCGACTTGCTGATTAGTTTTAATTCCGCGGTATGGCTGCGCGTCGTCCAGGTGGCCGGCTTGGGGTTCCTGTTCGTGCCCATCAACCTAGTGGCCTACATCGGCATTGCTCCGGAAAAGAACAATGCCGTCGCCGGCCTCGTCAATTTCATGCGCAACATTGGAAGCAGTGTCGGGACCTCGTTCGTGACCACCATGCTGGTTCGCCGCTCGCAGTACCATCAGCAGATCTTGACCGATTATTCTCGGCCGGGGAATTTCAATTTCCAGAACGCTGTAAAGGGGCTGACGCAACACCTAGCTCACTCCGGATTGGGCGCGCATCAAGCGCTAACGCAGGCATATGCCAGGATCTATCAATTGGTTCAGGTTCAAGCAGCCAGCTTGGCGTACATCGATACGTTCAAGGTCCTCGCTGTGGCGTCAGCGATCATGTTCCTCCTGGCATTCACCTTGAAGAAGAACGAGCCGGGCGGCGGCGGTGACCTGGCGGTGGGCTGAGTGCTGTACAATATTTGCATCGAAAGCTGGGCTGCCGAGAACGGCTGCCGGTGAACTACGATGATCAGAATCGTCACGGTGGAACGGGAGTACGGATCCGGTGGTGGTGAGATCGCGCAAAGACTTGCCGAGTGTCTGGCGTGGAAGCTTTGGGACCAATTGCTGACCGAGGAAATCGCGCGGCTTGCGAATTGTCCTACGGCTGTTGTGGAGGTCCGAGAGGAGCGAACCGATCCGCTGTACTACCGGCTCCTCAAATCATTCATGCGCGGGAGCTACGAGGGCAGCTTGAACGCGCCCAAGCTCAAGCTGGTCGACTGCGAAAGCATCTTGAGGATCACAGAACGGGTCGTCTTGCATGCGGCGAGCAAGGGAAACTGCGTCATCGTCGGACGGGGTTCGCAGCATTTTCTCCAAAGTCGCGAGGACACATTGCGCGTGTTTCTTTATGCCCCGCGGGAAGACAAGGTGCGACGCCTGATGTCTCGCGGCAAGGATGAGAAGGAAGCCCAGGGACTTGTAGACACCGTTGATCACGAGCGTATTGATTTCATTCAGAAGTACTTTCACGTAGAATGGCCCAGCCGGTCCGTGTATCACACGATGATCAACACCTCCATTGGCGATGAGACTGTCGTTCAAACGATTCTGAATTTCATGAAAATCTTGGATTCAAAACGCTGACCCTCGTTAACTTGCTCGAACTGATCCAAATCGATTAAGAGAACTCACCCCTTGGAAACTACACACTTTGATCTTGTCGTCATTGGCAGCGGCCCTGCCGGGCAGAAGGCCACTATAGCAGCCGCCAAGATGGGCAAGCGTGTCGCCGTCATCGAGCGAGGCGGGATGCTCGGCGGCGTTTCCATTCACACCGGAACCATTCCGAGTAAGACCATCCGCGAAGCTGTGCTCTATCTGACGGGTTTCACGCAACGCGAATTTTACGGCTCTACCTATCGGCTGAAGGACCGCATAACCAAGGAGGACATCATTTCGCGCGTTCGCGGCATCATCGAACGTGAAACGGCCATCGTCCACTCGCACTTCATTCGCAACCACGTCACCCTGTTCGAAGGCACCGCGCAGTTTTCCGACCCCCACATCGTGGAAATCCCCGTGCCCGATGGCTCCCTAAAGCTGCACGCCGATTACATTCTAATTGCTTGCGGCACGCGTCCCGCTCGCAATCCTGCGATTCCCTTCGATGGCCAGCGCGTGTTGGATACCGATCAGCTTCCCGGGATTCGGGAAATGCCGGAAGAAATTATCGTGGTTGGCGGCGGCGTTGTGGGTATCGAGTTCGCTTCCATTTTCGCCGCGCTCGAAATTCGCGTCACGCTCATTGACCAGCGCCCGCTGCTCCTCGAATTCGTGGACCGCGAAATCATCGAGTCGCTCATGTACCATCTCCGCGAGCTCGAGGTCACTTTCCGCCTCGGCGACAAAGTCACGAAGGTGGAGGTGGATGCTGGCCGCAATCGCGTCCTCGCGCATCTCGATAGCGAAAAATCCGTTCATGCGCAGGCCCTGTTGTACGCCGTCGGACGCCAGCCCAATACCGACCTCTTGAAACTGGACGCTGCTGGCATCAAGACCGACGAGCGAGGAAAGATTTCCGTGAACGAATTCTTTCAGACTTCCGTGCCGCACATTTACGCGGCCGGCGACGTGATTGGCTTTCCCGCGCTGGCGAGCACCTCCATGGAGCAGGGCCGCCTGGCAAGCTGCCACATGTTCGGCGCGCCCTGTGTTCATTTTCCCAACCTTTTGCCCTACGGCATCTACACCATTCCGGAAATTTCCATGGTCGGGCAGACGGAAGAGCAATTGACGGCCGCAAAAATCCCCTACGAAACCGGCGTGGCGCGTTACCAAGAATTGGCCAAAGGCCAAATGCTCGGCGACCTGACCGGCATGCTCAAACTCCTTATTCATTCCGAAACCCACAAACTTCTGGGAGTTCACGCCATCGGCTCGCGAGCCACGGAAATAATTCATATCGGCCAGGCGGTGCTCACTTTCGGAGGCACGGCCGAATATTTCCGCGACACAGTTTTCAACTATCCGACCCTCGCGGAAGCCTACAAAGTCGCCGCGCTCAACGGCTTGAACAAGCTGTAAACTTTGCCCTCCGTTGTCCGAACGGGCGACAATCTCGTCCCAATTCCGGTCACAGGCCGTGCGACAGCCCGACAGTACTTCATCGCAATCTGCTTAAAATTAATAGGTTACCTAGCCTTTCGGAGGGAACTTTGATTGCTCCATTCGGCCGTTGTTTTCACCATTGTATAACTCTTGGCGAGACTCGGAGGCGCTGCCATGGGATCGTTCTTGCAGGACCTGCGCTATGCGTTGCGCATGCTGGCGAGAAGTCCGGGCTTCGCCGTCGTGGCTGTTCTCACGCTCGCTCTCGGTATCGGCGCCAACACCGCCATCTTCAGCGTGATTAATGCGATCCTTTTGAAACCCATTCCATTCCCAGATCCGGACCGCCTTGTTCTGGTGTGGGAAACCCGCGTTCATGAGGGCGACCACACGAATGTCGTCTCCGCGCCGAATTTTCACGATTGGGAACGCCAGAATCACTCCTTCGAGGGCATGGCCATATTCGACTCCGCCGGAAAAGGTTACGCCCTTTCCGGAGGCAAGGAGCCGGAGCGCGTCTCGGGCGTGCGCGTCTCGGCAGGTTTCTTCGATGTGTTAGGTGTGAGGCCATTTCTGGGCCGCACCTTTCTCCCCGAAGAAGAAACATTGGGAAAAGACCACGAGGTCATTCTGAACTACGGTCTGTGGAAGCGCCGCTACGGTGGCGACCCTACGCTCGTGGGCAAGACCATCACGATTGATGGCGAAAGTTACACCGTCGTCGGCGTGATGCCGCGCGATTTTCAATTTCAGTTTTGGAGCGGCCTCCGCCAGTTGTGGGTGCCCATCGGCTATACGCAGGGGGACAAGGTACGCGACTCCAACTCTTTTGTGGCCTTCGCGCGCCTGAAACCCGGCGTGACGTTCGCCCAGGCGAAGGATGAGATGGACGCAATCGGTCGTCGCCTGATGCAACAGTATCCGGTTGAAAATGCGGGCCTCGGCGCCACCATTTCCCCCATGAGCGAATTCCAGATCCGCCAGCTTCGGCCCACTCTACAAGCCCTTCTCCTCATCGTGGGTTTTGTGCTTCTGATCGCCTGCGTCAACGTGGCGAATCTCACCCTGGCTCGCAGTGCCGCCCGCCAGAAGGAGCTGGCCATCCGCCGCGCGCTCGGCGCCAGCCGTTTTCGCATTGTGGGACAATTGCTGACGGAAAGCCTATTGCTCGCGCTCCTCGGCGGGGTTGCTGGTCTGTTCGTTGCCTCTGCCGGGCTCACTTTGCTCGAGCGGATTATCCCTGATAACTTGAGGTTCCTGGCGTTCCGTCATCTGGAAACAATTCCGATGGACGGCCGCGTATTTGCCTTCGCCCTGCTGATCTCCTGCGTGACTGGAATCCTCTTCGGCCTCGCTCCCGCGCTGGGAGCGGGTCGCAGCGACCTTAACGAACCATTGAAGGAAGGCAGCGGGCGTGGCGTGACGCAGGCTGGAGGCCGCCGTATGCGCAATTCGCTTGTCGCCGCCGAAATTGCACTCGCTCTCGTGGTGCTTGCCGGCGCCGGTCTAATGGTGGAGAGCGTGGCGCGGCTTCTGCGCGTGGACCCGGGCTTGAACCCCAAGAATGTGCTCACCATGGATATGTCTCTGCCGCAGGAGAATATCTATTATGGTCCCCCGGTCCTTGCGCGCTTCTGCCAGGACTTGGACGAGCGCGCAGGCACAATCCCCGGCGTAGTTTCCGTAAGCGCCACGAGTCATTTGCCAATCAGCAGTGCCGGAGCAGGCAGGGGTTTCATGATTGAGGGACAACCCTATCTCGGCCCGGAAAACTCACCAAACGCCGGATACAGCGTGGCCTGTCCCAATTTTTTCCGCACCATGGGGATTCCCTTGCTCGAAGGGCGAGAGTTCACGGAACGGGATACCTCTGGTGAGCCTGGCGTCATCGTCATCAATCAAACGATGGCGCTGCGCTACTGGCCTAAGGAAGATGCCCTTGGCAAGCGCATAAATCTTGGCAGGCCCGGATCGAACGAGCCCTGGCTTACCGTCGTCGGAGTCGTTCGTGACTTTCAAAAATTCGCGCTCGACCAGATTACTGGACCGTATTTTTACCGCCCTTATTCGCAAGCCGCCTGGCCCACCATGACCATTGTCGCGCGCACGGCGTCGGCGCCGGGCGCCTTCACTAAGCCGATCAAAGATGCGTTGGCGATCATTGAACCGGAACAACCCGTGTCCAATATCCAGACGATGGAAGAGATCGTGATTGATTCCGTCGGCTCGCGCCGATTTCCCATGCAGCTTCTCTCCGCCTTCGCGTTTCTCGCCTTGGCGCTTGCGGCTGTCGGAATTGCGGGCGTCGTGAGTTATTCTGTGGCGCTGCGCACGCATGAAATGGGAATTCGCCTGGCGCTTGGCGCGCAGCCGACCGATGTCCTGCGTCTGGTCGTCAGCGGGAGCATGACCTGCGCCGCTGCCGGAGTGGCGCTGGGAATTGCCGGAGCGCTCGGCGCAACGCGATATCTGTCGTCACTCTTGTACGATGTGAAGCCGGCCGACCCCATCGTCCTCGCCGCTGTGTCGCTTCTGCTGGTCGCAGTGGCGTTGCTCGCGAGCTATATACCAGCTCGGCGTGCCGCAAGAGTGGATCCCATGGTCGCCTTGCGCTACGAGTAGTCGGCGCTCGCCGGGTTCCGTCAGGCCGAAAGGAGCATTATGGAAACACTTTGGCAAGACATCCGTTACGCCGTGCGCATGTTAGCCAGGAGTCCGGGCTTCGCCGTTGTAGCCGTGCTCACTCTCGCTTTAGGCATTGGCGCCAACACTGCCATCTTCAGCGTGCTCGACGCCGTGCTCCTGCGCTCTCTGCCGGTCAAGCATCCCGAGCAACTCGTAACCCTCACGGATCCGGACTCGCAGGGAAGCTCGTTCGGCAGTGAATCGGGGGATCGTTCGCTACTTGCCCATTCCGAATATGAATATCTGCGCGACCACAATGAAGTTTTTTCCGATACTCTCGCCGCAGATAGCCAGACCCAAAAAACGGAAGTTAATCTGAGCACATTGTCATCGGGGACGGGAGAACAGCAAGAATCCGCCCATGTCAACCTGGTAAGTGGAAACTTTTTTTCAACCCTCGGCGTGACTCCTGCAATCGGCCGGACGTTTACGCCCGAAGTGGATCGCGCGCGCGGGGCTTCCCCCTACGCTGTCATCAGCTACGGCTTCTGGCAAAGGCGCTTCGGCCTGAATCCTTCTGTCATTGGAAGCAAAATACGGATTCACAAAACTTCGTTCGAAATTATTGGCGTCGCGCAACCCGGCTTTTTCGGCATCACCGTGGGTGACGCTCCGGACATCTGGGTTCCGCTCAAGATGCAGGATGCGATATATCCCGGCCGCGATCTCTTGACCCCCTCGAACGACATCGTGAATGTGCACATGTGGCTGCAGTCGCTGGCGCGTCTCAAGCCCGGTGTGACTCCCGCGCAGGCCAAGGCGAGTATCAACGTGACATTCAAGCAGATGCTCGAATCCGAAATCAGCCCCACGATGTCTGCTGAGGATCGCAAGGAGTCCATGAACCAGCAAATTGCTCTCGAGCCCGGTGCGCGAGGCGCCTCCGAGCTTCACGGGACATATGCGGATCCGATAAAGGTCTTGATGGCCCTCGTGGGGCTCGTTTTGCTGATTGCCTGCGCCAATGTCGCCAATTTGTTGCTGGCGCGCGGCGCGGCTCGGCGCAAAGAAATTGCCGTGCGCCTCGCCATCGGCGCGCGCAGGTCCCGCTTGATCCGCCAACTGCTAACGGAAAGTCTTCTCCTTGCGTTGCTGGGATCTGCCGTGGGAATTCTGCTCGCGCAATGGGCGGATTCCGTGCTTCTTCGCATGGTCTCCGTCAATCCTGGAGGGATTCAGCTCGATTTGCGGCCCGATTTTCGCATCATGGGTTTCACGCTGGGGGTTGCCATTCTCACCGCGATTCTCTTCGGCCTTCTCCCCGCTTTGCGCGCCACTCGCCTTGATTTGTCGCCGATTTTGAAAGGCACTGCGGATGCGTCGGGCGGTGAAACGGCGCGCCGCCGATTGCCCGCCACAAAAGTGCTTGTGGTCGCGCAGGTCGCGGTGTCGCTCATTCTGATGGTCGCGGCCGGACTGTTTGTTCATAGCCTCAAGAAGCTGAGTGACGTTCAACTCGGTTACAACCGCGAAAAGCTCTTGCTGTTCGATGTGGACCCAGTGCCACTCGGGTACAAAGGCCCGGCAGCCGTCCAATTACATCGGGAGTTGCTCGCGAAATTCGCCGCCATCCCCGGAGTGCGTGCGGTCACCTATTCGAAGGACGGCCTCTTCAGCCACTCGGAATCGGGCGATCCAGTTTCGGTCGAAGGCTACACGCCAAAATCTGGCGAGAGAATGGGTTCTCGCATGGATCACATTGGCCCCGATTATTTTTCGACGATCGGAATTCCCATTCTCCTGGGGCGGGAAATCGGGTTGCAGGACAACGCTAGCTCACCTCGCGTCGCGGACATCAATCAGGAATTCGCCAAACATTTCTTCCCGAATACAAATCCTATCGGCAAGCACGTCCGCGATACCTACCCGGGCAATCCCGGAGAGATGGAAGTTGTCGGCGTCGTCGCGAATGCGAAATACAATAACCTTCGTGAAGTTCCGCAGCCGCGGCTTTACGCCCCCGCTGCCAACCCCCTCTGGGAACAGCCGGGCTACGCCATCTTCGAGGTCCGCACAGCGGCAAGTCCCGCTGCCATTTCCGCATCGCTACGAGAGGCTATCAAGGAAACGAATCCGAACCTCCCCGCGATTGAAATTCACACCATGTCCGCGCTCGTGGATGAATCTCTCAATCGCGATCAATTGATCGCGCAATTGTCGGGCGCGTTCGGCTTCCTGGCGCTGCTGCTCGCGAGCATCGGCCTCTACGGCGTGATGGCCTATACCGTGGCACGCCGCACGCACGATATCGGAATCCGCATGGCTCTGGGGGCCCAGCCGGGGAATGTGCTGCTGCATGTGCTGCGGGAAACGCTCTTACTCGTGCTCATCGGAATCGGCATTGGCGTGCCGATGGCCATGGGAGGCGCTCGTCTGGTTTCGAGCATGCTGTTCGGGCTCGGAGCCGTGGATCCGCTCGCGATTGGACTTGCAGTGGTCGTGCTCGCGGCCGTCGCCGCGCTCGCTGGATTCTTGCCCGCGCGCCGCGCCTCTAGAGTGGATCCGATGGTTGCTCTGCGCTACGAATAGCTTTCGATTTTGATGGAATTTCTGCGCGCTGAATTCCTAGTTCGCCCCTGCGAATTGCGCGAACGCTTGCGCGGGAGTTTCCTGCGGCGGGACCGTCTCCTCGCAGAATGTGGCGTGCCGTTGCGCGGCGTCAATGGCATTGGAGCCGCAAACCCCGCAACGCCCGTGCTTGTCAATTTGCGTCGGTTGAATGCAGTCTGCGCACCACCATTTCCTCATCGCTTACTCCTCAGATCTGGGGTCGTCCTGCAATCATGATTCTGCAAGAGGGCTCCGGCTGAGGCCATAGCCACACAGTCCCGATTTCCGCACGAAAGTTTTAGTACGCGCGTACCGGCGCAAATTTTCTTCCCATGCCCCCAATTGAAACAGCAGGCCATCATTTCCCGCTCGCGGCCGCGGGCTTATTGAAATCGGCGATCGCGGTCATCACGCGCGTGAAGTGCGCTTTTTTTCCGGCCGCGGGACGCTCCTCCGGCTGGCCTCCATTTTTCGCGGCCTTCTCCGGAGAAATTTTTTCCGCCCAAATGCCATAGACCCTCCCGCCGTAAGCCGCTATGCCGTTGTAATCGCCGATGAAATCGTCGTCGGGATCGAAAGATTCCGTGCTCCAGAGGTAATTCGCGAAAGTTTTTCCGCCGTCCGTCGAGCGCGCCAGCACCACGTCCACTTTGCGATCCGTGGGATCGTTGCGCCGGTCGTAAAAAATTACATTCGCGGAGCCATCCACCGGATCCACGGAAAGCCACTGGAAGAACTGGTCGGCGCCGTCGTGAATCCCATCGCTATTCACGCGACGCGCATCGGACCAGGTCGCTCCGCGATCTTCCGACGTCGCGCAAAAAACGTCCACGTCGCCGTTGCGGTAATCCGCCCACACCACGAAGAGCCGGCCGCTTTTCGGATCGATGCCCATTTCAGGGAAGCCGTTCGCGCGCTCCACGTGCGCGGCGTGAAAATAAATCGGCGCGGTATTCAAAATTACCCGTGAAGGCGCAAACGTCCGCCCGCCATCCGCCGAAGTGGTGAACGTGATGGCGTTGTTGTCTCCCCAGCAGACGTAGAGAGTCCCGTCCGTCCCTACTGCTCCCGTGAATCCTTCCACCGCGCCGTTGTCGTCTCGCGGCAGTCCCGCGCGCGTGCTGATGCGCACGGGCGCGGACCACGTCTCGCCGCCATCCGTCGAGCGCGAAAATAGAATCACCGTCTCTGTGAGCGTGAATTCCGTCCATCCTATGTACAGGTTTCCCGCGTAGGGCCCGTCCGTATTGTCCGCCACGATGTCAGGTTTATCCTCAAACGGAATTCCGGGCTTGGTCGGCTGCGCAATCACGGTAATTTCCTTCGGCTCCCAGGTTTTTCCGCCGTCGGGCGACCGCCGGATGAAAATTCCGTTGCGCGTCGCGCCGTGCGCCCAGTAATCCGTCGTTCCCAGGCGATCGAACGCGATATAGCACAGGATGGCGCGGCCCTGTTTGTCGTAGGTCACGGAAACGTCGCCCGAAACGAAATAGTTTTTCGAAGCCGTGCCGCTGGCGGTTTCCCAATGCTCTCCCGCATCCGTGGAGTACGCCGCGTGCGCCGTCACCTGATACGCGCCCGTCACCTGCTGCGGATTCCGCGCATTTACGGCGATCGCCGGCTCGTCGAAAAATCCTCCTGCCGTCAGCGGCGTCACCTTCGAACCCGGAGGCGGCGCGAGCGTCTGCGCACCCGCCGCCGCGCTCCACGCAAGCGTCATTCCCACGCACAACGCTGCCCCCGCCAATATTTTCTTCCTCACCGACAATCCCTTCATCGATATGGTCTCCGGGTTTTCGCCGCTCAATTTGCGCCCCAAACCTTAATTCAATCGCCTCCGTTTTTCACTCAAATTCACCCCCCGCCACCCGGTCGCCCCTCTTTCTGGCGGCGTCCAAGCTCGAGCCGACCTGAGCTATCCGGAATGTCCCAAGCAGCGTTTGTGTCTCGATTAGAAATTGCCTCCTCCCTTTGTTTTCTATAAGTTACGCGACATCTTGTTTCTGACTGTGTCTCGATTAGAAATTTGGAGAATAAGGGTGGGGGGCGGGGTTGGGGTGGTCTAAGTCTGGTTTCGGTGATGTTCAATCGATGATCAGGTTAGCACGACGCCCCCCCGATTTCAAGAACCAGTACTAAGGAATCGATTCAGCATCATTCGAGGCACGGGTCTCGAAATTGTCAATCGGGATGCTGCGCCGAACGCTGGATTCGGCACACCACCTGCGACCTCAAGTCGGTTTAGTTTCAGACCTTCGATTTGCTGCGGTCTCCATGATATCTTTGCAGGCCATGGCACTTGAAGTCATCCCGAGGAGAGTTCGGGAGAAATACCACATTGAAGAACGCGGGCACGCCTCCGCTATCCTAGCCGGTGACTTTCCTCGGGAGTTCGCGGACGTCATGCACTGCCTAGAGGCCTTCGTTCTAAAGAAGAGTCATATTCTTACACCCGGAGGCGGCAAGTCACCCATCTCGACAACGCTCGATGCGTTTCTCCATGAGCGCGGGTGGCGAGAGAAATCTTTCGACATCAAGATAACAATCGATGGAGGCCCCATACCAGTCCCAACTCACAAAATCGACAATTTCAAACACGCAGTGGGCTTGGAAGTTGAGTGGAACAACAAAACGGAATTCTACGATAGAGATCTGAACAACTTTCGCTTGCTGAAAGAGCTGAGGGTTCTTTCGGTTGGAGTGATCATCACACGGTTAAGCGAGTTGCAGGCGCTCTTCGACGAGCTGGGAAAGGGCACCTCATATGGTGCGTCTACGACTCATTGGGATAAGCTTATTCCGAAGGTAGACGGAGGGGGAGCCGGCGGCTGTCCACTGCTCTTAATTGGCATGGGAATGGTGTGCTACGATGCGAAGCACTAAACTAAAATGAACCTGCTGCCGCGGCTGCCTTGTCTGCAGATTCGCGAAGCTTCCAGCGATAACCCCTATGGTTCGGTCTGATTTTCGTGTACGAATCCACCTGGTCTCCCCACTGATGCCAACCCTTCACTCTTTCTCTTGCGAAGAGTTCGAGGAATGGCCCGGAGCTGCATTGTTCGATCAGACTGTAGGACTCGCGGGGCTTTCTGGAGTGTTCCTCTTTCCGGGTCATGATGATGTTTACCTGCCGCCTTCCGGGCGCGAGCGTTCTAATCGAGCCACGAATGCCGAACAACAGTAATTCCGTCACGTTGCGAAAGTAGAATCCCACTCCGCGACCGTCAGGGCCGCCGTCTTTGCGGATCTTGTACCAGACGATGTTCGTTTTGTACTTGAACCCCCACTCCTTCATGATCGTTAAGCCTTCAAGAAGAAGCGCATTCGGGCACCACATATAAAGGTGTGCCTTCTCCTTTGCATACTTAGCCACGGGAAGTCTGCCGATTTCCTCGAAACTCAATGTTTCGTAACGATGAAGTCTGCGATGTTCGGGGGCGACTTTCCCCGTCCGATTCATGAAACGCCAAGGTGGGTCTATTAGAATGGTCGAAAATGTGCCGCTGAGGCCCCGGAACTCGATCAAAGGTGGCGCGGCGGGTTTCACTTTTCGTTCGCTACTGTAATATATGGAACCCTCGCGAAAATCAAGGAACAAGTTCGGTTGTGGCACCGGCCTGTGAAAATCTCGTGTCATGAGGAGGCTTTGTCTGCTCTAGCTAGCCCGAAAAATATTGAGCTCCAGACTGCTTGGGAACTTGCCGGTGGACCTCAATCTAGCAAATGCCCTCGGCGCCATCAAAAGAATGGAGTCATAGCCCTTTCTTAGGGCGGCCCTCTTTATCTGATGATCTAGTTTCCAACGTCGCCCTATCGTCCTGATGGCGTCACGGGGGGACACGTGCTTTCCGAACAAATTTCTTTCAATCGTCGCCTCATCGCCAACGAGCGGCCGTGCGACTGTTACCTTCAGAGGTTCGTCAAGAGGTCGTCCCCAAAATTCCGCCTCGCTGAACCTCGAGGCGAGGAACTTGCCGCGCTTTCTGTAGGCGTCAGGGTCGACTGGCGGAACGTGCCACCACGATTTCCGATTAACGTGCGCGACAATTCGCTGATAAAGCGCGTTGTTCATTTTTGTCAACTCCTCCCGCGCCAGTACGCCGATCATCCCAGTCTCATTTGATGTTCGCGATTCAATTTGGATCTTCGGTTTCCCGAATTGATCCTCTTTCCAAAGGTAAGCCCAATATTCCGAGCCTCACCCTTCCTGGTGGTGCAATTTCTTGGCCAGTTCTTCGGCCAATGGAAAAGCTGACGATAGAAGAGCGGGGACGGACGCTCGATGTTCTCAATATCGTTCGCCAGCTTGGCAAGCCGGCTTTCAACTTGCCCGATGTTTATGCCAGTGAAAAGATATTGCACCGCCTGCACCCGTCAAACCGTCATGTTCACGACAAAATCGCCAGGCCGGAGCGGCATTTCTGCTAGGATGGCGCGCCCGGAAGGCATCCCAACCCATGAGCGAACCCGAAAAATCCGTCGCTGGAAATTCCGCCGAGCGCGAATCGGGACTTCGCCGCCAGTTGAGCTCGCGGCAAATTTCGATGATGGCGCTGGGCGGAGCCATCGGCACGGGGCTTTTTCTCGGCAGCGCAATTTCGGTGAAGCTGGCAGGCCCGGCGGTGATCCTGAGCTACACAGCGGGCGCGGCGATCGCGCTGGCGGTGATGTGGGCGCTCGCGGAAATGGCTGTGGCGCATCCCGTCGCAGGCTCCTTCGGCGTGTACGCGGAAATTTATTTGCATCCCTGGGCCGGCTTCGCCATGCGCTATTCCTACTGGCTCGCGCAGGCTGTGGCCATCGGCAGCGAAGTGGTCGCGGCATCCATCTATTGCCGCTTCTGGTTTCCGCGAGTTCCGGCGTGGATGTGGATCATTCTTTTTTCGGCGCTGATTGTGTGGATCAACGCGCGCAGCGTGGGAAATTTCGGCACGGTTGAATATTGGTTCGCGCTCATCAAGGTGACCACGATTTTCGCGTTTCTCCTTCTTGGCGCGGCGCTGCTCACGGGCGTCGGATTTCATCCCATCGGCACCGCCAATTTCACGCACTACGGCGGATTTTTTCCTCACGGATTACAAGGCGTGTGGCTCGGCGTGGCCATGGCCATTTTCAGCTTTATGGGAATTGAAGTCGTGGCCGTGGCTGCGGGCGAAGCGGCGGAGCCGGAAGTCGCCGTGCCGCGCGCCATGCGCTCCACGCTCGCGCGGCTGGCGCTTTTCTACATCGGCGGAATGATTGTGCTGGTGGGCGTGATGCCGTGGACGCAGGCGGGACTTTCCGAAAGCCCGTTCGTGCGCGTCTTCGAAAGCGCGGGAATACCCGCCGCCGCGGCGGTGATGAATTTTGTGGTGCTCACCGCGGCGCTTTCCAGCTGCAACACGGATCTGTATCTCACCACGCGGATGCTTTTTTCGCTCTCGCGCGGCGGATATGCGCCCGCGTCGCTCGGACGGCTCAATCGCGCGGGCGCGCCGGTTCTTTCGCTGCTGATTTCGAGCGTGGGCATGGTGCTGGCGATGATCCTGGCGCTG
Organism: Candidatus Acidiferrales bacterium; assembly: GCA_050747245.1. GTDB lineage: Bacteria > Acidobacteriota > Terriglobia > Acidiferrales > UBA7541 > JBOGNO01. The sequence goes on from JBOGNO010000002.1 coordinate 92,977, forward strand.
CGGTATCCGGAGAAGGCCTTCGTGGTGATGCTTGGAGCGGCGTTTTTCGGCGGACTTTTCGTGTGGATCATGATCTTCGTCACGCATCTGGCATTTCGCCGCGCGCGCGCGGCGCAGGGCCGCGAAGGCGTGCGCTTCGGCCCGCCCGGGCCGTGGGCTTCGCTTGTGGGACTCGCGGCGCTGCTGGGCGTGCTGATCTCGACTTGGTGGATTCCCGGCATGAAAATTACGCTCGAATCCGGTTTGCCGTGGCTCGCCTTCCTCTCGCTGTGCTACTTTGTTTGGGCGCGCCGCAACGCCGGACGCGCGGCAGGAGCGGACAAAAATGGACGAACTTCTGAAATGGCGGAGTGAATTCCCCATCCTCGAGCGCACCACGTACATGATCAGCAATTCGCTGGGCGCCATGCCGCGCGCGGTGTACGACCGCATGCACGACTACGCCGATTCGTGGGCGCTGCGCGGGATTCGCGCGTGGGAAGAGGGCTGGTGGGAAATGGCCGTGAGCGTCGGAGATAAGATCGGCGCACTCATCAATGCTGGGCCGGGAGAAATTTCGCTGCATCAGAACGTCACGCTGACGCAGGCGGTGATTTCTTCGTGTTTCGATTTTTCCGGGCCGCGCAACAAGATCGTTCTCGTGGATCTCGAATTCCCCTCCATCGTTTATTTCTACATGGAACAGCGGCGGCGCGGCGCGCGCGTCGAAGTGCTTCCGAGCGAAGACGGAATTCACGCGCCGCTCGAAAAATTATTGGCCGCGATTGACGAGACCACAGCGCTTGTTCCCATTTCCTATGTGCTCTTTCGCAGCGCCACCATCGTGGACGCGCGCGCCATCGTCGAGCGGGCGCATCGCGTGGGAGCGCACGTCATTCTCGATTGCTTCCAAGCCACGGGCACGGTGCCCGTGGACGTGCGCGCTCTGGAAACCGATTTTGCCGTGGGCGGGGTGCTGAAATGGCTTTGCGGAGGGCCCGGCGTGGCGTATCTCCACGTGCGGCCAGACCTGAGAAAGAAATTTGCGCCGATGATTACCGGCTGGCTCGCGCACCAGCGGCCGTTCAATTTTGAAATCGGCGCGGTGGACCGGCGAGACGATTCCTTCCGCTTCCTCAACGGCACGCCGCACATTCCGGCGCTGTACGCTTGCCAGCCCGGGCTGGAAATTCTCGCGGAAGCAGGCGTGCATCGTATTCGCGAGAAATCGCAGAAACAGACGGAGCGGATCATCGCAGGCGCAACCGCGCGCGGCTGGCGCGTGAATACTCCGCGGGACGCCCGTGAACGCGGCGGCACAGTTTCCGTGGATTGCCCGCACGGCTACGAAGTGATGCGCGAGCTCGTGGCGCGGGAAATTCTGGTGGATTACCGTCCCAACGCCGGCGTGCGACTCTCTCCTCATTTTTATAACACCGACGCGGAAATTGATTTTGCCCTCGGCCAGATGGAAGAAATTCTGGAATCACGCGCCTGGGAGCGCCACCTCCAGACCGTCTGAAAATTATTCGGACGCGGCGGGAGAGCGCAGGCAGCACTTACGTGGGCACAAACGGAAACAGCGGACCGGGGGCAGCAACGGCGATGTTCGATGCGCTGCGCCGCGCGATGGTGGAAGAGCAACTGCGCCGCCGCGGCATCCGCGATGAACGCGTCCTGCGCGCCATGGCCACCGTGCCGCGGCATGAATTCGTCTCCGCGGAAATGCAGTTCGCCGCTTACGGCGATCAGCCGCTCGCAATCGGGCTGGGCCAGACGATTTCGCAGCCGTACATGGTGGCGGCGATGGCCGCGGCGCTCGAGCTTGAGGGAAGCGAGCGCGTGCTCGAAGTGGGAGCCGGCTCCGGCTATCAGGCGGCGGTGCTGGCGCTGCTTGCCCGAGAAGTGATCGCCGTGGAGTTTCACGACGCGCTTGCCGATGCGGCGCGCGAGAGGCTGGCGCGGCTGGGTTACAGAAACGTGCGCATCGAGGCGGGCGACGGGACTCTCGGATTCGCGGCAAGCGCGCCGTACGATGCGATTCTGGTGACAGCGGCTGCGCCCGCGATTCCGCCGCCACTCGTCGAGCAGCTCGCCGAAAACGGCCGGTTGGTGATTCCCGTAGGCGCATCTGAACAGCAAGAGCTGCGCCGCCTGCGAAAGCGCGACGGCAAAATCAGCGACGATGTACTCCTCGATTGCAGATTTGTTCCGCTCCTGGGGCGGCACGGATGGAAGCATCCGGGCGAACCATGACTGAGGGCGAGCTCGAGCTTTCCATTATCATTCCGGCTTACAACGAAGAGAATCGTTTGCCGCAAACACTGGCGCGCATCCTGTATTACATTCGCGCGAGGCATGTTGCCGCCGAAGTGATTGTCGTGGACGACGGCTCAAGCGACGCCACGGCGCAAATCGCAGAGGATTGGCACACGGAACATCCTTCCGTGCGCCTCGTTTCGAACGGCCGCAATCGCGGCAAGGGATTTACGGTGCGTCACGGAATGCTCGAAGCGCGCGGCCGCATCGCGCTCTTCACCGATGCGGATCTTTCCACTCCCATTGAGGAGAGCGAAAAGCTCTTCGCCGCCCTTGCCGATGCCGATATCGCCTTCGGCTCGCGCGCTCTCGACCGCAGGCTCATCGAAGTGCATCAATCGCGCATGCGAGAATTGGCGGGAATTATTTTTAATTATTTGGCGCGCATTCTTACAAGCGTTCCGTTCAAGGACACGCAGTGCGGATTCAAGGCGTTTCTACGGGAGCGCTGCCGGGTGATTTTCGAACAGCAACGAATCGAAGGCTTCGGGTTCGATCCGGAGATTCTATTTCTTGCCAAGCGCCACGGCTTGCGCGCGCGGGAAATTCCAGTGCGCTGGTCACACGATGCGGCAACGAAGCTGCACGTGGTGCGCGACAGTTTGCGAATGTTTGGCGATCTCCTGCGCATCCGCGGGAACTGGCTTTTGGGCCGTTATCCTCGCGCGCACTTACGGAATTAGAGCGGTCACTCGCTTTTTTTCTGTGCCGTGGGAGGCAGCAGCCCATTGAGGCGCAAATACATCGCGGCGGCGCTGTAATGATCGGCGAAATCATTGGTGAGAATAATCATGGCCGCGGCCCGCGTCACTTTCCTGCCGCCGAAGAAATCAATCTCGTCGCGGAGCTTGGAATCATCCACGTTTGCGAGAGACTGCGTGCAGAAATCAAACGAAGCCTTGAGCCCCGCGACCAATTTGTCTTTGGGATCGGTGTCGGCGATCTTTTCGTGCTCCGGCGCGGCCACGCCCGAAATTTTCGAACAAAGAAAATAATTCGAGCCGGAGATGTGCATCACCAGATGGCCGAAGGTCATCTGCTGGGGCGTGGGGTGGAAGCTGTATTTGTCGGCGGGCATTTCTTCGGCCGCGCCGATGAGGTTGGGCGCCTGGCGCGCTACCGTCTGGCGGACGAATTCACTTACCGGGCTGGCAGGCTTCGCGGCATCCTGCGCGAAGGCCGCCGCGGGGACGAGGAGTCCGGCAGCCACTGCAATCAGGAATCTTTTCATGAGGTCTTTCTCCCTTGGAGACCGCGAAGAGCATATCGCCAGAACATAAGGGACACAAGGGACAAGGGGGTTGCGGAGTAAATTGTGGAGGCTTAACTTTGTGGAACAAAGTACTTGACAATCGGAGAGCATGTGGTATCATTTGCATATGATCTTGCGTGACCCGCTTCGCCGCACTGCCGCCGAGCCCATTCCGCTCGACGCGCACGCGCGCGAAAACCTGCGCTTCATTCGCGAGACGATGGAGCGCGCCGGTTCGTTTACCGCCGTCCCGGGCTGGGGCGGCGTGGCCATGGGGATCACGGCACTGGGAGCCGCGGCAGTCGCCGCGCGGCAGATAAGTTTCGGAGCGTGGATGCTCACGTGGCTTGCGGAAGCCGCCGTGGCAGTGGGGATAGCCTCGTGGACCACGCTCGCCAAAGCGCATCGTGCCGGAATGGCGATCTTCGCCGGACCGGGCCGAAAATTCGCGCTGAGTTTTGCGCCGCCTATTTTCGCCGGCGCGTTGCTGACCATCATTTTGTATCGCGCGGGCCTGGCCAGCGCGATTCCGGGGATGTGGCTGCTGCTCTACGGCGCGGGAGTAATGACCGGAGGTGCATTTTCCATCCGCGCTGTGCCGATGATGGGGCTGTGCTTCCTGGTGCTGGGAACCGTGGCGCTTTTTTCACCCGCTGCGTGGGGAAATGCATTTCTGGCGGCCGGGTTTGGCGGCCTGCACATCGGATTTGGCGCGATTATTGCGAGGAGATACGGTGGCTAAAAGCAACGCCATGCGCCGCGAGCGCGAAGAAAAACCCCTCCGGCGCGGACCGGCGGCACTGCGCACGCGCCCGCCCGAAGCGCCGGCGCGGTCTCTTGACCAACTCATCCACGAACGGACACGCCTGGGAATCGTGAGCGCGCTTGCGGTGAACGATTCGCTTTCGTTCGGCGAGTTGAAGCAACTGCTGCGCATTACCGACGGCAATCTAAGCGTGCACGCGCGCAAACTGGAAGACGCGGGCTACATCCTGTGCACGAAGTCCTTCGCCGGGCGGCTGCCCAAGACGGAATACCGGCTTTCCTCGGCGGGGCGCAAGGCGTTCGAGAAATACCTGGAGCACATGGAATCGTTGATTCGCGCGGCGCGTGAAAGATAGGGCGCAAAAATTTTTTCTCTCAGGACTTTATGATGAAAAGTACTTTGAGCATTGTCCCACAAAAGAAAGTTCACGTCGCCATCGTCATGGACGGCAACGGGCGCTGGGCGGCGGCCCGCGGCCTGGCGCGCTCGGCGGGACACCGCGCTGGCGCCGAGGCGGTTCGCCGCGTGGTCGCGGCGGCCGCGGGATTGGGCGTGGGCACGCTGACGCTCTACGCTTTTTCTGCTGACAACTGGCAGCGGCCGGCCGGGGAAGTCGCACTGCTCCATGGACTCTTTGAGGATTTTCTGCTGCGCGACGCCGCGCAATTTGCCGCGGCGGGCGTGCGGCTGCGCGTCATCGGGCGGCGCGACCGGATCTCGCCTTCTCTGGTGACGGCCATCGAAGCGGCCGAGCGCGCCACGGCCAAGCTCCGACAGCTCGAAGTGAGAATCGCGGTGGATTATTCCTCGCGCGAAGCCATCCTGCGCGCCGCGTGCTGGATGCTTTCGAGCCGCGAAGTGACTCCGCGCGAATTCGAGCGGCGGCTAGGAGAAGTGACTCACGCGGGCGGGAGCTCCCAGGAAGTCGATTTGATGATCCGGACGGGCGGCGAGCGGCGGCTGAGCGATTTTCTGCTCTGGGAAGCGGCGTACGCCGAGCTGGTTTTCTCACCCTGCATGTGGCCCGATTTCGACGCGGCCGATCTGCGCGCCGCGCTGGACGAATTTCGTTCGCGCGAGCGGCGATTTGGGAGGCTGCCGGAAGCCGCGGCAGTTTAACGAAGATGTTCCGCAATCTTAAGGAGAGTTTCTTAAAAAGGAGACGTTATGCAAGCGAGGCAAATCGAAGCATTCCTGAGCGCACTATCGTTTCTGGGCACGCTGGGATGCGTTTTCGCAGCCGTGATTCTAGTGGCGGGAGCAAAACTCATCGGAGAAAAGCGGCTGCGAGGTGCGCTCACACATTCGTTTGACTGGATTTTCAGCGGACGCGGGCTGACCGCGAAAATTTCGCTCGCGACAGGAATTTTGCTCGCGGGATATTTCGCCGCGCTTCTGGCCGTTTCGATCGGGAGCCATGAATGGACGCTGCCATCGGGTGAAGAAAAATATTTCTGCGAGGTGGACTGCCATCTGGCCTATTCCACGGATGGCGTCAGCACGGCGAAGACGCTCGGCCAGGCCACAAATTCTGTTTCCGCCGCGGGAGTTTTCTACATTGTCTCGGTGCGCACGCGGTTCAACGAGAAGACTATTTCCGAACACCGCGGGAATGGGCCGTTGCAGCCCTCTCCGCGAGTGGTGACGCTGGTAGACGAGCAAGGCCGACGATACGAGATTTCGAACCGAGGCGAGGAAGCGCTCGAGGAGACGCTGCCTCATTTCACGCCACTCACGCAGGAACTTCGCCCGGGTGAATCCTATTCGACTCCGCTGGCGTTCGACGTTCCCTCCGACGCCCGCAACTTGCGGCTACTCATTGAAAGTCCGAGCATGCCCAGCTGGATTGGGAAAGTCGCCATCGGCGACGAAGAAAGCTTTTTGCACAAGAAGGTATTTCTCAGCCTGGGGCCGGTGTCGAATGGAGTCCGGGCTGGGCGAATCGGAATGGAATCAACGCCCGGAATGTAATGAGCCGTTGCGCTCGCGCGCCATCTGAAATGCTTTCTGAAGCACGCGCGTGGCCGTCGGAGTAAGCCGGTAGGCCGCTAGCTCTTCTTCGCTGGCCCAGGCAACCTCGGTTACATCGCTTGCAGCGCGCGGCTCTCCCGCCAGGATTTCGCAGAGATAATCGGCGATGACGAAGTGATACTGGGCACGCCCCTGCGCGTCAGGAAAAATGCGGTCGAACACTTCGATGAGCTCGAGCGCGCGGACCTCGAGACCGGTCTCCTCTTTCAGCTCGCGCACCACGCCCGCGGTGAGCGATTCTCCCAGCTCGAGCGTGCCGCCGGGAATGGACCATTCGCCCGCCAGCGGCGGACCGCCGCGACGAATCAGGAGCGCGCGGCCACCGCGAATCGCCACGCCTCCTACTCCTACCACCGGACGCGCTGGATATTCACGCTGAGGCGACACGCTTAGGATCCTAGTGGGGAATTGCTTGACAACGCCATTATATAATACGCTCCTCGAATGCCAGCAGGTGGCGCAAGGAGGTCGCCCCGTCGTGCGATGCCCAAAATGTGACGCCGAAATTGATGTCGATGAAGATGAAGTGGAAGAAGGCGAGATCCTGAGTTGTTCGGAATGCGACGCGGAAATGGAAGTCATCCAGGTGCATCCTGTGAAGCTCAATGTCATTTCCGAAGAAGACGAGGATGACGACGAGGAAGAAGAGGGGAGCTTGAAGAAGGACAAAGAGGAACTCGGCGAATTGGAAGAGGAAGAAGAGGAGGAATAATCCTGCCCGCGCTCCGGCTAGAATCCCTTTTCTGCACACCGAACAATTCAACGAGTGTGCGTCGGAGCCGAAAAGCCCGATGGGTGGCCGCGCTCTGTGCTTGTTTTCTCCTCGCTCCTGCTGTGATTTCGGCGAGACAAGATAAAAAGACCGTGGAGTGGTACAAGAATTCGTTCCTGATGACTGGGACGGTTTTTACGGATCAGGGATTCATGTTGCCAGGCGCGGAAGTGAAGATTCGCCGAACCAGCGAAAAGAAGCTGCGCTGGGGAGACACTACAGCGACCCAGGGAGTTTTCGCTATCCGCGTGCCCAAAGGCGATCAATACGAGATCCGCGTCCGGGCCAAAGGGTTTGCCGACATGACGCGCAGCGTGGACGCACGAACCGGGGATCGCGAGGACATGACGTTTCGCATGCAGCGCGCCGAAAAAGGGAAAAGTAAATGAATCGCCGACGGATGATTACGCCGCTTCTCTGCGCTCTGCTCTGCGTGCTGGCGGCCAGCGTGCAGGCACAGGACAAGAAATCAGAGGCGAAGCTACGAACCGTGCACGGTTTTGTGGTGGATAAGAGCGAGAATCCGGTGCCAAGCAGCGTGGTCTATTTGAAGAATCTACATACGAACGCGGTAAAGACCTACATCACCGACGATGCGGGCACCTATCGCTTTTCAGGCCTCGATCCCAACGAGGATTATGAAATCCACGCTGAGCTGGGGGACCTGGCGTCCTCGCCGCGTCAGATCTCGCGTTTCGACGACCGCAAGGACATCGAGATTCCTCTAAAACTCGTTCACCACAAATAAACGCAAGTCAATTCTTGGCGCAGTTTAGCTGCGCATCGGCGCACGAACTCGCAGAGCTGCGGGGAGCACGCGAATTTCCACCGGCAAATCCCCCAGCAGCTCGCCATCGCCTTGAAACGGCGAGGCGCGCGAAGCGCGGAGCTTCACGCTGCGCGCGCGAAAGCGTTCCACACCCTCCCATTTCCAATGCTCAGTCTCCAGCACAGTGGGAATCGCTTCGACAAGCCGTGTCCAGGGCATCTCGCGCACCAGGGTGATATCGAGCCAGCCGTCGTCCATCTTTGCGTCGGGCGCAATGCGAAAACCCGCGCCATAACACGGCGCATTCGCTATCGCTGCCAGCACGACCCGGCCGCTCCAGACTCTGCTATCCATGTCGGCTTCGAGCTCCAGCGCGTCATATCCGGCGAGTGTGGAAAGTGCGCCCGCAACATACCGAATAACTCCCGGCAAGCGCCGAAACCGCGTGTTCGCGAGGCGCGCCGATTCCGCGTCGAGACCTGTTCCGCCCGCACCGATGTAATGTGCGCAGTGTCCGTCGTCGAAGCGCGCTTCCAGCAAGTCCACAGCGCGGGGCTTAGCGCGGAGAAACTGCTCTGCAGCCGCCAGCGGGTCTCTCGCGATGCCCAGCCCTTCGGCGATGTCGTTGCCATTACCGGCGGGGAAAAACCCTAGGACCACATCAGCGCTGCACGTCGCTTCGACGAGATGATGGAACGTGCCATCACCCCCGAGCGCCACGATTGTGGAGTAACCCTTCGCCACAGCGCGCACAGCCTCTTGTTTCAAGTGTTGGGTGCTCTGCGAGCGTATGAAATCCGCGGGGATTCTGCGTTGCGCCATAAATTCGGCAACCAGTGGAGCAACACGTCGCGCTTTGCCTCCTCCCGAAATCGGGTTGACGATGATGAGAGTGCACCCACGCGCAGGAAGGTCAGGAAGAGCAGAAGCCAAAGTCGAAATCAAAGGATGGCCATCAAAATGAGCGCGAACTCAAGTCCGAATACGCACTCCGATATTCCTAAAGCGAGTTTCGTGGTGGTGCCGGCGGTGGGACTCGAACCCACGACCTAGGGATTATGAGACCCTCGCTCTACCCCTGAGCTACACCGGCACATGGAAAACCATTCGATGCTATAGGTTGGAGTTGGGAGGTGTCAAGAATTCTGCAGTCTTTGAGGCACAAGAGCCTAAAATTGATGTGCTGAGAGTCGGGCTTTGACAGGCAAACGTAAGTCCTAGTCCTAATAGTACTAAACGACTATTGTGAGCCGGCGTCTGTGCAAGTACCTTGGATTCTGACAATACGGCAAGGGCCTCCCAGGAGACCCCTTGAGCAGGGAGAACGGGTGTGTACCGTTTAGGCACACTCGCCTAAAATTTTCTTGCTCCTGGCACTGGTCCGTCTAAAATCCTCCGCGCTGTTTATTCTCGGAGGATCAGATGGGCAGATGGGTCTCAGTAGCAGTACTGGCGCTGTTGGTGCTTGCCGGTGCGGTAGGGTTGCGGAATGCAGCCGTCAGCCACGTCGGTAATGCAGCGACATTGGTTGCCAACGGCGTCTCGCCGCCGCCCCCAACGCCTTGGTAATGGTAACCTGCGGCTAGTCGATCGGTTGACTAGCTTCTAGCATCCTGGCCGAGGCAGAGGGAGTAGCTTTAAACCGATGTCCGGCCTAGGGTATTACGTGCTCTTGGCACTGGCTTCCGCCCTGGAAGTCGTGGTTGTGGTGTTTTCATTTCGTCGTCCTCATCTGTTCCGCTATACTCCCCTAGCCGCATGCATGTTGGCTTTCTTTCTAATGGATGCAGGGCGGTTGTTCGTTCTCCAAAAATATGGCTGGAGTTCACCGCAATATCTGTACTTCTACTATTATTCAGACGCCCTCGCGACGATCGCCCTCTATTTTGGAATTATGTGTTTGTACAAAATGGTTTTCGCAGAGATGGGTGCCAGCCGTTACATCCAAGGTGCTGCGGTCATGCTGCTGTTTCTGACCGCGGCATTCTCGTACAAAGTGATTCATCAGCAACAAGGACATCTGACCAGCCGTTTCGTCGTGGAGCTGTCCCAGAATCTCTATTTTGTGGGCGTCGTGCTGACATATCTTCTTTGGGGCGCGGTGCTGAAGCTCCGTGAAACCCGCGCGCGGCTGGTGCAGCTCATTCTTGGTCTGGGCGTGTATTTTAGCGCCTATGCAGCGTATTACGCTTTTCGGAACCTGTTCCCGAATGTGGAGGGCTTGCATAAGTTTGTTCCGCAATTCCTCGGTTTGATTCTTCCTCTGGGCTGGGCTTATACATTCGCAAAGGTTCCTGAAGACATGCGGTTGCAGCCATCACGATTGGCGGTGAGGACGCGATGATTGCGGCATTCATCACCGTCGTTTCGGTGGCGCTGCTGCTGCAGTTTTCCGTCTCCTATTGCCGCTCGCTCATCGCCACGTATCGCAAAATGGAGCTTTCCGAACAAGTGCGCGAAGTGACTGGCATAGCCTCCGAGCGCGTCGATGGCGAAGAGTTTGTTCGCCTGTTGCATCTTGTGGACCTTTGCCCGGAGAAGGGCGACGATCAGTTCGGTATTCGCGCTGTCCGCGCATACTACCGGGCGCTCAATATTTTCCGGGCTGTCACGCGCGCCTTCTTTCCGCGCCTTGCCGCGTGGGTGGAACGGGAACGCGAGGATTGCTCGTATTTCGCGGCGGTGACGCTCGATCGCCGCATTGCCTATAGCCGCGACATCCTCGCCCACCAGATGGCCGAGCATTCCTGATCTTTCGGCCGCAGCAATGCCACTCTCCTGAATTTGAATCGCGTGAGCCGGCGCGATACGCTTAATACCATGGCATTGCGGGCAGATCTTGAAAAACAAGCGCTTCTAACCATGCGGCGCTTCAAAATGATCCCGGCAGGGGCTTGCGTGGGCGTGGGCGTTTCCGGCGGCGCGGATTCCGTTGCGCTTTTGCTTCTCCTAGCCGGCCTGCGGGAGCCGCTGGGCATTACCGTCTCCGTGTTGCACTTCAATCATTTGCTTCGCGGCAAGGAATCTGATGGTGATGAGCAATTTGTTCGTAAACTGGCCGCGCGGCAAGGGCTCGAGTTTCATTGTGCGCGCGAGGATGTAGGCGCCGTGGGACAGGCCCACGGCTGGAATCTTGAAGACGCGGGTCGCCGCTTGCGATATGCATTCTTCGAGCGAGCAGTTGCCGAAGGGCGCGTAACGCGCGTGGCCGTCGCGCACACAGCCGACGATCAAGCAGAGACGATACTCGCGCGCCTCGTTCGCGGCACGGGTCCCACCGGCCTTTCCGGAATTTATCCCGTGCGCGGAAATGTCGTTCGCCCCCTTCTCGAAATTCGCCGAAAGGATTTGCGCAAATTCCTGCGCGAAAGCAAGCAGAAATGGCGCGAAGACTCGACGAATTCCGACGAACTGCGGTTGCGCGCGCGTATCCGCAAGAGACTGCTGCCACAAATGGAGCGAGACTTTTCAACCTCTATCGTGGCTCATCTCGGCGAACTCGCCGGCTTTGCGCGCGAGGAGGAGGAGTACTGGCGCATTTTCATCGAGGACAAATTTGCGCTCCTAGTTGCGAGTGATAGCAATGAACTCACCATTCGAGTCGAGGATTTGTTGAAGCCATTCCGTCTGGTCAACCGGCAGACCTCGCCGGGCGAACTGGAAGCTGCGCAACGAATCGTCAGCCGGCGATTGGTCCGCCGGATCGCAGGGGGCTTCCCCGGCGAGCCGCGCCAAATCACGGCGGAGCACGTTGAGCAGGTGCTGGCACTCGCCTCGCGGCATTCGAGCGGCCGCAAACTTCATCTCCCCGGAGGCTTGAGGGTGGAACGAGAGTTCGAGAGGCTGACTTTTCGATTGCAGCCACCCACCCGCGGCAGGCGGGGGAAAGATTTGAGCACGGCCCGAGCAGGTATGTATGAGTACGCCGTGCAGCTTCCCCAGGCTGGCACGGCCACTGTTGACGTTGCGGAAATCGGCCGGCGTTTCAGCCTGAAAGTAATTGACTGGCCCCAGTTTGCGAGGGACACTAAAAGTGAAGCTGTGGCGCTCGACGCCGCTCGTCTGTGCTCTCCTCTCGTCCTCAGAAACTGGCGGCCGGGAGATTCGTATCGCCCGGAAGGGCGGCGGCAAGTTCGAAAGCTCAAGAGGCTGTTCCAGACGATCCGGATTGCCTCTCGCGAGCGGGTGTCTTGGCCGGTGTTAGCGTGCAACGGGAGCGTCGTTTGGGCTCGCGGCCTGCCCCCCGCGGCGGAATATTCCGCTGGGCCGGAAACAGTTCGGGGTGTGCTGATCCAAGAAGAGGAGCTGTGAACTGGCGATGAGAGTGGCCTACTCAGCACCACGTCTTTCGGCCCGGGTTTCCCAGATGGGGCGGGCGATTTCCCGCGACTACGCGGGACGCACCGTGCACGTGGTTGCCATTCTCGAAAATTCGTTCTTGTTCGCAGCCGACCTCGTGCGCAAGATCCGGCCGCCAGTGGTTTGCCATTTCGTGCGCTCCGAAACGCGCGACGTCAAGCTCGGCGGCTTTGCCCGGCGCGAAGTGTACTTTAGCTCTCCGCCTTCCCTGCGCGGTCACGATGTTCTGGTTGTGGATGCCATTTTGCATTCGGGAGTGACCCAGGATTTTCTGTTGAGGCGCCTTGAGGAAACGCAACCCCGCACGCTGCGCTTGGCGGTGCTCTTCGACAAGACCGAAGGCCGCAAAGTGGATATTCGCCCGGCATACACCGGCTTCGCCGCGGCATCTAAGTATTGGGTGGGTTACGGCCTGCCCGGACGCGGCGGACTCTACCGGAATTTATCGTTTGTAGGCGTGGATGTGCCGCGGGAGAAACATTCGCGCCGCAGGCGGCGTCAAAAGGGCTCATAAGGGTCCCAAGAGTGAGGTAATACCGTGAATTCAACGGTTCGAACAATTTTATTCTGGCTGCTGATGGTGGTTCTGGCCGTCGGTCTGTGGCAAATGGTTTCGCACAGCGGGCAGGCCGCCAAAGAAAAGGATCTCAGCTATACGGATTTTGTCGCCAGCGTGCAAAAAGGCGACGTCTCCGACACCACTATCTATCTCGGCCCGATCAGCGCCGACCTCGAAGGCCACTTGCGAGAAGCGGGCAATCCCGGCTTCCGCGTCACGGTGCCCAAGGAAACCTTGTCAGATCTTACCAAGCAGCTCCAGGATCACGGCGTTTCCGTCAGCATCAAGGAGGTCAGCCACACCGATCTGTGGAATCTTCTGGCTACAGCCGCTCCGCTCATCCTTCTCGTCGCCTTCTGGATCTTTATGATGAAGCAGATGCAAGCGGGCGGAAACAAAGCGCTCAGTTTCGGAAAATCGCGAGCCCGCCTTCTTACCGCGCAGCAGAAAAAGGCTACGTTCAAAGACGTCGCGGGAACGGATGAGGCCAAGGAAGAGCTTCAGGAAATTATCGAGTTCCTCAAAGACCCCCAGAGATTTCAGAAGCTGGGCGGCCGCATTCCCAAGGGCGTTCTGCTGGTCGGCCCTCCGGGTACCGGAAAGACTCTGCTCGCGCGAGCCATCGCCGGCGAAGCCAATGTTCCATTCTTCTCGATCTCGGGTTCCGATTTCGTCGAAATGTTCGTAGGCGTGGGCGCCAGCCGCGTTCGCGACCTGTTCGAGCAGGGCAAGAAAAACGCTCCGTGCATCATTTTCATTGACGAAATTGACGCCGTGGGCCGGCATCGCGGCGCGGGCCTGGGCGGCGGCCACGACGAACGCGAGCAAACGTTGAATGCCCTGCTCGTCGAAATGGACGGTTTTGAATCGAACGAAGGCGTCATCCTCATCGCCGCGACAAATCGCCCCGACGTGCTCGATCCCGCTCTGCTGCGTCCCGGGCGCTTTGACCGCCGGGTGGTGGTGCCGCGGCCGGACGTGAAAGGCCGCGAAGAAATTCTCCGCGTGCATACTCGCAAGGTGCCGATCTCGGATGACGTCAACCTCTCCGTGCTGGCGCGCGGCACACCGGGATTCTCCGGCGCCGATCTGGCCAATCTGGTGAACGAAGCCGCGCTGTGGGCGGCGCGCCAGAGCCGCAAATTCGTCATGCAAGAAGATTTTGAGATGTCCAAGGACAAAGTCCTGATGGGCGCCGAGCGCAAATCCATGATTCTCTCCGAAGAGGAAAAGCGCAACACGGCGTATCACGAGGCCGGCCATGCCCTGGTCGCCGCGAAGACGCCCGGCGCCGATCCTCTCCATAAGGTGACCATCATTCCTCGCGGGATGGCCTTGGGCGTCACCATGCAGCTTCCCATCGATGACAAGCACACCTATACGAAGGAATTCCTCGAAGCTCAGCTTGCTGTGCTGATGGGCGGCCGCGCCGCGGAAGAAATTTTTCTCAACCACCTAACCACCGGCGCGGGCAACGACATCGAGCGCGCCACGGAAATCGCCCGCCAGATGGTCTGCGAATGGGGCATGAGCACCATGGGCCCGCTGACGTTCGGCAAGAAGGAAGAGCAGATTTTCCTCGGACGCGAAATTGCCCAGCACCGTGATTATTCCGAGGATACGGCCATCAAGATTGATGGTGAGGTGCGCCAGATCGTCACCGCTGCTTATGGCCGCGCGCGAAATATTCTCGAAACTGACCGCGACTCGCTCGAGCGCATCGCCGCAGCGCTGCTGGACCGCGAAGTTCTAGATTCCGCGGAAATCAAGCTGCTACTGGAAGGCAAGCCCTTGCCGGAAAAAACGCGCACGCCGCCGCCAGCCCCGCCGGTTCCCTCAGCCGAACCGAAACCCGTAGGCCGGCCGGAGCTTCGGCCCGCCCCCGGCTTCAGCAAAAGCTAGCGCAAAGAGCGCTTCGCTCCCAGTTGGCTTACAATAGGGACATGGCGAAAAGGCCACAATCGCCCATCGGCATCGTTTGTCCCTGCTGCCACGCGAAGCTGAGTGTCGATCCGGAACTGGCCGTCGTGCTTTCGCATGAAGCATCCAAAGCGCCCCCCTCGGTAGATCTCGATGACACGGCGCGCATCCTGCGCGAGCAAACCGAGCGCGTGGAGCAGAAATTCCGCGCCTCCGTCGAAGCGGAGAAAATCAAGGAAGACGTCCTCGCCAAGAAATTTGCTGAGGGATTGAAGAAAGCCAAGGAAGGCCCCGTCGAAAAGCCTCTCCGCGATTTCGACCTCGATTGATTCTCTGCCCTGCTCGTCTCCCCTCTGGCATACTTTTGTGGAATGCAAAAGAAGGCCCCATGGTGCGTGGTGTTCCTTCTCTTGGAACTGACTTTTGCGTATCAGCCGGGAGCGCAATCCACTCACAAAAAGAAATCGGAGAAGCCGCAGCAGCTTGACTCCGGTTATTCGCTTGAGCGGGATCCGGCCACAGGAGAATTGCGCTTTCGAGAGAAAGCAAAAGAGCCGGGTGACGCGGCGGCGAGCCCCGGAGCGCCACTGAAAATTCGTGTCGGCGTGAATCTCGTCGAAGTCGCTGCGAATGTTTACGCCGCGGATGGAAGTCCGGTGCGCGGCCTCACGGCCGGCGAGTTCCACATTTTTGAAGACGGCGCCGCCGAGCGCATCATGTATTTCGACGCTTCGAGCCAGCCCGCGAGCGTCGCCCTAGTCTTCGATGCCAGCCCCAGCATCCTGCGCGACACTTCGGAAATGAAGCAGGCGGCGCGGGCTCTGGTTGAAAATCTCGCGCCGCAGGATGAAGCGGCGTTCGTGGATTTCTCCTTCCACACTTATGTGCAGATTCCGTTCACGCACGACCGCCCTGCCCTGGACCGCGCGATTGACGGAGTGGATGTGCGCAAAATGTTTTTCGATACGGGCGGTTCGAACATTTATCAGTCCGTGTATCTCGTCGCCAAGAAACTCTTCGCCGAACGCACCGGACGCAAAGCCATCGTCTTGCTCACCGATGGCCAGGATAGCGGCCTGGGCCTCACGCTCGATCCCGCGAGCGCTGTGCCGCATCCCGACGAAACGGGTGGGCGGCTGACGTTTGAGGATGTTGTCCGCGCTCTTGCCGCCGCAGGAATTGAGGTGTACGCAATTTCGACGGAGACTCGCCCGCGCATCTTGACTCCCGCCTGGCTCACCGCGCATGCGCGCCAGACATTGCTCACGCGCGACGATCGCGACCTGGGGATTCCTGCCTACACTCTTTTTCTCGTGGAGCTCGTCAGACGCGCGGGGGGCCAGCTCTATTTTCTGCGCGAAGCCGCTTCCCTCGAGGACACCTATCGCCAAATTGCCGAAAATATCCGCCTGCAATATTCGCTGGGGTTTTATCCCGGTGCGGGCGAGCAGCGTCCCGGATGGCACGAACTGCGCGTGGAAGTTTCCGGCCATCCGGAATATCGCGTCGCCCACCGCCTGGGCTACTATGTTCCCGCAAGCCAGTAGATTTTCTGCGCGCTCAATTCGGGTATTTCACCGAGCAGCCATACGGCCGTGAGGTCGCGACGCTAACAGGCTTGGCGGCCATGGCTTCCTCGAGAGCCGCGGAAACGTAATTCCTCGCTCCGGCTATGTCCGCCTGATCCGTTGTCGGGCGGTCGTCGATCGCTCCGTCGTAAATCAGATTCCCTTTGGGATCGATGATGAACATATGCGGCGTTGTTTTCGCGGCGTAGAGATGCCCCAGTACGCCCGTTGGATCAAGCAGCGCCGCGGTCGGCGCCGCTCCCATGCGGCGTAGGTACTCGTTCTCCTCCTCCGCTGTGACGAAACCTTGTTTGCCCGGCGCCGAAGAAATCACCGTGTACCAGACCACACCGCGGGCCGTCCATTCCTTCTGCAGCTGCTGCATGTTTCCGCTCTCGTAATGCTTTTTTGTATAGGGGCACCCATTGTTGTGCCACTCCAGGACCACGAATTTCCCGTGAGAATCTGAAAGCCGGTGTGCCTGTCCATTGCTGTCCGTGGCCGTGAAATCGGGAGCCGCCTGGCCCACCTGCACACCTCCGGAGAGAGTTGAGATCACTGCAAAAAGGAACATCGCAATAAACGTCGCGAACGTCGCACAAAGTTTCCTCACGTGACCCTCCTGAACGATCTTTTACGCGCCTTTCCCCAACTTCATTTCGTCGTAAACGGCAGAGATACCGCGTATGCGCTTCCGCTGCCGAGCACCACCACTCCCTTTAGACGCGCGACCGGCTTCAAAAGCTCATGCGTGCGTTCGAGACGCAACATGAATCCCTGTTTCGCCAAGGTGAATTCTTGTGACGCTGCATTTTCGATTATCCCCGCCTCCGTGGGAAAGAATTGCGCGCTCGCAATTTTCTCGCCCGTTTGAAAGTGCAACGTAAATTCGCTCTTGGCCAGCTCGGCCGAAGCCCGCCAGGAAGCCGGCAGGGGCCGCGGCACGCGCGCCCGCGCCGCCCGTATCATTTGCGCTGCGGCGGTATCCTCCGCTGGCGGGTCTGTCGTGACGTCTCGAACGATGTACAAATTCGATTTGCCGGGGATGCAAATGTCGCTGCACACCAGCCATTTTACCGTCGCGTCGATTCGCGCCGGACCAGCCGCGGCATTTGCAGCAATGTTAATTTTTATCGGCAGCACCGCGTCGTTCTCATACCCATAGTCGGCAATGCTCGAATGTTCCAGCCTCTGCGGATACGGCCATTCGATCGCGCCAATCGCAATCCCTTTGGTCAGCTTCCATTCCACGCGCGGCGGTTCCCCCGAATCGCCTGGATTCTGCCAGTAGATGTGCCAGCCCTTTTCGATTTGGAAGTGCAAGCCGAGCCACGCATCTTTTCCCGCTTCAAATCGCTTGTCCGCGGAAATGAGCGAAATCACAAGTCGCGGCCCTGGATTGTCCTGCGCCCGCGCGGCGGCTCCGATCGAAGCTGCCAGCGCGACAATAGCGGGAATTCGCCGTCCGATGAATGGGTATCGCATTACTGATTCGATGCGCCGCAATTTCACGGCGTTACTCGTAGGCTAGGGCTTCGACTGGGTCTTTTCGGCTCGCCGACCAGGCGGGATAGCAAGCGCCAATCAAGCCTCCCACCACGGCGATCAGCGTCGCACGCAGAATCCACGTAAAGGAAATGAGAATCGTAAGCGTCGGAAAGAAGTGCAGGAAAAGAGCGCGCGCTGCATAACTCATGGCGATGCCCGCGCACGATCCCGCGAGCGTCATCAGCGTTGTCTCGCTCAAGATCACCTTGGCAATGTATCCCTTCGACGCGCCGAGCGATTTCAGCACGCCGATTTCCCGCGTGCGCTCGATGATCGTGGTGTACATGGAAAGAAAAATCACCAGAAATCCTATGGCCACGGCCAGCCCGATCATCGAATTGATAAACGCCTGCAGGCCGGGCAGGTTCGATGAGGTCATCAGCGAAAGGAAGTCTTTCAGCGGGCGAATCTCATACCGCGGCAGCATGCCGCGAATTTCATCTATCACCGCCGGCGTCCGTTCCGGCCGGTCGCACTTGATGAAAAATACGGAAGCCTTGTCCCGCGCGCCGGATAGTTCCTGCAGCGTGGACATCATCACGAAGAGCCGCGCGCCCTTGCCGTGCTCCACCACTCCGGCGATGTGAAAATCATGCCCCAGGATGTGCAGCGTCTCTCCGGCCGCGACGTGCTTGGCTTTGGCGTACCAGTCGTCCACCAGGATGTCGTCCGGCTGCTCCAGGTCGTGCCCCGAATGAAAGATGAAACCGCCGGAGATTGCACGGAAGCTTTCGGGGTCGATCCCATAAATAATTTCCAGGCCGCCGACGGAATTAAATTGCAGCAGCACCGGCGCCACCGATTGCACGAATTTGAGCTGCGCCAGCTTGTCGCCGATGGCCATGGGCATCGGAGCGCCGCTGAAGGCCATGAACACCGAAGCCGAAGGCGGCTGCACCATCACGTCCGCGCCGATTCCCTCGATGCGCTTGGCCGTATCGCTAAGCAGTCCGCTCGTCAGCCCGACCACGATGATGACCAGCGTCACTTCGATGCCTACCGCGAGGACGCTGATGAGTGTTCGCACCGGCCGGTGCAGCACATTTTTGACGATCATCTGTCGGATCATGGAGTCTTGTCCGCTGCCTCTTCGCCCACGCGCACCAGCTCCGTCCCGGGCGGCTGTTCGAGTTTGAATTTGTCTTCCAATATCGGCTCGTTGAGCGTCAATTTCGTGATGCGAATCCCCAGCGAGTAATCGTCGTGCGGCCGCGAAAGCGTAATCGTTCGCGGAAACGAAATTTCTCCCGCCGCCTGCCAGTCCGCAACGATGATCTCGCTCTCGAGCCTTCCCGCGTCGCCATAGATATCGATGCGCGACACGCTCAGATCCGCGCGGTCAAACCAAATTTTCTTCACAACCTCAAGCCGCTTCCCGCGCCCGCGCAATTCTTCGAGCACGTAAAAGTGTCGCGCATCCTCCTCTTCCATCACCACCCGCGCCTCTGGAGGAATTGGCGTCCAGAAAATCGCCTCAAGCAGGTGCTGCGGGCGCAAATTCTCAATCGGTTTTTTTGCCTCTCGCGTCGTTTTCGTTGGCCCCACGATGAATTTGTGCTTCGACGGGATAAAGATGCGGAATTCCTCGCCGTCGCTCACCATGTCGAAGACATCCTTTCCCACCACGGGCGCCTGCCCGATCACGCGAATCCATCCGGGCCTTTTCGCCAGAATGAATCCATTCACTTCGTGATATTCCTCAATCACGCCGCTGTATTCGGAGCCTGTCCGCGGCACCAGCGTAATCGTCGCGTTCAATGTCGAAACTGAGCGCGCCAACCCGTCGTACCTCGCAAGAAGCTGTTCCTTCGTGGCGTCGAGCGACGGCCGAATCTGCGCCGCAGGCACGACGTGAGTCGTTTTCACGCCGCATCCGGCGCCAAAAACCGCCACCGCTGCCAGCCAAAGCCTCCAGGTCAGTCCGCGTTTGCTCAGTGATTTCATCGTGCACAAGGCAAATAAAGCAATCTAACAGCCACTCCAAGGAGTGTCAAACGCGCCCTCCCGATGAATTTCCGGCTATCACATTGGAGTTTTCGCACATCATTTTCCTGCTCTCAGCCAATCCTCAATCGCCTGCATCCGTCACCATCGCATCCGCCTCAATCTCGACGAGCATTTCCGGCGCGATCAGGCTGCTCACCTGCACCATCGTGCACGCCGGACGAATTTTCCCGAAGAATTCCCCATGCGCGCGGCCGATTTTCTCCCATTCCGCGATATTCGTGACAAAGAGCCGCGTGCGCACCACGTCTTCCAGCCGCGCTCCCGCCTTTTCAAGCGCTGCCTGAACGATTTTAATCGCCGCCACCGTTTGCGCGTACGCGTCGCCCACGCCAATGGTTTTTCCGTCCGGCCCTATTGGCGCCGTGCCGGACACGTAAACGTGCGGCCCCACGCGCACGGCTCGCGAGTAACCTACAATTGGTTCCCACGTCGCGCCGCTCGAAATATTTTCTCTCTGCATAAACGCTTCTCCTCGCGATTCGATTCCGCCGGAGGAAAATCCGATGTCTCCGTTTGTCACGTCCGCTCGTGAAAATCACGTTGCAACTGCGCAACGCCCCTATGGACTTCCCGGCGCGAACTTCGTAACCTGAAAGGCTATTCCACTCCGGAACGGGGAACAAGCGATGCGGTGCAACAACATTCTCGAGGCCATGGGCAATACTCCGCTCATCCGTCTCAATCGCGTCACGCGAAATCTTTCCGCCGAAGTGTGGGTCAAAGCCGACTATCTGAACCCGGGCGGCTCGGTGAAAGACCGCATTGGCCTCACCATGATTGAAGACGCCGAGCGCACCGGAAAGCTCAAGCCCGGCGGCACAATTATTGAAGGCACTTCCGGCAATACGGGCATGGGCCTGGCGCTGGTCGCGTGCGTGCGCGGCTACAAAGTTGTTTTCACCATCAACGACAAGCAGTCGCGCGAAAAAATCGATCTCCTCAAGGCCTTCGGCGCCGAAGTCATCGTGTGCCCCACGGCTGTCGAACCCGAAGATCCGCGCAGCTATTATTCGGTTGCCAAAAAACTCGCCGCGGAAATTCCCAATTCCTGCTATCCCAATCAGTACGCGAACCCCATGAATCCCGAAGCGCATTACCGCTCGACCGGCCCCGAAATCTGGAAAGACAGCGAAGAAAAGATCACGCATTTCGTCTGCGGCATGGGCACCGGAGGCACGATCAGCGGCGTCGGCCGCTATCTCAAAGAACAGAATCCCGGCGTGAAAGTTATCGGCGTGGATCCTATCGGCTCGCTCTACTACGATTTCGTAAAAAAGGGCGAAGTGGGAAAGGCGAAAACCTACGTCGTGGAAGGCATCGGCGAAGATTTTTTCCCCACCACCATGGATTTCAAATATCTCGACGACGTAGTGCAGGTCACCGACGAAGAATGTTTTGTCTGGGCGCGCCGCCTGGCAAAACAGGAGGGGGTTTTCACCGGCGGTTCAGGCGGCGGCTGCGTGGCCGGCGCGTTGCGCGTGGCGAAGGGGCTGAAGCAGGGCGATTTCGTCGTCGCGTTTCTTCCCGATAACGGCATGCGCTACCTCAGCAAGATATTTAACGACGGCTGGATGCGCGAGCACGGCTACGTGGACGCCGAAGTGGCGCTCACAGCCGCGGACGTGGTGGCCGCCAAACACAAGAACGGGAAGGACCGGGAACTTCTGGTCTTGCGCCCTTACCAGACCGTCTTTCACGCGCTGCACACCATGCAGCAGCAGGACATTTCGCAGCTTCCGGTCTTCGAAGAGCAGAACATGATCGGTACCGTGCACGAAGATAAGATTTTGAACCTCGCGCTGCAGGGCAAAGACCTCCGCAAGCTCGTCATCCGCGAAGTGATGGGCGCGCCCATGCCCGTCGTGGCGCAGGACGCACCCGTCGAGCGCCTCACTCACCTGCTTTCTCACGAGGGCCCGGCCGTCCTCGTCGAAATGCGCGATGGACGAAAAGAAATCCTCACGAAGTTCGACCTGATGAGCACCATCGCATCGCTCGTCGAGCAAATGCGCTGAAGCGATGCGATGGCTCCGCCGATTTCAGGCGGGATGAGCGGTTCAGGTTGCGCATGAACCGGCTAGCCGCGATGCTATACTCGTTTTTCCCCGCGTTGTTCGGTCGGAACATGAATCGCGCGAACGAAAATGAAAATTGAAGACTTCAACGAACGGCTGCGCCGCGGAATTCTCGTGGCCGATGGCGCGATGGGCTCGATGCTCTATGAATCGCTCGGGTCGCAGCGGTGTCTTGATGAGTTGAACGCCACACAGCCCGAAGCCGTCTTCCGGATTCACGAGGAGTATCTTGCAGCGGGCGCGCAGATTCTTGAGACGAATACATTCGGCGCCAACCGCCACAAGCTCGCGCAACTTGGCCTCGCTGACCGCGTTGGGGAACTCAATCACCGCGGCGTGAAAATCGCGCGCGAAGCCCGTGAAGCTGCGCGCCACGAGGTGCTCATCGCAGGCTCCATCGGCCCGCTCGGAATCGTTCGCCAGGTGCGTCAATTGCCTCTCGATCAGGTACGCGAGATTTTTCGTGAGCAAGCCGCCGCGCTGGAAGAACGCGGCGTGGATTTTTTCATCTTGGAAACTTTTAGCGACGTCGAAGAGCTGATCGCCGCGATTGACGCCGTCCGCTCGTTCTCCCGCATGCCCATCGTTGCCGAGCTCACCTTCTCCGAAGAAGGAACAACGTTCGGCGGCGCCACTCCGGCGCAGGCTTGGGCAAAGTTGCGCGACAAGGATTTGCAAGCCGTGGGCGCAAACTGCACCATCGGCCCGCAATTGCTCCTGCCCGTGATCGAAGAGCTGGCATCCGTGGCCGGGATTCCGCTTTCGGCCATGCCCAACGCCGGGTTCCCCAAGCGGATCGGTGATCGCATCGTCTATCCCAAGTCTTCGCCCGAGTATTTTGCGGGATTCGCGCGTGAGGCTGCGGCGCTGGGCGCGCGGATTCTCGGTGGTTGCTGCGGAACTACGCCGGAGCACATCCGTGCTATCGCCGAAGCAGTGAAAAAAATCGATCCGGAGAAAACGGTGGCAGTCTCCGCGCCGGCTGTGGCGGTGGCGGTGGAAGCGCCGCGTGAAGTGCTTCGCGAGCCGGAGAGCGCGCTCTGGAAAAAAATCCAGTCCGGGAAATTTGCCCTGTCCGTGGAAATCGATCCGCCCAAGGGCATTTCGATTGAGCGCGTGGTGGAACAGGTGGGCCGCGTGATGTCTTCTGGGCGCGTCGATGCGATTGACATCAACAGCGGCACGCTCGCGCGCGTGGGGATGGATGCGCTGGTGCTCGCGGGCGCGCTCGAAGCGCGGGGATACGAAACGATTCCGCATCTCACCACGCGCGACGCCAATATTATTGGTCTGCAGGCAATGCTCCTGGGCGCGTGGAGCGTGGGTGGTGTGCGCAACGTACTGGCCATCACCGGCGACCCGCCTTCGTTCGGCGATCATCCCGAGACGAGCGGAGTTTACGAAGTCGATTCCATCGGCCTCGTCAAAGTTTTGGCGCGGCTGAATCAGGGAACCGACTGGGCGGGAAAAAGTCTTGGAGGCGCGACGAATTTCACCATCGGCGTGGCTCTCAACCCTGTAGCCGACGACATCGAAGAGGAAATCCGGCGCTTCGAAGCGAAAGTCGCAGCGGGAGCGCACTTCGCCATGACCCAGCCGATTTTTGACCCCGGTCAATGGCACGCATTTCTTCGAAAGCTCGGCGGCAAACCGCCCGTGCCCGTGCTGGTAGGATTGTGGCCGCTAACGAGCTACAAGCAGGCGCTCCGCCTGAACAACGAAGTGCCCGGAATTTTCATTCCTGAAGCGGTTCTGAGAGCACTCGAAGCCGCGGGGACTGCGGCGCGCGAACGCGGATTCGAGCTTGCCCGCAAGATGCTCGATTGGGCGCGGACGGAACTGGCCGGCGCGTACTTGATTCCTCCGTTCAAACGCTACGAAGAAATTCTCGAAATCTTTTCGTGAAGCTATCACTTCGGAGCAGTTCACTCCTGAGCCCTCTGTACCGTCACGCGACACACGCCCTCGCGCTCTGCGCTTCCGCTGTAATCTGAGAAGAACGAACTGATGAAATCTCTTCTCGCATTCTGCGCAAGTGTTTTTCTTTCGTTGCTTCCGGGGCGTTACCGGAAGGGGTGGCGCCACGCGGAAAGCGCGGAGATGAGTCGCGCGGCGATGGTGAGCGGACTCGCGGAGGCCGCGATCTGCGGCTTCGCATTCCTCGCCGGATTCGTGGATTACACAGCGCACGCTGTGTTCCAAGCGTTTGCGTGGCTCGAATATGTTTTTCACCCGCACGCCTTGCTTCTCGGATATTTCTTCGCGGAGGGAATTATTCGATTCGTTGTGGCGCTCGTGAGCGGTGAATCGCTTGGCACTCTTCCGCTCTGTCTCCTCGCGTGGACACAGGCGCGAATCACGACGCAGGCGGAGAAGAGAAAACTTGGGCCCCGAGTAGCGGACATCGTCGAGCGCGGCGATGGAGAAAACTTCGATTTGCGAATTGCGTCGTGGCAAGAAAAAGAGGATTGGGAGAATCCCATCACGATTTCCTATCGCGACGATCTCTACGAAATTCTCGCGCGGGAAAAATCCGCCCCGCCACGGCCCTTCGTCTATCTCCTGAAGCGGAAGCCGGCGAGCGAAATCATTCGCCTGCTGTACTACTACTATCCTGAAGAAAATTCCGATGACTGATTCGCCGCGGCGGCATCAGAAAAACCAGAAACGTTTGCGCCGCGGCGGAAGCGCCGCGTCGCGCGCATCGGGTTCGGGGTCCGGCGGATCGGGCGCGTAGGGCAGAATTCTACTCTCCAGTGCGGCGCGCGGATTTTCTTCGAAGAGCGCCCGGGCCACTTCTTCGCCCCTGCGCTCGGCAACCTTGGCCCAGGCTTCGCCAAAGCGCGGCGGACGCGAAGTGACGTTGTGCGCGTCGGTGGCGATGAAATGAACGATGTCCATATCGAGCCAGCGCTCGGCACATTCGCGCGCTGGAGGACCGAAGCGGCCGGTGAAGGAACTCGCAGTGATCTGCACGTAACAGCCCAGACGCATCCAGCGGAGGAGCCGATCCTGCTGCGCGCGAATGAGCGGATTGCGCTCGGGATGCGTGATGATGGGACGCAATCCGGAAAGTTGCAGCTCGTGAAGCGTCTGCTCGACGCCGGGAGGAATGGCGTAATCGGCGAATTCGACTAGGAGATATCTTTTCTGGTTGAGCGTGAATCGCGTGAGTTCGGTGCGGATGGAGCGCAGATTTTCGAAGCTAAGATGAAAATCACAGCCCGTGGCGATGGTAATTTTGTCGCCCATGCGAGATTGCAATTCCTGGCGGCGCTCCTCAATGAGATCGGGATCGAAAACGTAACGGTCGTTGGCATGGGGAGTGGCGATGATGTGCGTAATGCCCTCTTCGATGGCCATTTGCGCCATTTCGACCGACAAATCGAGAGAGTCGGGGCCATCGTCGAGGCCGTGCAAAATGTGGCAATGGATGTCAATCATGGCGAGCACCGCGAGAATATCGCAGGGGCATCCCGACCACAACGGGCGCGCCGCAGCATGTTTCGAAAATTGACCTGATGGCGTTTCCGCAACTGCTTCCAAGGGGTGGAAACGAGGCTCTGGCCGCCGCCCAAATTGCGATTGTGTCTCGATTAGAAAATGCATCCCTCCTTTGTTTTCAATGATTTACGTTGCATCTTGTTTCTGGGTGTGTCTCGATTAGAATTCGCCGGGTGGGGGGCGCGAGGCGCGGGAGAAGTTCCTCGTGCGGACGAAGGAATCCCGGCGAATTTTGCGCTTCCCGAGCGTGTGAGCCTCATGGCGCTCCAGCCCTGAGAGACTGCGCCGGGGCGAACAAAAGGCGATTGCAAGAACCGTTGATTTGTCCCGATTAGACTGCCCTCCCCTCGTTTGTTTTCAATGAGTTGCATACGTTTCTATTCGTAAGGGTGTCCCGATTAGAAAGTGTCCTCCGCGCATAAAGCGCGAAAGGCAGGGCTTGCGCCCCGCCTCTCCACGCTGCGGACTTCGCAGTCGCAAAAACAGTATAGCATACCTTAATGGGGAAGTAAAGTTATAGTACTAAGAAAGTTGGCTGGCCGGGGTTCACAGGGCGGCTATGCGGTTAGCGATCCTTAATCAAGTTCAGCAGTTCGGAGCGCCATGCCTGCGCCTCGGGCTGGGCCAATTCGAACACGATGTGCCGGTGAGCTCGCTGGGAATTCTTGATCCTGAGCGATCTTTGGCGTCCGTTCGCCCGTGCTGCCACTTCAAGCATGATCCGTCGAACAGCCTGACTAAATCTGTCTTGACTCCACTGTTCGGAGGGCTTTCCCTTGGAATGCCAAGCTACAACAGGAGGTTTAGAAAGCACATGGGTCTTGGCAGGGTCAGACGAGAAGATTACATAGTTGCGCGCGATGACCAAGGAACGGCCTCGCATGGCCCCTCCCGGTTGAAAGTGATCTATTGCCTCGAGCTTATCGAACTCTTTCTTTCGGAATCCACGATGGTCGGCGATCCGCCAAAGCCAATCGCGATGGACGCGTGAGCCTTCCAATGCAGGCTCGAAGTGTTCCCACCCATCGCGCGCTGACTTCGATGGCTTGATCAAAAGGTTGAAATAGTTAGCGTAGATTCGGAGATTCTTGACCTTCCAAAGGTCAATCTGACTCACCTTTCTATCCACGCTCGCAAGAGCACAGAGTCGATATTCGGAATCGCCGGTCTCTTCAAACTTGCGAAAGGAGAAAAATACCACGATGTCATCTGGACGAATATTGTTGCGCACGTCTTGGCGGCAGACTCCCCAGGAAAGCTGGCCCCCGAACTTGCGCATCGCGTAAAACGAGGGATCATCGCCATTGTCATAGGGCCAATCTTCTCGTGAGACGGCACTCTTGAAGGCAGCAATCGTTGAACTGCACGGGGACGATGACGATTCACCTGTCGTGGCGTGGAAAGGAGCAAGGTAAATTCGCGTTTGGTGGACTCGTTTCATTGCATCATCTCTTCTTGAGAAGCTGCGTTCACACGCCGTCGCTTCCTAACCTCTCGCTCATAACGGCTCAAGGCTTGCTGGCTAACCATGGGAATGCAAGACGCTGTAAGTGATATTAGGCACGAGGTCGGCTAGGTCGGCGGTTATGCATGTGTCTCCATTTGCAAACAGATCATGCACTTCGCGATTGATGTCTGCTTGTGTGTTCTTGCGATACTTCATGTAAAGCCCTGCGATCCAAAGATAATGATCTAGGTCCGGGTTCGAGACCGAAAAGCTTAGCTCCTCTTTCAACCGACGATGATTCTTCCAAAAGGCGACGTATGGCCGCTTGGGATCAATCTCCATAGACTTCAGTCCTAGGTGGAATTTAACCATCTCGACAGCGTACGAGTCCTTGATTGGAAATCTTTCAGAATCGATAAAGAAGTGGGCGAATTTCGATGCGAAGCTATGATGACGATGCACCTTTCCATGGCCCCGGGGGGGCACCGCAAGCTCCTCGACCAATTCGGGTCCGGCAGAGATTAAATCTACATTTTTGAGAACTTCAGTAATATGCTTTGCCAAACGGTGTATCGCCAGAACATTTGTGCCGTATAGCGCATTCACACAAGTGGCTTTCAGCAGAGATTCTTCGAGACTAAAACCAGGGAATTGTAAAGCCAGTGAAGCCAGTGCTTTGTCTATCGACTGCCATTGATCGAGTCGCTGATGCAGTCGGCGGGCGGCGGCGATTTGCTCTAGTTCGATGGGGACGGCTAATCCCATCACAGGTCGCCTCGGAAGGCGCGCGAAAGAATGAAGGGCATGAGGGTGTCGAGTTCGGCGGCGGTTTCAGTTTGGAGTCCTCTCACAATAGCGGATTTGGCTTGCAAATCATCAGGTGTGAAGGCCATCGAGCCTGTTCGAAATTGGCAGATGGTGCCGACCAGTACGTTCTTGTATGGGCTTTCCACGACAGTCCGGTCCTTCTCCTCGGACAGAGGCGTCGCAGGAGCAGCAGGCCGTGCCGAATCCTTGGCAGCTCCTGGCCGGGGCCGGCTCCCAAAGCGAACTGAGGAGAGCATACCACAACGGTAGTTCACGCGGGAGTTACCCGGGGAAGGCTGGTGAATGTCAAAGGAAGAGTCAAAAGCCCCACCCTTCGCGAGGCGAAGGATGGGGCACCCGAAAATTCACGGCGAGGCTGCCCACCTTCCCGATAATCAGCATCGGGGCAAGCATCGGGGCGCAGCAAGCAGCGCCCCTACGAGACGGGGAGAATTCACGGGAAGCGAAAGGCAAAATCCCCACGTGCAAGTACGGCGCATGGGGCACCCGGCGGGGCTGTGGACCACGGCGTGCCGTTCAGAGAGATTCTTCGCCCCGATAAAAGGCATCGGGGCTCAGAATGACAAGCAATGGGCGCGGCTATTCGGAGCGGAGGGCTTCGAGGGGATCGACGGGAGCGGCGATTTATTTCACCGGGGCGAGCTCGCTCGAGCCGAAGAGAGGAGAATCGGCGGGGATGGGGTCGCCCCAGATGTAGTGGTTGAACCAGTCGAGATTGGATTGCATGACGGCGCGCTGAGATTTGGGCTTGGTGACGGGGTGGCCGAAGCCGGTGTAAAGAATCAAGCGTGAAGGAACGTGGAGATCCTGAAGCCCGCGATAGAGTTCGAAGCTATCGGGAACGGGGACGCGCTTATCGGCGCTGCCCTGCTGAATCAGCGTGGGCGTTTTGGCCTGGTTGATGGTGGTGATGGGCGAAGTCTTCGCGTAGATCGCGGGATCGTTCCAGGGAGTCGCATGGAGATACTGGCGCGTGAAGGGAGTGATGTCCGTATTGACGTAGTAGGTCATCCAGTCGCTGATGCCCGCGCCGACGGAAATGGCTTTGAAGCGATCGGTGTGCGTGGTGAGAAATGCGGAGATGTAGCCGCCTTCGGACCAGCCCATGGAGCCGAGGCGCGCGGGATCCACGAGACCGCGAGAGATGAGTGCTTCCACGCCGCTCATGACATCCCACATATCTCCCACGCCGAGATTGCGGACGTTGAGGGCGCGAAAAGCGGAGCCGTAGCCGGCGCTGCCGCGGTAATTGGGCTCGAGGACAAGGGCTCCGCGGGCGAGAAAATTGTAAAGCGGATAGTAAGTGCGCTCGGGCGCGAGGACAGGCTGCGAGATACCCGTAGGGCCGCCGTGAATGATTACCAGCAGCGGATATTTTTTGGCGGGATCGTAATCGGCGGGTTTATAGAGGATGCCTTCGATGGCCGCGCCGTCGGTGCTCTTCCAGGAGACAACTTCGGAGGTGCCGAGCGTCCAATCATTAACCTGTGCGGTCATATCCGTGAGCTTGCGCGGAGAGAAATGTTCGACGGGCGAGACAAATAATTCGGACATGCGGCGGCCATCTTCGGAAGTGAAAGCGATGGTCTTGAAATCGCGGGTGAACGAAGCGCCGCCGAGGTAAAAGGCATCCGGCGTGGTGATGCGCGTGATCTCGAGCGACTGCGGATTCAACCGGAAAAGGTGGAAGGCGGTTTTTTGCAACGCCGCAAAATATATTCCGTCGGGGCCCCAATCGAGCGAGCGCGGATCTTCATCGAAGGCAGCGGTGAGATCCCGCACGCCGGCGGGACTGGTGGCGGGCTGGGTGAGGACGCGATCCACGTCCACGACGGCAATGTGGCTATTGGCATAGTAAAAATAAGGCTGGGCGAGCGCGGTGGTGAAGGCGAGCTGTTTGCCATCGGGCGAGAACACAGGATGGCCGTCCGGGCCTTCGAGCGCGACGATCTTGTGGATGGCGTTGTCATGCGGCAGGTCGGCGAGGTAAATGTCCGAATCTCCGGCGAATGAGAGCAAGGGATTTTGCGTGGCGCTGAAGGCGATGCGCGAGGAATCGGGCGACCAATCGAAATCTTCGACGTTTAGAGCGGGATCATGCGTGACGGGGCTGGCCTTCACGGGCGCGTAGTTCGCTTCGGCAGCAGCGACATCCACCATCCATAGCTGATTCTGTTGGTAATCTTTTTCGTAGACTTCGTAGTCGCTGTATTTTTCCTTGCGATCTTTTTCGGGCTTGGACTTCGCGGCGGGAGCCAGGAAAGCTACGCGCTTGCTGTCCTTCGACCAGTGGAAGCCGGAGACGTCGGTCTCATGCTGCGTGAGTTGCCAGGCTTCTCCGCCATGCGGGGAGATGAGCCAAATTTGGCGGGCGGCGGGCTTGCCCGCGGCGTCCTCCTTTTTTTCTTCGGACGCGGCAGGATTCGTAGCGGCGGGAGACGCGAGGGACGCGGATTCACGCTCGGTGATGAATGCGAGCCAGCGGCCATCCGGCGACCATTCCGCGTCTTCGCTCGATTTCTTGCCGCGCGTCAGCTGGAAATTTTCGCCGGAGTTTACATCCAGAAGCCAGAGCTGGCGAACATAGGCGTTTTCCTTCCAATCGGTCTCGCGCACGCTATAGGCGATGAAACGCCCGTCGGGAGAAATGCGCGGCGTGCTGAGAGTTTTGAGCGCGAGAATTTCATCAAGAGTGGGAACGTGCTGCGATTGGGCGAATATGCCCGCTGCGAAGCACGCAACGGCAAAGATCGCGACTCCTGTGATTGCCAGCTTCTTCAAGGGCGCACCTCCGAAGCGTTTTGAATTCGCCTATGCTACACGATTGGACGCAGGGGACAAGTGGCCGCGAGGAGCGGCGCGAGCAGAAGAATATTAAGCCTATTCAGAGCGGAGGGCTCCGACGGGATCAACGGAGGCCGCGCGGCGCGAAGGCAAGTAGCTCGCGAGGAACGCCGTGGCGACCAGGCCGAGGGTCACGGCGACATACGTGACCGGATCGGCGGGGCTAATCTCGAAGAGCAGCGAGGTAAGCAGGCGCATCACGGCGGCGGCCGCGGCAAGTCCGCAGACGACGCCCACGCCGGTAAGCAACATGCCCTGCCGCACGAACATGGCGGTGAGCGTCTGCTGCTGCGCTCCAAGAGCCATGCGAATGCCGATTTCGCGGGTCCGCTGCGAGACAGAATAGGCGACTACGCCGTAGAGGCCGACGGTGCCGAGAAGCAGAGCCATGGCTCCGGCGATGCCGAGCATTACCAGAGTGAAGGAAGTCCGCGCCATCGAGGTGCGGCAAAAATCTTCGAGAGTACGCACTCTCCAGAGGGGAAGGCTGCTGTCCACGGACCAAACGGCCTGCTGAAGGTCTTTCATCAGAGCTTGCGAACCGGCGCGGGGACTGCGAACGGCGAATGCAGCACTGCGGCGAATATCGAACGGCTGGCCCTCGAATTTGGCGTTCAGGACGGGCCAATAGACGTCCGTGGGGGCCTTTTTATCCACGCCGTCTTCGTAGACGTCGCCAACGACGCCGATGACTTCCCGCCAGTCGTCCACGCTGCCCACGCGAATGCGTTTGCCGAGGGCGTTCTCGGGATTGCTCCAATACTCGCGTGCGAGATTCTCTGAAACGAGGGCGACAGGAATTTTGTTGAATGTGTCCGTCCAGGTGAGATTGCGGCCGGCGACGAGAGGGATGCCCAAGGTCGCGAAGAATTCGGGCGAGACGAATTTGAAACGGCGGACGGGAGGAAGCTCGCCCGCAGCGTAAGCGCGATCCTGCGCGAAGACGGGATCCCACCAGTCATTGCCATCCATGGGAATCGAATTCGTGAAGCCCGCGGACGAGACGCCCGGAACGGCAGCAACCCGCTGCAAAATCTGCTGCTCGCGGCGGGTGACGAGCTCGGGATCCTTGATTTCTGTCTCCGGGATGTAAATGTGAAACGTCTGGACCTCGGCGGGGCGGACAAAACCAGGATTGACATGCGTGAGGGCGCGAAACGTGCGAATCATCAGGCCGGAGCAGATGAGCAGAACGAAGGCAAGCGCGACCTGAACGGTCACCAGGACGTTGCGAGCGCGGTGACGCTCGCGGCCTTCACTGAGCGTGCGGCCGCCTTCGCGGAGGTTTACTCCGGCGCGCGCGCGAGCGTATTTGAAAACGGGAACCGAACCAAAAAGCAGACTGGTGAGCAGCGCAACTCCCAAAGTGAAGAGCAGCGCGGGCACGTCAATGTTAATTTCGGCGAGGCGAGGGATTCCCTGAGGCGCGATGGCTACGAGAAGACGCAATGCGCCGTAAGCAAGTCCGAGTCCCAGCACACTGCCCATCAGGCCGATGACGAAACTTTCGAAAAGCAGTTCGGAGGCGATGCGGCCGGGACTGGCGCCGAGCGCGGCGCGAATGGCGAGCTCCTGCTGGCGGCCTTCGGTGCGCACGAGGAGTAAGTTGGCCACGTTCGCACAGGCAATCAACAGGACCATGCCGATGCTGGCCATGAGGATCCAAAGAAGTTTTCCAATATCTCCGACCACGTCTTTAATCAACGGGCGCAGATTGGGGCCGATATTCGCCTTGGTGAAGAGTTCGGCGCTGAAGCCAGGAGGCGCCGGGAAGCTGCGGAAAACAACGGGAAGCATGCGCGCAACATCCGTGCTGGCCTGGTCGAGCGTGGCTCCCGGTTTGAGCCGGGCAACGCCTCGATAGCTGAATTGACCGAGGAGGGTTTTGTTGCGATCGAGTTGCAGCGGAACGAAGAGAGCAGGATCACTTTCATCGAAGAAGCGGAAATCCTTTGGCAGCACGCCGATGATCTGGCGCGATTTGCCATCCACAACCATGGTCTGGCCGATGGCAGTGGGGGCGCCGCCGAACTTGTGCTGCCAGTAGCCATACGTCAAGATGACGGTTCCAGACGCGCCCGGGGAATCGTCCTGACGGGAGAAAGTGCGGCCGAGGACCGGCGAGATCCCGAGGACGGGCAGCAGGCCGTCGGTGACGTCGAGGGCCGTCTCCTGTTCCGGTTCGCCGACTCCAGTGATGCTTACCGAGTCGTTCTGATAGATGCCGATATCGGCGAAGGTGCGGCTCTGCTCGCGATAGATGAAGTAGTTTGAGGGCGACATGTTCAGTTCGGGGATGTTGACGCCCGGAGCGGTGTGCCAGACGCCGACCAATTCCTCGGGATGCGGATAAGGGAGAGGCTTCAGCAGGATGCCTTCGACGACGCTGAAAACTGCGGTGTTCGCTCCTACGCCTGCGGCGAGCATCAGAAGGGTGATGAACGTGAAGAGCGGCGCGCGACGAAGCCGGCGGAAGATTTGTTTGAGCTGACTCGAAAAAGATTCCATGGATACGCTCCCAGCGAATCGGATTGGGCAGCAACCCGGCGCGCAGTCGGCCGCTCCTAACTAGACGTACGTCGCGGGGAAGAGAAAGGTTCCATAAACCCTCGCGCGGGGCGGAAAGGCAATTTGAAAGGTTGACCGCTCTTTTACGTCCCGGCGCTACGAGTCGTATAATCGCGGCGGTTCAAAGGAGGAACTATGATTCGCAAGGCATCGGCGGTTTGGAACGGTTCGCTCAAGGAAGGAAAAGGGAAGATTACGACCGACAGCGGCGTGCTATCGAATACCCCGTATTCGTTCACCACGCGATTTGAAAACGAGCGCGGAACAAATCCGGAGGAGCTGATCGCGGCGGCGCACGCGGGCTGCTTCACGATGGCGCTCGCGGCGCAACTGGGAGGCGTGGGAATTACGCCAGAGCAGCTTGAAACTTCCGCGGCGGTGACGCTCGAAAAGCTGGAAGCGGGATGGTCGATCACGAAAGTGCACTTGGACGTGACGGCGCGGCTCGCAAGCGGCGACGCGCAACTATTCGAGACTGCGGCCGCCGCGGCCAAGGCCAACTGCCCGGTTTCGCGGCTGCTCAAAGCGGAAATTACCATGGCGACGCACGTGGCCGCGGGGCGAGCGGGCGCCGCGTAAGAGCAACGCAGAAATCAAAAAAATTAAAAGGCGGAAGACAGATCGCTCAGCTGCGTTTGCGACTGAGCGCGGCTACTCGTGGGCGCTGGTGAGCTCGATGCGCAGAGTGCCGAAGGGCAGGGTGGCTTCGAGGAGAACGGGAGTGCGCGCGGAATCGTGCGCGAGCCACAGGCGAAAATCGGTGTCCGGCACTTCCTCTCCATTCTGAAAAACACGGATGGCGATGCGCGTGGCGGAAAAATTTCCGGCCGCGACGGAAACGGATTCGCCGGAAGCTTCGCGGTGCGCCTGCATCTGGTAAACCTCGTGGCCATCGAAAACAAGCGCGCTCAATTGCGGAACGCGCTGCCAATCCGCTTCGCGAATGGCGTAGAGAACTCCGAGCGGGTCGAGCGTGCCGGGGAGAACGATAACGCTGGGCCCCTCGCCGCGTGGCGGCGCGCCCGGCTGGGTGAGATGGTAAACGGAAGTTTTGGTTTTGCCGAGCTCGTGTAAATACATCTCGTACTGGCGGCTCGCGAGGTTTTGCGCGTCAGAATAAGAATCAAATTGATCGTCAATGACGAAGAGCGAGCGGACAGGATTGAGCGTATGCGCGAGGGCGCGCAGGTGAAATGTATTCCAGCCGTAGAGATCGCGGCGCTCGGCGACGGAAAGCTCGACGGTGGCGGCGCTCGAAAAAGTGGACCAGCCGACGCGATAGTTGAGAAGCTCGCCGACTTTGAAGGGCGCGGGCGGATCGGCGACAACCGCAGCTGGCTTCGGAGAAGCGCCGCGACCGGGATGGCGCGACTGGGCGGCTCCGGCGGCGGAAATCAATAGAAGCGCGAGGGCTAAGGCCGCGCTGGCGAGCGAAGCGCGCGAAGAAGCTCGAAACTTGCGCTCAGGCATCATTACGAAAAAAGCTCCGGCAGCAATTCATTAGACGCGGGGAAAAAGTCCGGCGTTGTGCGCAAGGAAATCGGGAAATTTCCGCGCCTTGCCGGGATTTGCGCCGCCGCGCTATATTCAAGATTACTCGAAAGGCGGCTCGGAGACTACGAGTTCGCAAGGCGCGTGAGCCGCGGAAACACTTCGCGCGGCAACCCCAGACAAGGAGGAATTTGCGGATGCGCTACCTGGTGACGGGCGGCGCCGGATTCATCGGCTCGAACATCGTGGATGAACTGGTGCGACGGGGAGAATCCGTGGTCGTGCTCGACGATCTTTCCGCGGGGAAAGAGGAAAACCTCGCAACGTCGTGGGGGGAAATCGAATTTGTTCACGGGAGCATCTGCGACCTCGAGGTGGTCACGCGAGCGGCGAAAGGCGCGGACTACGTGCTGCACCTGGGGGCGCGGACTTCGGTGCCGCGCTCGGTGAAGGATCCGCTCGAAACCAACCGGGTGAACATTGACGGCACCCTGAACGTCCTGATGGCGGCGCGCGACGCGAAAGTGAAACGCATTGTTTTCGCGGCTTCTTCTTCGGCTTATGGCGAGACGCCGACGCTGCCGAAAGTGGAAACGATGCCGGCGGAGCCGATTTCGCCCTACGGCGTGACGAAACTGGTGGGCGAGCTGTACATGCAGGTGTTCGGCCGCGTGTATGGCCTCGAAAACGCCTCGATGCGGTATTTCAACGTGTTCGGTCCGAGGCAGGACCCCACTTCGCAGTATTCGGGAGTGCTTTCGCGATTCATGCTGGCAATTCTGGAAGGAACGCCGCCGGTGGTCTTCGGCGACGGCGAACAATCGCGAGATTTTACGTACATTGACAACGTGGTGGACGCAACGCTGCGCGCTTGTCAGGCGGCCGGCGCTTCCGGAAAAGTCTTCAACGGGGGCACGGGCTTGCGAATCACGCTGAACGAAACACTGAAGCTGCTGGAAAAAATTTCGGGTAAACCCATCCGCGCGAAATACGATCCGCCGCGGCAGGGCGACATTTTGCACTCGCAGGCGGATATCACGCAGGCGCGGAAAGTCCTGGGCTACGAGCCAAAAGTGAATTTCGAGGAAGGCTTGCGGCGCACTTGGGATTGGTACAAGAAAACCTACAGCAAGAAATAATCGCGCGGGAAAGTCAGGCCGGCTCGGTGAAGCCGAGGCAATCGGCGAGCTCGACGAGGCTGGCGACGAGCAAGTCAGGCGCGGAATCGGCCAGGCGCGGGCTGCCCAATCCATAAGTGACTCCGCAAACGCGGATGCCGGCATTGCGCGCGGTCTGCACGTCCACTTCGGAATCTCCCACCATCATCGATTCACCGGCGTCGGCGCGAAGGTCGCGCAAGATGACGTGCACGCCCATGGGATCCGGCTTTTTGCGCTCGAAGGAATTCCCGCCGTACACAAAAGGGAAAAAGCGCGAGAGGTCCAGGCCATTGAGAATAGCGCGGCTGAAGCGGACAGGTTTATTCGTGAGCACGGCCATGGGCAGGCCGCGGAAACGCTGGAGGCCTTCGAGGACGCCCGGGTAAGGCTTCGTGAGGTCGAGCATGTGCTGGCGATAGTATTCGAGAAAAAAACTGAGCGCGCCTGCGGCTTGCTCCTCGGTAGCGTCGCCGAGCGCGCGGCGAATCAAAGCGGGAGCGCCATTGCCCACGTAGCTGAAAATTTCGTCGTGAGAAAGCGGCGGGCGGCCCAGATGCTCGAGCGTGGCGTTCACGGAATTCGCCAGATCGAGCCGCGAATCAATCAGCGTGCCATCGAGATCGAAAATCAGCGCGCGCACAGCCTGTCCCGATGCAGCAAGCCCGTCCGCATTGTTCGTCGTAGCATTCATGAAACGAATCGAAGTCCCAAATGTTCATATTAGTGTGAGCGCAGCACTTTGTCACCCCGCCCGCGGAGACCAGATTGACTTGCTAAGTTTTCACGAGAGGTGCAAGATTCGCGTATCGAGCAAGCTCCGCGCTTTTACGATGACGATCGCCATTTGCATTGCTTGTGGTTCTCAGAAATTCGGCGCCTTCACCCCCTGCCCCGCGTGCATGTATGCCCCAGACACGGTTATCGACCGAGCCAAAAGTCTGATGTTGAGCGATCATAATTTCCCTCCTGAGGAATTGTATAGATTTAAGGCAATGATCGAATCCGGGGAGGAACCTCCTTACGACCCAGTTTCATTGGCGCACTGCGCTGAACCGATTCTTGAAGAGCGATATTTCTGGGAACACTTTGATGAGAGCCGAGGAGTGCTGCCTTGCATGAAATGTAGGACCTCCTTCAAGGCAGAACTGGAAGAAGCCTTGTGCCCGCGCTGTCGATTTGAGGTCGAGGAACAACTATCTGCCTGCCCTCTCTGCATTCTCGTTTACGAGAGTACTGTAATAGACTGTCAAAAGTGCGGAGCGCTGCTTTCCTCGCAGGAACGTCTCACCCCCAAAAACTTTGGGACAAGCATGGCACTTTTCGTTCGGCGAGCAATCTCGGCGAATAGCTTCTTGGGCGAATCGCAGTACTTGGTCGACTTCCGCGCAAAGCTCTCCGACAAGGGCCGCGTGGCAAGTGACCTCGAAGTGGAAATCCTCGCCATGTATACGGCAATGCTGACTCTGAGCAAGTTTGTGCCGTCGAAAGCCTTAATTGTGCGATGCGTCCGCGAAATGGTCGAACTCTACCGAAAGAGCTTTATTCTGCGCGGCGCCGATTCACAGGCAGCTGATGCGACCGCAAACCTGTATGCCAAACGATTCGATGAATATGATCGCGCTCTCGCAGTCAACCAGGAGCGCTGGATGTTCTTCCTTGCAAATGAAGCAACCAAGAATTGCTATGGAGTCGAGAGGCACTTGGGCGCAACAGTCGAGATGTCGATCGCCATCGGATACTTTGTCAAGGTTTGCGAAGGGGCTTTGAGATCCACGATTGGCATATCACAAAGCTAGACCGAGACACATATAAACTGGTTCTCTTTGAATCCTTGATTTGTCCCCGGCTAGCCCGTAAGGGATAGCCCAGGCATTGGGAGAGTGGAGGCACCACAGTGTCAAGGCGTGATGAGCTTGTTCGGAATCTGAGCCCGTACCTTGACGATCTGGCCGCGCTTCTCGACTCATCACGTCGTCGGTTCTCATCTCTACTGGAAAGCGCTGTCCCCGAATCAGCGGGCTTGTATGTGATTGACCGCGAACAGCCATACGAGGTTTTCTATGTCGGTAAGGCGAGTAAACGCCAGAAGCCGTCCGTCGGCGGCCGGGCAGATGGCTTGCGTTTCCGAATCATGAGGAATCACCTCGCCTACGAAGGAAACGACAATTTCGTGAGGTACCTTATGGAGGAGTTCCGACTCACCTCGCGGGTCGCGGTTCGTAACTTTGTCCAAAACCAGTGCTCCGTTCGCTGGTTGGAGGTGAATGACCCCCGGCGATTATTCGTTTTGGAGCACTTGGCAATCGCGGCTCTGCGCCCAAGGTTTAACAGGGGCTAACCTTGTGGATTCCGGAATGGTCCAAGAAGTGCCCTTCCTTCCTCCGCACGTCTGGCAGCCACGCGATCGTATTATACGGCCCAGCCCATGCACGCGGCGATGGAATCGGGGCGTTCTTTCATACTCCACATGCACACCGGTTTGGAGCGCCGCGAACGCGCTGATAGAATGGCGCGTTTCGGCTCGCGGCAGATTCGCGAACAGGGGAGCGCATGGCGCGGATTTTTCCGTTCACTGGCTACCGCTACGACGCGCAGCGCGTGACGCTCGCCGACGTGGTGACGCAGCCGTACGACAAGATCTCGCCGGAAATGCAGGAGCGCTACTTCGCGGCCAGTCCGTACAATTTCATTTCCGTTGAAAAGGGCAAAGCGTTAGCCGGGGATTCGGCGGAGAGCAACGTCTATCCGCGCGCTGCCGAGAAGCTGCGCGAATGGATCGCAGAGAAAGTACTCGTGCGCGAGGGATCGCCAGCGATTTACCGCTACACGCAGGAATATACCGTGACAGGCCATGTGGCGCGGAGCACGCGGGAGGGATTTATCGCGCTCGGCCAGCTGGAAGATTACGAAGCGGGCGTGGTCTTCCGGCACGAAAAAACGCTGACGGCGCCGAAGGCCGACCGCCTGGAACTCCTGCGGCACACGGAAACGCAGACCGGCCAGCTCTTTATGCTCTACGACGATCCGCGCGGGGAGGCGGAGAAATTGCTCACGCAGGCGACGCGCGGTAAGCCCGCTACGGAAGTCCGCGACGAATATGATGTGCTGCACCGCCTGTGGGCGGTTGAGGACGCCGCCACCATCGCGCGGGTGCAGCTGGCCATGGCGGACAAGAAACTGGTGATTGCCGACGGACATCACCGCTACGAAACGGCGCTCAATTACCGCGACGAATGCCGGGCGCGCAGCGGCGCGCGCGATGCGAATGCTCCCTACGAACGGGCGATGATGACGTTTGTAAATTCGCGGTCGCGGGGCCTGACGATTCTTCCCACACACCGCGTGGTGCGGCAGCTTGAGAATTTCAATTGGGAAAAATTTCGCGAGCGGGTCTCGCCGTACTTCCATTGGTACGCGTACCCATTTGCAAACGCCGAGGAGCGCGCGGAGAGCTACGCGCAGTGGCGCAAAGACCTGGCGGCGCGGGCGCGCGAAGGCGGCGCGATCGGCGCGTATCCCGCCAAGGGAGCTTTCTTTCTATTTGTCGCGCGACGCGGGCCTGCGCTCGATGGTTTACTCGCGGAGCTTTCCGAGGCACAGAGGCGACTGGACGTGGTGCTGCTGCACCACGTGATGCTGGAAAAAGGATTGGGAATCCGGCCTGAAGAAGTGACTTCGGAGCAGCACATCACCTACGAGCGGGAAATGGACAGAGCCATTGCAGCGGTGGATAGCGGCGAAGCGCGCCTCGCGCTGCTGCTGAACGCGGTGCATATCGGGCAGATGATGGAAATTGCCCTCGCGGGAGAAGTGCTGCCGCAGAAATCCACGGACTTCTATCCCAAGCTCTTGAGCGGACTCGTGCTCTACCGGCTGAACGGCTAGGCGCCCCGCTGCGCTTCCCGGGGCGCCCGCAGCGAGGGAACGCTACTTGAAGCTGCCGCAGGCGGCGGCTTCGCTGTCGTAAACGTCGAAGACCGTCATGAGCTTGGTGACCTGGAGGACTTCCTTGAATTTCTGCCCCAGGTTTGTGAGCTTCAGCGTGGCGCCCTGCGAACGCGCGCTGTGGAACGTCGCCACCAGCGTGCCCAGACCGGCGCTATCGATGTAAGTGACGTTGGCCATATTGAGGATGATTTTCTTTTTTCCGGCTGCGAGCTGCGCCTTCACCCGCTCGCGAAACGCATTGCTCTCTTCTCCCAGGACGATGCGCCCTTCGATATCCACCACAGTTACGCCGCTGACGTCACGGTCCGTCATTCTGAGTGCCACGATATTCCTCCTCGCGTTCGTCAAATCCTACAGGAAATTTCGCTACTGATCCCGCGCCCCGCGCCGCCAGGGCGAGCCCGTTAACAATAATCCGAACAGGACATATAGTAGCCGCAAGAAACGCAAATGCGCTTACATTTGCGCGGCTCAAGGCGGCTCGAACACACCGGACAATACAGCAAAAGATTTTCCGCCGGTGGATCGCCCTCGGGCCGGGCGGCGTCGCTGCCGCTTTCCTCCCGCTCGCCCGCTTGTGTGCGCGTCATAACGGCAAATCCTTCGGGCGGATGTTTATAACACAACCCGCGCGCACACGGAAGCGCAAGCAGACGCCTCCCCGCCTCGGAGGAGAGACACCTGGAAGGCTATTCTGGTTCCCGAAGGCTGGGGCGGGAGTGCGCCCGCAGCGCTCCGGGAAGGGGATTCAGCAGCCGCAGGAGCGCGCGCGCAGCGCGAGCCAGTCCTTCGGAAGCTTCGCA
The DNA here is from genome assembly GCA_050747245.1 of Candidatus Acidiferrales bacterium. GTDB lineage: Bacteria > Acidobacteriota > Terriglobia > Acidiferrales > UBA7541 > JBOGNO01. The sequence continues at coordinate 133,494 of JBOGNO010000002.1, forward strand.
ATGCCTTGCGCGCACTGATCCAGCTTGCTGCACCGGCATGAGAGGAACGACTCAAGCATCTGTTTCATGGCGCGGATTTTGAGCAGACTCAATTCGAGCTCGCCGATTTTTGTGCGCGCCATTTTTTTCCAGCGCGCGGAGGCAGGGGTCTTCTCCGGGAAGCCGTGAAGAAGTAGGCGCGTCTCGCGCAGCGTGAACCCGACCTCCTGCGTGAAACGAATGAGCACCAACTGGTGCAGGACGTCGGGAGAGTAGACGCGCCGGCCGCTCGCGCGCGCCGGGGCCTTCAGCAGGCCCGCCTTTTCATAGTAGCGGATGGCCGAGGGCGCGAGATCCGCGCGCTTGGCAAGTTCCCCGATGGTCATGTTCACCTGCCCAAAATAATATTTGACTTAAAGTTCACTTTAACTGGCACGCTGGGAATGTTAACACAGCCGGAAGGCTCAAGGAGGAACAAACATGTCGAACGCGAGATCGCAATTTACGTGGGTTGCATGCGTGCTGGCTTTGAGCGCGGCGGCAGGATTTTCCGCGCGAGCGCGCCATAAAAAAGCCGGCGACAACTGTCCGCAGCAGCAGGACAAGCCAGCGACGGAGGTGACAGGCTTTTATTGCAACCTGAAAGCGCTCAGCGTGGCGGAATGGATGCGGCATCACGAACTCGGGAAAGAACTGAAAGCGGCGCGGGAAGACACGAATGAATTGGCTGATGGATACGCGTATCGCCTCGATAGCCGAAAGGCTCCGCTCGCAGACGTGGCGGAGTGGGTGGCGCAGGAACGCCGGTGCTGCCCATTTTTCGATTTTGAAATTGCGCTCGAACGAGATGGCGGACCGTTATGGCTGAAGCTGCGCGGCAAAGAGGGCGTGAAACAGTTCATCCGCGACGAGTTCGGCGCCAAGCAATAAGGCAGATTCAGAGTAGATGATTGTCACGATGACAAATTCAAGGAGATTCTGGATGAGAATGATGAGAAAAACGAAGTGGATATTCGTATTGGCGCTCTTGCTCATGTGCGGCGGCGCGGCTCATGCGCAAACGAGCAAACCAACGGGCCCGCTCAGCGCGAGCGAAGTGCTGGATGCGTGGATCGCCAACACGGAGACGCACACAGTGCAGGTCGCCGAGGCTATGCCTGAGGAGAAATACTCATTTGCTCCCACAAACGGCGAATTCAAAGGTGTACGCACGTTTGCGGAGCAGTTGAAGCACCTCGCGGCCAACAACTACTGGATTGCCGCGAAAATCCTGGGAGAAAAGCCCGCAGCAGATCAAGAAAATGAGTCCGGGCCCGATTCGGTGAAGACCAAAGCGGAAATCGTGGAGTACGTGAAGGACTCCTTCGGCGCTCTGCACAAAGCCGTCGCCTCCATTGACGGGCAAAACGAGGTCGCGCCGATCGCGGGAGTTTCGGGCACGTGGCAGAGGACCCGGCTGGGGTTGGCCGTCGATGCCGTAGCGCATTCCTTCGACCATTACGGCCAACTGGTGGAATACCTGCGCATGAACGGCATCGTGCCGCCCGACAGCCGCTGAAGCGCGAACCTGCAATGCTTTCCACGCGTATTGCCTGGCCGAGGATTCGGGCTTAGGATACGCCGCACGCCGCAGTGGCGATGGAAAGTTGATTGACGCCGAAACTCACTCGCGCCGCGCTGGGCTTCCGAGCGCATTCCGGATGGGCGGCGCTCGTTGCCATTGCGACTTCGCACGGCACGCGGGCAGCACCAACTGTGATTGGCAGCCAGCGCATCGCGCTCATTGACAGGGGAATTCCTCCGCAGCCCTACCACGCCGCCGCGAAGATGGATATACATAAAGCGGAGCGATTCATTGCCAAGTGCAAAAAGGATGTCGGGCATTTGGCGCGGCAAGCCTTGCGCGGCGTGATTGTTGGTCTTCGAGACACGGGGCACGAACCGGTCGCCTGCGGCATAGTCCTGGCATCCGGCCGGCCGTTGCCGGCGCTCGCCGCGACGCTCAGGTCGCATGCCATGATTCACACCGCTGAGGGCGAATTTTTCCGCGAAGTGCTGATCCGCGCGGGCGAGCATTACCACCTACGCGTCACGGGAATTCCCGAGCGTGAACTCTACGCTCGCGGGGCCGAAGCATTTCGCGTGGCCGAGAATAAACTGAAGCTCCGCATCACGGAAATGGGCGAAACCGTCGGCCGCCCGTGGACGCAAGACCAAAAACAGGCGACGCTGGCGGCCTGGCTCGCTCTTGCGGAGGCTCAATAATCCCGCACGCGCATGAAACGCGCGTTCGGGGCGCGGCGTCCCATGCGTTGCCAAGGGTGTAGTCTCATTTTCGATTTCGGTTTCCACTAAAAATTTCTGCGGAGGATGATTGTGCGAAAGCTGCGAAACGTGGGAATTGTTCTAGCGGCATTGCTGGCGGTTTCCGTGGTCTTGCCGCTGGCCGGGCAGGCGCCGAGCTCAACGGACCTGAACGCCATCTATCAAATCAAGGACGAGGGCTTCAATCATTCGCAGGTGATGGACATCATGAGCTGGCTCACGGACGTGTATGGCCCGCGGCTGACGAATTCACCGGACATCAAAGAAGCCGCGGACTGGACGGTGAAAAAGATGCAGGAATGGCAGCTCGCGAACGTCCACATGGAAACATGGGGCCCGTTCGGGCGTGGATGGTCGAACGAGCGTTTCTCCGCACAAATCGTTTCGCCGCGGCCCATGCCGCTCATCGCCTATTCCGAGGCCTGGACGCCCGGCACCAATGGCGCGGTCACGGCCCCGGCGGTGCTCGCCATCATTAAGAATGAAGATGACATGAAGCCGTTCGTAGGGCAGTTGAAGGGCAAATTCGTCCTCACGGAGATGCCTCCCGACGTGCAAGCGCACTTTGACGCGCAGGGCCGGCGCTACACGGACGCTGAGCTGGCGGATCTGGCAAGCCAGCCCGTGCCCGGAGCGCGTCCAGATTTCGAAACTCGCATGGCACAATTCCGCGCGCAGCGCGCTTTGCGGATGAAAGTCCAAAAGTTCCTCGTGGACGAAGGCGTGGCTGCCTGGCTCCAGCCTTCACGGGGCGATGATGGCACGGTGTACGTTCAATCCGGCGGCTCGCGAGACGCGAAAGATCCGCCCGCGCCTCCCACCGTGGCCATGGCCGCCGAACACTACGGCCGCATTTATCGTATGCTCGAGAAGAAAATTCCCGTCACGCTCGAAATCAATATTGAAAACAAGTTTTACGATGACGACCTCAACTCATTCAACATCATCGGTGAAATTCCCGGGACGGATAAGGCGGACCAGGTGGTGATGATCGGCGGCCACTTCGATTCCTGGCACGCCGGCACGGGCGCGACAGACAACGGCGCGGGATCGGGCGTGATGCTCGAAGCCATCCGCATCCTGAAGGCCACCGGCCTAAAAATGCGGCGCACCGTGCGCATCGGATTGTGGACCGGCGAAGAAGAAGGCCTGCTCGGCTCGCGCGCCTATGTGAAGGCGCATTTCGGCGATCCCGAAACGATGAAGATCTTACCCGAACACGCGAAACTCGACGCCTACTACAACGTGGACAACGGCTCAGGCAAGATTCGCGGAATCTATCTGCAGGGCAACGAGGCCGTCGCCCCGGTCTTCGCCGATTGGATGAAAGAGTTCAACAATCTGGGCATGACCACGCTCAGCATCCGCAACACCGGCGGCACGGATCACCTCTCCTTCAACGCCGTGGGACTTCCCGGCTTTCAATTCATCCAGGACCCGCTCGAATACGAAACACGCACGCACCATTCGAACATGGACGTGTACGAGCGGCTCCAAGAGCCGGACATGAAGCAGATGGCCGTGATCGTGGCCTCGTTCGTGTACCTCACAGCGAACCGCGACGAAATGATTCCGCGCAAGCCGCTGCCCAAGCCGCAGCCTCAGCAACGCTACTAGGCGCTTGCGGACTGATCCCGCCGCGCTGCGAGCGAAGGCGCCGCAAATCGCAGCGCGGAGCGGGGTGACACTTCGACTTCCCGCGCGTCCAAATGCAGAGATGGGCGCGGGGAAGTTCGCCCGCGGCGCGATTTCGCGCGTGATTCTGCCCAGAATGCTTCCACTTTCCGCTTTCATTTGACTGCGCAAAGCTAGGAAGCTAATGTCTTGCGATGCTTCGAGCTCGAATCGAGGGGTAGAAAACATGAAACGGTGGCAAGGTTTCTTGCTTTTGCTTGCAGCCACGTTGGTGGCGTCGCCGGGCGGCGCGCAGCAATGGAAAGCGCCGACGACGATGAAAAAACTGGCGAATGGATTGACCGTCGTCGTCTCCGAAGACCATTCCGCTCCGACGTTCGGGGTTTGCGTGAGTTACGGCATCGGCTTTCGCCTCGAACCGCAGGGGCGCACGGGCTTCGCGCATCTATTTGAGCACATGATGTTCGAAGGCACGCCGGTAGCTCCCAAAGGCGTTCTCGATCGTGTGATCGAAGGCGGCGGAGGGTTCAACAACGGCGATACGCGTTACGATTTCACGGAATACATCGAGTCCGCTCCCATTTCCGCGCTCGATCCGGTCCTGTGGATCGAAGCGGACCGCATGAAGACACTCGATTTTTCGACAAAGAACCTGGATAACCAGCGCAACGTGGTGGAAGAAGAGGTGCGCGTCAATGTTCTGAACCAGCCCTATGGCTCCTTCATGTGGCTCGACCTTCCGCAGACGGCATTCAACACTTTTCCGAACGCGCATAATTTCTATGGCGATTTCAAGGATCTGGATGCCGCGAGGATCGCGGATGTGCAGCACTTTTATGAACAATACTACTCGCCCAACAACGCCGTTCTGGCCATCGTCGGTGACGTGAATCCCGGCGAAGTTTTTGCGGAGGTCGAAAAACTGTTTGCCGCGATTCCCGCGCGGGCCACTCCGCCGCGTCCCAGCGTGGAGGAGCAGCCTCAGACTGCCGAGCGCCGCCGCGAGGAGTCCGATAAGCTCGCCAAGGTTCCGGCGATCGCCATTGGTTACCGCATGCCGCCGCGGAATTCGCCCGACGCGCTGCCCGCCGCGGTGACGGGAGAGCTCCTTCACAATGGTGAGGCTTCCCGGCTTTATCAGGCGCTGGTGAAGGAAAAGCAGGTGGCACTTTCCGCCGATGGCGGGATGAATTGGCCGCTCGGCAATCCTTTCGAATTCAACGGGCCCACGCTGATGACTTCCTTCATTGTCTATCCGCCGAATGTCACCGAAGAGCAAGTCCTGGCGGCCTACGATTCCACGATCAAGGAGCTCGCGCAGAAAGGGCCCAGCCAGCAGGACCTCGACCGCATCGTTGCGAAAATGCGCTCGGACTGGTATGGACAGCTCGAAATTCCGGTCAGCCGGGCTTCTGCGCTTTCTCACGCGGTGCTCTTCGACGGAAATTTCGACAGCGTCTATGACATTCCCGAGGAACTCGCCAAGGTTACTCCCGCCCAGGTCCGAGCCTTCGCGGCGAAATATCTGGTAAGCACGAATCGCACCGTCATCAATCGCGTGCCGGAACCGGCGGCAAAGACTGCCGCATCTCAGGGAGATGGAAAATGAAGGCGCTGAAACTCATTGCCGCGGTTGTTCTATTTGCCTCCTGCGCGTACGCCCAGAAAGAAGCCCCCCTGCCGAAGGAGCTCCCTCCTTATGGCCCAGAACAACCACTCCAGGCGCCCGCCGTAAAAATCGCCAAGCTCGACAACGGGCTTACCATCTGGCTCGTCTCCGAACCCGGATTTCCCAAGGTCTCTTTCGCCGTGGCCGTGCGCGGCGGAATGGCCGCCGATCCCGCAGGCCTTCCAGGAATTTCCGAGCTGCTCTCGAATACGCTGGCCGAAGGAACAAAATCGCGTTCCGCCCGGCAGATTGCGGAGGAACTTCAGGCGGCGGGCGGGGATATCAACACGCAGGCTGGTAAGGATTTCACGGAGGTTTCAACCAGCGCCCTCTCCTCCCGGACGGACGCAGCCCTCACCGTTCTGGCGGATATTCTCCTGAACGCTTCTTTCCCGGATAATGAAGTCGCGCTCGCCAAGCGCAACTTGTCCGATTCGCTTCGCCAGCGCGAGTCGCGGCCTCAATTTCTCGCGGCGCGTACCCTGGCCGATGTGCTCTTCGGGGAGAATCCCTATCATGTGACGTCGCCCACGCAGGAGTCCATCGCTGCAGCCACGCCAGCCGACCTGCGCCGCGTCTTCGCACAGCGCTTCCGCCCGGACCAAGCGATTTTCGTCGCCGTGGGTGATTTTGAGAACGACAAAATGCTCGACATGCTGAAGGCGAACTTCGGCGGATGGAAAGCCCCGGCCGAGTCTCCAATTGCGGCGCCCACGCCACCTTCGACAACGCCTGCCCATGCCGTTTTTGTAGTGGCGCGCCCGGGATCGGTACAGACCACGTTGCGGTTTGGCGCGTTTGGTCCGCTGCGCACGGATCCGGACTACGAAGCCGCCGACGTGGCCAATGCGATTTATGGCGGCCTGTTCAGCTCGCGCCTGGTCACCAATATCCGCGAAGACAAGGGTTACACGTATTCCCCGGGTTCCAATTTGCAGACTTATCGCGCGGCGGCTGTGCTGGGCACCGGGGCGGACGTGCGCAATGAAGTCACCGCGCCCAGCTTTAATGAGATCACTTATGAAATGAATCGAATGGCGACCACCAGCCCAACGGAAGAAGAGTTGGCCAAAGCCAAGCACTTCTTAATCGGTATTCAGGCCATCTTTTTGCAAGCCCGTGACGCGGTTGCCAGTCAGTTGGCTGATTTCTGGGTGGACGGCTTGCCGCCCGAGGAAATCGAGATCTATGGCAAGAAGATCGAGAACACGACCTCTGCCGAAGTGGATGCCGCTGCAAGGAAATATTTTCCGGCTTCGCGCACCGTGGTCGTGGCCGTCGGCGAAGAAAAAGTCATCCGCGAAGCGTTCGCGCCTTTTGGCCTGCCAATCCAAACGGTACATTAGCCTGCTAGCGGCCGTCTGGCGTTCCACCGCGTGCGTTTGACTCGAACGATTTGCAATCCTATAGTGGTGGAAGAATGTTTCTCGGTAAACGATTCTTGCTCGTGGCCCTCGTGGCGGCTCTCGCAGCCTATGCGGTTGACTGCATGGCCATGACCACTCCCGAAACGGCCATGGAGTGCTGCCAATCCATGCCGTGTTCCTCGCACGGCCACAGCCAGGATTGCTGCAAGACCATGCCCGCGATGCACGCGCCTTTCGTTCAGTCGGCCTCTCTGCAGGGCGTTTCGTTTTCGCCCATTGTGTTGGCGGTACTGCCGACTTTCAAAGCATTGCAAGGCGCGGATTCCTCGCTCCCCATGATTGCGGCGCATTGCCACGCGCCGCCCGTTTCTGACTCACCTGCAAAGCTTCCTCTCCGAATCTAGCTGGACTCCCAGCCAGACTCAGGTGCACGCATTGTGCGCCTGGGTATCGCCATTTCTACTGGGAGGAATAAATCGTGAGTTTTCTGAAATTATTGTCTTATGCCCTGCGTGCAGGGACTGCCGGATTGTTTCTTGTGCTCGTTTGTGCTGCTGCGGCGCGTGCGCAGGGACCCGCTCCGGAGTCGGCTCCTCCTCTGTTTCCCGGCGGCGCTCTGCTTTCCTACAACTCCATCTTCACCACGCGTGGCGCGCCCGCAGATTCAACGGGAGCAACCCCTCCAACGGCGCGGCCAACCTTCTCGCACGAAGGCCTTTTCAACTTTACCTGGGGATTCCGCCGCGATTTCGATTTGACCGTGTTAGCTCCGGTGGTGACGAATCACTTTCAATTCTCCGGCGCAAACGGCAGCCCCGTTCTCGGCGGCACAGGCTTGGGCGACGCCATGCTTCTCATCAAGTACCGTTTTTACCGCCGCGATTCCGAGCGCGGCACCACGCAAGCCTCGATCATGCTGGGACCGAAGTTTGCAACGGGCCGCACTGACCTCAACGACAGCCGGAGAATTCGTTTGCCCGCGAGCCTCCAGCCCGGCTCGGGCTCAACCGATTTTTTCATCGCCGTGAATTGGACGTACACGGGGCTCTTCAATTACAAGCGCCTGGTCGCCGATGAACATCTTCATTCGCTCCTGCGCAGCCAGGGTACGCAGGCGACGCGCCTCGGCAGAAGCGTCGAATCGCGCACCTGGCTCTCCTACCGGCCGTATCAATCGGCGAACGTGGGCCGCGAATGGTTTATCGGCCCCGCCCTGACGTGGATACATTCTCAGGATGACCGCATCAGGGGGATCACGCAAAATGGCAGCGGCGGCGATGCCCTGCTTGCAGGCGTCACCACCTATTTCGGCGTGCGGCCGGGCACGCACGTGTGGTTGGGGATGGATTGGGATGTGGCGCACACCACGGGCGCGACGTTTCAGCCCGTCCGCCGCCACATCAGTTTTGGAATTACGCAGCAATTTCGTCTGCATCGGTAATCGAAGGGAGGAACCATGAACGCGGGAAGAGTTGCTCTGCTACTTCTGCTGGGCGCGATTCTTGCGCCCGCCTCGCAGGCGCAAATCAAGCACATTGAGATGCGCGTCGAAGGCATGACTTGAAATTTTTGAGCCTACGGGGTGCAACAGCACCTGGGACGCCAGTCTGGCGTCCAGAAAGTGGAGGTCAGCCTACTGGATGGGAAGGTACAAATTACGCCCAAGGAAGACGGCCAAATTGATCCCGCGGCGCTTCTGAAAGCCACTTACGACAGCGGCGTCACCGTCGCCGAAATGGATGTGATCGCGAGCGGCCACATCGTCAAGGACGCCTCAGGCAGTCTAGCCCTTCAAGTCGCGCCCAGCGAGTCGTTCGCATTCGAGCCGAATGATCTCTCCCGCGGTCTCGAATCGCTGGCGGGCTCTGGCACGAGGATCACGCTGCGCGGGCAGTTGTTCAAGAAGCCTGCGGGCAAGCAAAAAGCCGGTCCCCCCGCTCCATTAAAGCTGCTGATTCTCGAAATTCAGAAGAAGGAGTAAATGACCCAAATCAAAATAAGCACCGTGTTCACAATTTTGCTCAGCCTTGCAGCCATGGGAGCCGGTTGGTGCGGACAGCAATCTGGGAATCCCTCGCCGGCCGCGCAGAAGGAAGTTCCGGCAGGCGAAATCGGCTCACGGCTTCCGGATTTCTCAGTGAAGGATTTGGGTGGCAGGCAAATCAACTCCACCGAGCTCCGCGGCAAAGTCGTACTCATCGATTTTTGGGCCACCTGGTGCGGCCCGTGCAAGCAGGAGATGCCCGGCTACCAGAAACTCGCGGGAAAATACGCGCCGAAAGGCTTTGCGGTTATCGGATTCAAATTCGACACCATGAAAGACACCGAGGATCCGCTCAAATTCGCGAAGAGGATGGGCGTGCGCTATCCGCTCGCGGTCGCTACCGATGAAGTGAAAGCTAAATTCGGCGGCATTGAGGGCTTGCCGACCACTTTGATCTACGACCGCCAGGGAATCCTGCGCAAGAAAGTCATCGGCTTTGAATACACGGAGGTTATTGCAGGGGCGATAGAGCCGCTCTTACAGCACTGACCGATTGCCCGGCGCAACCACCGGAAAAAAGAAGGGCTGCCCGTCCTGGCGGGCAGCCCGTTCGAAATGAAACCTTACCGCTCGAAAATCAGGCGGCTACGTTAGAAGCGGAAGACAATTCCGGCGCTATACCGGAAGTTGTTCTGCCGGTTGTTGTTGCCGTCTTTGAACTTGGTGAGGAAATACTCGGCCTCGACCGGACGGATGGCAAAGTGTCGGCTCACATTGTAATCAACTCCGCCACCCAGGATCGTGGCGAAGGCGTTCTCAGATCCGGCGTTCACGATAGACGTGGAAACGCGCGCCCCGCCGAAAAGAGCCTGCGCAAACGGCGTGATCTTCCCATGTCTCAGATTGATACGCGGACCAAACGTGTAAGAAACAACATTGACCCCAGGGCCCTTGGAATTCTCGTAGCCGCCGAAGTCTGCGACGATCCCAAGCCAATTATTGACATTGTACTCGAGCTGGCCGACGCCGCCATTGAAGTTAAACGACGAAGTGCCCGCACCGGGGCCGTTGCTGACGCTGACACGCACGTAGCTGTATCCAACGTACGCCTCGGCTTTCGATGTATCATCCTGCGCCATGGCCGGCTTCGCCAGGCCAAAAAGCACAAGAATTGGTACGATTAACAGTAACTTCCTCATTTGGAACTGCCTCCTATTGGTTTTGATTTCTTATTCTTGCTGGGAATATCTGACCCCAGCCCCCGCTTGAAAGTATAGCTGGGGTTGCGATGTTGTCGCTCTGAGAATACGGGACTTGTGCCGAAAACTGTATCCCCAGCGACAATGGTCCCATTCTATCTCAATTTGAGCTTCTCTCAAAGCCCGTCGCTGTGACACTCCCGGACCCCCAGACTCCCATACTCGGATGCACCCACCTCTTCCTAGGTTTCCCTCCGTGCGTAACCATTAAGAGTCATCGCTTATAACAAAGGACTTAACACGACGTGGTGCGGTTTATTTTTGCGCAATCAAAGCATCCTTGGAGACCTGCGCCGTCTTCGCTGCCGTGCTCACCACATACTCCTCCAGCACCGCACTTTTGCACAGGAGAGGCCAACAAAATTGCTGCGCCTGGCTCGGGGAGGCGTAGAATAAGTGCAACCGGGCATTGAGGCAGCACATCGTATAGTCTGTCGGGGAGGCAATCATGAGAAAGACCTTCCAGTTCGCATTGGGCGCCGCGTTTCTCTTAGTTTTGTCCTCCGGCGTGCAAGCACAGAAATCCATGGGCCGCGTCAGCTCTGCGCACGTATCAGTGGCGCGTCAAGCCACGCCCCCCGTTATGGTGCGGCCCGGACCGCGGTTCACGCGCGCCATGCCGATGGGCCGCCCCCTGCCGAGCCCGCGCCGCACGGTTGGCCGGACCAGTTCGCGCCCGCCAAATGTGACCGTCCTCAACGGATCCGGGCTCTCGGTGCAGGATCTTCTCAATTCCGATCCCGGATTCGGTTTCAGCTTCGAGCACGAGAACGCCCTCAACCAGGATTTGGGTATTCGCGCCCTGATTGATCCGGAGACGCAATTGCAACTGGCGCTCGCCGAGCGTCTGCTTCGCGACAGCGCGTTTGTGCCCACTGTATTTCCCTATTTCGGTGGATACCCGTTCGCGGACTACGGCGAAAACGCCGCGCCCGCAGCTGCCGAAGAGCCCGCCGCGCCGCAAGAACCCGCGCAGCAGGCGCCGCCGCAAATCATCATCTTGCAGCAGCCCGCCGCGCCAGTCTCTGCTCCCGCCGCGACTCAACCCAGCGAGTCTCCGGCCCCATCACTTCCCGGTGAAGGGCAATTCGTGCTGGTGACGCGGGATGGGAAGCAGTTGAATGCAGTGGCCTTCACTCGTCAGGGCGGCAGAATCGTTTACGTCACACCGCAGGGAATTCGCCGTTCCGTCGCCCTCGAGGACCTCGACCAGGATGCCACCGAGCGCGTCAACGAAGAAAAAGGCACATCTCTCCAGCTTCCGTTGTAATTATTTTCAGGTCTCTGAACTGGATCACTCTTCTCGCGTCTGCGCCGGTTCCGGCATGAAGAGCTGCGATTGCGGAGGCAAGCCCGCGCGCTCGAACTGAATCGTGGTATGCGTGATGTGAAAATCGTGCGCCAGGACTTCTTTGACCTGCCGCAGAATTTTTTCGCTTTCTTCCATGTGCATGTCGGGGATGCGAATGTGGCAGGAAAGCGCGCGCAGATTAGTTCCCAGCGTCCAGATGTGCATGTCATGGACTTCCTGCACGCCGTCGATGCGCAGCAGCGCGCGCGCCGCGTCCTCCAGGCGCATTTCCCGAGGCCGCCCTTCCAGCAGGATGTGCGTGCTCTCGCGCAGGATGCCGGAGCCGCTCCACAGCACCATCGCCCCGATGGCCACGCCGATCGCCGGATCCACCCACCCCGCCCCCGCGTAGCGAATCGCCAGCGCTCCAGCGAAAATGGCGATGCTCGAGAGCGCGTCCCCCGCGCTGTGCACGATCACTGCGCGAAGATTCAAATCGCGCCGCCCGCTCACCAGCCCCAGCGTGATCGTTCCGTTCACCGCCAGCGCTGCGAGCGAGACCCACAGCATCACTCCGGCCGCGACCGCCGCGGGATGCCGGAACCGCTCGTACGATTCATAGAGGATGAAAACGGCAACCAGGCCCGTCAGCAGCGAATTGACGAACGCCGCCAGAATCCCCGCCCGATGGTAGCCGTAGGTTTTTTCTTCTGTCGGCGGACGCTCCGCCCAGCGCACCGCGAGCCACGAAATCACCAGCGCCGGAACATCCATCAGGTTGTGCACCGCGTCGCTGACCAGTGATATAGAGTGCCCGAAAAATCCCGCCACCAGCTCCGTCGCTACCAGCGCCAGCGTTGCCACTACTGCCAGTTGCAGTAAGCCGCCGTGGCGTCCCGCGTGGGTGTGTCCTCCCGCGGGGCCTTCCAAGTGGGAATGTGCGTGCACGAGCCAATTCTAACTGCACCCGCGCCAGGAAAACAGTCCTGCCGCCATGGTGATCGCTATTTCGCTTCTCGGCGCAATCGGTACGCTCCCGCGGAAAGACGAATTGACTTCTCTTGCCGCCCGCGCCTATGCTTTCGACCGCCCCAACGCGGGCCGGCCTCTACCCATGTCCAAACCAGTTGCCAAGCTGACCTTCTGGGGCGTGCGCGGCTCGATTCCCACGCCGGATCGCGATACCTGGCGTCACGGCGGCAATACGCCCTGCCTCGATTTCCATGCCCCTGACGGCAAGCGCATCATTCTCGATTGCGGCACGGGAGTGCGCGTGCTCGGCAAGCACTGGGTGGAAAAATATGCCGGGCAAGCGCTCGAAGCCTCCGTGCTTGTCACCCACTACCACTGGGATCACATTCAGGGCATTCCGTTTTTTTTGCCGCTCTACTTCGAGCAGAACAAATTTCACTTTTATAGCTTTCAGTCTCCCGCGCTCGGCCCCGATAGCCTCAAACAGGTCGTCGAATCGCAGTTGAGCAAGCCCTATTTTCCCGTGGATACCAGCTTCATGAAATCTGCGCGAACGTTCCAGGAAATCAAGGGCGGCGACACATTTCAAATCGGCGAGACGCGCGTCACCACGCGCTCGCTCAATCACCCGCAGGGCTGTTTGGGTTTTCGCCTGGATACCGCCGCGGGTTCCGTCGCCTACGCCACGGACAATGAGCCGGGAGTCCCTCACCTCGACAAAAATCTTCGCGAACTCGTGGCCGGCGCCGATATTTTCATTCACGACGCGCAGTATTCTCCCGAACAGCTCACCACCACGCGCAAAGGCTGGGGCCACTCCACCTGGCTCGAAGGCGTGAAGATTGCCAAGGAAGTGGGCGCGAAGAACCTCGTGCTCTTTCATCACGACCCGGAATCGTCGGACCGCGCCGTGGATGGCTATTTGCAATCGGCGCGCGAAATGTTCGACTCTTCCTGGGCCGCGACCGAGGGAATGATGTTCACGCTCGGCGAAGAGAAGCCCGAAGTCTCGCTGCGCAACGCCCGCATCGGCCAGCGCCGCCCCGCGCAATTTGAAGTCGTCGTGCGCGGCAAGGATGAAAAAGGCGAGGAGTTCGAAGAGCGCGCCACGCTGCGCGATCTCACCCTGCAGGGCGCGTTCCTCTCCATGAGCCATCGCCCCCGCCTGCAATCGGAAATTCATGTGGTCATCGAAGCCAAGGCCGAAGAGGAAAGCCTGAGCTTCCTCAATCTCTCCGGCACGGTCGTGCACAATGAGCCCAGCCCCGATAGCGATCAGGTCGCCGTCGGCGTCGTCTTCTTCGAAGATACCGATTCCGCTCGCCCCAAACCCTAACCCCCGCTTTCTGGGGCCAACAGTTCATCCCATGAAACATGATCTAGGCAATTGACTTTGAAGCTAAAATGAGGAAAGCTTCAACACGATGCCGCAGAAGTCAGAACCGATTTAGGACCTCTTATGAAGAAACTGAGAATCATCTTGCTGCTGTCCCTGGCTTTGAGCCTCGCGCCGCAAGCCATGACACAAGAGAACTATGTTCCCGAGAGCTGGAACCTAATTCAATCCGGCAAGTTTCGAGAGGCTTTGGACCGACTGGTTCAAGCAGTCGCCGCCACGCCCGATAACTCTAAGGTGTACGCCACTCTCAGTCTTCTCTATACCAAGACAGAAGAGTGCGACTTGGCATGGAAGTATTTTCAGATAGCCCAAGATCTCGGGTATAGAGGCTCCGACCTGGAACGAGGCGTGAATTCGCTCTGCAGGAAGCCGAAAGAAGAAAATCATGAAGGGGTTCTCGAAGTCGACCGAAGCGAAAGAGGGACCCTTCTAACCATTGACATTTCGCCAGACCAGCAGCAGTGGCCCTCCCGGGCAAAATTGCCCATCATTCAGCCCTCTCAAGACCGCAGCTATTGTGAGCTGACCGTTCCTCAAGTCAGAAAATTGCGGAAACTAGTGGACCGAACAGTGCCTTGGCTGATTTTGGATAAGAACGCGGGCTGGACGGTCATAATTAAGAATTCAGATGATTGGTGGACTGTAGTTACGGAAATAAAGTGAGACTCCACAGACCGAGCTGCTGCTAAGCAGAACTGACGACAATCAGTCAATTTCGCGGGTGCCGCACCCTTTGGTTTCTAAGGGTGCGGTCTTTGACTCTTCTTTCGGTTGTGGGTGCCCCATGCGCCGTTTTTGCGCGTGAGGAATTTGACTTTCGTTTCCTGCGCATTCTCCCTGCCTCGTAGGGGCGCTGCTTGCTGCGCCTGCGCTCTCCACTTCTCGCCCAACACGCTTCGGAATTGACACGGGATGTTTGGCTGGCGTATGGTGCCGCGCATGAACACCAAGAAAAAACGGAAGGCCACGGCGAAGCCATCATCAAAGAAGCCTATCGACCACGCCGCATTCGCGGCAACCTTCGCTGCCCTGAAAAAAATCTTTGCTCCCCACGCCGCCCGGCTCCAGGCCACCGTGGATAAACCCGATCGCTATTATGTCGTCGTCCGCGGAGTCATGTACAAACGCAAGCCGCTCTTCCTCGGAGCGGTCATCTCCGGCAAAGCCTATGTCAGCTTCCACCTGCTGCCGCTCTACATGAATCCCGCGCTTCACAAGCAAGTTTCCCCGGAACTGAAAAAGCGCATGCAGGGAAAAGCCTGCTTCAACTTCACCGAGCCCGACCCCGCACTCTTCCGCCAGTTGGGAAAACTCACCGCCACGGGCGTCGCCCTTTTCTGTTCCAAGGATTTCCCGGAGAAACTCGCTAAACTGGCCCACCGCTGACACCTGGGTTCGACCGTATCCTGTATCCGCTACTTCTCCACTTCGGATGCCCAATTCAGAATAATTGACAGGGACACCACATTGGGCTCGTCCATTCTTGTCTTGTCGAAAACCGTTCCGCCGAGTTTCGATCCTAACGTCGAGATCATCTCTTCGTCAGCCCAGCGGGCCAATTGAGAATGACGGTGATGGGGGAGGTGTCGGCCTCCACTGGCGAGTTCACCAAGATTCGCTGACCGTCCGGGGAGACGTCATAGCCGACCTGCCCCGCCGTGGGACCGAGGTCGTAAAGAGGCGGGCCTGGCGCCAGTCGCAGATGAAACAACGGGTGCACGGCAGCCACGTCGAACGTGGATCCACTCCAGTTCACCTCGGCGGCCATCAACTGGCTGTTAGGGGCCAAGTAGAAGAGTTCCTTGCCGTCATGGCGCCAGCGGGGCATAGAGCCCCCGGATTGGGAAATTTGCCATTTTCCTTGGTGACCCGGAAAGGAAGTAACATAGACCTCTGACCGGCCCGATTCGTCTGAGCTATATGCGATCCAGCCCCCGCGCGGACAAAACCGGCCCTCCGCCACGTTGGAGTTAGTCTGCAGGAAGGCAAAGGGTTTTCGGTCTCCAGACAGCGGCAAAATCCACAGCTCCGAGTTGGATTTTCCTTCCGGGGTCGTGTTGTAGGCGATAAATTTCCCGTCAGCAGACCAGGAAGTGACGAATTTGTTCCCTCCGGACTCTGCCAGTACCTCCTCACCGCCCGTGCCGTCGGATTTCTTTTGAAGCAGCTGGTTATCCCGCCCATTCTGGAGTGTGGCGTATGCGATGGTTTTCGAGTCCGGCGACCATACCGGAGATTGATCTCTCCAGGGCCCAAAGGTAAGTCGCGTGTTGGTTCCTCGAGGGAGATCCCAGACTCTGATCTCATAATTGATGGTACTGGAATCGAGCGTCTGAGCGGCGACCCTTTGCCCGTCCGTGGACAATTCTTGCCAGACGAAATCGCCTGGCTCGGTCGCCGCTTGAAGCTGCTTGCCGCTGCGGTCAAACCAGATGAGTTGCCCTGGATTCCCGGTTGCTCCGCCCATGTATGCCAACACGCCACTTGCCGAAGCGGAGAAGACGCCCCTCCAAACCAACTGGTTGTAATGAACATGCTCTGCAATTGGAAACGCTTCGCCTGACAGCTCCAGGCCCTTTTCATCGAATGGCCGTGCCATCAGGGTTCCTTGCTGGTCGAATAGGAGATAGCCGGAAGTGTAGGCGACATTTGAACGGGCGTGGAACAAGAGCTTGTTCTCCTTGAAGTCGAGTGTAGCCACATAGACAGACGCAGATTCCGAGGGGCCCCCCGTAAAATTGGCAGCGAGATAAAAGAAATGCCTTCCGTCGGGCAGAAAAACTGGCCACCGATGACTTAACTCATTTCGTGAAGGGTCCGGCTTGGTTATGGCAACCGGGACTCCGCCGGATGCGGGCACACGCTGGATGCCTCCCCAGGTAAAGGAGAAGAGAATCGTGCCGTCTTTACCCCACGCCCCGCCACGAGGCCCGGCGGCATCGCAGAGAGTCAGAACCGGCCCTCCGGAAGCGGATACAGTCTTGAGCTTCCCGCCCGCGAAAAATCCCAGGAATTGGCTGTCTGGCGACCAAAACGGGTACGAAGTTCCTTCGGTACCAGCAAGTGGCAACGCGCTGGGGGCATCTAACGGCCGGACCCACAGAAGGTCCACGCCCTCTGCGGCTCTGGCGACAAATGCTAGCTTCCGTCCATCGGGAGACACCGCGACGGGGCCGCCAAAGTAAGAGAAGGTCGTCTTCTCCGGCGGGAGGATATAAGACCAAGTAGGCTGATTGCTTGTAACAGGCTTCCAGAGGTAGGTCGCGGCAAGACACGCGAGGAGAACCAAGATTGTGCCGAGCCAGGCCATGCGTTCGCGGTTCACGAGGCGGAATGAAGGCCCCGTTGGTTGACCGGCCTGCGATCCGCTCTCGGCGATCCACTGCAGTTGCACCTTGACGTCGTGCGCGGACTGCCATCGCTCCTCGGGATTTTTCGCCAGGCACAATTTTACCGCGTGGTCGAGCGCCGGCGGCGACATCGGTTGCAATGAGGAAATCGGTGGCGGCTCACGCTCGAGAATGGCGGCTGCCACGCTGGCGCCTGATTTCCCTTCGAAGGCGCGCCTGCCCGTCGCCATTTCGTAGAGCACGGCGCCCAGGGCGAAAATGTCGCTGCGCGCGTCCGCCTCTTCGCCCTGAAGCTGTTCCGGAGACATGTATTGCGACGTACCGACAACCACTCCTTCCGCGGTAAGCGCATTTTCCGCATCGGCAACAAGCGCCTTCGATGATGTCGGGAGCGAAGTCGCGCTTCCAGAGGACACCGCTTCGAACGGCTTCGCCAGCCCGAAATCCAGCAGCTTCGCGCCGGTCTTCGTCAACATGATGTTTCCGGGCTTGAGGTCCCGGTGCAGAATCCCGCTGCGATGCGCTTTTTCCAGCCCTTCGCAAATTTCGATCCCCCGCTTTAACATTTGCTCCGTAGGAAGCGCACCCCTCGTCAAGCGTCGGGCAAGAGTTTCACCTTCCAGGTATTCCATGACTATGAATTCAACACCGTCCTGGCGGCCGACGTCGTACACCGTGCAAATATTGGGATGTTGCAGGGAGGAAATGGCGCGCGCTTCGCGCTCGAAACGCTCTCGCATGCTGGGCTTTTCCGAAATATGCGATGGCAGAATCTTGATGGCCACCCTGCGGCCCAGGCGCGTGTCCGTTGCACGATATACCTCACCCATCCCGCCCGCGCCCACCGGCGCCGCGATCTCATACGGCCCAAGCTTGGTCCCAGCGGCAAGTGTCATTTCCGGCTGTGCCTCATCGAGACGCGATAGCCTACCATGCTCCGGTGAATTCTCTGCGAAGGGTTCCCTTTGGTAGGCTACCATGTCGCGTTTGGGGCGAAGTCAACGTGTGCAGGCAACCGAGAACGCCGAGAACGCCGAGAACACCTGCTCACCTCCTCGTGGAGACTCGACTCCCTAACTCTAGTACTTTACCTTGCCGCCAATCGGTGCTAATCTGGCTTTTGGTGTTGCGAGAATCGCAGAATCGCAAAGGCGGGGCGTCAGCCCCGCCTTTCGAACTTTGTGTGGAGGGGGCAATTCTAATCGAGACACACCCAGAAACAAGATGCGGGCTAAGTTATTGAAAACAAAGACTTGGAGTAAATTCTAATCGAGACACAAACACACAATTGGGGTTTACCGGCCACCGAGTTCTAGGACCCAATTGACAGCGGCGCAGAATCGCCGCGTAATCTATAGAGAGGAGCGATAGACTCGGCACAGGAGTAAGCCGGAGGACGAAAACATGGCGGCGCCCACTTCCAAACCAGCGACGCGCAAGGAATCGGACAGCATGGGAACCATCGAAGTTCCCGCGAGCGCCTACTGGGGCGCCCAGACGCAGCGCTCGCTCCTGCACTTCGCGATTGGACGCGACACCATGCCGCCGGAAATGATCCGCGCGTTCGGCATCCTGAAAAAAGCCTGCGCGCTGGTAAATCGCGACCTCGGAAAACTTTCGCCGGAAAAAACCAAGCTCATTGTCGCCGCGGCCGAAGAGGTCATCTCCGGAAAATTGGCGGAGCAATTTCCTCTACGCGTGTGGCAGACCGGCAGCGGCACGCAGACGAACATGAACGTCAACGAAGTGATTGCCAACCGCGCCATCGAAATGGCCGGCGGCGAGATGGGTTCGAAGAAGCCCATCCATCCCAACGACGACGTGAACATGTCGCAATCTTCGAACGACACGTTTCCCACGGCCATGCACATCGCCGCCGCCGAGCGCGTCCACAACGTCCTCATCCCCGCGATTCGCGGCGTGCGCGACGCCATCGCCGCCAAGGCCGCGCAATTCAAGGACGTGGTAAAAATCGGCCGCACGCATTTGCAGGATGCCGTGCCGCTCACCGTGGGGCAGGAAATGTCCGGCTGGGCAAGCCTGCTCGATCGCGATATCGCGCGCCTCGAAGAATCGCTCGGCGGACTTTACGACCTGGCCATCGGCGGAACGGCCGTGGGCACAGGGATTAACGCTCCGCCGGAATTCGCCGCGCGCGCCGCGAAAAAAATCGCGGAGCTCACCGCGCTGCCCTTTCGCTCGCATCCCAATAAATTTGCCGCGCTTTCCGCGCACGACGAGCTCGTCTATGCCCACGGCGCCGTCACGACTCTCGCCGCATCGCTCATGAAAATTTCCAACGACATTCGCTGGCTCGCTTCCGGGCCGCGCTGCGGTTTGGGCGAGCTGCGCATTCCGGAAAACGAGCCGGGCTCTTCGATCATGCCTGGAAAAGTGAATCCCACGCAGTGCGAAGCCATGACCATGGTGGCCGTGCAAGTCCACGGAAATAATGCGGCCATCGCTTTTGCCGGCTCGCAGGGAAATTTCGAGCTGAACGTTTTCAAGCCCGTCATCATCCACAATTTTCTTCATTCCGTGATGCTGCTGGCGGATGCGTGCCACGGATTCGTCGAGTACATGGTGAGGGGCATCGAGCTCGACCGCGGGAAAATCGATTTCTATCTGAATAATTCGCTGATGCTCGTCACCGCGCTCAGCCCCAAACTCGGCTACGACAAGGCCGCGAAAATCGCGCACACCGCATTCGAAAAAGGCATCGGCCTGCGCGACGCTTGCGTGCAGCTCGGCTATTTGAGCGGGGAGGAATTCGACGCGCTGGTGCGCCCGGACGAAATGACGCACCCATAATTTCTTACATTTCGCAAATTCTGCTGGGTGGAATTATTCGACCAGTTGCAAGTTGAGGGCGATGCGCACGCCGTTCACCAGCACCGTGCTGTGGTCAATCAGTTGCTGGTTGGTGATTTCGGCGTTCACAAATTGCCTGACGAGTTTTCGCGGAAAAATAAATTCGACGGCTTCCGAAGCCGCATGCGGTTCGGCAGCCAGTTGATTTACGACCGAGAAATCGTAGGAATCAAACGCAGCATCGGGCGGAACTTTATCCAGAATGTCTTTCAGCTGCGGCGCAAGAAAGAGATCGAAGCTCCGCGCCGCGCGCTTGTAGATGGAGGTGTTCTCAGCGTCGAAGTGCAGCGTGTCGCGCAGCGTCATTTGCAGAACGATTTGATTTTGAAAAACGCCGAACGATGGCGGGGCATAATCTACAAAATGAAATTTCGCGACTCCTTCTTTGGCAAGGGCATCCAGTTGCGTTTGATATTTTTCCTGGAGCGCGTCCAGATCTGCCTGCGGCGGCGGAGCGACGGGATGCGCGGCCGATTCGTCGCCGCTGGAATGTGATTCCGGCTTTGTCGTAGTTGCCGCCGCGTCGGTGCCGGATTTTTTGTAGCCGGGAACGAGGTTGGGACTGACGACGCTCAGGCGGCCCATCCCGATTGACGCGGCCGCAGGAGAGGGTTCCGCCGGTGCGCGGAAAGTCGAGCGGGGCAGCGCTTCCACGCTCAGCGGATCGCGCTCGTCGAGCGCCAGCCCGAAGGGGGCGCCGTTCACATAAATCTCCGAGCGATTCAGAATCTCCTGTTGTTCCGTCACGCTTTCTGCTTGCGCGAACTCGAAAGCATCGGGCGGGTCGAAAAGCACGACGAGGATTTCCTTCCCTTCGTAGTCGTAGCTGCGGTTCGGCGTTCTGGCGTGATAGGAAATCTCCAATCCGATCGCGTCGCACGTCACATCGGGAGGGAGAAGAGCTGTCGTGAGTTTCAGAACCGGAACGATCACATCTCGCAACGTCCGCGCGGCGCGCTGATTCTGAGTCAAAAGATCGCCGTTATACGCAGCGTTGTAATTCCCCGTAATTTTCAGAACAATTCGATCATGAAAACGCACGAACTCCAATCCACGCGAATCGGTTTCGACTTGTTGCGCGGGGTCCAATCCGACATAACGGCTCAAGACCAAAGAGAATGGAAATTTTGTGGCGGCGATCTCCCTGTTCAAAGTCTTGAGCTGAGTAAGATATTTCGTCTCCGCCGCTTTGAGATCCGGGTTCAAAATTTCCGCAGGACTTACCTGAGCTAGGGCAGGACGCGAAATGAGCAGCAGAGCAGCCGCGAGCGTCACCGCGGCAAGTGAAAATCGCTGTTCCTGCCCAACCTTGCATCTCGATTTCAAATCTTGCGCAGTCATAAGCCCCTACCTTGAAATCTGCGATTTCGCCTGCACTGGCCACTGATAAACAGGCTGGGCAATCGCACGAGTGAAAGCGATCACCTCCCGGATTTCATCCGGCGTCAAGGTCCGCCCGTAAGGCGGCATCATCCCGGATTTGCCCATGGCGCTGCCGCCGAGGGAAATAATATTTTGCATGTATTCATCGCTCAGATTGTTCAGCGTTGCGCCATCGTTCATCAGCGACGGAGTGGGATTCAAATTGGAGCGATTCGAAGGGCCCGCGGGAGTGGAATCGGCATGGCACCAGACACATTGATTATAAAAGATGCGCTTTCCTTGCGATTGTTCGTAGTTCAGGGGAATCAGGTGCTGGGGGTCGTTCCAGTCTGCCTCGACATCATAGGCCTGAGTCCGTGGATCCATCGCAACGGCAGATGTTTTTCTGCCGCAGCCGGTGAGCCACACTGCCGCCAGTAAGATCAAGATGATCAGCCGGGCGCGCTTGTTCATTGTGCGCCCTCGCGCATAGCTGGAGAGGGTGACGACATGTGCGCGGTTTTTTCGATCTTCACATTTTGCCGAAGCGTGAGCAGATATGCAGTGAGCTCTTTAATTTCGTCTTCAGTGAAATTCCGGCGTGGTTCGATCGTTCCCGGCACAAGCGCTTGAGGATTTCGCAGCCATGCTTCGATCCATGCAGCGGTGAGCCAGTTGCCCGCGTTGTTTAGATTGGGGCCGACGTACCCGCCGGATGAACCAATGGTGTGGCACGACTGGCACTGGTATTTCACTTCGTAGAGTTGCTTGCCGAGAGCAGCCAACTGCGGGGTGAATTGCTTGGCATCCACACTCTCGGGATTTGCTTCCGGATTCTGAAGCGCCATGCCGAGATAATCCGCAAGCGTCGTGGCGTCCTTCTCGGACATGTTGAACTGCGGCATGCGAAGCACAAGGGTTGGCCGCAGCGTTTGCGGATTCTTCAGGAAGCTAATCAACCAGGAGCGCTGCGCCCGGCTGCCTTCGAAGGAGAGGTCGGGAGCCAGGTCGCCTCCGTAGCCCTTGAACTTGTGACACACGTAGCATTTGTATCGCTCATAGAGGTCGCCGAACGCTCCTGCGGGATGAAAGACGGGCTCCTGGCGCGGCACCAGCAACTGTTGCAGCCCGCTGCTCGATGGTGTGCCCGTCATGCTGAGCACGGCTGTCGTTATCGCATCCAGGTCAGCAGGATTCAGATTGTACTGAGGCATGCGAGCGGCCGGATTGACTGAGCCCGGATCGATTAGCTTCGCCTGGATGTAAACGACCAAGTTTCTGGTAATTTTGGCGCTGCCGAATTCCAGGTCAGAAACATTCTTGGAGCCCTCGGCGGATAGGTCCGGCCCAAAGTCCTTCTGCGGCGCAACGCCATCGATAGCATGACAACTGGCACAACCTTTTTCGATGAACATGCGGCGTCCCAGCTGGACATCTTCTGTTGTCGGCGCACCCAATTGCGGCACATCCGTTAGCAAATCGGAATCCGTCAACTTCGATGTGATGTATTGCGTGACGACGTAGAGATCCTCGTCCGACCATTCGTAGCGCGGCATTTTGCTCCGCGGCAGGAAAGCCTGGGGATTTCGCAGCCAGGCCACAAGCCAATTCTGATTTACTTTGGTGCCGACTTTGGTCAATTCCGGGCCGATATCGCCGCCGATCAGCTTCGTTTCTCCCGCGCGCGTCACCGCCAACGGATGGCAGGTGGAGCAAAACATTTGGCGAAATCGCACTTCGCCCTGATCCCCCAGGTCCGGGCGCTTGCTCCATTTTGCGATGACCCGCGGATCGAACTGATATGCTTTCACGGGCTTGTCTCGCAGCGAACTGAGGAATCCGGCAAGCGCCCGCAATTCAGATTCATTCAAATTGAATTTAGGCATCCGCGGCTCATCTTCTGTTTCGTATCCGTTGACGACAGTGTTCCCATCCTTGTCGGTGACGGTTCGCGGTTCCTTCAGCCATTTATAAATCCACTCACGGCTGACTTTTTCGCCGAGATCGTTCAGATCCGGGCCGAGCATCGCGGGACGCTCAATGCCCGGCAGGCGGTGGCAGCCCACGCAATTCAGCTCTGCCAGGAGATAGCGGCCCCGGTTGAGCTGGGGAGTTTCGGGGGTATCCGCCCGGTGACAGGAGCCGCAAGAAGCCTGAATAAAGTGAGTGGACAAGATCGGCTGCTCCCAAGCAAGCGTTGTTTCGTGGGCCTCGGCGACTTCCGTCGCAGGACCCTGGCCGCGGTGACAAATCGTACAGCCCCAGTCGCGAATGTGATGTGGGATGGGCGGATGGGCTCGAAATGGCTGAGGCACGGAAGAATCGGCGAGACTGGGCTGAGTGATACCCAAGTGACAAGTCGTGCAGCGATCCGTCACGCCCATCTCGGGAATCCAGATCTGGTCGATGTCCGGACGAAAATCCGAGAGCAATCGTTTGGTATCTGGCCGCGTCTCGGCGAAGCGCACGTAGGCACGCTTGTACTGCTTCCATTCCAGGCGAAAATCCTTTACCGGAGAAATGGCCAGGACCGCCAAGAAAGCCACGCTGGAAACTGCGAAAGCGAAGCGCGCTCGCCGAGATACTTTTCCCATGTCCTCAGCTGCCATGCGCACCCCACGGCCAAACCCAGGACCACCCGGGACCTCGAAAGAAAGTCCCCACCAGCGTCAAGATGAGCGCCACAGTGATGAACCAGGTCATCACCCACCACGAAACCGGCTTGGCCCGCAGAGAATCCATCCACGGCCGTTTTCCGGCAGGTACGAAATAAGAGAAGACCATCAGCAACGCAATTAGTGCGGAGGGCGCGAAAACTGTCCAGGCGCGGAAAACGGCGAGAAATACGAGAAGGATTGCCACGACGCCAAGCAAGACGCGCAAGTGTTGCGCAGGGCGCCGCGCCCAAATGGGTTCGCCCTCAACGTTGATGTTGAAGTATGGGATTACGATCAGAGCGATTACGACCAGCGTGGGAATGATGATGCCCGCGACCAACGGCGGAAAATAGTGCAACAACTCTTGCAAGCCAAGAAAATACCACGGCGCCTTCGCGGGATTTGGAGTCAAAAGCGGATTCGCCAACTGTTCGAGCGGTGCATCCCAGAACAATCCTCCGAGGACCAGGGCAATGACGAGTACTTCAAACGCGATCGCTTCCCGGACCAGAAGATGCGGATAGGTCATCAACTGCGGGCCCGGATCTCCCGTTACTTTGGCGGAAGTCTTGCGGGTGATGAATACGATCCGCCGCGGATCTTTGCGAGCGTCCGAGCCGAAGCCCGTTTCGATTTTATTCTTTTCCGTCATCTTTCTCCCGGACCGTGAGTCCGCCATCTTTTTGTACGCGCCAGAAATGAACGCCAATGAATAGGAGGGCTATCAAAGGCAGCACCACGACATGCAGGACATAAAATCGCAACAGCGCGTTCTCGCCGACCAGATTGCCGCCCAGAAGCTCAAATCGAATCTTGCTTCCCAAAAAGGGCATGGCGGAAATGATGTTGGTCCCGACAGTGATAGCCCAGAATGCGAGTTGATCCCAAGGCAGCAAATAACCGGTGTAGCTCAGAAACAGAGTCACAAGCAGCAGAACCACGCCGACGACCCAGTTGAATTCGTGAGGGGGCTTGTAGCCGCCGCGGTAAAAAACATGAAACATGTGGGCGAAAACGGCGAAAACCATCAACTGCGCTGCCAGGCGGTGGACGTTGCGCAAAAAGACTCCGTTTGAAACGACGAAGCGCAGGTCTTTCATGTCGCGATATGCCTGAGGGGCTGCGGGATGGTAATAGAACATCAAGAGAATTCCCGTGATGGACAGGACCACGAAAAGCAAAAAGGAAACAGAACCGAGGTAATAGGCGGCGCGGACACGGAGCGATTTTTCACGGACCTTGACGGGCAGCCAGTGCAGGAAAAGATTTCCGAACACGGCGATACTGCGGGTACGATTCGTGAGCGCCGGTCCGCGGCGGAAGATGGATTTCCAAGCTCGTGTGGAACGCAGCCAGTCGAGCGACGACTGGAAAGTGTTCGCCATCGTTCTCCTCAGACTCTCAAAACCTGATCCGATTTGACGATCTGAAGCTTGTCCACCAGCAGTTCGCCGTCGGCAGTGAGCGTGATGGAAAAATGTGGAAGCGGACGCGGCGCCGGACCTTCGATCTTCGTGCCATCCGGCTTGAATTTGCTTCCGTGACACGGACACGCAATCTGGTTTGCTTCCTGTTTCCACTGCGTGATGCAGCCAAGATGAGTGCAAACAGCAGAAACAGCGTAAAAGCCGGCAGACGTCCGCACGATGTACACCTGTTGATCTTGCAGAAAAATCACCTTATCGAGCGGGTAGAGATCCGGAGTTCCGGCCCGAAAGGACGACGGCGGCTCGAACAAAACATTCGGAGAAAAGAATTGATAGGTGACCGCGACAGAGCCCAAGCCGGCAATGCCCAGGGCGCCGAGAGTAACCTCATTCAAAAAGTCGCGTCGCGTGACCGTGCCCGGCTGACCGGCCGTTGGGAGCTGCCCCATCGTGGCGGGATTATTCGGCTCACTCATATGCGCAGAGCAACCTCCTCAACGGGAATGAAATCCGGGGGGTGGTTAAACACTTCGTAGGCCTCCATGGTGATTGTCTTTGCAGGGCAGCGCTCGGCGCACAAGCCGCAACGAATGCAGATGGTCTCGTCCTTCACCATGACGGAGCCTTCACCGTCCAGAAGTTCGTGGGACGCGAGATGTTGCAGATCAACGGTGCGCAAGCCCTGTTCTGCCATCAATCGAGATTGTGTTTCATCAGAGAATTGAAACTGGCTAAGAGGCACCAGCTGCAGGCAATTTTCGGGGCACACATCCACGCAGCCGCCGCATAGAATGCATTCCGTGCCTTCAGCTTCGTTGCCCTCGAAAATGGTGTTGATCCAGCACTGCAAGCAGCGGGATGCTTCGCGCCGCGCCTGTTCTTCGGTGAAGCCGGTCTCGACCTCCGCGATGCCCGTGCGCCGCTCCAGCGGAATCACAGGCACTGCCAGCCGCGAGTATTCGTCAAATTGTTCGGCCATGTGGTGATGATCCAGAACCGTGATCTGCACGTATTTCGGCTTGGGTTTCCATTCCGGACCGCGCAGGTATCTGTCAATTTGTTCCGCGGCCTTTTTCCCATCGGCGACGGCGCTGATAATCAGGCGCGGCCCGAAGGCAATGTCTCCCGCCGCAAATATTCCCGGAGCCGTGCTCATGAGTGTCTCGGGATCAATCTTGACTGTGCCCTGGCGAGTGGTTTCGATTCCGTCTTCGGGCTTCAGGAAGGAAAGATCGGACGCCTGACCAATGGCGAGGATCACGGTGTCGCATGGGATGACGGTCTCGGTTCCGACCTCGAATGTTGGATTGAAACGATGCTGGGCATCGAACACAGAACTGCAGCGGACTGTTTCCAGGCCCGTGACCTTGCCATTTTTCCCGATGAACTGCTTGGGGCCGAGCGAAGGGTGGAGGCGGATGCCTTCATACAGACTTTCCTCGATTTCTTCTTCGGCGGCGGGCATTTCCAGACGCGATTCGAGGCAAACGAGATGGACTTGGCGGGCTCCCATGCGCAGCGCGGTGCGCGATACGTCCATGAACTCCTTCATGGCTACGTCCGCCTCGCTCGAAGAAAGGCTGTCGGGTAAACTCGCAGCGACCTGCGTCCCTCCGGCGTCCTTGGGCTGCTCCCGCAGGGCGGTGCGCGCCACGTCGATGGCCACGTTGCCCCCGCCTATCACCACCACCTCTTTGCCAATCGCGAAGCGATAACCCAAGTTCACGTTCAGGAGGAAATCGATGCCCTTGACGACACCATCCAAATCATTCCCGGGCAGGTTCAGGTCGCGGCTCTTGTGCAGTCCGAATGCCAGCAGCACGGCTTTGAATCCTTGCCTGTGCAAGTCCGCCAACGAAAAATCTTTGCCGAGCCGCATGTTGAGCCGCAATTCGGGGCCCAGGTCGAGAATCTCGCGAATCTGCGCCTGCAGGACGTCCCGCGGCAGGCGGTATTCTGGAATCCCCAAATGCATCATCCCGCCCGGCACGGCGGCAGTCTCGAAAATCGTCACCGCATATCCCAGCAGCGCGAGATCGTGCGCGGCTGACATGCCCGCAGGACCTGATCCGATCACAGCGACCTTTTCCGGATGGCTGACGCGCGGCTTCTCCGGGAAGAGATCAATGGGATTCCGCGATTCCGGGCCATACCGTTCGGTGAGAAATCTTTTCAGAGCGCGAATCGAAATCGGCGAGTCAAACTGTCCCCGCCGACATGCCGGTTCGCACGGGTGGCCGCACACACGACCACAAATCGAAGCGAATGGATTGGGTTCGCGGGCGTAACGATAAGCCTCCTCGTAACGCCCCTGGGCGATCAACGTGACGTAGCGCCCCGCCTGCGTGTGCACAGGACAAGCCGTCATGCATGGAAAATTGGATTCCAGCCAGTCCAAATCCACAAGTTTCGACCGACTCTTCACAGGATTGGCCCCCGTGTGTCCTCTGGTTATTACTTTTTCACCGTGAGGTCAACTGTGACGCTCCCCGCGCCGACGTCGACTGGCTGGGTGGATGGTTTGCCATCCTCGCTCCAGGTTTTCAGGGTGTAATGTCCCGCCGGCACGCCTTTGATTTCATAGTCTCCATCTTTGTCGGTGACCGCGAAATACGGCGTGGGCGCGACGACGACGTATCCGGACATTTCCGGATGGACGTTACAAAGCAGCGAGGCTGTTCCGAGATCGTTGAACTGGAATGATTTTTTATCGCCCTGGGGCCAAGTCCCCAAATTATGGGAGAGTTTTTTGTTGCCGCTGACGGACGGCCAGTAAACGTTGTGTCCGACAGGATCGCTGTTCAAGAAATCCACAGTTGTCCCCTGGAGAACGACGACCACATGGGGAACAAAAGTCATTTTCTTCTGGTCAATAAGGACGTGTTGCGCCGGGGGATCGAACTTCTTGCCAGCAATCTGGTCCACATACACGACGATATTCTGGGGCGAGCGCATTCCCTGAGCCGTCACTTTGCCCTTGATGTCGCCCGCCCAACTCGCGCCTGCAAGGATGACCACCAGGAACATTAAGCCGAAAATCATTGCCATTCTTCGATTCATTGTCAGCCTCTCCTGATTTGGATTAGAGCCCGGCCTTGCGAGCCGGGCTTTCGTTCTAAAGCTCAAAACACGAAATCAATTCCGCTTACAAATCCGTTGGGGCGAAAGGCTACAGTCGTATTGGGAACCGGCTGCTCCCAGCGGTGCTGATATTCGAAAGCAACTTTGATATTGGCCCGAACAAGAAATTGCATGCCCGGGCTGAAGCGATTGCGTGTATTGGCATTCGCAATTCCATTGCCAGGATTGACGCCGGTGGCTCCGTTAAGAAAATCGGTCGGCGAATTCACGAAGTCGTAGCGCATCAAGGCGATCATCCAAGGATAAATCCAGTACTCGGCCTCGCCAAATCCACCGCTGAATGTCACCGGAGTGGTGTGCTGCGTTCCTGTACAGACAATCGGAACCGTCTGTGTGCAAATAGCGATCTGGTTGGTGTCGTGACCGTACATTCCCAGGCCATAGAGCTCAAGATTCCGATACTTGAATCGTACGTCCCCGCCGGCGCGATAGAACGGTTCCTGGATGGAGCCGATTCCCGGAAACGTGGTGCCGTCGGTGTTCAGCGCGTTCCGCCCATAGTAATAAAAGGCGCCGAAGCGAATGGAGGTGTGGTCCCGCGGTCCCGTTGGTCCGGCGGCTTGCACTTCGGCACGCACTTTCGGATCGCGCTCCAGGTTGAACCGCTGAGAAACCCGGACGTAAACGTCTTTGGAGTTCCTCACCGCGGCGGTATTATTCGAGCCATCCACGAGCGCTACCGACCAGGTGAAATTCCCATCATTCGGATATCCGCCGATTTCGATCCCGCGCTGCGGAATGCCAAACACGAAGGGGTTGTTCGTGGTTCCTTGAACGCCGGCGATGCTGGCTTCGTTGTAAATATCGTAGGGTGTGAGGTTGATTGTGCGGGCTTGGGTGAACGGCAGGTCCAATTCGAATTGGCCCATGCGCAAGTTGATAGTGTCCTTCGGCAAACCGATATAGTGGCCAAGGTCGTTGACTTTCAGATATCCATCGCCAAGGCCGGCTGCTTTGTTGGCGCCGCCTGCAGAGATGTCATTGTCTATCCAGAAAGAAAGTGTTTGCCCCAGACTTCCGGCTCCGATGATTGTGAAAGTGTTCGGCACAAAGAGGTCCGTTCGAGGCAGGAATCCGAGGCTCAGGGGCTGTTTGCTGTTATAAGTGAAGTTTCCAGAGTAACGAAAGGCGATTGGCACGCCGCCGGGGATCTCGCCCGGATAGACAGCCTTCGGGAAGACTTCCTTTTGCGCTTTTGCCCCGAGAAGAATGGGAGGATCTTTCACGAATAATTCGTCGTCTTTTGGAAACTTGAAACCGTTTTTCTTGAAGGCCTCACCAAAGTCATTCAATTCGGGGTAATTGCTGTGACACGTTGTGCAGGAAGTCTGGTATTTCCTCGAGAACGCGGGTATTGCCGAGACCTGCGGCGTTGATCCCAAAATCCAAGCGACAAAACCAAGCAAGAAAACCGTCAGTGATGTTGCAACCTCTGTGGCTCGCTTTTGCATCGCTTTACGCCTCCTCCTCACTAGGTGTTCCCGCCAAACAACTGTAACCAAGTTCAAGAGTTTGAATGTGTTCGCAACATGATCCCCAGAATTTCCCCCATGTTGCTATGACATGGGTCACAGGCAGTTGTGACGCACGTCACAAAAGCAGATAAAACCTCAAATTGGAAGGGGAAGGCAGATAGAACGCTACGATTCCAACAGGCGCTCCAAGCCTGCCCTATCGCGGATAATAAGCGTGGAGCCTTTGACTTGCAACATTTGACTTTTCTTGAAGCCCGCGAACAGCCGCGAAACCGTTTCGCGCGAGGCTCCAATCATCTGGCCGATTTCCTCGTGAGTGAGAGTCAGTTTGATTTTAATCTCGCCTTTTTCTTCGGGGTGGCCGGCTGTCCAATCCAGCAGGAACCTCGCCAGCTTTTCTCCCGCTGAGTGAGAGAGCCCAATGGTGCGCATTTCTTCGACAGCGGCGTGGTAGTTTTCAGCCAGCTGCTGGGCCACTCGCAGCGCGGCCTCTCCGTGCTCGGCCAAAAACTTTAAGAATTCCTTGCGCGGAATGAAATTTGCTTGCGTAGGCTCGACCACATCGGCCGTCAACACATAAGGCTTTCCGCTGACGGCCGAAGGCAAACCGAGGATTTCACCGGGGTCCGCGATTCTCAGGATCAGAGTCTTTCCGTCCGCCGAGGAGGTTGAAAGTTTCACGCGCCCTTTGCAGAGGATGAAAATGCCCCTCGGCGCCTGGCTTTCGACAAAAAGCGTTGCTCCCTTGGGGTAAGAAGAGGGTGAGGTTATGTCCGCGAGGTGCTTCACTGATTCCGGTGGGAGGTTGCAGAAGACTCGCGTTTCCCGATAGGGACAAGCAACGCAATTCTCAATGATTTCGAGGCCGTACGGCGCGCGCATAGCTGTTCCGGCCCGCATTATACCCTTTTCGGCTCTCCCTACGAACCAATAGCGGTTTGGCATTCGCTTGACTCGCGCACCCAGCGGCGCACGGCACCAAGTAAACCTTGGATTCAGATTGGGTTCGGTGATGCAGGTCACGTGAAGACGTGATGTCCGTCACAGCAAGCAATTCTCGAGAGGCTCAAACTAAGAGTTAGATAGGAGGTCGAACATGCAAAAAGACGAGCGCGACCTACTGGATGTCTTAAAGTTTGAACTCAATTTCCTGGAGAAGGGTGGGTACGGGCGCTCCCCCAGAGAGCCCTGGAAGCCGCGTTTCATTTTCGAGGATTCACCCACATGCATGAATTACGATTGCAAAGAAAATCCCGCCCCTTGCGAGGAGTGCGTGCTCATGCAGTTGGTGCCGCCAGAGCTTCGCTCTGAGGCGATCCCGTGCCGTCACATTGCTGTGAATGCAGAGGGAGAGACCCTGGATTCCCTCTACCGCTACGGTGATCAGCAGGAAGTTGAGGAGAAAGTAGCGTCCTGGCTGCGAGTGACAATCTCACAACTGGAAAAAGCGCGCGAACTGGGCTGCCTGGTAAGGATGGAACAGCCGCCGGCCGGGGCCGCTCAACTGAAGGGAACGCCGCTGCATCAAAACCTCCACCCCAAGTGCGCGAATCCTGCCTGCCCGACTGCCTTCCACTGGCTCGCAGGCGGGAAGTTCTTCCGCTTCCGCTCCGATCAGTGCGCCGATACTGCCGGACATGAGGCACCTGAATCGACAAAGGGCCGCCACGCGGTGAAACATTTCTGGCTCTGTGAGCCGTGCGCTCATGTTTACGGCCTGCAGTACGACAAAGAAATGGGAGTCGTGCTCCGCCTGCTGTGGCCGGAACTGCCGACTTCCGAGCGCGCCAAAGTGACGACAGCGGCGTAGCTAGCCCCGGATTCAGAGGCTGCATCATTGCATGTGAACGAGAGTGGGTCCCTCCGCCTCATTCGACTCTGCGTTTGCAGCCAAGCTGAATTCAAGGCCCGCCATTCCCTCGTTGACGCGCTAAAATATCTTCAGCTTTTCTGCTCATCCATTGATTCGACTCGAGAGCAGGAGGGATAAACCATGGTCACGGCCGCGATCTCCAGCACGCAGAATCCTGAGACCTTTAAGTCGCCATTATCCTCGGAAGAATTGCGGAAGATGCACGCGTATTGGCGCGCTGCAAATTACCTCTCAGCAGGACAAATTTATCTTTACAAGAATCCCCTCCTGCGCCGGCCGTTGGCGCTTGCGGACATCAAGCCCCGCCTCATGGGCCACTGGGGCACAACCCCCGGTCTGAACTTTGTTTACGTGCACTTGAATCGCCTCATAACAATGCACGACCTGAATGCTATTTTCATCGCCGGCCCCGGTCACGGTGGACCCGGACTCGTCGCGAACACATTTTTGGAAGGTACATACAGCGACTTCTATCCAAATATTACGCAGACCGAAGAAGGGATGAGGCGGCTTTTCAAACAGTTCTCATTCCCCGGAGGAATCCCGAGCCACGTTGCGCCGGAGACTCCTGGTTCGATCCATGAAGGCGGAGAGCTTGGGTACTCCCTCGCTCACGCCTACGGCGCTGCTTTCGATAATCCAGACCTTCTCGTTTGCTGCGTTGTCGGTGACGGTGAAGCGGAAACCGGACCGCTTGCCGGGAGCTGGCATTCGAACAAGTTCCTGAATCCCGCGCGCGATGGCGCAGTTCTTCCCATTCTCCATCTCAACGGGTACAAGATCGCCAATCCAACGATTCTTAGCCGCATGGAGGGCGCGAACCTGGCGCAACTTTTCACCGGTTATGGTTATAGACCTCACTTCGTGGAGGGCAGTAACCCTGAAACCATGCATCAGCTCATGGCATTCACGATGGACAAAGCACTCGAAGGGATTCGCAGCATTCAGCTCACCGCCCGCGCGGGTCAATCTACCGGTTCGCCCGCGTGGCCGATGATCATCCTGCGAACTCCGAAAGGCTGGACGGGGCCGAAGATAGTGGATGGGAAGCCTGTCGAGGGTACCTGGCGATCGCACCAGGTTCCCGTGTCGAATTTCGCTTCGCATCCCGAACACCTCAAGATCTTGGAAGAATGGATGAAGAGCTACCGTCCCGACGAACTTTTCGATGCAAACGGAAGGCTTGATGCGGAATTGGCCGAACTGGCGCCGCGAGGTAGCCGCAGAATGGGCGCCAACCCGCATGCGAACGGCGGGCTGCTGCTCAAGGATCTTGTGATGCCGGATTTTCGCGATTATGAAATCAGCGTGTCCAAGCCCGGCACGGTCCTCGAGGAATCAACCCGCGTTTTAGGAAAATTCCTTCGCGACGTCATGAAACTCACCTCCGGCTCTAAGAATTTCCGCGTGTGGGGTCCCGACGAGACGGCATCGAATCGTCTGGATGCTCTCTATGAATCCACCGATAAGACTTGCCTTGAGCCGATCCTCCCTTCGGACGAGCATCTTTCGCCGAATGGACGGGTGATGGAAATCCTCAGCGAGCATTTGTGCCAGGGTTGGCTCGAAGGGTATCTGTTGACGGGACGTCACGGTTTTTTTTCCTGCTACGAGGCTTTCATTCACATCGTGGACTCCATGTTCAATCAACATGCCAAGTGGCTCAAAGTGGCGGGGCAGATTCCCTGGCGGCGACCCATCGCATCGTTGAATTATTTGCTTACCTCCCATGTATGGCGACAGGATCACAACGGATTCACGCACCAGGACCCCGGCTTCATCGATCATGTGGTCAACAAGAAGGCGGACATCGTACGCGTCTATCTGCCTCCTGACGCCAATACGCTGCTCTCCGTGGCGGACCATTGCTTGCGCAGCCGCAATTACGTGAACGTGATCGTTGCCGGGAAGCAGCCCGCCTTGCAATGGCTGGATATGAAATCCGCGATAGAGCTTTGCACCAATGGAATCGGCATCTGGGAATGGGCTTGCTCGGATCAAGGCAGCGAGCCCGACGCCGTCATGGCCTGCGCTGGAGATGTTCCTACACTGGAAACGCTCGCGGCCGTCGACTTGCTCCGGCAGCATTTTTCGGATATTCGCATTCGCGTGGTCAACGTCGTCGATCTAATGGCCTTGCAGGCTTCCTCGCAACATCCGCACGGGCTGCCCGATCGCGAATTCGACTCGATGTTTACCACTGATAAGCCCGTGATATTCGCCTACCACGGGTATCCCGCACTGATTCATCGCCTCGCTTACCGCCGTACGAATCACGGCAACTTTCACGTGCACGGTTACCAGGAAGAGGGAACCACCACCACGCCTTTCGATATGACCGTGTTGAATGAGCTCGACCGCTATCATCTAGCCGGCGACGTAGTGGACCGCGTGCCGCGTTTGCAATCCAGGAATGCCCACTTCAAACAATTCCTGCGCGACAGGCTGGTCGAGCACAAGCAATACATCTGCGAGCATGGTGATGATTTGCCGGAGATTCGGGATTGGAAGTGGCCCTACTAGCTCAACAAAGCCAGGGACATTACCCGGGCTTCACGAGCTTAGGAATCTGACACGGCTTTGCAGCTGTCCTTAGGGCTTGATGGCAACCTTGATCACGCCGTCGCGCCGCTCGCCGAAGAGTTTGTACGCTTCCGTGATCTTCCCCAGTGGATAGCTGTGTGTGAGCAGCGGCGTCAAGTCGAGTTTTCCGTGACGTACCAGCTCCATCAGCCGGCGCATGCGCTCTTTTCCGCCCGGGCAAAGGGTGGTCACGATCTTGAGATCGCCTAAGCCTGCCGCGAACGGTTCCGCGGGCACGGAAAGCTTCCCCGAATACACCCCCAAGCTTGAGAGTGTGCCGCCAGCGCGGAGGACACGCAGCGCGTTTTCAAACGTTGCCTGCGTCCCGAGAGCTTCAATCGCCACATCAACGCCCTCTCCGCCCGTAAGCCGCCTGATTTCCAGAACGACATCCGTCTTCGTGTGATCGAGGACGATATCGGCCCCCATGCGCCCGGCCATGGCAGCTCGCACGGGATCGGATTCAACAGCGATGATCAAGCTCGCTCCCTTCAGTTTCGCTCCCGCCGTTGCGCAGAGGCCGATGGGCCCCTGCGCGAAGACTGCCACGGTGTCTCCAATCTTCATTTCCGCACTTTCAGCCGCGGAGATTCCGGTAGAGGCGATATCCGCAAGCAAGACCACCTGCTCGTCGCGCAAATCATCGGGGATCCTGGCGAGGTTCGCCTGCGCGTGTGGCACGAGAAGATATTCGGCCTGCGCTCCGTTGATGGTGTTTCCGAATTTCCATCCCCCAATCGGGCCACCACATTGCGACAAGTTTCCTCTCAGACAAAAATTACACTGCCCGCAGGGCGTGATAGCACCCACCAACACGCGGTCCCCGATCTTGTATCCTGCAACGCCGATTCCCAGCTCGCGAATTACCCCCACGGGTTCATGGCCGATGATGAGGCCCGGCTTGACCGGGTACTCTCCCTTGAGAATATGAAGATCCGTACCACAAATTGTTGTCAGCGTTACTTGAATCAACGCTTCGCCGGGTCCGGGCTTGGGGATCGCAACATCTTCGATTGCGATTTGATTCGTGCCTTTGAAGACGAGGGCTTTCATGGTGGCGGCGTTGGTCCTCTGTTTTCCGGTGATTTCTTGAACTGTGCTCGACATGGCGTCCTCCCTATAATCGCGTATAGATTAATTCTTTCCCGGCAGGTTGGGTGTGACTGCTGTCACATGCGGATGTGCGTGACATCACACGCCTTCAAGTTGCACTGTAATCCAAGTCAGAGAGGGAGGACCGCGACGACCATAGTAGGATCATTCGTCGCGCGCACCTGGAACGAAAAGTGTTTTGCAAGAGAGCGCATCGCCGTATTCTCAGGAAGGATATTCGCTACAATCTCCCGAAGCTTTTCATCGCGGCCCACCTGGATCAAGCGCCCGAGCAACTCCGTTCCCAATCCAAGTTTCTGGTATTTGTCGCTGACCAAAACGGCGACTTCTCCTTCTCCGCCGGTGCGTTCCTTCGTCAACCGGCCAACTGCGAGAATCTCATTTTCTTCTGAGCCTCCCGCTGTGCGCACCGCCACCAGCGCCATTTCCCGGTCATAGTCGATAAAACATTTTCGGATCAAGCGATCGTGAGCCACGCGAGCGTCCAGATTCTCCATGTGAAAATACCGCAAATACACGCTCTGATTGGAAAGCGCCTTGTGAAAGTTCACCATCAACGGCTCATCTTCGGGCCGTATCGGCCGGAAAAGTACCGGGCTGCCGTCCTTCATCTTCCAGTTTGAGATGTATTGCGAAGGATACGGACGAATGGCAGAACGCGGAAGCGCACTATCCGCAATCTCCGGTCCATGGAGCACGACGCGCGCATCCAGGGCTATCAGCGTCTCCGGAGAGGCGAGGAGCGGATTGATGTCGATTTCTTTGATCCGGGGTTGTTCAACGACAAGCTGGCTGAATCGCACCAGGATTTGCTCGAGCGCCGTGATGTCAACGGGGCCCCGGCCGCGAACTCCCTTGAGCGCATTGAAGATCTTCGTCTGTTCCATCAGGCGCTGCGCCAGTGTGGAATTCAGCGGCGGCAATGCGAGCGCACGGTCGCGATAAACTTCGACAAGCTGCCCTCCGGAGCCAAACAGAATCACGGGCCCGAATTGTTCATCCACGCTGCTTCCGAGGATGAGTTCATATCCATCCAGGCGCATCATCGGCTGAACCGTGACTCCCAGAAAACTTCGCGCGCCATGTTTCGCGGTGACGGATTCCTGAATCGCGCGATAGGCCTGGCGCACAGCCTCGGCGGTTTGAAGACTCAGCTTCACGCCGCCGACGTCGGTCTTGTGCGTTATTGTTTCCGAGTGAATCTTCAGCACCGCAGGAAACCCGATAGCAGTCGCACGCTCGACGGCCTCTTCTTCGCTGCGAGCGAGCACGGTTTGAACCGTGTTGATTCCGTAAAGCGCCAGCAATTCCTTCGATTCGATCTCCGTCAGCAGGGAGCGCCCGGCGCCGCTCACGCGCCGAAGAAATTCTTCAGCTTTCTTGCGCGCTGTGTCTCCAAGATCACTCGCGGCAAAGAAAGAAGGAGTTTCATAGAGTCCGTGGATGTTGTATCCGTAGCGCCACATATATGTGAAAGCGCGCGCAGCGGTGTCCGGAAAATTGAATGTCGGAATTCCCGCAGCATTGAGAATTGCTTTTCCTTCAGCCACCCTCTTGCCGCCCATCCAGGTTGCCAGCACCGGTTTTGCTGGGTCTTTCGTATTTGGTTTCAATTCTTGAGCAACGCGCGCGGGGTCCGTCATTCCTTGGGGAGCCAGGATTACCAGCAGGCCATCGCTATTGGGGTCCTCTATGGCAATCTTCAAGGCGCGGGCATAGCGCTCCGGATCAGCGTCTCCCAAAATGTCGATCGGGTTGTTGCGGCTCCAATGCGGCGGGAGAATTACATTGAGCGCTTCGAGGGATTGCGCGCTCAATTCTGCAAGCTTTCCGCCAGTGGCGATCAGCGCATCGGTTGCGAGGACCCCGGGCCCTCCCGCATTGGTCAGAATCGTGAGACGCGGCCCGCGGGGTCGCGGCTGCTTGCCAAGAACCTCCGCCATGTAAAACAGATCGGAGATGCTCTGCACGCGCAAGACGCCGCACCGGCGGAAGGCCGCGTCGAACACTTCATCGCTCCCTGTGAGCGCGCCGGTATGTGAGCTGGCTGCTCGAGAAGCGGCTTCGGAGCGGCCCGCCTTGATTACGATGATCGGCTTTTTCAGCGCCACCTCGCGCGCGGCAGAGAGGAACGCTCGCACGTCTCCGATAGATTCCATGTACAGCAAAATGCTCTCCGTTTGTGAATCTTCGCCGATGAACGAGATCAAATCTCCCCAGCTCACATCGAGCATGGAACCCGTGGATACGATCGCGCTGAATCCGACTTCTTCCTGCAAACTCCAATCCAGAATGGCGGTCAGCAGGGCCCCGCTCTGGCTGAAAAACGCGACATTGCCCGGCCGTGCGATGTCTCTCGAGAAGGTCGCATTCAGGCCCAGCCGCGGATTCATCATGCCGAGGCAGTTGGGCCCGACCAATCGCATGTCTCCCCTTCGAAGCTGTTCCTGGATTTGCCGCTCGAGCTCCGCGCCTTCGCTGCCCAGCTCCTTAAACCCTGCAGAAATCACTATGGCCGAGCGTGTGCCCGCGTCAACACATTCGCCGACGATGGCCGGGACGGTCAGCGCTGGGGTGACAATCACTGCGAGGTCAACTTTCTCCGGAATGTCGCCGATCTTAGCGAAGCAGGGGAGGCCCAGAACTTCAGTACGCTTGGAATTTACCGCAAAGACTTTTCCACGATAGGAATTTTTCAGAATATTCGCAGTAATCGTGCGGCCGACGCTTCCTTCGCGATCCGTGGCTCCAATCACAGCCACGGATTGCGGCGAAAAGAAGCATTCAAGCGCGGCGCGTTTCGTGTCCATCACGTGAGCTTTCTCTTCGTCTGCCGGATCCTCGCCCGGCGACGCACTGATTCTAACAAGCGCGGGAATAATACTGTGAGAGTCGGATTATGAATTCAGAAGTCTGTCAGAGCATCGAACGGTAGCACCATGCGGACGGCATTCAAGACAGCCAGGAGGTCAATCACCTCCTGAGCGACAGCGCCAGCGATCGGTGGCAAGTATCCTAGAGCCGCGGCGATCATCCCCAAAATGCTAAGTGCCATTCCTCCGAAGGCGCTTTGCAGCGCGATTTTGCGCATCCGGCGCCCGATGTGCATCAACGCGTCGACTCCCTCGAGCGACGGCTCCAGGATGACTGCGTCAGCCGCCTCTGCCGTGATTTCATTCTCATGTCCGAAAGCCACGCCCACCGTGGCAGCCTGCATTGCCGGAGCGTCATTGATCCCGTCCCCGACATACAATGTCTTTGCTCGGTGAGTCTCCGATTGCACAATGCCAACTTTCTCTTCGGGACTCTTCGCGGAATGAAATTCGGTGATTCCCATCTGACTGCCAAGTCGCCGTACTTCCAAATCCCGATCACCGGAAATCAGCACGATCCTGCCGATACCGTGGCGCGGTTGCAGATGATCGAGAAAGAGTCGGCTATCCTTGCGGGGCTCGTCCCTGAATCGAAATGCCGCTGCGTACGCCCCATCCAGCCGCAATAGGCACTCCAGCCCCTCTGTCAGCGGAGGCAACCACTTCGGCTTCTCCGCGAGTTTTCCCCGGTGGGTGATGAGAATTTCGTGTCCCGCGACGATTCCCCGCAATCCTTCCCCGGGCCGTTCGCTGATTTGCGTCGCAGGCTCGAGGGCCAGCCGTTCCTTTCGCGCGGCCTCCAGAACGGCGCCGGCAAGCGGATGCTTTGAGTAAAGTTCGAGACTTGCTGCCAAAAGGATCACCTCTCTTTCCTTAACTCCGGGCGCGCAATTGATTTCAGAAAGCGTCGGCTTGCCATAGGTAAGCGTCCCTGTCTTATCAACCAACAGAGTTTGGCAGCGGTCGATTTGTTCCAGCACCGCCGGATTCTTGATGATGATCCCGCGCCTCGCCGAAAGCGAAATTGCGCCAATCACCACAACCGGGATGGCAATCAGCAGCGGGCATGGCGTGGCCACCACCAAAACCGCCAGAAATCGAAGCGATGACTTGCTGATGATCCACGCGACCGTGGCTACGGTAACTGCCACTGGCGTGTACCACGCGCCCAACCGATCTCCTAGCCGGCGCAGATGGGGACGGCGCTGTTGTGTCTCTTTCATGACTTCCATGATTTTTGCATAGCGGGAATCAATGGAAAGTTTTTCCGCCCTCATGGTCAAAGCCATGTCGCCATTCATCGCGCCCGACAGAACTCCCGAACCGGGCGCTTTCAGGATTTCGAATGGTTCCCCGGTCAGATAAGCCTCGTCCATGGTTCCCTGGCCTTCCAGCACCACGCCGTCAACCGGGCAGATCTCGTGCGGGAAAACTACCAGCGTGTCGCCGATCGCCACTTCTCTCAGATCCACATCCGCGAGAGTTTCACCCGTCCGCCGATGCGCAATCTGTGGCATGCGCCTCGCTAGCAAGTCCAGCACCGAGGATGCGCGCCGCGTCGCCAGTTGCTCGATTGCCGTACCCCCAGAGAGCATCAGCACGACGATGCATCCGACCAGATACTCCCCCAGCAAAACCGACGTGAGAATCGAAATTCCTGCGAGCAGGTCCGAGCCGAATTCGCGCGCCAGCGCCTTTCGCAGCAACACGATTGCGAGCGGCAAGCCGCCTGCCAGTAAAACCAAGTAGAGCGGGATCAAATAAACCGGGCGGGTCGTTTCCAGGGCATACCGAAGAATTAGGTGGACGGCAATCCCAACGATGGACAGAACGGAAGCGAAATAGGCGCTTCCCCAAATCTGAAATCGTGCTTGTTGGGTATTTGGCCGCTCCGCGCTGGAGAGGCGGCGTCTGCGGCGGCCCGGCCAATTTTCGATTTTAGTCCACGCGCTCATCGAACGCCGGCCTCTCCTTATTCTGTTTCAGCGCAACTATTCGTCGCAGAGCGCCGCCGACCCTCACCCACGAACGGTCAGAACCGGGCAGGGCGCATGGGACACAACTTTGTGGGCCGTGGCGATCGGCAGATGCGTTGCCGCGCCCGGAACGCCGTGTGGCCGGCGAACACCAAGGATAATCAAATCCGCCTCTTTGTGCCGCGCCGCCTCCAGGATCTTCTGGGCAGCCGCGCCCCTTTCCACGACAAATCGCGGCTCACACCACAGGTCAGCCTCAGGCGGCACCAGCTTGCGGAGCAGCCGCGTGGACGACTCCACCAATTCCGTCGGGTGTACCAAGTCCCCCGGTTTGCTGTCTCCGACAACGTGGAGCAGCGTCAGATGGGCCTGAAACTCCTGTGCGAGTGAGATGGCATAAGGAGCAGCCGCCACGGATTCGGGGCTGAAGTCAGTCGCGTAGAGGATCTGGGTAAACTCTCCGTCTCGCGGCGGCTCCCCGGACGTGAAGGGGCCGACGGTCAACACCGCGCATGAGGCCTGCCGAAAAATCTGCTCCGCTACGGAACCCATGAAAAATTCCTCCACCCCGGATCGGCCTCGCGTTCCGAGCACGATCAAATCAATCTTGTTTTTCTTTACTGCTGTTGCGATCGCAGACGACAGATCCCCTTCCTCGATCAGCGCTTCCACCTGCATTCCTGAGAACAGTTTCCTCAAGTCCTGCCTTTCCGTTTCAGCTTCAGCCTTTTCTGCCTCCTCAATAAGAGCCCAGTTGGTAGGTTCCGGCATGGGGTAAACCACGGGCGGCCTGACATGCAAAGCGTAGAGCTTTGCTCCGAAGCGCTTTGTCAATTCCGTTGCATAGGGAAGAGCCGCAGTTGCCGCCGGTGAGAAGTCTGTGAGAAAAAGAACATTCTTCAGATCGATTCGTGTATGAGTCTCGAGCGCCTTCATCACCCACCTCCTTCTTGCCTCTTGAAAATAACTCGGCCTGGCGTCGGCTGCCGTGATGATTGTCACTCCCATTTGTGACGTGCGTCACGGCGCATCTCTGCAGTGATAGTGCAAGCTGCGCAAGCGGAGGTGGAATATGCCCACTATCGAAGCGGCCCGGCGCACGGCGCTCAGAAACATTCTTTACCTGACGGATCTCTCGGAACCTTCCGAGGCAGCTCTTCCGTTTGCTTCGGCGATTGCTCGCGGATATGGTGCCAACGTGCACGCGCTGCACGTCTCGATTCCCGCTCCGCAC
The DNA here is from genome assembly GCA_050747245.1 of Candidatus Acidiferrales bacterium. Taxonomy (GTDB): domain Bacteria; phylum Acidobacteriota; class Terriglobia; order Acidiferrales; family UBA7541; genus JBOGNO01. The sequence continues at coordinate 175,309 of JBOGNO010000002.1, forward strand.
GTTTACACGACGCCAGAATTGACCGCGGCGGCCATCGATGCGGCGGAAGAGAGCGCGCAAGCGGAGATGCAGCGAGTCGAGTCGCAGCTTGCCGGTTTGCAGCATCAGGTAACCGTGGAGAGGGGCACCGCCGTTTGGCCGGCCGTCGAACGGGCGATCAAGGAACATCGCATCGACTTACTTGTCCTGGGAACCCACGGCCGCACCGGGGTCGAAAAATTATTGCTCGGTTCGGTCGCCGAAGAGGTTTTTCGGAGATCTCCTGTGCCGGTACTTACCATTGGGCCGGGTGTGCGCAGCAGTGCCCACAACGCAGGGCGGTTTCATCGCGTGCTCTTCGCAACCGATCTTTCGCCGGAGTCTTTGTCTGCGGCTCCTCTCGCCCTCTCACTCGCGGAGGAAAACCAATCCCGGCTGCTCCTGACACTCGTCATGCGCGAGCCTCTTGAAAAAGAAGATACGGTCGACCCACTCCTTAAGATTTCGGCGGCCGAAGCCATTCACCGGCTCTACGAAATTGTTCCTGACGATGCGAAACTCGATTTTCCTCCGGAAGTGACCCTGCAATATGGAGAGCCGGCTGACCGCATCGTCGAACTTGCCAGGGAGCGCAGCGCGGATTTGATAGTACTCGGCGTGCGGGATGCTGCGGGACGCCTCGGAGCGGCAACGCATCTCGAGCGCGCTACTGCACACAAAGTGGTCGCGCATGCTCCGTGTCCGGTGCTAACGGTGCGCGGCTAACATCTCATTACGCTTCGCAAAGACTCCCTCATCTCATCGACCAATCGCCTCGCCATCCGCGCCAACGAGCGTCGAGATAGCCCTCGGCGGCTTGTGTAGCGCAAGATCAAGAAAGCCGTTCGCCCAGGCTGATAACCTCGCCACACAATTGATGCAATGGGGTTTGTTTGCACTTATAGTTAGAGGCGCGGGCCCGTAGCTCAGTTGGTTAGAGCAGCGGACTCATAATCCGTCGGTCCCAGGTTCGAATCCTGGCGGGCCCACCAGAAATAGTAGCTGATCTCGCACCCGTAATCGCCGATGGTCAATTGACGCGCTCGACGACGCGCGCGTACGATGCGATGGAAGATTCTTTTGAGCCGGAGCAGTGGGCGGGGAGGAATTCATGCAGAAATATGAATCGAGATTCATTCCGATTTGGCTGGCGCTGGTAATTTTGTGTGCGCTTACCGCCGCAGCGGTTGATGCGGGGGCACGGCGAAGCGCTCCGCCCGAAAGGAAAATCTCTGCGCAGACCGCGCCCGCGGATGCGCGGCTTGCAGGAAGCTATCGCTTCGACCGCGGCGGATGGGTTTACGTGCATCTTCAGGGTTCGCCGGAACAAATCGGATTTCAGCACGGCTATCTGCTCGCTCCAGAAATCAAGGATGCGTTCGAGGCTGTGAAGCTCACGGACACGCATGAAGCGCAGCGCGACTGGAATTTCTTCCGCGACGCTGCGCACCGCATGCTCTGGCCGCACATTGACGCCGAGTATCAGCAGGAGTTGCGCGGAATCGCCGCGGGGCTGCAGGCCAAGGGCCTTTCCATGGACATTGACGACGTGGTGGCTCTCAACGCCTTCGAGGAGCTGCCTGATTATTATGTGCCGTGGCTGAACGCCAAAGAAAAAGTGGCGGGCGCGCCACGCCTCCAAAGCCCGGGGAATTGCAGTGCGTTCATCGCCACGGGAAGCTGGACGAAAGACCATCAGATCGTCATCGCGCACAACAACTGGACCAGCTATCTGCACGGCGAGCGCTGGCGAATCGTATTCGACATTGTTCCGCAGAATGGTTTTCGCATGATCGGCGATGGCTTTCCCGGCGTCATCACCAGCGACGATGATTTCGCCATCAATTCCGATGGCATCATGATCACCGAAACAACCATTACCCAGTTTCATGGCTGGGATCCCGATGGCAAGCCGGAATTCGTCCGCTCGCGCAAAGCCCTACAGTACGCCAGCTCGATCGACGATTACGTTCGCATCATCAGCGACGGAAACAACGGTGGCTACGCCAACGACTGGCTGCTGGGCGACCGTAAGACGGGAGAAATTGCGCAACTTGAGCTGGGGCTGAAGCACACGAAACTCTGGCGAACTAAGGACGGCTATTTTGCCGGTTCGAATTTCGCGAGCGATCCGCAGGTGCTCAAAGACGATACGACGTTTGATCCAACCAATGCGGAAACTTCGCCGAATGCTCGCCGGGCGCGCTGGGAAGACCTGCTGAAGAATTCTCGCGGAAAAATCGACGTGGACCTGGCGGAGAAATTCCTTTCCGATCATTACGACACCTATTCAAAGACCGAACAAGCCGATCAGCGCACGCTCTGCGGCCACGGAGACGTGGCGAACGAAGGCCTCTCCATCTGGGGCTGGGGACCGCACTATCCGGGCGGAGCCGTGCAGGGTAAGGTGGCGGATAGCCGCATGGCGGAGTTGATGACCTTCGTCGCGCGCATCGGCCATCCCTGCGGAGAAGACTTTCACGCCGCGCCTTTTTTGGCGGCGCATCCGGAATACTCCTGGCAGAAGCCTCTGCTGCGCGACATGCTCGCAGGGCCGTGGACCGAATTCCACGCAGACGAACGCGCCGCGAAGTAAAGGAGAGACGGAACTCCGCGGCGCGCCGGCTTACTTCTCCACTGCAAGGTTGTTGGTCACTGAAAAAACGCCGGAGACAGAATTCGCGCGGATACCGGCGAGATCCTTGTCCATCTGGTTCGCCACAACGCCTTCGAGCGTGACGTGGCCGTTATCCACGATGATGTGGATGGGCCCCACCGCTTGAATGGCGTAACGTTCGAACGTCGGCTCGCCGTAAATCACGTGGTATTCAGCCCGGCGGATGCGGTCGTCGTTCTGTGAAACCGGAAGAATCTGAATCTGATTCTCCACAGCGGTCACGCCTTCCAGTTTCTTGACCGCCGCTTCGGCATCGTCCTTGAGAGAAGGCCGCGCCACCTGCCCCATCAGAATCACGCGGTCGCCATCGATTTTGTATTCCAGATTATCGAAGACGGAATACCACGGCAACATCACCAGTTGATGCCGCACTTCTTTCGTGAGCCATTCGTGATAGGCCGCTTCGCCGCGCGGTGCCGGGCCCTTCTGCCGACCCGCCGCATTCGCGCTGATTGCGCCTGCTCCCGCTATGCCGGCGATGATCGCGGCGCACAATACCAACTTCCCGAGAGTTCCCGTGGACTGTCTCATGTTGCACCTCCGCAACTTGATCTGGAGCCCTCCCTACCCGCTATATTAGATGCGCGGCAGCTTTCCAATGGGTACAGAGCGAAACGGCGAGCGCGAGACATGCATGAAATCATTCGACTTGCGTACGAACAGGTGAGGCAACCCAAGATCCAGCCACCCCAATTTTCTTCCGTATCTAATTCATAATAATTGAGTTATGTGGAATCCATCTAAACTGCTATGGCAGAATGGAGTACCGGCTATCAGCGACTATGAAACTCCTGCGAAGCGAGTATGCAGCCGGCGGCGCATGGCTGCGATGTACAATTGCAATTTCAGTTTTCGTAATTCTGGGTCGCCCGATGAGAACTTATTCCGCTTCAGCCTCTCACGCGTCCTTCGAATCATTGGCATCGAGCGCATCTTGCGCTGCAAGCGAGCAAGCAGCCGTGGGCACGCGCAGCCTATCGAGACACTTCACTCATTTCATTTGGACGATTGATGTTCCCAACCGACGGATGGCCAGGGACGACTTCCAGGCAGTCAAACTGCAAAGGCCCGCCCGGGTCGCCGTGTGCAGTCACTCCCCTTGCGGGGACATGGCCATCCCTCGGTCAGTTACAGCGCGCAATCTTGACCGAAATTCCATTCCGGACTCTCAAGTGGCCGACAGTTTACCCAAGAACACCCAATAGCTCCAGCCTGAAATTCCCAAGGAGCAAGGACAAAGAATTCTTGGGTAGTTTCTTTTCAATATTGCAGAATTCAGCGCTTCTGAAACTCCGGCGAAGCGAGCATGTAACCCGCAGCGAGCCGCAACGCCGCTTCGGGAGAGACTGCGGCCTGTCGCTGGACGTCCGGGTCCTGCAACTGCTGATGAACGATTTCCTGGTCCTTGTCGGAGAGTCCCTCGGGAAGCAGCCCCTGCTCCATGAACTGAATGGCCGCGTCGAGTCCGACGGGCTGCGCTGGGCCTCCTGCATCCTTCCCGGAGTCCGGGTCGTCGATAACCCCCAGCACGACGAGATGCGAGGGGTCAAATTGCAGGGCCCCGAATTTGTTCTGCGTGAGCGTCGTCGCGAAATTAAACCTCGCCAGCAAATCGCCCTGATTGTCCCAGGCCTCCGCCAGCATGGAATATCCCGTGGGAGGCTGCTGGTTGTAGGGCAGCATGCCCATGCCGTTGAGGGCTCCTGTGGCCGGATCGGGGGCCACCACATTGGCGCCGCTCGCGCGCACGGTGGAGACGATGAATTCGAGCGGCGTCTTGAATTTCCCTCGGTAATACTTCGGCGACCAGAATTCTTTGGATCGGAACATTGTGCGCAGCACTTCGCGAATGTCGCCGTCGGTGCGGAGAAACGTGGCGGCCATCTGCTTCACGAGAGATTCCGGCGGGTCATCGGCCACGAAACGCTGCGCCAGTTTCTTGGAGATGAAATGCGCCGTGGCGGGATTGTGCGCGAGGAAATCAATCAAGCGCACGCCCTCGTCCATGCCCGAATCGTAGAACGTGTGCCCCAGGACAACCTTATTCCCGGGCTCGTGGCGCCGCGGCTCAAACGTGAATCTTCCGCCGTTCTCGAAATCTGTGATCGTCCAGCCGGTCAGAATTTTCGCCGCCGTGGTGACGTCCGTTTGCGTGTAGCCGCCGTCCACCCCCAGCGTGTGCAGCTCCATCAGTTCGCGGCCGTAATTTTCGTTGAGGCCCGACTGTCCCGATTTGCCGGCGGCCGGAGAATCCGGGCCCATGCTGAGCCAATTATCGAGATAGAAGAGCATCGCCGGGCTCTGTGCCACGGCAAGGAGAAGATCGCGGAATTTTCCAAACGCCCGTGGGCGGATGACGTCGCGCTCGTAGCTCGTCAAAAAATACCGGTCCGCGTCTTTGTAAATGTACACGTTGAAGTGGTTCATCCAGAAATCGGCCATCACTTCCTGCAGTTGACGTTCACTCAGCACCGCGCGCAGCACTTTGGCCTGCTGCAGTTCGTACGTAATCACCCCCACTGGATTTCCCAGAGTCATCAATGTCTCGCGATCCTGCGGTGAAGCCTCCGCGATCAGCCGGTTGCGCTCGTCGGGGCGAAGTAGTCCCAGAAAATTCACGAGTTGCTCGGGCGGAGCATCGGCGAGCGCGGCGATTCGTTTCTCCTTGGGCAGCGCGAGCAGCCTATCCCCGAGAGTCTGCGCCGCGGCCTCGGGAGTTGGCTCTGGCGAAGCCTTGTCCGCGGCCGCCACGGGCTTGGCCTGTTGCCCCTTCAGCCGCGCAATATTTACGGCGTAGATGAGTCGCTGATTTGGATCGGTCGGCATGGGGCGCTTGCCGTTCATCACCTGGCGCAGCACTGGATCGGGCGGAAAATTCTGCACGAGCTGCTGTGGCGGCATACTCAGCGTGCGATAGGGGGCGAGGCGCCCTATGAGAGTGGAATCGTTGATGCTTTCCGGATGAAGCTGGTCTTCGATCCAGGAGTCCACGCCGGCGGCCTGAACTTTTTCGACATCGCCGGGCCGCGGGCCGAACGTAAGGCGATTCACCGCATGAATGGCGCGCTGGCGCTCGCTCAGCGAAGCTGGAGCGGGGAGCGTTTTCACAGCCGGCGCACCGGAAGGCGTGCTCTTCTTTTTTGTCTGCGTGCGGGTTTGTGCCGAAGCGGACGATAGCAGAAGAAAGATACTCAGGAGCGCGTTGACTTTTCTCGAAATGGAGCGCATCGCCGGCTTCCTCCCCGCGGACGGCGGGACTACCCCATTCTAAACCCTTCTGCCGCGCCGGAGTTGCGCTGAGCGCTTCCGTTCAGTCACTTGTTGCTATTTCGCCACATCTTTTTTCTGCCAAACGTCGTAAGTGAGCGGCTTGAGAGGCTCGAGCTTCTTATCGGCAAGAGCGGCGTTGAGTGATGGGACATCTCCAGACGCCGACGATTCGAATCGCGCGCGATCGGCGTCCAGCTGGTGCTCGAGGACTCCTGCGCCGGCGAGCTGCGATTCGGTGGGTCGTCCCTCATAGCCATTCACCGCGCCATAGAGGTCCAGCAACTTTTCGCGCAATTGGAGTTCGCCGGTGAGCGGCCCTTCGCGCGTCGTGACCATGCTCTTCCGCAAGTTTTCGAGTGAATCCGCCAGCGCTTCGAGTTTCTTCCGCAGCGGATCATCTGCCGCGAGCTTGCCGGCGCGCTCGCGCGCCTGGTCACGCAAGCCGGAAACCGCGTCGGTCAAATAGGCCAGCCGGTCGAGTAGGCCGTAAAGCCGCCAGGCGGTGTCGCGCTCGAGCTTGCGGTCCGACGCGGAATGGGGCGAAGTCGGGTCGGCGACCAGATTCACTTGGGTCGCGTAGCTGTCCTTGTCCTTGATCATCCTTACCGTGTAAGTGCCTTCGGGAACCAGCGGGCCGATGAGAGCAAACTCATTCCCGCCCACACTCGTAGCCGGGGGCGCTTTCGGAGCCTTGGCGCGCGTGGGCCATTCGAAGCGATTCAGGCCGCGGCGCTGTCCCCCCGGTGCGGAGTAAATCAGTTTTCCGCCGGCATCGTAAATCTCCAGTCGCAAATCGCCGAAGACGTGGCGCTTTTTCAGGTAGTAATTCACCCACGCGGCGTCGCCGGGGGAATGTCCCACGAAATCCGTGTCGCCGTCGGAGCGCTGTTCGATCGAAGCGATTCTGATTTCCGAGGGCCGTGAAGGCAGAAACACCACATCGGACGCAAGCACGTCGGCGGTCAAGCTGCGAATAGGCGTGATGTCATCCACGATCCAGATTCCCCGGCCGTGCGTGGCGAGCAGCAGATCGTTATCTCGCGGATGGATGGCGATATCGCGGATGGCCACAGGCGGCAGGCCGCCCGTGAATTTCGCCCAGTTCGCGCCCGAATCTATCGAGACGAACAGCCCAAATTCCGTTCCCAGAAAAAGCAGATTTGCTTTGACGCGGTCTTCGCGGATGACGTGCGCGTAGCCGCTCACGTCCGCCGTAACCAGCGGCTGCCACGTCTTGCCGTAGTCGCGCGTGCGGTAGGCGTATGTCTTCATGTCCCCCGAAGCGTGGCCATCGAATGTGGCGTACGCCGTTCCCTCCTCGAAATGGCTGGCGTCCACGTAACTCACCCAGGTGTTCGCGGGAAGGCCCGGAACATTCTTGACCACGTTCGACCAGTTTTTGCCGCCGTCGCGGGTGATTTGCAGATTGCCGTCATCCGTGCCCGCCCAGATGACCTCGGGATTCTTCGGCGATTCACTGATCGCGTAAATGGTGCAATGTCGCTCGGCGTCGCTGTTGTCCACGGTCAGCCCGCCGGACTGCTCCTGTTTTTCTTTGGCGGGATCGTTGGTGGTCAGGTCCGGAGAGATGCGCTCCCAGCTTTCGCCGCGATTGCGCGAGCGGTAAAGATATTCCGCCCCCAAATAGATCGTGCCCGGATGGCTTTCGCTGGTTTGAATCGGCGCATTCCAATTGAAGCGCAAATCGGGTTCACCCTGACGCGCGTACGGCGCGATTTGCTTGGACTCACCTGTGGATTTGCGCGTGCGCAGGATCTTTCCGCCCTGCCATTCGACGTAGGCATAGTCGGAGTCTGTGGGATCGGGAAACGCCCAGAAGCCGTCGCCGAAACCGATGTTTTGCCAGTGCCGCGCGGCGATTCCGCCGGCGTGCTGCGAAGGCCCCGTCCACGTGCCGTTGTCCTGCAATCCGCCGTACACGTTGTACGGCCGCGCCATGTCGGCGCTCACGTGGTAGAACTGCCCGACCGGCAGGCTGCCGATGAAGCGCCAGTGCGCTCCGCGGTCATTGGAATTGTAAACGCCGCCGTCCGTGCCGAGGAAGAGCTGCTCCGGATCAGCCGGATTGATCCACAGCGCGTGACAATCGCCATGAAAGCCTCCGCCTAGGCCGCTGAAAGTTTTCCCGTCATCGTCGCTCACCGCGAGTCCGTAGCCGGGCTTATATACGCGATGGAAATTCTTGGGATCCGCGGAAACTGTGGCGAAATAAAAAGGCCGCGCGTTTACGCTCGAAGACGAATTCATTTCCTTCCAGTTTTCGCCGAGGTCCTCGCTGCGGTAGACTGCCGTCTGTTTCGCCTCGATCACCGCATAGACCACGTTCGGCCGCGAAGTGGCGATGGAAATGCCGATGCGGCCTAGATCGCCCGACGGTAGTCCTGCCGTGATGCGCTTCCACGTGTCGCCCCCGTCGGACGATTTGTAAAGTCCGCCGCCGGGCCCTCCGGAATTAAAAGTCCACGGATACCGCCGCACCTGCCACATTCCCGCGTAGACGATGCGCGGGTCCTGTGGGTCCTGCGCGATATCCGCGCAGCCCGTATCCTCGTTTACGAAGAGAGTTTGCTTCCATGTCTTTCCCCCATCGGTCGTGCGAAACACTCCGCGCTCCGCGTTGGAATTCCACAGGTGCCCCAGCGCGCAGACCAGCACGGTGCCGGAATCTTTCGGATGGATGGCGATGCGGCTGATGTGTTCGGTATCGGCCAGGCCCACCAGCTGCCAGTTCTCGCCTGCGTCCGTGGATTTGTAGACTCCCGTGCCCACCGAGACGCTGTTGCGCACCCAGGATTCTCCCGTGCCCACCCACACTGTCTCCGTGTGCGATGGATCAACAGCCACCGCGCCGATGGATTGCGTGTACTTGTCAAAAATTGGCTTGAACGTGTATCCGCCGTCCATGGATTTCCAGACCCCTCCGCCTGCGGAGCCTACGTAAAGTGTCGTGCGGTCGCCCGGCACTCCGGCAATGGCCGCAATTCGTCCGCTCATCACCGCCGGGCCGATCGCGCGAGCGGGAAGGCCGGCCAATGCTTCGGAATCGAGTTTGGGCGCAGTGTCTTTGGTGTCGTCGCCGGCCACCGAAGCTGCCAGCAACAACGCGAAGCTGAATACGGGCAAACTCCTGCGGATGGGCCAGGGCGTCATGTTTCCTCCGAGACCAAAATATGGGAAACGGCTATTTCATGAGCGCGAGCGGCGGTTTCGCATCCGCGGGTGGTTTTGTGGCTGCTGGCGGCTCGGTTGCCGCGGGCTTGGGCGCCGGCATCGCGAAACGCGCATCTTCGATCGGGACATTCACTTCGATCTTGTCGATCATGACTTTCTGTTTCTGGTCGGTTCCCTTGATGCCACTCTCGATGCTGAACGGAAAATAAAGGCCGCTCACTTCTTTGTAGCTGCCGAGCGAAGTTTCCACTTCTTGCTCGGTGCCCTGGATCGTGCGCTTGCTTTCTTCCTTGATGTCTAGGCCGCTGTCGGCGTCAATGTAGAAGTATTCCAGGTCTCCGTTCTTCTTCGTCACCTTGAGCTTGTAGCACGAAGCGCCTTCGACGTCTTCCTTGTCCACCAGCTCCACCTTATTTCCCTTGGTCTGGTAGTCCACCAGCGGCCCGTCGAGATCGGATTCTTCCTGAACGTCCTTCAGATCATCGCCGGCGAGAGGTTCGGCAGTCGAGCTTCCCGTGAACGGCATCACCTGCCAGCCGCCTTTGCCGTCATAGGCCTGAATTCCGGTCATGCCTTGTGCGGTGAATTCCATTCGCAGTTGCCCGGGGCGCTTGATTTCCAGCGTCATCGGAGCTTCGATCCCCGGCCCAATCAATACCCGGCCACTCATGCGCACGGATTGCATGGCCTTCACCTTGTCCAGGCCGCCGCGCGCGGTATTGTTCTTGGCAATAATTTCGTCCACGGAGGGATTCGTCTGCGCCGCCGCTGGCAACGCGCACAACATCGCGATTCCCACCACCCATCCCCATCGCTTCAACATTTGATCTCCTTTTCGGGCTGCGCCCCTCTCCAAACTATACGCGAAGAACGGCCATTTGTTTCACGCCGGATTAGACTCACCGACCTACAGGGATGCGTTGCCGGGAAGACGCGCGAAGTTGTCTAACTAGGATTCAACATAGATGTTCTCATTGTGCCAAATCAGAAATTCGCGCTCAGGTAGCAGATCTTTTCTTTTAGGCAGCGCGATCATCTTCCCCTGAGCGGAGTAGTATTCTTGACCATTTTCGAATTCTTCCTTGATTCGGCGACTAACTTCGACCCGGTATTCTGGTGTTACCGTGATATATCCACGGTCAAATAAGGTATGTACGTCTTGACGCAATAAAATTCCGTTGTTCACGGCGTTCGGTCCGTCCTGCATAAAGGGTTTTATGTGTGCGGCCTCCAAAACGTGCAAAACGGGAGAGCCTGTGAAAGCGCAGCGGCGCTCGTAAGCATCTGTGACTACCACACGAAACGATCCCTGTCCAAGTCGAGGCATCACGAGCTGAGGTGTGCCAAATCGAAATTGATCGACGACGTTTCCTTCCTCCAAAAGTGAGAAGGACTTATAGGCTCTGAGTCGGTCCTCAACCTGCTGCCAAATCCATGTACCTCTTGCGTCGGTCGTGTCATATGTGCGCCCCTGAACTATGTTGGGTTCCCAATCTGAGGCCGGGATCCAATCGTCTTTCGGAAAGAAAAAAGGCGCTTGGAGAAGAATGCACCCAATTTGATAGTCCTCTCCCAGAGAGCTCGGCACCCGACGATAACGAGCAATCCGAGTCCGCATTTCCTGCTCAGTGCTGGCGCCGTTTTTCGTGCCAAACGTGCTCCAAGCAAAGCTGGAGGGCAGAACCGCGAAATAACCGAAAAACCCTCCACCCACTATGTAATTCCTAGGGCTATGCAGCTTGAAGAGGAATGGCTCACCCGGCTTGAGTGCTCGAAACTGGCGGCCACCGCTCGGTTGCCAGAAATTGACTTCCTCTGTGAGGCCGCTGCCAGCTAGAAAAGAAAACCAATCACCATCAGTGATGGCCACATAGAAACGCATCGCGGCACCCCATCGGAACGTCTCAGATATGCCACGAATCCCAAGTCTGGTGGGTGGATGATATGCCCGTTCGAGCTATATTGTCGACGGCGAGTGCAGCGATAGTCTAAATGCGCCGAAGCTGCTGGGCTGCTCGGCGAGATCAAATCTCTTCATCGTCCTCGGATTTTCGCAAGCGCTTCATGCGGAATTGCAGGCGGATTCCGTGCAATCGCACATCCGAAAGAATGCCGCGCCTCGATTCCGCCGGCAGAGCTTCAGGAGGGAAAACTCCGGCGATGTTTTTGGGAAAGTGTCGGACAAAAAGTGCCGCGACATGCGCCGTGGCGTACGAAATCGGCGTGAAGTGCAGCCCGCGCACCCGAATCTGGTACAGCGTGGGAACTGCGGCGTCCCAGCGCAGCTCGAGTGGCTGTTCTTTTTTTTCGCCGCGCACGATGATCGCGGCGGCGAACCGCGCATTCTCCAGTACGCCGCGGCGAATCAGCCGCGCCACCTGCCGCGGCGTGGGCGTCTGCGGAAAGCGTTTCGCCACGATGCCGCGCGAGCGCGAAAGCTTTCCTTGCCGGTGCCAGCGGCGCAGCCGCTCAATATCTTCTCCGCCGATTTTGGCTTCCACGGAACGCAGCGGAAGATAGTGCGGCAGCGTGGCGACCTCGTCCTGCGCCGCCAGATATACGGGAACCGCGCCCGTAGGCGCCGCGAACCGGAATATCTCGCGTTCGCTGAACCGCCGCCCGAATTGGAAACGCCCGTTGCGATAGAGCCTGGGTCGCGAGACCGCCTGATCGAAAGCGACTTCGGCGGACCACATCGAGACCGGGTCTTCGCTTTCCGTGCTTTCGTAGAGCAGTATCCGCGCGGATTCCGCCGTGTCCAGCAGTTCCGTGCCGCGCTTTACCAGCAAGTTCGTCAGGCCTGGAGCCACGCCCGTGTCGATGAGCGCCACGCGGTTTTTCGCCGCGAACTGCTTGTGATAATTCAGCTGTTCCGCTTTGAAGGGGTTGCGCGTCAGCCGCGAATTCAGGTCCAGGTAGTGCGCGCGCAGGCGCAGCGCGGCGCGCAGCACGATTTCATTGAAGATCGCCGGCGCAGCGTTCACCAGCAGATGGCAGCCCCGCGCCGCCCGCACGATAGACCACAAGTTCCGCGCGTTCACTTCCTGAATTTCCAGCTTGTTTTTCTTGCCGAGGAACCGTTCCGCGCGCGTCGTGTCCCGGTCGCCGCACCACACCGTATGGCCCTGGCGCGCCAGCAACTGCGCGAGCAGTGAGCCCGTTCCCCCCGCTCCCAGGACGAAAATTCGCATCGCGCCAAACTCTACCATAACTGCGCGAAGCCGCCCCGTTCCCGGCCCGCCGCTGTGCCGGGCAGTCGACGCCCTCGGGCCGCCCTTGCCGCATTTGCGCTTGCGGCGCTCTAAGCGTACAATTTGAGTTAGAAATTCTCCGATCCTCGAAGCCTGCGGGAGAGAAATCCCATGGCTCCGGGGACGATCCCGCGATTCAAGCGGGAAGTCGCCGGAATTTCGGCGGTTCAGGGTCCGGGGGGAAACGCCCGGGCCTCCCGTGTTTGGAAAGGAGAAAACTCGGCAAGCAGGTTTTTGCCCCTGCCGGGTGCCGCTCAAAACCAATCACGGTTTTGGGCGATTTTATTTTGCGCCCGGAGATTTCTTGGAATTTCAGTTTCGACGAAATGAGCCTTAAGGACAAATTCGGTCGCGCCATCACCGACCTGCGAGTCTCTGTCACCGACCGCTGCAATTTCCGGTGCGTCTATTGCCGCTCCGCCGATCCGGAAAATCACCTTCCGGAGAATCACCTGCTCGGCTGGGATGAGCTCGAACGGCTCTCGCGCATTCTGGTTGGCATGGGCATCCGCAAGATTCGCGTCACCGGCGGCGAGCCTATGGTGCGCGACGGCGTGGAGGATTTCATCGCCCGCCTCCGTGCCCTCGGCGTCGCCGATCTTTCCATGACCACCAACGGCCACCTCCTCGCCGAGCGCTGCGACCGCCTGATCCGCGCGGGCTTGAACCGCATCAATATCAGCCTCGATTCTCTCGATCCTTCCCGCTTCGGAAAAATCACGCGCACGAAATCTTTCCGCCGCGTGATGGAGGGAATTGACCGCGCGCAGGATTCTCCGTTGCGCCCCGTCAAAGTGAATGCCGTCCTCGTTCGCGGCATCAACGACGACGAAGTCGAAGCCTTCGCGCAATTCGCGCGCGACCGCGGCCTCATCATGCGCTTCATCGAATTCATGCCTCTCGATGCCGATCGCCACTGGACGCGCGAGCTGGTCGTCACCGCCGCAGAGATTCACCGCCGCATCAGCGCCCTCTGGCCGCTTGAGCCCGTCGCTCACGAGCCGAGTGAGACCGCGCGGAAATACCGCTTCGCTGACGGGCCCGGCGAAATCGGCTTGATTGCTCCGGTTTCCCAGCCCTTCTGTGGCCACTGCTCGCGCATTCGCCTCACGGCCGATGGAAAGCTGCGCACCTGCCTCTTCAGCAAGGAAGATCACGATTTGAAGCCCCTCCTTCGCGGCGGCGCCGACGACGCGGAAATCGCCGCTGAAATTCGTGATATTGTTATCGAGAAGGAGGCTGGCCACCGCATCAACGAGCCGGATTTCGTTCCTCCTTCGCGGACCATGGTCTTCATTGGCGGCTGAGATTCGCGGGCATCTGCCCGCGCCGGCGAGCGGGCAGGTCGGTATGAGCGACGAAGAACCCAAACTGTTTACCCTCAAGGAAGCGGAGCGCACCCGCGTCGAGTGCGAACCCCTGCTCCTCGAAGCCATGCAGGCCCGCAAGAAAATTTCGCCCCTCGTCGAAAAACTCTCCGCGCTCTCGCAAAAAATTCAGCTTCTAGGCGGCATTCGCCTCGATTACGAAAGGGCCGCGCGCGTCCGCGCGGAGCATGATGCGCTCGAAAAAACGATCGAGGGCGCCGTGGAAAAAATTCATTCCACCGGCTGCTTGATAAAAGATCTCGATGGCGGGCTTCTCGATTTTCCCGCCCGCCTCAACGATCAGGCCATCTATTATTGCTGGCGGCTGGGAGAGGATCGCATCCGCTTTTATCACAGCCAGGATGAAGGCTTCGCGGGGCGCAAGCCCATCGATCCGCGCGACGCCGGTTTTCAGAATCCCATCCAGTAGCCGGCGCTTTTGCCTTCGCGAGGAATCCGGGTGAATTCACAAAACGCCAACCGCCTGCAAAATTCCGCGAGCCCCTATCTCCGCTCCGCCGCGCATCAGCCCGTGGATTGGCACGAATGGGGCGACGAAGCCTTCGCCTGCGCCCGCGCCGAAGACAAACCCATCCTCCTCGATGTCGGCGCGGTTTGGTGCCACTGGTGCCACGTCATTGACCGCGAAAGCTACGAGAATTCCGAAATCGCCGCGCTCATCAACCAGTTTTTTGTGCCCGTGAAAGTGGATCGCGACGAGCGCCCCGACGTGGATGCCCGCTATCAGTCCGCCATCGGCGCCATCTCGGGGCAAGGAGGCTGGCCGCTCACCGCCTTTCTCACTCCCGATGGCAAACCCTTTTTTGGCGGCACTTATTTTCCGCCTGACGACGCTATGGGCCGCCCGGGCTTCCGCCGCATCCTTGCCACGATTGCGGAATCTTTCCGCACCCGCCGCGAAGAAGTGAATCACGCCGCCGAATCGCTCGCCGAGGCCGTCGCTCAGGCCGAATCCTTCCGCGGCGCCGCCGGAAAACTCGATGCCAGCGTCCCTTCTGAAATGGCAGAAGCCATGGTGCGTTCTTTCGATTCCGTAAATGGCGGCTTCGGCCGCGCGCCGAAGTTTCCCCACCCCGCCACGCTCGATTTGCTCCTTGAGCGGTATCAGGCCACCGGCGAAAAGCAATTGCTCGCCGTCGTCGAGAAAACTCTCTCGAAGATGGCCGCAGGCGGCGTCTATGACCAGCTCGCCGGAGGCTTCCACCGCTACTCCGTGGACGAGCGCTGGCACGTCCCCCATTTCGAGAAAATGTCTTACGACAATTCCGAGCTGCTGAAAAATTATTTGCACGCCTGGCAGGTCACGCGCGATCCCTTCTTCCGTGAAGTCGCCGAAGGCATCATCGCCTGGGTTTTCGATACGCTTTCCGATTCCGCGCGCGGCGGATTTTATTCGAGCCAGGATGCCGACGTCTCTCTCGATGACGACGGCGATTATTTCACCTGGACGCTCGACGAATTGCGCGCCGCGCTATCGCCCGAAGAGGCCCGCGCCGCCGCGTTGCTTTTTGGCGTCGTGCCTCATGGCGAGATGCACCATAACCCCGCGAAAAACGTTTTGCGCCTGGAACATTCGCCCGAGGAAGTGGCCGCGCAGCTGGGGCTCGCCGAGACCGATGCCCGCCTGCTTCTCGCACGCGCCCGCGGCAAAATGCTGGAGGCTCGCCGCCGTCGCACCGCTCCGTTCGTGGACGCCACGATCTACACCGCGTGGAACGCCATGTTCGTTTCCGCGTTCCTCGAAGCGGCGCGCATTCTCGGCCGCGCCGATTGCCGCGAATTCGCCCTCCGCACCCTCGACCGCATTCTCTCGGAAGCCTGGGACCCCGCGCGCGGCTTCGCCCATCGCGTCGGTTTGCCCCGCATCGAAGGAATGCTCGACGATCAGGTTTTCGCCGCCGCCGCGCTTCTCGATGCTTATGAAGCCACGCTCGACGCCCGCTATTTCCGCTCCGCCGAGCAGGCCATCGAGCTTGCCCTCGAAAAATTCTGCGACGTGGAACAAGGTGGATTTTTCGACCGTCCCGCGGACGCCTCTCCTCTCGGCGGACTCGACGTTCGCCGCAAGCCCGTGCAGGATTCGCCCACGCCGGGAGCAAATTCCACTGCCGCCATCGTCCTCGATCGCCTCTTCGGTCTTACGGGAAATGCCGAATATCAGAAAGCCGCCGAAAAAACGCTCGCGGCCTTTGCCGAATTCGCGCCGCAGCACGCCCAGTTCACCGCCACCTACGGCCTCGCCGCTCTCTTGCACGCGCGCCATCCCCTGCAAGTAGTTGTCACCGGCCGCAAAGGCGACGCCGCCGCCACGGCGCTCGAAAACGCCGCCGTCGAAATCTATCGCTTCGGCAAAGCCGTCCTGCGCGTCACGCCCGAAGCGCTCGCCTCGGGCGGCCTCCCTCGCGCGCTCGCCGAAACTATCCCGCATCTCGACGCCGCCTCGCCCCGCGCCGTCGTCTGCTCCGGCACCTCCTGCCTCCCCCCCGTGGCTGATCGGGAAGGGTTAGTAAACCTACTCGCAAGTGTCAGAACTGCTACAGCTCATTGATGCTACAATTGATCGGAGAAGATGAATCTCGTGATTCCTCTGCTTTTCCTTCTCGCTGCGATAACCGCTGGCCAAGCCACTCCATCTGTTCGCCACTTTAAGCCTGCTGACAAATCAATCGTTCCCAAGAGCCTCCTCGATTCCAAGTATCTTTGCGGTGACATGGAGGACTTTGGCGAGACTATGACCGTGTGTGAGGAAGATTTCTACCAGCTGGGACGCGTGTGGACTGGCGACGTGAACGACGATGGCGTGAAGGAGCTTGTCATCTACTTGGGGCCTGAGTGGAGCGGAAGCGCGGGCGATAGTTACGAGCTACTTCAAAAGCGCGGGAAACAATGGATTCCGCTACTGGGAGAAGACGCCGACTGGTTCACTCCAGATCCCAGATTCGACCTATTGCCTATCGTGCGCGGCGGCTATCACGACCTGCGCGTATCGGTGGATCTGTGCATGAAATGGGACGGGGATGACTATGTTTATTACTCGGACGATGATTATCACAAACTCTCGCCAAGTTTTTTCGATGCCTCTCATTGGGTTGAGGCGGAAATTTTCTGGGCCATTCGTTACCGGGGACTGAACAGCCTTCATCTGAAACCTATGTGGTCGTCGGTGCCGGATCCCAAAGAAATCACCAGGGTTGTAACTGTGGATGATCCGCAATCCAATCTCAAATGGGTCGCTCTATTCAAAGGTGGTGTGTGGGGAGTCCGGGGAAACCGCGGCTTCTTATTACTTCCCCAACCCGCCTACAAAGGCTCAGAAAAAATGGAAATCGATGGCGATTGGCTGGTCATTCACGGAGATTACGAATCTCCCTCAAAGGAACCTCGCGTCGTGGCACGATACAACCGCGTCACTCATGAGTTGAAATTGGAAGAAGCTCTAAAGTAGCGTGACACGCTTGCGAGCCCACGAGACGTCCCCAACCCCAGGTCATTTTCGACGATGGAAACTACTCGGTGGAAATGCTTTTTTGTCCCCAGCATGTTTCAAGATGAAGGCCTGCAGCTCCGAATCCGGTGCCAACAGTAAGATGTAATCGTTCTCCTTCACGATTGGTATGGGGTTCTTCTCCCGGCCTCGGGCCATTCCCTGCGCGAACGCTGTGGGCACCTTCCCACTGTCTCCGGCCTTCTCCAGCCAATCGCCGTCCGGAAACTGCAGCATGGCTTTGTCACCCTCCAAGTTAAGCACACCGATAAAGTGCATGGGGAATGCGAACAGGTCATCTGCCGAAAGTTCCGTGTCTCCTTCGACGAACTTATCAAAAGTAGCATCGAAGAGAAGTTGACTCCCCACTCTTCGAATCTTTGCCTCGAAAACCCACGACTGACTCTTTTTAGAATCGTCAGAGGCCTCGCCAGTGAAAGAGATTTCATATTCACCGTTTCCCTTGCTCGTAAGATTGATTGATCGAAGGCTCAGGTTGGTGTCATCAGGTTCCCAGGTTCCCGCGATTGGTGGATTTTCCACTGCCTCTTTTCCTGTGAACAACGGGTGAGCTGACCCCACAACCGTGCACCCGGCAAGAAAAGGCAAAAGCCCAAGCAATCCCCACAGCTTGAGACATTTCATTTTTGCTTCCCTCAAAGCGCCGCGAACGCTCACGTGCGCTCTGTGGCCCCGGAAGAACGAATACTACCTGCGCTTCAACTCAATTTTCACCGCGAACGCTTTTTCGTCTGCCGCGTTCTTCGTCAGCAATTCTCGCAACTCCGCGGTCGAAGCGGTCAGCAGGTGCGTGCTTCCCGAACTCTCATTCCGAATAAGCACGCGCTTGGCCTCGATCTCTTTATCGAGCCACTCGTCGTCCAGCATTTGAATGTGCACGGCGTCTTTCTCGACCTTGATTTTTCCCGCCATGTGCACGCCGAGCTTCATCTGGTCGTCGAGCCGATGATCCTTGTAGAACGAATCGCCGCCAACGGAGTCCACGAATTCCCGCTCGCCCACCCGGAACACATGCAGCGAATAAGTGATTTTTACGTTCGGCGCTTCCTTCTCCGTGTAGGAAAAGTTGTACCCGTTCCCGCCGTCGCGCGCGATCGTCAGCGTCGTCCCCACATCGGGTTTCCCCTGGTCGTCGAGCGCCGACCACGAGCCCTCCAGCTCCGGCTCGTAAATGACGTCTTTCTCCATGTACCACGGCTGTAGCGAAATCACCGGCACGCACGAAGCCAGTACCACCACGAGCAGAGACAAAAATACCACCGCCGAACCGCGCTTCATGGTTCCACTCCTTCTCGGAAAAAATCCCTCGCGCGCTATTTCCGGGGACGCGACGCCGGCGGCACCACGTTGTTCACGCGGTAATAGACCACTAGTTGTCCGTAGTGTTCGCCCATGTGCTCGCTCGCATCCGCAATGCAGAAATATTTCGTCGCCAGCATATTTCCGTACGGATATTTCACCGTCTTCAGGATGCTTTGGTCGTCGAGAGCCTGGATCGCTGCCGCCCCGTCTTCCACCGACTGTTTTACGTACGCCACGATCTCCGCTTTGGTCTTCAGATTATCGCGCGGCGGATTTTCCCAGCCGTAGTCGAGTGGTTTTCCCTCGATCGCTGCCGTGAAGATTCGGTCCGTGCCCGCCGCGTGCAGCAGTTGTTCCGCAAAACTTCGCTGTGCGGGATTCGGTTTGAAATCGTATTTGTCTTCCGGCCAGTCTTCAGCCATGGTGATAAGTCGCTTGCCGATGCTGTTCCAAATCTCCAGGGCTTCCTTCGCCGCGCCGGGCGTTGTCGGCGGCTTCTTCTCTTGAGTCTGAGCGCGCGCCGCGCCCGTCGTAAAAAGTGCCAGCGCCAGAATTACGAGCGTTCCATTCCATTTTCGCATCACCGCAGTTTCTCCTTTTGCCGCGCCCCGCCGAGAGAGTATCACCAGCCGCCTCGCCGATTCCACTTCGCCACTCTCGGCGCGATTGCGGCCCCGCGAGTGCGGTGACATAATGACTCTTCCGATGCGGCCGCCGAGGCTGCTCGTGTCCTGGGGGCGGAGATGGCACTGAGGGATGAATGGCTGGAGAAGCGCGCCGCATCAATGAATGGCGGCGTCCGCAATTTTTCGCAAATGCATTTTGCCCGCAAGGGCCTGATCACCGAGGAAATGGAATTTGTCGCTCGGCGCGAAAAACTCGCCGCCGAATTCGTGCGCGATGAAGTCGCCCGGGGCCGCGCCATCATTCCCGCCAACATTCATCATCGTAATCTCGAACCCATGGCCATCGGCGTCGGCTTCAAATGCAAAATCAACGCCAACATCGGCAATTCCGCGACCACCTCGAATATCGAAGACGAACTCGAAAAACTCCATCGCGCCGTCCACTATGGCTCCGACACCGTGATGGACCTCTCCACCGGCGGCGACATCCCGCTCATCCGCCGCGCCATCATTGACGCTTCGCCCGTGCCCATCGGCACCGTGCCCATTTACGAAGCCATTTCGCGCGTCCGCCGCCCCGAAGATCTCACCTTCGATCTCATGCTCGAAGTCATTGAGGAGCAGGCCGAGCAGGGCGTGGACTACATGACCATCCACGCGGGTGTCCTCCGCGAATTTCTTCCCCTCGTCCGCGAACGCATCACCGGAATTGTCAGCCGCGGAGGCGCGCTTCTCGCGCAGTGGATGAGCTTCCACAAAGCCGAAAATTTCCTGTACGAAAATTTCGACCGCATCTGCAAAATTTTCCAGCAGCACGACGTCAGCTTCTCTCTGGGCGACGGCCTGCGCCCGGGCTGCCTTGCTGACGCGAGCGACCCTGCGCAATTCGCCGAATTGCGCGTCCTCGGCGAACTCACTAAAAAAGCTTGGGAGTACGACGTTCAGGTGATGATCGAAGGCCCGGGCCACATCCCCATGGACCAGATCGAGCTGCAGGTGAAAAAAGAAGTCGAGCTGTGCTCCGAAGCGCCCTTCTATACCCTCGGCCCGCTCGTCACCGATATCGCTCCGGGCTACGACCACATTACCAGCGCCATTGGCGCGGCCATGATCGGCTGGCACGGCGCTTCTATGCTTTGCTACGTCACGCCCAAGGAGCATCTCGGCCTGCCCAACGCCGACGATGTTCGCCAGGGAGTCATCGCTTACAAAATCGCCGCTCACGCCGCGGACGTGGCCCGCCATCGCCCGGGCGCTCGCGATCGCGATGACGCGCTCAGCTACGCGCGCTTCCTCTTTGACTGGGAAAAGCAGTTCGAGCTTTCGCTCGACCCGGCCACCGCCCGCTCCATGCACGACGAATCCCTGCCCGACGATTTTTACAAGGACGCCAAATTCTGTTCCATGTGCGGCCCCAAATTCTGCTCCATGAACACCACGCAGGTCGCCGAAGCCTATCAGGGCCTCGACCAGAAACAGCGCGAGCAGAAATTCGTCGAGCTTCTCTCCCGCATCGATAAGTAGCCTGCGTGGTTTTATCTGTCATCTCGGGGTCGCCGCGGTGACAGGAATCTGCTTTTGCTTTTCTCTCTGAAATTTCAAATATGAAATCTGCCATTGCTTGGAGTGCGCCACTCCCTCTCGTGCTCCGTGCCCCGTATGCCGGTTCCGCATATAGGGATTTTGTCTTTCGATTCCTGTGTCTTCTTCATGCTTCGTAGGGGCGCTGCTTGCCGCGCCCCGATGTGCGGCGGGTGCCCCATCCTCGCCGCGGCGAGGGTGGGGAAGTCTGCCGCTGCCGTCTGCCTCCGTGCTGTCATTCTGAGCCCCGATGCCTGCCCGCCAGTAGTGTGGCGGGCTTGTTATCGGGGCTAAGAGTCTCTCCGATGCACGCGCGGGCCACACGCCCGCCACGACGTTGGTATTTGTTGTCATCCCGAGGTCGCCGCGGTGACAGGGATCTGCTTTTCAGCTGATGTCCCTCGATTTAAGAAACCTGTTGACATAAGGCGAACAAATAGCGAACATCTTCCCGCCTCAAAATCCGACTAGGAGAACCACCATGGCCATCAAAGACAGTCTGCTTCCGGAATTCGATCACGAAATTGCCAACACTCGCAAAACTCTCGAACGCGTTCCAGAAAACAAATTCACCTGGAAACCCCATCCGAAATCCGGTTCAATGATCTGGCTCGCCGGACACATCGCCAATCTTGCCGGCTGGGCCAAAGAAACCATCAACCTCGATTCCCTCGATATCGCTCCTCCGGGCCAGCCCCCCGTCACGCAGCCGGAGCCCAAGACTCGCAAAGAACTGCTCGAACTTTTCGAGCGCAATGCCGCCGCGGGACGCGCTGCCATCGCCGGCGTCAGCGACGAGCGTCTCATGAAACCCTGGTCGCTCCTCGCCGGCGGAAAAAACATTCTCACGCTGCCGCGCGTCGCCGTCCTGCGCGGGTTCGTGATGAACCACTTGATTCATCATCGCGCGCAGTTGTGCGTTTACCTGCGCCTCAACGACGTTCCCGTGCCCGCGCTCTACGGCCCTTCTGCCGACGAGCAGGGCTTCGCCGCCTCCGCGAACTAATTGATCAGCGGAGTCGGACAGGTTTTGCTTCTGTAGCGGCCACCTGGAGTTTACCCCGACGATAAGCGTCGGGGCGCTTTCTGCATCCCGATGATTTTTATCGGGAAGGTGGGCACTCTTACGTTCCCCTGTCATCCCGAGCGCAGCCGAGGGACCTGCTTTTGTGGGTGCCCCATCCTTCGCGGAGCGAAGGGTGGGGAAGTTTGCCGCTGCCGTCTGCGTTCGTGTTGTCATCCCGAAGTCACCGCGTCGACAGGGGTTCGCTTTTGCTTTCCTCAATTCTGATTTCTAATTTCTGCCTTCTGCGGGTGCCCCATCCTTCGCGGAGCGAAGGGTGGGGAATTTGGCTGCTGCCGTCTCTGCTCGCAGTGATCTTGATTCTTCTTGGGCGCCCCACATGCCGCTCTTGCATGCGGGGATTTTGCCTTTCGATCTCTCTGAATTTCCGTGCTTCGTAGGGGCGCTGCTTGCTGCGCCCGATGCTTGCCCCGATGCTCTATTTCGCCGGGCAGCGATCGTTGGATCTGGTATCCCGCGCGCCCCATCGAAGCGTATACTCCCCTCCAAGCGCTTTAGGAGGTGCCCGCATGGCTAAGACCAAACAATTCACAATCACGGTTCAGAATCGTCCCGGCTCAGTCCTCGAGATCGCCAGAATTCTGGGGAACGCCAAAGTAAATCTTCTCTCGCTCCTGGCCACCGCACAGGGAACGACCGGCACCGTGCAGCTCATCGCCGAAGATGCCCGCCGCGCAAGGAAAGCCCTCGACGACGCTCGGGTCATTTATCACGAAACTTCCGCGGAGGAATTCGAATTGTCCAACAAGCCCGGCGCGCTCGCCGATCATTTGGCAAAACTTGCCGTCAAAGGCGTGAACCTGAATTCCATCCACGCCACGGCTCCCAAGGGAGGCAAGCGCGCCGTCTTGGTTTACACCGTGGAAGCCGCTGCCAGAGCCGCCGCCGCTTCCGCCTAGCCGCGCGCATCATCGCGCCGGCTCGCGGCAACACTTTTTCGAAAAGCGGCTTCGCTCGTTACGCCGAGCCCGCCGCACCGCACTTGCTTATGTAGCGGCCACCTTCAGGTGGGCACGCTTCCGTTTGCTCATCATCCCGAGGTCGCCGCGGCGACAAGGATCTGCTTTTGGACGTATTGCCTTCGAAATATTTTTTGGGTGCCCCATCCTCGCCGCGGCGAGGGTGGGGATTTTGAATGGTGCCATCTGCCTTCGCGTTGTCATTCTGAGCCCCGATGCTTTTATCGGGATGGTGGGCAGGTCCTTCTTGGAGTCGCTGGAATCAGGTACTCTCTCGGATGCCCGACATGCCGAATTTGCATGTTGGACTTTCGCCTTTTGATTCCTGTGTGTTCTTCATGCTTCGTAGGGGCGCTGCTTGCTGCGCCCGCACGTTGTTGTAATGTGCGCTAGGTCACGCCTCTGGCCTTTGTGGGTGCCCCATCCTCGCCGCGGCGAGGGTGGGGAATTTGGCCGCTGCCGGCTGCGCTTGTGTTGTCATTCTGAGCCCCGATGCTTTTTATCGGGGCGAAGAACCCCTCCGCTGCACTCAGCGGGCCACAGGCCCGCCACGGAGTTGGTATTAGTTGTCATCCCGAGGTCGCCGCGGCGACAGGGATCTGCTTTTGGACGTATTGCCTTCGAAATATTCTTTGGGTGCCCCATCCTCGCCGCGGCGAGGGTGGGGAACTTGGCCGCTGCCGTTTGTGCTCGTGTTGTCATTCTGAGCCCCGATGCTTTTTATCGGGGCGAAGAATCTCTCCGACGCACGCAGCGGGCCACAGGCCCGCCCCCGCGTTGGTATTGGTTGTCATCCCGAGGTCGCCGCGGCGACAGGGATCTGCTCTTGCTCTTGTCGATTGTAATTTGGAATCTACGCTCTAACCGTCTCGTTCTGAAATGCCGACATTCACTGCGCCGCAAGCTTAGCGTTCGTCACCCACTGATAATTCCCAAGCGCAGCCACGCTGTCAGCCACCCAATCCTCCGAGTTATCTTCAAGCCTTCTCACGCGCAGCCGATACGTTTCAGGATCCGCGAAAATAACTCCTTCCGACAAGCCGGCTTCGCTCACAAAGGCGACAATGCGCGAATCTGGCGACCAAAATAGTCCGGATTCTGCGTCTGTTTTGTGGAACAACTCCCTTCTGTCTTCGCCATTGGGCCGCATGGTGTAATAGGTGTCGTCATCGAGGAACGCAATCCATTCTCCATCAGGAGACCATGTAGGCTGCTTACCCTTTGCGAGAATGCGAATGCTCGATCTTTCCTTCCCAATCTCGTAGATCCGCACAGAATCATCCGTGTCATAGACTATATTCTTTCCGTCTGGTGAGAAGCACTGAGACGTAATGTCCGCGCGTGCGTCAATTTCCGGCGTAATCCAAGCTCCAGAGGCTAGATTTAGTACTCGGAGACCCGAATCGGGCGGCTTGTCCAAGACGACCAGCCCAAATTTGGTGTTATCGTAAGCCCAGCACATGTGCTGAGGCAGGACGACTTCCGGGTATTCTCGAATGAGTTCTCCGTCCGGCCGAATAATCCCGAAGGTTGCCTTGCGACGTTCAAAGAGATGCAGCATTTGCACGGCGATTTCATTCCCATCGCGCGATACTGCTCCATCTAGCGCATAGCCAAGGCGAACTTCTTTGCCTTGGATCATCTCACGCTTATTGAACGACACGAGATCTAGACCCCGATAATACGAAGCCAATGTGAGGCCCGTCTGTGCTTGTAGTCGCACCAGCTCCGCCCGTACTGATTCGCGTGGTGATGCCCCCGAAGTTGAGACACCGCTAAGGCGGGAGTTCGAAGCCGCATGCAATTCGTCCGCGCCTCTCACAATCCACAGGCTGGCTCCCAAAAGCGCGAGAACGGCTATAAGCAGCCGGAATTTCCCGCCCGTAAAATTCATTCGCTTCCGCTCCACAGCTCAGCCCCAATTCCCTAAGAAATCTGAAACGCGCAAATTCAGTGCGCCGCAAGCTCAGCGTTCGTCACCCACTGATAATTCGCTAAGGGCAAGCCGTCGGCGACCCAATCCTCTGAGTTGTCTTCTAACCTCCTTACGCGCAGCCGATACGTCTCAACATCCACCGTAATTACTCCTTCCGATAATCCGGCTTGGCTCGTGTAAGCGACGATTCGCGAATCCGGCGACCAATACAATCCCGAGGCCGCATGATGTTTTTGGAAGAGCCGCTTTCTGTCTGTTCCATCAGGACGAATCGCGCAATAGGTTTCATCATCGAGAAACGCGATCCATTTCCCATCGGGAGACCAGGTGGGTTCCTTTCCTTCTGCAAGATCACGAACGTTTGACTTCCCTTTTTCGATTTCTGAGACTCGCACTTTGCCGTCGGCGTCATAGACGATTTGTGTGTCGTCGGGAGACCAGCACTGGGAAGTTACGCGAGCCGTCACGTCAGATTGTTGGGCTGCCCAGGCACCAGAGGCGAGTTCCAGAATCCCCAAGCTCGAACGTCGTTTGTCCATCACGGTCAGCACCATATTGGAGTTGTCGTATGACCAGCACATGTGCAACGGTGTGGCGACCTGTGTGTATTCCCTAACGAGTTCCCCATCCGGCCGAATAATCCCGAGGGTTGCCTTGCGATGTTCAAACAGATGCAGCAGTTGCACCGCGATTTCATTACCATCGCGCGATACCGCTCCGGAGAGCGCATACCCAAGCCGAACTTCTTTGCCTTGGATCATGTCCCGCTTTTTGAACGACACGAGATCTAGACCCCGATAGTACGAAGCCAATGTGAGCCCCGTCTGTTCCTGCAGCCGCACCAGCTCTGCCCGCACCGATTCGCGCGGTGGTGCTCCCGCGGCTGAGACACCGCTAAGGCCCGAGTTTGAAGACGCATGTAATTCGTCCGCGTCTCTCACAATCCACAGGCTGGCTCCCAAAAACGTGAGAACGGCAATAAGCAGCCAGAACTTCCAGCCCGTAAAATTCATTCGCTTCCGCTTCACAACCCAGCTCCGATTCCCTAAGAAATCTGAAACACGGAAACTCACTGTGGTGCAGTTTTGGTGCCACTCACCCATTGATAGGCTGCACCAGGCAACGCTCTGTCAACGACCCAATCTTCCGAATTATCCTGCAGCCGTCTAACGCGTAGCCGAAATAGATCGTCCTCGAGTATCGTTTCTTTTGGGAATGCGCCCTCCAAGAATTCCAGTCGGCTCGCATACGCCACGATGCGAGAATCTGGGGACCAGAACAAACCCGAGCCTGCACCCTTTTTATGGAAGAGTTTCTTCCTCCCTTGCCCGTCGGGACGGATGGCGTAGTATGTGTCGTGGTCAAGAAATGCAATCCAGTTCCCGTCTGGCGACCATGTTGCGTCCTTTCCTTTGGCAAGCACACGGATGCTTGATTTGTCTTTCCCGACCTCATAGATTTGTACATTGCCCTCTGTTTCATACACGATCTTCTTGTCATCCGGGGACCAACACTGAGATGTTAAATGGTCGTACTCATCAACCCGCGAATTGACGACCGTGGTTAGTCCAGATCTCAGTTCAAGGATTTCCAGGCTTGCGTAAGGCACTACTTGAAACCTAGTCATCGCCAGCTTGGAGGTATCGTAAGACCAGCAGATGTTATAGGTCGTGATTTCGCCGAATCTCCTATGGTCACTTCCATCTGATCGCATCACACTGAGGCCGGGAGACAGGACAGCAATCTCGATTCCATCGCGGGATACCGCCCCCACCAACAACAGAGAAGAATGGAATAGGTTTTTGCCGTGAATGACAGAACGGTTTTTGAACGAGACCATGCTGAGTGCATCCTCGTACCAAGCCACGGTCAGCCCCGTCTGTTCTTGCAGTCGCACCAGCTCCGCCCGTACCGATTCGTGTCGAGGTGCACCCGCGGTTGAAACACCGCTAAGGCGGGAATTCGAAGCAGCATGCAATTCGTCCGCGTCTCTCACAATCCACAGGCTGGCTCCCAAAAGCGCGAGAACGGCTATAAGCAGCCAGAATTTCCCGCCCGTATAATTCATTCGCTTCCGCTCCACAGGTCAGCTTTGCTCCCCGATGAAAACTGAATAGCTCATTTTCGCCGCGAAGTCATCGAATTTCTCACCCTTCTGCCGCCGATTTAACTTAGTACTATAACTTTACTTCCCAGTTAGAACCTGCTATAATTCTCTAGTGGCTGCAAAACTGGCAGCCTCGACTTACCCTAAATTTGAGCTTATCCGAGGGCGGCCCGCCCTGGCGGGCCGCCTTCGGGTTTTATGCCCGGGAGGCAATTTCTAATCGGGACACCCTTACGAATAGAAACGCATGCAACTCATTGAAAACACAGGAGGCGAGGTCAGTCTAATCGGTACAAATCAAATGTTCTACGCCGCTCAAATTCTGCGCGTTCCAAATCGGGATAGTTGCTTTCCGCCCCCCAGATTCAGGCTCCTAAGTTCTGGAAGTTCTGGGATCCAACCTCTAACCTCGAACCTCCAATCTCTAGCTTCTAATCGAGACACACCCAGAAACAAGATCACACGCAAATCATTGAAAACAAAGGGAGGAAACAAATTCTAATCGAGACACACCCAGAAACAAGATCACACCCAACTCATTGAAAACAAAGGGAGGAAGCAAATTCTAATTGAGACACAACACACCTTTTGGGAACCGTGCCCCCTGCGAATCTGCCATCCGGAGGTGGAAATCCAATGAAGGGGCAAGCAGCGGCGCGCGCTTGACGTTATGATTCGGAGGACGAGAATCCTGTGAGCTTGAAAGTGAACGACGACCAACTGAAGACCGAATTCAACCGCTGGGCCGAATCCGGCCGCGGCGAGGCTATGGAGCACGACCACTGGCCCATCACCGAGCCGGTCCTGGAACAAATGCGCATCGCCCCCACGGACAATTTGCTTGACGTCGGCTGCGGCGCAGGATGGCTTTCGCGGATTCTGTCGCGCCGCGCGCCCGAAGGCCGCGTCGTGGGCATGGATATTTCCGATGAAATGGTCCGTCACGCGCGCCGCGCCAGCGCCGATTTCGACAATCTCGTTTTCGTTTCCGGCGGTGTCGAGGAAATTCCCTGGGAATCCAATTTCTTCAGCAAAGCGATTTCCGTCGAGTCCGCCTACTACTGGCCGGATCCGCAGCGCGGGCTTCGTGAAATTTTTCGCGTCCTCCGCGAAGACGGCTCCGCCTGGATTCTCATCAACTATTATTGTGACAATCCGTATTCACATCAGTGGGGAGAAAAACTCGCCGTGCCCACCACTTTGCTCTCCGCCGAACAATGGGCGGAAATGTTTCGCATCGCTGGATTCGACCACGTCGCCCACAGCCGCATCATAGATCCTTCGCCCACGCCGGACGTGTACACCGGCCGGTGGTTTCGCGACGCCGCCGAGCTCCGCGCCTTCAAGCGCGAAGGCGCGCTCCTCGTTCACGGCGCGAAACCAATTCCTTCCGGAATGGAATTTGAAAAATCCACCAGCCGGGGAATCTGCAAATGAACAAGCCGAGAGATATGGCGGTATTTTTCTGTCGGCGAAATGTTCGCGGATCTTCCGCCGCCTCCGAGTTCACTTTTGCGCGCGAAGAAATTCGCGAACCACTTCTGCAGTGTCGCGATGATCTCCTTCGACTGCAAAATTCATCCGCCGCATGTCGGCTTCGGAAATTTGTCCCGCGAGAGCGAGTAGCGCGGCTCGCACCTCCGGATGCGCGCGCAGCGTTTCATCTCGAACTACGGGCACCGCTTGGTACGGCGGAAAGTAGTGGCGGTCGTCTTGCAGCATGAGCAGATCGCGCGCCGCGAGCATCCCGTCCGTCGCACTCCCGGCGACGATATCCACTTGGCGATCGAGCAGCGCGCGATAGAGCAGCCCCAGATCCATGATCCGCGGCTGCGCGGCAAAATTCAGCCCGTAAGTCCGCACCAGGCCCGCGTATCCGTCGGGGCGCTCCATGAATTCGTAGCCCGCTCCGGGACGCCATCCGGGCGCATAGCGCGCCGCGTCCGAGAGCGTCTGCACTCCCAGCCGTCGCGCATCTTCGCCGCGAATCACCATCGCAAACGCGTTGTTGAATCCCAAAGGCTCGAGCACATCGAGTTTGAAGCGCGATTCATATTCGCGCCGGACCATTCCGAGCACCGCCTGCGAATCCGACTGGACGGGCTCCTTCAGTATCGCCGTCAGCGCCGTTCCCGTGTATTCGACGTACACATCGATACGCCCCGCGAGCAGAGCCTGGTGACAAATGTAGGTTCCGCTCAAATAGAATCGCCGCTCGACGGCGAGGTGAGTTTGTTTTTCGATTTGCTGCGCGACGATTTCGCCGAGGATGGCTTGCTCGGTAAAATTCTTCGAGCCAACGAAGATGACGTTGCGCCGCGCTCCGCCGCAGGAAAGCAGCAGCACGGTCGCCGAAAAAGCCAGAGCCGAGGAGAGAAATTTCATTGGGCGCGGCGGAGCCTCCGTTCGAACCAACCAAGAATGGCGTCCGCAGCAAGGGCAAGCAACGCCGCGGGAATCGCTCCGGCAAGCGTCACACGGTCATCCAACATGGCCAGGCCACGAAAAATGAATTGGCCGAGGCCGCCCGCACCGATGGCCGCTGCGATGGTGGCGATGCCGATGGTCAGCACAGTTGCGATGCGCACACCGGCGAAAAGATACGAGAGTGAAAGCGGCAATTCGACCTGGAAAAGAATCTGGCCGCGGGTCATGCCCATCGCGAGCGCCGTCTCCCGCACAGCGGGATCCACGCCCGTGATCCCCGCCGCGGTATTGCGAATCACGGGAAGCAGCGCGTAGAGAGCGAGTACGAAAATCGCAAGGCGTTCCGGTGGAGTGCTGAGCCAGCGCACCTTAAGCAGAAAGCCGAACAGCGCCAGACTGGGAATTGTTTCCACTACATTCGCGCCTCCAAGGATGGGTTTCGAGAGGACCGGCCGGCGGGCGACGAGAACGCCGAGGGGAATCCCTGCTGCGCACGCAAAGAGCATCGCCAAGGCCACGAGAGACACATGCTCGAGCGTGAGCTGAACAATTTGGCCGCGATTGTGAAGAAAAAAATCCCAGAGGTCATTCATTATTTACTCCTTTTCCGGGAAACGATCTGCCGGCGTGCCACGGAGCACGGCCACGTATGCAGCGGCGAGTGGTTCGGACGCGGCGAGAAATTCGCGAGGAGTATAAACGCCGTGCAGGCATCCGTCTTCGAGAAGCGCAATGCGCGAGCCGAGAAGCAGCGCTTCGGAAATATCGTGAGTGACGAAAACCACAGTCTTGCGCAGGCGCGCCTGCAATGCGATAAATTCGCGCTGAATTTCCGCGCGCGTGAGCGGATCGAGAGCGCCAAACGGCTCATCCATCAACAAAATCGGCGGGTCGGCGGCGAGCGCGCGTGCCACTCCGACGCGCTGGCGCTGGCCGCCGGAGAGTTCGTGAGGGAGCCGCGACGAAAAGGTGTCCGGATCGAGGCCGACGAGGCGCAACAATTCGCAAGAACGGTCACGCGTGCGGCTCTCTTCCCACTTTTCGAGGCGAGGAACAACCGCAACATTTTTCTCCACAGTAAAATGAGGAAACAATCCCGCTTCCTGAATGACGTAGCCGATGTGGCGGCGAAGTTGAATGGGATTCCAATCGCGAGTCGCGCGGCCTTCGACATGCACTTCGCCTTCGCTGGGCTCGGCAAGGCGATTGACGAGCTTGAGAGCTGTGGTTTTTCCCGAGCCGCTGCGGCCGAGCAAGACCAGCGTTTCACCGCGCGAAACTTTCAGATTGAGATTCTTGAGGATGGGGCGGCCATCCGGCGCGTGAAATCCAACGCCGAGAAATTCCACCACGAATTCGGAAGCGGATGAATTGGTCATGAAGCGTTGCGCTCCGCGAAGGCTAGCACGAAATCGCTTGCCGCGGCTTCCGGCTTGGGAGTATAAGCCCCGAATTCGAGAAACCCGGTAACGCAAAGGGGACGAACGCGTGGATGAATCCGTTAGGGCTGGCGCGGGATCGGCGGGCGCCGATCGACCGAACCAATCGAGCTGGCTATGGAACAAAGACCTCGCGCCTATTCCGCGAGAACGCCGGTCGTGGGGAACGTACAACTATGCGGCGCTGTGGATCGCCATGAGCGTGAACATCCCCACTTACCTGCTTGCGAGCGCGATGAT
Source organism: Candidatus Acidiferrales bacterium (assembly GCA_050747245.1). Classification (GTDB taxonomy): domain Bacteria; phylum Acidobacteriota; class Terriglobia; order Acidiferrales; family UBA7541; genus JBOGNO01. The sequence goes on from JBOGNO010000002.1 coordinate 206,311, forward strand.
TTCTGGTGGAATGAACTGGAAGCAGGCAATTTTCACGGTGTTTCTTGGCAACGTCATCGTGCTGATTCCCATGCTGCTGAACGCGCACGCGGGAGCGCAGTATGGAATTCCGTTTCCAATCTTTGCGCGGTCTTCGTTCGGCGTGCTCGGCGCAAACATTCCGGCGGTGCTGCGGGCGCTGGTGGCTTGCGGTTGGTTCGGGATCCAAACGTGGATCGGTGGAGAAGCCATCAACACGATGCTCGCGGCGATTCATCCGGGCTGGGACCATCGCTGGCTGTGTTTTTTTCTCTTCTGGGCGCTGAATTTGATCGTAATTCTCAGGGGTATCGAAACGATCCGTTTTCTGCAAGGCGTCACGGCGCCGGCGCTGATACTTCTTGGCTTAGCGATGCTCGCGTGGGCCTATCGCAAGGCGGGAGGTTTCGGGCCAATGCTTTCCGCGCCGTCGAAATTCCATTCGTTCTCGGAATTTTTCACATTTTTTATTCCGTCGCTGACGGGCGTGGTGGCGTTTTGGGCCACGGTGGCGCTAAACATTCCCGATTTCACGCGCTACGCTAAGGGACAGCGCGAGCAGATGCTTGGTCAGGCGCTGGGCTTGCCGGCAACGATGACGTTTTATTCTTTCATTGGAATTGCGGTGACGTCGGCAACGGTGGTGGTGTTCGGTCACGCCATCTGGGATCCCGTGGAAGTGCTGAGCCGGCTGGGCAACCCGGCGGCCGTGGTGATTGCCATGATCGCGCTGCTGCTCGCAACGCTCAACGTGAACGTGGCGGCCAACGTGGTTTCTCCCGCGAACGATTTCTCAAATCTCTATCCACGACGAATCAGCTTCCGCACCGGCGGGCTGATTACCTGCTTTCTCGGCCTTCTTATGCAGCCGTGGAAACTGCTGGCAACGTATGGAAATTACATCACCGGCTGGCTGGTGGGGTATTCGAGCTTTCTGGGGCCGATCGCTGGAGTGCTGATCGCCGACTATTTCATTGTGCGTAAGAAAATTATTCTTACCGAAGATTTGTACATTCGAGGAGGTTTTTACGAGTTTTCGCGGGGATTCAACTGGCGCGCCGTGACCGCGCTGGCAGCGGGAATCGTTGTGGCGCTCAGCGGGCTCGAACTTCAGGCGCTCGCGGGGCTATACCACTACGCGTGGTTTGTCGGATTCGGCGTTTCGTTTGTCATTTATCTCTTGCTGATGCCGCGGGCGGGCCGCGGCTGAGACGAACGAGTCTCCGTGAGATATGCCCGAATTTTCCTGAGCACGCGCAAAAGCATGGCAGGCGTCAGCTTTCTTGTGAACGTGTTTTGCTGGCTGGGATGGTAGGAGGCGAAGAGGCGCGCGGTTTCGCCGGGAATTTCGAAGCTTGCACCGTGCGCGAAAGGAAAATCAGCGAGGCTCTTGATAATTCCGCGGCGCTTGAGCAGAGCGAGATAGCTGCGCATAGCGATGCCGCCCAAAGCGAGCACGGCGCGCGGCCGAAGGAGCTCAAGCTCACGTTCGAAATATGGAAGACAATTCTCGATTTCGCGAGGCGCGGGTTTGTTGGACGGCGGAGCGCAGCGCAGTGTCGCCGAGATATAGGCACCAGAGAGCACTAAGCCGTCGTCACGATTTACAGAGAAAGGCTGGTTCGCAAACCCAGCACGATGGAGGGCCGCGTAGAGAAAATCGCCGGAGCGGTCACCGGTGAACATGCGGCCGGTGCGGTTGGCGCCGTGCGCCGCGGGAGCCAAACCCAGAATCAGCAATTGCGCGCGCGGGTCGCCGAAGCCGGGGACAGGGCGGCCCCAGTATTCGCAGTCGAGAAAGGAGCGACGTTTTTGACGCGCAATCATTTCACGGAAGCGCACCAGACGCGGGCATTTCCGGCAATTTACAATTTCCTCGCGGAGCATATTGAATTGGACGGCGGAATTCATTGGCTGAGCGATTGTACTTGCTTCGACCATCTCCAGGGTTGCGATTCATCCGGAATAAATTCTGTAGCCGGGGCGTCTTGCTTTAGGATAAAGCCTTGACATTAGCAGGCAGAGGGGAAATGACGGAAGCAGCGCGCGAAAAAATCGTGATTGTCGATAGCGACGAAGCACGCCTGCGCGAAGTTGCGGACGTCGTGCGCGCTGCGGGTTACGAAGTTCTGCCCTCCGCAACGGCGGAGGAAGGTCTGCAATCGATTCAGGCACACGCTCCCGACGTGGTGCTGCTCGGTGACAACCTCGCGGAACTCGATCGGCTGCCACTGCTGAGCGAACTCAGAGGATCCGCAGCGACCCAAGCAGTGCGCGTGATCGTCATGGCAGGTGGTGATGCGGCGGAGCGCGCGCGGTGGCTGGACCTAGGCGCGGATGACGTAGTTTCGCGACCCGTGGTCGGCGGAGAACTTCTGGCGCGGATTCGCAAACAGTTGCAAGCCAGACGAACCGTGGGCGGACTCCGCCAGAGAGCAGAGAACGCAGAAGAAATGCAGAAGGTATCGCAGACGGCGTTCCAAGCGCTGGCGGTAACGGAAAAAATGACCAAGGACGCTTTCACGCTCGATCGCGCGCTCAAAATCGGCGTGGCGGCAGTCTTTATAATCGCCGCGGTCATGGCAGGAATCTTTTTCTTGTTCTCACACGGGGCGCAAAAGCAGCAGAAGCTTGCGGCGGCTTCGATTGCGCGGCTGGAGCAGGCGGTATTGCATCAGCAGGATTTGATTGCGCAGAGCCGCAAGTTCCGAGAGGCGGAGTTGCAGGCGGCCTCGCCCGATGCGCGCGCGACGCTCCAGCAAAGGGCCGATGCGTTGAAGCAGCAAATGGCCAACGCCCCGACGGATCAAGTATCGCAGCTCCAGAAGGAACTGGGCGCCACGGACGCGCGTCTGAAAAAACTCGAGCAGCAAGGACAGTCGGCGCAAAACCTGATACCCGCGGACGTCTCCGGTGTATGCCTGATTCATGTTTCCGTCGGGTTCCGCCAAAAATCGAGCGGCGCGCGGCTGCGCTTTGCAGGACTCAATGCACAGGGCGATCCCATTCAAGATAGTGATGGCAATCCGATCATCACCACGGAGGGACGCGGGCCGGAGGTGCGCGTGGAAGTGCTCGGCACAGGTTTTCTGGCAGCGCCCGGCGGGCGGGTGATCACCAACCACCACGTGGCGCAGCCTTGGTGGAAAGACGATGACATGCAGCGGATAAGCGCGCAAGGTGCGCAGCCGGAAATCGCCACACTGCGAGTTTATTTCCCCGGAGTTCCTGAAGGGTTTGCGGCCTCGATTCATGAAATCTCCAAAGACGCGGATCTTGCCTCGCTGGACGTGGACCTGGGAGGAAGAAATCTACCGATACTTTCGCTCGACGCGGCTCCGGATGCGGCGAAGAGCGGCGAGTCGGTGGTTTCGATGGGCTATGCAACGGGGCTGGCGGCGCTCCTGGCACGCGCGGACGAGACGACCGTGCGGGAAATCGTTGCGGCGGGAGAAAACGATGCTTCGCGCATCATCGAGGAACTGGCCAAGAGAAAATTGATCCGCCCGTTGATCACCCAGGGACACATCGGCGACGTGCTGCCGGAAAAGATTGTCTTCGACGCGCAGACTACTTCGGGGGGTTCGGGCGGCCCACTGTTCAATCACGACGGGAAAGTCATCGGCGTGACTTATGCGGTGCTAAAGGATTTCGGCGGATCAAACCTGGGCATTCCGATTCGATTTTCCGAGCCGCTCCTTACCCACTAGGATTTCAGAGCGCTGCTTCCGCGACAGAAAATTGACAGCCGAGGCACGGGCCGACTAGCATAGAGCAGCGTTTTCCCTGCCTTTTGCCGGGAATTGGGCAAATATCCGCTTATGGAAACTAGGAGCAATTCGAGGAGTATTCTCGACAGAATTGCCGAGACGCGCCGGGCAGCGATTGCGCACCGCAAGCGCGTGCTGCCGCTGGTGGCGCTGAAAATCGCGGTGGAAAAACGCGCTTCGCCACCCAGAGATTTTGCAGCGGCGCTCGGGCGACCGGGGGTCAGCGTGATTGCGGAGATGAAAAAGGCATCGCCTTCGCGCGGATTGCTGCGCGCGGATTACCAGCCGGCAGCGCTGGCAGCGGAATTCGAGGAAGCCGGAGCGGCAGCGATTTCGGTGCTCACGGAAGAAGATTTTTTTCAGGGATCGCTCGCGCATTTGAAGGAAGCGCGCAAGGCCGCGAAAGTTCCCATCCTGCGAAAAGATTTTATCGTGGACGAGTGGCAAATTTGGGAAGCGCGCGCGGCGGAGGCAGATTCGTTTCTTCTGCTCGTTGCGATTCTGGGTGATGCGGAACTTGCGGGACTGCTGGCGCTGGGACGCGAGCTACAAATGGAGCCGCTGGTGGAAGCGCACACGCGCGAAGAGCTGGAACGGGCCGTCAGCGCAGGAGCGCGCATCATCGGCGTGAACAATCGCGATTTAAAAACTTTTGAGGTGCGCTTGGAAACATCGCTCGAACTCGCAGAGCAGATTCCCGACGATTGCATTGCCGTCAGTGAATCGGGGATTCATTCGCGCGAGGATATCGAGAGGCTGCGCGAGGCAGACTACGACGCGTTTCTTATCGGCGAGCATCTGATGCGGTGCGCGCATCCGGGCGACGCTTTGCGGGCACTGCTGGACGCGGGCGGATTAAAATGACACGAATAAAAATTTGCGGCATCACGAGTTGGGAGGATGCGAAGGCGGCGTGCGACGCCGGCGCGGACGCGCTGGGATTCAATTTTTACGCGCCGAGCCCGCGGTACATCGCTCCCGACGATGCTGGAAGAATCGTGCGGAAATTGCCACGACGTGTGCAGGCCGTGGGAGTTTTCGTCAATCTACCAGCGGACATCGTACTGGAAATTGCGCGCCGCGCGGACCTCGATTTTCTGCAGTTGCATGGCGACGAATCGCCGCGCAGGACAGGCCTACTGGCGCGATCGTTTCCAGTGATCAAGGCGTTTCGCGCGGAAAAAGGATTTCGTGTTGCGCAACTAGGGCACTACGCTGGCGCGTCCGCATTCTTGCTCGATAGCTTCGAGCCCGGAAATTACGGAGGGACGGGAAGGGCGTTTGATTGGGGCATTGCAAAGCGAGCAAAAAAATATGGGCCGGTGATTCTAGCGGGAGGCCTCACGCCGGCGAATATCGCGCGTGCGATCCTGAAGGTGCGGCCGTTTGCCGTGGACGTGTGCAGCGGCGTGGAAGCGAGCCCGGGGAAAAAAGACAGGAATTTACTCCGCAAGCTAATGAGCGCTATGGAATCAGCCCGAGGGAAATTCGCATGAGCGCAGCGACTCAGACCTGGCCCGACGCGCGAGGTAGATTTGGGCGGTACGGCGGGCGCTACGTGCCAGAGACTCTGGTTGCGCCGCTCGAAGAACTCGAGCGCGCGTATGGCGAAGCGTGGGCCGATCCGGCGTTTCGCACGGAGCTCGATTCACTGCTGAAAAACTTCGCGGGGCGCCCGACACCGCTGCAATTTGCCGCGAGGTTGACCGATCACCTGGGCGGCGCGCGAATTTACCTGAAGCGCGAAGACCTGCTGCACACTGGAGCGCACAAAATCAACAACTGTCTGGGGCAGGGGCTCCTTGCGGCGCGCATGGGCAAGCGGCGAATCATCGCTGAGACCGGCGCTGGACAGCATGGAGTGGCCACGGCAACGGTAGCGGCGCGGCTGGGCCTCGAATGCGTGGTGTACATGGGTACGGAAGACATGGAGCGCCAGCGGCTCAATGTGGACCGCATGAAAATGCTCGGGGCGCAAGTGGTGGGCGTGGATTCGGGCGGCCGCACGCTGAAGGACGCCATCAACGAAGCCATGCGAGACTGGGTGACGAACGTTCGCACCACGCATTATCTGCTTGGCTCAGTTCTCGGCGCGCATCCCTATCCATTGATGGTGCGGAATTTTCATTTGGTTATCGGCCGGGAAGCTCGCGAACAAATTCTCGCCGCGGAAAAACGGCTACCGGACTGGCTCTTTGCCTGCATTGGCGGCGGATCGAATTCCATCGGCCTCTTCCATCCGTTCCTCGCGGATGCAAGCGTGCGGATGGTAGGCGTGGAAGCCGGGGGGCGCGGAAAGAATCTCAGCGAACATGCGGCGCGGCTCGCTTCTGCGGAGGGTTTTCTGGGCGCGAGACCGGGCGTGCTGCAAGGAACCTACACATACGTCCTGCAAACGCAGGACGGGCAGATTTCTACGACTCATTCGGTCTCCGCGGGACTTGATTATCCGGCTGTGGGTCCGGAGCACGCGTGGCTTGCGGAAAAAGGGAGGGCAGAATACACGGCGGTGAGCGACGAGGCCGCGGTGGACGCGGCGCGCACGCTTGCGCGCATGGAAGGAATCATTCCGGCTCTGGAATCGGCCCACGCGATTGCAGAGCTCATCCGCCGCGCGCCGAAAATGAAACGCGAGGAAACCGTTATTTTGAATCTCTCCGGCCGTGGCGATAAGGATATGGAGATTCTGGCGCGTTATGTCTGAGCAAGGATCTCTTCGTGCGACGGGCGCGAGCGAAGGGCGCATCGCGCGTTGCTTTGCGGCGCTGGCGCGGCGCGGCGAGCTTGGCCTGGTTGCCTATGTGACGGCGGGCGACCCTTCGCTTGAGGCGACGGAAGAAATTGTTCTCGCAGCGGCAGAGGCGGGAGCGGACGTTATTGAACTGGGCGTCCCGTTCAGCGATCCGATTGCGGACGGGCCGGTGATTCAGCGGGCCAGCGAACGGTCGCTTCGGGGAGGAACGACGCTCGCGGGAGTTCTTGGACTGGCGGCGCGGATTCGGAAAGAAAGCGAAATTCCGATCGTGCTCTTCAGTTATTTCAATCCCATTCTGCAGATGGGACTGGAAGCTTCTGCCGCCGCAGCTGCCGATGCGGGAGCGGACGGCGTCCTTGCGACGGACCTGACGCTCGAAGAGGCGTGCGAATATCGCACAGCAATGCACGCGCGGGGCTTGGACACGATTTTTCTTGCCGCGCCGACTTCCACGGACGCGCGCTTGAAAATGATCGCGGAATCCTCGAATGGATTTTTGTATCTGATATCGCGCACGGGTGTGACCGGCGCAAAAGAAGCATTGCCTGACGGATTGCCATCGCTGGTGCGCCGAGCGAGGCAATTTACGACGCTTCCGATTGCCGCGGGATTTGGAATTTCGCAGCCAGCCCACGTCGCAGCTCTCGGAGGTCTCGCGGACGCGGCTGTGGTGGGCTCGGCGCTCGTTGCGGAAATTGAAAAATCCGATTCCGCTGACTCCGCCGCGCGTGCCGTAGCGGATCGTATTCGCGCGCTCAAACGAGCGGCGCGCGAGGGAATCAGCCGCCGCGAGGAATCGACGGGCCAGCGATGAAAGACATGAGCATTGACGACTGGCGACGCCGCATCGATGAGCTCGACCGCAAGATGGTGGAGCTGCTGAACGAGCGAGCTCAATGCGCCATTGAAATCGGGCGGATCAAGCGAGCAGAGGGGCAACCGATTTATCAACCCGAACGCGAACTCGAAATTCTGGAGAATGCGGAACAGGCCAACGAAGGACCGCTCGCGGATACGGCCATCCGGCGGCTATTTGAACGGATTCTCGATGAAGCGCGGACGATCGAACGCGTGTTGCGGGACGAGGCCGTGAGCAAGTTGAAGAAAGATTCCTAGAGCGAAACGAAAATGCCGCAGGTTATTCGGGGGACAGGTTCATGGTTGTAATCATGCAACAGGGAGCCAGCGAAGCGCGGATCGAGCGCGTCATTGAACGGCTGGTGAGCATGGGATTCGACGTGCACCGCTCGACCGGGGAATCGCACACGATCCTGGGCGCCGTGGGCGTGCATCCGGAGTTCGACCCGCGCGACGTGGAACTTCTCGACGGCGTCCGCGAAGTGGTGCGCATCACGCAGCCATACAAACTGGCGAGCCGCGCGTTTCGGCCCGACGGCACGGTAGTGGAAATTGGGAAGGGTGTGCGCGTCGGCGCGACGGATGTGGTGGTGATGGCCGGGCCGTGCGCCGTCGAGTCGGCGGAACAGATAGAGGAAATTGCGCAATGCGTGGCGCGAGCGGGAGCAAAGCTTCTGCGCGGCGGTGCATTCAAACCGCGCAGTTCACCCTATTCATTTCAGGGCATGGGCGAAGACGGATTAAAGCTCCTTCGCCAGGCGGCCGACCGCAACGGCTTGTTCGTTGTGAGCGAAGTGATGGACGCGTCACAGGTGGGAATGTTCCTGAAATACGCGGACCTGTTACAGGTGGGCGCACGCAACATGCAGAACTATCACCTGCTCCGAGCGTTGGGCGAAGTGCGCAAGCCGGTGCTGCTGAAGCGAGGACTTTCCGCGACCATCGAAGAGCTACTTTTATCCGCCGAGTACATCATGTCGGGAGGAAATTACAACGTCATCCTGTGCGAGCGCGGCATACGGACGTTCGAAACGTACACTCGAAATACACTCGACATCGCGGCGATCCCGGTGATTCAAAAGCTTTCGCATCTGCCGATTGTGGCGGACCCGTCACATGGGACCGGCCGGCGCGACAAAGTTTCGCCAATGGCGCGCGCGGCGGTGGCTGCGGGTGCTGACGGCTTGCTGATAGAAGTCCACGGCGATCCCGATCACGCCCTTTCCGACGGAGCGCAATCTTTGTACCCAGACCAGTTCGCACAACTGATGGGCGAACTGCGCATCATCGCCCCGGCAGTCGGCCGGCGCATGGCTTGAAGGATGGCCGCACCGCCGTTTTCACGCGCTGCGATTTTGGGAACGGGCCTCATTGGCGGCTCATTCGCGCTCGCGTTGCGGCAAGCATTCCCCGAAACGCACACTATCGGATGGGACCGCCCGGACGTCCTCGCGATTGCGCGAGAACGTGGCGCGATTGACGAGGCAGCGGCGGATATTTCATCCGCAGTCTCGAATGCCGACCTTGTGTACATCGCTTTGCCACTCGGCGCGGCGATGGAAACGCTGCCGGAAATCGCGGCGCACGCCGCTGCGGGTGCGCTGATCACCGATGCATGCAGCACCAAGACTGTATTCTGCGGAGCGGCGGAGAAAATATTTCAGGATAAGCAGGCGCGATTCCTTGGCGGCCATCCAATGGCGGGCAAGGAAGTGTCTGGGATCGAGCACGCCGATGCGGAGCTTTTCCGCGGGGCGCGCTACGCGCTCATCGGTGAAGTTGAAGATGCCGACGCGCGCGTGAAGAGATTCATCGTTGTAGTCCGAAGACTGGGGGCGGAAGCAATGTGGTGCGACGCGGAAACGCATGACCGGGCCATAGGAATCGTTTCACACCTGCCGCAACTTGCGGCGGTGGCGCTGGCCGGGGTCGTACTGGATGAAACCGACGAATCGGGCATGCCCGTTTCGCTTGCGGGGCGGGGATTGCGCGACGCGCTGCGGCTGGCCGGAAGTCCGTACGGCGTGTGGCGCGACATTTGTCTGACGAACACGGAAAATATCTCCCGCGCGCTGGACCGGCTTTCCCAAGCGCTCGATCATCTGCGAAGTTGCCTCAACTCGCGAGAGCTAGAGGAAGAGTTTTCCCGAGCCAACGAACTGTACAAAATCCTCCACCAATTGAAGTAGACTCACTTCGAAATTATTTCGCAGGAGATCGTGATGGATAAACGGGTGGCCAACGCGGACGCTGCCGTCGAGAGAATTCCCGACGGCGCTACGATTCTGCTGGGCGGTTTCGGGCTTTGCGGCATTCCGGAAAACCTGATCGGCGCGCTGGTTCGAAGAGGGACGAAAAATTTGACGCTGGCCTCAAATAACGCTGGCGTGGACGATTTCGGAATCGGCTTGCTGCTTCAAACGAGGCAGGTGAAGAAAATGATTGCGAGCTACGTTGGAGAAAACAAGACTTTCGAAAGGCTCGCGCTTAGCGGCGAGATTGAAGTCGAACTCAATCCGCAAGGAACGCTTGCGGAACGCATCCGCGCTGGCGGCGCCGGCATTCCGGCGTTCTACACGCCGACGGGTTATGGCACTCTTGCCGCGGAAGGAAAAGAAACGCGGGAGTTCAATGGACGAAACTACGTGCTCGTTCCCGCGCTGCGCGGTGATTTCGCATTCATCAAAGCCTGGAAGGGAGACCGCTGGGGAAATCTTGTGTACCGCAAAACGGCGCGGAATTTCAACGCGGTGATGGCCACAGCGGCGGACTTCTGCGTTGCGGAAGTGGAAGAGCTGGTGGAAACGGGAATGATTCCTCCGGATTCGGTGCACACGCCGGGAATTTTCGTAGATGCCATTTTTCAGGGATCAGGCTACTTGAAACGAATCGAGCGGCGCACGGTGCGCCCCAAGAATTAGAGACGCGGAGAAAGCGATGAGTGGCGCGGAAAACGACAAACGGAAATTAATCGCGCGGCGAGCAGCGCAGGAACTTCGCGACGGAGATTACGTAAACCTGGGAATCGGCGTGCCCACGCTCATCCCCAATTATCTTCCGATGGGGATGGAGGTCGTCTTGCAGTCGGAGAACGGGATGCTAGGCGTGGGTCCTTATCCATACGAAGGCGAGGAAAACCCCGACCTGATCAACGCGGGCAAGGAGACGATCACGGAGATTCCAGGCAGCTGCTATTTTTCGAGCGCCGATTCGTTTGCCATGGTTCGCGGTGGACGCATCGATGTGACGTTTCTGGGCGCGCTGCAAGTGGATGAAAAGGGCAATCTCGCGAACTGGGCGATACCCGGGAAAATGCTGAAGGGCATGGGTGGGGCGATGGACCTTGTTGCGGGGGCGCGGCGCGTCATCATTGCCATGGAGCACACCACAAAGGAAGGGCAGTCAAAAATCTTGAAGAAGTGCACGCTGCCGCTCACCGGCCTAGGGGTAGTGGATCTGATCATTACCGAGCTCGCAGTGATCGAAGTGGCCGCGGACGGAATGATTCTTCGAGAGGTCGCTCCGGGAGTGACACCTGAGGCCGTCGAACGCGCCACGGAAGCTACGCTGCTGCGCTCGTCTGAGCTCAAGACATTCGCCCTGTAGAACTTTTCTCGGGCGCGGAATGGCTCGGTTCAGCGGTTTACGATACCATCACCAAAGACGCCTTGCAGGAGACTCGATGCGGCTCCACTCAATCGTTGTGGTGAACTTGCACACTCCCAAAGAGAAAATTTGGGGCGAACTGCTGGAATTGAGCGCCGGCGGTGCGACCGTTCGGGGGATTGACTTGGGTGCATTCGATGATTTCATCCGCCAGGTGCTGAATCCGGAGGGCGATCCCATCGGATTGCCCACGCTCTTTTTCCCGATGACGCGCATCGAGAGGATTGCGCTCGACGAGCGTCGCGGCTCGGTGCCTTCGCTAGCGGAAACGTTTGAGAACAAAGTGGGGCGATCGCTGGAAGACTATCTTTCGACATTTGCGTGAGGAAATTGCGGAAATTGCATCATGCTGCCAAAGAAACTTTCCCAATCGCGAATCTTCACCGTTCCGAACGAGCTGACGTTTCTCAGGCTCGGGTTTCTTCCTATCTTTCTGATCGCTCTCAAATATGGCCACTATGGCTGGGGGCTGGTGATTCTCATTTTGGCGAGCTGCACCGACGGCCTTGACGGACTCCTCGCGCGCAAGCTCAACCAGAAAACGCCACTGGGCGCATATCTGGACCCTATCGCAGATAAGCTGCTGCTCTCTTCGTCGTTCGTGGTGCTGGCTCTCAAGCGGAAAATTGCGTGGTGGCTCACGATCCTGGTCTTGAGCCGCGATGTTCTTCTCCTCGTGGGCTGCGCCGCGATTCTGCTCGCGGTTGGTTACCGGCCATTTCCTCCAAGCATTTTCGGGAAGGCCGCTACGTTTTTTGAGATTCTGCTCGTTGTGCTAGTGCTTTTGCTAGCGGTGACGGGAAACGAGTCGCTCGCGATGGTGCGCATGGTTTGCGGTTACGTCGTTGCCGCGTGCGTCATTCTCTCCGGCGTGCACTACAGCATGGTCATCGCACAGCGTCTCCACGCTGAATCCTAGTTGCATTTTTCCGGTAAGGAATTTCGGCTCACGCCGTGTGGAAATACTGGACGAGCATAAAGCCGAGGCTGATGACGATGATTGAAGCCGCTCCCCATCCGAGCACTTGCGCGAATTTTTGCTCACCCGGTGTGGCGGGGAGTTGAGCAGAAGCGACACGGCCAAAAAGAAATCCGGCGATACAGCCGCCCAGGTGCGCGGCGTTATCAATTCCCGAAAACATGAATCCCATGATCGCAATGTAAATCAACCAGCGAATGAGGTTGCTGCGCAACATTTGCAGGGCGGCTCCGCCGCGCCGTGAGGTAACTGCCAGCAGCGCGCCGATTAGACCCAGAAGCGCACCCGAGCCACCAACGCTGAAATGGCCGAGAAAGCTGGAGAGCAGGTATCCCGCTACTCCGGTGAGGACATACAGAAATAGATATCGCGCCGAACCGTATAGCTCTTCGATCAGCGGCCCGATGTCCATCAGCACCCACATGTTGAACCCAATGTGCAGCAGACTACCGTGCAGAAACACGGCCGTGACCAACCGCCAAGGCTCAAAAAAATCATATGGCATGGGCGCCGAGGCCCCCAGGCGCGCGAGAACCTGTCCTTCGATTCCCCCGAAATTCATCAATGAGGAAAATATGCCGCCTGAGGCATTGAATCCTCCCCCGCGCTTCAGCGTCAGTAGGAGGCTCACGCCATAAAGAAGGCAGCTCAAGCTGAGGATTGCGTAGGTTGCTGGCGATGTGGCGGGGAGTAATCGGCTGAGGGACTTGCTTGCAGCGGCCAGAGAATACGTCATGCTCGCGCCACATTGATGGCAGCGGTTGGCGCTTGAGCCGACCAGAGTGCCGCACGATGGGCACAGTCGCGGCCGCGCCATTTTTTCCTGCGGTTCCTCCGAGGAGGAGCTCCAGCGCTCGCGCATGCGATCGAGTTTCCATCGCCATTTTGGCGGCAGCTTCAACGGGTTTCCTTGCGGCGACGCATGAACACCCTATAATACTTGAAAAATGAGGCAGACCAAGTGATCGAGCAAATGGCCCGAACCGACGTGAGGGCAAACAATTTTACACGCAGCACGGGCACAGGGAAGCGAAAGCGATGGTTTCATCTAAGCCTCCTTTTCGCGGCGGTGGCGGCACTCGCGGGGTGCGCGCATCATCCGGCTGTGGCTGCGCGGCCTGTTGCGGTGCCCGGCACAACTTCGTCCAGCCCCTCGATCTTGCCGCCTACGGTTGGAGAAGGCTGGGGCGAAGAGGGTGTGGCATCGTGGTATGGGCCGCAATTCAATGGGCATCGAACTTCCAACGGTGAAATCTACGACATGTACGCATACACCGCAGCGCACCGCACGCTGCCGTTCAATACCGTGGTGCGCGTGACCAATTTGAACAACAGCAAACAAGTTGAGGTACGGATCAACGACCGCGGCCCATTCGTTGCCAATCGCGTGATTGATCTCTCGCTTTCGGCGGCGCAGGCCATCGAGATGGTAGGAACCGGAACGGCCCCCGTGCGAATCGAAATTGTGTCCGGGTCGAATGTTTCGGAGTCTCCGGAAACGGTCCAGGAGGGATTTTTCACAGTCCAAGTTGGAGCGTTTCAGCTCGAGGAGAATGCCCAGCGGCTGCGCGATCGGCTGGCCGCACGCTATGACCCGGTAACGGTGGATTCGGTGAATACCGCAAACGGGATGCTCTTTCGCGTGCGCGTCGGCCACGTCGCAAGTCTGACTGCGGCGCAGCAACTGGCGCAAGAAATTTTGGAGAGCGATCAACTGAGCGGAATGGTCATCCGCCTGGACAACTGAACTACTTGTGCTTCATCACGTAAACGCCATCCCAATCTGCCGGCGGCTCTTCGGTGATGTACTCCTCGGCGCGCGCGTAAAAGACACGGGTGGGACCGTCCTTGGGCCAGCGGTCGAGCACTTTGGAGAGCACGCGAAGTGTTTCGCTCCAGTCGCGCCGCTTGTAAGCTTCATGGGCCTCAGTGAACATTTCCGCCAGTTCGAGGAGCTCCCCGGCCGATTCTTTCCTGCCCATAAGCTCATAAATGGTAACCGGCAGGAGCTTGCCCTTGACGCGGATGAGATCCAACTCGCGCACGAGATAACTTGTGTCCGCCATTCCCACGTAAGTAGATTCGGAAAGTATGATGTGCGTGGTGTATTCCTTGTTAAGGCCCTCCAGCCGCGAAGCCAGATTCACCGAATCGCCCATTGCGGTATAGCCGTAGCGTAATGCCGAACCCATATTGCCAACCGAGGCGGTGCCCGTGTTGAGTCCAATGCCGATGTCTATCCTCGGCATTTTCTCCGCTTCCCATTTTTCGCGCATTTCACCGAGCCGCGCCATCATCTTGAGCGCGGCCTCGGCAGCGCGATCGGGATGTCCCGGCTCTTCGAAGGGAGCGCCCCAGATGGCCATCACCGCGTCGCCGATGTACTTGTCAAGCGTGCCGCGCGTATTGAAGACAATCCGGGTCATCTCCGTGAGATACGCATTCAGTAGTTGTGCCAACTCTTGAGCGTCTAGACCTTCCGAAATGGTCGTGAATCCGCGGATATCGGAAAACATGATAGTGATGGGAGTCTTGCGCGGCTCGACCATTTTCGGATTGGTCAGCAGCCGGCGGATGACCTCGGGGCTGACGTATTGGCCGAATGCGCCGCGCACGCGCCGCTTCTCGCGTTCTTCCACGAGCACGCGGTAAATGGAGACCGAGCTGACATTCGGCACGAGTGTGAAAAGTGACGGGACAATGAAATTCAGCCACCACCCGTGCAGAAACATCACATACACAAATATCCCAAAGGGAATCAAGAGCAAAAACCCCGCAGACATCCAGCGTGGCTGCGTGAGCGCCAGCCAGATTCCCAACGGAATTCCAAACAACAAGATCATCAGGATGTCGGTCAACACCTGTTTTCCACCGCGCACCAAATAGTTTTGATTCAAGACGTTGTCAATCACATTGGCGTGGATTTCCACTCCCGGATAATCGAGTCCGCCGAAGGGAGTAGCGCGGAGGTCGCCAATGCCGGTGGCTGAAGCGCCGACAAGTACAAGCTTGTCTTTGAAGGTTCCTGGCTTGAAATTCTTGGTCACCACGTCGGCGATCGAAACATAGGGATATGTCCTCGCGCCGCCCTGATAATTAATCATCAGGCGGCCAACGGGATCGGGGCGCACGATGCGGTCGGGCCCGAATTCTATGCTCACGATTCCGGCGGGCCCGAAATTCAGAATCGTTTTTTCATTCGGAAGACTCAAGTAAAGCCGCAGCGCCTGCACGTCCACCGAAGCATAGATGTCCCAATTGGCGGTATCAGGATCGGTCCCGAAAGGAATGGCCATCAAGGCCTTGCGGATGACGCCGTCGGCGTCCGGCACGACGTTGAAAAACCCGCACGCGGCCTTTTCCGAGGGCAGCGCAGCCGTGAGCGTTTCATTGTTAGCCTCGGCGCCGCGCGGCAACAGCCGGAGATCGGTGTAGTGCTGAATCATTGTGACGTAATCAGCCGGACCAGTCTGAGGATTGATGGCGCGAACTTGCGGGAATGGATAAAACTGCAAGAGTTGCGCGTAGCGATCGAGTGATGCCTTTGCGACGCCCTGCAAATCCGACGCCGTGTAGAGAAAATAGTTTCCCAGAACTACTTTTCCGAACTTCCGAATGCTATCTGCAAGCTGGTCGTCATAATTGTATGAATGCTCATCATCCTTAATGAGCTTCAAAATGTCCGGATCGAGAGGTTTGCCGGCCTTCTTTAGAGCATCGAGCTGGGAAAGCAGCGTATCGAGCGGCTCAGCCATTTTGTCCGGCTTGCTGAACGTGATATCGAACGCGGCAACGCGAGCCCCATCTTCACGGAGATGATCAAGCATCTCCGCAAAATGCTTGCGGTCGAAGGGCCACTTGCCAAGCACTTCCTGCGAGCGCTGGTCGATATCCACGATAATAATGCGCGGGTCCGGTTTTGTGCGGCCGCGCAGCCGGAAGCGCGTATCGAGGGAATCCAACTCGTAGCGCGCGATAAAATCGAAGAGCGGCGTGGGCTGCTCGCCAATGAATGTGAAGCCGTAGATCGTCAGCGCCATCCCAGTAATGGCCAGGCTGAGCAGAAACGACGCGCGGTGCGCCCACCAGTTCTTGAAAACTCCAAAGGCTTTTTCGCGGAATCCGTCGCTCATGAGTGGCAGGCCTGAAAGAGAAAAACAGCGGCAGCGGAATTGTCAGGGATTCTCGGCACGCCTGCGTTAGGCTAACAAAGCCCCTGCTGCAATTCAAGGAGTCACGCGCCACCGACGGGCTCAGTTTTTCGTGAGATTCATTTCGTAAGAAACTAACAGAATCTCTTTCAGGCGAGTTCGGACCAGATGGATTCTTGCTGTCATGGCACGCCTGAATCCCTTCGTGGCTTCATCGCCGTTTCTCTCGGTCTTCTGTTGTAAGCTCTCGGATTGGGCTATACTCAACTCTTCCAAGCCGGTGGCCCTACATGGAACCTGCAAAGCAAATCTGGTTTTACGAGGGCTCCCCCGTCGCAAAAATGGTCGCAATGCTCCGCGGCCGTTACAATTGTCACGCCATCCCCCGGCTGCGCGGCAAGACTCTCGGGAAGAAAAAGAGAACTCGTAATTCCGAATCGTCCCAAAACCTGCTTGCAAACGGTATCTCCGTGGTGTGGCTGGCGGATATCGCCCACGATGGAACAAATACACCGCCCGCCTTGTTGGCGAGCGAACAGCGCGTGCGCTGGATCGGCGTCGCAGAAAAAGCGCCTGCTCGGCGCGCCGCGCAAGGTGGCAACGGCGCGTTCCCTGTTTATGCTTGGCTGCCTCGCCACGCGCCGCGGCCTTTGGTCGAGCAAACCATCGCGGCTGCCTTTGAAAACATCGAGCTGGCTGCGCGCGAGCGCGAGCTTCGGGAAGAACTTCAACGCAGCGAATGGGACTTGGAGGAGCTTAACCGCATAGGCATTTCTCTCTCCGCTCAGCAGGAAATTTCTGGGCTTCTGTCTCTCATTCTCCAGAAGGCGCGCGACATCACCGGAGCGGATGCCGGCTCGCTCTATGTGATCGAGGAATCCGAGGAGGGCGTAAAAAAACTGCGTTTCAAACTCACGCAAAATGACAGCCGGCAGTTTCCGTTTTCGGAGTTTGTGCTTCCTGTGACGGAGACTTCGATGGCAGGCTACGTGGCGCTTCACGGAAAGGCGCTCAATCTGGCCGACGCTTACTCCATTCCGGAGGACCGACCCTATCAATTCAACGACAGCTATGATCGCGAAACGGGGTATCGCACGCGCTCGCTGCTCACGCTGCCAATGAAAAACGCTCGCGGAGAGGTTCTGGGCATCATCCAACTGATCAACTGCAAGCGCGATCCTACGGCCCGACTCAAAACGCACACGGACGTGGAACGCGAGGTGCGGTCTTTTCCCGAACGCGCCGAGCGGCTGGGCATGTCGCTCGCCTCGCAGGCCGCCATTGCATACGAGAACAAAAAGCTCTATGACGATATCGAGAAGCTTTTCGAAGGTTTTGTGCGCGCTTCCGTGACGGCCATCGAACAGCGCGACCCCACCACGTCCGGACATTCCTTCCGCGTCGCGACGCTGACCACGGGACTCGCTGAAGCCGTGGACCGCGCCTCCGCCGGGCCCTATGCGCGAACGCACTTTTCGCCGCAGCAAATGAAGCAGATCCGCTATGCCGCCGTGCTACATGATTTCGGCAAGGTCGGCGTGCGCGAGGAAGTGTTGGTAAAGGCGAAAAAGCTCTACCCTCTCCAGCTGGAGCTGGTTCGCGAACGGTTTGAATATATCGGCAAGGAGCTCGAAGCGCGGACTGCCCGGCAAGAGCTTCATGAGCTGCTCGAGAATCCTCGCGAGGAAGCGCTAGAACGCATCCGTCGCTCTGACCAGGAACAGCGTAACTCGAGTCGCGACATCGATGAGCTCCTGCAATTCATACTGCAAGTGAACGAGCCGACGGTTCTAGAAGGCGGAAATTTTGAGCGCCTTCTCGATATGACGGAAAGAAAGTTTCCCGATGCTGGCGGCAATTTGCAGCCCTATCTCCAGCCGGATGAAGTCCGGCTGCTTTCCATTCGCAAGGGCAGCCTGGACGCCTCAGAGCGCAAGGAGATCGAATCGCACGTAGTCCATACTTTTAATTTCCTGATGCAAATTCCCTGGACGAAGGACCTGAGGGAAATTCCCGATATCGCGCGGGCGCATCACGAAAAACTCGATGGCTCGGGATACCCGTACAAGCTGAGAGGAGATCAGATTCCTTTCCCTGCGAAAATGATGACGATTTGCGACATCTACGATGCGCTCACTGCCGCTGACCGCCCGTACAAAAAAGCTGTCCCGCTCGAGCAAGCCCTGGCCATACTCAAGTCCGGCGTTGAGCATGATGAGCTTGACGCCGAGCTTTTTCGCATTTTCCTCGAAGCGAAGATATTCGAACGCACCAAGAAGCGATCGCAAGGCGCATAACCCCGCGGTGACGGGCCGCGTCCCTGGTGCGTTGAATTGGCCAATTCGATTCGCCAATCCTAAGTTCGGACATCACCCAAGGGATTAGCGCGAGCAGCAGCGCACAGGTTAGAATCGCGCCTGTGAATTTGCGGTTCGCCAGCGCGATCCTTTTTCTGATTGTCTCTGCATCTGCTTTGGCCGCACCACAGGAGACGCGCAAGCCCGCTGCCACGATTGTCCTTCCTGCGCGTGCAGTTGCGGGGCAGCCCGTGACTCTCGCGGTACTCTCTCCGGACGGTGAGCTCTTGCCGGGCACCGCTATCGCAATTGAAATTATATCTTCCGCGCGCACCAGTGGGGAACTGACGGACATCACCCGCCAGCGCAAGGTTACCGATCGCTCCGGGAGAGTCACCCTCACGCTTCCACCCGCAGATGGTGCATTGCTCGCCGAAATTCCCTGCGAGCCACAAACCGGCGCAAGCATTTCTTGTCAAAAGTTGGAATATGCTGCGGCGATCCTGCCGGCCATCGCGGAATCGAAGATGCTCATTGATCGCGTGCCGGAAATCATTTCACTTCATGACCGATTCGAAATCAATGGTGCAGGCTTTCGTGGCGAAGCCGAATATGACCGCGTTTCGCTCAATAACCGTCCGACGCTCGTTCTGGCTGCGTCCCCCGTATGTTTGGAAGTTGCCGCAGGGCCTGATACGCCGCCGGGTTCGGCCACGGTCGCAATTTCGACCGGGGGTAGCGAAGCCACGGTCATGACCACGCTGGTTTCGATTGAGTTTGCTCTGACCGATGGGCCTCTACGCCCCAAGCAGAAAACGCGGCTCATCGTTCGTCTACGCGGCAATGACCGCCCGCAGAGTCTCGAAGTGGTCAATCAGTCCCCGGAGATTCTGCGTTTCCGTCACGGCGATACACAGTTTGTTGCTACCTCGGGCGGCGTGGATAATTCCGCAGAGATTGAAGTTCGCGCGATCGCCGCGGGCGATTTTTCTGTCAGCGCGCGGCTCTCACCGCTCAAAGCGCCGTCCCCCGGAATTCAATCCGCCGTAGAATTTCTTCGCGCCGCGGCGACGCAGGCCTCGCCCCCCAGCGCGCAAAAAATCGCCGCGCTTATCGAGCGTTTGAATCCGCCCAAATCAGATGCCCGTGGCGTGCTGAAATCGCTGCGCCATTGGCAGATTTCACGCGTGAGCCAGCCTCGCGCTGTGGAAGATCATTTGCAAATTTTGCTCGACGCAGCCCGAGCCGCGCTTTCTGGCGCGTCCTGATCACCTGCTACACTGTCGTGGAACATTACTTTTGGCGTGGAACTTCCAATAGCGGAGGCGCCGGGTCGCCTTCTTGCAGCGCGCCCTGGGCCATCTGTTCGAGCGAGCCGCGTGCTCTCTCGAGTTTGCGGTCCGCCTCTTCGTAACTCAGCTGCGCGTGACGCAGGTGCGTTCCCAGTTTTTCGTACACTTCCGCGAATAAATCGAATTGTTTCTCAAGCCCGGAAAGCTCCGCGTGCAAGCGCCGCGCATTCTCTTCGATTTTCATTCCGCGCAGGCCCATGGCGATAACGGAAAGATATGCATAGCAGGTGTTCGGTGAGACTGGCAGGACGCGCTTCATGCGGCAATATTCGTCGAGGCGGCCATATCGGGAATCCTCGGTCATCAGCAGCTCGTAATAGACGCCTTCCGATGGCACGAACATCAGCGCGACGTCGAGCGTGTGCTCATCGGGAAGGATATATTTCTCCGCGATGGAATCCGCGTGACGCCGCACGGCCTGTGCGAATTCCTTTCTCGAATCCTCTCCCGTTTCGAGCATCCGGCGGTAGGATTCGAGCGGAAATTTGGAATCCACCGGAAGCAATCGTTCGCCGCTGCGCACCACAGCATCCACGATGCTGCCGTTAGAAAAGCGGTATTGCATCTCGTACGCGCCCTGCGGCAGAGCGTCCGCCAAGAGCACGTCCAGCGCAATTTCGCCCAGCGCCCCGCGCGTCTTGGCGCCGCCCAGGACGTTTTGCAGCGTCTGCGCCGCCTCCGCAAAATATTTGCCCGATTGCTGCACCTCGCCGATCTGCTGCGCCAGCCTGGTCATCACTTCCTGCGAGCTTTTCAGCTCTCTTGAAACGATTTCCTGCGTCTTCGAAACCAGTAGCCCCGAATCCGCCAGCCCCGTTCGCAGTGCCGTATTGACCTGCCCCAGTTGTGACGTCACTGCCTGATTGATCTGTCCGACTTGCTGTGTGAATGCTTGTGCTTGTGCCTGTAGCAGGGCTTGCATTTCACTTCGCAGCGTTCCGAAATCCTGCTCCGATGGTCCTCGCCGGCGCAGCAGCAGGATCACGATGATTGCGGCCATCAGAAACAGAAATAGATATGTGAGCAAAATGCCATTCATCTGTGGAGGTTCCTTGCGCTCGCCCTTCGACTCAAATTCACTCTAACGCGAACCGGCAGGAGAAAGAAGAAGTTTCCGCTGAACATAAAAAGGCCCCCCCGTCAGCAATGGGAGGGCCTCCGAATGACAAACGCAATCAATCGCTAGAAATTCACTTTGAGCCCAAACTGGAATTGCCTCATTCCCAGGTCCGCTGTCGGCTGGCCGGCATTGCACGCACCAGATCCAGTCGGGTCGCAGAGTGGGCTCACATCCGCGGCATTGAACCGGTTGAGCAGGTTGAACGCGTCGGCGATGACTTCCAGGCTGAACCGTTCCGTGATTGGCACTCGCCGCGAAATCCGCATGTCCAGATCGAAAAATCCCGGCGAAGTGAATGCATTCCGGCCGAGATTGCCGGTACAGCCGAACGGCGGAGAAATCGGCGTCGTGACGCCGCCCACTGTTAGCGGAGGAATGATCGTGTCGCACTTCGTCGCCGGGAAAAACGCGACATTCTTGATGAACGGAGACTGCACCGAGCCTGGTGTCCCGACGGGAACGACGGATGGCCGGTCGGTGTTGCTTTGGAAGTCCTGGTTCACGTCTGAACCGACCAGAATGTTAAATGGCCGCCCTGAGGAAAGTTCGAGAATCGGTGAAACGGTAAAGTTCGCCAGAAACTTATGCAAGAAACCCGAATCACTCTGTTTGTACGGGCTTTCGAAAACCGCACTCGTCACCCAGCGATTTCGCTGGTCGAACGTGGAGTTGGAGCGATCCCGCCCGGGAAACCGCGAATCCTGCGGCTCAAGCAGCGATTGCAGGTCGGTGGAATCGTCAATCGCGTGCGACCATGTCCAGTTGGAAAGAAACTCGATGTGCCGCGAGAAGCGCTTGGAGATTGTCAGCGTCAATGCATTGTAATTCGAGCTGCCGGATGATTCCTGCGAATCTACGCTGGCGAATGGAATCGGCACTCCCGGCCCTGCGGGAATGCAGGAGCCCGGAGCGAAGCACGGGTGGAACGCACCGATCAATCCTTCGAGTTGTGCGAATCCAAACGACGGATTCGGACCCGACGGCCGGAAGAAATTGAACACCGGCGTCGTCGCCACAATCTGGCCATTGAGATTCGGTACCTGCGCAAGCAGAGACGGTGGGCAGCCGGCGAGCACCCCGATCACTCCTGGAACTAGGACGTTTACGCCGCACGTCGTCATATTCCCTGGTGTCGAAGTATTCCCCACGATTATTATGGAGGGCGAGATGATGGTCTGCCCTCCCGCAAGCGCGTTGCGGAAATTGAGCATGATCATCGTCGGATCGGGCACGTTTGGATTGCGCGGCCGGTTCAGGTGCGTGCCTTTGGTCCAGTTGTACTCCACTCCGATCTTCCAGTCGCTTCCCAATTCGCGTTCTATTCCTAGGCCGGCCTGCTGCGCATAGGCATACACGAAATTTCGATTTACCGGAAACGTGAATGGGAGTAAGCCCAACGGAAACCCTGCGGTGAGAAAATTCTGATTCGTGAGGAACGGGCTATTGAATGGATCGAATCGCTGCTGATTATTGTCAAACGTCACGCCCGGCAATCCGGTGGTATTTAGCACGCCTTGAAAAATGGAGGACGCGTTCAAAGCGGGAAGGCTTGTGGCGATGGATTGCCTGGATGGATTGCCGATCAATTCTTGCAGCTGCACGGAGCGGGCGCCATCGGCTGTGGTCGAATCGAATGCGACTGCCAGCAGCGGGTGATCGTAAAAAATTCCATAATTTCCGCGGATGACCGTCTTGCCGCTTCCCGTCGGATCCCACGCGAAGCCGAATCTTGGTGCAATGTTGTTCGGATCCACGGGAATTCCCTCGACCATTCCCAGGGCCTGTTCCGCGGCCTGATTGATTACCGTCGCGGGCTGAAACGTCGGCGTCCATTCGATGTCATAGCGCACGCCGTAATTCAGCGTCAGCCTCGAATTCAGTCGCCAGCTATCCTGCAAGAAGACTCCCAGCGTGGGATTGTTGAAAGGCGCGCTCGCCGCTCCCACTCCCTGAATAAAGTCGCCGGGAAAGCCGAGCCCATAGGCCTGGACAGGATTGAAAGGACCCGCTTGCGGTGGGAAGCCGAAGAGACTCCCCGGGAGTGCGCCAAAGTCGAACCGTCCGCCGAAGTCAAGTTCGAATACTTGCGGCTTGTTCGAGCGAATCTGGATGAGATTGAAATCTCCGCCGAATTTAATGGTGTGATGTCCTCGAACTACGGTTACGTTGTCGGTGAACTCGTCGCGCCGCTCAATGCGATCCACCGTAGAGAACGGCTCGCGCCCGAAGAAGGCAAAACCCGGAATGTTCACGGCCACAGCGCTTCCGCCCGGTAACTGGGAAAAGCCATAATGCAACCCTCGGCGAGCAAACTGGAACCGAGCCTCATTGAAGAGTGTGTCGGAAATTGTCGTATCGTGTTGCGCCACGATGGCCAAGTCGCGAAACTGGTTGAGTGATGTCCGCGAGCCGGCATTCTGCCCGAACGCCTGGTTCTGCGCCGTTACCTGCACGCCCGTCACCAGAGAAGGCGAAACGCTGCCGCGGACAAACGTGGTGTTGTGCGGATTCCACACGTGGTCAAGACGCATCGAATACTGGCTCGTGCCTTCTTTGATGGGGTAGTTGCCAATCAGGCTCGTCAGAGGAACAAATGAACCGGGCAGCGGAACGATGTTCGCCAACCCGCAATTTCCTGGAATCCTCGGATCGCAATCGATTGGGAGAGGAAACGTCTTGGGCCCTCCGGGCGCATTACCAAACAACGCTGTCGCAGACGCCCCTCCCGTTACCAACGCGGCTTGGATGACCGGCTGGGCCGGCGCTGAGGCGCAATTGGCCCCATTGCCAGTCAGAAAACTTATGGTGGGGCCGTAGAAAGCGCCCTGTTGAGGTGTCATCAGCAGCGCTGGAAAGCCCGTACAAGGGATTGCAAAGGGCGCGAGACCAAAGTTCCCCGTCCCGATATCGTTGAATCCGGTTTCCTGCCGCCGCGTGAGTTCATAACTGAAAAA
The DNA here is from genome assembly GCA_050747245.1 of Candidatus Acidiferrales bacterium. Taxonomy (GTDB): domain Bacteria; phylum Acidobacteriota; class Terriglobia; order Acidiferrales; family UBA7541; genus JBOGNO01. The sequence continues at coordinate 230,231 of JBOGNO010000002.1, forward strand.
ATAAAAAGTCTTGTCTTTTTGAATCGGGCCGCCAATTGTCGCTCCCGCCTCGACGCGGGTGAAAGCCTGTTTTACTGGCGTCACGGCCCCGGTAACAGGATTCACATTCAAGGAAAACGGATCTTGTGCCTGAAAACTTTTCTGCCGCAAGAATCCGAAAAGATCTCCGTGCGTCTCGTTCGAGCCTGACTTTGTGACGATGTTGATCACTCCGCCCGTCGCTTTTCCATATTCCGGCATGTAATTGCTCAGGATCAGCTGAAATTCCTGCACCGCTTCCTGCGATACCGTTGAGCGGATTCCGTTCACCGAGTTGTCCACTGCGTCCGCGCCGTCCACGGTTACGTCATTGGAGCGCGCCCGCTGCCCGCCAAAATTCAATCCGCTTGTGGGGGCCGCGCCAATCGAAGGAGCGTCGTCGCGTGCCGCTTGCGAATTGATGAGCGTGAAATTGATATAGCTTCGCCCGTTGATGGGCAGTTCGTTGATCTGCAATTGCGTCACCGTGTCAGAGGTCGCCGACTTGGTTGTGTCCACGACTTCTGGCGTGCCCGAAACTTCTACGGTCTGTTGTCCTCCCTGCAAAGAAAGTCGCGGGTTATAGTCCGCCGTCGCGCCCAGCGTCAGAACGAGTTCTGGATTGTTGAACACGGCAAAGTTCTTGGCTTCTACTTTGACCGAGTAGGTTCCCGGAGTCAGTCCGACGATCTCGTAATGTCCATCGCCGTCAGTTGTGGCGGTGCGTTCAGCTCCGGTGGCCAGGAGCTTCACCGTCACCTTGGCGCCTACCACCGCAAGATTTTGCGGATCCACCACCGTGCCTGAAAGGTTCACGGTGTTCACCTGCGCCCTCGCCACAGCTCCTAGGAGCAGAACTCCAAGGATTGTTGCAATCAGACACACCCACGCTCGCGTCCGCATCGCTATGACCCTCCCGGAATTTTTTGAAACTTCATACCGCTCGGCGACAATGCTGATGTTCCGCAGACGCCGGAGCCCCCTCCACCACAACCTGGAATCCAATGGGAGCGTTCTACTCCAAGCCACTCGCCATTGCAAGACATAACTTGCGCGATGCCTGAGAGTTACGGAATTGTCAGCATAGCGGGCTTGTGCCCCCAAAACACCGGCGCATGGATCTTGCGGGACGCACACCCCCAGCAACTTGCACGATCAGCATTTCGGTCACGAAATAGGGACGTTACGGAGACGCGTACATTCACCCCTAACCTGCTGCGATTTCGATTGCGAGGCGTCTGCAGTGGGAAATTTCAGGTTCTAATCGCGCCGCTGGGAACCGCTGAGCTGCACCAGGGGCTCGTTGGCGCTCATTGCTCCTGGCTCGATGGTTTGCGGAGCCCGCCAGAAATCCATCGTTGCCACTTGATGCACGCAGGAGACCGTGCACCGCGGGGCGCAACTCTTTACTGTGTAAAATTCGCGCCGCCGCTGCTCGTCCGTATATTGTTCCAGGGGCACCCCCGGATATCCGCGCTGCTGCGAACAGTAGTGCACCAGTCCATCCTCGCAGATGTAGAGATAGCGCGAGCCCGCGCGGCAGCGCCAATGGTTCTCGCGTCCCGCCGCGATATTGTGTTGGAAAAAATTCACGCGCGAGAAAGATCGTTTGCCAAGTGTCATGATCTCTTCAAAAATATCTCGCTCGTGATCATTGAGCGGCTGAAGCTGTCCCGATCCGTCATGAAGGATTCCGACCGTCGATGTAAATCCCAGTTCGATCGCTCGGCGGGCCACCGTGAGCGCGTCCTCGGGATGGTGGATCCCGCTGCCCAGCACGGAATTAATATTCACATGGAATTCCGCGAGTTGCGCCAGCAGAGCGAGTTTCTGGTCCAGCACCTTCAGGCTTTTTTTCGAGACTTCATCCGGTTGCACGTTGTCGATGCTGATCTGCAGGTACTCAAGTCCCGCGCGGTTCAGTCGCTCGATGCGCTCCGCCACCAGTAAATAACCGTTGGTGATCATTCCCGCCGTCATCCCGCGCTGGCGGATGCGCGTGATAATCTCGTCGAGTTCAGGATGCAGCAGCGGCTCCCCGCCGCTGATGGTGATGATCGAAGTCCCCATTGCGCCCAGCCGGTCAACCCGCCGGAGCATCTCCTCCGTCGGCACGGGCTTGGAGAAATCGTCGAATTCGTTGCAATACGTGCAGGAAAGATTGCAGCGCCGGATCGGAATGATGTGCGCAAGCAAGGGATGCCGCGTGGACGCGAGGCCTTTCACAAGAAACCTTACCTCGCGCAGCTTGCGATGCGCCGCCAGTAGTTTTCTCCGAATTTGCTTCCTTGCTGTCATCGTTTCCTGAACTGTGCCCAAAATCCCTCTTGGGTTCCCGCGCGAGGCTGCTGCCGTCGCACGGATGCCCTGACGGCGCTCCTGCTAACTCATTATGCTACCCCATTCCTGCTCAGCCTGCTCTTCCTCTTCAGCGCGGGGCCTATTGCAAACTCTTGGCCCTTGCCGACGAGAAGCTTTGCGCCCCAGCCACACCGTGAAATAATTTGTCCGGGGGGCCTGTAGCTCAGATGGATAGAGCAGCGGTTTCCTAAACCGCGTGTCGGGAGTTCGACTCTCCCCAGGCCCACCAAATTTTCGAGGTGCTGCGTGGGCTTCCAGTTGTCCGAATTAGGCGAGGCGAATCTCCCGGAGAAATACCGAAGCCGCGCTTAGCGAGACTAAGGGGCAGACAGGAAACCACCTTCTTAATGTGAACAGGATCTGAATCGAAACAAATATGTCAGTCGGAGGTCGTGAGAGACCACTAAGTCATCCGGTAATCGACCTCAGCACATCTTGCGCGTGCTCAAAGGAATAGGCTTGATTTTTGTCGGCTTACGGATCGCCGCCTTCTTCTTGGTCTGGCCCTTCTTGGTTGCCATCGTGTTTCTCCTTTCGTAACAGGGGGCCCTTCGAGTGTTGCCACTGTAGTACAGGCCGAGCGCGAAAACAACAGCGGCCGCTCCTCGCACGGGCTGCCAAGTCCGCGCGGCCGTTTACACTCGTCGCCTTCGCGATCCGCGCTGCAAATGATCCCAGTACTTCGTGTGTGCAAGCGAAAAATTCACGCGTTTGGGCTGGGGATGAACACGGAACTCCTTCCGCATTAGAGTGAGCATGGCGATTGCGTCGAGCCGCTGTTGGTCAATTCGACGCTTGGGAAGCCACTCGCGGAACCGCTGCAACTCTTGAATAGGTAACTCGCACCGAAGCCCTTCCTCTACGATTCGTTTGTAGTTCCGGTGCGGGTAGAACAGGGCTTTGCCAAGCCGCGCAAGATCCTCCGCCGTCTTCGCACAGATGATTCGCTCCTGAATCCCTCTTGCCAGCGTGCAACGAAAGTTGATCATTGCCTCAGAGCTAGTCTCATAGTTCCTCGCTGCCCCGTGGTGGGCTCGCATCACCTCATCATCATCCTCAATCGCGGCACTGGCGTAGTCTTCAAAAATTACCCCCACCCCAACCATGCCAAATTCGGCGAGCTCGGCGGACCGAAGCGCTCCCATGCTGGCGCTTCCGTACACGTGAATCCCTTGGGACAGTGCCCAGAGGATCTCCTTGTGCCAGACTGCAGGAACACGTTCGAACAATCCATCGATGATCCCAATGCCCCATGGCTTCTGGCGCGCAATTTGATAGACGTCGCCCTGCGCAACCGGCGGCAAGTAAATGGGCCCGTCCCAATGCCGGCGCGCAACTCTGGGAGGAAGAGAAGGGCCCGTGAATACATACACTCTCATCGCTTACCCGCGGATCGCATCCTTGCTCGCCGCCCCGGAGCGTACTTGGACGCAAAGCTCAATCCTTCCAGCTGCGGAACGATCACTCGCACCACGGGTATTCCGAGTTCCGGCTTGCTCAGGTTCACGGCCACCACCTGTCGCATACCCACAGATCGCAGGCGGTCCAATAACCACTGCAGATCTTCGTTGAGTGTTCGGCCGTCGAAGCTGGGAACTCCGCGGAAATCTGTGCCATCGCTTGCCCGGCGAATCTCGGATCGAAACCAATCCACCACGCGCCGGCTACGGTGAGTTGCATAATCCTTGCGCGAGAAGTCGTCGCGACTCCCAGCGATCAGCGTCAGTCGGCATTGTTCAGCTTCCAGAAGAGCGCGCAGCAAGGCGATGTTCCGCGAAGGATGGCTCCCGGAGCCGCAGGTTGCGTACAAGCGCCGGGATGGCTCGTCAATTTTAGAAACGATCTGACACTCAAAAGTTGGAACGCCGATGTCGGTGGTGAGGTTCCACGCGGCTACGAGGATGCCCGCTTCTTTGTACATCTTGATTGTTTTTTGGCAGGCAGGATCATCCACGGTTTCGAGCAAAATTCTCCTCTTCCGACGCGCGTTCCTGCCGACGAAGCTCCAGAGCGCCAGGGCGTCTGCCTCAATGACTTCAGAGACCGCATGAATGAGCGCCTCGAGGAAATGATTTCCTGCAGCAAGGCCGTTGGACGTCTGCAAGAAAAACCCGGACCCCTCTGGTGGCGGAATCCTAAAATCCGTGTGGACGAGCTCGAAAGGAGCCCAGGCGGGCTTGTCGTTTAGCAAATCGTAGCCTTCGATCCAGGGGATTCGCTTGTCGGGGTCGAAATGGCTTCCCGCCGCGCGAGGAAGCCCCTGCAACTCCACAACCGGGAATTTTCGACTCAGCTCAGCATAACTTTCGAAGCGAGTCGGCCGATCGATGTGCTCGGCATGAAAACTCTCCACGGCTTCCATCAAGCCGGAGGCCCGCACATCGTCCAGGTCCAGCCCCTTGCCCTGGGCGGAGGACAGGCTCCGCGCGTTGGGACGATAGACAATGACGATCGGAATGCCGACGTGATCGAGGCCCGTCACGTTTGCCACACGCGTGATCCCCATGGCGCTCAAGAACGGCGCCAGCCGGGCCCGCGTTTCGTGCGGTGAGCAAGTCCGGTTCGTGCCGTGGCGATAACGCTTTTCGATGAGTTCGCCGTGGACGACATGCTGCAATGGATCCATCGCGTCTCAATGCGGCTTGGCAGTCCGCGCGTTCATGGCGCGTTCGAGGAAGCCTCCTGGGATTGTACGGCGAGGAGCCGGTCAATCTTCGCGTGAATTTCTTCGGACTTGAAAATCGGCTGCGAGCAGGTTCGCTCCGTGCAGATGAACGCGGCGGCGGAGGGCAACTGGGGATATTGCACATCGGGGTTCGGCAATTTTCCTTCGCGCGTGTCCCACCATTCCAAACGTTTGTAACTGGATGGATAGTTGAGGGCTGCCAAGAAAAGTGCGCGCGCCGCGGGATCGTCCTTGCGGCCGACGATGGTCAAGTGCAGTGGAGCGCGCGTGGCTTCGTAATCGGCAAGGAGAACGCTCGAGGCGGGCAGGCGATAGACGACCGGCTCGGCAGCAAGAAAACGCAGCGCCTGCTGCGCGATTTTTTTGTACTTGGCATCGCCCGTGTAATGAGAGAGAAGATTCGCCGTGCGCGCTACCGCGATGTTTTCGTCGCGCTCTGGATGCGGAGTGTAGGAATGGTCCGTTGGAGTTTTCGAGGTGAGGAAACCCGCGCCGCGCGAGTCCGAGAAATTCGCGGCGATAAATTTCATGGCGACTTCCGCGCGCGCGAGCCACTGGCGTTCGCCCGTCGCGCCGTAGAGCGCAAGAAACGCGCGAGCCATCGCCAGCGTGTCGCCCAAATAGGGGCCCGCCACATCGTTCGCGCCGTGACGGAAACCTCCACCGGGCAGCGCCCGGTTTGCGATCACCCACCGCGCGGCATGCAGCGCATCCTCGAGCGCGGCGGCGTCTCCGGTGGCGGAGTAAAAAGTCACGAGGGCGTTAATGGCCCACCCGTTTTCCCGCGCGTACATGTGTTTATCCACGCGCGGCACGCCGAGTTTCCGGCGCGCAGGGTCATCAAGCGCGAAATATTCGGCGCTGTGTTTGCCGTCAATCAAATCCGCGTCCTGGCTGGTGTAAAAGCCGCCTTCGGGCGAAGTGAGAAAAGTCTTCAGATAGCGGCGTATCTCTTGCGCGGCGTGAAGGTCGGCGGGATTTTTCCAGCGCGCATAGGCTAGAGAATAGATGCGCAAATTGTCCGCCTGCATCTGCATGATTTTTTCGAAGTGCGGCGCGCTCCAATCTCCGTCGGTGGAATATTGGTACACGCCGCCCCACGCGGGGTCGAGAAGATGGAGTTGCTCGGTGAGCGTTTGCCGCGCCATGTGCTCAGCTTGCGCATCGCCCTGCGAGGCGAGATCCATCGAATATTCGACGGAATCCCAGTCGAGATATTTTTGATCCGTTCCCCAGCTTCCGTGAGCGCTGTCGTAGCCATCGAGGTAATTTTTTTGCAATTGCTTTCGGAGCGCAGCGCTCAGATACGGGCTCGCGGGCAATTCCAATTTCGGCTCTGGGTGCACCGAGGGGCCGGGCGAAGGATCGTCGATGATGGCTTGAAGCAACGAAACCATTTCGTCGGGAGCGAGATAGCCCTGGCGCTTGACGATTTCGCTGCCATTAGAATTGAAAACGACGGTGGCCGGCCAGCCGAAATCCTCGTAGCGATTGGAAAGATCGGGGCGCGAATCCTGGTCCGCCTTCACCATCAGGTAATGTGAATTCAGCAGGCGTATGACTGCGGGATCGCTGTAGGTATTGGCGTCCATAACGTGGCACCAGTGGCACCACACGGCTTCGAGATCCAGCAGAACGAATTTGTGCTCGCGTTGGGCGCGCGTAAAAACCGCGTCAGACCACGGGAGCCATTCGAGTTTCGCGCTCGCGGCGCGTTTGGTTTGCGCGGCAGCAGGTCCGCTCGCGAGGAGGGTCAAAAGGATTGTTGCGTAAAATTTTCGCATTTTGCTTTCACGCCAAGAGTACGATGGCCGCTCCGCAATCGGATTCTGTGCGCTGACCTGCTATTTGTGGCTTCTGGCCTTCCTCTCCGCCTCAGTTTCTTGCCACATGCCCTTTGACGCTAATCGGCTTTAGCTGACGAAAATCGGCTACGGTTTGAGCTCTAGTCCTCCCCGCACCAAAATCTCAATTGTGTGTTTGTGTCTCGATTAGAATTTTCCTCCAGCGTTTGTTTTCAACAGCTTAGCTCGTATCTTGTTTCTGACAGTGTCTCGATTAGAACGCGATCGTTTGGAGCGCAGTGCGGGCAGCTTCTCTTCCCGAGGCCGGAGCGGAGGGCCCCCGGCGAGAAGGGTAAGGGTTCTAGAACCCAATTTGGAAATGACTGTTTTGTGGCGATTGATTACTTGAATGTTGCTGATTTTTAGTGGCTTAACAATGCAATCAATATTTTGGTGTAGCGATTGATTTCTGACATTTTGCTGCGGGGGATTGGCCACAGAGTTCACAGAGTCACGGAGATTTGGGAGCTGGCAAAACATGCGTTGTGTCTCGATTAGGATCTGCTTCGAGCGTTTTTTTTCAATGGCTTAGCCTCCATCTTGTTTCTGGGCGTGTCTCGATTAGAAAATGTTGCCCCCTAAGAGTCGGAATGGGGGAGTTGTCCCCCCGACCTGCTAAATTGTTTGATTTCAATAGGGTAAGTATAACATAGGTTAAGCAGGAAGTCAAGTACCGGGACTAGGAATACTGACCGGCTGTGAGCGCGGCGCCACAATTACAGGAGCTCGCAGCTGACGATGTGGGATCAGTGTAAGGCTGCGAATTCGCATTTGGCGGCGCGGCGACGAATAGGGCGAGACGGGTTTAGCGGTACAGAAAAGAGACGAAGAGTTCTAAGAGAGATTCTTCGTCCGCCCAGGCGGACTCAGAATGACAGCGTGTTTATCGGCGGCGATCAGGACGATTGTCGCCGCGACATCTGTGGAGTCCGCCACGCTACTGGCGGACCTCCGACTTCGTTGCGCGAGGCGGACTCAGAATGACAACAGGTGTAGGCATCTATCGCAGCTTCGCGAATTCGGACTTCGCGGCGCGGAGGATGGGAATGTCGGGGTCCGCGTGTTTGGCCGTTTACTTGCGCTCCATGAGGGCTTGAAAGCGAGGGTGATTGCGGAGCGAATCCAGATCGGAGTCGTGCTGGGCCCACCGCTTGTACCAGAAGGCATGCGTCATAGCTTTTTCGAGACAATCGATAGCATCTTCGATCTGTCCCTGCAGGGCGTAAGTGCACGCTACGTTGTAGAGGATTCCGCAGTCTTCCGGGTCGATCGCCAGAGCGCGCCGTGCCCATTCCAGGCTTCGTGTCCGCTCACCCAAACGAACCAGGGCGACAGCTCCCAGGTAGAGGGCCCGCGCGTCATCCGGGTGTAGCTCGAGATGCTTCTCCGCCACTTGCCAGGCGCGGCGATATGCATCCATCGCTTCCTCGTTCCGGTTCAGTCCGGTGTAGACCATCCCGAGACTCGATTGTGATTGGTAGTCCTCCGGTTTCACTTCAGAAGCCTTCTGGAACAAACGCGCAGCGTCCTCCAGCTTCCCCTGTTGGAAGCATGCCCGTGCGTAGAAGTAGTAGGACTCGAAGAGCTTTGGGTCCAGCCGGATGGCAGTCTCGAATTCGAGCTCGGCCTCGTCGTACCGCTTCCTCAACGAAATCGCCAGACCCCGGGACACATGGGCTTCGGCCAGCCCTGGATCGAGAAGTAGGGCCTTCCGGCTGGCATCATCCGCCGCTTGCAAGTTTTCCTCGCTGGCGTCCCAATACATGTAGAGGTAGGAATAGCAGTCGGAAACGCCGGCATAGGCGCGCGTGTACCCTGGGTCGATTTCAATCGCACGGGTAAACATCTGCCGGGCAAAGTCATAGCCGCGACGCCGAAAATGATAAAAGAATTGCCGCCCGCGCAAGTAGTAGTCATAGGCCTTCACGTCCGCAGTCGGCGCTTTGGCGATGGCCTTTTTCTCGCTCTCGGTCAGCATGACCTTCAAAGCCGCCGCGATGCTCTGCGCGATTTCATCTTGGATGGCAAAAACATCCTCCATCTGGCGATCGTACCGCTCGGCCCAGACAGAGGTGCGCGTCCCCGTTTCCACCAATTGCGTGGTGATGCGCAGCCGGTTTCCTGCCCGGCGCAGGCTGCCGCTCAGCACATAGGCAGCGTTGAGTTCCAGCCCGACTTGTGGGGCAGTGACCGGCTTATCGCGGTACGCGAGCATCTCAGCGCGGGGGAACACGTGAACCAGACTAATCTTGGACAACTCGGTGATGATGTCTTCCGTCATGCCGTCACGGAAGTATTCATCCTCTTCGGATTTGCTGAGATTCTCGAAATACAACACGGCCACTGACTTTTCGGCCGCTTTCGCTCCAGCGGCAGTTACGCGCCCGGAATCCGCATCCCGCTTCAATTGTTGCAGGTCTGTGCGCATTTCAGCGGCGGATTGGTAGCGAAGCTTGCGCTCCTTTTGCAGCGCTTTGTGAATGATTTCTTCGAGCTTCGGAGGAATATCCGGGTTGAGGCGAATCGGCGCCACCGGATCGCGGTTCAGAATTCCGTCGGTGATGACGCCCGAGCTGTCGCCCCTAAAGGGCAATGACCCGGTGGCCATTTCGTAAAGCACCACGCCGAATGAAAACAAATCCGTGCGCGCGTCCAAATTCTTGGCCCTCACTTGCTCAGGCGACATATACGCCACGGTACCCACGGCCGTTCCTGGACTCGTCAGGTGTTCCGACCGCACTCCCACCGCAGCATTGGTGGCGAGGGTCGCCTCCGAGCCCACCGCTTCCAGCTTCGGTGTTAACTTGGCCAAACCGAAATCCAAAATCTTGGCGTGGCCGCGGGCCGTTACGAAAATATTTGCCAGCTTGATGTCGCGGTGGACGATTCCTTTGGAATGAGCCGCATCAAGCGCATCGGCAATCTCGATTCCGAGCTCCATCAATTCATCCAGGGGCAGCGGTTTGCCAGAAATGCGGTGCTTCAAAGATTGGCCGTCGAGACACTGCATGACGATGAAAGCTCGCCCGTTTTCTTCGCCGATGTCGTGGATGGTGCAGATATTCTGATGATCGAGAGCGGAGGCGGCCTCCGCTTCGCGCCGGAATCGTTCGAGGGCCTGGTGGTCGTGCGCCACTTCTTCAGGGAGAAACTTGAGCGCGACAAGTCTATGCAGGCGTGTGTCCTCCGCTTTGTACACCACACCCATCCCGCCGCCGCCGAGTTTTTCCAAGATGCGATAGTGGGAGATGGTCTGGCCAATCAAGGATTGCGATTCTGGCATGAGGCAGTCATTTTAGGCTGCGGTCGGGGGCAAGTCAACGGAACGGGCGCAGCCCCGATTGGGGTCCCGATAAAAACCATCGCGTCCGATGTCGGGATTCCAATAGAGTCCATCGGACTCCCGAAACCGGAGATGCAAAAAGCGCACGTCGAGGCGCGGCCCCGATTGCCACCCCGATATACTGCATGCGGGGCATGGCATCGGGGCGGAGCAAGCAGCGGCCCTACGACCGGATTCGAGGCGGCAAGTGTGGATGGCGTTGCGAATGCAAATTCAAAGGCCGAGGCTGGCGGTTTGCCAGCGGAAGGCGCTGGCAAGCTCGCCACTACACTAAGACCTAGCGCAAAACGTGGCGGGCCGAAGCGTGGCGATGGGTTCGTTCAGCGCGAGGCGAGGGCGGGCGCGGGTTTTGTGAAACCACGGTGTGGCGAGGAAGGATTCTGGCGGCAAGCGGGCAGCCTCTGCGCCTGGGTTGTTGTCGCGGTTTTCTCCCAGGCTGGTCAAGTTTGCACAACTGCACTTGACAGATGAACTATCGGCGAGTAGTGTCCGCCCAGTGACAGAGGTACAGGCCTGGAGTCCGCGTCCCCGGACGGGCCTACAAATGCGAAGCTTGCACTTCTTTGCAGCTTCCTAAATCGCTCATGAGGGCTGTAGCGCGGAAGTTCGCATTTATCTACGGCCCACTGTGAGCTTTCTCTCTCGTTATCAGCAGTTGTCTTTGGGATCCTCGGCTCGCTGCGTTATCGGCGCAATATATCGAAAGGAGAATCAGCATGAAATTCCGGTTTTCTGTTACTTCGCTTTTTGGGCGCCCCTTCGCATTTGTCTCCGTCGCGTTGACAAGCGTACTCCTTCTAATCTGGTTTGCAGGTGGGGCTTCGGTGCGCGCCAGCGGGACGGGCCTGGCGGCACTGTGGCACATCGATCGCGTGCACGACGACATCAGCACACCGGACAGCTCGGAAAATGGGAACACGGGCCTGCTGATAGGCGCGACGCGCGTTCCCGGCAAATATCGCGGTGGACTGGGTTTTGACGGCGTTTCCAACTTCGTGAGCGTCGGGAACCCGGCTTCGCTGCAAATCACGAGCGCGCTCACACTCGAAGCGTGGATTAATGCCGTTGACTTCAACTTGCCGGCGGGGCAGGGCGACGCCAACATCTACATCGTCTCCAAGGATGACACGAGCGGGCGGAGCTACGGCATCGGCGTGAGCAACGTGCCACTGCCTCCGACGAGCGGCTGCGGAGCGGGAGGGCCGCACGCATTCATGATTGCGTTCACGACCAGCGGCATTGTTATCGCTTGCGGCGCGACTCCCGTCTCAACCGGTGTGTTTCATCACATCGCCGGAACGTATGATTCGGCGACGGGCATCGCCAGTGTGTATCTAGACGGTCTGCTGGACGGAACGGCCACGGGCACTCCCGCACCCATCAACAACACACCCGCGGAAGTCGAAATAGGAGCCCGGCAGTTCGCGGGATTCCGCGCGTTTTTCCACGGAACGATTGATGAAGTGCGCATCTGGAGCCGCGCGCTTGGCGCGAGTGAAATCAATGCCGACGTCCAGGGAGGGCTGATGCTGCTGGATCACTTCAACAGCGATGCCAGCGACAATTCCGGTTTCGGCAACAACGGTGCGCTCAACGGCGGGCCCGCATTCGTCCCCGCGGAATTCGGCAATGGGATCAGCCTGACCAGCGGGAGCAGTCAATTTGTTTCCATTCCTCACAGCTCGACGCTGGATTTCAGCGATGAAACTCATCCGGGATTCAGCGGCCCCTACACTCTCGAAGCATGGGTAAACGTGGCAGGAACTGCGGGGAATATCGCCGATTACCAGCCGATTTTCTTCCGGAACAGTCCCGGCGACGACATCGAGGTGTACGTGCAAGTGGGATCAAACGAACTGGTCGCATTTCACAACCGCGCCAACGGCGCACCGTTCAATTGCGTCTTATTTCTCCCGCCCCCGCAGAACACGCTTTTCCACCTCGCGGTAGTCTGGGATGGCGCCAACTTTAACGCCTACTACAATGGCGTGGCGATCGCGCCCGACGCGGCGGGGACGGCTTCGCAGTGCGCCGGGAGCAAGGCGGGACAGGGAGCGAAAGTGAGCGGCGGCGGATGGCTGATAGGACGCACCGACGGTTTTGGCACGCACTTCTTCCAGGGCGTGATTGATGAAGCGCACTTCTGGAACCGCGCGCTCAGCGCGAATGAAGTCGCGTTCATCGCCGGGGCGAACGGAGATACGACGGGCCAACTGCTGCTTCCCGAAGCCATCGGTCAGGATGACGATGCCGGACAGGTCTTCGCAAATGACTACGACTCCGACTCGCCGACGATGCCCCTGCGCTCCATGGGGCTGCAGTTCATCGTGACCGGAAATCCCGGTACGTCCATCAATCCGCCCGCGGCGCACAGGCCTTGCGTCAGCGACCGCGGGAGCGGGCCCGGAGACGATGACAATCGCGGCGGCCTGCTCGCGTGCCAGATTGACGGAAGCGGCAAAATCACGCTCTTCACCGCCAAACAGATCAACCTCGAAGAGGGAGACGACGAGGAGATTGAGCTGAGCGAATTTATTCGCCTGCGCCTGAATCTCAGCGACGGCAGACGTCACGGGTTCGACGTGGATTGGCTGCCCTAAGGGAGATCGGGGCCGGCGCGAATACAAATTCAAATGCAAAGGCTGACGGTTTGCCAGCAGAAGGCGGTGAGAGCTTCAGAACCCGGGCGCTCCCTTAGATGCGGCCAAAGCTAAACCGCTTCTGGCAGCGGCATCGCCGGGGTGCTTCTGTAGGACTTGCTGATAGGTGGCGCGGGATTCTGCGTACCTGCCTGCGAGAAAGTAGGCGCGGCCGAGATTATCCTGGGCCATAACTAGGTCGGGATCGAGGGAGGCGGCTTTTTGCAGCTCAGGAATGGCCTGGGCGCTGCGCCCGCTCGCGAGATAGGCTGTACCCAAGCCAGCGTGGGCTCTGGCGTCGTTTGGTTCGTTAGGGACAACCTTTTCAAAAATTGTCGCAGCTTGACCGTAATCCTCATTGCCCAGATAGGCCGCGCCAAGGTTGTGTTGATAGGCGACGTTTTCCGGGTCGATCGTGACAGCCATATTTAGCGGCCCAAGCGCGAGCGCGTAGAAACCTTCTTGAAGGTAGGCGGCTCCCAGCATGTACTGGGCAGTTGCGAGCGACGGATCGCGAGCGACGATTTGCTGGAGTTGGGCAATCGCTTTATCGGTTTGCCCAGCATCGAGCATTTGCTGGACTGCTCCCAGCTCGATGGCGGAGACGCCGAGGCGCTTGGCGAGCAGAGCTCCACAGATGACGAGAAGCCCGGCAGTGACAGCGGCCCCGGCCAGGAGCAGGCGTCGTTTGGACGAAAAGGCGGAGATTTCTTCCGGAGTGGGCATCCGGGGAGCGCCCGGAGTTAACGCCGTCTCGGCGGCGGGCGCTGCCGCTGTGTCGAACTCCGGCGGCATGGCAACGATTGCGCGGGGGAGTATGGCGCCGACCGCCAGTCCCATCGCCAAGCCGCCAAGATGTGCCGAGTTGTCAATGCCGCGGTGCGTGGCGCGGTGCACGAGATTGTAAAAAATAAAAGCGCCCAGGCTGCCCATCTTCTTCTTGACGGCAAAAAAGTCGACCGGCGCTTTCTTGAAGTACAAAAACGAAACCAGCGCACCGGCGACGCCAAAAATCGCGCCCGAAGCACCGGCGCTGACGCGCATGGGATCCCAAAGCAGGCTCGCGATGCTGGCGAAGAGCCCGCTCGCGAAATATGCAATCAGAAATCCTGCGCGTCCCATGGTGCGCTCCGCCATGCGGCCGAGATCCCACAGGCACCACATATTCAGGGCAATGTGAATGATGCCGAAATGAACGAACATGCAGGTGAAAAGGCGCCACCACTGACCCTGCAAGGTGCTGGGGCCAAAATTCGCGCCAAAATTTAGCGCCTGGTCCACAGTTGGCTCCCACCAAGAAGCGCCGCGCACAACCATTACAATGAAAACTAGCGCGTTGATTCCAATGAGGACCCAGGTTGCGATCGGCCGGGCTGGGACGATGCGTTCCAGGGCCTCGTCAAACGCGTTCGGGCTCTCGGCCGCGGCGAGACCGTTCGTGCACTCCGGGCAAGTTAACGACAGGGTCGGATCGCCGAATGGTTTCTCGAATTGCTTCCCGCAGGCGGGACACTTTTGCACTGGCACAGGAAACTCCTCCGCAGCAAGCAGAGAGCTACTTCGCGGAACCGGATAGGCTATGAATTATAAATGGGGAGCGGGCAAACGCGGAGGCTAATTCGCGTCACCGCGAGATTCAAGCGGAATCCGGCCAGGCGCCGAGGACTATGAGGAAGGCGGCGCGCGTTGACTTGCATTTGAGCGCCCACTAATATCGCTGCGATATGCTTTCGGATGACCTGGCTCTCATCGGTCGCACGGTTTCGCATTACCGCATCATCGAGAAACTCGGCGGCGGCGGGATGGGCGTTGTGTATAAGGCCGAGGATACGCGGCTCGACCGCTTTGTCGCTCTCAAATTCCTACCTGAAGACGTGGCCCAAGACCGCCAGGCTTTGGAGCGATTTCGGCGAGAGGCCAAAGCCGCTTCAGCGCTGAATCACCCGAACATCTGCACGATCCACGACATTGGCGAGGACCAGGGGCGCGCGTTCATCGCCATGGAGTGTCTGGAAGGCGTGACGCTGAAGCATCGCATTTCCAGCAAGCAATTACCGCTCGACAAGACGTTGGAATTGGCGATCGAAATTGCCGACGCGCTGGACGCGGCGCATGCTAAGGGGATTGTTCATCGCGACATCAAGCCCGCGAACATTTTTGTGACCGAGCGCGCCCAGGCCAAGATTCTCGATTTCGGTCTGGCGAAACAATTACCGCGCAACGCCGACCCGGGACGTGCGAGATCCCTCGGCGAAGCCCCCACGGCAGACGCGGACTTGACGGCGCCCGGAGCGGCCCTCGGCACGGTCGCGTATATGTCACCGGAACAGGTGCGCGGCCTGGATGTGGATGCGCGCACCGATATTTTTTCGTTCGGGGTGGTGCTGTATGAGATGGCCACCGGCGAGCTGCCCTTCCGTGGGAAGACCTCCGGGGTGATCTTTGAGGGAATCATGAATCGCGTGCCAGAACCGCTGGCGCGCCTGAATCCGGAGATTCCGACGGAGCTCGAGCGAATCATCAACAAGATGCTCGAAAAAGACCGCGACCTTCGTTACCAGAGTGCCGCGGAATTGCGCGCCGATTTGAAGCGGCTGCTGCGCGATAGTTCGGGAAGGATAGCCACGGGCGTTGCGGCGGGGAGGGCAAGCAGTGCAGCACCTTCGTCGTCGGCAGTGCCGCAAGCCGCAACGAAGCCCGTCGTTCACCGGCGCGCCGCGCAAATTGCTGCAGCATCGGTGATGGTTGTCATTGTCGCCATGGGTTGGCTGGCTATGACGCGCTGGCACCGGCGGGCGGCCAATTCCGGCGAGAAGACATTCATCACTCTGACCGAGGGCGGGAACGGCGTGAGCGCCGCCAACATTTCGCCGGATGGAAAGTACGTGGTGTACGAATCCATCGTGGGCGGGATGCATAGCATGTGGCTGCGGCAGACCGCGGCCACGAGCGCGGTAAAGCTAGTGCCGGAAAGCGACACCGAATTCGGGCCGACAACTTTTTCACCGGACAGCAATTTCATTTACTACAAGAGAGTGACGAAAGACGATCCCAACGGTGCTCTCTTCGTGGTCCCGTGCCTGGGCGGGACACCCCGGAAACTCTTTTCGGACATTGACGGGCCGGTGACATTTTCTCCGGATGGCAAGCAGATCGCATTTGTTCGTGAAGAGATTCGCGATGCGAAGAGCCTGCTGATGATATCCACACCAGAGGGCACGGAGGCGCGGGTATTGGCCTCCATCCCCACCGCCTCCGGCTGGTTTGCCCCACAAGGACCTGCATGGTCACCGGATGGGGAACGAATTGCGGTGATGCAGCGAACTCAGAATCCTGACGGGTTCTACTCGAGTCTAGCTATGGTTGGGCTGGACGGCAAGATGAGCGTAGTGGGGCCGAAACTTCCCTACTACGGGGCACGCGTCGCATGGCTGGGTGACGGCTCAGGATTGGTGTTTGCAGGCACGCCGCGGTATGACATCGACCGTTGGCAAATTTCGTTTATCTCGTATCCCGAAGGCGTAGTTTCGCGGATTACCAACGATTTGGACAGCTACGGCTCGTACAGTCTGGGCGTGACGCAGGATGGATTGGCTCTGGTCACGCTTCGAGGGGCTTTCTTTTACGACGTGTGGGTTGCCTCGGGTAACTTTCAGGACGCCGCGCAGATTTCCCACGGATCTGCCAACGGCATGAGTGGGCTCGATGCCGCGGCAGGGAAGATTGTTTACACCGTGGAGAAGTCTGAAGGACGATCCATCACGGTGAGCGATTTCAAAGGCGATGCGAACTCCCTGGTGAGCCCTGTGGGATATTCGGTGGCAGCGCCGAGCCTCTCGCGAGATGGACGCTTCGTCACGTTCGCTCAAGTTCGTCCCGGAGAAAATTGGAACGTGTGGGTCGTCAGCAGCGACGGTTCGGGGGCGAGGCAAGTCACGTACGATAATCACGACTCTTGGCCATCGTTCTCAGCCGACGGGCAGTGGGTCTACTTTCTGCGGAGGCTCTCCAGTCTTCCCTATCTGTTTAAGGTGCCATTCGCCGGAGGCGCCGCTCAGCAGGTCTCGGACTTGAAAGCGACGCCCTGGTACCTTTCCCCTGACGGGCAGTCAATGCTGGTCGATTACTTCGATGCGGGCGGGAATCGCTGGCGGACCGGCATCATGTCACTCGCCGATGGAAAAATCACGCGCACGATTGAATTACCCGAAACGAGCAGCAGCCCCAACTGGATGCCTCAGGGTGACGCCCTGAGCTATGCGGATAACCGCAACGGAGTTGGGAATATCTGGAAACTCCCGCTGGATGGGCGACCCGCCACGGCGTTGACCCGCTTCACTTCGGAAGAAATTATGAATTACGTGTTCACTGCGGATGGCAAACTGGTGATGACCCGCGGGCATCGGACTTCCGACGTCGTGCTGATCCGGAATTTTCGACCGCAGTGAGTGGAGCGCGGGTGTTTTCGACGAGGAGGGGCTACCTCGTGGCGGGGCGGTGAAGCCAGGGGGAGAGGATCTGCCAGGCGCCGAGGAGGATGAGGAAGACCGCAAATGCGCGGCGCATGCGGTGAGGCGACATTTTCGCGGCGAGCTTGCCGCCGAGATAGCCGCCGAGGAACATTCCCGGAATCATGAGTAGACCGATGCGGATGTTCACTTCGTGGGCGCGATAGTAGGCAAGAAAGGCCAGGAATCCCGTAGGCGGAATGAGTGCGACGAGACTGGTGCCTTGCGCGCGGTGTTGCGGGTAGGCAAAGAGGAGAACCAGGGCGGGAACGAGGAGAACTCCTCCGCCGACGCCGAAAAGCCCGGCGAAAACACCCACGGCGCAGGCGGCGAGAAAAACAGCCATGAGTCGCGCGGGTGAAGAGGCAGAAGCGCGGGCGGGGAGTTCAGTCACGGGCACTCCGAGAAGGGGTCTTGCCGGCCTGGCGCCAGAGCATGGCGGCACTCAGGATGAGAAACGCTCCAAAGAGGGCTTGCAGGGTGCGTGAAGGAATGGAAACGGCAATGCGTCCGCCGAAGTAACCTCCGAAGAGAAATCCCAGGGCGCAGGCGATACCCGCAGGCAAATCCAGATTGCGATTTTTCCAGTAGCTAAAAATGGCGCCGAGTCCGAGGGGCGGAAGAAGAAGAAAGAGCGAAGTTCCCTGGGCGACATGCTGATCCATCGCGAAGAGATAGACGAGCGCGGGAACAACCACCACTCCGCCGCCGATGCCCATCAGGCCGGTAAGAATCCCAACCGCAAGACCGAGAGCAATCGCAAAGAAATCGTGCAAGCAGCACCCTGAGCGCCGAAAAGAACCGCTCCGGCGGACGCTTCTTGGCGAGCGGCGAGACATCGTCGCGCAAAAGGAGCGCGCGGGCAACTGCATTTGCATTTGCCGCACGCGCGTGAGCCGGGGCGCTTGTGAGCGAATGGAAACTTGCTATAGTGCTGAAGAAAGATTTTTTGCACTGTTCGGCGCACCGGTCAAAACGCGAAAAAGGCTGGGAGCAGATCCCTGGCGCGCCACAAGGCGTCAGGGAACAGAAGACGTGCAAGCCCGGTGCTGCGCAGAGAGACCAGAAGCAAGATAGTGAGGAGGAGAGCTGGGGAATGGCGACGAAGAGAACGCCGGAATATTTCGCGGGCAAGAACCTGAAGATCGGAATCATTGGATGCGGGTACGTGGGACTGCCGCTGGCGCTGCGGTTCGCGGAGGTGGGGCACTCGGCGACGGGATTCGATACGGACGCGGAAAAAGTAAAGAAGCTAAATGCGGGAGAATCGTACATCCAACACATCCCGGCGGAGAAAATCCGGCAGCACAAAGACGCGGGGCGGTTCGGGGCGACGACGGATTTCGCACGGCTGCGGGAAATGGATGCGGTGCTGATCTGCGTGCCGACGCCGCTCGACGAGAGGCGCGAGCCGGATTTGAGCTACGTGGAGCAGACGGCGATTTCGATCGCGCCACACTTGCAATCAAGCCAGCTGATTTCGCTCGAGAGCACGACGTATCCGGGAACGACGGAGGAGTTGGTGCTACCGATCCTTTCCAAGGGCGGCTTGAAGTGTCCCATCGCGCACGGCCCCGAAGCAGAAAATGTCGCGACGGATTATTATCTGGCGTTTTCCCCGGAGCGCGAAGACCCCGGGAACAAGAATTTCGGACTCGCGCAGATTCCCAAGGTGGTGGGAGGAACCAATCCGCCAAGCGGCAGAGCGGCCGCGAACCTCTACGGGCAAATCGTGTCGAAGGTTGTGCCGGTAAGCTCCACGCGCGCGGCAGAAATGGTGAAATTGCTGGAGAATATTTTCCGGTGCGTGAACATCGCGCTGGTCAACGAACTAAAGATGCTCGGGCTGCGGATGGGTATCGACATCTGGGAGGTGATTGACAGCGCGGCGACGAAGCCCTTCGGGTTCATGCCCTTTTACCCCGGGCCCGGACTGGGCGGACACTGCATTCCCGTGGATCCGTACTATCTCTCGTGGAAGGCGCGAGAATACGATTTCGCGACGCGATTCATCGAGCTGGCCGGGGAAGTGAACACGGCGATGCCGTATCACGTGGTGGATGCCGTGGCGGCGGCTATGAACGAGCGCGAAAAAAGCCTGAAGGGCGCCAAGGTGCTGCTGCTGGGAGTCGCGTACAAGAAGGACGTGGACGACCTGCGGGAATCACCTTCGCTGAAGCTGATGCAATTGCTGCTGCAGCGCGGCGCGAAGGTGGACTACAACGATCCGTATTTTCCGGCGCTGCACAAGATGAGGCATTACGATTATTCGCAGATGAAGTCGGTCGAGCTGAAACCGGATAAAATCGCAGGATACGATTGCGTGCTGCTGGCCACGGACCATTCCTCGTATGATATGGAGGCGATCGTGAAGGCGGCTAAGCTGCTGGTGGATACGCGGAACGCGACGCGGCGAGTGAAGCAGCACCGGGAAAAAATCGTGCTGTGCTGAGCCCGCATGGGCGACCTGACGAAAAAAATCCGGGAGCAACTGGAAGAAAGCGCGCGGGTGCGGGAGCGGTTCTCCGCGGAACTGGTGGAAAAAATCGCGCGGCTGGCGGAAACCAGCGCGCGGGCAATCCGCGACGGGCGAAAGATGCTGCTCTTCGGGAACGGGGGAAGCGCGGCGGACGCGCAGCACATCGCCGCGGAGCTTGTTGTGAGATTGCAGCGGGAGCGTCCGGGCATCGCGGCGGTGGCGCTGACGACCAACACTTCGATCTTGACCGCAGCGGGGAACGATTACGGATTCGAGAAGATTTTTTCGCGGCAGATTGAAACGCTCGCGGCGGAGGGGGACATCCTGGTGGCGCTTTCGACGAGCGGAAACAGCGCGAACGTGGTTCGCGGCGCGGAAGCAGGGCGCGCGCGCGGGGCATGGATCGCAGCGATGACGGGAGAAACCGGCGGGGCGCTTGGGGCGAAGGCGGATGTGCTGATTAACGTGCCTTCGCGGGACGCACAGAGGATTCAGGAAGCGCACATCACCATCGGGCACATCGTGTGCGCACTGATAGAGGATCTGGTGCACTCGTGACCGGCGGGGAAGCTGGGAGAGCGGAAATATAACGCGATGGGCCAGCCACCAAAACCGCAGACTCTGGGAATGGAAAAGGGACGGCGGCGCAGCATGCGCGTGCTGCTGAGCGTGACGGTGCAGGTGCGCGCCCAACTGACGAATGGAAAGTCGATTGATGAGGAAACGCGGACGCTGGTGGTGAACGCGCACGGGGCACTGGTGACGCTCTCAACGCCTGTGCCACAGGGACAACAACTGAGCATCACGCACATGGGGACCAAGCAATCGCTTGAATGCCAGGTGGTCTTCGTGGGCGCGGCGCAGGGCGGAAAAACACAACTGGGACTCGAGTTCGTAAAGCCTTCGCCGGGATTCTGGCAGGTCAGTTTTCCGCCGGAAGATTGGAGCTGAAAAGAAAGTCAGAAATCAAAAATCAGAAGTCAGAATAAATCCCTTCCAGGGTTGAAGATATTTCAGACCTCGCTGCGCGGATCCCGCGGAATAGCGGCAAATATCCACAGACAATTGCGGGCAGGTTTTGACGAGGCTTGGCGGGGAAGCGTGACTTGACGGAACCCGCGCGGGTAAATCAGACTTTACCGCGCGACGCACAGACGGCGGTGAGCGAGGTGAACTTCATGGCGAAGAAAATTGAAGAGTATGCGGACCTGTTCGAGCAGCGAGCATTCGCGAACCTAGCGACGACGATGCCAGACGGCAGCCCGCAGGTGACTCCCGTATGGGTGGACTTCGACGGAAAACACCTTTT
Source organism: Candidatus Acidiferrales bacterium (assembly GCA_050747245.1). Classification (GTDB taxonomy): domain Bacteria; phylum Acidobacteriota; class Terriglobia; order Acidiferrales; family UBA7541; genus JBOGNO01. The sequence continues at coordinate 251,418 of JBOGNO010000002.1, forward strand.
GTTTAATTCAGCCCGAGGGCGCGTGAAGGATAAAAATGTACGCCGCGAGCCGCGCGTGGCGCTGGCGATTTCCGATCCAGCAAACCCCTACCGGTACGTGGAAATACGCGGGCGCGTGGTGGAAATCACGGAAAAGGGCGCGGACGAACACATCAACAAACTCTCGCAGAAATACCTCGGCTTGGCCGAGTATCCCTACCGCCAGGCGGGAGAAGTGCGCGTGATGTACAAGATCGAGCCGCAGCACGTCAGCTCGATGGGATAGGTGCTCCTAGGTTGGCGACACATCATGCGCTGCTGCATTGCGCTAGGCACGCAATTGCTGGCGCACGTGGGCCGCCTGGGCGACGTGGCGGCGTTCGTGCGCAGGCCAAACGGAGAACAGCGCGAACAAACTCATACGAATATAGCTGGCGAATGGAGAAGTGATCCGCACTCGGTTTATGTCGAGGCCGTTCGCATTTTCCAGCCTCTGCAACATCGATTGCTGAGAACCCAAAAACTTCGGCAGCACGTCACTGGCCGGGCCGTTCAGGAGCGGCTTGAGAGTCTTGGGTGCCGGCAAGCGCAGGATCGGCGGCGGCTCAACGTACCAAACGAAAAGCTTTCCCATCACGCCGAGAGGAAACGGTCCGTTGCTTGTGAGGTTTTCCCGCCGGGCATCCTCAATCGCGCGGTCAACGATGGGAATAAACGTGTGGATAGTGAGATCGAGGTGGAGGAAATTCTCGGCGATGGACCACCGGCCGGGCGCCGGCCGCCAGGCAAGTTGATCTTCGTTCAGTCCGCGACAAAGCGACTGGGTCTGAACGCTTACCGCTTCCACTTCGCGGCGAATTCTTTCTAGTTCAGGAAAGAGAGTCATCCCGTCAATCCCCGCGGGCGCTCATGAGCGGACGGCGCGGCGGCGAACGATGTAGGTGGGGAATACGCCGTAATGCTTGGCCATACCGACCTGTCCGACATAGTCGCAGCGAAATTCGCCAGCTTTTTCGGCGCGAGCGATGGCGGCGAATTCTTGAGAAGCATACACGTGTCCGGGGGGCGTAATCGGCTCGATGCGCGCAGCGCGGCTCACCTGAGCGCCCATAAAATTTGTGCGGCGGGTGACGGGGTCGAGGCACTCGAGGACCGGCCCGGCGTGCACGCCGATGCGGATGCTCATGTCCTCGGGCAAACCCATCGATTCCCAGTCGGTCGAGCGGACGCGTTCGGAAAGTTCGAGTGCGAAGCAGCCAGCATCGCGAGCGGTGGAGAAGACAAAGTAAAGGCCGTCGCCCCAGGTGTTTGTGAAGATGGGAGCGAAATGGCCCGCGACGACAAGTTCACCGACCAAACCAAGAAAGCAGTGCACGAACTGCGGAACCTGCTCTTCGGTGAGATCGCTGAAGCCATGAACGTCTCCGAAAAGCAGGCCGCGGATCACCGGAGTGAATTCCTCGGCTTGTTTTGGGCCCAGCGCGGCGCCCGGCTGGCTCGCGAGGCGAGCGGCTTTGCGCGGAAGTTCGCGAGCGAGGATATCGGCGAGATTGATGACTTCAACCTGGTGGCCAAGGCCGCGCCAGCGCTCGATGTTGCCAGCTGTGCCCCCCGGGCCATCGCCTGCGAGGCCGTCCCACACGGCCATGGCCACGAGCTCGGTCTCCAGCTTTTCGGCTTCGAGGGCGGCCATGCCGTAGAGAACGAGATTGGTGAATTCGAAGGAAATGCTTCCGGCGCGGAGTTCCTGACGCATCAGCACCTGATGCTGGGGGTCTTTTTCGAGCAGCTTCTTGAAACGGGCTTTCCAATGGGAGCCGGGAATGAAATCCACACTGTCGCGAAGGAATTCGCGTTCGTCGAAGGGAAGGAAAACGTGAATTTCGCCGCCGCGGGTGAGCAAGGCTTCGTGAAAGAGAATGTCGGAACCGCAGGCGGCGGAAGCAAAGCCCGACCCCGCGCCGAGTGTATCAAGGCGCGCGCGGATTTCACGGCCGACGGCGTCTTCGAGTGCCGGCGGAAAGCGGGGAGATTTTCGCGAGGGGTGGTCAATCATGTGTCCGGCGAAAACAACGACGCGAGGAACTTGGAAAATTTTGTCGAAGCGCGGCCAATCGGCTCCCAGGTGACGGACGATCAGGCGGGCATTGCGGCGCGTGGAATTGCGTTCGCTCCATCCCGGGCCCTGAACCTGCATGGCCTCGTGATACCAGTCTTCGGCTTCGGACCAGTTTTCGAGGATGAGCGCGGCTTCTCCGAGCGTGGCGATGGGCCAGTAGCGGTCGGGGCTGGTGATCTTGATGCGGCAGAGTTCATTGCGGCAATCCTCGGCAACACCGAGGGCGAGTGAGCGGGCCTTTTCGCGATCATTGAGAAGCAGAGCAACGGTAGAGGCGTTGATGCCGGTGTAATAGCCGCCGGAAAGGCCGTGGGCCTCTGCGTAGTAGGCAAACGACTGCCGCAGGAGCTGCTGGGACTGTTGAGGGTCTGCGCATTCGAGCGCCAGGTCTTTGTAAGTGCGCGCGAGCGGTCCGAGGGTTTCCTGGTCGCGGTGGCCTTCCTGATAAAGCGCCAGAAGCTCTTCCTGCGCCGATTCGATGGCGCCGCTGCGCGCCAGCGCGAGTCCGCGCAACTGGCGGAGGCGCAAATTGCCCTCGAAGAAGCGCGAACCTTCGGCGGCTACGTCGTAGGCGACCAGAGGCTCGTCGAATTTGAGAAGTTTTTCACTGAGCTGAGCGTAGGTCTCCGGCGATACAAAACCCACGGTCGGATTGTGGGCATGCCAGTGAGACAGCATGGTTTCCTTTGACTCCCTGGCTTTGCCAGGAACTTCCTGAAGCCAATGGAAAAGCTTTTTCAGACTTTGCTCGATGGCAGAGATGGCGGCGGACTGTTGTGCGCCGTCTGAAGGGGGCTCGATGCGATAGCCGAGAGCCAGCAGGGCCTTGATGGTTTCGAGTGCGGTGTGGCGGTCGTAGTCTTTTTCCGTTTCGGGAAGCTCTTCGTAAGCCACCAAGCAAGGGTGTTTCCTGGCCGCGTCGTCGCGCACGGCGCCGAGAGTCCAGCCATCGGCGAGGCGCTGGCGTGCCCAGATTTCGTGGGTATTCTTTGCGAGCATCTCCACCAGCTCGCGGATGTTCTGACTGAGCTTTACTTCCGAAGTGTCGAGAGGTTTCGGCTTGTAGGGCATCCGTAGCTTCCGGGCGTTGCGCGAGGGCCAGAGAGGCAATTCTACAACGGGGACATGGCCAGCGCACCCTCGGAGCATTGAAGCGGCGGCCTCCGAGGACTAGAATCGTCCGGGAAAGACGATGGCAAACGGGATGGAACTCGACGTCAACGGCAAGAAATACACCGTACATGCCGACCCGGAAACTCCGCTGCTCAGCGTTTTGCGCGAGGAGCTGGGACTGACAGGAACGAAATACGGATGCGGAGAGGGCCAGTGCGGGGCCTGCACGCTGCTCATCGCGGGGAATTCACGGAGGTCGTGCCAGATCCCGGTACGCGCGGCGGTGGGAAAACCGGTCACGACAATCGAAGGGCTGGAGCAAGATGGCAGGCTGCATCCTGTGCAGCAAGCATTTCTCGATGCGGGCGCGTTTCAGTGCGCGTACTGCACTTCGGGAATGATTATGGCGAGCGTGGCGCTCCTGCGGCAAATCCCCAATCCTAGCTCCGAGGACATCACGCGGTTCATGCAGGGAAACATCTGCCGGTGCGGGACCTATCCGCGAATCTCAGAAGCGATTGAGCAGGCGGCCAAAGCCATGCGCGGTGCGAAGCGATGAGCGAGCGCCCCGCGAATTTCCTTCTGGAGCCTGAGCGCTACGAATTCCGGGAACGGCGGCGGCATACATTCCATCTGAAACGGCGCACGTTTCTGAAGGTATTCGGTGGCGGGATCGCAGTGTTCGCCGTTTCGCGAGAACTCTTTGCGATGCAGGAATCCGGCCGCGGGCGAGGTTTCCGGGGGGAGGAATTGCCCAAGGAAATCAGCGCGTGGCTGCACATCGGGGAAGACGGCAGGGTGACCGCGTTCACCGGCAAAGTGGAAGTGGGGCAGAACGCACGGACATCGCTCACGCAAAGCGTTGCGGACGAGCTGCGCGTGCCGTTCGCGAGCGTGAAAATGGTGATGGGCGATACGGCGCTCACGCCGTACGACATGGGCACGTTCGGGAGCCGCACGACGCCGACGATGATGCCGCAACTCCGGCGCGTGGCGGCCGCGGCGCGCGAGTTGCTGGTGGAAGTGGCGGCCAAGGAATGGAACGTCGCGCCAGAAAAGCTGACGGCCGCAGACGCGCGAGTGAGCGACCCCGCTTCGGGAAAATCGGCAACGTACGCGGAACTGGCACGGGGGAAAACGCTCGCGCAGGCCATCCCGGAGGAAGATCCGATTACTCCGGCCAGCGAGTGGACCATCGCCGGAAAGCCTATTCCGAAAGTGGATGGGCGGGATTTCGTGACCGGGCGGCACCAGTACACACCGGACTTGCGGCCGGAGGGCGTGCTCTACGGCAAAGTGCTGCGTCCGGCGGCGTTCGGGGCGACGCTCGTTTCGTTCGATGGAACTAAAGCCGAGGCGATGCCCGGAGTGACGGTGGTGCGCGACGGCGATTTTGCGGGCGTCGCGGCGCCGGATGAAGCGACGGCGATGAAGGCGCTGGCGGCGATTCGCGCGGAATGGAAAGCGGAGCCGCAGATTTCGAACAAAGAACTCTTCACCTATCTCAAGCAGAACGCCGAAACGGGCGGCGAGCGGAACGGGCGCGAAACGGGCTCCATCGAAACGGGGATGGCGCTGGCGGCGCACCGGCTTGAGGAGACGTACACGATCGCTTACATCGCGCATGCGCCGCTCGAACCTCGTGCGGCGGTGGCGGAGTGGAACGACGGCAAACTGACCGCGTGGACCGGGACGCAGCGGCCGTTCGGCGTGCGCGACGAACTTTGCGAAGCATTCCATCTCCCCGCGGCGAGCGTGCGCGTGATCATGCCGGATACCGGCGCGGCGTACGGCGGAAAGCACACAGGTGAAGCGGCAGTTGAAGCGGCGCGGCTGGCACAAGCGGCTAAGAAACCGGTGAAGCTGGTGTGGACGCGCGAAGAAGAGTTTACGTGGGCATATTTCCGTCCCGCCGGAGTAATCGAAATCAAAAGCGGAATCGCCTCCGACGGCACGCTTACGGCATGGGAATTTCACAACTACAATTCCGGCGCGGCGGGAATCGGAACGCCTTATGTGGTCGCGAACCAGCGGATTCAGTTTCATTCCGTGAAATCGCCGCTGCGGCAGGGGTCGTACCGGGCGCTCGCGGCCACGGCCAATCATTTCGCGCGCGAATCGCATATGGATGGACTGGCGCGCGCGGCGCAGATGGATGCGCTCGAATTCCGGCTGAAGAACATTTCCGATTCGCGGCTGCGCGACGTGTTCGAGGCCGCGGCGAAAGCCTTCGGCTGGCCGCGGATGAAAACAAAGCCCGGGCAGGGATTCGGTATCGCGGGAGGAACGGAGAAAGCCGGATTCGTTGCCACCTGCGCGGAGGTGGTGGTGGACAAGGCCACGGGCGACGCGCGCGTCGCGCGTGTGGTGACGGCGTTCGAATGCGGAGCGATCGTGAATCCCGATGGATTGCGCAACCAGGTGGCGGGAGCCAACGTGATGGGCCTCGGCGGCGCGCTTTTCGAGGCTATCGAATTCGAGAACGGCAAGATTTTAAACGCGCATTTCGCTGATTATCGTGTGCCGCGGTTCCGTGATCTTCCGGAAATTGAGGTTGTGCTGCTCGATCGCAAGGACATTCCTTCAGCGGGAGCGGGCGAATCGCCGATTGTGGGCCTCGCGCCGGCAATCGGCAACGCCATCTTCGATGCGACCGGCACGCGGCTGCGCAGCATGCCGATGGTTCCGCACGGCTTGAAATCGTGAAGCGCCGCGGAACCTCTTAAATTATTTCGATATTGCAAAACTGGCGTTTTTGGGTGAATCTTCCCTCCCCACGCGTCCCCGCGGAAGGAACGAAGAGCTATGCTCGAAACCCTGGACCTGAAGAAGACCATATCGAAGGCCGCGTACTCGAGGCAGATGGATGCGCTTCAGGAAAAAATGCGCAAGCTGCAGTACGCGGCCAATGAAGCGAAAATCGCGACCACAATCTGCCTGGAGGGCTGGGACCTTTCGGGAAAAGGCACGGTGATCCGCAAGCTGACGGAGCGGTTGGATCCGCGGCTCTTCCGCGTGTATCCCGGCACGCCGCCATCTTCTCTCGAGAGGCGGTATCACTTTCTGTGGCGCTACCAGGTCAAACTGCCCAATTACGGAGAGACGGCGGTGTTCGATCATTCCTGGTACAGCCGCGTGCTGGTCGAGCGCATGGACAAGCTCACCAAGAAGCGGGTGTGGAGGGAGGCGTTCCAGCAGATCGAAGATTTCGAGCGCTGGCTGGTGGACGACGGGCAGGTGCTCATCAAATTCTGGCTGCAGATCTCCAAGAAGGAGCAGAAGATGCGTTTCCGCGCATCCGAGCAAGATCCGCTGCTGCGCTGGAAAATCACGAAGGAATACAAGCGCCACCACCGGCAGTACGAAAAATGGACCGTGGCTGTGGAAGAGATGCTGGTGCGGACCAGCACGGCCTATGCACCTTGGACGCTGGTGGAAGCGGAAGATACGCGATGGGCGCGGGTGAAAGTTTTCCAGACGATCGTCAGCCGGCTGGAGGAAACGCTTGCGAAGCGGCAGAAACTCGCCACCGTGGGAAAGAAGAAATCCACTTCCTCGCCGAAAAGGAAACCTGTGGCAGCAAGCCACAAGAAACCCGCGGGCGTGAAAGCCATGCCGGCGGCCGCCGCCGCCGCGGCATCCTGAGAGGAAAATCATGCTCGAACGATTTGACATGTCAAAAAAGTTGACGCCGGTCGAATATGACCGTCAGCTTCCGGAACTACAAGTGAAGCTGCGCGACTTGGAATTCCGGCTTTACCGTGAGCAGGTTCCGGTATTGTGCATTTTTGAAGGCTGGGATTCGGCGGGCAAGGGCGGGGCGATCAAGCGCATCACGGAATTGCTTGACCCGCGCGGGTATACGGTTTCCAGCTACGCCGCGCCGCAGGGCGAGGAGCGCACGCATCAGTATCTGTGGCGATTCTGGCGGAATCTGCCGCGCGCGGGGCACCTCGGCATCTTCGACCGCAGCTACTACGGCCGCGTGCTCGTGGAGCGCGTCGAGGGATTCTGCAGCGAGGCAGCATGGCGGCGGGCATACCGCGAAATCAACGAATTCGAACTGCACCAGACTTCCTTCAATATGGTGATTTGCAAATTCTGGATTCACCTTACCAAGGAAGAACAGTTGCGGCGGTTTAAGAGCCGGGAGACGGATCCCTACCGCTCCTATAAGCTCACCCAAGAAGATTGGCGCAACCGTTCGAAATGGGACGTATATTACGCGGCCACGGAAGATATGCTGCTCCAGACCAGCACGCCGCACGCGCCGTGGACGGTCGTCGAAGGCAACGACAAACGATACGCACGCGTGAAAGTCCTGCGCACCATCGTGGATGCCATTCACCAGCGCATCAACTGAGCCGCCGCGGAAAAATTAGACCGCAGCTTCGGGAGATGAAGCGGAGGGATTCTTCGATAATCGCTGCTGCGCGGACCTCATCAGCACATAGAGGGCGGGAATGAAAAGCAAATTGAGCGAGGTGGCGGCGATCATTCCGCCGAAGATTGTGGTGCCGACGGAGATGCGCCCGAGGCGGCCCGCTCCGCGCGCGAGAACCAACGGCACGACTCCCAGGATGAATGCGAACGAGGTCATCAGGATGGGGCGCAGGCGGATGCGCGCGGCCTCGATGGCCGCTTCGGTGATGGAAAGACCCTTCTCGCGCAACTGCTCGGCGAATTCGACGATCAGGATGGCGTTTTTCGTGGATAGGCCGATGAGCATGACCAGTCCGATCTGGCAATAAACGTCGTTCTGAAGGCCGCGCAGCGATTGCGCGCCTACCGCTCCGAGAATGGCCATGGGAACGGCGAGCATGACGATGAACGGGAGCGAAAAACTCTCGTATTGCGCCGCGAGCGTCAGATAGACGACCAGAAATCCCAGGCCGAAGAGCAACAGGGTTTGCCCGCCGGATTGAATTTCCTCGAGCGAAAGACCCGTCCACTCATATGCGGTCCCCGGAGGGAGAGTTTTCTTGGCCAGATCGTCCATGGCGGCGATGGCGTCGCCGGAGCTGCGTCCGGGCGCGGCCGCGCCATCAATTTCAATCGAGCGGAACAAATTGTAGTGGCTGATGACCGGCGGAGTGGTGGTCTCGTGAACACGCACCAGGTTTTCGAGCGGGATCATCGCGCCGCGGTCGGAGCGAACGTAAAGCTCGCCAATATTCTTGGGCTCGGAGCGAAACGCCGGTTGCGCCTGAACGTACACGCGGTATGCGCGGTTATTGAAATCGAAATCGTTGACGTAGCTTGAACCAATGTAGACCCCGAGTGCATCGGTAATCTGGCTGAGCGGTACTTGAAGGCTTTTTGCTTTGTCGCGGTCAATGTCAATCACGAACTGCGGGTCGTTGGCCGTGAAATCGGTGAAGAGGCCGGTAACGTTGGAATTTCCGTGCGCCGCTTGAATCAACTTTTGCGCGATAGCGGCAAATTCTTCGGGCGGGCGGCTGGCCAAGTCCTCGAGGATGAATTGAAATCCGCCGAATTGGCCGAGACCTTCGACGGCCGCGGGCGCAAACGGAACGACGTTGGCGCCGGAGATTTCGCTTAACGGTTTGCGAAGTCGTTCAATCACCGCGTCGGCGCCCTGATCCTCGCGCTTGCGCTCGCTGTAGGGCTTGAGCGTGCCGAAAACAAGCGCGCGGTTCGGCGCGCTTCCGCCGAAGCTGAATCCCGTGACCGCGAAGCCGCCTTCGATCTCCGACTGGAGAGCCATGATGGCCTCTGCCTGCCGGGCAATGCCCGCAGTGTAGTCGAGCGAAGCGCCCTGCGGCGCCTGTATGGCGACGATGAAGTAGCCCTGATCCTCGCCGGGGATGAAACCCTTGGGGATACGCTGGTAAACAAAATAGGTCAGCGCGAGTCCGGCGAGAAAGACGAGCAGCGCGGCCAGCCTCCAGCGCAGGATGCGGTGCAGCGTGGCGCGATAGAGGGTTGTCAGGCCGGTGATTCCGCGCGTGAACCAGGCAAAGAAACCGCCGTGCTCGCGGCGTTCGTGGCCCAGAAACAGCGCAGAGAGCGAGGGCGTAAGCGTCAGGGCGTTAAAAGCCGAAATGGCCACGGAAAAAGCGATGGTCAGAGCGAACTGGCGAAACAGGATTCCCGTTGTGCCCGGAAAAAACGCGACGGGCACGAACACGGCAATCAGGACCAAAGACGTAGCCACCACGGCGCCGGCGACTTCGCCCATGGCCACGGAGGCGGCGCGGTGCGGCTCAGAAATGCCCTCGCGGATGTGGCGCTCCACGTTTTCGATCACCACAATCGCGTCATCCACGACGAGGCCGGTGGCCAGCGTGATGCCGAAGAGCGTGAGTGTGTTCACGCTGAAACCCAGCAGCTTCACGAACGCGAACGTGCCAACGAGCGAAACGGGAATCGTCACCGCGGGGATGAGCGTGCTGCGCCAGTCCTGCAGGAATATGAAAATCACTAGAATGACCAGGACGATGGCTTCGCCGAGGGTCATGAGCACGTCGCGAATGGATTCGCCGATCACGTCGGTGGAATCAAATGCGACGTGATACCTCATGTCCGGCGGGAAAGTTTTCGAGAGCCGCGCAAGCTCTGCCTTGGCGGCGCGGTCCACCTCCAGGGCGTTGGCGCCGGGTAGCTGCGTGAGCGCAAGGCCGACGGCTTCATGGCCATTGAACTCGAGCGAAGAATCGTAGGATTCGGCGCCCAGCTCGGCGCCGCCAACGTCTTTCAAGCGTACCAGCGTGCCATCCACGCCGGACTTGAGAATGATGTTGTTGAACTCTGCAGGCTCGACCAGGCGTCCGGTGACGCGCAGGCTGATCTGATAGGACTGTCCCGAGCGCGCGGGCGGCTCGCCAAGCTGCCCGGCGGGCACCTGGACGTTCTGCTCCGCGAGGGCGTTCACGACGTCCGTGGCCGTGAGGCCGTGTGCCGCCATCCGCGCCGGATCAAGCCACAGACGCATGGAATATTTTCGTTCACCGAAAATGAAAACGTCCGCGACACCCGGAACGCGCTTGAGCACGTCGCGGACGTACAGGTCGAGATAATTGCTCATGAACAGGCTGTCGTATGCGCCGTGCTCGGAATAGACACCCGCGCCGAAGACGAATCCGCTGGCGGCCTTGGTGATGACGATGCCGTTGTTCTTGACGGAATTTGGCAGCCGGCCGAGGGCGGTATTGACGCGATTCTGCACGTCCACGGCGGCGAGATCCACATCGCGCGTGATATCAAACGTGACGGTGATTCCGCTCGAGCCGTCGTTGCCGCTCGTGGAAGTCATGTATTTCATTCCCGGAGCGCCATTGATCTGCTGCTCGAGCAGCGTGGTGACGCCCGTTTCCACTTCCTGAGCGTTGGCGCCAATGTAACCACTTCCCACACTCACCTGTGGCGGCGCGAGATTGGGGAATTGGGCGATGGGCAGGGTGGGAATGGAAATCGCGCCCGCAAGAATAATCATCAGCGCGCAGACGGTGGCGAAAATGGGCCGGCGAATGAAAAAATCAACGAACACGGTTTCGCGATTCCTCGGTTATCAGCTTTTTCGTGTGGCTTCCTGAACCTTCGCCGCTCAGCGAGCCGCACCGCCCGGTGAAGTATCTCCTGCGGTTTCCGAAACCGGCGCGCCATCCACCACACCCTGCAATCCGGATACGATCAAGCGTTCACCGGGCTTCAAGCCATCGAGAACGACGTAGTTGTCGCCGGTGATTCCCGCCACGTGAATCATTCTCTGGTGCGCGGTCAGCGGCGTTCCGGGGCCTTCCGCGACGTAAACGAAATACTGGCCGGTGATGCGCGAGACCGCCAGCACCGGAATCAAGATCCCCGGATGCACGCCCCAGGTGACGCGCGCGCGAACGTCCTCCGAGGTGCGCAGCGTGCGGCGGCTGGATTCAATGCCAGCCTTGGCCAGGACGGTTTGTGTGTCCGGCTGCACCTCAGGCGAAATGAAGTAAATGCGGCTCTGCGCGATGACTTGGCCTGCGGTGTCGAGGATGGCGACGGCGGCGTTCCGCTGGAGATCCTTGGCGCGCTCGGCGGGAACGTAGATGTAGGCTTCCAGATCTCCCGGCTGATCCACGGTGGTAAGCAGCGTCGCCGGATTTACGCTGTCGCCCACGCGCACGGGGATGTCCCCCACCACTCCGGCGCGCGGCGCGGCGACCGTGTAGTAATGCAGTTCCACCTTCTGCTCCACCACCTGGTCCTCGAGCGCCTTGAGATTTTCGCGCGCGGTATTCACGGCGGCCTGCGCGTCATCAAGAGTTTGCTGGCTGGCCACGCCAGCGTCGAAAAGCTTCTTTGTGCGCGCTAGTTGCACTTCGTAATACTGCAGTGTCGCTTTCGCGGACGCGGTGGAGGCCTCCTGGCTGCCCACGGCTGCCTGCTGCTTCAGCGGATCAACTTGCATCAGCGGCGCGCCGGATTTCACCGCGTCGCCGGACTTCACGAAAATTTGTGTGACGTACCCGCTCACCTGCGGGTTTACCACCGCGGAATGCCGGGACTTAAGCGTTGCCAGGTACTCCGCGGTCTCCGGTACGGAAACCGTCTGTACCACAGCAGTTTTCACGGGCGTGGCGGGAGGGGTCTGGTTTCCTTCAGCTTGCTTCTGCGCGCACCCCGCCCCGAGCGCCGCGACGCTCGCACAGGCCAGCGCCAGCGCAATCCTACGATTTAGTTGCCACCCCGAGACCACTGCGTCCCCCTCGGACAAAGCAATTCAAAATTCTATGTCATTAGACGGCGAACTCCAAATCCGGTAGCAGCGCTTTCTCAAGATGGGCAATGTGGTAGGCTGCCCTGCGGCACGGCTCGGTGTTCGGCTGGGCCCGCGGGATCGTCGTATGAAAGCGGATAATCCTCTAGGTAAAACTGCGGTTATGGAAATCCTTTCGGAGCTGATTCGCGTACCCTCTGTGAACCCCGATCTCGCGCCCGGCGAGGGACAAGGCGAATCGGCCATAGCGGAATTCGTGCGCGACTGGTGCGCTACGTGCGGCATCAAATGCCGGGTCGAGGAGGTCGCGCCCGGGCGTCCGAACGCCGTAGCGCGTGTTGGAAATGGCGGTAGCCCAACACTCCTGCTCTGCGCGCATCTTGATACCGTCAGCACTGCGGGGATGACCATTCCGCCGTTCGAGCCGCGCATCGAAGGCAACCGTGTATTTGGTCGCGGCAGCTACGATATGAAAAGCGGCGCCGCTGCGATATTGAGCGCGCTCGCGCAACTGGTCTGCGAGCCGCTACAAGGAACGGTGATCGCGGCGCTGGTCGCCGACGAGGAATACGCCAGCATCGGCGCATCCGATTTCGTCAAGCGCCACAAGGCCGATGCCTGCATCCTCACCGAGCCGAGCGAGGGCCGGCTGATTCTGGCGCACAAGGGGTTTTTCTGGGCGGAGATTGTGACCGAAGGCCGCGCGGCGCATGGCAGCCGCTGGGACTTAGGCGTGAGCGCCATCGGAAAAATGGGGAGGATTATCGCCGCACTCGAGCGTTTTGATAGCGAAGTGCTGCGCAAGCGAGTGCATTTGCTCGTTGGGTCCGCATCTCAGCACTGCAGTGTGATTCAAGGCGGTGTGGGGCCTTCGACTTATGCCCCGAGCTGCACACTGCAACTCGAGCGGCGCATGCTGCCGGGAGAGACACCGGAGCAGGTGCTCGTAGAAATCCAGCGCGTGATTGCCGAAGCGGGCGAAGAAGCCCGCGTTCGATGCGTGATGGAGCGGCCCGCGCTGGTGTGCCCGCGCGACGCGAAAATTGCGGCCTGCGTGCGCCACGCTGCCGCCGAAGTGACCGGACACGAGCCCGAAGAGGCCGGGGTTTCCTACTGGATGGACGCCGCTATTTTTGCCGCTGCGGGAATCGAAACGGTGAATTTCGGTGCGGGCGGCGCGGGCGCGCACGAAGCCGTGGAATGGGCGGACGCGGATTCGGTGGTGACTCTCGCCTGCGTGCTGGCGCAGGCGGCGCGCAGCTTTTGCTTGTAGCAATTTTGCAGTCTCCGAGATTATTATTCGTTGCCTAAGGATGGATTCAATCGATGAACCGGTACGTGCGTCGAAGTCTAATCGGCCTCCTGGCAGGCACGGGAGCGGGAGTGGTTCTAGCTTTTGCGCTCGGCCGCCCGCTGTTGGGGCTTGCGCTGGGCGCGGGAGTAGGAGCGGTCTTTGCCGCGAGCCAGCGCCCTTCGCATCGCGCTTACGTGGACAGCTTGATGACTGCGGGTTCGCTGGGAGTGCCGCTGTGGGGGCTCATCAGCGTCATTACGATTCCCCTGCTCTCAGGCCTGTCGCCGGAATGGAGCGCGGATCAAATGCGCGCGCAATTTCCCGCGCTGTCAGGGTCGGTAATCTACGGAGCCATTCTCGGCCTGCTCACGCAGGCGTTTCAGGACGCCGCGGCAGCGTGGTTCGGACCGGAACGCATCCCTTCCCGCGCAGCGGGACCTGAACCCAAGCGCATTGTGATTCTCGGCGGAGGCTTCGGCGGCATGACGGCTGCCCAGGCCCTCGAAACGCTGCTGCCTGCCGATGCCGCCTCCATCACGCTGGTGAGCGATACGAATGCCCTGCTTTTTACTCCCATGCTTGCGGAAGTCGCGGGCAGCAGTCTCGAGCCGAGCCATATCAGCACTCCACTGCGGACCAGCCTGCACCGCACGGAATGCATCCGCGCGAAGATCGAGGAAATCGACCTCGCCGGGCGCCGCGTGATTCTCGAAGGCTTGCCCGCCGCCGATGGCAGCGCCAGTTCGCGTGAAGTGCCTTTCGATCATCTGGTGCTCGCGCTCGGCGCGGTTTCTAATTTTCTGGGGATGAGCAACGTCGAAAAACTCTCCTACAATTTCAAGAGCCTGCTCGACGCCATCCGCATCCGCAATCGCGTGATCGAAATGTTCGAGTGCGCCGACCGTGAGTGCAACCACGCTCTGCGCAAGCCTCTGCTCACTTTTGTAATTGCCGGAGGCGGTTTCGCGGGTGTCGAACTTGCCGGAGCGCTAAACGATTTCGCCCACGGCATCCTCGCCGACTATCCCAACCTCAACCGCAGCGACGTAAGTGTCGTGCTCGTCCATTCGCGCGACAGGATTCTTCCGGAACTGAGCGAATCCTTGGCGCGCTACGCCCAGAAAAAGATGGAAATGCGCGGTGTGACTTTTCGTCTCAACACGCGCCTCTCCGATGTGCGCCCGGGCGCCGTGGTCTTGAGTGACGGTGAAATTTTCGCGGAAACCCTCGTCTGGACTGCTGGGACCGCTCCCAACCCGCTGGTGAAATCTTTGCCGCTCGAAAAAGACAAGCGTGGCGCAGTGATTGTGGATGCAGCACTCGCCGTGCCCGGTCATGCCGGCCTGTGGGCACTTGGGGATTGCGCGGCCGTGCACGACGCGAAGACAAGTGCACCCTGCCCTCCCACGGCGCAATTCGCTCTGCGCGAAGCCGCGGCGCTGGCGCGCAATATTCGCGCGGATCTCGCAGGGCGGCCGCGTCGCGGTTTCCATTTTGATTCCCTCGGCGCGCTCTGCGTCGTCGGCCATCAGACGGCCTGCGCCGAATTGACCGTGCCTTTCGCCAGAAACCGCACCATGCGTTTTTCCGGATTGCTGGCGTGGATGATGTGGCGGGGGATCTATCTCTCAAAACTTCCCGGGCTGGAGCGCAAGATTCGCGTCCTGGTGGACTGGACGATCGAGCTCTTCTTCCCGCGAGACATCGTGCAGACAATTGATTTGAAGTAGGAGAAGCCTTCGATGACGGCAAAAGAATCTTTCACGGTTCCGCAAGGAACTGCGGCGTCTGCGGCATCGGTTTGGATTGCGCCGCTTCTGGAGCTTTCCGTGGGAATCCTGGGCGGCTTGCTCCAGAGCAGGCTGCTGGGAGCTTCGATGTTTCACGGCCTGCTGATCGGTGGAATTTTCGGACTTGTGTTCGGGATTTTCTTCCAGGAGCGCGTCACCAGTCCCGGCGCGGGCCTGATCTGGGGGCTCGCAGCATCGTTTCTTCTGTGGATGGTGGTTCCCGCGGGCATCGTGCCGTTGCTTGCGGGCTCTGCCCACGGAGCCATGATGCTGCACGATGCGCAGGATCATTTCCCAGAACTAGTGGCATACCTAATTTGTCTCGGCATGCCGCTGGGGCTGGCGCTGGGCATTCGCGGTGCCCTGCGCCGGAGCTCGCATCAGCCGAAGTTCAGCTGGGGCCGCGCGATTGTCGCCGGCGGATTTTCCGGCGTGCTTGGCGGCTTGATTTTTGGAAGGTGGATGTCCGCGGGCGATTTCTTTCCTTTGCTTGCGGGGGTCGGAGTGATTCATTCCCATTCCACGACCGTGGCGTTGCATTTCGGCGTGGCTCTGCTCATCGGCGCGACGTTCGGGCTGCTCTTCCAGCGCGACGTCCGCGGCTACGGCTCGTGCATGGGCTGGGGACTCGGCTACGCGATTTTCTGGTGGTTCCTCAATCCTCTCACGCTGCTGCCTCTGCTTGCCGGGTCGCCGCTCGATTGGTCCGCCGACCAAGGCAACGCGCTCTTCGGATCATTCGTCGGACATATTCTCTACGGCCTGATACTGGGCGTGGTGTACGCATTCGTGGATCGCTTGTGGGTGCGATTGTTTATCGAGTCCGATCCCTTGAATCGCGAGCCCGAAGGCCCCGGCCTTCGCGTGCTGCACTCGCTCGGATGGGGAGCTCTCGCCGGACTCGCTGGTGGATTCATTTCGGCTCCCGTGTTGTTTGTTACCGGCGTTCTCCCCAAAGTGGCGGGGCTGGACACGGATTTTTCAAACGTGCGGGGCCTTCTGGTGCATCTCTTGGTTAGCGCGGCGATCGGCATGACTTATGGACTGCTTTTCCGCAACGAAGCTTCCAGCATTGGCCGCGGCATGAACTGGGGCTGGCTCTTCGGTTTGATCTGGTGGTATGTCGGGCCGCTGACGCTTCTGCCGCTGGTGCTCACCGGCGAATGTGACTGGCGTGTGGAAGCGGCTTCGGCGCTGCTGCCCTCGCTCATGGGGCATCTCATCTTCGGCATCGTCACCGCGCTCGTGTTTCTTTCTCTCGAACGCCGCTACTCGCGAACGCTCCTCCTCGATCCACGCATCGCCGCGCGCGAATTGCGTCGCGTCCGTCCGGAAGGCACCCCCGCGCCCGCCCTGTGGTTTTTCGCGCTGGGCCTCGGAGTCCTTCTGCCCATTTTATTGGGTTAGGAAATTCGCTCGCCGCGAATGTTTTCGCTTGAAGAAAAGGGATTTGCCCTTTTCAATCCTGCCCCATCGCTGCTAGAGCACTTCGAGCGTGAGCTGCAGGCTCTGCGTGATGCCTTGCGCCGTCGCAGTAATCGTGATGATGTAGGTCCCGGGCGGAGTGCGGCCCGCAGGCCCCTTCGCGAGGCTTCCGCAGCCCGCTCCCGTCACCGCAACGAGCGCGAGCATTGCCAGAGCAAAGCCCAGCCGCCGCTCGCGCTTCGCGGCCATCGCGAAAACGAGCAGCGCAAGAGCAGCCAGCGTGAACGAGACAATCCACAACTCTCGATTCGCTGGCCCGGAAGGCAGCGTCCCCGGCGGCGCAGTCCACGTGCAAAAGGTGTTCGCTGAGATCGCCGTTTGCACCGGCTGATTCGAAACTACCTGCACAGTGGGCGGAAACACAGAACAAGTAATCGTCGGCTGCGAGCTCATGCAGCCCAGCGTGACGGTGCCTGTGAACCCGTTGGAAGTCAGGATCAGCGGAAATACCGCCGTACCTCCGGGAGTCACCGTCACGGTCGTGGAAGTGCCGGGCGAAGGAGTGAGCTGAACAATGGCTCCGGAGCCCGTAAGCATGATGATTTGCGTTCCATTGGATGCATCGCTGGTGATGGTGATCGTGGCGTTAAATGTACTCGCCGAACTGGGCGTGAATGTGACGTTGATCGCGCAGCTCTGATTGGGCTGCACCACCACGGCCACGCCTATACACGTTGAGCCCGGCGCTACGGCAAAGTTGTCTACATCGGGCCCGCCGAAAGCAACCAGATTGATGTTCAAGGGCGCCATGCCCGTGTTGGTGACGTTGATGGTTTGCGGCGGGCTGGTGGTGTTGGGCGCAATTCCCCCGAAGTTGACCGCTTGGGTGTTCAGGGAAATCGTCGAGACCGTTCCGTTCCCGGCGAGCGTAATCACCTGCGAGGGATTTCCCGGCACATTGTCATTGAGCGTGATACTGGCCGAGCGCGCGCCCGCAGCCCCGGGCGTAAACGCCACCGGCAGCACGCAACTCTGAGTCGGCTGCAGGTTGGTCGCGTTCACGCAATCGCCCGTCCCGGCCTGGATGGGGAAATCGCCGGGATTGGCGCCGCCGGGCACGACGGTAGAAATCACCAGCGTGGCTGTCCCGTTGTTCGTTACCGTGACCGTTTGCACGGCGCTGGTCGTGCCCACGCGCTGGTTATTGAAATTCAAGCTGGTCCCCGGCGCGAAAGCAATCGCCGGAGCCAGGCCGGTGCCCGGGAGCGTGGCCGATTGCGGGCTCGCGGCCGCGTCGTCAGTGAAAACCAGCGTGGCGTTGCGCGCGCCGCTCTGCGCCGGAGAGAATGTGACATTCACGATGCAGGCGCCGCCATTCGCGGCCACGGGCGTGCCCACCAGGCACGTCGTTCCCGAAGCGATGGCAAAGTCGCCCGGATCCGCGCCGCCCGGAGCGATGATCGTGAAATTGAGCGTGGCGCCTCCGGTGTTGGTCACCGTGAGCGTTTGCGGCGCGCTCGTGGTGCCCACATTCTGGCCGCTAAATGTCAGCATGCCACCGCCTGAAAAGTTCACCACCGATTGAATACCCGTTCCGCTTAAATTGAGCGTTTGCGGGGAATTGGAAGCATTGTCGGTGAGCGTGATGCTCGCCGCGCGCGTGCCGGTGCCGGAAGGCGTGGACACAATGATGATGGTGCACATACCATTCACCGGGACAGCGGTGCCGTTCGTGCATGTGCCGGTATTCTGGACGCTGTAGTCGCCAGCGTTTGTACCTCCAGGCGCGGAGATGGTCGCGAGGTTGAGCGTCGCGGTGCCGGTGTTCGTGAGCGTCACCGTCAGAGGCGCGCTCGGCGTCCCCACGCGCTGCGCGGTCACGAACGTAGCAGGGTTCGGATTGAGCGAAACCGCCGGGCCGGACGGGAGTGCCGCCACCAGAAACCCGTACGCGGTGATGTTGCCGATCAACGGGCTGCTCTGGAATCCAGTTATGGTGGAGGTCGCCTCCTGGCCATCGGTCGCGTAGGCATAGAGGATGTGGGTACCCTGCTGAAGTGCGGGAGTCTGCCCGCTGAAGTCTCCACCGCCGTTGTTAGTTGCCGCGAGCCACGGCCCCTGCCAGGTGTCTACCTGGAAAAGGAGATTGTCCGGAGTGGTGACGTGGGGGTTGAACGTGCTAAAGGCAACGAAGCTGAACGTCGGAGTCGGGTTGCTAGTGGTGTTTCCCGGAAGCGGCGCGATGCTGGCCTGCAGCGGGATGGCGTGTACATTCTGCTCGTCGATCACCGTGACGTTGTTGCTGAACTGGTTGGGCGCATAGATTTGGTTGGTGACCGGGTTGACGGCCACGGATTGGGGAAAGGTTCCTGCCACGAGCGTGGTGGTCAAGTTGGTCGCCCCGTCAATCACCGTGACGTTGTTGCTGCTCTCGTTGGGCATGTAGATTTTGTTGGTAGCAGGGTTGACGGCCACGGCAAACGGCGCGGTCGCGTTCGGGTCGGCCACCGTGGTGGTGGTGTTGGTCGCGCCGTCGATCACCGTGACGTTATTGCTCAACGCGTTGGCCACATAGATTCTGTTCGTGACCGAGTTGACAGCCACGGCCACAGGGAAGTTCCCGGTTGCCACCGTGACGGTCGTGTTCGTGGCCCCGTCAATGACCGTGACGTTGTTGCCGCCGCGGTTGGCCACATAAATTTTGTTGGTGACCGGGTTGACGGCCACGGCATTGGGATTGGTCCCGGCCGCGACCGTGATGGTCGCGTTGGTCGCCCCGTCAATGACCGTGACGTTGTTGCTGTTGAAATTCGCCACGTAAATTTTGTTCGTGACCTGGTTGACGGCCACGGCAAGCGGATTGGTTCCCACTACCACCGTGGCGGTGGTGTTGGTCACGCCGTCGATCACTGCGACGGTACCGCTGACGCTGTCGGCCGAGTAGATTTTGTTGGTAACCGCGTTGATGGCCACGGCCTTGGGGTTAGTCCCTACAGTGACCGTGATGGTGGCGTTGGTCGCGCCGTCGATCACCGTGACGTTGGCGCTGTTGAAATTGGCTACGTAAATTTTATTGGTGACCGGGTTGACGGCCACGGCATCGGGACTGCTCCCGGCCGAGACCGTGGTGGTCGCGTTGGTCGCCCCGTTAATCACCGTGACGTTGTTGCTGCCGAGGTTGGCCACATAGATTTTGTTGCTGACCGGGTTGACGTCCACGGCAAACGGGGCGGTCGCGTTCGGGTCGGCCACCGTGGTGGTGGCGTTCGTGGCCCCGTCGATCACCGTGACGTTGTTGGTGGTGATATTGGTCACGTAAGTTTTGTCGGTAACCGGGTTAACGGCCACGCCAAACGGATTGGTTCCGGCGGGCAGCGTGCTTGTGGAATTGGTTGCGCCGTCAATCACCGTGACGCTGCTGCCGACTCCATTGGCCACGTAGATCTTGTTGGTGATCGGGTTGACGCCGGCCCCACGGGGAACGTTTCCGGTAGGCACAGTCGTTGTGCCATTGGTTGCGCCGTCGATCACCGTGACGCTATTGCTGCCGTCGTTGGCCACGTAGATTTTGTTGGTGACCGGATTGACAGACACCGCACGCGGAATGTTTCCGGCGGCCACCGTAGCGGTGTTGTTGGTCACGCCGTCGATGACCGTGACATTGGCGCCACTGAAGTTGGCCACGTAGATTATGTTGGTAACCGGATTGACAGCCACGGCATCCGGCTGCAGTCCCACCCCCACAGTGATCGTGCTGTTGGTGGCGCCGTCGATCACCGTCACGTTATTGCTGCCGGCGTTGGTCACATAGATCTTATTCGTGAGCGGGTTGACGGCCACAGACTCCGGAGAGGTTGCGTTTGGGTCGGTGACCGTCGTGGTTGAGTTGGTCGCGCCGTCGATCACCGTTACGCTATTGCTGCCACCGATGCCGTCGGCCGCGTAGATTTTGTTGGTAACCGGGTTGACGGCCACGGCAACGGGGCCGCTCGCAGTCGCGACGGTGGTTACGTTGTTCGTCGCACCGTCGATTACCGTCACGTTACTGCTGCCGCTGTTGGCCACGTAGATCTTGTTGGTGAAAGGATTGACAGCCACGGCAAAGGGGCCGATTCCAGTGGCCACCGTTGTCGTAGTGTTGGTCGCGCCGTCAATCACCGTCAGGTTGTTGGTGCTCTGATTGGCTACGTAGATCCTGTTCGTGACCGGATTCAAAGCCACGGCCTGCGGACCGCCTCCCACGGTCACCGTGGCCGTGACGGTTTGCGCCTTCGTCGCCGTCGCCAGCAGCAGCGCCGATGCCAGACTCAGCATCCCGGCGCAGGCCAGCGTGGCTCCATGCCACACCCTTCCTCGGCGCGCGGCGCATGCGCGCGAATTGGCGCGCTCGCTTCCCTCAACAAAGGCAGCGGTACGCAGCAAGCGGCTCGCACCAAACAAAATGGATTTCAAGACGTGAATCAGGTAGCGGAGGGGCATGGGGCTCTCCTTGACATTGAGCAAAACTGCCAACCGAGCTTGAACAGGAGCGTTGCGAGATCGCCCTGCTCACTCTGCGTGGGGGCGATTCGCACAATCCACCATGATGCTGAGGGTATTTAGTCTCTACTTCGAACGCTTGTCAATATCTTTGTCCGTGACGCAGGGAGGCCTGCAAGATTTTTTCGCTTGCGTCCTGAATCGAAAATCATGTTACAATCGGCTTGCGTTTGTTGCTCTTGTAAAACCTTTGGACGCGATTTCAGAGGGGCTGCGAGTACAAACTCGCGGCCTTTTTTGTTGCGGTCGGAGGGGCCGAGTGATCGGACGAGAGGCTTCAAATAGCTTTAGAAAAGGAAAAGAAAACATCGTGAGAGAACAAGGAACAGTAAAGTGGTTCAACGCCAGCAAGGGCTTTGGGTTCATCCAGCGCCAGTCCGGCGAGGACGTCTTCGTGCATTTCTCCGCCATTCAGTCGGAGGGCTACAAGACGCTCAACGAAGGCCAGGCCGTTGAATTCGAGGTTACCAAGGGCCCCAAGGGCCTGCAGGCCGCGAACGTCACGAGCCTCTAGTCCATCCGGGGCGTCCTGATACACTCTATCGGGACGCCCTTTTTTCTGCTTTCCCGCACGCGCTTTACCAGCACGCCAAGGAGATTTACATGGCTAAGCTTTACGTCGGAAATCTTTCATTCGATACCACGGATGAAGGCTTGCAGCAGCTTTTCACCGGGGGCGGTTTTCAGGTGGAGTCGGCCCGCGTCATCCGCGAGAAAGATACCGGCCGGTCGCGCGGTTTCGGTTTCGTCGAGCTCGGTAGCGGCGAAGACGCCGCGCGCGCCATTTCGCAGCTCAATGGCTCGTCTCTCGATGGCCGCGCTTTGCAGGTTAATGAAGCGCGTCCGCAGGAACCGCGCAGCGGTGGCGGCGGCCGCGGCGGTTACGGCGGCGGTGGTGGCGGTCGCGGCGGATTCGGTGGGGGTGGTGGCCGCGGCGGTCATGGCGGTGGTGGCGGCGGACGTCGGCGTTTCTAGCTCTCTTCTAAACCATTTCACCGGGCCGAGTTCGAAATTTTCTCTTGCTCCGTGCTGCGTCTGCATTCAGCCCTTGATAAAATTTCAGCGCCATCCGGAAATCGCGAGGCTTCGCGCAATTGACTTCATTTCGCTCGCAACATAGCATGGTGCCTTATGCCCGGGCCTGAATCCCTCCTTGGCAAGACCATTTCGCGCTACCGTATCGTCGAAAAACTCGGCGGCGGAGGCATGGGCGTCGTCTACAAAGCCGAGGACACCAATCTTCATCGCTTCGTCGCTCTGAAATTCCTGCCCGATGCCGTCGCGCATGATCGCCAAGCGCTCGAACGCTTTCGTCGCGAAGCCCAGGCCGCCTCCGCCCTGAATCACCCCAACATTTGCACCATTCACGATATCGGCGAACAGGAAGGCCGCGCCTTCATCGTCATGGAGTTCCTGGACGGTGATACCCTGAAGCACCGGCTCTCCGGGCGGCCTCTCGATCTCGATAAGCTTCTCGAGTTGGGCATTGAGATTGCCGATGCCCTCGAAGCCGCGCATGCCGAAGGCATCATCCATCGCGACATCAAGCCCGCCAACATTTTCATCACGCGCCGCGGCCACGCCAAGATTCTCGATTTCGGCCTCGCCAAGCTCACGCCCTCCGGTGCTCCCAACCGGCCCATGGAATCCGCGGCTTTAACTGCAGCCCTCTCCGCGCAGATCTCAGCCGCCCCGGAGCCCGACCATTTAACCAGCCCGGGCACCGCCCTCGGCACCGTCGCCTACATGTCGCCCGAACAGGCTCGCGGAAAGGAACTCGACGCGCGCAGCGACTTGTTTTCCTTCGGCGTGGTTCTCTATGAAATGGCCACCGGCGCGCTGCCATTTCGCGGCGATACCTCCGCGGTGATTTTCGAAGCCATCCTCAACCGCGCGCCGGTTTCTCCTGTGCGCCTCAATCCGGACCTGCCGTCAAAGCTCGAGGAGATCATCAATAAGGCGCTCGAAAAAGATCTTCGCCTGCGCTCGCAGAGCGCTGCCGAAATGCGCGCCGATCTCATGCGCCTGAAGAGGGATTCGGACTCGCATCGCAGCGCCCGCATCCCCGCGAAAGAGGAAGCTTCGGAGGAGCAACCCGCCGAGCCGCCCGCGCGCGCCCATATCACGCCCCGCAGCGGAAAGAAAATTGCCCCGGAGCCGAAGCCGCCCGCTGCCCCCGCACGCGGGATGAACTGGAAAATTGTCGCCCCGGCGGCCGCGCTCGTCGCCGTCATCGCCATCGGCGGATTTTTTTATTTTCATCGCGCCCCTGCGCTCACCGAAAAAGACACCATTGTCCTCGCCGACTTCACCAACACCACCGGCGACCCTGTTTTCGACGGCACGCTCCGCCAGGGTCTCGAAGTCCAGCTCGAGCAGTCTCCCTTTCTCAGCCTGCTTTCAGAAGAGCGCATTCAGCAAACGCTCAAGCTCATGCAGCAGTCGGCCGACGCGCGCCTCACCCCGGAGATTGCCCGCGAAGTCTGTGTGCGCACCTCCAGCACGGCTCTCCTGAGCGGTTCCATCGCGCAAATCGGCACGGGCTACGACCTGATTCTGAAAGCGGTGAACTGCGCGAACGGGGAATCACTGGCGAGCGCCGAAGCGCAAGCCGACAACAAGGACCGCGTCTTGGAAGCTCTCGGAAAGGCCGCTTCGGAAATCCGCACGAAACTAGGCGAGTCGCTGACCATGCTGCAGAAGTTCGATACTCCGGTTGAACAGGCCTCCACGTCTTCGCTCGAAGCCCTTCAGGCCTATAGTCTGGGACGAAAGTTGTCCGGCGCGAACGATTTCGCGGGTTCTATCCCTGTCCTCCTGCGGGCTATCAAGCTGGATCCGAATTTCGCCATGGCCTATGCCGCGCTCGGCACCGCCTATGTCGACATGGAGGAGCCCACCCTGGGCGCGGAAAATGCGCAGAAGGCCTACGACCTGCGGGACCGGGTCAGCGAGCGGGAGAAGTTCTATATCGATTCTCATTATCAGCAATACGTACTCGGTGACTTGGAAAAGGCGCGGCAAACCTATGAGTTGTGGGCGCAAAGCTATCCACGAGATGAGATTCCGCCCACCAACTTGGGAGCTATAGACGGGGCTCTTGGTAATTTTGACAAATCGCTCGCCGAAAGCCAGGACGCGTTCCGCCTGGATCCCAGCGGACTGAACTACACCAACTTGGTTGGCGGGTTCATTACTCTGGGTCGCTTTGAGGAGGCTCGCGCTCTCGCCGAGGAAGCCCAGTCGAAAAAACTCGACTCCGGCTATCTGCGCATCAACTTGTATCAACTCGCATTTTTCAAAAACGATTCCGCGGCCATGGCCCAGCATCTGGCGTGGGCGACAGGCAAGCCGGGAGTTGAGGATGCTCTGTTGGGCGCGGGGGCGGACACGGCCGCTTATTTCGGCCAGCTCCGCAAAGCCGAAGATCTTTCGCGCCGCGCCGAAGCCTCCGCGCAGCAAGCGGATGAAAAGGAGACGGCCGCTTTTTACCAGGCCGAGGCCGCTTTGCGCGAGGCCCTCTTCGGTAATGCCGCCGAAGCCCAGCGTCAAGCGGGGGCTGCTCTCGCCCTTGCCGGCGGCCGCGATGTGCAATACCTGGCGGCTTTGGCCTTCTCCTTTGCAGGTGACACAGCGAAGGGCGAAGCGCTTGCCAACGATTTAAGCAGACGCTTTCCCCAGGATACTGTCGTGAAATACATCTTCGTGCCGCCCATTCGCGCACAGCTTGCTCTCCTTCGCCACGATCCTTCGAAGGCCATCGCCTTCCTCCAGCCCGCTGCCCCTTACGAGTTGGGTCAGGGAGGCAACGGCGCTGTGATTTATGCCCTCTACCCCGTGTACGTGCGCGCTCAGGCGTTCCTCGATTCTCATCAGGGTAAAGAAGCCGCCGCGGAGTATCTGAAAATTCTAGACCATCGCGGCCTCATCGTCTATGAACCCATCGCTCCGCTGGCGCATCTCGGCTTGGGCCGCGCGTATGCGCTCCAAGGCGACACGGCCAGGGCCCGCACCGCCTATCAGGATTTCTTCGCCCTCTGGAAAGACGCCGACCCCGACATCCCCATCCTCAAGCAAGCCCGAGCCGAGTATTCAAAATTGCAGTAATACCTCGCCCTTGGATCTAGTCCGTCATTCCTCCCGCCGCGCCGCCTTTGCACGCAGGGATCTGGACCTTGTCGTGGGTGCCGCACGCTTTGACTTCTAAGGGTGCGGTTTTTGAACCTGCCTCAGGGTCCAACGCCAGCCATGTCATCCCGACTCTCCTCGCTCTGCCTTGTGTAGCGGCGGGGTTGCCAGCGCACCTGCCGGTAAACCGCCAGTTTTCGCCCTCAATAAGCGCTGTCATTCTGAGCCCCGATGCGCGCCTCACAGCATCCCGATGGTGTCCATCGGGACCCTTCCACGGGCCGCGTCGTTTGTGTCCCGTCTTTTGCGGCCCGAAGCCAGAGGCCCGCCGCCTCTTGGCGGGAAGAATCTCTCCTAAAATTCTTTGCCAGTGTTTGGTACCGGTTCCTCTTGCGATATACTCCTATTGGCGTGCAGGACGCCTCCCGTCCGCGGAGAGGACCGAGTCCACCTGAGCAGCATCTTGACAACTAGCTTCACACGAATCTCCTTTCGCCCGATCGAGCGGACCCCGGGCATGACCTTAAAGGAGGTCCGTGATGTCTGACCGTCACTTTCCTGTTCGTCCCAATCTCGATCAGCTCAAGCATCAAGCCAAGGATTTGCTCCGCGCCATCCATCGCGGCGAGCCATCCGCACTCGCCGAGCTGCGCGCGCATCAACCCAAACACATCGCACCAGACGGTGCCAAGCTCGCTGACGCGCAGCTTACGCTCGCCCGAAGTTACGGGCTCCCCAGTTGGCCGCGCCTCGTCCTCGCCTGTCGCATGACCGACGCCATCTGGCGCGACGACTTGGACGCCGTCCGCGAACTCGTGCGCAAGCATCCCCACCTGCTGTACGAAGACGCGCGCGGGGTAGAAAGCAATTGGGGTCCGCCGATGTCTTATGCCGCGAATCTCGGCCACGATCGCATCATCCAGATGCTCCGTGATCTCGGCGCTACCGATCTGCAGTCCGCATTCGACCGAGCCTGCCTCCAGGGACAGATCGATACGGCTCGGCGTCTGTATTCGATGGGGGCGCGTCCTGCCGCTGATTCCGTCATGGGACCTTGTGAAACATTGGAGCCGACAGGCTTGGCGTATTTGCTCGAACTCGGAGCCCCACTCACGGATAAGCGCGGAGACCGCCTCGCGTCCGTCGCGCTGCTCCTTCAGACTTACAGCCGCTATCCCGAGGGGAAGCATCGCTGCCTCGAAATCGTCGCCAGGCGCGGAATCGCTCTTCCCGATACTCCGCCGATGGCCGTGCATCGCGGCCGCATCGATCTGCTCGAAGCACATCTGCGTCGCGACCCTCTGCTATTCGCCAGAACCTTCTCTCACGAGGAAATCTATCCGCCCGAGCTCGGATGTCCCCCTGACAGATCCTTCGGATTGCACGGCACGCCGCTCGATGGCGCGGCGCTTGTGCACCTGTGCGTGGATTTCGATGAAATCGAAATCGCCCGTTGGATGATCAAGCGCGGCGCCGGCGTCAACGTCCCAGCGGCGATTGACTCCGGGGGCTTCGGCGGACACACACCCTTGTTCAGTTGCATCGTTTCGCAGTCTTACCGCTGTGGCCGGCAGAAGGATGCCGCCTTTACCCGCCTGTTGCTGGAAAACCGTGCGGACCCCAACGCTCGTGCCTCTCTGCGCAAGCGCTTGCGCTACACCGCGGATCCTGCGATGCACGAATATCGCGACGTTACGCCCTTGGCCTGGGGCGAACAGTTTCACGATCAGCTCTGGGTCAACAGGTCCGCCATGCGCTTGATCGCCGATCGCGGCGGACATCTTTGAGTCTGCAAAAGCGCCACGGTTCTAGCTTCCGGCGTAAAGCTCGCGAGGATCTTGCCGTCGCGCGAATCGGCAACCTCTGGCCTTTGTGCCGCGGTGTTCTCCCGCCGCTTCGCCCGCTAGTGAACGTTGTCATTCTGAGTCCCGATGTGCGCCTCACAGCATCCCAATGTTGTCCATCGGGACCCTTTCATCGGGGCGAAGAATCTCTCATAAAATTCTTCGTCTCTTTTATGTACCCCTAAGCCCATCCCACCCTTTTCGTCGCCGCGCCGCCAAATCCGAGTACGCAGCCTTACACTGATCCCACAACAGCAGCTGCGAGCATTTGTATTTGTGGCGCCGGGCTCACGGCCGGTCAGTATTCCTAGTCCCGGTACTTGACTTTCTACTTAATCTATGCTATACTTACCGTATTGAAATCAAACAATTTAGCGAGACCGGGGATAAATCCACCCATTCCTATCTCAAGAGGGAGATGCAATTTCTAATCGAGGCACACCCAGAAACAAGATCAGGGCTAAGTCAATGAAAACAAACGCTCGGAGCAAATCCTAATCGAGACACAACACATGTTTTGTAAGCTCCCAAATCTCCGTGACTCTGTGATCCACGTGGCCAATCCCTCGCAGCAAAATGGCAGAAATCAATCGCCACACCAAAATATCGATTGCATTGTTAAGCCACTAAAAATCAATAACATCCAAAAAATCAATCGCCACAAAATGCGCATTTTGCATCCCGATGCCTTCTATCGGGACGTCATTTTCAAATCGGGTACTGGAACTCTCTGGCGCGCTTCTTCAGGGCCCTTCCGACCACCCTCGGAAACGCAGCCGAGGAGGGCGCGCACGACCAAAACCGCATCTGCAACAACGCTTGAGGGTAGGCGTGAGTGATGAGCACAACTGATTCGCGGCCAAATTTCGACAAGCTCCCCGTCGCGCCGAAGCCACTCGGCCCTCGTTTTCGCAAAGCGATGGTTTACTCCGCGTGCCTTCATTCGCGCCAGGCTCGCAGGGGTACCGACCGTCCTTACATCGGCCATTTACTCGGCGTCGCAGCCATCGTTCTCCAGTACGGCGGAGACGAAGACCAGGCCATCGCCGCGCTGCTGCACGATGCCGTCGAAGATCAGGGCGGCCGCGCCACGCTCGATGCAATTCGCCGCAGATTCGGCGAACGCGTCGCGAAAATCGTCGAAGGCTGCACCGATGCATTCGAAACTCCTAAGCCGCCCTGGCTCGAACGAAAAAAGAAGTACATCGAAAATGTGCGGCACGAACCCGCGGAGGTGCGGCTGGTTTCCGCGGCCGACAAACTGTATAACGTCCGCGAAATCATTCAGGATTATCGCGTGCACGGCGAAGCGGTCTGGCAGCGATTTCAGGGCGGGCGTGAAGGCTCTCTCCGCTACTACCGCGAACTGGTGCACGCATTTCGCGAAGCGGAATCGAACGAGCTAGTCGAAGAGCTGGATCGCGCCGTCAGCGAGCTTCATCAGCTGGCGGGGGCGAAGATCTGATTCCGCAAATATCAAATTGATGCCAGAAACAAACGAAAATGAAACACGTACAGGAGACAAACCCTGCCGCGCACTATTTCAGCACGCTCAACGTCACTTCCACTTTCAGCACGTGCCCGTCAATCGGGTCCGTCGAGCTGTTGATTTCGGCGGTCTGACCATCGCGCATCAGCAACTCGCTTCCAAATCGAAAACTGCGGATGAGTGGCAAAGTGCTGGGCGGACGACTTCCCGGCGACCATTCGACGACCTTGTTCGCTTCGTTGGGAGAGTACAGAGACGAACGAGCCACCGCGATCCAGATCTTGAACCGGCCATCCTCCGTATTCTGCGCGACGGCATCCAGATCTGTTCCCACGTCCTCGTATGTATACTGGCTGTCCTTCGAAATCGACGAGACGGGAACACGAACGCCCATTCGCAGGGATGCATTTCTGGTGGAGCGATCCTTATCGGAGGTCAGTAACATTGTGTACGGCAGACTTGAAATCTTCTTATTGCCATCGTACTCGCTCAGAACTATCTGGACCTTCAGAGAATTCAATTCGTTCGCAGAATTTGCCGCAGAACGCTCTTGTGCCCGGAGAGCAGGAGCGAAGCAAACCAACGCCAAAATCGCGATCGCACGCACAAACGTTCGAGTCATTCGATTCCCTCCATGCAAGACTCATTCTTGCTTCACAGAGAAGACTCCGCCGAGGCGGTTCAGGTTCAGCGGTTCTTCGATTCGTCGGTTGAATCTTCCAGAGGCACGATGGGCTGGAACACAAGTGGCTTGACGCTGAGCGATTCAATTTCGATCTGCTCGGCGGGCTTTGCCGGCTGCTCTTGGGAAGAAGCCGCTATCACGCGGCCGTTTTGCACTTGCTGGCGCAGGGTCACCAACTGCGCCCACTGGCCACGCGAAATGATAATTTCCGGCTGTTGCGAGGCGCGTACAGGGCGCGATAGCGACCGGAAGGGCACGTGCGACATCAAGTTGGGAGTTGCGAGCGCGTGAAAAGCGTTTTTCTGAGATTCAGACGGCTTCGTCTGAGGCGTTTTGTTCTCCGTTCCTGCACCGGAGGCTATTTGCGGCGAGTCGGGAACGCGATGGAAGGGAAAATGCCGCACGATGCGAATGCCGAAAAGCACAAGAAGCGTAAGAACGGGGACCGCTATGCGCCACCAAACGAGAATTTCGTGAGGCTGGGAAGCAATGCGCGTACGCAGACCGGAAAGCATGGCCGACGAAGGCTCCGCGGAAGCGAGCGTAGAAAAGCTGCGGTCCATCGCCGTGACGAGCTTCTGCTCGCGCGTAAATTCTTCGCGGCAAGCTTCGCATCCGATGAGATGGGCGTTGAGCTCCGCCCGTTGCTCGGGCGAAAGCTCACCCAGCGCCGCTTCGGTCAGCCAATGTTGGTAGCGTTGACACGCCATCGCAGCCTCTCCGCCAGATTTTTTCGCGCGAGGTGCAATCTCGACTTCACGGTTCCATCGGGCACGCCGAGAAGTTTTCCGACTTCCTTGGCGTCATTGCCTTCGATCGCACACAGAATCAAGACAAGCCGGAGTTTTTCCGGCAATTCGTCCATCGCTGCGGCGAGTTTTCCTTCAAATTCCCTGGCAGCGGCGATTTCTTCCGTAGAGGCTTCGGGGGGAGCAATCGTTGCGGCAAAAGTTTCACGCCGCTCGCGGCGTCCCGACGAGCGAATCTTATCGAGAGCCAGCCGGAAGGAAGTCTTGGCGAGCCAGCCTTGAAAATAGTTGCGGTCGCGCAGGCGGCCGAATTTTCGATACGCGCGAAACATGGCCTCCTGGGCAACGTCCTCCGCGTCCGCGCGATTGCGCAAGACACCGAGTGCCACGCGAAAGGCGAGCGCCGGACATTCCGCGAGCCGCTCTTCGAACTCGCGCTCGAGAGCCGAACTCCGGCTCACGGCACTGCTTCCGGACAAGCTTTGCGCGCAGGCATCCATCGCCGTCCCGTTTATGAAGACGCCGCCGGCCGCCAAGGGGTTCATTTTTCTCATGCAAATGAATTCAGAGATCCAACTGAGCAAGGAGCGACTCAAGATTCGATGCGTCCACCATCAGATCCTGATGAGCGGACACGGGATTCTCGGTTTCATCGAAAGCCTGAAACAGGCGCATTTTCGCCGCGGCGTATTCTTCCGTTCCGGAGAGGGTGCGACCGTTCTTTTTGGCCCATTGTTCTACGGCGTCGCGGCGGACAAAAATCTTAATGGGGATTGCCGTCGTACGGTCCGCAGACACGAGATAGGTGTACTCGTTGCCGCTAGCAAGTCCGCGGCGCGAAGGAGCCAGCTCGTGAAAATGATACTGGTACACATAGCCGCTCGCGGAAGAGTAGCTTTTGATTCTGCGGACAACTTTAGATTTGGCCACGGGAGCAATTATTCGTCCGCCGCGCGGGCGTGTCAATTGCGCGAGCCCGGCCGCCAGCCTATGGTGACCAGTCTCTGGTAAGATCAAACGCCTGAATGGCGCGGCGAAGCATCTAATTCCTCAGGGAACGATGAAAAGAGCGATTGCACTTTTGGCGGCAATGATCGCGGCTGCGGCAACTTCTGGGATCTCCCGGGCGCAGATAGCTGGCCCCGTGCCGCCTCCGCCGAAATACGAAGTGCACCGCATCGGGACAATACCAACGCCCGACGCGCCGCCTGTGCCTGCAGATGAAATCATCCGTCGATTTACCGCCAATGAGGACATCGCGAAAAAACTCTACGATGCAACGGATTTCGATCAGACCGTTCGTGTTCAGGAACTCAGCGGCGATGCCGGGCGGGGAGGGGAATTCGAAATTTCCGGAGAGCTTTATGTGAAGCCGGACGGGCAACGCTTTGAGCGCATAACTAAACCGCCCGTTTCAACGCTGAAGTACACCGCATTTTCGCTGGAGGACGTGAAATTTCTGGATTCCTTGCCGCTCTTCCTCCTGACTACCACCGACCTGCCGCACTATAACTTGACCTATGAAGGGCAGCAGAAGCTCGATGAACTCAATACATACGTATTCCTCGTGAAACCTAAGGAATTTGAGCGAACTCACAAATATTTCGACGGCGTTATCTGGGTGGACGACCACGATTTCGCAATCGTGAAGTCGTCGGGCCAATGGGTCAGCGACATCGGAGGAAACAATACGCCGGTACCGTTCACGATGTTCGATATCTATCGCGAGAATTTTCAAGATAAATACTGGCTGCCGACGTACATCACCTCCGACCAATTCATCACCGGCCCGAACAAAGGGGAGGTCCACCTCCGCCTGGTGATGCGTTCGACGAATGTGAAACTGCCGGGAGAAACGGCGGCGCCTGCGAACGGCGCCGAACAAACGCCTGTCGCAAAGCCGCCTCTCGAATAAATCCTGCTTTTATCCCAACGACTTTCTGTTATCCGCGTTCTGAAAGAAGAGAAAGTTTTCGAGGCAGCTCGGCAATGGAATCGAGCCACGTGTCTGGCCGCGCGGCGCGGACCCGTGCGGCAGTGGGAAACGGACCGGCCACGCCGATGGCGCGAACTCCCGCACGCCGCGCCATGAAAATGTCGTCCGGAGCATCGCCCACGTACACGCAGGCATCCGCCGCGAGGCCGAGGCGATCGAGCGCCAGTCGCAGAGGCGCGGGATGAGGCTTGCGGTGGGAAGCATCCTCCGCACAGACGACGGCGCGGAAGTAGCGGGCAAGCTCGAAATCGCGCAATTGACGGCGGACGCGCCGGCGATTGCCGCTGGTGACGAGGCCCAGGATGAATCGCGCGCCGAGACGACGCAATACATTTCGGGCTCCCGGAAGGAGGCGCGGAGTTTCCTTGTCATAGGCCAGGTGCCACAGACGGTCCGCTTCTTTCCAGCGCGATTGAGGAAGGCGCGCGGCGCGGTACACGCGCAGCCAGTTGGGGGAATAGTTCCGCGCCAGATCTTCGATATTCCAATTGATTCCCAGCGCCCGAAACATGCTGAGATAGGCGCGTGAGTCGGCCCCGTAGGAATTGAGGAGGGTGCCGTCCCAATCGAACAGCACGGCACGCGTGGCGATACGCTGGTTTCTCACGGCGCGATTATGTTAGCAGAAGCGCTGCAAACTTCAGGGGAGTGCAAAACGAAGGGGAATAATGTCGTCGCGGCGAAAATCAAATTCGTCGAAAGTGACGGCATAGCCATACCAGCCGGAGATCTCGCATTCTTCACGGCGAACGATGTGCGCCGCCGTGCTCATGCGGACGTTGCCGTGGCCCAGCGAGCGCTCCACGAGAGCAACCTCGAGTTCAATGGCGGCGCCGAGTTCGATGTCGCGTGGCGCGAGAAAAAACATGCCGCCTGTGCTGATGTTGCATGTCACCAGGCTGACCGGAACGGCCTCAACGTATTGCGCCACTCGGACAAGGCGCATCGGCAGGGCAAGTTGTGCTCGCGGGCTGCGGCGACGCTCGCGCGCCAAACCAATTGCATGCGTCGGAACATGTACAAATTGGCGGGGCTTTTCAACTCGATGCGGCCGGGCGATGATGGAGGTTTCCGGCAGGTTGATCACCGGCGCGAGAACTGGCTTGCGATTCCCAGTTGTGAAGGCCGCCATATAATTCCTCACGAAAAAGAAATTTGGCCGGGGCGAGGAATATAGGAGAGCTGGAAGGCAGCGTCAATTGCAGGCCAGGCGAAAGTGTCCTAAATTGAAACAAGCTGGAAATGTTCCTGGCAGGAACATTAGCGATGCAACGAGGCTGCCCAGGATTCGCGCGCAATAATCGGATAGCGAGGCCCGCGGGCTTCCTTTATCGTGTGGAGTCATGAACACAGCGCAAACAGCACGAAAAAAATCGACGCCTCAACCCTACGGCGGGCAAAGAGTCGAGAGGCGTTTCTGGCAAGCGGTGCTTCAGAGAGACAGCATATCCGACGGCACTTTTGTATTCGCCGTGCGCTCCACGGGAATCTACTGCCGCCCATCTTGCCCCTCGCGGCGGCCACGGCGCGAACAGGTTACTTTTTACGCGGCCCCAGGGGATGCCGAACGCGCAGGATTTCGCGCGTGTCTGCGATGTCGGCCGTCGGAGCCGCGCCGTCGTCATCCGCTCGCGGACATCGTGGCGCGAGTTTGCCGCGAGATCGACGCGCAGATCGTTGCGGATCCAGAATCTGCGGAAGATGCGCGCCTGACGCTTGAATCGCTGAGTTCCCGCTCGGGAGTCAGTGCATTTCAGCTGGTTCGCGGGTTTCGGCGCGTCCTGGGAATCACACCGCGGCAATACGCCGATGCGCAGCGCATGCGCCGTGTCAAATCGCAGCTTCAAAAAGGAGGCGACGTGACTTCAGCACTTTACGACGCAGGGTTTGGCTCGAGCAGCCGCTTGTATGAACGCGCCCCGGAGCAACTGGGAATGACTCCGGGCACGTACCGCAAAGGAGGAGCGGGAATGAAAATTCGCTATACCACCGTGCCGTGCCCGCTCGGCAAAGTGCTGGTGGCGGCCACGGAGCGCGGCGTTAGCGCCATCTACCTGGGCGACGACGAGCGGAAGCTGGAAAGAGAACTTGGAAAGGAATATCCGCGCGCGGAAATCCGCCGCGATCGCAACGGCTTGGAAGGCTGGGTGAGCGGCATCTTGCGCCAGCTTCGCGGCCAGGAACCCGCGGAAGATTTGCCCACAGACGTGCAAGCCACGGCATTTCAAAGACGCGTCTGGGAGGAGCTGCGCCGCATCCCACGCGGGCGGACGCGCACTTACACGGAAATCGCGCGAGCCATTGGGCGGCCGACTGCGGTTCGCGCGGTGGCACGCGCCTGCGCCACAAATCCCGTCTCTATTGTGGTTCCTTGCCACCGCGTCATCCGCGGGGACGGCAGTCTGGCGGGATACCGGTGGGGCCTACATCGGAAACAGGCGTTGCTCGAAACAGAACAAACGCGTGGAAAGGCTTCCGCCCGCGCGAAACGCGCGCACGCGTAAGAAACTCCGCCGCTCAATCTTGCGGTTTGATTTTTTGTGTGCCTTTGGGCCAATCAGGCTTGAAGTGCGTTTCGCGGATATTGGGATTCCGAATCAAATTCGTGTAGTGGATGATGGAGTAGTCCTGCGTTCCGGTTTCAAAAATCTCCTGCTGCAGGGGAAGCCAGGAAGCTTCGTCGATCCAGAGCTGAACTTTGGAGTAGTAATTGCGAACTTCCAGTGATTTGGGAGTCAGCTCAAGCTGTACAGTTTTCTTTCCATCGAGGACTGGTTCCCCCAGCACCGTGACCAGGTAGCCTTTCTCGAGCGCCTTTCCCGATGTGCCGAATCCGAGACGCAGGAACTGGTCCGCCTCTTCGCGGTGCTTGCCGAGATTGTATTCTTCGGCGCGCTGCAGCTTCGGGGTGTACACCCAAACGGTATCGCCGCTGCGCAGGATGGTTTTGGCCGCAGGCTCGGTGAAATCAATGCGCATCTTGTCTCCGCGCACGAACAATTGACCCTTCTGCGTGGAGCGATCGTTCACCACCACGGTCACCTTGGTCCATTCCACATCGGCGGTCAGGCTGTGAAAGCTGCGGGCTTCCGAATCGAGCTGGCCCAGAATCGTTTCGATCGTCCACGCCGGACGCCCCTGCGCGGCGAAAGAAATTCCGCACGCGCCGATGAGAAAAACGCAGATGAGAACACAACTCCCCTTGCGAAGCTTCAAACTTTTCCCCCGTGATCGCGCTCTGAGGCGGGCAATATTAGCACATGCAATTAGACGCTCATTCGCGCACTCGCGGTTACTGTTTCCATTCGGAAGATGGAAAAGGCTTACGGCGCCCCGCCGGAAGAGGAGGTCAACTTCACATCGTAGTAACGGACGATCCCGTCATCGCCGCGAACGGGTTGGATGTGCCGGATTTGAAATGTGTGCCCCTTCAGCTCTTCGACAGAGCGGCCCAGCAAATCGTGCACGTCGCGCTCGAGTTCCGGAGAATCTTTCGCGTGGCGCTTTGCAGGCGGCAGCAAATTGGCGTCGAGGCGGTAGGTTTTCGAAGTCTCGTCCTCAGCGAGCAATTGGACTTGCGCGCTCGACGGCGCGCCTGCCTGCGGCTGATCGTGAAACCAGCTTCGCGGAGTGAGCAAGACAAAGGCGAGAATTGCCAGGACCATCACATCGTACGGCCAACTGCCGCGCTCGAATGACCAAAACAGCACGCGCATGACGCCGCGCCAGAAGGTCTGCATATCAGTTGGGGGAAACTCCGTCGACCACCAAGCCGTCGCGCATGTGCAGCACGCGATGACCGTAGGCGGCGGCTTCCGGATTGTGGGTAATCATCACGACGGTTTGGCCGAGGTCGCGATTGAGCTGCCGCAGGAGTGCCAAAACGTTTTCCGAATTCTTGGTATCCAGATTTCCCGTCGGCTCGTCGGCGAGCAAAATCTTCGGCTCGTTGATGATGGCGCGCGCAATCGCCACGCGCTGCTGCTCTCCGCCCGAGAGTTCGGAAGGCTTGTGGTGCAGCCGTTCGGTCAGACCGAGAAGCCGCGTGACAACCGCAAAGCGATGCGGATCGAATCCGTTCCCGTGAATGTGCTGCGCCAGGGCGATATTTCCATAGGTATCCAAGGTCGGCAGCAGATTGAACCGCTGAAAAACGAATCCAACTTTGTGTCTGCGCAGCAGCGTGCGCTCAGCATCGCTCATTTCGGTAAGGTCGTTTCCGTCAAGAAAGACGTGACCTCGGGAAGCCTGCGCCAGGCCTCCAATCACGTGCAGCAAAGTCGATTTGCCGCAGCCCGAAGGGCCCATCACGGAAACAAATTCTCCGGGAAAGACCTCCACGCTCACGCCGCCCAACGCCGAAACTTCCACCTTTCCGGCGTGATACACCTTCCAGAGATTCTCCGTCTTGAGAATCGGTTCCAGAATATGCTCCCCGCCCGCAAAAAACATTGCAGGGGTCAAAGTGATTTTAGTCGTGATTTCCATTTCTCGCTACCGCAATCGCGCTCCGCGGCTGTAGAGAAGCACGCGAGACACCGTTTCCCGATCGCCGGGACGGATCCAAACTCCTGTGCATTCAATCGCCTGGCGTGGCCCCCGAGATTCCCTGGTCTTGTATCTTGATTTTCTCTGCAAGAAGCCGCCGTCAGTGTCCGGATCTCCATGCATCGGTTTTCCGCGGCTTGTGGTTTAATTTCTCTCTGTGTTCCGGCGAAAACAATTTCGCGTGCGGCTGCGATCGAAGACGCTCGTCCTCGGAGAGCGCACGCTGGTGATGGGCGTGCTGAACGTTACCCCGGACAGCTTTTCCGATGGCGGTCTCTTCATCAATCCAGCGAAAGCCGTGCAACACGCGTTCGTCATGGAACGCGAGGGTGCCGACATCCTCGACATCGGTGGAGAATCCACACGTCCGGGATCGGAGGCAATTTCCGTTGAGGAAGAAATACGCCGCGTTCTGCCGGTGCTGGAAGGCCTGCGGGGAAAAATTTGCATTCCCATTTCCATCGACACGCGCCGCTCGGAAGTTGCCGAAGCCGCAATTTCCGCGGGCGCCGAAATTGTGAACGACGTCACCGGCCTGCGCTGCGATCCTGTGCTCGCGCGCGTCGCTGCCAAGCATCGCGCCGCCATCATCCTCATGCACATGCGCGGCCAGCCGCGCACGATGCAGAAAACGCCCTTTGCTCGGAATGTGGTTCGCGATGTGATGACGGGCTTGCGCCGATCGCTCGGGATAGCGCGGAAGTCCGGCATCACGAGAACGAAAATTATTCTCGACCCGGGCATTGGCTTTGGAAAAAGCTTCGCGCAGAATTACGAATTACTCGCGAGATTACCGGAGCTGGCGCGCCTCGGCCATCCCCTGCTCATCGGCACTTCGCGAAAAACATTCTTGGGAAATACGCTGGACAATGCGGCGCCCGAGGCGCGCCTGTGGGGAACGGCGGCGACAGTGGCCGCCAGCATTCTGGGAGGAGCACACATCGTGCGCGTGCACGATGTGGCAGAAATGATTGAGGTGGCTCGCGTCAGCGACGCTGTCCTTGCGGCAAATTCGAGGCGGCGCTAACCTGTCGCTCGATGAAAGCCCGGTTCGCTCCAGTTTGCCCGCGTTTGAACGGAGAACGATTGTGAATCACATGAAATCTCTTTTTCTTTGTGGCGCGATTTTGCTGTGCCTGAGTGTTTCCGTCCCCGTAGCCCGCCCGCAATCGCCGACGTCTCCGAAGGCTCCGTGGGACAAACAAACGCAGACTCAGGCGGGGTGCTCGGTCGAAAAAACCTGCGCGGACGTGGCGCCGGGGATGATCCGGAACGCCCTCGGCCCTTCGCCGCTCGAAGAGAATCTGCGATATCTCACCGACGTTATCGGCGGACGCGTTTCCGCGTCACCCGCGGCCAGCCGCGCGGTGAAATGGGCCGTGGAAGCGTTTCGCCGCGCCCGCGTGGATGACGTGCACACCGAGAAGTTCACCATCCCGGTTGGCTGGGGAGAAGGCCGCACGCGCGTCGAAGTCCTCGAGCCGGAGCCTTTTCCCGTGCGCTTGGTTTCTACGGGTTGGTCGCCGCCGACTCCGGAAGGCGGGCTCACCGCTGATGTCGTGGACGTGGGCGAGGGAACGGCGGCTGATTTTGCGCGTGCGGGCAACGCCGCGCGTGGGGCGATCGTGCTCGTGCATCAAAAAGTCATCGTCACCTGGGAAGATCTCTTCAACGAGTACATGACCGGCCCCGCGATTGTGGATCGCGCCGTGAATTCAGGTGCCGCAGCGATTTTCTGGATGGCCTCGCGCGAACGCTTGCTGCTCTACCGCCACATCTTGTCGCTTGACGGGACGCTGGAGAAATTGCCGCAGGCGATCGTCGCGCGCGAAGACGCCCTGCGGATGGCGCGGTTTCTTGCCACGGGGACGAAAGTTCGCGTGCATTTCGATATGCCCAATCGTGTGAGCAGCCCGGTCGAATCCGAAAATGTAGTGGCGGAAATTCGCGGGCGCGAGAAGCCCGATGAGTATGTGATCCTCGCCGCCCATCTGGATTCGTGGGAGCTGGGCACTGGCGCGCTCGACAACAGCTGCAACGCTGCGATGGTCATTGACGCGGCCCGAGTGATACGCGAGTCGGGGGTCATTCCCCGGCGCTCGATTCGTTTCATTTTGTTCACCGGCGAAGAGCAGGGCATGCTCGGCTCTGAGGCTTATGCGCGGGCGCATCGCGCCGAGCTGGATAACGCCGTCGCCGTCATCGTCTTTGACGCCGGCACGGGTCGCGTCACGGGGTATTCGCTTGGCGGGCGCAAGGAGCTCACCGCGGCGATCGGCGAAGTCCTCGAGCCGGCAAAATCGCTGGGGCCATTCGAGCAGACGGCCGACGCCGTTCTCGGAACCGATAATTTTGATTTTCTTCTCGAAGGCGTGCCCACGCTTGTCGCCAATCAGGAGCCCGCCAATTACATGCAGAACTATCACGCCGCTTCGGACACGTTTGACAAAGTGGATATCGCGCAATTGAAAAAGCACGTCGCGCTAGTCGCCATCACCGCGTTTGGAATCGCCGATGACCCCGCGCGGATCGGCCGCCGGCAGACGCGCGCGGAAATCGAGCAGCTGATGAAAGAATCCGGCCTCGACGAGCAGATGCGCCTCTCCGGTCTCTGGCTCGCGTGGGAAAGCGGCCAGCGCGGCCGCCAGCCCTAAGCGAATCACGCGACCGCGTATAATAGATGGGCAATGCCTCCAGCTCCGAAGACAACGCGCACCTCGCACGCAGGTTCATCCGCGCGTGTAGCGCGGATCCTCGCACTCGACTATGGGCGAAAGCGCATCGGCATAGCCATCTCGGATGAGTTAGGTCTCACGGCGCAGCCGGTGGGCACGCTCGCACGTAAAAACCGGCGTGCCGATATGAAATTTCTAAGAGAGATTGTCCATCGTCATGGCGTCAGCTTGATCCTTGTCGGCCATCCGATTCGGCTCGATGGCAGTCCCGGTGAAATGGCGCAGGAGTCGGCGCGATTCGCCGCGCGGCTCGCAAAAGAGCTGCGCGTGAAAATTGAACTCCTCGACGAGCGATTGACTTCCTGGGAAGCTCGCGAAACATTGCGGGAAGCAGGAATTTCCAAGGGGCGCCGGGGCGTGCTCGACGATGTCGCTGCCGCCGTGCTGCTGCGCGAATACCTCGAACGCAATTCTTCGTCACCCAAAGCCCGCAGCGCGGAGAAAGCCTGACGCATGCGCAAGCTCGGCATTCTAGTCATCTTCCTGGGCTGCGCAGGGGCTGCGTTTGGCATTTGGCTGCACCACGAGCTTTATTCTTCGTACAAGGGCTACGCCGCGCCATTTGAATTTGTGGACATTCCTCGCGGCACATCGCGCCACGAAATTGCCGAATTGCTTGAGACGCAGGGCGTGGTCCGCAATGCGCTGGCCTTCGAGCTGTATAGCCGCTGGCATACTCGCCAGACCTTGCAAGCTGGAGAATACGACTTCGATCACCCCATGAACCCGCGCGAAGTCTTCGGCATGATCGCAGCGGGAAAAATTTATGTTCACGAAGTACAAGTCCTCGAAGGTTGGACTATGTTCGATATTGCCGACGAGCTCGCGCGGGACGGCTTGTGCTCGCGCGATGATTTTCTGGCGGCCGCGCGCGATCCTTCTCTCGTGCGCGATCTCGCGCCCGATGCGCAGACTCTCGAAGGATACCTCTTCCCCGCGACGTACGAATTTACGCGCCATACGAGCTGCTCGGAAATCGCCACGGCCATGGTCGAGCATTTCCGCGCCGTGTGGACCAGGATTTCATCGAGGAATGGAGATGCGCCGGAACAATCCCCCGAAAACGTCGTTTCGCTCGCATCGCTGGTGGAACGCGAAACGCCGCTTGCTTCCGAACGCCCGCTCATCGCCGGAGTTTTCACGAATCGCATGCGGAAGGGCTTGCCGTTGCAGTGCGATCCCACCGTGCAGTATGCGCTCGCACTCGCTGGCCATCCGGCCCGCAGCATCACGGCCGAAGATTTGAAAATCCGTTCTCCCTACAATACCTATTTGCAGCCGGGCCTTCCGCCCGGACCGATTGCCAATCCCGGCGAAGTCGCGCTCGCAGCGGCATTGGCTCCCGAGAAGACGCAATATTTTTATTTCGTCGCCAACAACGAAGGAGGACATTTTTTCAGCTCCACTCTCGCCGAACATAACCGAAATGTGGCACGCTATCGTCGCCGGCTTGCAGGACTCCCGGACACGCCCGCTCCGGCCGCTCGGCGGGCAAAGGGCCATCGGAGAAACCAGTGACTTCGCAAGTACAGCATCCCACGAAAAAAAAGCGGATCCTCGAAATCGCGCGCGGACTGGAAAAAGACCGCTTCACGGCCGCGGAAGTCGAGCAGATCCGCAGGCAGCTGATCGCGCGCCTCGGCGCCACCGAAGGAAAGACCTCGCCGGATTACATCGTCAGCGTGCTCGAAGAGGCCGGGCTCCCCGTCATCCTCTCCACGCGCGCCGATACCCAGGGAAAATACGAGGAGGAATTTCACGACCTCCTGCGTTTCTCCACCCTTGAAGAAGCCGAGATGTGCATCATTCGCCTCGATGAATTGTTTCGAAAATTTACGGCCGAGAGTGAACGCGCCGCGGCCGAGCGCGTGCTGGATGTCGCTCGCCTGGGGCGCCGCCGCGCGGAGATGATCGCGCGCAATCACAAAGTCGCTCCCGACAAACGCGCCGAAAAAGAAGAAGTGGCGCACTGGTTTTCCATCTGGCTGGAAACCCCGGGCGCATTTTTCGATTGGCTCGAAGTTCGCAAGCAGTCCCCGGAATTCCTTACGCAATTCGGCGCCACTTCTGAGGCCGAATAAATGCCATCCAGCTATCTGCTGGAGATCGAGCCGCTCGATCTGGGCGAGGATGTGCAGGCTGTGGGGCTGGATCTCGCGGAGTTCGACGAGGTTCGCGAGCCTGTTCGCGGCGCGGACGCCGCTGTGATTTGGAGTCGCGTGCTTCCCGCCGTCGCGGGCCCGGAACTCTGGGCGTTGGATTTTTTCAGCCATCTGGATCGCCTGCGCGAATATTGCCTCCGCCACCAAATCGAATTTCGCGACGCCGCGTCCCGAACCATCGTGATTCCCTCTCCAGACCCCGCCCCGCTCGCGGCGCTTTTTGAGCAATTCCAGAGAGAGACGTTCGGCGCGCGCGCCGGAGGGCCGCTTCTCGAAGGCGATGCCGCACTCGAAAACGAGCTTTCACGCCGCGGCGCGGATGCCTATCACGCCGAATTCCGGAAGTATTTCTTCTGCGCGATTTGTGATTTTGAGGAAGGCTCGCTTACATTTCTCAGTAAACGCCTGTGGCCTGGAGAAATTCTTCGTCGCGTGCGGCCTGTCCTCACGGGACTGAACGTGGAAGTTCATCTCCCCGTTTGAATTCGCGCGCTGCGAACTTTCCCGGTGCCAGCGTCGTCTCCCATGTGCAGGGTCCAGGCTGATCCGTGTGAATCTCAAAAGCGCGGTTGCAGGATTCGAGGGATTGAAAACGGGACCAGTACTGTGGAAATTGTGGAAAAGTGGTCTTAGGGTGGGAGGCAGCATCCTTTCACCCGAGCCCGCCGAGAAGTTCACAGCATGCCGGCTGGTCGGTATCTCGCACGCCGCGCTTGATTTATCTCCTAGCTGAGAATACATTCGGCAAGCACGCTTGGCTGGACGTATATTTCTAGTCAATCAGGGGTACTAGATATCTTCAATTGGTATAAAAATATTAGTACTTAAGTACTATAACTATCAGTACCACAGATACCTCGATTTGTAACGCGCAGATGGAGCCAATCGGGGGTGATGACCATGGCTCCTTTCGGAATTTGCCGTCGTCTCGGCTGTAAATTTAGGTTTGATTTCTTTGACGATCTTGATGAGGTGACGTCCACACCATTAATGCCAAGTAGATGCCCTCTCTGTGGTGCGAAACTGGTTGGTTGGTGTCCCATTTGCATGGCGCCGATATTCCGCGTGCCCAGCGAGACGGATCCAAGGTGCGAGTACTGCCGTGCGAACCTTTATTTCTTAATATATATGTCAAAGCATCTAACAGGGGCCGTCACGGCAATACACCCACACCAAGGAGGCTTGTCGCACTAGGCTGGGGCGGGGTTTGGCCGGGTGGGTCCCATCCCAGGCTGTGTGCCCGGGTCGTGGGTGGTCGTCGATGCGGCGACGTTTCGTTCTGGGCCTGGCGGAGTCGCTTTGCGTTCCAATATAAAACTGTCTGGCGTAACGCTGTCCTTCCCCAGTTCCGTATCTTGTTATAAAACAAGAGTAAAATTCGCTCCTCAGCTTTGGAGTCCAGATTGCACCGCAGCGTTTGCCTTGAGTTAAATAACTCGCGTGATGGTTCTGACTGAAAACCAAGGCTCGGCCAAACCCAGGCCCAACAGGTGACAGTTGCCGCGTGGATTCACTGTTGGCAACAGCGGATGACCTGAGGAGGGGGAGATGGGGAGTCGAAATGCTTTAGTGCTCGCTGCGCTATGCTTGCCTCTCTTGTGTTCTGGCAACGCCATGGGGCAGGGGCTAGCGGGAGTGAATAACAAGTCAGGAAAGGTGGCCGGGGCTGTGCCGCACACGGCATCGGAACCGTCCGAGCCCAACCCTGGGGGCCGAATCCTGATTCATCCGAAAAGGGAGAATCCCGTTACGGGACTGTTTTCGAGAGTCGTTCTGTTCGTCGGAACGCACAAGGAGCTCCTAGGACAGCAGGCGGCGTACTGGGTGACCTCAGCCATGGACGTTCACTCTTCCCTCGCGGTTGAGCGGCGCTGCCCCTCATGCCGGGAGACAAACCACTTCCTGCCGGGTCGTCCCTCCGCCCCTGCGTTATGGAGCGTCAAAGCCGGGTTCGGCATCTTTCACTTTACCATCGGTGTGCTGAGCCCGAAATGGATCGCCGAGGACAAGCGCGACAACAATCTCGATTGGAGTGACAAGTTGTTGGACTGGTCTCCGCGATTAATATGCGCGGAGTTCGTGGGATTAAATATTAAAGACTACAGGGATAATCAGCGCGTCGGCGCTACACCGCTGTCCCGCAGCGAGATATGCAAGTCCGGGATATGTCGCTGATTTTGAGGAGAGCATCTGACGCCGGGCTCATGCGTCACGCTTTTTCCGTGGTGGGCGGTGGTCGGCGCAATGGTTTCTTTCTCAGAGTCAATACTCGCCCCGGCCCGCGCGATGGCAAATTGCCCTGCTTCGCCTTCCTCCGCCGCGGCGTGGAATTCCAATCCGGGACGCGCGAGGCACTGGCTGATTTCGTTTTGAGACGGGTTGAGGACTTTCCATCTTGCTTAGATGCCTTATCTCTTTGTGTGTCAGCAGTAAACTACGAATCGCTCTAAACGGCTAGCGAATTGCCCAGCATCACTTGCCCCTCCTGAGAACTTGACTCTGTTTCTCGCTCAAGTCGGTTTCGATAGTTCGCCCAAGCGGAAGGACACGGCGCGAAGGTTCGAGCGGCCTTAATTGCGCGTGGATTCAACCAGTCTGATGTGTTCGAAGCCACAACAGAAGCAAGCTTCCGCGTGGGGAAAATTTAGTGGCGTCTGCCCCTTGATTCGATACCTCGCGCTTTTATCGCTACTTGTGCCCCGCATCGTAATGGCGCAGCAAAACGCCAACCAGGCTTTTCAGCCAGAAAACGTCGTGATGAGACTTCAAAAATCCACAATCTTCCCGTTCATCCGATTCACTCGACTTACAACGGCCGGAACTGGCTGGTGTCTCGACCCGGGATGCGGCTTCGTAGTCAGCAACTACCATGTCGCCGTGGCCCTGGGATCTGCGCCCAAGATTTACGGCGAAAAAGTGCTCGGCGTGCAGCTAGCCAGCAGCCCCACGGACGACGGGGCGGTGTGGAT
The DNA here is from genome assembly GCA_050747245.1 of Candidatus Acidiferrales bacterium. GTDB lineage: Bacteria > Acidobacteriota > Terriglobia > Acidiferrales > UBA7541 > JBOGNO01. The sequence goes on from JBOGNO010000002.1 coordinate 295,701, forward strand.
GCCGAGCGTCCTCCGCCCCATGAGGTACTCGCCGATTCGGGACATCGCCATCTTTCAGTTGGACCAGCAATTGGCGCGTAAGGGCATGCACGGCATCCCATTTTCTATCCATCATCTTCAAACGGGTGAACGCGTAACTATTTATGCTTACCCGAAGGGCGAGAGCCTCATAAAAATCTCCGGCACGTTCACGGGGGAAGTGAACGGGGGGGTTCTAGATTTCAGAGTGGGGGAGTCTGCTGACGGGAGAATTCTTAGAGGGGGGACGAGCGGCGGGCTTGTAATTAACCAGAAAAATCAGGCTGTTGGCCTGCTCTTCGGTGTTGGCAAGGATCGAGCAACCGCAGTGCCGATATGGTCTCTCGCGGATTTCGTGAAAAGCATTCGACCGCGACTGTACGCTGAGCTTTTCCCCGAGGGGGTGGACCGACCTGACGCGCCCGTAGGACTGAGCGCCAGCGCCGAGCCGAGGTCTGTTGACCAAGACTCCGAAGCGGCGGCAGGGGGCATGAATCCAAAATCAGTGCTGCCGGACACCTACCTACGATATGAATTCGACAAATTCATTCCTCCTTTCCCACGCTCAAAGGTTCTTGTTCTCGCACACAGAACTGAGGAAGCACCCGAAATACAGACGCTTCGCAAGAAAGCCCAGCTGATGGCCGATGGAATGAACAATTTCATTGCACTTCAAATCGCAACATTTGGCGGTGATAACGTGCATACAGTTGTTTCGCGAGTTGAAACTAGGGTGGTGTACGGGAAACTGACGTTCCAACGATGGCCGGATGGCACAGTAGAAACCGGTGAATCTGTGAATCCAGCACCAATGGGAATAATGCTCGGAGACGAATGGAAGGGTCTCCCTTACACTGTCGGAACCGCGCTGCGGTTGAAAATTCAGGAAGGCCCCGACCGTCAAATAAGGGGCTACCGAGTAAGAGTTTTTCAGTATGAAGGAACTCGAGAAGATCGCGCGTGCATATGTTCCTCCGATGGTTATTTCATACTATTTCATCGACGCTGGACGGGGGCGGTTGCGTGCCATGGCGAAGTATGGACGGACGAAAATTTCAACATTCTCCGCATCCGAGAACAGGATTCAGAATTTCCAGAAAGTAAAACCTTTATGAGAGAACTCCATCTTTCCGTCATCTATGGCTGGTATGAGGGGCCGGAGGGCGAGCGTCAATTGGTCCCCACTAGTATTCTTGAGCAATCAAAAGTCGACGATGGCCATGTGTACTGGTATCGCGGAGATTTTGCGCACTATCATATGTTTACTTCCAGCGTAAAGCTGATCCCAAAGCGCTCCAAATAACCCCTGACTCTGAGGGCCGGTGGTTATTGCGGGCTGAACGGGCTGATGACGCCCGGAGCCTTCGGTTCGTGTACAGCTATTATTGCCGCGGCCACGCCGGTGCCCACTATGATTACCACGCCGGTGAGCACGATCAGCCCTCCCTTGCGGTTGCGCTTGCCGCCCCCTCGCGTTTCGTCGTCGTTCGTATCCGGCACCAGTTTCACATCCATCGCCGTGCCTTCCGCGAGCGCCACGCTTTTTCCATCGTGGCTGGTGGTCAGCACCATAGTGCCTTTTTCGGAACCGACGCGCGCTGCGTTCGGGCTGCTGATCACAATGTATCCCACGCCCGCGGTCCCTGCCGCCGCGCCAAACGTGGCATCTCCCAGCAGAGCTTGCATCGGCAGCTTCGCAGTGCTGCGAAAACGCGCCGCGCCGTGCGCGATGGAAAACATCACGGCACCACCCTCGTCCGCTGGGAGGATTTCGATGTTGCTGTTCTGTCCCAAGAATAATTGCGCGCCGCCGGCGAAAGTAATCAGCGCTTGGCCGCTGGCGCCCACGGTGACGGTATCACCGGGAAAGACAGAAGTGCCGGGAGCCAGCGGAACGCCGCGCACAGCGGCAGCGATGCTCGATTGCACCGTGCCGACAGAGGCTGATCCAGGAAGGGCATAGAGAGGAATGGCGAGTACCAGAATTACCAGTACACTGAGCATTTTGCTGCGAATCATGGAGTATACCTCCTAAATCTTTGCCATGCAGCAGCTTCCTGCTGTTGTCACTTCGGGCACATCGTAGCAACAAATCTCGGATTGTCAAGCTGCATTGGCCCTCCAACAGAATCTTGACCTAAATCCCCGGCGCCACCTTCGATTGATTTCCATTTCACGCGCCCTGAATTCGACCACAAATTGCTGCGATTCGGCTCGATTCCATCCTGACAAATCGCTTTCCGCGAGAGAGAGTTGTCTGGTAGCATGATCGTTCGCGAATCGCAGAACTTTTTCGCAGGAGCGTTCATGGCAATGGCATGTGAAATCTGCGGCAAGAAGCCGCGCTTCGGTAACACCATCAGTCACGCGAACAATGTGCGCCGCCGCCGCTGGAATCCCAATCTGCGTCGCGTAAAGGCGGTGATTCAGGGTGTCCAGAAGCACGTCCGCGTTTGTACGGCCTGCATCCATGCCGGCCGCGTTCGAAAAGCTGCTTGAATCCCCGCCTCAGACTGCGCAGGGAAGGAGCCATCGCTTGAAAAGTTTTGCCCGCGTGGCTGCCATGCTGGCGGTGTGTGCGCTAGCAGTTTCCTGCCAGCGACAGGAAGCGCCCGGCCCGGACGTCTGGGCGGTCGTCAACGGCAAGGAAATTCGCCGGCAGGAGGTGGAAAAATATTATCGCAGCCGCGTAAACACGGAGGGACAGCAGCCGTCGCAGGAAGAAGCACTCACCCTCGAGCTCTCGATCCTGGACGAACTCACCACCCAGGAAATCCTCTACGAGCGCGCCACCAAGCTCAATCTCTTGGCCACCGACGGCGAAGTCGAAGACAAATTCCGGGAATCGAAGAGCCCCTATACTGACGAAGAATTTCAAAAGAAGCTCAATGAGGGCGGGCTGAGCGTGGATGACTTGAAAAACGATATTCGCCGCCAGCTCTCCATCCAGAAGCTGCTCAACCGTGAAGTCTTTTCCAAAATTTCGATCACCGATCAGGATCTCTCGGACTTCTACAATCACAATCAGGCGCAGTTCAATCTTGCCGAAACGCAATACCATCTCGCGGAAATTGTTGTCACGCCTCGGCCGGACCCGCAAATCGTGAATCGCAAGAACGACGATGCCAAAAATGAGACGGAAGCCCGGCAGAAACTGCAAATGCTCGAAGCAAGGATTGGCGAGGGCGCCGATTTCACTCAGTTGGCGATGGATTATTCCGAGGACCCCACCGCTTCAATCGGCGGCGATCTGGGATTTGTGCCCGAATCGTCCCTCAGCGTTCCAGATCCTCAGCTAAAAAGCGTGGTTCTCGCGCTTCAGCCGGGCGCAACCAGCAAACCGATTTTGTCGCACGGCAGCTACTACATCCTAAAACTCCTCGCTAAGGAGCCTGCCGGACACAAGCTTCTTTCCGATCCCCAAACGCAGCAGATTGTCCGCACCACGCTGCGCAACCGAAAAGAGCAGCTCTTGCGCGCTTCCTACATTGCCATCGCTCGCAACGAATCTCAGGTCACGAATTATCTCGCGCGCTTCATCCTCGAATCGAACGGCAAGCTTCCGCCCATCCCCTCCCCAAAATAATTTTGTTTCGGACAGCTCTGCGGGATCAAGGAGGTGCCTTTTCTCCGGGCCGCGATGCCATCTTACTTGTCATTCAGAGGCCCGTTGCCTTGCATCGGGGCGAAGAATCTCCGATTAAACTCTTCGTTCCCCTTCCACTGCTTTTGCCTTTGCCTTCTTTGAAATTTCAAATTTCAAATTTGCGATTCTTGGTCTTCGGCCGAGTCACCCGTCCCTCGCGTCTCAAAGCTCTTGGTGTCATCCCGAGGTCGCCGCGGCGACAGGGATCTGCTTCTCGCCTCCTGTAGCGGCCGCCTGGAATTTACCCCGACGCATCTCGTCGGGGCGGCGTTGTCGCGCCGCCTTCTTTGAATGTCATTCTGAGTCCGCCTGGGCGGACGAAGAATCTCTCCCCCATAACGCCCAGTGGACCCCATTTCTGGAGTGCGGCGGCTCGACGCCGCTTTTCTTTTCGGTAGCCTTCGGAGTACGGCGCGTTGTTTGCGTCCCGAATGGTTTTACGGGACCGCTGGACGCCGCTTTGCCTTACTCTCGCCGTCTGCACCCCGACGCTCCCTGTCGGGGCGGCGTTGTCGGGCCGCTTTCTTTGACTGTCATTCTGAGCCCGCCGCGGCGGGCGAAGAATCTCTCCCCCCATAACGCCCAGCGCGCGCCACTTCTGGAGTGCGGCGGCTCGACGCCGCTTTTCTTTTCGGTAGCCTTGGGAGTGCGGCGCGTTGTTTGCGTCTGCGCAGTCTGCACCCCGACGCTGCTAGTCGCGGCCGATGGTTTGCATCGGGAGGGTGGGCACGCCTATTCCTCTCGAGCGGTTGCCCACCGCCTCGTCACACCAGCCCTTTCTTGCGAGGGAAAGCCTACCGATTCGCGACAATCTGGAAGACCCCTCGGTTGGCGCAAAAAAGCTGGGTGCCATCGGTGGAAACTTGGAATCCCGTGGCGAGGAACGGAACCGCAGACGTAAGCGGCGTCACCGTGCCGTCAGGGGCGACCTTCACAAATTTCGTGAGACCGTCCGCGGTGTCGGCCAGCGCAACTACGACCGAGCCGTCAGCTTCATTCTTCCCCATCCGGAATGTCACGCCCTGGAGCTTCGCGCGCTTGGTTTCCGTCATCGTCGCAAGATTCACGAACACGACCGTATTATCCGCCTGTGCAAGCACTGCCGCGTTCCCCTGCGAGGGCCCGGAGTCAAACATTTGGAGCTGCCATCCACCTTGGAAGATCGGAACCTTGCTGTTTGGGGTTAGGCCGGAGAGCGCGACTGAGCCTGCGACACTCAGCGAGGGCAGCACACTGACCATTGTCAGAGTATCCGACTCAATGCTCCAGACGACTGCTGTGAGGTTCCCCGAGAGAGAAGTCATTGAGACGTTCCAGGGGGTACCCGCGATAGAGATTGTCGTCGGAGTGCCGACTGTGAACGGGACGATTTGGACACAGCCCAACGCATTTGCAAAGGGCTCTGCAAAACACGCCCAGCCGTCCGCGGCGTCGACGCCTAGCACAGATGTTTTCGCATCCGCACCGAACTCATGAGCGCCCGTAGCGGGATCGAAAGCGGCGATTCCCTGGATTCCAGCCAGAACTATCAATCCGGTCTTGTTGTCAAACGCAATGCCGGTTTCGCTGCGACCCACCGTGATATTTCGTTCCAACGAGCCATCCGAGCGTTTGAATATCCATACAATCCCGGAACCTTGATCTAGCTGGAAGCATTCCGTCGGAGAGCACGCAAGCGTATCCTGGTCCCCCAAGAACGCTACGTTCTCAACATTGGAGGTGTTACCACCATGGCCTGCCGGCGGCGTGATTGAAGCACCTATGTAGCCCGGGTCAAATGGCCCACCCCCAACATTCGTGTTGACCCCTATTGCGAAATTCAAAAGAAACTGATTCGAGCTCGTGACGCCGGGGGAATTCGTGGTTACCACGCTCGGATTGGGAACGATGGCGAAGCTGCTCCCGCCCGCAAATCCTGATCCGTTGTAAGTCACATTGCCCACGATAGCGCCCGAGCGACCCAGGTACATCGTTTGCGGACTCACGCTCGTGATCGCGGGCGTCGGATTTTCTAACACGATTGCCACCATCGCCTGATTCTGGCCCCCAGCGTTCGATGCCGTGAACGTGAGAGTGTCATTGAACGAAGCCGGCGGCGTGGAGGACGCAGGCGGGGTATAGGACGCCGTGCTCCCCGAAACCGGCACGTTCCCGAATAACTGGGAAGTGCAGGTAAGCGAGGTCACGATTCCCGTCGACTGGATCGAGAATTTCTGCGTGCTCCCAATAGTCACAGCCACGGGCGAGGAAGGCGAGACTCCCGTAATTACAGGAGCCGGAGGCGGCCCGCCGTTGCCACCGCCTCCACTTCCGCATCCGGCGAAAAACAGAGCCAAGAGGCACAGCACAAAGGCGGTTCCCTGGCGACCCACGATGCCATGCCTCCCGGTACCGTCCTGATCTGAGAGGTTGGAAGGGCACGGCTTCAGCCGTGCCGGATCGCCGTGAGCCCATCAAGGGTTTTAACCCCTGAGGCCTCTGTGGCTAAAGCCGTCGTCCCTGTGATCACATGCCCCGTGCTCGAAAGCATGCACGGACGTCTCACAGCTTCGCCTTCTAAGACTAGGACACTGCCTCCCAACTTTCTTGCCCCCATTGTGCAACTGATATAGACTTCGTCAACTGTCAGGAACCGACAGAAACTGACATTGGGCCCTGATCCACGGAGAACCTCCCCTTCTCCGTAGCAATGCCTCTTCGAGGTGGCTTCGCGGATGCCCAACGGCGACAAGCTCGAATCCTGGAAGGAAATCGCCGCCTTTCTCGAGAAGGATGAACGCACCGCCATGCGCTGGGCGCAGGAGCGCGGTCTGCCCGTGCATCGTGTGCCCGGCGGCAAGCGCGGCCGCGTTTTCGCTTCAAAGGACGAAATTACCCGCTGGCTGGCGGGACAACCTGAAACTCACGCAGAGGCCACTTCACCGCCCGCCGGACCGCGATTAAAGCTCTCCGTTTTTCGCAGACATTGGCTTGCCGCGGGAGCAGCGGCCGCTGTGCTTGTAACAGCTTTGGCCCTGGCCATCTTTTCTCATGCCATGCGTCCGCGCCAGCTATCCCGAATCAGCTTCACCGACAATGCCGTCCAAGCCTGGGATTCCGAGGGGCACCGGCTCTGGGCCTACACGTTCGCGCAGCGTTTTGACGTTCATCGGGAGCACGTCACCACCCTCGAGGAATTGTCCCGCGTCGTTGATCTTCGCGGCGATGGTCACAAGGAAGTTCTGATCGTGGCGCCTTTCCAGGCCGACCTGAATAACCAAGACACATCCCGTTATGAAGTGGACTGTTTTTCCAGCCGGGGGAAGCTGCTCTGGTCTTATGCGCCGGAGGCCAAGTTTCAGTTTGGCCAACACGATTTGCAAGGCCTCTGGGCAGTGTTCGATCTCTTCGTATCCGCCCACGACGGAAAATCCAGCATTTGGGTGACCTCGGGGCACCAGCTTTGGGGGAACTCTTTCGTTGTACAGCTTGACGCACAAACCGGCAATGCGACGACACGCTTTGTCAATACTGGCGTCATCTACAAGTTGAACGAACTGAAGACTCCCCGCGGCAGTTACCTTCTGGCCGCAGGTTTCAACAACGAATATGAAGCTGGCATCTTGGCCGTCATAGATGAAAACCAGCCGTTCGCTGCATCTCCGCAAACGGCGGGCACGCGCCACAAGTGTGACAGTTGTCCCACGGGAGATCCCTTCGCCTACCTCGTCTTCCCGCGATCGGAGATCAACGAACTCCGCGCCATCTACGAAGATCCAGTACGCAATATCATCGTAAGTGGCGAGACCATCGAGGTAAGAAAATATGAGTTACGACAAGAAGCAAACGTCTCCACCTTCTATCAGTTCCGCGCCGATGCCGGGTTTCAGCCCGTCTCGCTCCGATATGATTCGAGTTACGACATGCTCCATCGCCAACTGAGTTCAGAGCACAAGCTCAATCATTCGCTCGCCGATTGCCCCGAACGCCTCCATCCCAAACCCGTCCGCCTCTGGACGCCATCCTCAGGATGGACGGAACTCAAGTTTCCTCCCGCCAAAGCCTCCGACTAACTCTCGCGCCGAGAACAGGATTGCGCCGGCTCATTTTTCGGCGCCGCCTGCTTCCCGCACCCTTAGATTCCTAGTTCCGGTACTTGACTTGACACTTAATCTATGCTATACTTACTCCATTGAAATCAAACAATTTAGCAGAAGAGGAGGCAAGGCCAATCGGGCCACTTTTCAGGTTCTGCGCGAGTCCATATCTATGGATCTCTGGATCGCAAGGGGATAGCTCTAGCCTCCAGCTTCGAGGTTCCAGCATCCAGAATTCTAATCGAGACACACCCAGAAACAAGATAGAGGCTAAGTCATTGAAAACAAAGGTTCGGAGTAAATCCTAATCGAGACACATATGCGAGTTGAGAAATCCCAGCTTACCCCTCATGCCCTACGCTCCATGGGTGCGGCTTTCCGACCTCTGACTTCGAACCTCCGACCACCAGCAGAAATCAATCGCTACACCGAAAAATTGATTCGATCCTTAAAACGCCAAGAATCAGTAACATCCAAAAAATCAATCGCTACAAAATGCGCATTCTGCATCCCGATGCCTTGTACCGGGACGTCATTTTCAAATCGGGTTCCAGTACCCCCACGGAGGAACACTTCAGGCAATCACAGCGAGGACATCTCCGGAGTTCACGGTCTGGCCTTCGCGCGCGGCGAAGTGCTCGACAATGCCGCCCTTGGGCGAGCGGACTTCATTTTGCATCTTCATTGCTTCAACCACGAGCAAACCTTGTCCGGCTTCGACAGTGTCTCCTTGCTTCACGAGGATACTCACAATTTTTCCCGGCATGGGCGCCGTCACTTGCTGCCGCCCTTCGGTTTCAAGCGCTCCGCCGCGGCCGCGTTGCCAGCGCCGCGGATCGCGTACCGTCACTTGGAATTCCCGCGCGCCGACCACCACTCTCAGAGCGCCGCTTCGCGGCTCCATGTGCGCCTCGAACGCCTTGCCCGCGACGAGAATCGAATATGTCCCGGGCGAAATTTCGATGGCGTCCGCTTCGATTGTTTTTTCGTCGAGCCGGCAAACCACACGGCTTCCTTCACGTTGAAATTCAAGCCAACGTTTTCGTCCTTCGATTTCAATTTCGAGTTTCATTTCGGAAAATTTTCAAGCGCCGCAGCTATTCGCCGAGTTGGGCGATCCGGCCTTCGATTTTCCAGCGCGATGGCGCTTCCGAAGCGCTTTCCCCGTGCTGCGCAGCGCGGCTCGCAGAAACATGCCAGAGCGCAGCGGCCAGCGCGGCCACATCTTCGGCAGCGTCGGCTTGCGGCGCGGGCGCAGATTCTCTCTCACGGCGCTGCTGCCCAAGCCATTCGTCCAGCCACTTCGTGTGGATCGCTCCGCTCACAAACTCGGAATCGTCAACGATTTTCCGGAAAAGTCCGATGTTAGTTGTTATCCCGCCGATGAAATATTCGCTGAGCGCCCGCCGCAGTCGTGCGATGGCTTCGGAGCGATCGCTTCCCGTGACGATGAGCTTGCCGAGCAGCGGATCGTATTCGTTGGGCACCATCCACCCCGCGTACACGCCGTCGTCGAGGCGGATGCCCGGACCCGCTGGCGCGCGGTGTTCCAGAATGTTTCCGGGAGAGGGGAAGAAATTATTGTCGGGATCCTCGGCGTAGATGCGGCACTGGATGGAGTGGCCGCGCAGCACAACGTCCTCCTGTGTGAATCTGAGCGGCTCGCCGGCGGCGATGCGAATTTGAAGTTTGACGAGGTCCAACGACGTGACTTGCTCTGTGACGGGATGCTCCACCTGCAAGCGCGTGTTCATCTCGAGAAAATAAAATTGTCGTTCGGCATCCACCAGAAATTCCAGCGTGCCGGCGTTGTAGTAGCCTCCCGCGCGTGCCAACTTGACTGCGGCCTCGCCCATCTTCTCCCTGAGCGCGGCTGTCATTACCGGCGAGGGCGCCTCTTCCATCACCTTCTGATAGCGCCGCTGGATGGAACATTCGCGCTCGCCGAGATAGACCAGGTGACCCAGCCGGTCGCCGAGAATTTGCATCTCGATGTGCCGCGGACGCAGCAGGAGTTTTTCGAGATACAGGCGGCTATCTCCGAATGCGTTCTGTGCTTCCGAGGATGCATCGCGCCACGCAGTTGCCAGCTCGGCATCGCTTTGCACCAGGCGCATGCCTTTGCCGCCGCCGCCCGCAACCGCCTTCAGCACGACCGGGTAGCCGATTTCGCTCGCGAATCGCTTCGCTTCTCCAATTTCCGCTACGGGATCGAGAGTGCCGGGAACTGTGGGCACACCCGCCTCGCGAGCAAGTTGACGCGCGGCGGTTTTCGACCCGAGCCGCTCCATTGCTGCGGCCGATGGCCCAATGAACGTTATGCCCTCGCGCTCACACGCGCGAACCAGCTCCGGATTCTCGGCAAGAAATCCATACCCTGGATGCAGAGCGTCACAGCCGGAGTAACTCGCGGCTCCGATGATTTTATCGGTGACCAGATAGCTTTCGCTCGAAGGCGAGGGGCCAATGGGGTACGCCTCTTCCGCCATCAGCACATGAAGCGACGCTCGGTCTGCATCGCTGTAAACTGCGACGGGAGAGATTCCCATCTCGCGGCACGCACGCAGGATGCGTACGGCGATCTCGCCTCGGTTTGCAATCAGGATTTTCTTGAACATTTTTCTGCGCAATTGGGACGATGCGAATTCTAGCACACGTAAACTCGGCGGAAATTATCGCGACCGCGCATCAATTGTTCGAGCTGTGTTTGCGTGAAGTGTGCTTTTGATTTCAAGCCTGCGTCGAGGTCAGTTGGGGTGCGTTGCGCACGCCTCGGGATAGACGGCATCCAATGCGCCCCAGAGTGCTCGGAGCGCGCGTTCGGCAGCATCCAGCGTGCCAGAGCAATCGGCCTCGCTTTGTTTCGCGAGCCAGTCGCGCCACGCAGCGCGGTGGCGAATGTCAGCTTCTTCGTGGACGGCGAAATATGCGAGCGCGCGGGAATCGGCAATGCCGTAGAAGCTGCGCAGCCCAGCGATCTTCTGCGCTGCAATCTCGGGTACTTGCCCTTCGTAAGAATAAAATGCCGCGACGGCCTGCACGGGCGATCCATGCTCCGCGAGGTCTTGAAATACATCAAGCAGCGCGGCAATTCCCGGCAATGGCCGCGCGGCTTCAAGCTGTGCGTCGGTTGCCCCGACGGCGCTCGCGAACTGCCGCCAGAGCGCCGGATGTGGCGCGGTGGAATCCAGCTCTTCGCCGAGATTTTCCTGGACGAGCGCGCGCAATTCTCCTTCTGTGCGCGATGCGAGCCGCTTCAGATTCTCCGGGAACGCGCGCACGTGCTGATAATATTGCTCGGCATAGAGTGCCAGAGATTCGCGCGACAGTGTTCCTTCCGTCCACGCTTGGTAGAAGGGATGCTTCAGCAGATGGTATTTCTCGATAACCTGGTCGAGCGCCTCGAGCATCTTCTGGTTTGCTGGTTTGTCCATGTTGTTCTCCCGAATCGAATTCAATTCTAAACTGAAATTGCAGTGGTCACAGCGGAATGTTTCCGTGTTTTTTCCGAGGCAGCGAATCGCGTTTGGTTTCGAGCGAACGCAAAGCGGCAATCAGTCTCGGGCGGGTCTGCGCGGGCTCGATGACGGCGTCAATGTAGCCGCGCTCGGCCGCTACGTAAGGGTTCGCATAGCGCTCGCGGAACTCCTCAATTTTTTCTTTGCGAATGCGGTCGCGGTCGGCTTCAGGAGCGCGCTCGATTTCGCGCTTGTACACGATGTTGACCGCTCCTTCCGGGCCCATCACAGCGATTTCCGCGGTCGGCCACGCAAAATTGATGTCCGTGCGGATGTGCTTCGAGGACATGACGCAGTACGCACCGCCATACGCCTTGCGGGTGATGACCGTCAATTTGGGCACCGTGGCCTCCGCAAACGCGAAGAGCAGCTTCGCGCCGTGCTTGATAATTCCTCCGAATTCCTGCTGCGTGCCGGGGAGGAAACCCGGCACATCTTCAAACGTCACCAGCGGAATATTGAACGCGTCGCAGAAGCGCACGAAGCGTGCGCCCTTCGTGGACGAGTTGATGTCCAAAACGCCCGCGAGGTAGGCCGGCTGATTCGCAACGATTCCCACGGGCCGTCCGTCGAGCCGCGCGAAACCAACGACCAGATTCTGTGCGAAGTGCTCATGGACTTCGAATAAGTTTGCGTCGTCCACAACCGCGTGAATTACATCCTTGATATCGTAGGGCTGCATGGGGTGTTCCGGGACGATGGTGTTTAGCGTCGCGTCGGCGCGATCCGCGGGATCGGAGGCAGCGCATCGCGGCGGATCGTCGAGGTTGTTTAACGGAAGAAAGCCCAGCAGCTCACGGATCATGGCGAGACATTCGGCATCATCGCGGGCGACGAAATGTGCCACTCCGCTGGTCGCGTTGTGCGTCATCGCGCCGCCGAGCTCCTGCTTCGTCACCTCTTCGTGCGTCACCGTTCGGATGACGTCCGGGCCGGTGACGAACATGTAGGAGGTCTCGCGCGTCATGAAAATGAAATCCGTAATCGCCGGCGAATACACCGCTCCTCCCGCACACGGGCCCATCACCGCGCTGATTTGAGGAATCACGCCGCTCGCCAGCGTGTTGCGCAGGAAAATTTCGGCGTAACCCGCGAGCGACATCACTCCTTCCTGGATGCGTGCGCCGCCGGAATCATTCAAGCCGATGACCGGCGCCCCCTGGCGCAGCGCGAGATCCATAATTTTGATCACCTTGCCTGCATTCGCTTCGGAAAGCGAGCCACCAAATACTGTGAAATCTTGCGCAAAAACGTACGCGAGTCGCCCGTCAATCCGGCCGTATCCCGTAATGAAGCCGTCTCCCAGGGGCTTCTGTTGCTCCATTCCGAACTCGTGGCAGTGATGCGTGACGAATTGGTCCAGTTCTTCGAAACTTCCTTCATCGAGCAGCAGTTCGATGCGCTCGCGCGCCGAAAGCTTTCCTTCCTTATGCTGACGCTCGCGGCGCTCCGCTCCGCCGCCCGCTTCCGCTTGGGCGCGGCGCTTCTGGAGTTCCTCAAGCCGGTCGTGATGTTTTTGGTTGACGGCCATCTCCAATTTCCTTGCGTCCTTTAACCGCGGCTAGCGTGCCATAGCCGCCCCCAGTCGGCAAGCGCTGCGCCCCAAAGACTTAGTGCAGGCCCGACCAATCGTCGGCAATCAAGATGGAATTGGATGGGTTGGAGGGGTCGTATTTGACGCTCGCCGCTTGGCCGGACATGACCCGGTCGAGGCAGATGCGCTCTTCGAATCCCGAAATGTCCTGTGCGGTCTCGTACGTCACGCCCGAAATCGAGTAGCTGTAGTAGAGGAGTTTCTTCACGCCGTTACTGTTCGGAGCGGGATCTGGGTTTCGCGGCCGGAACCATCCGCGGCGTTCGATGCGAGGCGGGCGAGGCGTCTCCAGAATCTCGAGGATTGTGCCATCCACGATGCGGCCGATTTTATTGATGCGGAGCCGCCGTTCGCGCTCAATGGCGTCAGGATCCTCGGGTTTGCGGCGAAAGAGGAAGAAAATTACAGCGGCGACAATAAAGAGGGCCAGAAGAATGGCCGGAAACGCGTCATGCCACCTGGTGATAAATTCTCTCAACGCCGGCGTTTTACTCCTGCCCCTTGATTTTTAATCCGCATTTCCCGCGGGGGTCATTCCGTTGCACGAGCCACGGGATTGCGCAACGTTCCCACGCCCCCGACGACGATTTCGACGACATCGCCTGCAGCAAGCGGGCCGACGCCCGAAGGAGTTCCGGTGGCAATCACGTCGCCGGGAACAAGCGTCATCACTCGCGAAACCGCACGAATTATAGCATCAACCGGAAACGTCATTTGCGACGTGCGTCCGAACTGTTTTCTCAATCCGTTCACATACGTTTCCAGGGGCGTGTCGCGCCAGTCGAGCTCCGTTTCGATCACTGGCCCGAGGGGACAAAACGTGTCGAAACCCTTGGCGCGCGTGAATTGAACCTCACGCTTCTGAATGTCGCGCGCGGTCACGTCGTTGAGGCACGTGAAACCGAAAATACAACCACTCACATCCTCCGTCGCGCCAAGCCGGCTGCACGTCCGGCCGATCACCACGGCAAGTTCCCCTTCATAATCCACGCGCGCGGATTCCGCGGGCATCCGAATCGGTTCATCCGGCCCAATCACCGACGACGGAGGCTTCAAGAAAATCAGCGGCTCCTTTGGCAGTTCGTTGCCAAGTTCGGCGGCGTGCTCGCTGTAATTGCGGCCGAGACAAACAACCTTGCTGGGCTCGACGGGTGGCAATAATTTGATTTCTTCGAGACGCCAGTCGCGGCCCGTGGGCTTGAGTCCTGCGAACGGCGCGGCGGAGAGTTCGCGAACCAGGCCCCCTTCGATCGCTCCCCATCGCGCTTCGGAGTGAATCTGCCACTCATGGCTGTTCGGTTGCGGGCCGGGGCCAAGATCTAGGGGTTGAAACCGGCAGAACTTCATGACCGCGGCTGGCGCAGATCTTGCCGTGATTTTTCCGCATGATGGTGCCGCGCGGCGAGAAACATCGGAACCACCCACATCACCACCGCGGCAATCCCGTAAAGCGCCGCGCCGTAAGCGAGCAACACTCCCGGCGGGCGCAGCACGGTATAAAGATGCCCGAACAAATTACTCGCGAGGACGTATGCCGCAGTCAAAATTCCCCACGCGATCATTCCGCTCGTGAACATTTTCAGGGGAAAGCTGCTGAAACGAAAAATGGGGATCAGCACGAAGAGCGCGAAAATTCCGGAACTCACCGTGTTGCGCTCCAGCGCAAATTTGTCGAATGCGGGGATGCGATTGGCCGCCACGAGCGAGAGCAGCATTACAATCGCCAGCGAAAAACCGACAAGCAACCCCGTCCGCATCATGGGACCGCGGAGGGGTGAGCCTTGCACGTTTTTCTCCGGCTGGGTGTTCACGGTTTTTGCGGCGATTCTTCGCCGGGAATTTCAGCCGCCACTTCCGCGCCAGGCGCGCTCTCATTTCCCGCGCGATCCACCGCTGTGACGCGGTAGAAGTAGCGCTGGCCGGTTTCGGCCGTCATGTCACGGAACACGGGCGAAGACAATAAGTCGCGGTTCAGTTTCTCTCCGGGCGCGCTACTCTGGCCGCTGCGATAGACGTTGTAACCTGCCAGATCCGTTTCCGAATTAATGTCCCAGGAGAGTTCCAGGTGTGCCGGAATGCTCGCGGCAGCCGCCACCGGAACAACCACCAATCCTTTCGGCGCCGCCGGCGGGAAAATATCCCGCGGCGAAACTTGTACGGCGAGTGAATCGCCCGATTCGCCCTCCTGTTCTCCGAACTTCAAGAAGCTTCTTACCTCGTATTCGTACGTATGGCCGAATTCGAATTGAGCGTCGCTGTAAGATGGAGTCTGCGATTCTCCCAGGAGCTGGAAACGCGGCTGCGGTGATTTGGATTGCGAGGGCGCTGCTCCCCCACCGGCTTCGGGAGGAATTTCCTCACGATAAATGCGGTATCCCGCGACCGAAGCAATTGCGCCGCCGGCGATGTCCTTCTCTGGTGGCGTCCACGAGAGCTCGATGGATGTTGGCGTGACGCGCGCTGTGGCGGCGCCGATCGCTTCCGGAACGCGCAAAATGTTCACGCCGATCACATTGGAATCCACAGATTCTTTCTTCTTCGAAGTGCGCGTCCGGACAGAATAAAAGACTGCGCCACCAGCAGCCTGTTCCGGCTTCAGTGAATCTGCGAACTGAATCTGCCCGTCATGCGCGTAGGAAACCACCGTGCCGGACGGAATCGTGTAGGCAAGTGCTCGCGGCGCCCGTTTCGGCGTGCTGGTCGCATTTTGCGGCAAAAACTCGCGAAAAATCTCAATCGCTGGAGGCTGGCGGAGCCGTCGTCCCTCGACGGATTCCTTCGGCAAGGTGAATGTCAGGAGAATCGCTGCGCCCGATTGGGATGCGGCCAGATCCGTAATGCGAACGGGAACTTCTGCTCCCGGCGGAATCGGATCCCCGGGAGCGGCACAGCCCGGTACGATTAAAAGAGCCGTCGCAATAAGGGAGCAGGAGATCCACTTGGCGCTGGAACCGAAATCTCGCGGGCCGCTTTTCAGCACTGTTTCGTTTCCATTTCCTTATTTTTTCAGGGCCTCACAGGATGTAGCGGCTCAAATCCTGGCTCTTGACGATGGAAGCAAGTTGCTTCTGAACATAGGCGGCGTCGATTTTGACGTTCTTTTTCTTCAACTCCGGCGCGTCAAACGAAATTTCTTCGAGCACTTTTTCAAGGATGGTGTGCAGCCGGCGGGCGCCGATGTTTTCCGTCTGTTCGTTCACCGTAGCGGCGAAGCGGGCGATCGTCGCGACCGCGTCATCCGTGAAGACCAGTTTCAGCCCTTCCGTTTCGAGCAGCGCTACCGATTGCTTCACCAATGCGTTCTTGGGTTCCGTGAGGATGCGGATGAAGTCCGCTTCGGTCAGCGAATTCAATTCAACGCGGATAGGGAAACGCCCCTGCAACTCCGGAATTAAATCCGAAGGTTTCGTTGCGTGAAACGCTCCGGCGGCGATGAATAGGACGTGATCCGTGCGCACCATCCCGTACCGCGTGTTTACCGTCGTGCCTTCCACCACCGGCAAAATATCCCGCTGCACGCCCTCGCGAGAAACATCCGGGCCATGCCCCGATTCGCGCCCCGCAATCTTGTCGATTTCATCGATGAAGATGATCCCCATTTGCTCGACGCGGTCCACCGCCAGCCGCGTCACCTGGTCCATATCCAGCATGCGGTTTTCTTCTTCCTGGATCAGGTAGTCAAACGCTTCGGCCACGGTCATGCGCCGCTTTTTCTTTTGCTGCCCGAAGAAGCCGGAGAGCATGTCTTTTACGTTGATGTCCATTTCCTCGACGCCCTGGCTCGAGACGATTTCGAACGACGGCATCGCCCGCTCGCGGACTTCCACTTCCACCATGCGCTGGTCCAGCTTTCCTTCCCGCAATTGCGCGCGCAGTTTGTCCCGCGTGCGTTGCAATTGCTCGCGGCGTTGCGCCTCCGTGGTTTCCCCCACGGCTTCGACCGTTGGCGGCGTTCCGGGCAGAAGCAAATCGAGAAGCCGCTCTTCCGCAGCCTGTTCCGCCTGCTCGGCCACTTCGTCGAGCTTTTCTTCGCGCACCATATCAATCGAGACTTCCACCAGGTCGCGAACCATCGATTCCACGTCCCGGCCGACGTAACCGACCTCCGTGTATTTCGACGCTTCTACCTTGACGAAGGGGCATCCCGCGAGGCGCGCAAGTCTGCGCGCAATTTCCGTTTTCCCCACTCCGGTGGGCCCGATCATCAAGATATTCTTGGGAAGTATTTCTTCCGCCAGTTCCGGCGTGAGTTTCTGCCGCCGCACCCGGTTGCGCAAGGCCACGGCCACGGCGCGCTTCGCTGCGTTTTGTCCGACGATGTATTTATCTAGTTCGACGACAATCTCACTCGGCGTCAGCTCGTCAAATGATGGAAGAGGCTCCGGTTCCGGTGCCGGGGCCCCCGCGCCCAGATACATGACCATGTTTTTCTCCGATTCCGCCATCAAAGCTCCTCGAGCGACACAACTGTGTTGGTGAAAATATCGATCTCGCTGGCGATGCGCATAGCTTCCTGCGCGATTTCCCGCGCGGACATTTTCGTGTGCTTCATTAATGCTCGCGCCGCAGCCTGGGCATACGGCCCGCCGGAGCCAATCGCGCAAATCCCGTCGTCGGGCTCAATCACGTCGCCCGTGCCCGAAAGCAGGAACGTGCATTTCGTGTCCGCTACCAGCAGCAGCGCTTCCAGATGCCGTAGAGCCCGGTCCGTGCGCCACTGTTTTGCGAGTTCCACCGCCGCGCGCGGCAGATTGCCATGATATTCCTGCAGCTTGTCTTCGAACCGCGTGAAGAGCGAAAGCGCGTCCGCTGTCGAGCCTGCGAATCCGGCCAGGATTTTGTCGTTGAAGAGTCGCCGCGTCTTCTTCGCGTTGTGCTTCACCACGCCCTCGCCTAGCGTCACCTGCCCGTCGCTGGCGATCACCACTTTCGAGTCTCGCCGCACTGACAATACGGTCGTGCCGTGTATCTGCGGCCTTTTTGCCTTATTTGGCATCCTGTGATTATACCGCGAACGAGCGAGGCGGCCCTAGAGAGTGCTTCAGCCGCGAATCGAACCCCTAGCTGCGCAGTCCCGCGTCGAGCGCGTCGAAAAACGCGTTCAATTCCGTGGGCTGCGTGAACGCGCCCGTCGCGATGCGGATTCGTTCGGCGCCGCCGGCGACGCGGATATTTCGCTTGGCGCATTCTTCAGCGATGCGCGAGAGTCCGCCTGTTGTTGCTCCGGGAGCAACTGGCGGCACCGGCTCGAAACTGACCAGCGAGCCAAAAAACGGATCGCTGCTGGCGTTGACGATCTTCGCCTGCGGATATTTCGCCACGCGGTCGCGCACCTGTGTCGCCAGCTGGTGGATGCGCGCGTAGATTCGCTCCGGCCCGATTGTCTGAAAGAAATCAATGGCAACCTTCAATCCCACCATCACGGAAAGATTCGACGTGCCGAACCACGAGAAACGGTAGGCCTTCATGTCGTAGTTGTTCCAGTTTGCCGTGGCGATGTTCACGAAGACCTGCTTCTGCGCTTCTTCGCGGAGAAACAGCACGCCGGTTCCCTTGGGCGCCATCAGCCACTTGTGCGGGCTGGTGCCGTAAAAGTCGCACCCCATGTCGTGCAGGTCGAGTGGAATTTGCCCGATGGCGTGCGCTCCATCCACGTGCGTCAGCACTCCCCTGCGCCTCGCCATCGCGCAGATTTCCTTCGCCGGAAGAATCACTCCTGTGACCGTCGTGATGTGGCTGAAGAAGATCAATTTCGTCCGCGGCGTCAGCGCCTTTTCGAAAAGCGCGACAATCTCTTCCTGCGAAGCCGGCGGCTTCGGTAGCGCCACGTAATTTAGCTTGATTCCGTGGCGCACCACCCGCTGGTCCAGCGGGCAATGTCCTCCCGGGTGCTCCTGGTCCGTCAGCAGGACCTCGTCCCCCGCTTTCAGATCCAGCCCGTTGACGATCACGTTGTTTGCTTCCGTGGCGTTGCGCACGATGGCCAGCTCGTCGCGCGTCACGTTTAGAAATTTCGCGAGCGCCTCCCGCAGTTCATGCACCCTCGTATTCTCTTCGTATCCAAACCACGGATACGCCGGCTCGCGAAATTCCTCCGCCGAAAGCATGTGATCAATGGTTGCCCGCAAAACGGGAAGGGGTGAACAGCCCACCGATCCGCAATTCAAATTGATGTGGTCCGCGGCCAGCAGCCATTGTCGGCGCAATTCCGCCCAGTAGCGGTCGGGATCGCGGGTGTAAAGATCCGCTGGCGGCAGCGACGGCGCATCCTGCGCAAAAAATTGTTCCGCGCGACGCAGCGGCAGACCGAAAACCGCTGCAGCCACAGCCGCTCTCCCCAGAAATTCGCGTCTTCGTAGCATTTGAATCCCTCCGCTCCCTGAGTCGCGCGGAGTCTATCAGAATTCGCGAATTATGAGCATCGCCTCGCAAACTTCTGCCAATTCTGCTTGCTGCGGAAATGAGGAAAAGTGGGTGAAGGAAATTATCGAACGTGGAAAAATGCGGAGCGGCTTTGCGGCCGTATCCAAAAGAAGGCTACGCAGTCTTCAATTGCGAAACTGAATCATTTTTCGGACGCCCGGCGGAGAATCTCGGCATGTAGGGCGAACCGCAGCGGCGGAACGCAGCCTTAGTCGTTAACCTTCTTTCTCTCTTTTTCTTGCTTCTTGATTTCCTTCTTTCCGACCACCGCCCAGCGCGCGTCGAGCGATTCCTTGGTGAAAAGATCCGGCGAAATTCCCGTGTTGTACTTGCACTCATCAATCCACGCTTGGAAAATTTTCTGTCCGTTTCGATCGCGTGCTATCTGAAACGGAGTCATTACGCCTTCGATGGGATGATAGTTCGAGTAGTATTCCGTTTCCTCGATGCGCAAGCTTGTCTGCGGATCGCGCAGCGTCACCACCTTACGGATGGGCAGGTGCGTGGCTTTGGCAAGCGCGATTTGGATGTTTCGGCCATCTGGATCTTCGATCTCCACCCAGTCGGATTCCTTCAAGTCCACCACGTCGGGCCCCTTGTAGCGAAAGACCATTCCGGGCTCATTGATGCGCGAGCGCAGCAGGTTGTCGATGTCCACTTTCTGGTCGTCCAGATTCTGTTTGATCGCGTCCTCCGGCGCATCCGTCACGCCTCCGCGGTCCAGTACCCATCCGTGGTCGCCGTTGATAACCTCTATGATGTTTCTCTTCGGAAGATTCTCGTTGCGATCCATGTTCGGGGGAATCGCGTAGTCGATGAATTTTTCGTAGCCCATCAATTCTCCCGAATGTCCGAACTGGCTCAGCCGGCCCGTGCATGTAGCGTCGTGCAGATGGAGATACGCCGCGCCTCCCAGTGCCTCAATGGCTTCGTGGAGCAATTGTTTCGCCTTTGCGGCGCTTTGCTCTGGCATCATCTGCGTATCCTGCCCGCGCGCCGGCAGGGCGCAAGCCACCGCCGTCAGCAGGACCAGACATCCGGAAATAAAATCGCCTGTTCTTATCCGCACAGCACCGCACCTCCATTTACATTGACGACTTCACCGGTCATAAACGTTGCCAGATCGGACGCCAGAAAAAGAATCGGCCCCGCGATTTCTTCCGCAGTGGCGACGCGCCCGAGCGGTATTTGCGCGTGCGCAAATTTGCGCCCCGCTTTGGTGTTCAGCACCGGCTTGGACATGTCCGTATCCACCCAGCCGGGCGCCACGCAGTTGACCAGAATATTGTGCCGCGCCAGCTCCGTCGAAAGTCCCTTCACAAAACTGATCACCGCTCCTTTCGATGCCGCGTAATGCACGTGAAACGCCTCGCCGCGCTGTCCGGCCGTCGAGCTAATGGCTATGATGCGCCCGGCCCTCTGCGCGATCATGTGCGGCACGGTGAAATGAGTCACGCCGTAGATGCTCTTCAAGTTCACGCGAATCATTTCGTCCCACTCGCGCTCGCTGAGCTTCTCGATCGGTGCATCTGCGGCGTTCCAGATCCCCGCGTTCGCCACCAGGATATCGATCCGTCCCAGCCGCTCGCGCGTGAATTCCACCAGTTTCTTTGCGTCCGCCATCCGCCCCAGATCGGCTTTGAATGCCTCCACGCGTGTGCCGTGCTTGCGCGCTTCCTGCTCCACCTGCTCGGCCGCTTCGCGGCTGCGGAGATAATTGAACACCACGTCCGCCCCAGACTGAGCGAACATTTTTACCGCCGCCGCTCCGATTCCTCGCGAGCCGCCGGTAATCAGCGCTGCCTTGCCGGAAAGCGAAATCATCGAATCACCTGGAGTTCCAATTTCGACGGTTCAGAATCTCGAGTTGGAGCTGAAAAGATCCCCAATCAGTGGCTCATTGCCGCCGCGCGTGCGGCTTCCATCAATTCGCGGAATAGCGCGGTGGCCAGTGCATCCCCATGCATTCGTTCCGGATGCCATTGCACGCCGATCAACTGATTCCCGCCGCCCGCCAATTCCACGGCTTCTACGATTCCGTCAGGCGCCCGCGCTGTAATTTTCAGTCCCCGCCCGGGCTCTCGAATCGCCTGGTGGTGCGAGCTATTTACCCGCGCCTCGGTCGAGCCCGCGAGCCTGGCGAGCTGCGAACCCGCCTCCAACTGAATTGGATGCTGCGGATCCGGATCGGTCTTCTCCATTCCGTCGCGGCTGTGGCGGATCCGCGTGATAATTTCCGTAGGAATGTCTTGCACCAGCGACCCGCCCAGGAACACGTTGAGGCTCTGCACCCCGTAACAGATGGCCAGCACCGGCTTGCCCGCTGCAAACGCCTGCTCGAGAAGCGTCGTATCCGCGCGCTCGCGGCTCGCGTCGGCCTCCGCCGTTTTTGGATTGGGCGCGGCATGGTAGAGCGCGGGATTCATGTCCGCAGGGCTGCCGGGCAGCACCACAGCATCAAGCGATTCCGCCTGGCGTTTCAGTTCCGTCGGCGCCTGCAGCAGCGAAACCTCCACCACCTCTCCGCCCGCCTCACGGATCATGCGGCAGTAATGTTCGTAGCGGTCGCGCTTCCCGGCGCGCTCTTCTTCAATGGTGCGGTAGGGAAGTCCCACGCGCGGTAGGTTTTGGCTTCGGGTGTCCATGAAAACGCCCATGCTAACACCCGTCCGCCGGTGCGGCAACCCGCCCGGTGTTCTGGATAGAGAGAAATCGCTGGGCAATTCGCGGCTAGATTCCCGCCGGCAAACTAACCATCTGTCTTCCCGGGCCGGTCATGATTTTCGGCCGCGGCGATTTTCTTGGCGGGTGAAGTTTCAGCCAGATTTGGTAATTCTGCTTCATCTGTTCGATGTGGTGCGGGATGTGAGCAATCTGCATATCCAGCCATTCGTCCAGCGTCAGCTTTCCCTTTTCCGGATGCTCGGCCGTGTGCGACCACACCGGCTCGGGAAGATAAACCAGAAGCTGGTAGGTCATCCGGCGCAAACGCCGTATCACTTCCAGAGCTTCGTGTGTGCTCTGGTGGAAATAGCCGAGCGACCCCGCCCACTGTTGCACGTCATAGCTGAGCACCGGTTTTCCGGGTTCCGCTATCAGCCGCCGGCAGCGAATGTAAGCGTTCGCTTCGCTATCGGCAAGGTGCAGAATAATCTCGTGGATGCTCCAGCGATCTTTCTCCGGCTTGAAGAGCCACATTTTCTTGGGAATTTTGCGCAGCACTTCGGCGAGCCGCATCGGAGCGCAACCGAACGATTCTACCTTCTGGATTCTTTCACCACGCGTCATTACGGGCCTCCCGGGTCTATCAGACAATTAGACGCAAGTGCCTGACTTGAGGCGCCACTCTCTATCTAATAAGACGCAAAAATGTCGCGAATCGTTCGGAAATTTCGCAAAAAATTTCGTAATTTTTCCAGAATTTTCGGGAACAAACTTGAAGTGTCCGCGAATGGGATAGAGTGTTCGCTCGCGAACGAAAAAGTTTCAGCACACACAACCTTGCCATATCTGATGCGCTGCATTGTCACAAGATTCTTCAAAAAGTTGAAATGTTTCTCTGGAGTGGTAGGGCGAAAATCCCGAAATGCGTACCTCTGCGGCTCAAACAAAGCGAACCGTGTCTCCGGCAGCCACCTGCTGATCATCTGTCGTGAAACTTCCTGAGCGATTCCGCAGACGGTGGCGCAGATCGCCTACCAGGTAGAGCGACCCGGAGGCAAAAACGGCGTCGCCCGGCCCCGCCAGCTCGATGGCGCGCTCCAGAGCGGCGTCCGGATCCGCGACGACTTCAAACTGAGAAGCAAGATGCTGTGTCATTTGCGCCAGCACGTCCGCTGAAATCGCGCGCGGCTGCCGGGGCTCGGTGAGAATCACAGTGGCGGCTTGAGGGAAAAGCAGCCCGGCAATTTCGTCCACGGCTTTGTCTCGCATCGCTCCGTAGACCAGAATGATGCGGCTCTGCGAAAAATGCTCCTGCCAGAATTTCTGCAGCTCCTGCGCCCCTGCCGGATTGTGGCTGCCATCGAGATAGACCGCCGGGTTTGCGCCGATGCGTTCGAGTCGTCCCGGCCAGCGCACCTTTCGGATTCCTTCACGGAGGTGTTCATCGCCGATGGGAAATCCTCGCTCGCGGAGCAGCCGCGCTGTGGCGATGACCGTCGCGGCATTGCGCAACTGAAATCGGCCCGCGATTGGCAACTCGATTTCGAGCCCGCGCTTCGAATGCTGCGGTCGAATCGTCGCCCCGTAATACCCGCCCTCAGAGCGCACGTTCTCGATGCGGTATTGTTCGTCAATATCTACCAGCCGCCCATCCAGCTCTGCGGCGCGGCGCGTAATCACGCCGCGCGCTTCCGCGCGTCCCGCCGCGCTCACTACCCACGCACCGGGCTTGATGATTCCGGCTTTTTCTCCTGCAATCTGTTCGATCGAGTGACCCAGATAGTTTTCGTGATCGAAATCAATCGCCGTGATCACCGCCGCTTCGGGCGCGACGATGTTCGTCGCATCCAGCCGCCCGCCCATTCCCACTTCGTACACGGCGAAATCCACCGGCCGGCGCGCGAACGCTTCGAACGCCATGGCCGTCAGGCATTCGAAATACGTCGGATGCGCCCGCAACGTGCCCGCAGCCATAAGTGTCTCGATGGCCTGCGCCACGCGCGTGAACGATGCCGCAAATTCCTCATCTTCGAGCGGCTCGCCCGAAACCTGGATGCGCTCGTTGATTCGTTCGAGGTGCGGAGAAGTATAAAGCCCTGTCGCGAAGCCCGCGGCGCGCAGAACCGATTCGAGCATCGCCGCGGTCGAACCTTTGCCGTTCGTTCCGGCGATATGCACGCAGGGGCACGCGCGCTCCGGCGCGCCGAGATATTTCGCGAGAGCGGAAATATTTTCCAGGTCGAATTTCTGCGCGGTCGCTCCGCCCGCTCCGCTGCCGCTCGCTGGAGCGGGCTGCCGCGGCGCGGCCAGTTCCCGGCCCAGCGTCAGCAGGTATCGCGAAGCTTCTTCGTAGTTCATGAAAGGAAGAAATCGAACGCGTTGGCGATGTAAGGTTTCAGCTCTTTGCGCGGGACGACTGCATCCAGGAACCCGTGCTCAAGAAGGAATTCCGAGCGCTGAAACCCTTCCGGCAATTTTTGACGGATGGTCTGTTCGATCACGCGCGGCCCGGCAAATCCAATCAGCGCGCCGGGCTCGGCGATATTCAGATCGCCGAGCATCGCGAAGCTCGCCGTAACTCCTCCCGTCGTGGGATCGGTGAGCACGGAAATGTACGGCACGCGCGCGTCGTCCAGCCTCCCCAGCGCCGCCGCAACTTTCGCCAGTTGCATCAGGCTCACCACGCCTTCCATCATGCGCGCTCCGCCCGAGCAGGAGACCACCACCAGCGGCATGCGCTTCTCCATCGAGCGCTCGACGGCTCGCGTCACTTTCTCGCCCACCACTGCGCCCATCGAGCCGCCGATAAACCTAAACTCCATCGAGCAGCACATCACCGGACGCCCGGAGAGCCGCCCCTCGGCAGTGATGATGGCGTCGGCCATTCCCAATTTTTCCTGCGCTTCCGCGAGGCGCTCTCTGTAAGGCCGCGTATCGGAAAATTCCAGCGGATCCGAGGACGCCAGCTCGGCGTCGTACTCCACCCAGTCGTTGTCGTCCAGGAGCAGTTCCAGCCGTTGCCGCGCGCCCAGCCTGAAGTGGTGATCGCATTTCGTGCAAACGTTCCAGTTCGCCTCCAAATCCTTTTTCCAGATGATGGCGCGGCAGCCCGGACATTTGATCCACAGCCCTTCGGTGCGCACGCGCCGTTCCGCTTCGGTGGGAGCGGGCTTAGCGATTTTCTTCTCGCGCTTAAACCACGGCATGGTTCGTTTCCTTCCGGGTATCGCTAGTAATCAATCCCTCGCTGCGCCAGGATTCCCTTCGTGTACGGGTGTTTCACTTCGCGCATTTCCGTCACCAGGTCGGCCTGCTCGACGAGTTTTGGATGCGCGTTTCGCCCAGTGCAGATTACGTGGACGCTTTCCGGCCTCCCGGCGAGCGCCGAAACCACGTGTTCCGGCTCGAGCATCTTGTAGCTGATCACGTAGTTGATCTCATCGAGAATCACCAGGTCGAAATCTCCGCTGTAAATCTTCTGCCGCGCGAATTCCCACGCCTCGCGGCACAGCCGGATATCTTCCGGATCCGTTTCCGTCCCGCCCACCTTGATGAACCCGCGGCCCATCGGCAGGATTTGAAATTTTTCATCTCCCAGCATTTTGGCGGCGTCGAGCTCGCCGTAGTGCCACGACCCTTTGATGAATTGCACCATCAGCACGCGCAGCCCCTGTCCCACCGCGCGAAACGCTGTTCCCAGCGCGCACGTCGTCTTGCCCTTTCCCGGGCCGGTGTAAACGATCAGGAGTCCTTTTCCTTCAGGCATGGCACGCGGCCGAATTCAGCGGTTCGAGGCCGGAAAGACATACTGACCACACCCTCGGAAAACGTCAAGCGCGCAAAACCTACTTCGGGTACGGATGTCCGGAAAGAATTGCGAACGCCCGGTAAATTTGTTCCAGCAGCATCGCGCGCGCCAGTTCGTGCGAAAACGTCAGCTTCGATAGTGAAATTCGCGTCTGCGCCGCGCGCCGCAACGCCTCCGGAAAACCCTCCGCGCCGCCGCAAAGAAAAACCAGCGTCCGCGCGCCGCCGTCGCGCTGCGCCCCAAGCCATTTCGCGAATTCCTCCGACGTGAATTGTTTTCCTCCGTCATCGAGCAGGACCACCCGCGCGCCCGGCTCGATTTTAATTTTTCGCAATTCCGCTGGGCTCGTTTCGCGCAGCTCCGTGATTTCGATCGCGGCGTGACGCCGGATCCGCGCCGCGTAATCCTCCACCAGCGTCCGAATTTCCGCCCGCCGCGTTTTCCCCAGCAATAGCAGCTGTATTTTCATCCGCTCACATCCTAAACCCAATCCGTCTCCTGTCGCGGCAGGCTCTAGCCCGGCAGCTATAGCGTTCGGTCTGTCCCTCCTTTGGCTGCTCGCGCCCTTCCGGGGAGAGAGCCTCAAACCGCGTTTGTGTCTCGATTAGAATTCGCCTCCATCCTTTGTTTTCAATAAGTTAGACCAGATCTTGTTTCTGAGTGTGTCTCGATTAGAGTTCTGGATGCTGGATGAAGAAAACGCCTCGGCCAGGTCGGGGCGCGATGTAGTTCCAGTACCCGATTTGAAAATGACGTTATCGTGGCGATTGATTTTTGTCATTCTGCTGCGGGGGATTGGCCACAGGGACCACAGAGTCACGGAGACTTGAGCGTTGTTCTGGGGGCGAATCCCCTCTATTGTGGCTCAAATGGTGCATATATAGCTCAAGTACATGATAGCATAATTCGGAGGGTTTGGGAAGAGGACCAGTACTGTGGAAATCTGTGGAAAAGTGGGGCTAGGAAATGCTTCAGTGATCTAATCTAGTGCAGACCACAGTTGCGGCATGGTCCCCGCGGCAGTCGGGGTTCCGTGTGTCATGCACATTTCTTTGAGGATACCCCGACCCTTTATCACGGTCGGTAGTCACTCTGAATATCGTGCAGTGGTAGAATTAGGCCCGAGTTGGCTTTCCAATCACTGCATAGACAGGCGGAAGGAGAAATAAATGCGTAAACTTGAGGAAATCGACGAAACACTGCGCGAGGTTCAATTCAGGATCAAAGAGTTGGAGCGAGAGCGCGAACGCGGGAGCGGCGGAGTGGATCGAAAGATTTCAGCGCACTCCTTCGAACTCCAGGACGAGAAAGGCAGGCCACGCGCCCGCTTGCAAACTTCGTCGTATGGTCAGCCAAGGCTCTCATTCTACGATGAGGCTGGTGAATGCCGCGCGTGGTTCACGCTCAATGAGAATAACTATCCTGAGCTGTTTCTTACCAATCTCTTAAGTGGAGGTCCGGCCAATGGGAGGAACTACGGTCGGATTTTGCTCGGCTTTGGCGATGACGGATATCCGCAACTAGAGATGTACGATTCGGATGCTTTGGATGGTGACCCAGCCGCCAGTCTCACCGTGCGCAAGACAGAAGGAGGCAGGGAGGCAGGGCTATTTGTTCAAGTCTGGTCTGATGACGGAGGGCACAACGCGCAGTATTTTGGGGCCCGTGTGAAGAATCGGACGCAAGAGAGACCCTGACACGTCTCAGCTAAATGGATCTGCATTTGGACAACGCATTCCACAGGAGTAAAATCGGTTTCAATGGATTAGTCGTTGCGATGATTGGGCATGCCCCACACTTGTTATCTTGTCGGTGCCGGCTTGAGCAAGTCTTTGGAATTGGCGGACCGCCCAATTCCTCTCATGACGGACTTTATTCGGACTATGGCCCCTTACTCGGTGGACAACGATGTCATCCTCACGACACTGGCAGAATTGGAGAATGCAGGTGTCTTTGTCACAGAGTGCAAAGAGGCCAGCCGACTCGCCAAGGTTCTCGTCGGTAAGGATGCGGAGAGAAGTATCGAGAACAAGGTCCGGTTTGCGAAGTGCCTGAGAGATCGAGCGCCGGAGTCTATTGAAGACCTAATCGAGAGATCATCGCGGGTGACTGCAAGCTCGTCTTCTGCCGGGCTGAAAGACCGGTTCCTTTTTTCAATAAATCAGCTCTTTTCAATCGTCGGCTGGAATGTCGGTTCTGCACCTTTGGAACAATTCCTCCGACATCAATTCGAGAACGACGGTCCGAGCCATACGTTCGTCAGTTTCAACTACGATCTGATTCTGGACCGAACAATCCAAATGGCGAAAGGCAGCAACTGGCATCCTGCAGATGGGTACGGCTTCCGCATTCCATACTTCACAACGGAAGACCCTCCGGTTACGAATTCAGCCGCTGGTGTCTTGCCTCGTGCGCGCGCGATTCAATTCGACGACCCCGGCGGAACCTACGAGAGTGCCATTCAGATACTGAAGCCTCACGGATCACTTAATTGGCTTCTTCCGTTCGAGGTTCCGTATCGGACCGGAAAACACGGACTCACGCTCCAGCCGCAGCCAATGGTCTTACCTCTGGAACTAGCCGGCGGACTTCGATACTGGTCAACGAGTGCAAACTTCAACCACATCCAATGTCCTGGAGCTCACCCTCACGATTATGGGATCTTCATTATTCCGCCATCCTCTGAGAAACGGTCCGACTTAAACTTCCTTGAGAAGATAAGAACGAGAGAGATGGAAGCAATTTTAGAGTGTGAAAACATTTTCGTCATCGGCTATAGCCTGCCGGTGACAGATGCAGACCAGGAGCTCCTTATCAGGTCCATAGTTGAAAGGCGCTCCGCCGGAATCACGCGTCTTATAGTTGTCAATTACCATGCCGCTCCTGATTATTTTCAGCGGGTTGCGGAAGTCTTTGCATTTCCGAGACAAAGGCTCGAAGTCTTCAATTCCGGCTTTACGGACTTTGTAAACAGATTCTGCACGAACGACTCCACCGTGGCGTCAGAAGCTTGACGATGCACCCTAAAGATAGCCGCTATTGTGCGAGTGTGCACGAACTCGGAGGCGCGCCGCACAGGTTTCCCTTCCCCGAAAGCGCTCCGGACCTCGGATCTCCGCATGCGCGAAGGCTCGTTATTTCGTTATGCTTGACGTAACGCGTATTTCCTGCCATTCTTAGCTGGTGATCGTCAGCTACCGGGACAAGCGAACCAGCGACTTCGCCGCCGGGAAGCGGGTGAAAGCATTCTCCGGGATTGAACGCTCGGCGCGGTTGAAACTCGACCGTTTGGAAGCGGCGGCATCACTCGGAGACCTTGCCGCGTTGCCCGGCAATCGCTTTGAAGCGCTCGTTGGCGGCCGCAAGGGCCAGTACAGCATCCGTATTAACGATCAATGGCGGATTAGCTTCGAGTGGGGCCACCGGTCGCCCGGGCCATCGAACGTAGAGATTGTTGACTATCACTAGGAGAATCGCCATGCCAATTACTGCCATTCATCCGGGTGAACACCTGGCCGAGGAGCTGAAGGCGCTCGATATGAGTGCGGCCGAATTGGCGCGAAAGATTGACGTGCCGACCAATCGCATCACGCAGATCTTGAATGGCACGCGCGCTATTACGGGCGACACCGCTCTGCGCCTGGGGCATTTCTTTGGCGCGAGCGCGCAGTTTTGGCTCAATCTGCAGAGTCTCTATGACCTGCGGCGCGCGCAGCAGAAAGCAGGGAAATCCATCAAAGGACTTCCGCGTCTGAAACGCCGCGAGGCCGTCCCCGCATAAAGGCTTCGGCGAATTGAATCTGAGAAATGGTGCCTTGGCGTCATGCGCATCGACGTCCTAGGCGCGCTGTGTGCCCCGCGGCATATAGAGGCATGTCACGCAGAGACAACCGGAATGCAAGAAACGCACCTCCCGGAAAAAAGCGGGCGCAGCAAGCAGCGCCCCTACGGCGGACCACAAACCGCACGTCGACACAGGGCGACGAGGCAGAGGCGTGCCGCCCTTCCCGATACAAATCATCGGGACACAAATGGCGTGAAAGGGCGCCGCTACATTGCACGAACCAGAAACGTGCCTCACCCGGATGAAGGGCAACGGGCGCAGCAAGCAGCGCCCCTACGAACGACCATAAACAGCACGCCGCAGAAGACCGAGGGAATTATTCGTAGCGGAGGGCTTCGACGGGATCGAGGCGGGCGGCCTTGAACGCGGGCCACACGCCGAAGACCAGGCCGACGCCGATGGAAACGGCGAGTCCGGTGATGACCGCCCACAGCGGGACGGAGGCCTCCATGGTGGTGATGTGCGGGATGAGCATGGCGATGCCGCCGAAGAAAAGGACGCCGAGCAAGCCTCCTGAACCCGTGAGGGCCATGGCTTCGAATAAGAATTGCCAGGTGATGTCGCTGCGTTTTGCGCCGATGGCTTTGCGCACGCCGATTTCGCGCGTCCGCTCGGTGACGGAAACGAGCATGATGTTCATCACGCCCACGCCGCCGATGAGCAGGCCGATGGAGCTGAGCACCACCATGGCGAGCGCCACGCCGCCGATAATGTCGTTGAACTGCTGCACGGCTTCGAGCTGCGTCTGGATGGAAAATGTGTCGTGCTTGTCGTAGGGAACTTTGCGGCGGCGGCGCAGGACTTCGCGGACTTCGTCCACCGCTTTTTCGAGCTTGCCCGGGTAGGCGCGGAAGCGGAAGCCGTGCTCGTACGCCGCGGCGTACATTTTCTTGAACGTGTAGTAGGGAATGATGACGCGCCGGTCTTCGTCATTTTCGCCGAAGCCGCCCTTGGGCTTGCGGAAAACACCGATGACGGTGAAGTCCGAGCCGTCGAGCTGCACGTCGCGATTGAGGGCATCCTCAATCGTGGGAAAAAGTGCTTTGGCGGTGTCTTCGCCGAGCACAGCGACGTTTTCGCGATGTTCGTTTTCGGCGGGCGAGAAAAACCGGCCGTTGCGCAGGTCGGCATTTTCGTACACGTCAACGTAGTTGGGAAATGAGCCGCGAAAATCGATGCCCTGCACCTGATTCTTCTGGTAGCGGACGGTGTGGGTCTGCTCCCACTCGAAAATGTTGATGGAATTTTCCATCACCGAAGGGCAATCCGTGGCGATGGCGATGCCGTCCTCGAGCGTCAGCGGCTTGCGTTCGCGCACCTCTTTAGGAGGGCGGCCGATGTGCGGGCCCTGGTCGAATCGCGAAACGAATGCGGTGTCCGCGCCGTAGGCCTTGATCTGGTCGGTGATCGTGGAGCTGAATCCATTCAGCAGCGCAGCCACGATGATGATGACGCCCACGCCGATGACCACTCCCAGCACGGTCAAAAAGCTGCGCAGCTTGTGATTGCGCAGCGTGTCGAAGGCGAGAGCGAGATTTTCTTTGTAGTCCTGGCGCATGGCGGTTTCTCAGACCTCGGCGCGGAGCGCTTCGATCGGATCGAGCCGCGCCGCGCGCATCGCCGGATAGATTCCAAAAAACAGGCCGACGCACGTAGAAAGCATCAGCGATATTACGACAGATGAGGACGAAGTGGTGATGGGAAGCGGCAGAATCATTCTCACCAGCTGGCAAATCGCCACGGCGAGAAAAATTCCCAGCGCGCCGCCGGAAGCCGCCATCACCGCCGCCTCGACCATGAACTGCATGATGATGTGGCGACGTCGCGCGCCCAGCGATTTGCGGATGCCGATCTCGCGGGTGCGCTCGGTGACGCTGGCGAGCATAATGTTCATGATCACGATGCCGCCGACCACCAGAAACACGGAAGTCAGCCAGATGGCGATGCCGAAAATGTTTCCGGTGAGCTGCTGCCACAGCCCGGTGATCGAGGAAGGCATGATCATGCCGAAATTGTCCGGCGCGCTCCAGGGCTGGTGATGGCGCGCGCGGAGAATGGCGCGAGCCTCATCCGCCGCGGCATCCATTTGTTCGGGAGCGTTGGCCTCGACGAAAAACGTGATGGAGGAATCCGGCTGCAGCCACGATTTCCGGAACGTGGAGAGCGGAATCATGACGAAGTTGTCCTGAGAAATTCCGAAGACGGTGCCGCGCGCCTTGGCCACGCCGACAATCTGATAGAGCTGCTGGCCGGCGCGGATTTCCTTGCCGATGGGATCGAGACCGGAAAAGAATTGCTTCACCAGATCGTCGCCGATGAAACACACCGAGGCGTGATGCAGGTCGTCGGCTTCGGTCAGCAGGCGTCCGCTGCTCACTTCAATATCGCGGATTTGGCCGTATGCGGAGGTGACGCCGATGAGGTTGACGTCTTCCTTCAGGTTGCTGTTGAAGCGCACGTCGGCAAGCTGGTTCTGCTCCGCGGCCACGCTGGCAGCCAGCTTCATGGAGGTGCGCAGGGCCTCGAAATCGTCCACGGTGAGGGGAGGACGCTTGCGCGCCTGAATCCACGCATCAAAGTTAGTGATGATGCCGAAGCGGTCCACGACAAATGCGTTGGCGCCGAGATTGGCGATTTTATCGGAGACGTACAGGTTCAGGCCGTTGACTACGGACATGACCGCCACCAGCGTGGTGACGGCCAGGATCACTCCCAGCAAAGTGAGGAAACTGCGGAGCTTGTGCGCGCGCAGGGCATCGAGCGCGAGCACCAGAGTCTCACGAAACGCGACGCTCCGGCCAGTGCGACGATGGGGTTTTGAAGGCTTCAAGGCCATCGCCTATATAGACGCGCAAACGCATGAAAAAGTTCACTTTCCGAGCAATTATTTGGCAACTGCAGGGGGCGCCTCCGGGGCCCGCTTCGAAACCCCGCGCAGGACACGCAAGAGATTGCGGGGAAAGACAGTTAGAATAGAGTCATAAGGGGTTTGCGGCCACCGGGGATTGAATGGCAATGAGAATGGCATTGCGGAGCAAAAGTTTGCGGTTGCTGGTGGGGCTCATGCTGGGGCTCACGCCCCTCGTTCCGAGCGGGCTTTCCGCGGAAAACCAGGGCCAGGATGAGGGCGGGCAGGCTCCTTCGCATGAGCAGGTTGTCGCGCTGGCGGATCGTGCCATTGCTCTGCAGCACGGGGACGACGAGGCAGGGCAATACTTCGAGCGCATCGAGCGCCGCATCTCGCGCAGCTCCGCAACAAACGGGAAGATTCTTGAAGAAAAAGTCTACCGCACCGTGCCCACCGGGACGGGGACGCTCAACCTGCTGCTGAGGGATCGCGGGCAGGGCGTGGATCAGGCGGAGTACCGCAGGGAACTCCAAGCGTGGAAGGCCACGCTCGAACAGGCGTTGCGCCCGAACGATGCCGGGTACAAAGCTGCGTACGCGAGATTCGTGAAGAAAAATAAAGACCGCGCGGACATCGTGGACGCCACGCGGCAGGCGTACCTGGCGACGTGGCTGGGACGCGAAACGTGGGCAGGCCGCACATACATCAAGCTGCGCCTCGATCCCAACCCGGCATATCACGCGACGAAATTGACCACGGAATTTTTGGCGCATGCTCGCGCGACCATCTGGATTGACGAAAAAAGCGGCCACCTGGCGCGCGGCGAAGCGGACATCATTCGCGACATGTCTATCGGCGGCGGGATCCTCGGGAAAATCTACCACGGCGGACATTTTGAAATCGTGCAGGAGGAAGTGGAGGACGGAGTGTGGCTGCCGGTGCGCTATCAATATGATTTCTCAGGAAGGAAATTTCTTTTCGCCTTCGAGCAGCACACGTCCACGGAAATCAGCCGCTACCATCGCATAGGAGCGCCGCGCGAAGCGATTGCTGTGGCGCAGCGCGACCTCGCGAGCGGGCAAGTGCCCGCTGGCGATCCTTAAAGATCCTTGAAAATGAGGAGGCGTGCAGGAGGGCTCTGACTCGTGCCGCGAAACAAGTCGTAGCATTTTGCTTTCTTGCGATGGAGTTCGGCGCCGCGGATCGCGGAAGCGGACAAATTGGCCGGGTGCAAACGCAACATCCTCGGATACACTTTTCAGGGAGAAAAATTAAATGGCGGAAGTTCGCACGGCGCATCCCTACCACGTTTATGACGCCATCGAGCGGCAGCCCGCGCTGATCGAAAAAGTCTTGCAAGCCTCGCGCGGGGCGATTGAGCGAGCGGCGAAAGCGGCGGCTGGGAAGCGGCGCATTATTTTCGCGGGGATTGGAACTTCGCTGCACGCCGCGAGAGTGGCGGAAGGATTCTTGCGGCATCTCACGGCGGGGCGCGCCGAAGCGAGGGCGGAACAGTCATTCGAGTTCACAAATTACCCTCTCGCGCTTTCGAGCGAAGATGCCGTGGTAGCCATCACGCACACTGGGACGACGCGCTATTCGCTGGCCGCGATCGAGGCGGCGAAGCGGGCCGGAGCAGTCGCAATTGCCGTTGTCGGGGAAGCGAGCGGCGAAGGAACGCGCCGCGCGGATTTCGTAATCGAGACGTGCGAGCAGGAAGTGGCGTTCGCATACACGAAGAGCTACACGGCTGCACTTGCGGCGCTGGCGCTCTTTGCGATTCGCGTCGCAGCGCTGCGAAATATGCTTGCCGACGCGCAGGCGGAAGATTCCCTCTTGCGCGTGCCGGGATGGGTGCGCGAATCGCTCGCGCGCGAAGGGGAAGTGCGCAGCGCGGCGCTCGAAATTGCGCAACGCGAGCGCATCGTGATCTTCGGAGCGGGGCCCGCATGGCCGACGGCTTGCGAAGCAGCGCTCAAGATCAAGGAAGCTTGCTACATCGCCGCGGAAGGTTTCGAGACGGAAGAAATCTTGCACGGACCGTTTTCAGAAATCGATTCGCGCGCGGCAATGATGGCGATACTGACGGGCGGAGAAGCCGACGAGCGCGCGCGAACGATCCTGCGAGCGGCGGGAGAATTGAAAATGCTGCGCGTGGCCGTCGCTCCGCGCGAGGCAAATCACGATCTCGCCGCCGAGCACGTGCTCGAAACGCCCGCAGCGCCCGAATGGCTCGCGGCGCTCACTGCCGTGACGCCGCTGTATCTAGCGACGTACCACATCGCGCTCGCGCGGGGAATCAATCCCGACACCGGCCGCCAGGACCAGCCCCCGCACGCCGCCGCGCACAAGCTCTACAAACTCTGACGCGGGCGCAAGCACGGACCAAAAGAAAACCGCAGCGGCAAGAATGGAATCAACGGTGGCGCGCGGAATTTATCTTTGCTTCAGCAGCGCCGGCCAGTTCACAACAAGCGTCAGCGGCGCGGCGGCCTGCTGCGTGGCTAAGGTAATCACGACAAATTTCTTTCCATCGGCGCTCACGTCGTAAGCCCATCCGGGAGTTACGGCAGGGTTCGCCGGGAACAGTGATGCCACTTTGCCGATGACCAGGCTCGCTCCTTGTTCAGAAATTTGCGCGGACATGATTTTATTGTCCGGCGAGAGATAGAAAAGCTCCTTGCCGTCGTGGCGCCAGCGCGGCGTGCCGCCGCCGTTGCCCGAGACCTGCCACTTCCCGCCGCCCTGGCCAAACGGCACGACGTAAACCTCCCGCCGGCCGGATTCTGGTGAAACATAGGCCAGCCATTTGCTGTCAGGAGAGAGCGCTGGCCGGATCACATCAAACTGCGGGTTTTGGATCACCGGGAGCGGTTTGTGGTCGCCGAACATAGGCAGGGCCCAGATCTCGGTGTGCGAACCTGCTTGTGTCGCGAAGTGTTCAAATATCACGTAGCGCCCGTCGGAGGATAAATCAGGATACAACTCCGCGGCATCATCGACCAAAAGCGGCGATGCGGCGCCCGTGCCGTCGGCAGACTCCTGGTAGAGGTGATATTGTCCGCTTCGATTCGACAGGAACACGATGGTTTTCCCATCGGGCGTCCAGGAGGCTGCTGCATTAATGCCTGGTGAAAACGTGAGGCGAGTCTGGACTCCTCGCGTGAGGTCATATACCCAGATGTCCGCGTTTCCAGTGCCCGACTCCGTCAGTGTGACGGCCAGTTTGCGGCCGTCGGGCGAAAGGCTCGCCGTACGGTAATCACCAGCCGCGCCCGTTTCCTCAATCTGCTTGCCGTTCCGGTCAAACCAAATGAGCCGGCGATTGGATTCCTCGGCTCCCACCTCGTAGGTCAGGATGCCATTCTCCGAGGCGGTGAGAATTCCACGCCAGACCGTCAAATTGACCCCCGCATGTTCGGCCAGCGGCATCGCCTCTCCGATCAGGAGCAGCCCACTGGGATCAAATCGCTGGGCCATCAGCGTGCCCTGGCGGATGAAGAGCAAGTAACCCGGCGGGGCGTAAATGGCGTTCGAATCGCCGCGAAGGAGCAGTTTCGGTTCGCCACCGTCGAGTGAAGCGGCATACGTGGTGTTATTTTCCGCCGCCCCGCCGTGAGCGTAGAGGAGGAAATGCTTTCCGTCAGGAAGGAATTGCGGCCAGCGGTGCGAAGTCTCTTGGCGGGAGAGATTCGGTTTTGTCACCGGCTGAGGCGTGCCGCCTGAGGCGGGCACGCGGTAAACGGGACCGTTCGTGTCGGGGGTGAAGAGAATTGTGCCATCCCGGTTCCAGGCACCGCCGCGGCCGTTAGGCGCGTCGGCGATGGCCAGCGGCGGGCCGCCGGAGGCTTCAATGCGGTTCAGTTTTCCATTCGCGAAGAATCCCAGGTAGTGGCTGTCGGGCGACCAGAACGGAAACGTCGCGCCATCGGTTCCTGCAAGCGCTTGCGCCGTCACAGCATTAAGCGGTCTGACCCAGAGAAGCCGCTTGCCATCCGAGCCGGCGGCTGCGAACGCCAGCCGCTCGCCGTCGGGAGAAATCACCGGCGGACCCGCATCACTCCCGCCAAATGCGAAATTCGCGTTCGCCGGTGGCGGGACTTGCGAAACAATTGCCAGCGCGGGCGCATTCGCCAGGCGAAAATACATCCAGGCGAAAAAAACTGTCGCGACGACGAAGATTCCCGCAAACGCCCACGCAACACGATGGCTGATCCGCCGCCGCGCAATTACCGGCGCGGGAACCCCTGCCTGCGAGCCGGCATCGCGAATCCATTCCAGTTGCAATTTCAAATCGTGCGCGCTCTGAAACCGCTCGTCCGGATCTTTCGCCAGGCAAATTTTCACCACGCGGTCGAGCGCCGGTGGCGACATCGGCTGCAGCGTCGAAATCGGCGGCGGCTCGCGTTCGAGGATCGCGGCAATCACGCTGGCCTGCGATTTGCCTTCGAACGCCCGCTTTCCCGTCGCCATTTCATACAGCACCGCGCCGAATGCGAAGATGTCCGCGCGCGCGTCCGACTCTTGGCCTTCCACTTGTTCCGGCGACATGTATTGAAACGTTCCAACAATCGTTCCCTTCGCCGTCAGCGGCTCCGTGACCGCGGCTTGATTCAGCGACATCGTCAAGCTCGATGAAGGCGCCGCAGCAGCTGCGTTTGCAGATTTCGCCAGGCCGAAGTCCATCAGCTTCGCCCCGGACTTCGTCAGCATGATGTTGCCCGGCTTCAAATCGCGGTGAATTACGCCGTGGCGATGCGCTTTTTCGAGCGCGTCCGCAATTTCAATCGCCGTACACAGCAATTCCGGTGTCGCGAGCGCGCCCTTCTCGATGCGCTTCGCGAGCGTCTCGCCCTCGAGAAATTCCATCACCAGAAATTCCGCCTCGCCTTCACGGCTGACGTCGTAGAGCGCGCAGATGTGCGGATGATTGAGAGAGGAGACAGCGCGCGCCTCGCGCTCGAATCTCTGCCGCGCTTCGGGAGTGTCGGCCAGATGCTTCGGCAGCACTTTAATTGCGACCGTGCGGTCGAGCCGCGTATCCCGCGCGCGGTACACCTCTCCCATCCCGCCCGCGCCCACCGGCGCGAGGATTTCGTACGGCCCAAGTTTTGTGCCTGCTGCGAGCGGCATGGCGTTGCGGATTATAGGGCTTCGGCGTCACCAGTTCCACAGGCGCGGGATATTAATTCTTACGCGCCGGCGCGCAACAGGCTTCACGGAGAAGCGGTACGATGGATAAGCACCCGGCCGGGAGAATTACAGTGAAACGCGCATTTATTTTTGTCCTATGCGCCGCCATGGCGGCGGTCGCGGCGCCGCCGACGCACCACGTTGCCACCGGCACGCTCGCGGGGACGGTTGTCGCCTCTGACGATGCCCCCATCGTGGGCGCGCGCGTCACGGTGCAGCAGGCCGACGGGAAGCATCCGCACGCGATGCTTACCGATACGCGGGGCCAATTCAAGTTTTCGCGTATTTCGGCAGGGCCATATGACATCCGCGCACTCGCGAATGGCGCGTGGTCGGAGTGGCAGCACAACATTATCGTCCGGCCGGCGAAGACGACAGAATTGACGATTCGAATCGAGGCGAAAACCTCGAAGTGACATCCGCGTGATTCGCCGGGCATTTCCGCCGTCTCTCTCAATTTAGTCCATTAAATTCAATGCGTTATGGCCGGTAGTACTAAAACCCGCGTAAGGGGAAGATTGGCCCGTGCGTGCCATTGTTCCGCAACGGCACTTTCCCTAATCTCGCTACGCGGGTTGGGGGGTAGCGCTGCGGGGACGACGGTTCCATAAGGAGCCGGGGCACGCTTCCCAACCCGTCCAAGCCCACTGCTGGCGTAGTTCCTTCCGACCCCCACCGGCGGTGGGCCGTTTGTTTGCGCTTCTTCTGTGTGACTCACCCAAAAAATCGCCATCACCTCGTCGATCCCAGCTGCTCGATTGCTGCTCTGTGCACGGCAAGTGAATTGCTTTCTGTCCGAGCGATGGTCGCAGAAGGCAGGCGCATCTATCGCTAGAATCAGTGATTCCAGAAGGCGCAGAATGAAGAAGCTGTCACGAAAGAAGGACACATGAAGGAAAAGGGCGTCATGCGGCGGAGGAAAAGCGCGGCGATCGCGATGGCGATTTGGCTAGGGGCAGCGCCGGCCGCAAGCGCGAGCGAACTGACACCCGCGACGCTTGCCACCTTCGCGCACTACGTCGCGCTGAGCGAATCGCGCATGGCCGCGGACGATTCCGCGCACGCAGGATTCCTTTGGATCGAGCGGCTGCCCGAACCGCAGCGAAGCCACGCGTTTGCGCTGCTTCGCAACGGCGAAATTGTGATCGAGCGGCTGGAGACGCTCGAGAACGGCAAGCCGATCGCCGTTCCGGGCGGAATGATCCATCACTGGACCGGCACAATTTTCATTCCGGGAGTGACGCTGCAGCAGACGCTCGCACTCATGCAGGATTACAACCACCATCAGGAATATTACAAGCCGGACGTGGTGCGCTCGAAAATCCTTAAGCGCGATGGAAACGATTTCGACGTCGAATTGCGCTTTCACAAGAAGAAAATAATCACTTCGGTGATCGAGACGGAACATGAAGTGCACTACTTGCCGATTGACGCCACGCACGAAGAGAGTATTTCGAAATCCACGCACATCCACGAAGTGGAAAGTCCGGGCGAAGCCGATGAAAAATTGAAGCCGGAAGGGAACGACCGCGGACTTCTCTGGCGGATCTTTACCTACTGGCGCTTCGAGGAAAAAGACGGGGGGACCTACGTGGAGAGCCAGTCCATTTCACTCACGCGCGATATTCCCGCGGCCGTGGCGTGGCTTGTCCGCGGATATGTGGAATCCGTTCCGCGAGAATCGCTGCGATTCACACTCGAAGCCACGCGGTCCGCGTTGCTCCACCAGCCGCCGCCTGCGCACGGCGATTGAGCCGTTCCGCCAAAATCAAAACGAAGTATTACCGAGGAAAATATCCGGGAGGCCGTTGGTGTCGTTGGGCACAAGATTGTTCGCGGAAGAAATGAATGCGAGGAAATGGCTGTTGGCGGCGATTGCCGGATGCAGGCTTGCCGCATTGCCGATGGCGCCGGTGAGCGATGCGCTGACCAGCACCGTGGACGCCGTGCAGCCTGAAGCCGCGGGAATACAAGT
Organism: Candidatus Acidiferrales bacterium; assembly: GCA_050747245.1. Lineage (GTDB taxonomy): Bacteria > Acidobacteriota > Terriglobia > Acidiferrales > UBA7541 > JBOGNO01. The sequence continues at coordinate 335,308 of JBOGNO010000002.1, forward strand.
CTTGCGCGCGAAAACATCTTCGACGTTGTTCGTATCGTTGGCGACGAGATTCGATGCGTTCGATGCGAAGGCGACGAACTGGCCGGTCTTGTCGAGTTGCGGATGCTCGCTCGATGCGCCGCCCGGGGACATGCCATCGGCGGCAATGGAAATGAGAGCAGTCGCGACCGTACATCCGGTGGCGCCGGTGCAAGTATCCCGAATGAAAACCTGCTGGACGCCATTGACGGCATGCGCATCGAGATTCGAGGCCGTGGATGCGAAAGCGAAGAAACGCCCGTCCGGCGACATGGAAGGCTCAAAACTCGCGGCGTTGGCGGCAACGCCTCCGCTGCTCGCGGAAATCAGGGAAGTAGCAGCGGTACAGCCCATGGCGACACCCGTGCATGTGTTGCGGACGAAGACTTGCTGAAGTCCTGCGTTGACTCCCGAAACGAGGTTCGTCGCGGTGGATGAAAACGCGACAAACTGGCCGCCTGTGCCGACGATCGGCTCACCGCTCGAGCCGTTCGCAAACATCATTGTGTCGTTCGGAATGGTGATCAGGGTTGTTGCCGGATTGCAGCCGCTCGCGACTCCGAAGCAAGTGTCGCGCATGAAAATCTGGTTCCCCGTGGGAGCCACATTCGCGAACAGATTGGAAGCGGCGGAAATGAAGGCCACGAATCTCCCGTCCGGACTGATCGCCGGAGTGAACGCGTCGCTCGCCGCGGGGCTCTTTCCATCCGCGGAAACGGAAATGAGCCTCGTAGCGGGCGTGCACCCGGTGGCGCCCGTGCAGGTGTCGCGCAAAATTACTTGGCGATTGCCCGTGAATGTGAAGCCCGGGACAAGGTCGGTCGCCACCGACGTGAAAACAATGAATCGGCCGCTCGAATCCATGGAAGGCTCGGAGCTTGCGCCATTCGAAGGGGTGCCGTCGGTAGCCTTACTGACCAGGATGGTGGATGGAAGACATGTTGTCGACGTGGGCGCGTTCAGGCACGAGTCGAACTGAAAGATGTCCGCGACTCCGTTGTCGTCGTTGGGCGCCAGATTGTTCGAAGCGGATGCGTACGCGACGAAGCGCCCGGTGGTATCAATGACCGGGCCGGAAGATGTCGTGCTGCCAATCCCCTGATTCGCTTGCACGCCATTGACGTCTACGTCGGCGAGTTCCGGAAAACCTTGTCCGGCCGTGCCCGGCAGAACGTCCAGGCCGATGATGTTGGAAATTCCTCCGCCGGGCGGCGGATTGATCACCGTGACCTGAGAAATTTGCGCCGCGGCGAGATCGGACTTCGCCAGAATGGTCGTCAATTGAGCATTATTGACGAACGTGGCGGTATGAACCGTTCCGTTGATGGAAATCTGCGAAGTGGAAGCAAACCCGGTCCCCGCCACAGTGAACGTGACGTTCGTCCCTCCGGCCGCGGTGGTCTTGGGATTGACAGCGGCGATGAGCGGAGCGGGATTGGTGATGGAAAGAGGAAGACTGTTAGACCCGCCGCCGCCCGGCGCGGGATTGAGCACGGCGATCTGAATCGTCCCCGTGGTAGCGAGGTCGCTGAACTGCAGGGAACCGGAGAGGCTCGAAGCGCTGATGAAACCCGTGGGACGATTGCTGCCGTTCACCGTCATCTGCGAATTCGATACGAGACCGCTTCCCATAATCGACACGTTGAAGGGCGTCTGGTCGGCAAATGCGGCGGACGGAGAAATTGAGCTAATCGCGGGAATGGGATTATTCGCAGGATTGATGACGAAGTTTATGATGTTGGAGTTTCCACCGCCGGGCGACGGAGTGGAGATTTGCACGGGAACCATCGGGTTCGCGGCGGTTATAAAGTTGAACGGGACTGTCGCGGTGATCTGGTTTTCGGACAAAAAGATGCTGACCAGCGGGGAGTTACCGAATCCCACGGTGGACTGTGGTGAAAAGCCGCTCCCGTTAATCGTCATCGTAAATGTCGGACTGCCTGCCGTGACGCTTACAGGAGAAACGGACTTGATGTGGGGTGAAGGGTTGTTGACAACCCCGCCGCACGCCGGCAACCACATGGCCGCGGCTAACAAGAGACAGCTCAGAACAAGCGATTTCCGATTCACCCCGAAAGCTCCTTTAGCTGGGCGCCCTCATCGCCAGGAATGCGGCAGACCGGCGGGCAGGCCCGGATGATCCCCCAGAGGACAGCAGCCAAGAGATTACAAGAGATGACGCCCGCGGGCAATCGGGATGCCCGGCATGCCTGCGAAATATCTCGAAACCAAGGTTTTACACTGGCGAAACTTTTGGCTGCTATGCTAAATTGGCGCCGTGATTCCAATCATCGCGTCGCGGCATCTGGGAGTGCAAAAGAGTGAGCTGGAGATGGCTCAATTCGATGAGCCTCACCTTCGTTCTGGCCGGAATTTCTCTCTTCTGGTCTGCCGTGGCACAAGCTCGTCCGCAGTCGTCGCCCGCGCCTGATAACAACTCCTCGCAGCAAACTTCTGATTCGAGCCAGGATACGGATAGCGACCCGGTCACGCTATTTCCGCATTCCGAATCTTCGCGCTTTTTCGTTGCCGGTCAGGGGAACATCATCTGTCAGTGGCATCCGACGTTTCGGGCGGCGTTCTCCGGCACGAATAGCCTTCGCGCGCAGGCCGAAAACGCCACCTCGCGACTGTACACGCTCTACGCTGGCTACGAATTAACATCCACGACCGAAATCCTTGTCGACGCCGAGAGTGCGGGAGGCCGCGGGATCAGCAACGCCCTGGGATTGGCCGGCTACACGAATCTGGACGTGGTGCGTAACCCGCAGCTCGGCCCGGTGCCCTACCTGGCCCGGCTGATGCTCAGGCAAATTATTCCTCTCAGCCACGACAACGTCGCGGCCGAGAGGAATTTCCTGGGCCTGGCGACTTCGCTGCCCGCGCGGCGCATCGAATTTCGCATCGGCAAATTCAGCATGGTGGATTTTTTCGACATCAATTCTGGCGGAAGCGACAGCCACCTGCAGTTCTTGAATTGGACGGCGGACAACAACGGGGCATACGACTACGCGGCGAACACACGCGGTTACACTGACGGCGCGATCGTGGAATACGATGACCGGCGCTGGTCCGTCCGCTTCGCCGAAGCGCTCATGCCCAAGGTGGCCAATGGAATCAATCTTGACGCGGACATCGCCCGGGCGCGTTCAGAAAATCTCGAGACGGAATTTCGCGGCAATCTTCTGCCCCGCCGCGAAGGCACAATTCGCCTTCTCAGCTATGTGAATCATGCCGACATGGGAAGCTACCGCGAAGCGATTCACGCGTTCCTCGCGGGTCATGGAAACGTGCCGGACATCACCGCCGCCCGCCGCCAGGGCCGCGTCAAGTACGGCTTCGGTGTGAACATCGAGCAAAAAATTGCCGGGCCGCTCACGGTTTTCGCCCGCTGGGGCTGGAACGACGGCCGGAACGAATCTTTCGTCTACACCGAAGTGGACCGCACCATCGAGCTTGGCGCGACGCTCGATGGCGCACCGTGGCGGCGCCGCGAAGACCGCGCGGGCGGTGCATTTGTGGCCAACGCAATTTCCGGAGACCATCGCGAATACTTGGCGCTTGGCGGCCTGGGTTTCCTGCTCGGAGATGGCGGCCTGGTTTACGGGCGCGAAAAAATCTTTGAAGGCTTCTACACCCTGCACGTCTGGCGCGGCACATTCGTCTCGTTTGATCTCCATCGCATCTGGAATCCGGGTTACAACCAGGCTCGCGGCCCGGTGCTGGTTCCCGCCCTCCGCGCGCACGTGGATTTTTGAGCCGGGCTGCTCGTTCAGACCTCCTGGTCTCCGATGTCGAGTTCAGAATCGAGCTTCCAATTCGCGGAGATTTATCCAATTCCACGACTCATAGCTTCTTCCAAGATTGGTATGCACCCCGACGCAGAAGCAATCTAAGGAGGTTAGAATGGCCCAGAATTGATTTATCTCTGGCTTAAGAAGTGCTATATTCGCCCCCAGTGAGTTGCAACGCGCCCTTGATCCGCGCGGCGCAGTATTTGTATCGCTGCGAGCAGGGCTATCGGATTTGCCAAATCAACTTCCTGATTTTTTGGCGCTTCTCCCGAAGCGTTTCGACTCCGGGCCGTCATAGCAGCTCCGAGATTACCGCAAAGGAGGCGTAATGAGACGTAAGGCTAACAGGAATTCACATTCTATTCTGCCAGTCGTGCTTGCAGCGCTTCTGTTCCTAGCTGTCGCAGTCGGTGCCGCGTTCGCGCAATCTGCGGCAACGCTGACCGGAGCGGTGACCGACACGAACGGGGCGTCCGTCGCAGGCGCGAAAATTGTCGCGCACAACAAGGCCACGGGGGTCGACTTCCCCACACAGAGCGAATCTTCGGGAGATTTTACTTTGTCTGGACTTCCCGCGGGAATCTATCGCGTGCAGATAAGCGCGCCGGGGATGCAGACGTTCGTGGTGGACGACCTCACTCTGGACGTCGCCACGACAGTCGTGCAGAACGCGCAATTGAAGGTCGGCGCCGTTTCTCAGGAGGTAGTCGTCACCGGCGCGGCACCCGTTGTCGAATCCGGAACAATGTCCGTGGGCCAGGTGATCGACCAGAAAATGGTCCAGGAAATCCCGCTCAACGGGAGGCATTTCGTGGATTTGGGGCTGCTGATTCCCGGGACGGTCACGCCTCCGGCGAATGGCTTCCTCACCTTCCCCCTTCGCGGACAGGGCTCTTTTGGGGTCAACACGGCGGGCCAACGCGAAGATACCGTGAACTGGATGGTGAACGGGATCAACCTCAGCGATGAAGTGCAAAACCAGATCACCTTCCAGCCTTCGATCAATACCGTTTCAGAATTTCGCGTGGATAATCAAACCTTCAGCGCCGAGTACGGCCGAAACTCCGGAGCCATCGCGAACATCGCCACGCGCTCGGGAACCAATGATTATCACGGTGAACTGTTCGATTATCTGCGCAACAATTACCTCGACGCGCGCAATTTTTTTAATCCCAAGGGCACGCCGCAGGCGCAGTTCATCCGTAATAATTTCGGCGCCGCGGCCGGCGGTCCCATCAAACACGACAAGCTATTCTTTTTCGCCAGCTATGAGGGATTGCGGCAACGGCAAGGAATTTCCGTTGTCACCGACGTGCCCACCGATGCGCAACGCGCAGCGGTCAGCGATCCCGTTGTCCAGCAATTGCTCCCGCTCATCAAGCATGTCAACGGCGTGGATAGCAAAGGAAATCCGGCGTTTCTCGGCTCGATTTCCGCACCGGTGCGGATTGACCAAGGCACAGGCGATCTTTTTTACAATCTCTCGGACCGGGATCGTCTGCACGGCTATGTCGCAATCCAGCAGGACCTGCGCATCGAGGCCACGCTGCAGGGCAACAACCTCCCGGGATTCGGAGATACGCGCTCTTCGCGGCGCCAGATCAGCACATTCAGTTACGATCATACTTTCTCCCCCACGCTCACCAACGAGGCGCGGCTCGGATACAACCGAATTTTCATTTCGTTTGCCCCCAATGCGGCGTTAAACCCCGCAACCTTGGGAATCAACAACGGCATCAACGCTTCCATTGGGTTGCCACAAATCGGCGTCACCGGAGCGCTCAATATCGGCGGCCCCAATGGCTTCCCGCAGGCTCGCGGCGACACAACGGCCGTTTTTAGCGACACGCTCAGTTGGGTAAGGGGCCGGCATTCGCTGGCGTTTGGCGGCGAAGTTCGGCGCTTCTATAACGACAATATTGCCGAGAGCATTGGCAGTTTCTCTTTTACGAGCATCGCGAATTTCCTGAACGACAATGCAAGCGCCTTCACGGTGTTGAACGGCAGCGCGAACGACCGGATTCTCGAGCCGGCGTTTGGACTGTTCGTGCAGGATAATTTCAAATTTCGGCCGTCGCTCACTTTCGAAATCGGCCTGCGTTATGATGACAACTTCACGCCTTCCGAAGCCCGCAACCGATTTGTTGTTTTCGTTCCGGGAACAGATTCGCTGGTGCAGGTCGGAACGAACGGAATCGGACAGGCCTTCCACACGAACGATATGAACTTCCAGCCGAGGGTCGGTCTTGCTTGGAACCCGTTTGGCGATCAGAAAACCGTGGTCCGGGCGGGATATGCCATCCTCACTGATCAGCCGGTCACCAACGCTGTTTCCGGACTGAGCGGCAATCCCCCGTTCGCGATTCCGCGGCAGTCCACAGCAGCCGGGCTGACATTTGAGGATGCCGCCACGCTCGCGGCCAACGGCGGGCTGGCTCCCGCTACGATCAACAATCTTTTCGACAATCCCTACGTGCAGTCCTACAACTTCAACATTCAGCGGGAAATCACTCCATCGTTGGGGGTTATGGCGGGATTTTTCGGCTCGAAATCCACCCATCTGCGCATCGCAAGAAACGTGAATCAGATTGTCAACGGGGGAGCTCGTCCGTTCAAGTCGGTCTCGGCTACGAGCCCGATTGACCCGGGGACGGCGCTCGGAAACATCACCGAGGTGGATAGCGGCACTAATTCCAACTACAACGCTTTGTGGGTCACAGTAAACAAGCATACTTCCCACGGCCTGGAACTGAATGCGTCTTATGTCTATTCCAAGACGCTCGACTACAACTCACTCAGCTCGCAAGGCGTCATCGTGCAGGATAGCAACAACATCCGCAACGATTACGGCCCTGCAGACTTCGACGTGCGGAATCGTTTCTCGATTGACACGATTTACGATCTCCCGTTCAAGGGCAACCGGCTCATTGGAGGCTGGGAAATCGGTATGATCACGCAGGCGCAATCCGGCAATCCGCTGACTATCTTGGCGACGGGAGAATTCATCAATGGTTTCACCGGCACTGCCACGCTTCGCCCGGACGTCTCAGGAGCGGTTGGAGTCACGGGCAATCCGGCCAACTGGTTCGCCAGTCCCGGTGCGCTCGCCTGCCCAGGAGTCATAATCCTTGACAAGAAGGGCAAACAAGCATGTTCGCCAACGCATTTCGGCAGCGTCGGGCGAAACAGTATCACCGGGCCAGACTTCGTGGATACGGACGTTTCATTGATTAAGAACACAAAGCTCACGGAGAGGATGGGGCTTCAGTTTCGCGCCGAGGCGTTTGACCTCTTCAATCACCCAAACTTCGGCAATCCCAATCGGGTCATCAATGTGGATCCCTCCGTGCCCCTGAGCAAACAAACCTTCGGCATAATCTCCAGCACGCGTTTCCCTGCCGGGGACTTCGGTACTTCTCGGCAAATTGAATTGGCCCTCAGGCTTTCTTTCTAAGGTCCTGGCGGCTGTTCAACCTTTCCCCCGCAGGAGCGTTCAAACACTCCTGCGGGAACTTTTTTAGGCCGTCTCCCCTCCGAATCGCTCGCCTCTGGCGCTCTCGGGCGCAGGGAAATACAATGCGCGCTCGCACCTCGGAGGCGCGCCATGTACCAGCCTGGACTTCTTTCCGGACGCACCATACTGATCACGGGCGGTGGAAGCGGCCTGGGGCGCTCCATGGCCCTGCGGTTTGCTGAGCTCGGCGCGAATCTCTTTCTGGTGGGCCGCCGCGCGGAGCCGCTCGAAGAAACCTCCGCTGCGATTGCGAAAATAGGAGCGCGTGCGGCGCACGCCGCGTGCGATGTGCGCGATTTTGCCGCTGTTGAAAATGCCGCAGCCGCTGCGGAGCGCGCTTTCGGCGGCGTGGATACGCTGGTGAATAACGCAGCCGGGAATTTCATCGCGCGCACGGAAAAGCTTTCGCCCAACGCTTTCAATGCCGTGGTGGCCATCGTGCTCGGCGGAACTTTTCATTTCACCCTCGCGCTCGGCAGGAAATGGATCGCCGCGAAACAACCGGGCACGATTTTGAATATCGTCACCACCTACGCGGCAGCAGGTTCGGGCTCGGCGTTCGTCGTGCCGTCCGCTTGCGCCAAGGCCGGCGTGCTGGCGATGACGCGTTCGCTCGCCGTGGAATGGGCGAAGCACGGCATTCGCCTCAACGCCATCGCGCCGGGTCCGTTTCCCACCGAAGGCGCGTGGTCGCGCCTGATGCCTTCGAAGGAATTCGAGGAGCGCGCCCGCAACTCGCATCCCATGAAGCGCTTCGGGCGTCACGAAGAGCTCGCAAACCTCGCCGTCTATCTCGTGAGCGAGCAATCCAGCTACGTCAACGGCGAATGCGTGGTGATTGATGGAGGCCTGTGGCTGCGCGGCGCGGGAGAATTCAACGATCTTTGCGACCTGCCCGAAGCGGCCTGGGAAATGATGGAGCAAGCGCGCAAACGCGGGTGAGCATGCGCGGCGGGCTACACGTCGAGATACACCTGCGTGCGCCAGCCGGAGGGCGTCTTGCGCACCTCGAACTGGTGGTACGTGACCGCCTTGATGTACGTCCCGGCGATGTGGCGCTGCCTGTCAACAACTTCTCCGTGCAGCACGCCGCGAATATCTTCCGCGCCAAGATGCGTGACTTCCGCGCGCCGGAAAACGAATCGCTCGGCGTCGGTCACCGCGAGTATTTCTGCCAGCCATGCATACATCAGCGATTCGAGATTTCCGCCCGAGGCCGCGATTTCCCGCGCCGCGCGCTCATGGATCTCCTCCGTCCGGCACGCCAGCGAGCCCAGCGCAATAGCGGCATTGGCGAAAAGCTCTTCGAGCGTGGCGCCGTACGCGGCGAATCCTATGTCAGCGGGATGCTCGAGAATCTCGAATTTCACGGGCACGCTCGAAGTCTAACCCCGCGGCACCAACGCCGGCAGCGCAAACTTCATGCGCCAGCCGGGGAAAATTTGCCTATAATGGCAGCCATTTCGGGCCCCAGGAGGGAAACGCATGGGACTGCACACGGGCCTCATCTTTCTCCTGTTAGTTCTTGGCGGCCGCGCCGCGCCGTCGGCTCAGGACGCTTCTGCTGACCGAACCGCCATTCAAGGCGTCATCGCCAGTTTCGTGGATGCGTGGAATAAACACGACGCGCACGCTTTCTCCATGGTCTTTGCCACGGACGCGGATTTCACGAACGTGATCGGAATGAGCGCCTCGGGACGCGAAGCGATTGAGAAAATCCATGCCCCGCTATTCCAGGCCGGATTCAAAGACTCACACCAGACTGCAGACGATATCAAAATTCGCTTCCTGAAGCCCGACGTTGCGGCCGTGGACGTGCGCTGGGAGATGACTGGCGCGGTTCGCGACGGCAAGCCAATTCCCCTGCGCAAGGGCCTGCTGAACTTCAGCATGGTGAAAGAGAATGGAGCCTGGCTCATCAAGGTGATGCACAACATGGATCTTTCCGCTGAAACAAGATAACTCACGCGAGTGGGTTCGAAGGAGGCGCTCATGCACGCACGCGTCATGCAATTCCAAATCGTCCCAGGAAAGGTAAATGAGTTTGCGGAGGCTGTGAGATCCATCGCGCCGCTGGCCAATCAACAGAAAGGATTCCGCGGGTTCATCGCCCTGCACACGCGCGAGAAAACTCCCATCGAGGTCGAGACCATCTCGCTCTGGGATTCGCTCGATGACCTCGACGCCAGCGAGAAGAATCTTTACCTTTATGAGGCGCTCGCCCGCTTGCAGAGCTTCGCGCAAGGCTTTCCGCGCATTCAGGTGTATCAGGTCCTCGCCCGCGAAACTCCGCCGGTGTAAAAGTCTCAGCGCTGCCAGGCCGCGCTCGCAATCATTTCGCTTGGTCGCAGCAGCGGATTATTTCACGGCGGGAGGTTTCCAGTTCAGCAGGAACTGCGTCACGTCAGTCATGCCAATCTTGGCGGCGGATTCAAATTCCCCTTGCTTTTGGCTGGTGACCACGCTGCCATCGGCATCCAGCACCGCCAGGCCGGGAATCCCTTTTTCGAGCGGCACTCCGAAGCGTTTCGCCAGATCCGTATTGCTGTTCCCGTCCCCGATGTTGATGTGCGCGATGCAGTAATTATCCGCTATGAGCGGAGTAATTTCAGCGGAATGAAACGCGGCATCCAAAACGTGGCAGTCGAAGCACCAGTTTGCGCCGAAAACGACCAGAACCCTCTTGCGGCCCCCTTTAGCGCAGGCCAGCGCGGCGTCCAGATCCTTCTGCGCATCTGCCGGATCGTCATACAAGTGGGTGTTCGGGGTGGCTGGCTCGGGCAGCCGCAGCACAGGCGAAGCTACCAGCTTGCCCCTTTGCGTGATGGCGATCCGCCAGCCGGTGTCCGTTTCGACCCAAACCTGTGCCGTGGAAACAAAATTCTCCTGCGTCGCATCTTTCGCGTGAAACGTCATCTCCACGCGCAGAGTCAGCGACACCATTCCCGGCTGCGGCGTTTCTTCCTGCAAGATTTTGGGGATGATCCCGATGAGTCCGTTCGCAGCGAGGCTCGACCAGAATTGCGGCTCTTCCGTCGCAGGCTCCGTGTTTTTTCCTTCGGGAATCTTCGCGAATGTGCCGGGTCCAGAAAGATAGAAACCAGCCAACGCGGCCTTGTCGCCGGAAAGCACTGCTGCCGCCCATCGCTCGAGCGGTTCAAAATGGCCGCCCTGTGTCGAGCCAGCCGTTTGAGTGCCGGCGGGCTGCTGCGCGTGGGCGGGCACAGAAAATGCCGTCCCCAGTAGCAAAACTCCGCCGCCAAATAAAACCCGCTTCACAATCTGCCTCATCTTGTCTCCCGCTTCGTATCAACCATTTGATCTCAGCCGGCCAAGTTCGACTCGTCAATTGTACAGCTTTCTTCCGCGCACGTTGCTGCGTGCCGTCTCCATCTTGATTTATTCAAAATGGTTTTTTGGCCGAAGCCTGATGCCACGCGGACTCCCTCGCACGGCGGTTCATAAGTGGCATGACCACTCAGCACATCATCACCGCCATAAAGTACAACCTGTATTGACAACTCTCACCTACATATAGTACTAAGTAGATAAATGAATTTCACTCTGAGAAACCACGGCTTTCTTATTGTACTGCTCCTCGCGCCAAGCGCCGCACTGGCGCAGGACACCCCTCCGAAGTTCGAGCTTTTTGCCGAAGGCGGCAGCTCCACCGTGAACAATAAGTCGAACGTGCAAGATGTCATAGTCAGCGTCAACCCGACAGTGGTCCTCGCTTCCACTGTCACATCTCACCTTTCCCCAACGGGAAGGCTGTTCGTGGGTGCCAGGTTCTTTTTCCGGCCGTCCGAGGCCGTCGAATTCAGCTACTCCTATGCGCCCACCGACTTTACTATTACAGTGGTCGAACCGACATTTCCGACGCCGACTGTAATGAGAGGCCGTCCCGCCTCCGTTGACGAACATATGTTTTCGCTTAATTACGTCCGCGCCTTCAGAACCAACGCGCGCCTTCGCCCCTTCTTCACCTTTGGGGTTGGAGGCGTATATTGGAAACTAATATCCTTTAATTCCCCCGGATTTGCCGGGAACTTTGGAGGTGGCCTCGACTACAGCTTGTCCTCACATTGGTCGGTTCGAACCGAGTACCGCGATTTTCTTTTAGAGTACCCCCAAGGAAGCGCCGGGGGACCCACAGGCCTCAGTCATAATCAAATGGCCGCCGCTGGCTTCGTTTTCCGCTTCTGAAAATCGCCGCCCTCCGAGAAATTCTAAGTCCCGGTACTTTACTTTCCATTAAAAATGTGGCATACTTAATCCATTGAAATCGAGCAACTTAGCTAGGCGCGGCGAAATCCCCGCCCATTGCCTCTAAGAGGTGGAGGTAAATCCTAATCGGGACACCCTCACGAATAGAAACACATGCAACTCATTGAAAACAAACAACGGGAGGTCAGTCTAATCGGGACAAATGTGCGGTTTGTGCATCCCGAAAACCACTACGGGAAGATGTTTCGCGCAGCTCAAATTCGCTTTGCTCTTAGCTGGAGCGAGGTTCTCGAGTCTCTAGCATGGAGCTACTGTCTTCCAAAACCTAATCGAGACACAGTCAGAAACAAGATGCAGGCTAAGTCATTGAAAACAAACACTGGAGGCAATTTCTAATCGAGACACAAATGCGAGTTGGGTATCCCGTACTCCATCTTGACCGCGAAGGAGGCGGCGTCTAAGCTAAGGCCTTCTCATTGACTGGAAACAATCGCATGGAAACGATTGAAATCAAATTGCCCGATGGATCGAGCCGCCGCGTGGCCCGCGGCACCACCCCGGCGCAAATCGCGCGGGAGATTTCGCAGGGCCTCGCGCGCGAAGCGCTGGTGGCGCGCACCAACGGCGATTTGATTGATTTGTCGCAGCCGCTAGAAAAAGATACTTCGCTGCGCATTCTCACTCGCAAGGATCCCGAAGCCATTCAAGTTTTTCGCCACTCGGCGGCTCATCTTCTGGCCGCGGCGGTGCTGGAACTCTTTCCGAATGTGAAGCTGGGCATCGGCCCGCCCATCGAGTATGGCTTCTTCTACGAATTCCTGCGCGAAGAGCCCTTCACTCCCGAAGACCTCGCGAAAATTGAAGAAAGAATGCACGAGCTTGCCGCGCGCGACCTTCCCAATGAGCGCAAATGGCTCCCCAAGCCGGAAGCGCTGAAGCTCTACAAAGATTCCAACCAGATTTTCAAATGCGAACTCGTGGAAGAAAAAGCCACCGAGCCGATGGTCTCTTTCTACGCCACGGGGAAATTCATTGATTTCTGCCGCGGGCCGCACATCCCTTCGACCGGCCGCATCAAAGCCTTCCGCCTGATGAACGTCGCCGGCGCTTACTGGAAGGGTCAGGAAAGCAACGCGCAGCTTCAGCGCATCTACGGCGCCTGCTTCTATACCAAGGAGGAGCTGGACGATTATCTCCACCGCCTCGAAGAAGCCAAGCGCCGCGACCATCGCCGCGTCGGGAAGGAGCTCGAACTCTTCGCGGTCAGTGAACACGTGGGCTCCGGCCTGCCGCTATGGCTGCCCAAAGGCGCCACGGTTCGCCGCCTTCTCGAAGAATACATCCTCGAAAAGGAACGCCAAGCCGGTTACCAGCACGTGTACACGCCGGATCTGGCCCGGCTTGAGTTGTACAAGCTCTCCGGCCACTGGGACCACTATCACGACAGCATGTTCCCGCCCATGAAGCTCGATAACGAGGAGATGTTGCTGCGGCCCATGAACTGCCCGCATCACATCATGATTTACCAGTCGAAGAAACACAGTTACCGCGATTTGCCCGTGCGACTGGCGGAATTGGGCAAGATGTACCGCTACGAACGCTCCGGAGTGCTCAGCGGGTTGAGCCGCGTGCGCTGCATGACCCTAAATGACGCGCACATTTTCTGCACGCCCGATCAAATCAAGGACGAGTTCGCGCGCATTATGCAACTCGTCGAGCAGGCTTATCGCGATTTGGGAATCACGAAGTACAGCTACCGCCTTTCTCTGCGCGACAAAGCCGATACCACAAAATTCATCGCCAATAACGAAATGTGGGAACTCGCCGAGCGCGTTCTTCGCGAGGCCATGAATTCCCTCGGCCTGCCTTACACCGAAGCCCCGGGCGAAGCGGCTTTTTATGGGCCCAAGCTGGATATTCAGCTCGCGGATGTGATGGGCCACGAGGAAACCTACTCCACGATCCAAATTGATTTTCATCTCCCGAACCGCTTCGATCTCGGCTACGTGGGCGCGGATGGACAGGAACATCGCCCGGTGATGATCCACCGCGGCGTGATCAGCACCATGGAGCGCATGGTTTCCTATTTGATCGAGCTGTATGCCGGCGCGTTTCCCGTGTGGCTCGCTCCCGTGCAGGCGGCGGTGCTGCCCATCACCGAGCGGCAAAACGCTTACGCGAGTGAAGTGCAGCAGAAACTTTTGGCTGCCGGGATGCGCGTCGAACTAGACGAGCGCAACGAAAAATTACAGGCCAAGATTCGCGACGCCCAGTTGCAAAAAATTCCGTACATGCTGGTTGCCGGAGGCAAGGAAGCGGAAGCCGGGACGGTTTCCGTACGCCACCGCTCGAAAGGCGACCTCGGGCCTCGGCCGCTCGAACAATTCCTGGCGGATCTGCGCGCCGAAATCACGAACAAGTCCACCGCCTAGCGGGACGGCGACGCTACGGTGCTAGGGCGCGGCGAGCCACAATCGCCACCGGCACGCCGAAAAACACAACGTGCGCGGTGAGCAGATTTGTAAATGACACGGCCGTGTAACGAGGTCTGTGCGGCGCCTTCAGTTCATGATTGGTGCCCAAGAGAGGACTCGAACCTCCACTCCCTTGCGGGAACTAGCTCCTGAAGCTAGCGCGTCTGCCAATTCCGCCACTTGGGCTTGCGAGAGCAAAACGAAGCAAAATCATTTTCGCTTGCGCGGCAGGCATTGTCAACGAACCGCCGCCAGCGTGAGCCTCGGGAGCGGTTGACATCGGAGGCGGGGGTCGGTGCTATAATCCCGCCAGAAATCCCGGCGAGGCCACTTGGCGGGGAGACAGCATTCGTGGCCGGACGGGAAGGGGGGTCTATGGAAAATAGTCCTCTGCTCTTCATGCTCTTGATTTCTTGGGGTGTCGTCACCGGAGTTCTCGTTATCATGCTCATCTATCGGGGCACGCTCGAGGCTCACGAGGATGACCAGGTCTTTCTCGATGCCGCTGAAGCGAAGATGGCGGGCGAACAAAGGGAGCTGGTCGCGCGGATCGAGAAGCTGACTCGGCCAATCCGAGTTCTAATGATTCTCTCGGGAGCGCTCTTGGTGGCTACGGCCGGGATTTGGTTGTGGAAGGCGTTTCAAAGCTTCTGATGCGCTCGCGTCCGCGGCTACATGCCCGGTTTGGCGGCCGCGGGTTGCGCCGGAGCGCCGGGACAAACCTCTGAAGTGTGGTTGTGCACGATCATCCAGCGGTCTGCGGTCTTGACGAAAATAAGCGACGTGTGGCCCTGCGCTGAAGCGTCGCGCCCGTTCACCTCACCAACGTAATTCCATTGATAATTCGCCCAGGCCACATCTCCATGCACGAAGATGTAGGTATTCTTGCGGTCCAGCCTCTGCGGGCCGATCCCCTGGCGCTGCCGCTGAAATGCCGCGAGGTAGTTGGTCCACCCGACCACCGGCTCTTCGAACGCCCCGCTCACCACGACGACGTTGTCGGCAATATATTTGTGCAGCCGCTCCACGTCTCCAATCTGCCACGCGCCCAGCATCTCGGAGATTTCGGTGTCGATGATCTGCTGGTCGGGCGCAGAAGGCATCTGCACGGTTTGAGACTGCGCATCTTCGGACTTCTTCTGCTTGGATTTCTTTTGTTCCGCGCGGCTGAAACTCACTGCGCCGAAAAAAATCACAAATGTTGCCAGCCATGTGCTCGCCTGGCGCCGCGAAAATTTGTGTTTCATTTCTTGACCTCCCGTGCGTCCCGGAGATTAGCACGAAACCATTTCCGCAGATTTGCCGTGCGGGGGACTGTCGCGCAGGTGGTCAACAGCAATGAAAAGATTCGCGCGGGTTCACGAGGGATCGCAGGCGACGCGAAATCCGTAATCTGCGTATTGAAATTCCGGCGGAATGCTGGATCGCGCGGCTACCCGCGAAATCTTCACGTGATGTCTCCAAGAGCCGCTACGCGAAGCGCGCCGCTTCGTCTCCGCGGGTCCCGTCGGATTCCGTTCCGGTGACACGGCGTAGTAGCCGGGGTGATACCAATCCGCGCACCATTCGTGCACGTTATCACCCATGTTGAAGAGGCCGAAACCATTCGGTGCTGACCCGCCCACCGGCTCAGGTCCCGATTTCCATCGCTCCGCGTAGGCGGGAAGAGATTCCGGCGGAGCGTCGCCCCAGGCGTAAAGCTTTTCTTGCAATCCGCCGCGCGCCGCTCGCTCCCATTCCGCTTCGGTCGGCAGGCGAAAATGACGCCCCGTTTTTTGCGAGAGCCATTCGCAATGGGCCGCGGCATCGAACCATGAAGGTGCAACCACCGGCTGTTGTGGATGATTGAAATCTCGCTCGTCCCAGAATAGCGGCACGCGATGACTGGTTTCTGAAATGAAACCCTCATACTCGGCGCGCGTAACTTGAAAGACGCCCAACTCGAACGCGTCCACCCATACGCGGTGCACGGGTCTTTCATCGTCCCGTCCGGTATTGCAGCCCATCAGAAAAAAACCTTCCGGTATGCGCGCCATCTGCGGCGCGTGAAATTCGATCCTCTTCGCGGGGGAATGTAGTTCGGAATTGATTTCAGGGGCTGCCATGGTGGAGATATTTTTTCCTGTTTATTGTGCGCTGTGCGCGTCGGCTTGCTCGGACCGCGACTGGCTCAGCAAGTTGACGAACAGCCGGTAAGCTCCCGGGACTCCCGCGGGCAATTGCCGGAAAAACGAGAGCCCGGTGTAAATATAAACGCCTTTTCCGTAGCCAGCCCAGACCAGTGCGCCCGAATCTTCGGCTTCTCCCGGGTCGCGCAGCGCGAGAACGGCTTGATATTTCGCGTCGAATGTACCCCAGTAATACAGCCCGCGCTCCTGCGCCCAGCCCTGGAAATCCGCCAGGGAGATTCGATTGGGGAATTGCAACAGCCGCGAATCCGGCGCGAGAAATCGCACCGGTGAATTTTCATCTGTGGTGCGCAACGTCTGCTGCGGCTGGGAAGCAGGATACGGCGCAGGCTTCAGGCTGTTCCACACGCCACCTTTTTCGTATTGCACCAGGAGCGTGCCGCCCGCCGCTACGTAATCGAGCAAGCGCGGATTTTCTTCCGCAAGATCGTGGCGTAGTTCATATGCGCGAATGCCGATGGCAATGGCGTCGTACTGCCGCAAGTCGCCGAACGCCAGCGAAATTTGATCCAGCAAATCCACGTGAATTCCAATCTGGCGCAATTCTTCGGGAATCGGATCGTTCTCCGCGGCTACATACCCCACACGCAGGTTTTCCGGAACGGTGAGATCGAGAACGTGCACTGTCGCCGTCGCCGGCTGAGTGTAGATTCGCGTCGGCAGCGTGACCAGCGGCTCTACGGACGTACGGAAGGTCTCGCCGCCCAGCCGCACGAAGGGCTGAAGCGCGATCGCGCCCGCTGCGGGATTCCGCGGCGGCGCAACGCGAAAGCGAACCAGGCGCTCCGCGGCTCCGGAAAACTGCATCGGTTCCACCGGATCAACTTTCCATCCGGGCGGCGCGTCCATTCCGAATTCGACTCTCGCTGCCTGTGTTCCGTGATAATTCACACGCGCAAGAAGCTCGATGTGCTGCGGGATGTTTTTTTCGGGCAGCATCCATTGCTGGGGCTCGACCGTAAGTGAAACGGCGGGGACGAGCGTAAGCTGAAACGTGTCCACGCTCGCGGGAGACGCACGAAGCATCACCACCGGGACGCGCGTGGAAAATTCGTAGCTTCCGAGTTTTGCCTTCAGGACGGATTCCGCGAGCGGGAGCGGCCAGGGCAGCACAGCCTCGGCTGGCGGCGAATTTGGCTTCGCGTCAGCGGGAATTGCGACCTTAAAGAGCGCCGCCCCTCCGGAATCATCTTTCTCCGACGTCACGCCCCATCCCGCCGGAACCTTCAAGTCGGCGCTCTCGATTTCGAGCCCGGTCTCCTTGCGAAAGCCTTCGGAAACTCGTACAGAGAAATTTTCTCCCGCCACCAGTTCCCAGCGGTCGGCGCGCGCCTCGTGCCGCAGCGCCGTCGCTAGGACGAGAGAGTTGTTAATCCGTGCGCGGATCTCCTGTAGTTCCCAGGAAATCTCGGAGGCGTCTGCGCTTTTTTTCTGTTCTATCTTCGCTTCCAGGTCAGCGATTTCGATTCCCGCCTGCGCCAGCTCCTTCCCGGCATCCGGCCACGCGAGCGAAAGCGCCGATCGCTCTGCCGAGCCAAGCGCATCCTCGGCCCGGAGAAGTGTCGGGCGCAACTCACTCGCCATATCCGGAAACCGATCCGCGATCGCGCTGAGCGGCTGCCAAAGGGAATCCGGCTTAAGCTCGCCGCCATCTTCCACCTTCAGAAAGACCGGCCGGCGAAAAAATGGCGCATCATAAAACGCCGAATCACCCTGCGAGCGATGCAGCGCGCGCCCTTCGGAGCCGATTTCCGCGTAGCTCTTGCCGAGCAACGGCGAAATTTCGTCCGACGGAATTCGCAGCGCCCCCGCGGCGTCGCCTCGCGCGATATCCAAAACGTATTCTGTCTTCCACGGAGCAAGCAGTTCGGTCAATTGCTCTGGAAATTGTTTTGGGTCGGCGGCTGCGGCGACGGCGCGAGGCGTCAAAATGCCGCTCGCCTGATGCTGCCCGTGCCCGGAATGCACGCCGCCCCAGCCATTGATGACAATGTTGGGGCGGAACGTGCGGATGACGCGCACCATATCTTCGAGCGCGATGTTGTCCCACTTTTCGAGCGTTTCTTCCGCGCTCTTGGAATATCCGAAATCCGGCGCGCCCGTAAAAAACTGCTGCACGCCATACAGCTCGTCCGCGGACTGCAATTCCGCAGTGCGTACCATTCCCATGCGGTCGCCCTGCTCCGGACCGATGGCGTTTTGGCCTCCCTGTCCACGTGTGATCGTGAGCAGCGCCACGTTCGCTCCGCGTCCTCGCGCCAGATAAGTGATGAGGCTTGGGCTTTCGTCGTCGGGATGCGCGGTGATGAAGAGAATGCGCGTCGAAACGCGGGCGTGCTGAATGGCTTCGACTGTATCGGTGAGCGACTGCGCGCTCGCAACCGCCGGCCACAGCGCCAGCGAGGCAAGCAATGCGCCCACCCCAACGCGAATCTTCATCGTGCCACCGCCTTTCCAAACGGCCATTCGCCGGCGCGCCGCGCCCGCCCCAGATACACAATCCCGCCTGCCAGAATCGCCAGCGTCCCGTACACCATCACGATTCCCGTGGCCGCAAACACCGCCAGCCAAAGCAGCCCGGCGAAAATCGCGGGAAGGGGATACAGCCACATTTTGAACGGAATCCGCTCCGCAGACCAGCGCCGGCGCAGCAAAATCACGCCGATGGCCTGACTCACAAATTGGATGAGGATGCGCATCGCCAGGATGGCGGCAATCACTGTTTGTAGCCGGAAGAGCAGGCTGAACGGCAGCGCTACGGCGCACAGCGCCACCAGGGAAACGTGCGGGAAATGCTTGGTCGGATGCACGCGCCCGAAGACGCTGAAAAAATTTCCGTCCTGCGCCGCAGCATACGGAATGCGCGAGTAGCCCAGTGTGAGCGAAAAAAGCGAAGCGAACGCCACCCACAAAATCAGCACCGTGGCGAACACGGCGGCATGCGGGCCGTAGATTCTCTCGAAGAAGGAGCTGACTACGTGCTCCGAATTTTGCGCTTCTCGCCACGGCACCACGCCGAGCACGCACAGTTGCATCACCAGGTACAGCGCCGCTATCACCACGATCGAAATGAAAATGGAACGCGGGATATTTTTCTCCGGATTTTTCACTTCGCCGCCGAGAAAACATACATTGTCGTAACCCAGGTAACAATATATCGTCTGCACCGTCGCGCTGCCGAGTCCCGCGAAGAACAGCCAGTGAAGATGAAACGCCCCGGCTGGAAAATCGAACGCCATCTCGCGGTGAAAATGCGTGGCACCGGCCACAATCAGCCAGACAATCGTGCCGATCACTCCGGCCCACAGCAGCACGGATATTTTTCCTATTTCTCCAATCCGCCGGTAGAGCAAAACCAGCAACACCAGCACTACGCCGCCCGCCACGGCTTTTTGCCCGTACTTGCCGAGCGGCACGAGATAGGAAAAATATTCCGCGAAACCGATGGAGCCCGAGGCCATCACCAGCGGCGCTTGCAGAATCGTCTGCCAGATGAGCAGGAACGAAAGCAGCCGACCCCGCTTCGCCGCGCCGTAGGCTTCGCGGAGATAGACGTAGCTGCCTCCCGCTTCGGGCATCGCGGCTCCCAACTCCGCCCAGACGCAGCCATCCAACAGTGAAACCACCGCTCCCGCAAACCACGCCAGCATGCACTGCGGCCCGCCCATGTCCCGGATGACGATGGGAATCACGATGAACGGCCCGATTCCCACCATGTCAATCATGTTCAACGCGGAAGCTTCGGCGAGTCCGAGTCCTCGTTCGAGTTTGGCGGGCGGCCCCATTTCCTCTCAGAAAAGAGCCGCCAGCATAGCAAATAAGCGCCCGCCGCTCTAAGACTTCGGCGGGAGTGCGCTAACATCAGGGTCTATGATTGCGGTCGGAGTCGCCATCACGGCGGCAACGGTGACAATTCTCGTGCTCGAATTCCTGCGCTGGCGCAGCCGCGCGGTGCCCCTTTACGGCTGGGCAGGTCTCGCCGCGCTTGTGGCTGCCGAATGGCTGATGTTCCGCGGCGTCGAGCCGGTGGCGACTTTTTTCACACCCATCGCCTGGAGCGCCTACATCCTCTTCGCCGACGCTGCCGTTTTCGCTGTCCGCGGGAGTTCACGCCTGCGGAATTCACCTGCTGAATTGGCGCGCGTGGCGCTGCTTTCTATTCCTCTTTGGCTCATCTTCGAAGCCTATAACCTGCGCCTCGTGAACTGGGCCTACTCGGGCGTCCCGATGAGTTGGCCCGCGGCGATCCTTGGCTACGCGTGGTCTTTCGCGACGATTACCCCCGGCATTTTCGAAACGGCCGATCTCATCGAATCCTTTGGCTGGTTTTCCGCCGGCCCGCCGCGCAGAATTTCTCCGCAAACCGAAACTGTCATGATGATCGCCGGCGCCGCCTGTCTTTTCCTCCCGCTCGTTACGCCGCGGCACATCGGAGAATATTTATTTGGCCCAGTGTGGCTCGGATTCTATTTGCTCCTTGATCCACTCAACCGCAGGCTGAGGCTGCCATCGCTCGTCGAAGAACTCGCTCGCGGGAGCCGCGCGCATTTTTGTTCGTTGCTTGCCGCCGGCTGGGTTTGCGGCTGGCTGTGGGAGTTCTGGAATTACTGGGCGGCGGCCAAATGGCACTATATTTTTCCGATTTTCCAGGGTTTCAAGATTTTCGAAATGCCGGCGCCGGGCTTTCTCGGGTTTCTGCCGTTTGCGTTGGAATGCTTCGTGATGTACGTTACCGCCGAATGGCTCCTCGGTTGGCGAAAACGTGGCGCGTGAATCTCGCCCCTAGAATCATCCACGCTGTTGTTGCTCTTTTTCTTGTTGTTCCCTTTTCTGGAAGCACAGCGCTCGCCGCAGCCCTCGATGTTCCTCCGGAAGCAAAGCAGGGCCTTGAAAAACTCTACTCTGGAGACCCCGGGGCGGCCATCGAACTTTTTCGCGCCATTCAAAAATCTCAGCCCGACCAGCCTCTCGGCTATCTTCTCGAAGCCGACGCCCGCTGGTGGAAAATGTATTGCGCCGCATCCGAAGTCAAATGGGGAATGGTGGACGCATGGAAGCGCGGCAAGGGGCCGGGCGACGACGAATACCTCGCGCTCGCGTCCCGGGGAATTGCCCTCGCGGAAATGCAGTTGCAATCCTCGGAGACGGCGGAGATGCATTTCTATGCCGGACTCGGCTACGCCCTCCAGGCGCGCCTTTTCGGCCTGCGCGATGAGAAGCGCGCTGCCGCCCGCGTGGGCGTGAAAGCGCGCTCACATTTTCTTCGCGCCACGCAGCTCGACCCCAATCTCGCCGACGCTTACACCGGCCTGGGTCTTTACAACTATTACGTGGACACGCTTTCGCCGATCATCAAAATGTTGCGCTTTTTTATGGGCATTCCGGGAGGCAACAAAAATGAAGGCATACGGCAGCTTGAGACGGCCATGAATCACGGCGTTCTCACCGCCGTCGAAGCGCGCTTCTATCTGGCGAAAAATTTCCGCACTTACGATCGCGAATATGCCAGGGGCGAAGCGTTAATGGCGCCGCTCGTGCGCGATTACCCGAAGAATGGCGCGTTTTTGCTCCTGCTCGGCAATTTGAATGCCGAGCTGGGCCGCAAGGAAAAAGCAACCACGTACTTTCGTGCCGCTGAAAATCTCTCTTTCGCGGATCCCGCCTGCGAAGCGCGCGTTCGCGCCATCGCCGCCGCTTTTCTCGGTTCAGCGCACTGACGCGCCTCTCGCGCACAAGAGAATGCAAAATAGCGTTTGTCGAAATGGACGTGCGGAATCTGCTGCTTACTTCCGTGCGGCTTCTTCCTGCTCGAAGGCGTGGTACGAAGAACGGACTAGCGGCCCCGCTTCGACGTGCTTGAATCCCATCGCTTCGCCGGCGCGTTTATATTCCGCGAATTCATCGGGATGCACATAGCGCGCGATGGGGAGATGTTCGCGCGTCGGCTGCAGATATTGTCCCAGCGTCAGGATGTGCGTCCCCTGCGCGACGATCTCTTCCATGGCTGCGAGAATTTCTTCGCGTGTTTCGCCCAGCCCCAGCATCATTCCGGTCTTCGTCGGCATCTCCGGCGCTAATTGTCGCGCTCGCCGAAGTAGTTCCAGCGACCGTTGGAACTCCGCACCGCGCCGCACTCGCCGATACAGTCGCGGCACGGTTTCCAAATTGTGGTTCAGTACGTCCGGCCGCGCGCTTACCACCGTTTCGAGCGCGGACCATTCCCCACGAAAATCTGGGATCAGCACTTCCACTTTGCAGTCCGGGACGCGCCGGCGGATTTCCCGGATCGTTTCGGCAAAAATTCCCGCGCCGCCATCGGCCTGGTCATCCCGGTTCACCGAAGTGACCACCGCGTAGCGCAACCCCATCTGCTCCACGGCCTCCGCCACGCGCATTGGTTCGTCTGCGTCCGGCGGGCCCACCGGTTTTCCCGAAGGCACGGCGCAAAATCCGCACGCTCGCGTGCACACGTTGCCCAGAATCATGAACGTCGCCGTGCGATGCTCCCAGCATTCGCCCATGTTTGGGCAGCGTGCGCTCTCGCAAACCGTATGCAGTTCGAGCGTCCGCATGATCCGTTTCAATTCTTGATAGTTCGCTCCGCCGAAGAATCGCACGCGCAGCCAAGGTGGCCGCGGGTGCGCCTCGGGCAGCGGAAGCTCGCCTGCCGCGGGCATATTCGCGATGATGTTGAATGGCGAAGCCATTTCAGCTCTCACTGCATTTTACGCACCGGAACTCGGCGAAACAAGCCGTCTTTGCAAATCGGGGCACCGCGTCAAACTGACGCATTTCAACCACACCATAACCGCCCAAATTGTGGTAATCTCACAACACATCCAAAATTCGTCAACCTATGATATCCATAACTCATTGCTTCTAAAAGACTAACTAAGGCAGCTTGTGGCTGAACACATGCTACTATGATTTCCGAATTGACCTCTCAAATCACCATCTCCCATCCGCAGGAAATCGAAGGCATAGGTCTGCACACGGCCGTCCGCTCGCGGATTCGGCTGGTTCCTGCGCCTGCGGATACCGGAGTCGTCTTCCGTCGCGTGGACCTCGACAGCTTCCAGATCGAAGCACATGTGCGCAACGTCGCGCGCGTCAGCTACGCCACCAGTCTGATGAAAAAAGGCGTCCTGATTTCGACCACGGAACATCTTCTCGCGGCGCTTTACTCTTGCCAGATTGACAACGTCTATGTCGAAATCAACTCTCTGGAAGTTCCCATCCTGGATGGCTCGGCGCAGCCCTTCATCGAAATAATTGAGAGGGCCGGCATTCGCCACCTGCGCAGGCGCCGCCGCTATTTGCAGGTCACTCGTCCGTTACAGTTTTCCGACGGCGATCGCCGCATCGGAATTTTCCCCGCGGAAAATTTCCAGGTTCACTGCTTCGTGGACTACGGCCATCCTGCCTGCGGCCCTCAGGAAGTGCAGCTCACTGTGAACCGTGAGAGTTTCACACGCGCGCTTGCTCCCGCGCGCACGTTCGGATTCACGCGCGATTTTAAGGCACTTCAGGCCATGGGTTTGATCCGCGGAGGCTCGCTCGAAAACGCCATCGTTCTCGACGACCGGAAAATCGTGAATGGGCCGCTGCGTTTCGCCGATGAATTCGGCCGCCACAAGGCCCTCGACCTCATCGGCGATCTCGCGCTCGTCGGCCTCCCCCTCAAGGCTCGCGTCGAGGCTCACAAGGCCGGCCACGCCCTGCATACGCAACTCGTCACCCGCCTGCTGGCCGATCCTTCGCTGTGGATCGAAGCCACCGATGAAGAGCCTGCTGTCGCTGCCGGCGAAACCTCCACCGCGAGCTTCTCCGCCGCGCCTTGATTTTCATACTTTGCAGAGTTGCCCCTGAATTGAGTTACTGAAGTAGCGGACTATCCCCAGTCGGCGTGCTGCCATCCACTGTGAATCGAATCACTCCAGTTTCGTCGACAAAGAAGCCCTTCCTCCCCGTGGAACCAAAAACTTCCGGAACCGCAACAATCGTGTAGCTCGTCGCGCCCTGGTTCGTGCAGCCCGCGACATCGATTCCCGTCGCTGGGCCTGGTGTGTAGGTAAAGATGTATCCGTCCTTCGTCGCCGTATCGCCGGAGCCGTTGTTTGACAAGATATTGTCGATCAGCAATGCGTTATCGCAGCTCGCTGTAACCGCGCCCGCGGGACCGCCGAGCGCGCCGAGTGACGGCGCATAGCCGTTGTTGTGTTCGCTGTAATACGTCACAGCTGCTTGGGTCATGTTCCGCAGCGTGCCCGCGGCCACGGCTTCGTTAGCGAGATTTCTTGAGCGCAGCAGGTTCGGGATGGCGATCGCAGCGATGATGAGCAGCGGGATCACCGCCAATCCCATGTAACCGAGCACGAGCCCTGCAGTCGCGATGCCTCTGCCTGCGATTCGTCCGGCGCTTTTGCGGATCTCCGAAAGCGCGAGATGGCCGAGGATGACGGCGACGATGGCCGCAGGCAAAAAAGGAAACAGAATTCCGCAGATCAAGCTTCCAATCGCTTTCCCACTAGTTTGCGGTGTCGTGGTGAACACAGGCGGAGCGGGAGCGCCGCTCGCCGGCGCGAGCGCGCTTCCGCAGGAAGCGCAAGCTTGCGCATCGTCGGGATTTTCTTTCCCGCAAATTGGGCAATATTTCATTCATGGCCTCCCCAGAAAATCTCCTGCGTGCATCTTAGCCTTGCGCGCCTCGAAGTCAATCCGTGCGATTCCTTTGCCGCGCGGCCCCCTGTATCGCGCCTTTCTTGACCCCTCCTCGCTTACCGACTAAACTGGTAAATTCACCTGCAGCCTCTGGGGCAGACTGGAGACGAGAACTCTTTGCCGAAACGCACGTTTCAACCTCATGTGCGCCGCCGCCACAAGAAGCACGGCTTTCGCGCGCGAATGAAGTCGAAGGGCGGTAAAAGTGTCCTGGCGCGACGCCGTTCCAAGGGACGCCACGAACTCACGCGCGTCTAGCGCCCCGCGGTTGCGCTATCCGCGCTCCTGCCGGTTGCTCGCGACTGCCGATTTCGAAGCCGTGTATCGCCACGGCCGTCGCCGCGCGGGACGCTCGTTCGCCGTTTTCTGCCGCCCCAACGGCCGCGACCTCAGCCGCTTCGGCATGAGCGTCAAGAAAGCCCTGGGTGGCGCGGTGGTGCGCAATCGCATTCGCCGCCGCATTCGAGAAATTTTGCGTATTCATCGCCCGGAGATTGCTTCTGGATGGGACATCGTGATTCATCCGCGCACCTCGGTCGCCTCCGCCGATTTTTCGGCGCTCGCGCAGGAGCTCCTCCAATTGCTTCCCTCCGATGCCGCTCCCCCCGCATCGCGAGAGCCATCGCAGGAAGCGCCCCGATGAATCCCGCGCCCGCCGCGCACAATTCGCCGCGAAGCATTGCGGCCCGCTGCTTGCTCTTTGCCGTGGGCGTCTATCAAAGCTTTTTCTCGCCCTTTTTCGGAGCGGGCTGCAAGTTTTATCCCTCCTGCTCGCATTACGCCGCTCAAGCCGTCGCTCGTCATGGCGCGCGCCGCGGCGTTTGGCTTGCCGTCAAGCGCCTCTTGCGCTGCCGCCCCTTCGCGCAGGGCGGTTATGATCCCGTCCCCGAACATCTCGAAGAAAATAATTCTCACGCGGCGCTCGACCGCCAGGGAGCTGTTCGTTGAAGGAAATCGAGCCCGAGCACCGCGCATTCGTCGCCATCATTTTGACCACGCTGGTCCTGCTAGTCTGGGGCTTCATCTATAAGCCCAAGCCCATTCCTCAAGACACCGCGCAAACCCAAGCCCCAACCGCCGCCGTCGCGACCCCGGTGCCGCCGCGCCCCACTCCGGCGCCGGCCGTTGCTCCCGTTTCTCCCAGCTCGATCTCTGCGAGCGCCGAACGGAGCATCGTTGTCGAGAGCAAGCTCTATCACGCCGAACTTTCCAATCAAGGCGGCATTTTGCGCTCTTGGCAGCTCAAAAAGTTTTTCGACGATAGCAAACCTCCCAAACCGCTCGATCTCGTCAACACGGCCGCTGCCACGCAGCTCGGCGGCTGGCCGCTTTCTCTCGTTCTGGATGATCCCAAGCTCGAAGCCCAGGCCAATTCTGTTTTCTATCAGGTGAAGCAGGGCGGCGTGACGTTCCAGGCTCCCGTCGAACTCGATTTCGAATGGAGCGACGGTTCTCTCGATGTCACCAAGCGCCTCAAATTCGACAATTCTTACGACGTCGAGCTCGAAGTTTCCGCCACTCTTGAAGGCAAGCCGCTGGCTCCTTCCGTCTCCTGGCGCGGCGGTTTCGGCGACACTACCGTGGACCAGGCCGCCAAGCAGGTGCAGGTTTTCTATCAATCGAATGGCAAGCTCACCACGCTCGCTTACAACAAGCTCGGCGTTTCCGGCAATTCCGCGTTGCGCTTCCAGTTGCCGGGCGCGCTCGGCTACGCCGGCATCGAGGACCGCTATTTCGCCGCCGCGTTTCTTCCCAATGATTCTCCGCTCACGCTATGGGATTGGTCGCGGGATCGCGAACTCCTCGGCGCCGACAATAAAATGGAGAGCCAGCCTGTGGCGGAGATGGCTGCGGGCCCCATCTCTCCCGGGCCCCTGAGCGCGCGCGTTTTCATCGGCCCCAAGTCTCTCGACGAATTGAACGCCCAGCGCCCTCCCCTCGAAGACCTGCTCTCTTACGGCTGGTTCGGCATTATCTCCAAGGGTCTGCTGATCATCCTCAAGTGGTTCTACCGCTACATTCCCAACTATGGCTGGGACATCGTGCTGATGACCTTCATCATCAACATGCTTCTCTATCCCCTCAAGCACAAGAGCTGGCGTTCCATGCAGAAAATGCAGAAGCTCGCCCCGCGCATGGACCAGATCAAGCAGAAGTACGCCAAGTATTCCATGCGCGATCCGCGCAAGCGCCAGATGAATGAAGAGATGATGAAGCTTTACAACGAGGAGGGCATCAATCCCATGGGCAGTTGCTTGCCCATGCTCTTTCAGATGCCCGTATGGTGGGCGCTTTATCGCATGCTCTACTATTCCATCGAGCTGCGCCACGCCCCGTGGTTCGGCTGGATTCACGACCTCTCCGCCAAGGATCCCTATTACATTCTTCCCATCCTCATGGTCATCACCATGTACATCACCACCAAGATGACTCCGCAGATGTCCGTGGACCCCGCACAGCAAAAGATGCAGGCTTACATGCCGGTTCTCTTCGGTATTTTCTTTTTCCTCTATTCCAGCGGGCTCATTTTGTATATTTTCACCAGCAACGTCGTGGGCATGGCTCAGCAGTGGTACTTGAACCGCACTGAGCCCCTGCCGCCCAAGGGAAAAGCCCGCGCGCTGAAGAAAGCCTAGGAGTCTGCGGCAACGACCCGGAATGACATCATTTGTCCACTCTTCGAAAAACTGTTAAATTGCCATATCTTAAAATGGCCGGATTCGGGAGAACTCCTTGAGGAACGAACCTTTCGTTCGTGAAGGCCGCCTCGACGTGCCTGCGCTGGTCGCCAAGTTGCGCGCGTTCCTCGAAAAAATCATGCCTCTCCTGTCGGTCGACCTACGTTTTGAAATTCGCGCGGCCGAAACCGCTTCCGAATCCGCCCCGGCCGTTTGCGTCAGCTTTTCGGGCGCCGATGAAGATATCCTCCTCGCCCACAACGCCGATTTGCTCGGCGCGCTCGAATACATCTCGCATCGCGCTTTGCGTCTCGCTCCGCAATTTCACGATCAAGTGCGTTTCGATTGCGGCGACTATCGCGCCACCCGCGTCGAGGAGCTGAAACTTTCCGCGCGCGTCGCCGCCCAGCGCGTGCGCGAGACCGGCCAGCCCTTCATCTTCAACCCCATGTCCTCCCGCGAGCGCCGCATCATCCATTTGGAGCTTAACGACGCCCCGGGCGTCCGCACCTCCAGCGAAGATATGGGCGACCGCCGCCACCTGGTAATTTATCCCGCCCCTCCTCGCAAGTAATCCCCTCGCCGCGCATTTGATTTGGGTTCGATTTCTCTTTTGGCCGCTCGCCTCAAGAGGATGCCCAATCGCACACCGCCGCCAAAGTGTCATCCTGCGCTCGTCGCGGCGATAGCGATCTGCTTCTAGTTTCAGCGTGTCATCCCGGGTGAAGCCGAGGGATCTGCTTCTCGCCTTTGGTGTCATTCTGAGTCCGCCTGGGCGGACGAAGAATCTCCGGTTAAACTCTTCGTCCCCCTTCCAATCTCGCCTTCTGTAACGGCCACCTTTCTCGCTCTTTGAGTCCCGATGCCGTCTATTGGGAAGGTGGGCATCCCCTAATGACGCCCAGCGCGCGCCTTTTTGGAGTGCGGCGGCTCGACGCCGCTTTGCCTTACTCTCGCAGTCCGCTCCCCGACGCTGCTTGTCGGGGCCGATGACTTGAATCGCGTGGCGCGCCGCCACTGCCATTTGTCATCCCGAGCGCAGCCGAGGGATCTGCTTCTCGCCTTCTGTGGCGGCCACCTTTCTCGCTCTCTGAGTCCCGATGCCGTCTATCGGGAAGGTGGGCATTCCTAATTGACGCCCGGAGGGCGCGCCTCTCTGTTTTCCATAATTGACGACCACCTCTCGCGCAGCTGGTTAGTGTTTCTCCGCATGAGTGAGGCGGTCCGAGGCCGTCTTGGCAGCAGCGAAGTTCGGGTCCAATTCCAGCGTGAGGCGAAATTCTTCGAGTGCGCCGTTGAGATCGCCTTTTTTCTCCAGCGCCAGGCCGAGGCACGCATGCGCGTCGGCGGCGTTGGGATTAAGACGCAGCGCGGCCTGGTAATTATCGATTGCACCGTCCGCGTCGCCTCCGCCAAACAGAGCGTTGCCCTGAGCAATTTTGTACTCCGCATTCGCAGCGTCCAGGTCTCCCTTAGTAAGGAGCGATTGGCCGAGGTTGGAGTTCGCGTCGGGAAGCATAGGATTGATCCGCAGCGCAGCCTGGTATTCCGCGATGGCACCGGCCAGGTCGCCCTTCTGGAACAAGACGTACCCGAGGTTGTAGTGCGCGTCGGCGTAGTTGGGACTGATCTTGAGCGCGGCGCGCCATTCAGCAATCGCACCGTCAAGATCGCCTTGGCGAGCAAGTACAAGGCCGATATTGCTGTGCGCGTCGGCGTAGTTCGGATTGATCTTGAGCGCAGCGTGGTATCCGGCGATTGCACCGTCTAGGTCGCCTTTGTCACTTAGTTCGTTGCCGAGTTTGATGTACGCTGCGGCGTAGTTGGGATTGATCTTGATCGCAGTCTGCAATTCAACAATTCCAGAATCCAGATCTCCCTTCTGAGCGAGCGCGGTGCCGAGGTTATAGTGCGCTTCGGCAAAATTGGGATTCACCTTCAACGCAGCACGGAATTCGGCAACTGCGCCGTCCAAATCGCCTTTACCGGCGAGCGAAACTCCGAGGTTGAGGTGCGCATCGGCATCGTTGGGATTGATCTTGAGCGCCGCGCGGCATTCGGCGATCGCACTGTCCAGATCACCCTTGCTAGTGAGTGCAGCGGCGAGGTCGCTATGAGCTTCGGCGAAGTCGGGGTTGATTTTGAGGGCGGCGTTGTACTCCGCAATCGCCCCGTCCAAATCGCCTTTCTTGTAAAGCGCCGCGCCGAGGTCGTAATGTACCCCGGCAAAACTTGGATTGATCTTGAGTGCCGCGCGGTAGTCGGAGATTGCGCCGTCCAAGTCGCCTTTATCCACGAGCGCCGCACCCAAGTTGCCGCGTGCTTCGGTGTCGTTGGGATCGAGCTTGAGCGCAACCTGAAACTCGGCGATCGCGCCGTCCAGATCACCGCTCTTGCGGAGGGCGTCCCCGAGGTTATTGTGCGCTTCGGCAAGGTTGGGATTGATTTTGAGCGCCGCACGGACTTCGGCGATTGCGCCGTCCAAATCGCCTTTCTTGTCGAGCGCGCCGCCGAGGTTGTCGTGCGCTTCGGCATAATTTGGATTGATCTTCAGCGCGGCACGGTACTCGGCAATCGCATCCTCTAGCTCACCCTGGAGGAACAGCGCAGTGCCGAGGCTGTTATGAGCTTCGGCGTAGTTAGGCTTAATCTTAAGCGCCGCGCGGAACTCGGCAATCGCCCCGTCCAGGTCACCTTTCTTGCCGAGCGCTATTCCTCGCTTCCGATGCGTTTCCGCGGATGTCTCCTGGGGCGTCGCATCCCATGCCCCGTAGTCGCCCATGGAGCTGAAAACCAAGTGCGTACGTGGGGTGGAAGGATATGAAGCGGCACACACCGCAACCGCCGATAAGCCACAGAGAGCGATCCCTCCGGTGAGCACCCGCGAGGCAGCCCGCATCGTGACCTTCTGAACCGTGAGAATTCGCATGGTCGGAACCCCCTCTCGAAGACGCAGGGCCCTTTAATTTCATACACAGTATCACAGGAGACAACAACAGCGTAGCGTTTGCCGGCGTGCATGGTCTTTTGGTGCTACATCAAGATCCCCACCAACGCGATGACCCCCAGACTTCGAACCCCCATACTTTCACCCGCGATGGTCACGCCAACCTGACGGATTCGAAGTGGCCGACGAACTCTCAATATGAGACTGGTCACGCCTTGACAAGCAGATTGGCCCCTCCGCCGCTCCATATTCTTAGTCCCAGTACTTGACTTGATACTTAATCTGTGCTATACTTAGCCCACTGAAATCAAACAATTTAGCAGGAGAGGAGCCAAGGCCAATTGGGCCACTTTTCATGTTCTGCGCGAGTCCATATCCAGGGATCTCTGGATCGCAAGGGGATAGCTCTAGCCTCCAGCTTCGAGGTTCCAGCATCCAGAATTCTAATCGAGACACACCCAGAAACAAGATGGAGGCTAAGTCATTGAAAACAAAGGTTCGGAGCAAATCCTAATCGAGACACATATGCGAGTTAGGAATCCCAGCTCTGCCTGTCATGCCCGACGCTCCTAGAGTATGGCTTTCCGACCTCTCATCTCAAACCTCCGACCTCCAGCACAAATCAATCGCTACAAAAGCGTCATTTTCAAAATGAGTTCTAGTACCGCACTTTTAGGGCGCACAAAGGAGGGCAAACGGCAAGAGACACCTAATCATGGAGGACAGCGACAGACGGCGGCGACGAGCGCTTACTATCCCGCGCGAGCAAACTTCAGAGCCTCTACTTCTCGACGAAGGAGCGGAGGCGGCCGAGCGCCGCGTCCCACTGCTTGGAGATCTGCGCGAGGTGGCGGCGCGCCTCGGCAAGGCGGCGCTGGTCCAACTGCCAGAGGCTCTCGCGCCCGCGACGCGCGCTGCGCACCAGACCCGCCCTTTCCATCACGCGCAGATGTTTGGTGATCGCTTGACGAGTGACGCGCGAGCCAGCGGTGAGCCGGGTGATAGACATGGGCCCGGCGCCACAGAGGCGGGAGACGAGTCGCAAACGAGTCGCGTCACCCAGTGCCGCGAACAGCCGCACGGAAGCGTTCGGTCGCGCTGCGGCTCGCGGGCTACGCCGCCTGCGCAAGGTACGCCTCGACGAGCGTCAGCACCACGCTCCAACCTCCCTCGTTCGCCGAGAAAGCCTTGGCGCGGCGCGCGAGCGGGATGCCATCGAAGCCCGACTCGGTGACGGTGAGCAGGACGCCTCCGGCCACTTCCTCGAGCGCGAAGACGACGAGCGTGGTCGGCTCGGCGCAGTAATCCACGCCCGGCTCAACGGCATTGGGATGCCAGCGGAAGGAGAAGAGCCGCTCGGGTTCGATGCGATCGATAATGATATCGAAGGAGATGCCTTCATACTGCTTCTGGCCTTTGGCGACTTCGGCGTTCACCGCCGTGCCGACAATCGTTCCGTGCAGGCGCGCCCCCGGCGTGAACGCGGCGTCGAACTTCATGCCGAACCAGGTTCCGAATTCCGTGGAGTCCGACAAGGCGCGCCAGACTCGTTTGCGTGGCGCATGGAGCATAATTTTTTTCTCGATGCGATCAGTGCTCATAGGCAACCTCTTGGTTGCAGGTTAGCAAGGGCGAAAATAAAATGCAACCATTAAGTTGCGTGAGATCCGGCGCCACATCCCGTGCCGCGTGAGGCGCACACGATGGGTTGCTAGTCAACGCGGGCCCCGATGAAACGCATCGGGATAAACTCCCTGCGTGATGAAGGCAGCGGTTTGCAATCCGCAGATGCGTCGGCTAGGATGGCCGAAGATTCCGCCGGGAGGAAAACATGAAGATGCGCATCTTGCTGGGGATTTGTCTTCTCGCCGCAGGGCCGGCGCTGGGGCAGAATCCTCCCGCTCCGGCGGAACAGGGCTCCGCGGCGACCACGCAGAAGGTTGATCCGGAAAAAGAAAAAGAGATTCGCCGGCTGCTGCAGTTGATGGACGTGCGTGGGATTCTGGAACAGAGCATGGCGAGCATGGAACAGCAGATGAAAGACGCCGCTCCCGCGAATCAATCCGACGCGGAAAAGCAATTTTCGCAGCTGTTCCTCGAAAAATTTCGCGGCAAGGTGAAACCCGAGGAGTTCATCAACATGATGATTCCGGTGTACGACAAATATTTTTCAGTGGAAGAGGTTCGCGGCCTGAACGCTTTTTACGAAACGCCGCTGGGGCAGCAGGTGGTGAAAAAACTGCCAAAGGCGGTCTCGGAAGCGCAGAGCGCCGGCTTCGAATACGGCCGGCAGGCCGGGGAAGCGGCTGTGCAGGAGGTCCTACAGGAACACCCGGAGCTGAAGCAGGCCCTGGATCAGAACTCGAAGCCGCCGAATTAATTCGCGCGAAACTATTTGAAGCTAAAAAACATGCTGGCAATTTCCTGCAGCTGACGGACTTCGTCCGTAGCGTTGGCGTCCACGAAGCCCATCACCAGAAGTTCGGCATTGCGTTCGGTGCGGATGCCGCCGACGAAAATATCTATGTCGCCGTCCTTGGTCTTCACGAAATGAAGCTTGTCCACCGTGGCGCCTTCATTAGTGAGGTCGAGAGGAGGCTTGCGCGGCGTGGAGATCTGGTCAACGATCTGCGCGCCCCAGGTGTACACGTCTGCGGGGCTGGATTTCGTCGTGCGCGTCACCTGAAAGACGGAGCCTTCCTTGGTGATGTACATGATCACGTCATTGTTGCCGCTGTCGCTCTTGCCCACCACCCAGCCCTGTTCGAGGGTGACGGTGGCGGTGTTGTCCGGGTCCGTGTAAGTTCCAGCGGGATGCGAAACGAACTCGTCGCCAGAGGAGGCCGGCTGCGACGGCGCGGTAGCCGCGGGCTGCGAGGGAGCGGGAGCAGGCGCGGGCTGTTCGGCGGGCTTGGCGTTCCGGGAAGTCAATTGCGCGAGAGACATTTGAACGGGCCCGTCGATCATTAACTTCGCGTACTTGATGTCCACGGCAAAATTGATGTTCTGCGATTGGTCTTTTACCCACGCGGCGGAAGTGATGCCGATAACTTCACCCCTTTCGTTGTAAAGCGGGCCGCCGCTCGAGCCATGCGAAATCGGAGCGGTAATCTGAAAAACGGCGGTGCCTTCCATTCCCGGAACATCCACGCGGCGGGCGCTGATGATTCCGTTGGAGACGGTGAAATCAAATCCCTGCGGATTGCCGATAGCCACGGCTGCGTCGCCGGGCTCGACGGCCGCAGAATTGCCCAAAGTCACAGTGGGGAGGTCTATGGCTTTCACTTTGAGGACGGCTACGTCGCGGCGCTCGTCGGCGTCCACGACCATCACATGGTCGTACACCTCTCCGCTCTTGAGCTTAACGAGGGCGTCGCTCGCCCCATCAATGACGTGGTAGTTCGTCACGATGACGCCGTCGGGCTTCACGATGAAGCCGGTCCCGGCGGCCTGCGGTTCGCCCTTTTGGTCCAGGTTGAAGATGGCCACGATGGCGGGGGATTCGCGCTGCACGATCTGTTTGACGGTCAGGGGAGCACGCACATGCGACGCGGGCGCCTGTCTGGACATCTTTTGCGTCTGCGCGCCAACGGCGGGAGCCACGGCTAGTATGAGACCGAAAATTCCTGCACGCGCGCGGAGGGAAACCATGGAGTACCTCCCAAATCGATAGTACTGCGAAATTCTGCCAGCTTTTGAAGAATAGCACAAAAACGCGGGAATGACAGGCGGGTGTGCCGAGGTCGCAACCCCTCCGCGCGCAGCATGCGAGTTACTTGAATTGCTTCTTGAATTTGACGTCGAGCGAAAATGTGCCGTTGATGTCGCGCAGGGCGACGATGGAAATTCCGCGCCGAATGGAGTATTCGACCTGCACCACCTGTTCTTGGTTGGCGGTGGCGTTGCTGCTGTAGGTGATGGTCAGTCCGCGGGTGACCTGCTGCTCGATGGTCACGCGCGCGGCGGCGTTCTGATCCGTGGTGGTGCCGGAAAGAAACGGGTCTACACGAAACCGGCTGATGCCGAAGAGCCGCTGGATGGGCCCTCCCAGTTCGCTGGAGATGGCTTCGGAAAGGAGCGCGGTGGCGCCGTAGCCCTGCGTTTGTGCGCCGGAAGTGCGGAGCGCATTTTCCTCTCCCGTGCTGCCCACCGCGAGCAACGCGATGATTTCGCTTGAAGGCAGCGGCGGATCGGAGCGATAGGCGAGCTGCAGATGGCTGGCGGGCCCGGTGAAGTCCAGGGTGATCTCGTACTGCTGGATCGTGGTGGTCGCTTCGATGTTCAGGATGGGATCGAATCGAAATGGATTCGAAAAATCAATGTCGCCGCGCCCCAGCTGGTATTTCGTACCGCGAAAAGTCATTTCCCCGGAGAGCAGGTGCACGCTTCCGATCACTAAGGGATGTTCCCAGGTGCCGCGGAGGCGCAGGCTGCCTTCCACCTCCACGCGCGCGCCGTTCCATTCCATGCGCGCGTTGGGCGCGGAATCCACGGCGACGTCGAACTGCAGATTTTGCAGGTAGCGCGAAGTGGTCGCCGAACCTCCCGCGCTGCCCTTGGAAGCGACAATCAGCGTCGCCAGGTCCACATTCGGAGCGAAGAGTAGCCGCTCGACGCGAATTCTGCCGGTCACGGAGCCGGCATTCTTGGTGCCCGCCCACACCAGCGTGCCGCCGCCGAGCCAGCTCATGCCTTCGGGATAGCGGATGCGCAACTGCGGCGCCACAACCCGGATTTCGTAGCGCAGCGGCCCCTGGCCGTACGTGAACGTGCCGAAAAGTTTTACCGGACCGCCGCCCGCTTCCGCGCTGACATTTTCAAAAAGAAGGCGGTCGCGGTCGAAGACGAATTCGCCGCTCACGTGGCTGAGGCCCGTGGGGAAATCTCCATAGCGCACCGAAGCGTCGGATACGCCGAGGCGTCCGGTGACGCGCGGCGAATCGAGCGTGCCGCCAATCGCAACATTGGCCTGCGTCACGCCGCGTGCGGCAAGATCGGGGTAGAGCCCCGTGACGATGCGCAAATCGAGACTGCCGGTCAGCGTGAGATTCACGGCGCGGTCGCCCGCAAAACGCGCATAGCCCGCCACGCGCACGTCCGTGTCTGTGCCGCGCAGCTCCGCCTGCTCGATGCGCACTTCGCTTTTGCGGTACGACAATCGAATCTCACCGGCATTCTCGAGCACCACGGACTCATAGCCGAGCTTCACGCTGGAAAGATCGGCGTCCACTTCAAGAGTCTCCGGACGCAGGAGCTGGCCAGAAAAATGGAATTTTCCGTCCACGCTGCTGTGCCCGGTGAGCGCGGCAAGATGCAGGCCCCGCTGGATAAAGGGGTCCAAATCCATTTTCTCGACGCTCACGTCGGCGGCCAGCGGATAGTCATCCGTGAGGCCGATGTCGAGTTGGCCCGTAAGCTTTCCCGGCGTCGCGGAAGCAAGCTGGACATGCAGATTTCGGCCGTCGGATTGAATGGAGGCGTCGAAAGTGTCCAGCACTTCGCCGCCGATTTTCAAATCGCCGAGGCGCAGCGTGCCCCGCACGGCCGGGCGGCGGAGAGGCCCTTGCCCGCGCAGATCAAAACTGAGCGTTCCACCGATGGGCAGAGAAGTGAATTGAATGCGCTCCAGAGATGAGAGAGGGATACCCTGGCCGTGGAGATTGAATTCGGCGCTGGCTGCCGCGCGGTGATACGTCAGGTCTCCGCTGATGCTGCCGGAATCCGTGCGCAGTTGCGCGTGAGTCAGGCGGATGGCATCGGCGTCCAGAGCGAAATCGCCGCCGAAATGGCTCACCGCAAAACCCCAAGCGTCGCCGCTATCGAGTGAAAAATTTCCGCTTACTTGCGAATTTGCGCGCGTGCCTCCGGCGTGGAAATCCCCGGTGAGCAGCCCATGGGCGGGATACGAAGTGCCGAAGATATCCTGCACGTCGTCAAGCGGCGCGCGGCTCAGGCGAACCGCGAGGCTCCACGGACTCTCGGGCAGAAAGCTCCACGCGCCGTCGAACTGCATCTGCAAATCAAGCGAAGCCGTCGAGCGCCCGTGCCGCACCAGGGCGTGTGCGAGCCGGAATTCATCGGGAGAGTAGGTGAGGTCGCTATCGAGCGCATCCCACGCGTACTGATCGTACCGAACGCCCGAAGCCACGACGTGCCCTGAAAACGTGGGTCCGGCAATCGGCCCCAGGATTCTTCCTTTCCAATTGGCGCTGCCGGATATTTTCTTGGGCTGCGCATCGCGGCCGCGCAGGATGTTTATGAAGTCGTCCCACACGAGGAGATCCTGTAGCGAAAACTTCGTCTCCAGCGTGGAATCGAGCGCGTTGATTCCGCCGGAGAATTCGATGCGGCTCGAAGGCGTGGTAATTTCGCTGGACTGAAATTCCGCGCCGTGATGGTCCATGGAGTAATCGAATTCGATGAGCGCCGCTGCGGGAATCATACCTATTGCGGGCGTTGGTGCGGGAATCCAGCGCGATTCTCCGCTCGAGCGGAAGTGCTTGAAATCCGCCGTCCATGTGGTGGTCGAATCCACTTCCATCGTGGCGTCCCAGTGCAGCGTGTGCACGGGGAAATTCGCATTGTCCACCGCGGAGAGCACTGCCGCGAGACTGAGGCCGCGCGCCTGAGACACGACCCGGAATTGCAGGTTGTGAAATTCCATTTCGAGCCGTCCGTTCAGGGTTCCTCCGAACGCTCGCGCTTGAAGTTGCGGAACTGTTAGGCGCCCGTGGGCCACTTCGAAACGGCCGGAGCTTTCCATGCCCTTCGCATGGAACCAGTGGTAGCCCATGCCGATTTTGCTGGCGTGGTAATTTCCGCTCATGGTCAGTTGCCCGGCGGCGAAAGTTCCGCTGCCAGAAAATTCCGCTTCGCCCTCCGGCATGCGCGGCTTGCGAAGAATTGCGCGCAGGTCGCCGAGTGCAAACTGGCCGCGGTACTCGAAACTC
The DNA here is from genome assembly GCA_050747245.1 of Candidatus Acidiferrales bacterium. Taxonomy (GTDB): domain Bacteria; phylum Acidobacteriota; class Terriglobia; order Acidiferrales; family UBA7541; genus JBOGNO01. The sequence goes on from JBOGNO010000002.1 coordinate 372,820, forward strand.
CAATCGGGGCGGGCAAAGCTTGCCAGCTCCGCGCGACCTTCGAATTCCGATCGCGGCAGTTTCCAGCGGAATTCATCGAGTGAAAAAGAATCGCGGGCGAGCGTGAATTTCATCTCCACGTCGGAAGCAAACGGCAGATACCGCCTCGCGGCCAGCTCGACCTGCTTCCACGCGAGCGCCCCGGTGTAAATTTCTTTGCCCGGCGCGTCCGCGTGGTATTCCATGCGGAACTGGAAATCCTGCCCTTCGGCCGCCAGCGGGATGCGCGTTTCGTTGTACTCTAGGCTTCCATCGGCGAGTCGCAATTTGCCGATTTCCAGATTGAAGAGCTGTTGCCGCCAGGGCGCGCTCTTTGTTTGCACCGGCGGTGAAGTCACGTTGCTGTGGCCCTGCTCGTCCACGCGAATGAACACCGCGGGGCGATCGATTTCCAATTCGTTGAGCGCAATTTTTCGGCCAAAGAACGAGACGATGCGCAACTTTAGCCGGATGCGGTCGGCGTGGAAAAGCGGTGGCATGCCTTCGGCTTCGCGCCCGTGCAGCGTGAGCGCGTCCAGTTCGGCGCGCAGGCCCCACAGATGGAAATGAAAAGCGCCCAGCTCCACTCGCGCTCCAGTCATTTTCTCAATCTCGCCGACGACCGCGCCGCGCGCCCAGCGCTCATCAAGGCCCGTCATCACGATCACGGCGATCGCGCCGGCAAACACCAGCAGGACAATTGCAACGCGGCGAATCCAGCGCTTCCATGCCGGCTTCATGGCGCGCCCTCCGGGGCCGCGTCGATGTGCAATCGCGCGCGCGTCTCGGTCAGCCATTGCGCGGAGCGCAGATTGATGGCCTGCACCGTCAGGAGTTCCCGAATCTGGTCCGATACGGCTTCCAGCGGCGGAATTTTCTGCCCGCTTTTTTCCATCTGGGGAGTGAATTCCTCGCGATAATACTTTTCGATTTGCGCGTCATCCACCTGCGTGGTGGGGCGGAATTTGTAATCGAGAAATCGCGCCAGGTACATCTGCGATTCGAGAATGCGGCGGACCGCCGCGGCATCGAGGCCCAGTTCCGCCAGCCGCGCGCGAAATACTTCCGCGGAGGGGAACTTTTTTTCGAGGCGCGCCACGGCGGCATCCACTTCCTCGGCAGGGGGGTGCGCGAATTGCGCGTTCGCGGCTTCCGACCCGACCATCCACTGGTCCGCCAGTTCATTGATAAGTTGGTCGCGGGCCTGCGATTTTCCATCCACCAGCTGTTGGAACCTTGCAAGCTCGCGCACTTCGCTTTCGGTGATGATGTCGTCTTCGATCCGCGCGGCGATTCCGTCAATGGTCTGGCCCGCCGCGGGAATCTGTGTCTGCGGCGCAGCAGGGGTTTGCGCTTTCGCGCCGCGCGCGGAAAGGAGCGCCAGCAGGGAGGCCATCGCGATGTGCAGGCCGCGGCGCATCAGAATATCGACCCAATGTTGAAGAAAAATTGAAAATGCGGAAGCCGTGAAAGCTGCTGCTTGTTCGTCGTGGTGTTAAAGAACGAAAACTGCGCCGGATTGAGCTGGTAGCCCAGATCCAGCCGCACCGGCCCGATGGGCGTGGCGTAGCGGAATCCGAATCCCACCGTGTGCGAGAAATATTCCAGATCTTTCGGCGTTGCAGGCGTCCAGCGCAGCGTGACGTGGTTCACGTCACTGAAAACGTTGCCCGCGTCGTAAAAGATCGCGCCGCCCACGCGGTTTCCAAGATACGGCAAGCGCATCGGAAAGCGCACCTCCTGGTTGAAGACCAGCGAAGCGAGCCCGCCGATGGGAAACCCCGTGGTCGTGTCCCGCGGTCCGGCCTGGTTCAATCCGAATCCGCGCAGCGATTGCCCGCCGCCGGCGAAGAATCGTTCGGGCAGCGGAATATTGAGCGCTCCGGTTTTCGCGAACGGCTCCTCGATCCCGAAGCGCACCGAGCGCGCAAACACGAACGACTTGCTCAGGTGATAGAACGTCGAATTCTGGAAAAACAGACGCACGAAATCCGCGCTTGACCCCAGTCCCGTGTCCGCGACGCTCACATCGATGGAGTTCAAGTTGCCCCGTGAAGCGTCGCTGGGGCTGTCGCGGCGGTCGCGCAAGTACGTGACGCCGAACCCCGAAACTCGCGTCGGCTGGCTCAATAGGGGAATCTGCTCCGGGTTAATTTTGAGCGAAGAAGCATCCACCAGCACGTGCCGGTAAAAATAGCGATAGATCAGCGACGAGGTGGGCGTCAGCTCCTGCGAGAGTTGCAGCGAGCTTTCATAGCGCGTCGAAGTGAACGTCTGGATGTCGCGGGTCTTATCGGCGAAAAGCGTGAATTGCAGGGCGAACTTGCGCTTGGCAAAAAAATCCGGTACGTCGTAAGCGGCGAGTGCGCGGTATTGCAGCGTGCTGGCGCGTATCTTGAACGAAACCGTCTGGTCACGCCCGCCGACATTGGCCCTGCTGATCTCGAAGATGCCGCGCGGGCTGGCGCTTAAAATCCCCTGTCCCGGATTCGAGCCCGATCCGCCCAGCCGCTGCACTTCGAAGCCGCCGCCGTAAGCCACGGTGTAGCGCGCGCCCTCCTCCACCTGCACGACCACGGCTTTGTCAGGATCCGTCCCCTCCGGATTTTGCTGCGCCACTCCCACGCGGCTGAAAATTCCCATGTTGTAGAGCCGCTGCTGCGTTTCGATCACGTCGCCTTCGCGGAGCGGCTGGCCCTCGCCGACCGCGATCTGCCTTTGGATGATTCCCCGGCGAGTGTATTCATTTCCGGTCAGGAGCACACGGCTCACGCGCACCGGCGTGCCTTCGTGGATGTGATACACCAGCATCATGCGGTTGGGCGCCGCTGCGGGAGTGGCTTCGGATTCGAATGTTGCCGCAGGAAATCCCCTGTTGAAATAGACCGCCAGGATATTGTCGCGATCGCTGGCCACGTTTGCATCCGAATAGGGCTGCCCTGCCGTCGAGCCGACGACGGAGAGCAGCTCGTTATCGCCGATCGCGCCGTTTCCTTCCAGGTGCAGTTCGGCCACGCGCGTCTGCGCCCCTTCGACGATGTGAAAGCGCACGACCGTCTTGCCGATTTTTCCGGAGTGATCGTCTTTCACTTCCGGAGTGACCTGTGCCTGCTCGAATCCGTTGTTTACGTAGAGCGCGCGGATGGAATCCACGTCGCCTTGGAGGAGTTGCTGGCTGAAGCGCCCGGGCGAAGCGAAGGACTTGGCTTGAATCGCTATCCGCTCTTCCAGCAGTTCGCTACCGAAATAATGATTGCCGTCGAAAGCGACGCCCTCGACGCGGTGCTTCGGACCCCGGTTGATCGTGTAGGTGATCACTTCTTCGCCGGTCTTTTCATCCGCCGGCGTCGTGGCGTAGTCCACCGTGGCGTCGAAATATCCGTCGCGCTGCAGGGAATCGCGCAGGTTGCGGCGGCCTTCTTCGAGGAGGTCTTCATCCACCGCGCCTTCGGCGTACATCGGCAAAAGCTTTTTCAGCTTCGAGCCGCTGAATTTCGCTCCGGTCACCACGGCGCGGACGCGTGGCCCGGCGGTCACTTCGAGTGTGAGCGGCACGCTATTCGTCTGCGCGTCGTAGTCGCCGCGACGCAGCACCGCGCGCGCGCTCAGGTGCTCCTTGCCGACGAGATATTTCCGCAGCCGGTCCGTGGAGCGTTCCAGGCGATTGAAAGTAATGGCGTCGCCGGATTCGAGCTTGGATTTGTCGAGCAGTTCTTCGGTAGGAATCGTGGTCTGGTTCTGGAAGACGATTTTCCCCATGCGCGCGCGCGGCCCGGGCGTCACGCGCACCGTCAAGTCCATCTGGCGCGTGTCCTCGTGTGGGTGAAGCTGCGGCTCGAGCTTGGCCTGGTAAAAACCGTCGTCGCGTAGCGTGTTGCGCAGCCGCGCCAGAGACTCATCTAGCGCGCTCTTGCGAAACGGCTCGCCCAGCGGCAGTCGCAGCGCGGCAAGCGCCAGCGATTCGTTGGGCGGAGGCCGCAAGCCCTCCACGCGCACGATGCCGTTGTAAAAATTTCGCTGCACCAGGAATGCAATGCGCAGGCCGCCCGGGCCCTCTTCCGCTTGCGCGCGAATGTCGGCGAAGTCGCCCATGCGGTAAAGTTCCCGCAGGCTTTCGCGCTCCTCGGCTATGTCGAAGGGTTTTCCCGGTTCGAGGGGAAGTTTGGGGAGAGGTTTCGCGAGCTCTCGGCCGGTGGAAGAATCAACGACGCGGATGGATTCGACGGTGCGTCCCTGGAGCGCAAGCTCCTGCGCGTGCGCCGCATACGCGAGCAGCGCGACACCTACGAGCACTCCCGCGCGAAGAAGTTTCACGATCTCCATCCTGGCCGGGCATCTCATCCTCAATTTGAAATCATAATCAGGTTAGCACAGGCTCGCTGGAGCCCGATTTTGAAAACCGGGACTGTTGCGGTGAAGTAGAGTGTTCAACTGCCGCGAGTACGGTCGGAAGGCAGATGCACGAGCGCGGCGAGGCGTTTGGGCGCGACGAGCAGGTAGCTTCCGCCGACCAGCTCCGCGACTTCTTCCCAATCAATTTCGCCCACATCCAACCGCAGCGCGATCCAGCCTCGCGGCCCGATGTAAGCGGGCAGATAAAATCGCTCGGGATTCGTTGCGGCGAGCGCCGTGTTGTCGCCGGGAAGCGCCTTGGCGCAAACGGAAACGATGCCGTCGCCGTGATGGTCATTGAGGAAATACGCGAAGGTTCTCTCCCGCACCAGGAACGCCGCGTGCGACCCGCTGCATCGCCGCGCAGTCTCCGGCAACGCCAGACAGATTTTCGTCAGCCGTGCCAGCCGCGGATTGTCCTTGGAACCCTTCTTCATCTCCGTGTCGACGCGTCTTGCAAGCGCCCGTGAAGCGCCTTCACTATTATCCAGCGCGCGAAAAATTATCACCGCCGCTCTGGCGCTTCAACACCTGAATTGCAAACGTTTTGGAAAAGTTTCGGAAGTGAAGGCAGGGAACTACCGCGCCGTGCGATTCACGATAGGAGGTCGCGCTGCGGAGCGATCGAAATTTTCCCGGAAATTCATCAGCGTCAGGAACGTGCTCAGCACCCGCGCTTTGATTTCATCGCTCAGGCGGATTCCGCTGGTAGCCACGCGCGCGAGTTTTTCTCCGCGCTCAACAACACTGTGAATCATCTCTTCGCGCCGCTCGCGCCCGGCGAGCCCCAGCGCCGTTTCCCGCCGCATCTGCCCGCAATCCTGCTCCAGATATAGCGTGAAGTGCAGCAGGCACAGGTGCTCTGTCTCGAGTTCGGACGGTATCTCGAGCTTGCACCCGGGCGCACTGCAATTTTCCGGCATGAGAGGAGCCTGCGAGTCCCGCTCGTTTTGTAGCATTTTCCCTAAGCAAAATCTAGCCTCGCGGCGGGCTGTTTACACAATATGACATTCCCTCCCGCCTTTCCGGTGGCTTGCGCTGGCGTGCCGCGCCGCGAGGGGTTTCCGGAGTTGACCTTCCGCCAGCGCTCGCGTATGAATAGGGCGAATTCACGCGGCCCGATCGTCAATCTCGATCGCAGATGGTCGCTGCGGCGCATTTCAAATTACTATGTGGAAGAAAATTCTAGTCGGCGTGCTTGTTTTGCTTATCGCTGCCTTCGGCTTTCTCTCCTACATGATGGGCAGCCCGCGCGACGCTTACGGTTTCCTGCGTTACGCCCTGCCGCACTGGCATCGAGGAGATTTGCAGGTCGGCGATTCCGCCCCCGACGTCCGCCTGGTCGCGCTCGACGGTAGCACGCCGGTCCGCTTGCGCGATTCCATCGGCGGACGCCCGCTCGTTCTCATCCTCGGAAGTTACACTTGACCGCCCTTTCGCCGCAAGGTGGGCTACCTTGCCGAGATGTACAAAGACTTCCACGATCGCGCCACGTTCCTGGCCATTTACATTCGCGAAGCGCATCCCACCGACGAGTGGGAGATGAAGTCAAATCTCGACGAGCAAGTCTGCTACTCGCAGCCGAAAAACCTCGCCCAGCGCGTAGCCATTGCCAATGATTTTACGTCGCGTTTTCATTTCCCCATTCCCCTGGCCGTTGACGCCATGGATAACGCCGCCGACAGCACCTACGCCGGCTGGCCGGAACGCATTTACGTGATCGATGAATCGGGAAAAATCGTTTACAAGAGCGGCCTCGGCCCGTTTCATTTCCATCCCGAAGAAGTTCGCGCTTGGCTCGCGCAGCGCTTTCCCTCTGCGCACGCCGCGCTTCCGTCCTCAGCTTCGGATCGCTAGTTGATGGTCTTAGTTTGAGGCTAGGACGTCGTCGTAATAGTTGATGATCGCGCGCTTGGGAGCCTCTTTCAGATCCTTGAGCGAGGCCTTTCCTGAGAGCGAGCTATTTCCGTTGATGCGCATGCGCCCCAGGAAAACAACATGGCCATCGGTAAGTTCCAGGTACACGGGCACCAGCATGGCAAACTTCTCATCAACGCCTGACTGCGTCAGCTTGTAATCGAAGATTACTTCACCCGCAGGTCCTTTCTCAAAATTCCCCTCGAAAACATAAGTAGGAAGCGCCGTGCCGTACACATACTCGTTGAAAAACCAGTCCATTTTCCCGTCGCCGCGTACGTTCATCTCCGGCGTCATGTGCTTCTCGATGGTGGCCTTGAAATCCTCGGTGGTGGCGACGCCTCCGGCGTATGTCTTCACGAAATCCTGCATGGTTTCCTTGAAATGCTGGTCGCCCGTTCGTGAACTCCACATCATCATGCGAATCATGTGCAGGATATAGGCGCCCTTGGGATAAATAAGGTCGCGCGCGATGTTGAACCCGGCCTTGCTGTTGTTCAGCCGATACCCCATCGTGAGCGGCCCCACGTCGATGGCCCGAAAGCCATCCCGGTTTTTTTGGATCATGATTTCGCGCTCGTCGTTCAGGAATTTCATGTACTTCTTCTGGCTCTCTTTTCCATACGCGCTCTGCAGAAACAGCGAAGCGGAAAAATCGGCGAATCCTTCACTCATCCACTGGTCGCGGTAGGAATTGAATCCCACCAGTTGCCCCCACCATTGGTGGGCAACTTCGTGCGGTGTCACCACATCCCAGTAGCCCCGGTCTCCCCAGTCCAGTCCCAGCTGGTGGCGGACGTACGAATCATAAAACGAGCAAATCGGGAGCCACACCAGGCCCGGCCAAGATTGCCCGTAGTTGCACGCCGTTTGTTGCGTCATGGAAAGCCGCTTGAATGGCAAGGGGCCAAAGTATGTGCTGTAAAGTTGGATCGCATACTGCGCTTCCGAGAGGGGAACTATCATCATACTGACCGTGCTCAGCGTACCCATTGTCCCACCCTGCAGTTGCGAGGCCCAATCCGGAGGCGCATCATTGGCGTACGCCGCCACCAGGAAATCCGGCGAAGTCAATTTCGCGTCCTGTTCTTTCATTCTTCCGAATTGGAATCCCGCCACTGGCTGCGCGATGTCGCTCTTCCACGTTGTGACGCTTTGGCCGCTTTCCACCTTTTCCCCGAGCAGGCTGCCCGTCGCCGCCATCTTCATTCCTTTGGGAATGCGAAAAATCATGTCGAAGTTTGTGTAGTCACCTAAACGCGCGCGCGCATTGCTCGGATACCAGTCTTCCCGGGCGATCGGGTAATAGTTGCCATTTCCCTCGTTGGCGATCGCACCCTTGCCCTCATACGTTGTCGTGAGCGTGTACTCCTCACCCTGTGAGAGGGCCTTAGGCAAGATCACGCAAAAATCAGAGTCGTCGTTTTTGTCCTCCTGAATAAACGCCAGTGGCTGGCCATCGTTCCCCGTCACGCTTTGCACGCGCAACGTGGGGAACAGATCGAACGGCACCACGCGCATTCCGGGCGATAGCGCGACGAAAGTGGTCTTGACCTTGCCCGTGAGCTTCGCGCTCCCCTCGATGGTGGTATCGAGGTCTTGGTGCGAGATATGGATGCGCGAGGCTCTCGCTGCGGCTCCCAGCCTCGTCCTGGACTCGCTCGAAAGCCGAAACGCCGCCCACACCCCGGACTTGTTCTCATCATAGGTCATCAATTCCACTTCATCCGGCGCGGCATCAGGGGTCCCGTTGGGATCGATGACGAATAGCATTTTGTCGTTGTAGTGTTTGCCGTGAACGAACGCCAGAAACAAACCACCCGGCTCCGGCCTCAGTACGTCTTCCAGTATCCGCGCGCTCAGGTTGTAGTGGAGCTTGTGGCGCATGGCATTCTGGCTGTCATTTAATAGTCCGGCATCGCAGCTGCCTTGCGTCCCCGTCCCTGTCTTCTTGATTTCGTCATACGTCGCATCCGTAAAGCGCAGCACCAGATGGCTGAAGCTCTCCACGAATTCATCTGACTTGGTTAGCAGTTTGAGGCTTCGGCGCTCGCTTTCCACCGGTGGATCGAGGGACATCGTCCCTTCACCGGCAAATACCGCGCCGGTGACCTTGCCCTGTACCGGCGCGACGAAACACACCGTCCCAGTGTGAAGATGAAATGTTGCGGCGTCCCGCTTGAGCTCCAGCTCGTGGACGCTCACCGATTCCCCGCTGAGCCCGATATTCCGCAGCTGCTGGTAGCTGGGATCAGCGCTCGGCCCGGCGGAATTCTGTCCTGCGGCGAGGGGTGCTCCTAGAAACATCCCCGCCACAACGAAAGTAAAAGAACGAATGAGTGGCCCCATGCTTCCTCCCGGGGACGTGCGCAAACTGTTTGTCAGTCAGTATCTGCCATTCTCAAACAATTAAACAGAATGTCAAGCACAGAACCGCCGCATCCAAGCGGCCCATCATGTAAGACCTCCAAGGGCAACAGCGTTCTGCCCAGTCGGCTGTCTGAATCTGTATAATCCGTTACGCAATGACGCTTACTTCGGGCACAAAATTGGGTCCCTACGAGATTCAATCGCCTCTTGGCGCGGGCGGGATGGGAGAGGTGTACCGCGCGCGAGATACGCGGCTGGGGCGCGATGTGGCGGTGAAGGTGCTGCCCGCGGCGTTTGCGACGGACGTGGATAGGCTGCGGCGATTCGAGCAAGAGGCGCGGGCAGTGGGCTCGCTCAACCATCCGAATATTCTCGCAATCCACGATATCGGGACACACGGGGGCGCGCCGTTTTTGGTGACGGAGCTCCTCGAGGGCGAGACGCTGCGAGAAAGATTGCAAGGCGGTGCACTGGCGCTGCGAAAGGGCCTCGATATTTCGATTCAAGCGGCGCGGGGGATAGCGGCGGCGCACGAAAAGGGCATCATTCACCGCGATTTGAAACCGGCGAACATTTTTTTGACCAGCGACGGTCGCGTGAAAATTCTGGATTTCGGGCTGGCGAAACTGACGCGCAGCGAGGGTGTGGATCTGAGCGATTCGCAGTCGCCGACGCGGACGCTTGAGGATGCGGCGCACACGGAATCGGGAGTGGTACTGGGAACGATGGGGTACATGTCTCCGGAACAAGTGCGCGGGAAGCCGGCCGACGCGCGCACGGATATTTTCGCGTTGGGGACGATTCTCTACGAAATGCTTTCGGGCGAGCGCGCGTTCCGAAGGGAATCCTCAGCGGAGACGATGGCGGCGATTCTGAATGACGAGCCGCCAGAGCTAGCGGGGGAAGGAAAGAAAATACCGGCGGCTGTTGAGAGGATCGTGCGGCACTGCCTGGAGAAGAATCCGGCGGAGCGATTTCAGTCGGCGCGCGACGTGGCGTTTGATCTGGAATCGCTCTCGGGCATCTCGACAACCAGCGCCGCGGCAATGGCCGGAGCACCTTCGAAGAGGATTGCAGCGAGCCGCTGGCTGGCTTATGCACTCGGGGTGGTGGCCGCTGTTTCCGTTGGCGTGGCGACGAGACTTCTGGTTACGCGACCGGCGGCTCCGGCGCCGGTGGTGAGCGCGATCCTCGCGCCGTCGCCGAACGTAACTGTGGTGACGATGGGGGATTCGGGAGGCGCTCCGGCGATTTCACGCGACGGCCGAAATCTGGTTTTCGTCGGGGCCGTCGAGGGCAAGCAGATGCTTTTCGTGCGAAGCTTGAGCGGCGGGGCGGCCCGGCCTCTTACCGGAACGGACGGAGGCAAGTTTCCCTTCTGGTCTTCCGATGGGCAATCCATTGGTTTTTTTGCGGATGGACAACTGAAGAGAGTGGACCTCTCAGGCGGACCACCGACGATTCTGACTCCGGCCGCCGATGGCCGCGGAGGGACATGGGCGGGGGACACGATACTTTTTACGCCGGACGTGTTCGACGTGATTTATCGAGTGCCGGCCACAGGGGGCAAAGCTTCCGCAGTCACACAGATGGATCGCTCGCTGCACACGACGCATCGCTGGCCGTATTTTCTTCCCGATGGAAAACACCTTTTATACTTGGCGGCTAACCATCTGAGCGACAAGGAGGGAAACACAGCAATTTATTCGGCAAGCGTGGAGGGAGGGGAATCGAAGCTCGTGCTCCGGAGTAATGGGAGCGTGGTGGTTGCCTCGGGAAAACTACTGTTCTTTCGTGACGGAACATTGATGGCGCAGGATTTTGACGCAAGAGAAATGAAATTGAGCGAAACCGCCGCTGTGCCTTTGGTAGAGGTGCTTCGTGAAAGCGGAAATTGGGAGGTGATGGTCTCCGCATCCGAAAATGGCGTTCTGGTTTACCAAGGTGGAGGCGATTTGAAGGGCGCCATCCGGTGGCTTGACCGCAGCGGCCACAATCTTGTGCCGGACCTAGGGTCCGCGGATCTGGAAGCGATGAGGTTGTCTCCGGATGGTAGTCGCGCGGCAGTGCTTCAAAACGAAGGGCCAAACCGATCGCTGTACGTGTGGGATTTGAAGACCGGGGCACGGACGCGCCTAACGTTTGGCAGTGAAGCCTACCCCGCAGTCTGGTCGCCGGATGGGAAGCGGGTGATTTACACAGCGGCTCCCTCCGGCGCGCATGAGTACAACTTGTACTCCCAGGCCGCGGATGGCTCAGGCGAGCCAAACGTTCTTTTTTCCTCCGATACTAATAACGGTCCCGCGGACTGTACCCGCGACGGACGCTACGTCATTTTCAGCCAAGGAGAGTTTGGCTCGCAGCGGATTTGGATCTTGCCATTATTCGGCGACCGCAAGCCGTTCCTGCTGTTCCCCCACACGGATATCAACCATTTTGATGGCCGCGTCTCTCCCGATGGGAGATGGATCTCATACATGGCGCGGGAATCCGGCCCGCAACAATTGTTTGTGACATCGTTTCCGAGCGGCGCGGGAAAATGGCAAGTTGGCTCTCTGGCGGTGGATAGTCACAGCTGGTCTGCCGATGGGAAGGAGCTTCGCATTTTGTGGCAAAACGGAAACCTAGGGGCCGCCTCCATCGAAGCAACTGACGGAAGTTTCGTCGTCACGAGGATTCGGACGTTGTTCCATTCACCGTTTGCAAACAGGGGCCTGGGTTCAATTTTCGATGTGGAGGGAAAGGCAGGCGGGAGGTTTATCGGCGAGCTGGCGCCCGATACGAATTCACTGCCTTTGAATGTGGTCGCGAATTGGACGGAAGGGCTGAAAAAACAATGAGCCTGAACGCGGGAAGCAAACTCGGGCCGTACGAGATTGTGGCGCCGGTGGGCGCGGGCGGGATCGGCCTCAACGCCTCTGCAGCTGCGCCAAAAATGTAGGATTCTCGTTTGCAACTCGCGTGTGCTAGACTAGCGCAGCACGGGCATCGTCCTGCTCCTGCATTTCACCCGTAAGAGGAAATCCGCATGTCCGGTCATTCGAAATGGGCCACCATCAAGCACAAGAAAGCTGCCACTGACGCTCGCCGCGGCAAAGCTTTCACGAAAATCATCCGCGAACTCACCATCGCCGCGCGCGGCGGAGCCGATCCCGATTCCAATCCGCGCCTGCGCACAGCCGTTCTCGCCGCGAAGAACGAGAACATGCCCAACGACAATATCGATCGCGCCATCGCCCGTGGTTCGGGCCAACTCGAAGGCGAGACGCTCGAAGAAGCCATCTTCGAAGGCTACGGCCCCGGAGGCGTGGGCATGCTGGTTTCCGTGGTCACCAGCAATCGCAACCGTTCGGTCGGCGAACTTCGCCACGTGATGTCCAAGCACGGCGGCAACATGGCCGAATCCGGCGCCGTCGGCTGGATGTTCCATCGCAAAGGCGAGATCACCGTCCTCAAGGAGCACGCCGCCGAAGACAAGCTCCTCGACATCGTTCTCGATGCGGGCGCTGAAGACGTTCGCGACGATGGCTCCGCTTGGCAGATTCTCACTCCGCCGGAAGCCTGCGAAAAAGTCCGCGACGCCCTGGTCGCCGCCGGCGTCAAGCCCGAAACCGCCGAAGTCGCCTGGGTCCCGCAGAATTACGTCAAGCTCACCGGCGCGCACGCCCAGCAGATGCTCCGCTTGATCGAAGCCCTCGAAGAGCACGACGACGTCCAGCACGTGTACGCCAATTTCGATATCGATGAGAGGGAACTCCAGGCCGCCGTGGCCAGCTAGTTTCCTTCCCTCGTCCCGGTGTAACTCAATCGGGGCGCAGCGCGAAAAAACACTACCCCTCCGTTTTCCCGCGAACGTACACTTGTGCCCGCGCGATGACTCTCCCCGCTCACAAGAATTCTCGGCCGCCGGCTCCCGTCTCGCCGCGCCGTGCGCTGCGCATCCTCGGCGTGGATCCGGCGCTCGCGGGCACCACCGGCTTCGGTGTCATCGAAGTCTCCGCCGTAAGCGGCGCGCCCGCGAAATTTCTTCATTCCGAGCCGCTGCACTTTCCGCGCAAAGCCAGCTTCGCCACGCGCATCCGTGAAATTCACGAAGCGGTCGCGCGTCTCGTCGCGAAATTTTCTCCCGATGCCGTCGCCGTCGAATCCGTTTTCACCGCGCTCAACGCCCGCACCGCCTTGCGCCTCGCCGAAGTTCGCGGCGTCGTTCTCCTCGCCGCCGCGCAAGCCAGCGTCCCGGCGCACAGTTATTCGCCGCGCGAAGTGAAAGCCAGCGTCGCTGGCTACGGCGCGGCCTCCAAAGAGCAAATGCAGCACATGGTGCGCACGCTTCTCGGAATGCGCGAGCCTCCCGAACCCGCGGACATTGCCGACGCCCTCGCCGTCGCGCTCTGCCACGCGCAATGTACCGAGGCGCGCGAACGCATGGCCCGCGCCCTGGCGCCCGCCTCCCCGCCGCGCCCCGTCCCTTCTTCCGAGCGCACCCGTTCTCGCGCCGCAAGCGTCCTACATACGCGATGATTCGCCGCTTCGCCCTGTTTTTTGTCGCCGCGCTCGTTTGCGCGAGTCTCTCTCCGCCTTTCGCCCGCCGCCCCGCTCCGCAAACTGCCTCGGGCGCGGAAGCCATCACCTACCGCAAAATCTTCAAATCCAGTTTTCCGGAATTTACGGAAATCAAAATCCATCCCGACGGCTCAGGCTCCGCCGAACTTCGCCAGATGGACGACGAGCCCAACGCCGAAAAATTCCAAGTCAGCGCCGCGCTCGCGCAGCGAATTTTTTCGCTCGCCGCGGAGCTCCACGATTTCGCAGGCCAGGATCTCGACGTCCACCGCCGCATCGCCAATCTCGGTCAGAAAACTTTTCGCTGGGAAAAGGGCGCGGAATCCCACGAAGTCGCCTTCAACTACACCACCAATACCGCCGCCTCGCAGCTTCTGTCCCTGATGGAAGGCCTCGCCCGCCAGCAGGACGATCTTTCCACACTCACGCGCACCATGCGCTACGACCGCCTCGGCGTCAACGATGTCCTCGGCCACATCGATGAGCACCTGAACAATAAAATTCTTCCCGAACCTGCCGTCCTGCTTCCCGATCTCGACCAAGTCGCCGCCGACGATAAATTCCTCGATCTCGCACGCCAGCGCGCCCGCTCCCTCGCCGAACGCATCCGCGCGGGCAAGTGAACGCGCCTTTTCTCTTGTCCCCCATCGCGCGCCCGGGTACATTCCCGCCATGCGCAAAGTAGTCCTCGGCTTGGGCATCAGCCTCGACGGATACATTGCCCGCCCCGATGGCGCTGTGGATTTTCTTTTCATGCCCAAGGACTATTCCATGGGCCCTTTCTTCGCGACCATTGATACCGCCATCATGGGCCGCAAAACGCTCGACGCCGTGCTCAAGATGGGCAGCGCTCAATCATTCGGCTCCGGGATGGCCGCCTATGTCATGTCCCGCACGCTCCCTCCGGGCGAACGCGATGGCATGACGTTCACCCGCGAATCCCCCGCCGCGCTCATTTCCCGCATCCGCAAACGCCCGGGCAAGCACATCTGGCTCATGGGCGGCGGCGAACTCGCCCGCGAATTCCTCAAAGCCGATCTGGTGGACGAACTCTACCTCGGCGTCGTTCCCGTCTTGATCGGCGAAGGCCTTCCGCTCTTCCCCAGCGGCTTTCCCCAGCGCGAATTCTCTCTCGTCGAGAACAAAACTTTTTCCAGGGGCATGATCGCTCTGAAATATTCCCGCCGCCGCTCCAAGTCTCCGAAACCCGCTAGGTCCTCCAAATCTTCTAAGCGCCCCTGATCCCCGCATCCTCTTCCCACTCTTCCGCCTTTTGCCTTCCGTCCCAGCGACCTCACCTTTATTGGCACGGGACAGAAGCCAATCGCTCGACTAGAACGCAAGACAATCTCTAGTCCCGGGGCAGAATGACTGTTTGCTGATGTTTGGCCAACGCGCGCGCAAGCCTCTCATATTCATTCTGAGGGATCTGTCTCGGAGGTCCAATAACTACATGGCTTTCGGGATCACATCTGAAGCCATCGGGGCATTCATTTGGACGTCGTTCAATTGCGAGACCACACTCTCTGACTACGCGGACAGGCACGGAAGCAATTTCAAGACCCGGAAAAAGCCTTCGCAGTTCTGCAAGCACCCCAGGGAGCGCCAAAAAGAAGGACGGTTCTTGGTTAGAATCGAAGAAGGCATGGCTTGCCGGGCGATACCTACCACCCTTCGTAGTCGTCCAACCCTCGAGCAGGACGCGCAAAACAGCTGCATCATCCGATATCGAGGCATCGTTTCGGAGGGGCATTCGGGCTCATTGCGCCTCGTTGGAGAGAAAGCCGTTCAGAAGGCGGTAAAGGAGTTCAGCATTATCGAGGGAGAGGAGTCCGTCTTCGGCTATTTCATCGTATTCGTTAGTCCTCAGAAAAACCAACTGCTCCTGTCCAGGATACATTGAAAAGTTCATTTCCTTTTCGCCGATGTCCCATGTTAGCGCGATGCCCCCTCCCGAAAACGGAATTACCTGCGGCTTCGGAAGCGGCTCGGCTGAAACCATGCTCAAGAGTCTTCGCGCCTTATCAGCCGTCGCACGTTCCACACGAAGATCGCCAACACCTGCTATATTTTGTCCCCTCTCCTCTAACGCACGCAGTTCATCAAGCACACCGGGGAGCCATGGGGCTCTCTCAAACTCGACAATGTTCTCAAACTGCGGCGCAAGAGCAGCCCCTAAAGCCGGAGCCACACACAAGAGCAACGTCGATTTAGGCCGATAGCGGCTTGCTTCTCGTCCAGGACGCCATCTAACTTGTGTGTGCATAAAGTTCATACCCTTCTCCTCCATCGTTCCTGTGCCTGCTTACTCGTGTAATAAAGCAAACCCTTCACAGCATTATGATGACATTCATCCAGACAAGCGAAGAGGATCGGATCGTCGGAACTGGCGGGAATTACTGACACCGTCAAAGTAAGCTGAAGAATCTCTTTTCCATCGGTCGCTCGGATTCCAGGTTGGACGGTCATAGTAATCCGACCCTTAGGGAGCGCTTGGGAAACATTGAACCCCGCGACCTGAATGCCAGAGAATACTGAATTTTCTTCGAATCCCCTCCAAACAGGAAAGATCCTAGAAAGGTCAGAAAGATCCTCCCAGTCAACGCCACGGACCAAATGATTGAAGTAACTGATTTCACATCGCGTGACGTTCGGCCTCGCAAGCGAGCGTTCCTTTAAGAACTCACAAAAAAGCTGCCAATCCTGGATGAACCCAGGGAGGATCTCTTTGTAGTGTTTGTAATCCGCCGCACCCGCCGCCTTTCTCCAATTGTGAAGGAACAAATCACTTTGAACCTGCACGAGTTGCGTCTTCGATTGGTCCACGAAGCACGCTCTAATAAGAGGTGATGAGAAATCCGTCTTCACTTCGAAATGAAACGGCGCCTCAGAAACGGGGGGCGGAAATTCCGAAAGAGGATACTTCTCGCGAAATCTCTCCCACAAGGAGCCATAGTGCAGTACGCTCCACCCTGCTATCTTCGCAAAGAAGAACCCCAGAGAGGTTTCAACAACCGGCGGCTTTTCAAAATCGACTTGGATTGATGTTTGACGCGCGGGAACCACGGCACGCTCCAAGGGCGTCGTCATGTCTTCAATTGGACTTTGACTTGCGATGCCGCTCCAACAAATTATATTACCCCGTACTTCAGGTTCGCACCAAGCGGAAACGAACGCAATAGCTTGAGATAGCGACTGACCTGTGCTGATAACACGCCACATCGCCCAGCCACTAAAACCACTAAACTAATTCATGTCACGAAGCCTGCCTCAGTCGGAGGCCCGCTCCTCGAGTTTCAAATCTCGTGCAATTCGCAAATTTTTGCCTCCGAGATGCCCTGCGTAAAATATTCGCTACCATCTTGACAATATCTGTGCCAATATATATGTGGCCCGTGGGACGCGCGGCCGGAGCCGCGCCGCCCGCGAGGAGCACGCACCACAACGGGGTCAACAATGAAATCACCGCCGCAAGTATTCGATCACGCCCATAAGCCTTCATGCCAGAGACCATCGTGGATGCTCAGAAAATTCCGCCCCTCCCGTTTCGCGCGCCACGAACGCTTCTGCCGCATCTGCCGCCACGCGCAGCGCGAAGCCATCGAATTCGAATTCATCCACTGGCGCAGCGTCGTCTCTCTCACGCGCCACTATGAGATTCCCAACCGCGCTTCGGTCTATCGTCACGCACTCGCCGCGGGACTCTTCCGCCAGCGTCTTTCGAATCTCCGCAATCCGCTCGACCCGCTGCGCAGCCGCCTCACCAGAATCTCTCTCTCCGGGCGCCGTCTGTCGCAGTTCGCCCCTCAACCCTCGTTTCGCGCACCCGATTTCCGGCCATCGGCCGCTTCCGCCTCCCGCGAAGCGCTGGCACTCGAAATTCTCGAAAATCTGCCCGCAACACTCAAGGAACTGGACCTCCCGCAACTCCTTGAAAACAAAGACTTCCTCAATGTTCTAATCGAGACAAAACAGCAAGTTAACTTTTCGCGTTTTTCTAGTTCTGAATCGAAATCACGGCGCAACGATGCACGCAACCCGGCGAGAGCAGAAGCCGTCCAATATCTGAAAGAAGTGCCCAGAGGGGGTGCCCCATGAAGCCCCGCAAAATCCTCAAATCAACAATCGGAATCCTGGCGGCAATTCTGTTGATCTCCGCCGTCCCGGCTTTCGCGCAGGACGATTCGCAGAATCAAGTTCAAGCCCGGTCCGGCGACTATAGCTATGTCCGCATCGTGCGCCTCAGCTACGTCGAAGGCGACGTGCAGATCTCTCCCGCGGACGGCTCCGGCTGGCAAGCCGCCAGCGCCAACATGCCGCTTCGCCAAGGCGACGCCATCGGCACCGGCGACGGCCGCGCCGAAATCGAATTCGAAAATGGCGCCACCGCGCGCCTCGCGGAAAAAAGCGTCCTCACGTTTACGCAGCTCGCGCTTTCCGATGGCGGGCGCATCACCGAAATGAATCTCTCGCAGGGCACCGCGACGTTTTACGCCAATCTGCAGAGCGGCGATTGGTTTGTCGTGGATGCGCCGCAGTTTCAAGTCAGCATTCCCCAGCGCGGCGAGGTCCGCGTGGACGTGCTCGATAGCGGCTCGGTCGCGAGCGTCCTCAAAGGGACCGTGGAAGTCACCTCCGCCGCGGGCCAGCAAGAAGTCTCGAAGGGACGAACCGTCTCGCTCGATGCTTCCGAAGGCGCCGTGTACCGCATCGCCCCGAATCCCGCTCCGGATGATTGGGATAGCTGGGTTGAAGGCCGCGAAAGCGCCCTCGAGCAGGGCGTC
Organism: Candidatus Acidiferrales bacterium; assembly: GCA_050747245.1. Lineage (GTDB taxonomy): Bacteria > Acidobacteriota > Terriglobia > Acidiferrales > UBA7541 > JBOGNO01. Next base: position 390,864 of record JBOGNO010000002.1, read on the forward strand.
GCCACCGCACAGCAATATGCCAACGCTCCTTTTGAATACGGCCTCGCCGATCTTTCCGCTTACGGTGCCTGGAACAATTACGAGGGCTATGGATATGGCTGGCAGCCCGCGGGAGTCGGCTGCGGCTGGTCGCCTTACTTGAATGGCTATTGGCAATCGTATTCCGGCTTTGGCTTGACCTGGATCAGCAGCGATCCGTGGGGCTGGGTTCCCTATCATTTCGGCTACTGGGAAAATTTCGGAAATTGCGGATGGGTGTGGTTCCCCGCCTACTTCGATTACTGGTGTCCCGAGCGCGTCGAATGGGTTCGCAGCGGCGGAAACATCGGTTGGCGGCCCAGGCCCACGCCCCTGACCATGCCTGTGGGATCGGGCAAGAATAAATCCGGAATTCCGCCCGCTTCTCCCATGCGGCACGGAAATTGGCCGGTCATTGTTTCGAGTTCCGGAAAATTGGGAGACCCGCGCCACAATCACCTGCTCACCGGCGATGAATTGAACAAATCGAAAACGGAACTGATGCCCGCGCCGCCCATCTGGAACGGCCGTCGCGCGGAATTTTCTCCTTCCCCTGCGGCTTCCAAGCCGGGCACAACGGGCACGACCGCGGTCCTCGTTCCCATCGGCCGCGGCACCACCGGCACAGGCACCGGAATTGTTTACGATCCGAACGAGCATCGCTACGTCAACAGCAGCGCGCCTGCGGCTCCTGCAAGAACACCGGCCCAGGTCGCTCCGCCGAACACTCCTGCTCCGCCAAGCGCTCCCGCGCACGCCACGCCGCCAAGTGCTCCTGCTACGCGCCGCGAACCTCCGGTCGTTGCGTCTCCCGCGGAAAATCCGCCGTCCGCTCCTGCACCTTCGCGGCGCGCGAACCCTGCTCCGCCTCCGTCGGAGCCGCGGCCCGCGCCGCATCCGGCGCCGCCTGAACGCAGCACGCCTCCGCCGTCAGCGCCGCATCCATCTCCCGCGCCCATGCCGCACCAGACTCCGCCTTCCGCGCCTCCGCCGTCGCATGAGAGCGCGCCGCCCTCACACAGCTCACCGCCACCGCATGAGAGCTCGCCACCCTCACACAGCGCGCCGTCTTCTTCTTCGACTCCACACGGCAGCAGCGGAGGTGGCGGGCATCACTAATTCCCGAAAAAAATTCGGCGAAGTTTTCAGTGCAGAATGATTCCGGCGTAGCCGACAACTTTTTCGCGGTCGCCGTTGATGTCGCCGGAGGTAGCGTAGCGCACGAGCTCGGCGTGTTGCGCGCCCAGCTCGCGCGCCGCCGTGAGCATTGCCACCGTGGGCGCGTAGCCGCACATCGAAATTTCTTCGCGCCGCACCGTTTCGAAAAGTCCGCGCGCGTCGAGCGCGAGAATGTGGTCCAGGGCGAGACGGTCCTTCGCACGCGTCACGCTGTCGGATTCGTAGTGGTTCATGTCGCTGCTCGCGACGATCAGCACGGGTTCTTTTTGAGCCGCGATCACCGCCGCCACCGCGCGCCCCAGCTCTTCGAGAGTTCCCAGCCGGTCGGTGCCCAGCACCACCGGGACGAAAGTAAATTCTCCCGCGTGCTGCAGGAACGGCAACTGCACTTCGAGCGAATGTTCACGGCTGTGGGCGAGCGCGTCTTCGCGCAGCAGCGGAAACCGGTGCACCAGCTCTTGCGCCAGTTCCGCATCAATTTTCGCGTCGCCCAGCGGCGTCCGCCACGCGCCCTCGCTCAGGATGGCCAGCGGTCCGCCGCGCGGAAAGTGCCGCGGTCCGAGGAGAATGAACTTGCGCGGCAGTTCGAGCGCGCCGTAGACGGCTCCGGCCACGTGGCCCGAAAACATGTACCCCGCGTGCGGGACCATGCAGGCAATGGCTATCCGTTTTTTCTCCGCGGGCGGCTCGTGCTCTGCAACTTCGCGCGCAAGCTCCTGCGCATCGGCGGGGTAGAAACTTCCGGCAACGGCGGGCGGGCGAATCATGGCGCTCGGCTGGACAAAAGAGTAGCGCGACACGGAGAAATTGTGAAATCTCAGGGCGGGAAAATTTTGTCAGCGTGGTTTGGAAGGTTTTCCGTGAATGGCAACAGCGACGTCGCCGCTAGATTCCGTTTCGAATTCAACATCCACTCTGTCGCCGTATTGCCAGCCGCCCCGCTGAAGAATAGCGTCCACTTTCTTCTGCAGAATCGGCGAATAGCTGAACGTCCGCACGAAGCGGTTGTCGTTGCGGTCGCTCACAATCATCTTGAGCGAATCGACGAACTGCACCTGGCCTTTGAAGTGCGCAAATTTCGGTTTGGTGCGCAGGATCTTTGCAACAATCGGCGCGGCCACAGTTTCCTGTGCGCGTACCGGTGCGGCAGAAACGACGGCGCACGCCGCCAGCGTGAGAGCGAGAATGTTAGAGATCTTCATTGAGAGAAATCTTCAGAGACTTGAGAAACTGGACGTCCTGCGGCGTGATCTCCAGCCGCGTTTCCGTTTGGCTGCTCTCCGCCGCATCCTCATCTACGCTGATGTGCAGCGACTCCAGGAACTGCCGGTCGCCCTTGGTCATGCGGCGGCCACGGGCGCTGCGCCGCGCCAGGCCGATGGTGGCGTCGAGCTTCAGCACGATGTCGAATCCTGCCGCGCGCACTCCAGCAATCGCTTCGTGGATGCGTTCCGATTCAGACACGGTGTCGTTGATTGCGTGTCCCAGTTCCTGCAGCAACTGCTTCATGTGATCGTCCAGTTGCAAGGCCTCGCCTCCTGTGACGCCCCACCTCTCGCCATTCTAGGACTGCCGCGCCCGCCTGACAAGTCTCTCTCCGCATTGTTCCTCAGCGCATGTTACCTGTCCGGTGGAACAGCGGCGTACCCGCGCCCCGAGGCAGCGCTTTGTAATAAGATGATGGCATGAGCGTGGGACTGGCGTGGAAATCGGCGAAGACCACGGGGCGCGCATTCTGGCGCGCGGCGCGGGAGCTCTTTCACGAAGTCACAGGCGCGATGTTCGGCGTATTCGCGCTCTACGGAGTGATGGCCGCGTGGCGCGCCTGGGCGTACACGCACGTCCGCGTGCTGGCGACTCTGGCCCTGCTCTACTCCATGCTGATGGCGCTGTTTTCTTTCACTTCCTTTCGCGCGGCTCGCCGCGTTCGCTGAATCATGTCCGATAAGCTCTTAAACAATTCCGCCGCGTCCGAACCCCGGCGCGCCACCACATCGGGGCTGCCGCTCGAAGCCGTGGTGACTCCTGAAAGCCTTTCCGGCTGGGACGCGGAGCGCGACCTGGGATTTCCCGGCCAGTTTCCCTTCACGCGTGGGATTTATCCGACGATGTACCGCGGCCGTTCGTGGACGATGCGGCAGTACGCCGGGTTCGGCACCGCCGCGGAATCGAATCTGCGCTACCGCTATCTACTCGCGCAGGGACAGACGGGACTTTCCGTGGCCTTCGATCTTCCCACGCAGATCGGCCTCGATTCCGATCACGCCCTGGCTCGCGGTGAAGTCGGCAAAGTGGGCGTAGCGATTGATTCGCTCGAGGACATGCAGGCGCTTTTCGACGGCATCCCGCTCGACACCGTTTCCACCTCGATGACCATCAACTCCACGGCGGCGATTCTGCTGGCGCTCTACGTGGCGGTGGCCAAGCAGCAGGGCGCGAACCTGCGCAGACTTTCCGGTACGGTACAAAACGATATTTTGAAGGAATACGCCGCGCGCGGAACGTACATCTATCCGCCGCGCCCGGCGATGCGCATCGTCACGGACATCTTTGCTTGGTGCCGCGCTGAACTTCCCAACTGGAATCCGATTTCCATTTCCGGATACCACATCCGCGAAGCGGGCTCGACCGAAGTGCAGGAAGTGGCGTTCACGCTCGCCGACGGAATCGCTTACGTCGAAGCGGCGGTGGCGGCTGGGCTTCCCGTGGATGAATTCGCCCCGCAGCTCTCGTTTTTTTTCAACTCGCACAACGAGTTTCTGGCGCAGATTGCGAAGTTTCGCGCGGCACGTCGACTGTGGGCGCGGACGATGCGCGAGCGCTTCGGCGCGCGCGATGCGCGCTCGATGATGCTGCGCTTTCACGCGCAGACGGCTGGCTCGGCCCTTGCGGCGCAACAACCGGAAAACAATCTGGTGCGCGTGGCAATTCAGGCGCTGGCCGCCGTGCTCGGCGGATGCCAGTCACTTCATGCCAATGGACTCGACGAAGCGCTCGCACTCCCGACCGAAGAGGCCGCGCTTCTCGCGCTGCGCACGCAGCAAGTGATTCTCCACGAAACGGGAGTGGCGAACACCATCGACCCTACCGGCGGCGCTTACGCCATCGAGAAGTTGACGAATGAGATCGAATCCGGCGCACGCGAGTACATCGCGAAGATTGACGCGCTGGGCGGAATGCTGCGCGCCATCGAGACCGGCTACATCCAGCAGGAAATTCAAAAGTCGGCATACGAATACCAGCGGGCGGTGGAGAGCGGAGAGCAGGTCGTCGTGGGAGTGAACCGTTTCACGGGCGAGGAAGAAAAACCGATTCCGACGCTGCGCATGGATCCGGATATCGAGCGCGCGCAAGTCGCGCGCCTCGTGGCTCTGCGTGCGCGTCGCAACGCCGAGAAGGCGAAGGCGGCACTCGCGGAAGTCGCGCGCCGCGCGGCGGGCAGCGAAAACCTGATGCCCGCCATTCTCACGGCGGTTGAATCCTACGCGACAGTCGGCGAAATATCCGATGCGATGCGCCGAGTTTTCGGCGAATACCGCGAATCCGTGGTCATCTGATTTCCATTTTTACGGCTTTGCCTCAATCAAGGGAGCGAATCCATGCCGCGGTTGCCTGGCCACGAAATCGCCTGGCCGAAAAAAGTTGCGACGCTGGCCGAGGCCGGAAAATTTATTGATGCCGCCGGATTTTGCGTTTTATTTCCACTAAAAAATGTCGCGTTGCCGTCGCTTTACTTCGCGGCGTCGCGCAAACGGAACGCAGATTGGGATGCGTACGCAATCAAGATCTGGAACTGGAAGGACGAGCTCGGCGGGCGGCGCCGCGCGTTTTACGGAAAGTATTTTCGAGGGCGGGGCTCATTCATTTCGCTGGGAATGCTGCCGCGCCTGATCGCGCTTGAGAAGACCGCTGTCGCTGCTGGCGATCACGAGAATTTCTATCGCTTGGGACGCATCAGCGAAAACGCCCGCTTAATCTGGGAATCGCTCGAGCGACGCGGGCCGCTTGCCACTTTGGAACTGCGGCACGAATGCAAAATGACGACGGTCGCAGGGAATAAACGGTTCAAGCGCGCGATGACGGAACTTGGCCGCCTGCTGATCGTTGTCCATTTCGGCACGGAAAAGGAGACGGCCGCGTGGTCGTCCGGAAAATTTGAGCTCGTTTGCCGCGCGTTTCCCCGCGAAATGGTCGCAGCGCGAAAAATCACAGAAAATGCGGCGCGCGCTGCGGTGGCGAGAAAATATCTCGAAAATCACGCTCACGCAAACGCAGCACAAATCGCGCGGCTCTTCGGATGGAGCATATCAGACGCGGAAGGGGCCATGGCGATTGCGCCCGGGAAGCGGCGGCGATGAAGCTGATTCTGGCATCGAGTTCGCCGCGCCGCGCGGAAATCTTGCGCCAGGCGGGCTTGGCGTTCGAAGCGCGCGCGCCGCACGTGGATGAATCGCGGCAGCCGGACGAAACGGCAAGCGACTATGTTCAGCGCGTGGCTAGAGCGAAAGCCGGCGCCGCGGCGCGCTCCGCGCAGGGGCCTGAGATCATCATCGCCGCCGATACTGTCGTCTTGATTGACGGCCTGATTCTTGGAAAACCCGCGTCGCGAGAGGAGGCCCGCACGATGCTTCGGCGCCTGGCAGGTCGCACGCACGAAGTGCTCACGGGCCTGGCCGTCCTGCGGCTGCCGGACGGAAAAGAATCTCACGCGGAAGAAAGAACGCTGCTGACGCTTGCGGTACTCTCAGAAGATGAAATTGATGCATATCTGGCAACTGGCGAGCCGCTCGACAAGGCGGGAGCGTACGCCATACAGGGGCGCGGGGCGCGATTCGTTACACGAGTCGAAGGAAATTATTTCAACGTTGTGGGATTGCCGCTCGCGCGGCTGTGCGTGATTCTGAAGGAGCTTGGCTGGCAGGATTCATAAATAGCTGACGCATGAATGCGCAAATAAAAATTCGGCGCTCCGCGATCGGGAGCGCCGAGAATTTCGTGGCCAAAAAATGAAGGTCGGTGGTTACTTTTTCTCCGGGGTGGTCGGCTGGCTGGTAGGCGCAGGAGAGGATGTTGACGTGGGCGTGGAATTCGTCTGGCTCGACTGATCCCCGCGCATGCCTTCCCTGAATTCTCGGACGCCGGAGCCGAGACCGCGCATCACCTCAGGAATTTTCTTGCCGCCAAAAAGAATTACCACCACGAGAAGCAAAATTAATAGATGCGGCCAACTGAATTCCATAAATCCTCACTTTGCAGCATGAGCCTTTAGCGCCGCCCCTTCCAGAACGTGCCCCGCGCAAGACTCACTGGTCAGAGTATAACATGCTCATCACCCGCGCGGCGCGTTACGCCCTGCCTATCGAGGAATTCGAGCAAGGGAATGGCATATTTGCGGCTTACGCCGGTCAGCTCTTTGAATGCGGCCACGGAGATTTTTTCGCCGCGGCGATTCTTGTAATCAGCGATGAGCGAACGCAGGCGCTCCACGGCCGAGCGGTGAAACACAAGCTCGGGCGTGACTTTGACGAGCGATTTCTCGCGCAAGAGAATTTGAAATATTTTCTGCGCGCGCGCAGCCTCGATGGCGAGCTTGCCGAGAACTTCCTCGAAGCGCGGAACGGCGAGGCTGGCGCGTTCGAATTCGCGCTCGATCTGTTCCTTCGCGCGGGCCTCCTCGGGAAGAAGCGCGATCTCGCGTCCGGCGAGTTTTACCAAATCGCCTGAAATCGCGAGGGAGCCCGCCGCGGTCAATTCACCGAACGTCGCGCGAAACACTTCGGGCCGCGCGCCGGGCGCCACGCGGCAGCGAAGATCTTCCTTCGGAATTCCTGGGAGCAGGGGATTCGCTGCGTGGAAGTGGCTGACTTCTTCCTGAATTCTTCGGCTGAGCTCGTCGAATGCTGTGCGCGAAACAGCGACAAAATCCGGGGAGCCTGCCTCGGAAATCATGCGCAATGTGCCGACGGCGGAAAGTTTTGTCGCTGTCTCGCGGACTTCGTTTTCGAGCCAGGCAGTGCGCGCGATAATTTTTCTCATATCGAGGCCGCGCGGCTCCGATTCCACGAGAGCGGAGAGAATATCTTCCCGGCCGCCGCGCTCGAGCACATGGAGAAAGGGAGTCACGCGCGCATCGCTGCGACGGTGGCGCGGCGCGAGCGCGTCGAGGACGACGCCTCCGCCGATGGTCACGACCGGAGAAAATTGCCGCAGGATAAAATGATCGCCGGGAAGAACGAGCGCGGATTCCTTCAGGCGGAGCTGCGCGAAAGCGGATTCGCCCGGGCGCAAATCCTCCCGATCAAGGAGGATTGTTTCCGCGACGGTCTCCGCCGTGCCCTGATGAAAATGCGCACGGACGCGATTCTTAAGCGCGCGAGCGGAGGTGAGTAGCGTGACGCGCGCGTCCAAGCGCTGCGCCGGCTCGAAGACTCCCGGCGAAGCAAGGGCCATGCCGCGGCCGGCATCTGCGAGCTCGATGCCCGCAAGATTCACAGCTGTGCGCTGCCCCGCGACGGCGCGCGCGACGGCTTTGCCTCCGGAATGAACGCCGCGCACGCGCGCAAGTTTTCGCGCGGGAAATAATTCGACTTCGTCCTCCGCGCTCACCGATCCGGAAACGAGCGTCCCGGTGACTACCGTGCCAAAACCCTTTTGCGCGAACACGCGATCGATGGGCAGGCGAAAATGCCGCGATGCGTCGCGGGCTGGGGCTTCGAGCGCGACGCGCAGGAGTTCACGTTTCAAATCGCTGAGTCCGGCGCCCGATTTCGCGCTGACCGCGACTATTGGCGCGGCTTCGAGAAACGAGCCGCGAAGAAACTCTTCCGCTTCCAGACGCACCAGTCCGAGCGTATCGGCATCCACGAGATCCGCTTTCGTGAGAGCTACGAGGCCGCGAGAAATTCCGAGCAGGCGGCAAATATCGAAATGCTCGCGGGTCTGCGGCTTGATGGATTCATCGGCGGCGATGACTAGAAGCACCAGATCGATTCCTCCCGCGCCGGCGAGCATGTTGCGGACGAATCGTTCGTGCCCGGGAACGTCCACGAAGCCAATTTCGATGTCATCGAGCGTGAGAAATGCAAAGCCGAGATCAATGGTGATGCCGCGCCGTTTTTCTTCTTCCAAGCGGTCGGGGTGCGTGCCGGTGAGGGCTTCGACGAGCGAGGATTTTCCGTGGTCAATGTGGCCGGCCGTGCCGACGATCACGTGCTTCATCGCGGTTTCCGCAAGAATGGCATGCGTTGCGATGCTAGCGGACTGGGTGAAGGCGGGTCAATGCGCCGCGTGTTAAGCGCGCGAGTGGGCGACAACGATTTCGCGGAGAATGGAATCTGCTGCGGAGCGGGGATCGCGGGCGGCGGTGATGGGCCGGCCGACAACGATGTAATTCGCGCCGGCGCGAATCGCTTCGGCAGGGGTGGCGATACGGGTCTGATCGCCGCGAGCGGTTGCACTCGGTCGGACGCCCGGAACGAGGATGATGAAATCCTCCCCGCAGGCGCGGCGAATGGCACGGGCTTCATGCGCCGACGTGACAACTCCATCCATTCCCGATTCTTGCGCGAGGCGCGCCAGTCTTACCGCACGGTGCTGTAGTGATCCGGCGAGCCCCACACGCCGCATTTCGCGCGCATCGAGGCTCGTCAACAGGGTCACCGCCAGCAATTTCGGGGGATTGCGAACTCCGCGCAAGGCGGCGCGCGCGGCCCGCATCATAGTCACTCCGCCTGTGGCGTGGAGCGTCAAAAGGCGCACGCCCGGAAGCTTCGCGGCCGAGGCGACTCCTCCGGCGACGGAGTTAGGGATATCGTGGAATTTTAGGTCGAGAAAGACGCCGCGAATAATTTTTGCCAGTTCGCGTACGGCCGAGGGTCCCTCGGCGGTGAAGAGCTGGTTCCCAACCTTTACCATCTTCACGCGCCCCCGCAACGTCCGGGAAATTGCAAGGGCTCTCGAGAGTGAAGGAACGTCAAGCGCGACGATCAGTTGCTCGGCTGGGTCGAAACTGGGCGTGAAGGCACCTCCAGAAGTTCGACGCGGACATGTGCCAAGCCGCGGCGGTCAAACCCAAGATTGCGGGCCACGCCGAAGGAAACGTCAAGGTCGCGGCCGTCGACATAGGGGCCCCGGTCGTTGATTCGAACAACCTGGCTGCGGTGCGTGGAAAGGTTGATAACCCTGATTACCGAACCGAGAGGCAGTGTGGGGTGTGCGGCGGTTGGGGCGTACATGTCGTAGGTTTCGCCGTTGGCTGTGCGCTCCCCGTCAAACTCCTCGCCGTACCACCCCGAAATGCAGTCCCAGACCTTGAGCGGCCGTGGGTGCAGGTAGGGATTAGGGTTAGCCAGCGACGCGGCAGGCGCTCCCAGGCCCTCGATTTCATGTACAACCGGCCCCGTAGGGCCTCCTTGCGCGGGCGCCCGTAGCACTGGAGTGATCACAAACATCAACAACGCCCAGCGGATGGCGGCCCAGGTGAACAATCGTTTGCTATGCATAGGCTCCTGTAAGTCAAATAAAATCATGATATTTTACCCCTCTAAGCGCTCGCGAAGCAACGATTATTTTGCGGAAAAACACCTCGCAAAGCGCTGATTTTATTGACCTTCTCATGCAAGCAGAGCTTCGAAAGACCGTCGACCATTTGCTCTGAGGCTCTGGGATCAACAAAATGGGCCGTACCGACCTCGACTGCGGAGGCACCAGCCAGGAGGTACTCCATGATATCCTCTGGCTTTTCAATGCCTCCCAGTCCGATGACCGGGATACGAACCGCTTGGCTGACCTCATAGACCATGCGCATAGTTATAGGGCGTATGGCGGGCCCGGACAATCCACCTCCGGTACTCGCAAGTTGGGACTTCCGAGTGTGTATATTTATACACAGTGCTGGGTAGGTGTTCGCGACAATGAGGGCGTCCGCGCCCGATTCCTCTGCTGAGCGGGCAATCGGCAGGATTCCACCCACATAGGGTGCAAGTTTGACCCAAAGCGGTCTGCGGGAGGCTTTTCGGGCTGCCGTGACCACGGACGCCACCGAGGCTGGATCGGCGGAGAATTCGGCCCCGCCCTTCTCGACGTTAGGACAGGAAATGTTCAGCTCATACCCGGCCAGGCCTTCGGCGTCCTCGAGAACGCGAATCACCTCGATATACTCGGCGATAGTACGCCCGAAGACGTTGGCAAAGATTTGCGTGTGAAACCGACGGAGAAGTGGAAGCTTTTCCGCCACGAAGGCACGAACGCCCACATTTTGCAGACCGACGGCGTTCATCATTCCGGAGGGGGTCTCGCAGAGGCGGGGAGCTGGCGCGCCATCCATCGGCTGTGCGGAGAGTCCCTTGACGACGATGCCTCCCAGACGGTCGAGATTCACGAGGTGCGCAAACTCGATTCCGTAGCCAAAAGTTCCGCTGGCGGCGATGACGGGGTTGCTTAACTGGAGAGAACCGACACCAACGCTAAGGTCAACTTCCACGGGCCGCCCTGACGGGGACTGGGGCTTGGGCGCGCTCACCGGACGCAAAGTCTAGCACGGTTGCGCGGGAGGCAAAAGAAAAACGTGCGAGCTTTCCACAGGCGGCGCTCTCCCGCGACAAACGTCCGGTGTGTTACGATGTCGGCCCGATGCACGTGGAAGAAAAAAGGCAACTGCTCTCCGCCGAAGAGATCGCCCGAACGCTCGGGCGGCTGGCGCATGAAATTGTCGAGCGCACTTCGGGAGCGAAAGATCTCGCGCTCATCGGCGTGCGCCGTCGCGGAGTCCCGCTGGCGCAGCGGCTGGCCGCTGCGATTTTGCAATTTTTGCAAATAAGCGTTCCAGTGGGCGTGCTGGATATCACGCTTTATCGCGACGATCTTTCAACCGTCGCCGCGCATCCTATCGTGCAATCCACGGACATTCCGTTCTCCGTGGATGAGCGAAACCTGATTCTGGTGGACGACGTACTTTACACGGGGCGCACCGTGCGCGCGGCAATGAACGGGCTTTTCGATCTCGGCCGCCCGAAGAGCGTCCGGCTGTGCGTGCTGATCGACCGCGGGCACCGCGAATTACCCATCGAAGCGAGCTTCGTGGGAAAAAATATCCAGACATCGGATACAGAAATCATCGAAGTGAGGCTCCGCGAAATTGACGGCGAAGAGCGAGTTATGCTGGTCGAACGCGTTCCCTGAAACCGCGTCCGGGGAACGGGAGGCTCACGGCCAAAGGAAGATCGTGCAACCGCGATTGCGCCATCTGCTGGGCATTGAGCCACTCAGTGCGGAGCAAATTCTTTTCATTCTCGAGCAGGCGCGCCCCTTCCAGGAATTTCAAAAGAATCCGCTGAAAAAACTGGCCACGCTGCGCGGCAAGACCGTGTTGCTTGCCTTCTTCGAGCCTTCCACGCGCACGCGCATCAGCTTCGCAACGGCGGCATCGCGCCTCGGCGCGGACACGATGAACCTGCAAGCCGAAAGCTCGAGCTTGCGCAAGGGCGAATCGCTGCTCGATACCGTGCGAACGCTCGAAGCCATGAAGCCGGACGCCATCGTGATGCGCCACAGCGCTTCGGGCGCCGCGGATTTCGTCGCGCGGCATTTTGAAGTCCCGGTGATCAACGCAGGGGACGGCTGGCACGAGCATCCCACTCAGGCGCTGCTCGACGCGCTGACAATTCGCGATCGCAAACGCCGCCTCGAAGACCTGCACGTCACGATTCTGGGCGACATCCTGCATAGCCGCGTGGCGCGCTCGAATATTCATCTCCTCGCCAAATTCGGCGCGCGTCTCACGCTTTGCGGCCCGGGAATGTGGATTCCGCGCGAACTCGAGTGCCTGGCGAAAGATATTCGCCGCACGGCGCACATCGAAGAAGCGCTCGAGGGCGCGGACATCGTTCTCGCCTTGCGCGTGCAGACCGAACGCCTGCACGAGCCTGCGCTATCCGCCGACGAATACATCTTGCGCTACCAGCTCACGGCGGAGCGTCTGCGCCGCGCCAAGCCGGACGCCATCGTCCTGCATCCCGGTCCGATGATTCGCGGACTCGAAATTGATCCCGAAGTCGCCGATGGGCCGCAGTCCTGCGTGCTCGAACAGGTGACCAATGGACTCGCAGTGCGCATGGCGCTGCTCTTTCAGCTCATCCTCGCGCCGCAGCCCGATGCAGAACATCCCGCAAAGGATTTCACACGTGCTGCTGATTAAGAACGGACGCGTGCTCGATCCCGCGACTCGCACGGACGCGCAACTCGACGTCTTACTCGACGACGGAAAAATCGCGCGCGTCGCGGCGTCTCTTGCAGCGCGCGGGGCGGAGGTTTTCGACGCTTCCGGGCTCATCGTCGCGCCCGGCTTCATTGATCTTCACTGCCATTTGCGCGAACCGGGCCAGGAAATTTCGGAAACCATCGAGTCTGGCACGCGCGCTGCGGCGCGCGGAGGTTTCACGGCAGTTTGCGCGATGCCGAATACGCAGCCCGTGAACGACAACGCTTCGGTGACGCGCTCGATCATCGAGCGCGCGGCCGCGTGCGCAAGCGTTCGCGTCTGGCCCATTGGCGCGGCTTCGAAATCCAGCCAGGGCGAAGCGCTCGCAGAAATTGCCGCCATGCACGAAGCCGGCATTGTCGCCGTGAGCGATGATGGCAAGCCGCTCTTGACGGCGCGCCTCGCCCGCCAGGTGATGGACTACTGCGCGCCGCTGGGTTTACCGGTGATCGAACACGCCGAAGACGTTTCGCTCGCCGCCGGCGGCGTGATGCGCGAAGGCGCTCGCTCCGTGCGGCTGGGTTTGCCAGGAATTCCGGCGGAATCGGAATCCATCTGCGTAGCGCGCGATATCGAGCTCGCTGCTCATGCCGGAGCGCGCCTGCATATCGCACATCTCTCCGCGAAGCAATCGCTAGATCACGTGCGCGGCGCCAAGAAGCGCGGTCTCGCGGTGACCTGCGAAGTCACGCCGCACCATTTCACGCTCGTAGATGAAGACGCCGGCTACGACACGAACTTCAAGATGAATCCTCCGCTCGGCTCGCGCGAAGATCGCGAGGCTCTGCTCGCCGGGCTCGCCGACGGCTCCGTGGACGCCATCGCCACGGATCACGCGCCGCATCATCGCGCGAGCAAGGAAGTGGAATTCGAGCGCGCGACATTCGGAATCACCGGCTTCGAGACGGCTCTCGCGCTGGGCTTGAGCGAACTCGTGCACTCGGGCCGCCTGACGCTGTTGCGCCTGGTGGAACTTTTCACCAGCGGCCCTGCACGTGTGCTGGGACTTGAAAGAAAAATTGCCGCAGGCGAGCCCGCCGACCTGACCATTTTTTCCGCCGAGCATGCGTGGACATTTCGCGCCGCGGAATCAGCGAGCCGCTCGCGCAACACGCCTTTCGACGGGCGCGCGTTTCGCGGAGCGCCCATGGCCACGATCGTCGCGGGGCGCATCGTCTTTCGCCGAGAAAATTCCATGGCTGCGAGCCAGCCAGCGTCACACTCGCAAACTCGCGGTTAGAGGAGAAGGAAAAAGAAATGCGAAAACTGCGAGTTTCCGGTTTTTCTTTTCTCATTCTTGTCGCGTTGATTTTTCTTCGCGCGGATTCCCACGCCCAGTCGACGGCGAAGAGCGAAACTCCGCAAGGCGGGACGCCCGAAGAGCGCGCCTCGCGCGGAATGGAAGCGGCGCGCGGCAATCCGCTTCAGTTGCGGCACTGGCTCGAAGGCATGCCCAAGGGCGCGGATCTGCACATGCATCTGAGCGGCGCGGTGTACGCCGAGACCTGGATTCGCGAAGCCGCCGAAGACAATCTCTGCGTGGATCTTGCGACGTACTCTTTTAAGTGGCCGGAGACCGTAGGCAGCGCCTCTTCTCCGCCAGTTTGCGGCGCGTACCGCGTTCCTGCTTCGCAGGCCTTCACGGATCAGCATCTCTACGACCAGCTGGTTGACGCGTTTTCCATGCGCAGCTTCGTGCCTTCGGCGGGAGTGAGCGGGCACGATCACTTCTTCGATACTTTCGGGAAATTTGGCGCGGATCATAACCATGCCGGCGAATGGCTTGACGAAGTGGCCGTGCGCGCGGCGCGCCAGAACGAGGAGTATCTGGAGATCATGGAGACGCCCGACATCGGTCACGCAGCGCAGATCGCGAAGCAGCTGGGGTGGAACGATGACCTCGCCAAGCTGCGCGAGGACTTGCTCGCGAATGGGTTGCAGCAAGACGTCGCCGCGGCGCGCGCCTTTTTCGATGGCGAAGAATCCGCGCGCCGTGAACTCGAGCATTGCGGCAAAGCCGATGCATCTCCCGGTTGCAGCGTCACCATCCGTTTTCTGTTTCAAATTCTTCGCGGCCGGCCGAAGGAAGTGGTCTTTGCCCAGACCGTGATGGGCTTCGAAGTTGCGTCCTCGGATCCGCGCGTCGTGGGAATTAATTTCGTCATGCCCGAAGACGGCTACGTTTCCATGTCCGATTACGCGCTGCACATGCGCATGGTCGGCTTCTTGCACGGCGTCTATCCCCGCGTGCACATCAGCCTGCATGCAGGAGAGCTGGCGCCCGGCCTGGTGCCCTACGAAGGACTCTGCTGCCACATTCGTCTCGCTGTCGAGGAGGCTCACGCCGAGCGCATTGGCCATGGCGTGGACGTGATGTACGAGGAGCGGCCGCACCAGTTGCTGAAGGAAATGGCCGCGAAGCACGTGATGGTGGAAATCAATCTCACCAGCAACGACGTGATTCTCGGCGTTGCCGGAAAGGAGCATCCGCTCCCGCTCTACCGCATGATCGGCGTTCCCGTGGCGCTCTCGACCGACGACGAAGGCGTCTCACGCATCGATCTGACCCACGAATTCGTGCGCGCCGTGGAAACCTATGGCCTTCGCTACCCGGACCTCAAACAAATGGTGCGCACCAGCCTCGAACACAATTTCTTGCCGGGTGCGAGTCTCTGGCGGGAGCCTGATAATTTCACCCACGCGGTTGTGGCCTGCTCGGGAGATTCGCTCGGCGCCGAAAAGCCATCTGCGACGTGCTCCACCTTTCTTTCCTCGAGCGAAAAAGCGCAGCAGCAATGGGAACTCGAGCGCCGCTTTCACGCGTTCGAATCCAGCCAATGATTTAGCTTGTTTGGTAGGCTCTGAGAAAAAACTAATGCGCGGCGGGTTCCGCGGCGGGGTGCATTCCGTGCTGCGGCACTTCGTGGACTCCGCGCGCGGGCGGCTCCTGGTGGAATCGGAAGAGATGGTTGAGCGGGCCCGGGCCTTTGCCGATGGCGTAGGATTTTTCGATGGCCTTGGTGACGTAAGCCTTCGAAAGAATCATCGCTTCCTGCAATTGCTGCCCGCAGGCCAGTTGCGCGGCGATGGCTGAGGAAAACGTGCAGCCCGAGCCGTGCGTGTTTTCGCTTTTCACGTGATCGCCGCCGAACGTGAACACCTCGCCGCCCTCCGCGAGGACGTCCGTCGGTTTTTCCAGATGGCCGCCCGTGACAATCACCGCGCGCGCCCCGAGCTCGAGCAGCTTCTGCGCCGCCACTCTCATTCCGGCTACGTCCTTGATCTCCATTCCGGTCAGCAGCTCCGCTTCGGGAATGTTGGGCGTCACCACCGTCGAGCGTTTGAGCAGCTCTTCACGCAAATACTTCATCCCCGCCGCGTCGAGCAGGTCGGCATCGCCCAGGCTTGATTTTGTCGCCGGATCGAGAATGACGTGAGCGAATTTGTGATTGTCGAGAAATTCCGCCACAACGTGCGCGTTGGCTTTGTTGCCGAGCATCCCGACTTTGACGCAGGCAATCGCGCAATCCGCCGCTAGCGCTTCGAGTTGCGCGCGCAGCGTAGCCGAGGGCGTCGCATGCACGGATTGCACGCCCTGCGAGGATTGCACCGTAAGCGCCGTGACCGCGGCGACGCCGTAGCAATTGTGCGCCGCAAATGTTTTCAGGTCGGCGGCAATTCCCGCGCCGCAGCTGGGATCGAAGCCCGCGATGGTGAGAAGTATTGGCGGTGCGTGCGTGTTGTGGTTGTTGCTCAACTTCGCGTGCCCCCCGCGCAAGGCACTCAGTAGAAACTGTTGCCGGCGTCACTCGACGTGCGGAGCGCGCCGGCAAACTAGAATGTACGCGTCTTCTTCCTTCGCGCGCAACATGAATTTCACAAAAAAACTATTCTGCGTGTGCTAGGCGCACGACCTGCTTTCTGTTTATTGGAGGAACAAGAAACTGCGGCTACGGAAACAGGCCGCGCACGAGCGTCGCGTCTGCGACGCGGCCGACGGCGAGAATATACGCGCCCGTCCGCATGTGGACGTGATGCTTGCGCGCGGTTTCGTGCACGTCGTGGAACGCGCGGCGCATCACGACGTCGAGCTTCGCGTTCACCTCGTCTTCGGTCCAGAAGTAGGATTGCAGGTCCTGCACCCACTCGAAGTAACTCACCGTGACGCCGCCGGCATTGGCGAGAATATCCGGCAGCACCATGATGCCTTTCTTCGCCAGCACTTCATCGGCGTGCGGCGTCGTCGGGCCGTTTGCGGCTTCGGCGATGATTTTTGCGCGGATGGCATCGGCGTTCGCCAGCGTGATCACGTTTTCGAGCGCCGCCGGCACCAGGATGTCGCATTTCAGCGTCAGCAAATCGTCATTCGAAATCCGCGAAGTGCCGGGCATGCCCACCACCGTACCGGAGCGCTCCTTATAACGCATCGCTTTCAGCGGATCGATGCCGCGCGAATTGAATACTCCGCCACGGGAATCGCTGATGGCGACGACCTTGGCCTTCTTCTCCGTGAAAAGCCGCGCGGCAATTGCTCCGGCATTGCCGAAGCCTTGAACGGCGACGGTCGAGCCGCGCAGCGACATGCGTTTCGCCTTGCAAGCCTCTTCCGCGACCATCAGGCATCCGCGCGCGGTCGCTTCATTGCGCCCCTCCGAGCCGCCGAGCGAGATCGGTTTTCCGGTCACCACGCCCATCGATGTGTAGCCTGTCGTCATCGAGTACGTGTCCATGATCCACGCCATCGTCTGCGAATCCGTATAAACATCCGGCGCGGGAATATCGCGGTCCGGCCCGATGATCGGCAGGATTTCGGAGGTGAATCGCCGCGTCATGCGCTCGAGCTCGCTCTTACTCATGCGTTTGGGGTCGCAGATGACTCCGCCCTTGCCCCCGCCATACGGGAGATTCACCGTGGCCGTTTTCCACGTCATCCACGCGGCCAGGGCCTTCACTTCGTCGAGCGAAACGTTGGGGTGATACCGGATTCCGCCTTTCGCCGGGCCGCGCGCGATGTTGTGCTGCACGCGGAATCCCGTGAAGACTTTGATCTGCCCGTTGTCCATTTTCGTCGGGATGGAAACTTCCAGCACGCGCTTCGGCGTGCGCAACACCTGGCGCAGGCCCGGGTCGAGCTTCAGGTGTTCGGCGGAGATATCAAACTGGATCTGCGCAATGCGGAACGGGTTCAGCTCTTCTCGCGGCGTCATCCGCGGCACCGGCTGGGGAAGTGCTTTCGCTACCATGCCCATCGTTCGCTCCTCTTTGGCTACGCTCGAATTTCGAGCGCCGCCTCTCCATGCAGTTGCAAATATTTTTCCCGGCAGGATCCCGAGCAGAAGTGCAATTGCTGCCCGCCCTCTTCCGCCGTCACGGAAATTTCTTCGGAGATAAACGTGCCGCACCAGGGATCGCGATGCAGGGTTTTTGCAGCGATCGAATTCGCAGGCGTCTGTGAAGCCTGTCGCCGATTCGCGCCGCCGGCGACCCAGCCGAAGAGTTTGCGCACCAGCCAGACGCCGGCGAGGAACACCAGAATAAATTTTATGATACGGCCGAGAACGTTCAATTCGTCGCAGCTCTTTCGGGCGGCGGAAATCTCCTCCGACCTGCCGCGCCAAGCCGGCCGCTTCCCTCAGGAATTGCGGACTTGCGTCCCAATTCTTGCAGCCGGAGTGTAGTCAACCGGGAAAAGCAGTGTCAATGAAAACCGCTCGTCGCGCCAACATTAGTTTCCCCTCGCGCACGCGTTCCGACCCCCACCCTTGTGACGATTTTGTTCTTAAATGCTTTATATATAATGGTTTAGCATGGGGACCAGGAGCATCCTGTGTCTCCCCATTGACCGCCAGGCGCGCTGCGGGTTACTCTCCCGGCGGTTTCGTTCTGCTGCGGCAAAGCCTTCGTAACCCGCAAGTCCGCCCGGGAAACTGCCAAACCATTGCGCGGCTCCGGCGCGTACCCCTAGTGCAGAGCGACCACGCCAACGTGAGCCAAGGATCCAGGCCGGAGCTAGCCGCTCTCGACGAACGACTGATGCGACAGGTGGCCGCGGGAAATGAAACTGCGTTCGCGGAGATTTACGACCGCTATAGCGGACTCGTATTCTCCGTCGCATCCCGCGTGCTTCGCGATGCGGGGGCGGCGGAGGAAGTCTTGCAGGATGTTTTTTATCAGCTCTGGCGCAAAGCCGCAGATTTCAATCCCGCGCGCGGCTCGCTTGCCGGATGGCTGCTGGTGGCGGCGCGCAATCGCGCGATTTCCCGCCTGCGCCGCCGAGAGCCCACGGCAGGCGAAGAACTCTTCGAAGCCGATGCGATGATGCCGCCAAGTCTCGAGTCCGGCGCCATGCAGCAGCAGCTGATGCGCCGCGTTCGCCGCGCGATGGAAGGTCTGCCTGTGACGCAGCGTGTGGCCATTGAGCTGGCTTATTTCGAGGGCATGACGCACAGCGAGATTGCGGAGAAAACTGGCGAGCCGCTCGGCACCGTCAAGACGCGACTGCGTTCCGCTATGGAGACATTGAAGCAAGCAATGCAAGTATGAACGGCCATCCCATTCACGCGGACGACTTCGATCTGTACGCCTTAGGCGCTCTCCGTGGCACCGAATGCCGCGAAATCGAAGCCCATTTAGCCGCTTGTCCCGAATGTGCGGCGAAACTCGCCGAGGCCCGCGGGCGCGTCGGCCTGCTCGCCCTCTCCGCTCCCGCTCTATCGCCTCCCGCTCGCGCCCGGGACCGCCTGCTCGCGCGCATCCACGAGAGCCGCGCCGCTAAGCGCGTCGATTCCCCCTCTCGCGAATTCGCCAAAGCCGGTTACTGGTGGTCGATGATCTGGGGCGGAGCGGCCGTTGCGCTTGCCGCCCTGAGCGTTTTCTTGTGGGTCGCGAACAATCGTCTTAACCGCCAGCTTGGCGACCTGAACTCCGTCGTCGCGCTGCTCCGCTCCCAGTCTGACGAAGCCAGCCACCTTCACGCCCTCATGGCCGCCCCCGATACGGTCAACGTGAATCTCGCGCCGTCAACGGACATGCCTTCCGCCAAGGCCGTCGTGCTGTTGAATTCGCGCCAGCGCATGATGGCTTGCGTGATGCTTCTGCCTCCTCCTCCGGCGGAGAAAACCTATCAGCTCTGGCTCGTACCTGCGCAGGGGAATCCTATCAGCCTCGATGTCTTTCATCCTTCCGCGAACGACAATCGCGTCTTCCTCATGGGCGCCATGCCCGAGGGCGTCACGGCCAAGGCCTTCGCCGTCACAGTCGAGCCTGCCGGGGGAATGTCACAGCCCACCGGCCCGAAAATCCTCGTCGGCCCGGTATCCTGAGCCTCCGCTATTGCATCCAATCCCGCGATCCGGGGTGGTGGGAATTGCAGCATTCAATTTCTACTCGGTCCGGAGTACGATAGCTCCCGCATCCCCGGTCCGCATGTCTTGGAGGTATGCAATGAAGAACAAGCTATCGGTTGTCGCGCTGGCTCTGACCC
The DNA here is from genome assembly GCA_050747245.1 of Candidatus Acidiferrales bacterium. Classification (GTDB taxonomy): domain Bacteria; phylum Acidobacteriota; class Terriglobia; order Acidiferrales; family UBA7541; genus JBOGNO01. Next base: position 410,801 of record JBOGNO010000002.1, read on the forward strand.
TGCTGGCATCGCTCGGGCTCTCCGTCCGCGCGCAGCAAACGAAATCCTCATCCTGGACGGGTTGGATCAGCGATAGCATTTGCGGCGTGCGGGGCGCGAATGCTGCTCACCGCACTTGCGCCATCGAGTGCATTCGTGATCGCGGTGCCGCCTGGGTCTTCGTGAATACCTCCGACAAGAAGATTCTCGCGATTGAAAATCAGGATGGAGTGAAACAAGAGAAAGATCTCGGCCACGAAGTTACTGTCTCCGGCCACCTCACCGCAGATGGCCAGCTCCACGTGGATGCCATCGCCGTCTCGGACAACTGAGGCGGGTTTGTTCTCCGTGCCTCTGCGTCTCGGTGGCTAAGATTTTCCTGCCGGAATCCTGTCCGTGCCCATGTACGGCACCAGCGCCTCTGGAATGACGATGGATCCATCCGCCTGCTGGTAATTTTCCACGATCGCAATCCACGTTCGCCCCACTGCCAGCCCTGAGCCATTGAGCGTGTGCACGAACTCGCTCTTCCCGCCCTTGGGCTTGAACCGGATTCCCGCGCGCCGCGCCTGAAACGCCTCGCAATTCGAGCACGAAGAAATTTCCATGAACTCCCCTGCCGCCGGAGTCCACACTTCGATGTCGTAAGTCTTTGCCGCCGCGAATCCCATGTCTCCCGTCGATAGCAGCAGCACGCGGTAATGCAATCCCAGTTTCTGCAGCACCGCTGCCGCATTCGCGACAAGCGTTTCCAGTTCCGCGTAACTTTCTTCCGGCCGCGTGAATTTGAAGAGCTCCACCTTTTGAAACTGGTGGTTCCTCTTGATTCCCCGCGTATCTTTTCCCGCCGCGCCTGCCTCGGAGCGAAAACACGAAGTCCACGCGCACAGTCGAATCGGCAGCGCCTCCGCCTCCAGCGTTTCGCCGCGATACAGGTTGGTCAGCTCCGTCTCCGACGTCGAAGTCAGCCACAGGTCCGTGCCTTCGATTTTGAACATGTCGCCCGCGAATTTCGGCAGCTTACCGTCCGCCACCAGCGAAGCCGAATTCACCAGGAACGGCGGCAAAATTTCCGTGTAGCCGTGTTCGCGCGTGTGCAGGTCGAGCATGAAGCTCGCGAGCGCCCGTTCCAGGCGCGCCCCCAGCCCTTTGTAAAGCGCGAACCGCGCCCCGGCAATCTTCGCCGCTGCCGCCAGATCCAGAATCCCGCAGGCCTCGCCCACCTCCCAGTGCGGCTTGGGTGCGAAATCGAATTTCGGCGGAGCGCCCCACCGCCGCACTTCCACGTTTTCCGCCGCGCTCGCCCCCACCGGCACCGACTCGTGCGGCAGGTTCGGCACCCCCAGCAGGAATTCCTTCAATCGCTCGTCGAGCTCCGTCACCCGTGCGTCGCTCTTTTGGATTTCCTCTCCCGCTTGTTTCATTTCTTCGATGAGCCGCGCCGCCTCGGCCGTCTTGGCTCGCGCGGCATTCGCATCTTTCGCCTTCAATTGCTCCGCGGCCTTCTTGAGTCCGGCGATCTCCTCGCTCACTTTGTTGCGCTTGGCCTTGAGCGTCTCCGTCGCAGTAATCAGCCGCCGCCGCTCGCCGTCAATCTCGCGAAATCGCGCGAGCTCCAGCGTGACGCGCCTGTCGCGTGCCATCTTCTCCAGCGCATCCAGATGCTCTCGCACGTATCCCAGTTCCAGCATAAGCGCAAAAGTCTACCGCATCCCCCGCTTCTCTCCTAGCCACCTACGTGGAGCTCTTCAAATCGACACAACCAGTTAAACCCCTGTTCGCCGATCGCTGATTTCCGATTGCACAAACGGCGGCGGAAATTGCAAAATGATGCTCGGCTGGCGAAACGAAGGATCGCAGAAAGCATGAAGCCGACAAATCGTCCGAATGGCGAGGCCGCTTCAGCGAACATCACCAAGCGGATTCAAGAGCTGGGGAATTGGAGAGGAGAGACCCTCGCTCATCTCCGTCAGCTCATCCACGATGCTGACCCCGCGATCCACGAGGAGTGGAAATGGGAGAAGCCAAAATCCCCCGGAATCCCCGTGTGGTCCCATGACGGCGGCGTCTGCACAGGGGAATCGTACAAGCAGGTCGTGAAGCTCACCTTCTTTCGCGGCGCCTCCCTCAAAGACCCGAAGAAGCTCTTCAATTCCAGCCTGCAGGGGAACATGCGGCGTGCAATCGACCTCCGCGAAGGGGAGAAGATCAACGAAGCTGCCTTCAAGGAACTCATCCGCGCCGCGGTGGCGGCCAACTCCGCAGCGCGCGCTCAACGGGCAGCCAGGAAGAAGTAAGCCCGGCTCTCAGGGGTATGACGTACAAACGGCCTTGCGCAACGGAAGGTGAGTAATGGGACGTAGGCCGGAGCTGGCGGATCCCTCCCGCGAGCGTCATCCTACTCGGGCACCGTGCATGTTCTCGGATATCTATGAGCCGTGGAGGTTGTGATGAAGCCTTTGATATTTGCTTTCTGTGTCGCGTTTGCATGTGGCGTTCTGTGCGCGCAGCAGGCTGCCTGGCAGCCATCGCCCGGACATACGCAAGTGCCGATATGGCCGGGAGAGGTGCCTGATCCCCAGCCGGTCGCCGGTCCGGAGGAGACGACAACCCGACCGAACGATCACCTGGTTGCAGGTAAGCCGTGGACGTACGTGGAACGAGTCTCGCGGCCTACGATGACGGTCTATTCGCCAGAGGGCAAGAATACGGGCGCTGCGGTAGTCGTATTTCCCGGCGGGGGCTATCAGATTCTGGCCATAGATCTTGAAGGCACAGAGGTCTGTGATTGGCTGACGGCCAAGGGGATCACCTGCGTGCTGTTGAAATACCGCGTGACGGATGTGGGGCCGTATCCGAAATCGGGGCCATATCCGGAATCACCGATGGCGTTGGAAGACGCGCAGAGGACGGTGGGGCTGGTGCGCTTCCACGCCGCGGAGTGGCACATTGATCCGCACAAGATTGGAGTGCTTGGGTTTTCGGCAGGCGGGCATCTCTCGGCAGCCATCAGCACGTATTTTGAGAAGCGTTTGTATCCCGCTGTCGATGCCGCCGACAATGAGAGTTGCCGCCCGGATTTTGCGGTGGCTATTTATCCGGGGCATCTGTCGCTTTCTGCGGCGGAATGGGACGCTGACCAAGGCGCCAAAAAGTTCGTGATTCGCAAGCCGGCGCATGAGACGCCGGCCGACAAAGAGTATGGGTTGAATCCCGATATTCATGTCACCCGCCAGACGCCGCCAACGTTTTTGCTGCAGAACGAGGATGATCACGTGGACAACGTTGACGACTCGCTGGCGTACTACATAGCGCTAAAGAACGCTGGGGTTCCTGTCGAGATGCACCTGTATGCGCAGGGCGGCCATGCCTTTGGGCTGCGGCGCACGAGGTTCCCGGCGACGGCATGGCCTCAGTTGGTCGAGACGTGGCTCGCCACGATCGGAATGATTACGGAGTAATTGCTCGTGGATCGAATACGACAAAAATGATGTTCGACATCAACGGTTTGATTGGTGGAATTCAAACTGGAAATCTAGGCTAAGACATCATCTCAATCGTCTCTTTCTGGAAGGCACCATTAATGTTATTCTCAATCTGAAATGGCGACGACAAAGACGAAGCTCGACAAGGGCGTAGAAAAGGCCGCGAGGATAATCCAGGCGCAGCTTGATTCTTTGCCCCCAGCCGTGGCGAAGGCGAAGCGCAAAGAGCTGCACAAGCTGGCGGCTACAGTTTCCCGCTCTTCAAATCGCGGTAAATCTTCACCAGCTGCCCGAAGCGGGGGTCTTCGTCTTTTATCCCGATCCCGCGCAAAAACTGCATAAATTCCAATTCAGTTCCGAACTTGAGAAGCTTTCTCACGTCATGTTTCAGGCTGCGAATCTCGGATCGAGATTGCGTCAATGTAGGGTTTCTCGAGCTCTTTTCCTTCGGCATTCGTGATCGCTCGTCCGGATCCGCAGGGGTTGGTAAATGATTAAGTCCCAGAATTTAACCGGTTAGTGTATAGGATTTTCAGAGGTTCTTGCCAATGCTGGCGGAGAAAACATCATGCCCATCTACATCGCCCTGCTTCGCGGCGTAAACGTCGGCAAGAACATCCTCAAGATGGATCGCCTGCGCGAATTGTGCGCAGAGCTCAAACTGAAGAACGCCAGAACGCTCCTTCAGAGCGGCAACATCGTGTTTGAAGCGCAAGCGACCGCCGCGCACTGGACAGAAACCCTCGAACGCAAACTTGCCGGCGAAACCCGCCTCCCAGTTTCCGTCATCGTAAGGACTGCCGCCGAATTCGCGAAAGTTGTTGCGGGCAATCCATTCCTCAAAGAAAAAGGCCTCGACCCCGCCAGACTTTACGTCACGTTCCTCCAACGCGCCCCGGCGAAATCCGCTTTCGAAGGTCTCCGCTCCCTGAACGCTGGCGCCGACCGCTTCAAATGCGTCGGCAAAGAAATATTTCTGCACTATCTTTGCGCCAGTTACCACGAAACAAAGCTAACCAACAACGCCTTTGAGAAAGTCCTCGCCGTCCGCGCCACCACCCGCAACTGGAACACCGTCAACAAGCTCCACGAGATGTCCGCCGAATAGTTTGATCATCTCTCCCGCGGCAGGTTTCCGCCATATTGCCCCGAAAGCCGCGCCCGTTTCCGGGCTTATTTTATACTGGTACTAGAACTTTACTTCTCCGTTAGACCATGCCATAATGCTCTCGACGCTGCGAATCCGGCAGCCTTGTGGACTAAAAAGCTCTAGCTAGGAGTAGGGCGGGACCCGCCATTAAGGGCCCCGCCTTTCGGATTTCATGGGTGGATGCGATTTCTAATCGAGACACAGTCAGAAACAAGATTACCTCTAACTTATTGAAAACAAATGATCGAGGTCAATTCTAATCGAGACACAAACACACATTTGGGATTCCTCGCCGCGCAGGGCTAGACCCCTCTCGCGAGCGGATTTCACGGGTCGAAAGGGAGGCAATTCGGGCAGACCAAGAACAACCACAATTCGGTGCGAGCTCCAACTCGCTTTTTGACTTCGCGGCGCTTCTCGGATAGTTTTGCAGCATGACGCGCAACGTGATCATCTCGGTTCTGCTGGTCGTACTCGTAGCGCTGGGGGCTCTGCTTTTTTACCGGCTGCGCGCTCCTGACGAAATGCAGGCCGTTCGCGCGGCGGTGGATGCCTACCTCGCGACAAAATCGAGTCTGATTCGTAACGCCATGGACTTCAACGTCGTGGGCTTCAGCAACACGGGCAACCAGGGCGAAGCGCAAGTCGAGTTTCGCGCGAAGACCGGCGGCGGCAGTTTTCAAATTACTTACGAGCTGGCGCGCCAAGGCAAGGGCTGGGTGGTTACCGGCTCGAAGGGCATGGGCCTCGGAGCGCATCCCGGTGCGGAGCAACCTCCTGCTAGCGCGCTGCCCCCCGCGCACCCCGCGGCGAATCCGCCTTCGTCGAATCCTTGAAAATAATTTCAGGGCGCGGCGGATTCAGCCACGAAGTCCCGGCAGGCCGCCCGCCGAGCGCGATTCCGTGACGCCACGGACAATGGCACGCGCCAGGGCTTCCGCCGCAGCGGCGCCAAGCGCGTTCACGTCGGCTCGCGCGTTTCCAAGCGAGAGCGCAAAAACGATGTCGCCATCGAAGCCTGTGAACGCGGGCGAAACGGCGCGCGCAATTCCCGCGCCGGCCATCACGGCCACGCGTTCGGCTTCGGCGCGAGTGAGCGCGGCATTGGTGGCCACAACGGCGAGCACGGTGTTCGGCTCCGCGAACGAAGTTCGAATTTTCCCTTCGCGCAGCGCGCGCGCCGTGTCCGGAAATTCGCGCGAATCTTTTTTCGTTCGCACGCCGGCCAGAATCTTTCCGCTGGCTGGATCGCGGACGTCGCCGAAAGCGTTCACCGCCGCGAGCGCGGAGAGGTGCACGGGATTTTCGGCGGAGATTTCTTCGCTCCAGCAGCCGATGCCGGATTTCATCGCGCACGCGATGCCGAGCAGCTTGCCGACCGTCGCGCCCGTGCCCGCGCCGGCGTTGCCTTCGGCCACGGGCGATTCCGCAGCGGCCTCCGCGGCCGCGTAGCCCATGGCGGCGTCGGGACGCCTGCGCGAATCGCCGATGCCCAGATCGAAAAGTATCGCCGCCGGAACGATGGGCACCCGCACGACGCCGGTGTCGAAACCGATGCCGCGCTCTTCGCACCAGCGCATCACGCCGGTCGCCGCGTCGAGTCCGAAGGCGCTGCCGCCCGCAAGCACGATAGCGTGGATTTTTTCGGCGATGTGTCCCGCGCGCAGCGTTTCCAGTTCGCGCTCGCCCGTGGCCCCGCCGCGGACGTCGCACGCCGCGACCATCCCTCGCTCGGCGAGGAAAACCGTCGCGCCCGTCAGCGCGGCTTCATCCTGCGCGTGGCCGATTTTTAATCCGCGAATCGCGCGGAATCCCGGCGGCATGCTCGCGATAATACCGCTGTGCTAGCATGGAAGCGAAATGAATCGAAACGTCTTCATCGTCAGCGCCGTGCGCACGCCGATTGGTAAATTCGGCGGGGAACTTGCGGAATTCACCGCGCCGGATCTGGGAGTCATCGCCGTGCGTGCGGCGCTCCTTCGTGCGTTCGGCGAACCGTTGCCGCCCGAAAGAATTCCCGGTGACACTTCGGTTCGCGAAACGAATCTTCCATGGCGCGTGGATGAAGGGGTGATTGGCAACGCCCGGCCCGCGGGCGTGGGGCCAAATCCAGCGCGGCAAATTGCCTGGCGCGCGGGCTTGGGCAATGACGTGCCGGCATTTACCGTGAACATGGCGTGCGCATCCGGCCTGCGCGCGGTGATGCTTGGCTGGCAACAAATTGTTCTGGGGCAGGCGGAAATCATTGTCGCCGGCGGCGCGGAATCCATGAGCCGCGTGCCTTACCTGTTGGACGCGCGCTGGGGAATGAAGATGGGGAATCAGCCGTTGGTGGATGCGATGTACCGCGACGGTTTTTTATGTCCCATCTCGAAAATGGTGATGGGCGAAACGGCGGAACTTCTTGCCGAGCGGTACAAAATTTCGCGCGAAGAGCAGGACGCCTTCGCGCTCGAAAGCCAACACCGTGCGGCGCGCGCCGCTTCCGAATGTAGGTTTTCGGCGGAGATGATTCCCATCGAGCGCACGGACAAGAAAGGCAACCGCGTTCGCGTCGAGAAGGACGGCCACGTGAGGGCGGATGTGACGCTAGAGGCCCTCGCAAAATTGCCGCCCGTTTTCAGCAAGACGGGAACCATCACCGCGGGAAATTCCAGCGGAATCACGGATGGCGCTTCAGCTCTCGTTCTCGCCAGCGAAGAAAAAGTCCGCGAGCTCCATCTCAGTCCTCTCGCACGGATCGTAGATGCCAAAGTCTCAGCCGTAGACCCGCGCGTGATGGGAATCGCTCCGGTCCCTGCGGTGCGCAAACTCTTATCGAAGACGGGAACGAAACTTGAAAATCTTGATGTCATCGAGCTCAACGAGGCTTTTGCGGCGCAGGTGATTGCTTGCGATCGCGACCTGCACTTTGACCGCGAAAAACTCAATCCCAACGGCGGAGCCATCGCGCTCGGCCATCCCATCGGCTGCAGCGGCGCGCGGATTCTCACGACGCTTGTGCATGAACTCCGCCGGCGCAAGGGGCGCAGGGGTCTTGCCACATTGTGCGTATCCGGCGGAATGGGCGTGGCCATGGAAGTCGAAGCGGTGTAGCCTCGAATCGAGCGACTTTCACCATGCCGAATTCGATTTCCATGGTTCACGACATTGGCTCCGCGCCGACGCCACGGCTCGAGGAATTTCGTTTTGTTCGCTACCGCATCGAAGGTGAAGTCGCGCGGCTGACACTCGACCGTCCCGAAAACAACCTCCTGAACGAAACGATGCTGGTCGAAGTGGCCGCGGGAATCGAAGCCGCCGGCGAGCATCCGGAAATTAAATTGATACTTCTTGATTCGGCCGCGAACGTCTTCTGCGGCGGAATCGAAATCGGCGAGTACACTTCGCGGCGAGTTTTTCAGGTGCTCGACGCATTTCATCGCGCCTTTGCGGCGATGCTCGACACCGCGAAGCCGGTGATTGCCGTGGTCAACGGCCCCGCGTACGGCGGCGGAGCGGAGCTGGCCATGCTGGCGGACCTCGTGATCGCCACGCCGAAGGCGCGATTTGCGCAACCGGAAATCAAACTCGGCGTCTTTCCTCCGCTTGCGGCCGTGATTCTCCCTTATGTAGTTGGACCGAAACTCGCGCTGGAGCTGGTGCTGACCGGCGAAGCAATTCCCGCGGAGCGCGCGCGCGATCTTGGCTTGGTGAACCGCCTCGTGCCCGAAGACCAACTCGAAGCCGCCGTCCAGGAATTGATTTCAAGAATCGCAGGACAATCCGGGCCGGTGTTGACCATGGCGAAGAAAGCGATTCTCGGCGGCGTGGGATTGCCGCTCCGCGACGCCGTCAGGAATTCTCTCCGCATCTTTTTGAATGAACTTGCGGCCCTCGAGGACTCTCAAGAGGGCCTTCGCGCGCTCGTAGAGCGCCGCGCCCCGCAGTGGAAGAACCGCTGACTCCGCGGTTTTGATGTCCTCAATCCTTGCGGCGCAAGCGCCTGATGGCACGGACCTCCGAACTCATCGCACCCAAGAAACATTGAAACCAAGTTCCGCTCAAACCAGTAAACATAGATAGAGGCGCCCAATGGAGCTGCTGGAGAGATTCAAGCGCGGCGACGAGGGCGCTTTTGAGGTCCTTTTCCGGCAATTCCAGAGCCAGGTGTACGCCTGGATTGTGCGGATCGTGCGGGATCGCGGCGCGGCGGAGGAATTGACGGTGGAAACTTTCTGGAGAATTTACCGGGCGCGGGAACGGTTCGATCCCCAGAGAAAGTTCGGAGCATGGGCGCGGAGAATTGCCACGAATCTGGCTTTCGATCACATGAGGAAGAGAAATTTGACAGTAGAGCTGCGCGAGGATTTTTCTCAAGAAAAGCTGCCGGACGCCGCAGTGCAGGAAGAAACGCGACGGAAAATACGGGAAGCCTTTGCGAGATTACCTGCAAAATTTCGCGTGCCGGCGACACTGGCTCTCGTCGAAGAAAGATCGCACGAAGAAATTGCCAGCGCGCTCGGGATATCGGCGAATGCCGTGAAGCTGCGCGTGTTTCGCGCCGTGCGCGTCCTGAGAAAAGAGCTCGCGAAACTGGGAGTGAAGCCATGAAAGAAGGGAACGATGCGAACATTCGCGCCACGCTGAAAAAGGCCATGCCGCCGGTGGATGCAGAACTGCGGCGGGATTTGTGGCCGGAGATGAAGAAAAGAATTCATCAGGTGACTCCGCCCGCGCGCGCAGCAGTCCCTTGGTACGACTGGGCGCTCGCAGGAGCGCTCGGGGCGGCGGTGGTGGTGTTTCCAAAAATTATTCTTGTGCTTGCGTATCACTTGTGAAAAGGAGGTCGTCATGAATCAACATCCTTACTTGCGGGCGTACATGGCGGGAAGCACGGTGCCAACTGTGTTGATGCTGCTGGTGCTGGCGGCATTCACTGTCGCGCGATATGTTTTCCAGTTGTCGGCGCCCATCGAACGGGTGATCATTTTCCCGATGGCGATTGTTCCGAACGTGTTCGGCGTGTGGAATCTTCTTTACCAGAGTATCGCCCGAAAGCACCACTGGAGCATTGGCGCCCACGGCGCCGTGCTGCCATTCCTTCTCGCACCAATCGGCTATACGCTCGCCACAGCTCTCGGCGCACTCGAGACAACGCCGAGCGGGCTGTTGTATTTTAATATCGTGCGTGTGCCCTACGGCTATCTGGCGATCTTTATTCCGGTCGCAGTGGGCGTCTACTACCTGGTGTGGAAATACATTGTGGGGTATTTGAATCGAGTGCTGGAAATCGCGGCATAAGCGCGGGAGGGCTCGATTCGCAGGCCAAGAAGTAACACGCGGGCGGCCCGCCGTCGCCTACGCCCGAGGATCGGATTACAATCAAAGGCATGGACGACCCGCAGGCGAATTCCGGCACCGAACAAGAAAGCACTCCGCCGGTAAATTCGGTGGACACGGAATACGCCGGTCGCGAAGAGCGCGAACAGAATTCAGCGACGCTGCGGAGATTCGGCGTACTGCTCTTCGCTTCGCTCGTGGCATTTTCGCTAACCACCTGGCTGTTGGTGCGGGCTCCGCTGAGCCTCCCGCCGGAGGGACGTGCGCAGGTAAATGCGGATCCTGCTCCCGCGGAGCTTGTGCGCGCGCATTTGCAGGCGCTGCGCAGCGGCGACTTGCGCGCGGCGTACAAGCTTTTCAGCGAGCGCTATCGCCGGCACATGAAGTTCGAAGAGTTCCACCAACTAGTTGTTTCTCACGCGGAAATATTTCAGGCGCGCAAGATCGCGCTGGAGAACATCGAGGAAACGCCGGCGCGCGCCGTGCTCGACGCGCACGTGACCACCGGTGATGACGAGGAGTACATCGCGCGTTACACGCTGGTGCAATCCGAAGGCGAGTGGACGATTGACGACGTTCGCTGGCGGCGCGAAGCAGAGTCTCCGGGAAGAATTACTACGTAAATCTCAATTCAGGTTTTTCCCACGGGACGGTTGAAGTCCACCGCCGTCGTGTTCCCGCCGCAAACGACAATGCCGACTTGCTCGCCCGCGCGGGGCAGGTAGCGGCGCGACAATACCGCGGCAAATGCGGCAGCGCCTCCCGGCTCCGCCACCACTCGCATCGTGTTCCACAGGGCGGCCTGCGCTTGCAGAATTTCTTCATCGGAAACCAAGATGACTTCCGGCGCGAAAGCTTGCGCGATCGGAAACATCAGTTTGCCGACGCGTTTCGGAGCGAGAGAATCGGCGGCGATTCCGCCCCCGGGTGCGTCCACGGGTCTTCCGGCGCGCAACGCGTGCGCGAGCGTGGAAGCCGCTTCCGGCTCGACGCCGATAATTTTGATTCGCCCGGAATACCATGCCGCGATTCCTCCCAGCAGGCCGCCGCCGCCGACGGCCACGAGGAGCGTCTCCAGCGCAGGAGCTTGCTCCGAGAATTCCAGACCCAGAGATCCCTGGCCGAGCAGAGTCTCCCGCTGGTCGTAGGCGTGCACGGCTATGGCGCCCGATTCCGCGCGCCATTTCTCGCTGGCTTCAAGCGCCTCCGCATAACTATGGCCCGCGATCACAAGTTCTGCACCGTAGCTCCGAATGAGTTCTATTTTTGCGGGAGAGGCGACGCCGGGAACAAAAATTCGCGCGCGCTTTCCCAGTTTCCTTGCGGCAAATGCTACGGCGGCTCCGTGATTGCCTCCGGACGCGGCCACCACGCCCGCGGGAGGAACTTCACGCATCAGAAGACTGGCAAACGCGCCGCGGGCTTTGAAGGATCCGGTATGCTGAAGCGATTCGAGCTTGAAAAACAGGCGTGCGGAGGCGGCGCCGAAGTCGCCGCCGTCGGCTTCGACAACCGGCGTGCGCCGGATGTAAGGACGGATTAGGCGTTCTGCCGCCGCAATGCTATCCCGATCGATCTGTGTCGAGGAAATTGTTTTCATAAGCCGACCTTAGCGCAGACAGGATACCAATTCCGCGGAACTTTCTGATGCGCTAAGCCGCGCGACGGATTCAGCAAGTGGAACAAACGTGTGTGCGGTTGACACGCTTCAAGCCGCGGCCCTACACTGCTCACGACAATTCAGCCTGCTCAGGTGAACCCTCGGAGCAATTTTTGTGACTCCTAGGGCAAGGGGAAGGCCGCGAAAATCGGCCACGGTCCCGCCACTGTGAACGGCCGGCGCTCGAAACGCAGCGCAAATTCCAATTCGCTACACGCGAATGCGATGGCCGAAGTCAGGAAACCTGCCTGAGCGGGAGGAGCGCTGGCATTCTTCGCGAGAGGGAATGCGGCGATGGCCCCGTCTTCCCGCGGGGCATTTTTATTTTTGGAGAGAAAGTTGAAGCGAACGGCGAGACGGCAGGCGGTATGCGCAACAATTATCATGGCAGCGCTCTTCGCGGCGACCGCGCTGGCAGCGCCCTTGCGGCAAGACGACGCAAGCGGGCCGCACCGAACCGTGAAGGATGAAACCGGCCGGCAGGTGGAATTGCCGGCGACCATCCGGCGCGTCGTATCGCTTGCGCCGAACCTAACGGAAATCATGTTCGCGCTCGGAGCCGAGGATCGCCTGGTGGGGGTGACATCGTATTCCGATTTTCCGCCGGAAGCGCAAAAGATAAAGGGAGTTGGCTTGCCGCTCGGCCCATCGCTCGAAGCCATCGTGGCGCTCAAACCCGACCTCGTGATTGCCACTCCGACGGCGAACCGCATCGACACCGTTCACGCGCTCGAAAAGCTCGGAATCCCCGTGTACGGCACCGATCCGCATACGGTGGAAGACACGATTCATTCCATCGTGCACGTGGCGGAAGTTTTGGGAGTGGAATCGAAGGGACAGCATCTCGCCGGCCAATTGCAGGCGCGGCTCGATGCGCTGCACGCGCGCCTGGCGAACGAGCCTCCGCGGCGTGTCCTTTTCGTGGTCTGGGAAGAGCCGCTGATTTCGATTGGGCAGCACACGTTCATCACGGACGCGCTGCGCTGGGCGGGCGCGGAATCGGTGGTGAACGCGAAGCAGGATTGGCCGGTGCTGAGCCTGGAGGAAGTGGTGCGGCTCAAGCCGGATGCGCTGGTTTTCGCGGCGAGCCACGGCGAATCGAGCGCCGAAGAAATCGCCGGCCTTCGCGAACGTTTGCAATGGCGCGAAATCCCCGCCGTGCGCGAAGGGCGCGCCGCCGCAGTGAGCGATGCCATTGAGCGGCCCGCGCCGCGGCTGGTGGATGCCATCGAAGAACTCGCGCACCAGTTGCATCCGGCGGCCTTCGCGGACGAGAAGGCAGGCCCGAAGTGAAACCTCTCACGCTGGGGCGAATTGTCTCGCTGTGTGGCCTGCTTGCGTTCGTTCTCTTCTGCGTCGTGGTGATTTCGCTCAAGGTGGGCGCCTTTCCCGTTCCCGTGCTCGATGTCGCGCGGACGCTCTTGCGCAGCGCGGTCGGCCGCAAGGATCTCGTCCCATCCGATTATCAGGTTGTGATTCTGAATTTGCGGCTGCCGCGAATTCTTCTGGGAATTCTGGTGGGAATGGCTCTCTCGGTGGCAGGTGCGGGGTTTCAGGCACTGCTGAGAAATCCCCTGGCGGATCCCTATGTGCTGGGAGTTTCGAGCGGAGCCGCCCTGGGCGCGATCTTGGCGCTCATGATGGCGCACCGCTTTCCCTTTGCCGAGGAGACCGCTGCGTTCGTCGGAGCGGGAATCACCATCGGCGCAGTGTATTTCCTCGGGAAGCGCGGCGGCCAGTTGGACAGCTCCACTTTGCTCCTTGCCGGAATCATCTGCGCTTCATTCCTCTCCGCTGTGATTATGTTCCTGATGACGTTGCTTCCAGGGCGCGATTTGCGCGGCATGGCGTTCTGGCTCATGGGAGATCTTTCGTCGCCGCCAACAATTTCCGTGATTGGGCTGCTTCTTCTCGTGGTGACCGTAATCGTCGTGGTGATCTATGCGACTTCGGCGGATTTGAACCTGATTCTGACGGGCGAGCAGGAAGCGCGCCACCTGGGCGTGAATGTCGGACTCGTGAAAGTGGTGGTGTATGCGGGCGCGTCGCTGCTCACCGGCGTTGCCGTGGCGCTGAGCGGAGCAATTGGCTACGTCGGCTTACTCGTGCCGCACGTGATGCGCATGCTCTTCGGCTCCGACTATCGCGTGCTGATTCCCACCTCTGCGATCGGAGGAGCCATCGCCATCGTCGCCGCTGACGCCCTGGCGCGGACGGTGGTTGCGCCCACGGAATTACCCGTGGGAGCGATGACGGCCATTGCGGGAGCACCCGTATTCATTTACTTGCTGCGCCGGAGCGTGAGATGAGCATGGAATCGCCCGGACGCTCTGTGCCCGCCGCGCCTATTCCGGGCGCGGCCGCCACGAGTCTTTCCGTTCCGGAGCCCCGTCTAAAGGTCGAACAACTGCACTACGCCTACGCTGCGACGGAACGCGCTGCGCCGGAATTTTCACTCGGGCCCATCAGCTTCGAAGCGCGCCAGCGCGAAATGCTCACGATTCTCGGGCCGAACGCCAGCGGAAAATCCACGCTCTTGAAATTAATTGCCGGAGTGCTGCCGCCCGTTTCCGGGCGCGTGGAAACCGACGGCGTCAGCGTGGCGGAACTTTTTCCGCGGGCGCGCGCGCAAAAAATTGCTTTGGTGCAGCAGGAAAGCGCGCTGCTTTTTCCGCTGCGTGTCTGGGAATTCGTTTTGCAGGGACGCTATCCCTACGGCCGCCGGCTGCGATTTGAATCGACGAGCGATTGTCATATTTCGGAGACCGCCCTCGCGCAAGTGGGCGCGGAGAAATTGCGGGATCGCTGGATGAACCAGCTCTCCGGCGGCGAAAAGCAGCGCGTGATACTGGCGCGCGCGCTGGCGCAGCAGCCCGCGCTGCTGTTGCTCGATGAGCCCACGCAGCACCTGGACATCGGCGGAAAAGTGGAATTGCTGCGGCGGCTGCGGCGGCTGGCGCGCGAAAACCGCTACACCGTGGTGGTGGTGACGCACGAATTGAACTTGGCGGCGGAATTTGCCGACCGCGTGGTGCTGATGCACAAGGGAAAATGCGTCCGCGAGGGAACTCCGGCGGAAGTGTACACACGCGCGGCGCTCGAACCCGTGTTTGACGCGCCCCTCGACGTCGAAATGTCCGCGAGCGGGAGGCCGCGCGTGATCCTGCGCGCGAATGCGGAAAGTTCGGAAGGCGAAGGGGGAACGATCCGCGAAGGAGAAAATCGGTAGCAGGCGGGAGTACACAAAATTCTTAAACGTATGACGATTTGTGGCGCGAACGGGCCGGAAATTAACCCGCCCGCACACGCTGCTCGACAATCACCTGAGACTCCGCGCACGGGAAGACGGTGAAAGGCCGTCGCCGCCGCGCGACTGTAAGGCGGAGCAATCCGGGCACGCCACTGTGCCACTCGCCATCTTCAGCGGCGAATGGAATGGGAAGGCTGCCCGCGAAGAATTGCCGCCAAGCCAGGAGACCGGCGGAGTCTCAATCCTGCAGCCTGCAAATTGCCGCCGGCGCAGGACAACCTTCAACTCCCGCGCGAAGAGGGAGAGGAGGAACCATGAGACTCAAACCATTTCTCGCAATAAGAATTTTCCTCTTTGGTTTTTTCGCGATCGCATCTGCATTTTTCGCCGTGCCGCACGCCGCGGGGCAAACATCCGCAACGCTTACCGGAACCCTAACGGATCCTCGCGGCGCGGCCATCGCGCACGCCGAAATTACCGCCAGCCTGATTTTTGGCCGTGACGTAGTGGCTCGCGGCGAATCGGCTACGGATGGAACTTTTCGTCTCACCCTTCCCCCTGGAATTTACCGCGTACGCATCACCGCCGATTCGTTTCAGGCCGTGGAGCAGGCTCTCACGCTGGCGCCTGGAGAAACGCGCACTTGGAATTTGCGTTTGGAACTCGAACCGCTCTCCGCTCACGTCGTCGTTTCTGCGGAAGCGCAGCCGGCGCCCGCGGAGACAGCTCCTTCGCTCGTGGACGTGCTCACGCGTCAGGATATCGACGACCGGCAGGAAATATGGCTGACCCCGCTGCTTGCCAGCGTTCCGGGCGTGAGTTATTCGCGCCTTGGGCCGTTCGGCGGCGTCACCACACTTTTTCTCGACGGGGGAAACTCTAACTTCACGAAAATCCTGGTGGACGGTGCGCCCGTGAACGTCAGCGAGCCCGGGTTTTCACCGGACTTTTCGAACCTCACCGCCGACAACATCGATAAAATCGAAATCGTTCATGGTGCATCGAGCGCGCTCTATGGTTCGGACGCCATGTCGGGAGTGGTGCAAATCTTCACCCATCGCGGCGCCACCCGCACGCCGCAGCTCACGCTCGAAGGAAACGGCGGAACATTTGATACCGGCCAGGGAAGGGGGCAGTTGAGCGGCCTGCTCGGCGCGTTCGATTACTCCCTCGGCGCGGGCTACTTCTCGACGGGCGGCCAGGGAACGGGCGACTACTTTCGAGACACAACGCTCTCCGGGAACTTCGGCTGGAAATTTTCGGACGCTGACTCCCTGCGCCTGACGCTGCGTAACAGCGCGAGCGACGCGGGGCAGCCGGGGCAAACCCTGCTTTCCTCTCAGTCGATCTTCGCAGTGAGTCCGGGAGAGCACAGCGACCTCCACGATTTTTCCTCCAGTCTGGCCTGGAAGTTCGCGAGCGGCGATCACTGGCAAAACCAATTGCTCGGGTACGAATCGCGCTTTCAGGACACCCTCGATATTCCTCAGTTCGCTTTCACGTCTGTCAGCAAATTCAATCGCGCGGGCATCACCGGGCAATCCACTTATTTGTTCTCCGGTGGGGAGGTCACGGGGGGCTATCTGTTTGAGTCCGAGACTGGCGGCGTGAAGGAACGGCACGATCACGCCGGTTATCTGGAAGCGCGCTATCAGTTCGGGCACCGGCTCAATTTGATCGCTGGTGAGCGGACCGAAGCGAACGATTCCTACGGGATCCGTGTTGTTCCGCGTACCGGAGCTTCTTACGCCTTGCGCTTCGGCCGCGGATTCTGGGGAGCCACGCGATTGCGAGCCTCCTTCGGCAAGGGGATCTTGGAGCCGCCGCTGTTTCCGGCCGATTGCACGCCGGTTCTCAAGCCGGAGCAGAGCACAACTGTGGATGCGGGTATCGACCAGTTTCTTGCCTCCGACCGTGTTCGTCTATCGGTCACCTACTTCCACAACGATTTTCGCGACATCGTCAGCTTTGCTTTTGGCGCCGGGAGCCCGAATTGCCCCGCGTTCGGCGGCAGCTTCTTCAATACTGACAAGGCGCGGGCCTTCGGCGCGAATTCATCGATTGAAGTGAAAGCGACGCGTTGGCTGAACGTCGCCGGAACCTACGCATACGACGATTCGAAAGTGCTTGTGTCACCGAACGCCAGCGATCCTGCTCTCGTCCCGGGCAATCAGCTATTGAAGCGGCCGCTTCATTCGGCGAACCTCACCCTCAATGCCCATCTTCGCAGGATCAATTGGAATATCAGCGGCCACTTCGTGGGCCGCAGGACCGACAGTGACTTCCTGGGCCTCGGCATCACCAGAGATCCCGGCTACTTCCGGCTGGATATGGCTATGGTAGTGCCGCTTCGGTACGGTTTGTCGATGACCTCGCAATTTGAAAACCTGCTCGACCGGCGCTACCAGGACGCTGTTGGCTATCCCGCGCTCGGGTTTAACTATCGCGTGGGAATGAAATACACCTGGGGCGGGGAATAGTCGCATTTTCCTGCCACTCTGGCCGGAGAGGCTCATTCCGGACGGAGCAGCGCGTAGGCGAATGTTATAATTCGCCCCGCGAATATGAGCCGCGCGACTGAGGAAACTAATCGGGTGCCCCAGGATTTGCTGGCGCGCTACGAGCCTGTCATCGGCCTTGAAGTGCACGTACAGCTTCTGACGCGCACCAAGGCCTTCTGCGGATGCTCGAGCCGCTTCGGCGATCCGCCGAACACCAATGTTTGCCCCGTGTGCCTGGGATTGCCGGGCGCGCTGCCCGTCCTGAATAAACGCGCCCTCGAATTGGCGATTCGCGCGGCGCTCGCGCTCCATTGCGAAGTGCGCGCGGACTCGCGCTTCGCGCGCAAGAATTATTTCTATCCCGATCTTCCGAAGGGATACCAGATTTCCCAGTATGAGCGTCCCCTCGCCACCGGCGGACATCTCGAAATCGAATTCGCGGATGCCCGAAAAAAAATCGGTATCACTCGCGTGCACATGGAGGAAGACGCAGCCAAGGCTCTCCACGAGGGCTTTCCCGATTCCAACAACAAGACCTACGTCGATTTCAATCGCTGCGGCGTGCCCCTGGTTGAAATCGTCTCCGAACCCGACATGCGGTCTCCCGCCGAAGCGCACGCCTACCTGACGACGCTCAAACAGGTGCTCGAATACACGGAAGTGAGCGACTGCAACATGGAGCAGGGTTCGCTGCGCTGCGATGCCAATCTGAGTGTGCGCCTGCGCGGAGCGGAAAAATTTGGCGTCAAGGCGGAAGTGAAAAATCTCAATTCCTTCCGCCATTTGCAGCGGGCCCTGGAGTATGAATTCGAGCGGCAGGTACGCATCCTCGAAACCGGCGGCCGCGTGGAGCAGGAGACGCGCCTCTGGAATGTAACCGCGGGCCAGACGGAGCCGATGCGTTCGAAAGAATTTGCCCACGATTACCGCTATTTTCCCGAGCCGGATTTGCTGCCCGTTTGCGTGAGCGCTTCCTGGAAAGAGGAAATCGCGCGCGCCATGCCGGAGCTGCCCGCAGCGAAGCGTGCGCGGTTCGTTACGACCTACGGCATCTCGGCGTACGATGCGGAAATTCTGACCGCGACGCGCGGCCTCGCGGATTATTTTGAGGCCGTCGTCCGCGCGGGCGCTCCCGGAAAGTCTGCGGCCAACTGGATTGCCACTGATTTGTTGCGTCTCTTGAACGATGCGCGGAAAGAAATAGCGGACTGTCCGGTCGCGCCTGCGGCGCTCGCGGACGTGATTCGCCGGGTGGAAAGCGGAGAAATTACCGCCGCGAGTGGAAAAAAAGTTTTTACGGAGATGTTTGCGACGCGCCGGGCGGCGGCCGAAATCATCGCCGGCCAGGGACTCGCGCAAATCAGCGACGCCGCCGAAATCGAACGTATCGCGCGTGAGGTCATCGCGCAGAATCCGGAAAATGCCGCGAAGTATCGCGCCGGCAACGAGGGCGTATTCAAATTTTTTATCGGCCAGGTTATGCGCGCCACGCGCGGCCAGGCCAATCCGCAAATCGTGTATGACACGCTGAAGCGTCTCCTGGCTTAGAGCGCTTCCGGTTGCTAGAATGTCGCCGCTCTTAAGGAGTTCAGATGCCTCCTACGATTGTGAACGGGAAGATCTGCTACATCGAGATTCCCGCCACGGACATTGCGCGCTCGGCCGACTTTTACCAGAAGGTCTTTGGCTGGGACATCCGAAAACGCGGCGATGGCAGCACCGCATTTGATGACACCACCGGTCAAGTCAGCGGCAGTTGGGTGCTCGGTCGTTCGCCCGCCTCAAAGCCCGGCTTTTTGGTTTATGTCATGGTGGATAGCGTCGCCGCGGCCGTTGGGCTGGTTACCGCCAATGGTGGCAAGATCGTTCAGCCGATCGGCGCGGATGCTCCGGAGATCACTGCCCGATTCAGCGACCCGGCAGGAAACGTGATTGGGCTCTACCAGCAACCCGCCTGATGCAGCGCGGAGCGGCGTGCCTTGAGGAATCGTTCAGCTCTATCTCGCCGCTTGAATTCTACGGACGCTGGGAAGCTCAATCCAATTTGGCAGGGTGTCCCGAATTATGTGGACGCGCACGCCAGCTTGCGTTTCGAGTTATAATCCCGCTAGAGTTTGCCCGGAGAGTATCAGGCCATTTGAAACCAATGGACGCGGTTCTGCGTATTGAAAAGAGATATCGGCGCGGCTGAAAATCTAAGAGTGCAAGGACATGGGCTTAGTTCAGGAAGGCGATAAGGCTCCGGAATTCCGGAGCAAGACCGATGACGGCGGGGAAGTCGCGCTCCGCGATCTGCGCGGCAAGAACGTCATCCTCTATTTTTTCCCCAAGGCGCTGACGCCCGGTTGAATCAGCGAAGCGTCCGAGTTTCGCGACGCAAAAAAGCATTTCGACAAGTTGAATACCGTGCTCCTCGGCTGCAGCGCGGATAGCGTTGAATTGCAGGCGCGCTTTAAGGCTAAGTTCAAGCTGAATCACGCGCTGCTGAGCGATCCGGAATTCCACGTCATCGAAGCCTATGGCGCGCGACGGATGAAATATTTCCTCGGAAAATCATATCTTGGCATCGTGCGCATGAGCTACTGGATCGCCGCCAACGGCAACATCCGCAAAGTCTGGGAGAAGGTTTCCGCGAAAGGTCACGCTGCGGAAGTTCTCGAAGCCTTGGAGAACAGTTCCGCGCAAAACTGAATTCCAATTCCGCGCAAATCACGCCTTTCGGATCCGCTTCAAATCGTCACGCGAAGTGAATCTGCTACTTCTTCGATCAGCGCGTTATCAATCAAGCGCGTTTTCCCCACAAACGCCGCGAGCAGCAGCATGCACGATTTCGGCAATCGCGCCACCGGTTCGAACGTTTCCGAATCAACGAGCTCGGCGTAGTCCAGCCTCACCAGCGGCTCCTCTTTCATCATCCCGCGAATCGTTTCGAGCAGCCTCGCGGCGTCGCGTTCGCCGCGGGCGATCTCTCTCTTCGCAGCTTCGAGCGCGCGGTACAGCACCGTGGCCGCTCGGCGTTCGTTTTCGTTGAGATACGCGTTGCGCGACGAAATCGCGAGGCCATTTGCTTCGCGCACGATGGGGCACACGACGAATCCGGAATCGAGGTTCAGGTCCGCCGCCATCTGGCGAATCACGCGCGCCTGTTGCGCGTCTTTTCGCCCGAAGTACGCGAGTTGTGGCCGCACAATTTCGAGCAGCTTCAGCACCACGGTCGTGACACCACGAAAATGTCCCGGGCGTGAGCGCCCTTCCAGCCGCTCGCTTAATCCCTCCACGCTCACCGAACTGCAAAATCCGTGCGGATACATTTCCTCCGCTGGTGGCGCAAAAATATAGTCCACGCCGAGCGGCGAAAGAAATTCGCCGTCGGCTTCGAGCCGCCGCGGATATTTATCGAAATCCTCACCCGCGCCAAATTGTTTCGGATTGACGAAAATTGAAACCACCACAGGCGCGCACTGTGCGCGAGCCGCGCGCACGAGCGATGCGTGCCCTTCGTGCAGCGCGCCCATCGTCGGCACCAGCCCGACGACGCGCCTCGCCTCCGCGGCTGCCCGCGCCTCCTGCTTCATCCATTCGACGGTACGGATTATTTCCATCCGGGAGGCCTGCGCTCCTTGTCCGCTAATCTTCAGGATTCCCCGCGAGAAAATCGTAATAGCGCAGCAAATCCGTGGCGCGCGGCGCAGCGCCGATTTGTCTGAGAAGATTTGCAATCTGCCCGCGATGGTACGTGCTGTGGTTCACCACATGCTGCAGGATGGCTCCAAGCGGATACGCAAAAGGATTTCCCGCGAAATTTCGATACTCAATTTTCCGGCTGAGATCCGCTTCCGCGAGAGTCTGCACCAATTTCATCAGCTGCTTTTCGATCGCTGCCCACCGGCTGCGGATGTCCGTCAGCGTCGCGAACTCTTCCGCTTGTGGCATGCTCGCGACCGTCCGCCCTTCGCATCTCTCCAGCCAGACCCACTCCCCGCCCATAATGTGCGCGAGCGTGCCGCGAATGGACTGAAAGCTTGCGTGCAGGTCCTGCGCGATCTGCGCGTCCGAGAGCGCCGCGCACGCCTCTAGCACGCGCTGATTCGCCCACGCGTTGTAGTCATAGAGGAATCGCAGCTCGCGGGCGTTCACGGCGCGTCTCCGGGCATTTTGGCGGAAGCCTCAGCTGGCCGCCCGCGCGAGCCGCTGGCGATAGAAGAGAATCAAATCCGTCTGCACGGGCTTGCCGCCAAGCTGCCGCAGCAGCGTAGTCACCTGTCCGCGATGATAGGTGCTGTGATTGGTGAGGTGCTGCATCATCTGCCAAAGCGGCTGCCGGTAAATTCCGCCCGCTGTGGTTCTCACCTCGAACGCGCGCGCGAGGTCCGCGGCCGATTGCGCCGCGGCAAACTCCATCAGCTTCTCGTCGGTTTCCTCGATGCGCGCCGCGACGCTCGGAAAATCCGGAAAATCCGCGGGCACGGGGAGCGCCATGGGCATGCGCCCTTGCCAGCGTTCGAGCCAAAGCCACTCCGCGCCGTAAATGTGCGCGAGCGTATCGCGCACGCTGCGGAAGCTCGAGCCGAGGTCCTTCATGAATTGGTCGCCGCTCAGCGGCGCGCAGGCCTCGAGCGCGCGCTGGTTGGCCCACGCGTTGTAGTCGTAGAGATCGCGAATCGCTTCCGTGTCGAGCATCTCAATTTCTCCTGCGAGCCGCGCCGCCGCGAAATTCCCTCCGTCGCTCGCGCTTCGTATCCTGCAACGAACTCGCCTTGCTTACAAGCGCTCTCGCAGTTTCTCGCGCGCCTCCGCCGGCACGTGAAACGACTCCGCCTCCGAAGGAAATTTCCCGCTGCGCACGTCCTCGCAGTATTCTCCCGCCGCGCGCGCGATTTCTGCCGCAAGGTTCGCGTATCGCCGCGCGAATTTCGGCGCCGCTCCCATCGTCAACCCCACCATGTCGTGGAAGACCATCACCTGCCCGTCGCAATCGGGCCCTGCGCCGATCCCGATCGTCGGAATGCGCAGGTCGAGTGTAATCTGACGCGCGATTTCCCGCGGCACGGATTCGAGCACCACTGCAAACGCCCCTGCCGCTTCCACCGCCCGCGCATCGCGCGCCAGCCGCTCGCCCGCTTCCGCCGTCTTGCCCTGCACCTTGAATCCCCCCAGAGCGTTTAGCGATTGCGGAGTCAGCCCCACGTGCGCCATCACCGGAATTTCCGCTTCCGAGAGGCGCGTGATCAGCTCCAGCCGCCGCTCTCCTCCTTCCACTTTCACCGCTTCCGCGCCCGCTTCTTTCACGAAGCGCACCGCCTGGCGCACCGAATCCTCGAGCGAAATGTGGTAGCTCCCGTAAGGCATGTCCGCCACCACCAGCGCGCGCCGCGTTCCGCGCCGCACCGCGCGAACGTGCGGCAGCATTTCTTCCATCGTCACCGGCAAAGTATTTTCGTATCCCAGCACCACCATTCCCATCGAGTCGCCCACCAGTAGGATTTCCACTCCCGCCTCGTCCAGCAACCGCGCGGTCGGGTAGTCGTACGCCGTGAGCATGGTGATTTTTTTTGCTGCGGGATTTTGCGAGACTTTCCTGCTGAGGATGTCGGGCACGGTCACTTTCCCGTTGCCCGCATGCGGGACTGCGCTCATATCGCCCTCCGGTGCCGCTCCCTTTACCGCGGATGCAGCCCAGTTACAGTTTGGATTGTAACAGACGCGGGAGAGATTCGCCAGAAGCTGGACTTCGGCGGATCCCCGATGGGCACTGGCGGCGGCCTTTGGTGCGGAAGTCAGGGGGTTCCAGTACCCGATTTGTGAATGACGTTTTTGTACCGATTGATTTTTTGAATCTAGTTTGTTTTCAACGCTTTGCGGAAAAATCAATATTTTGGTGTAGCGATTGATTTTTGAGGGTTGACGGGGCATTCGATTGGCGTGGGATTGCGATTGGGCCGGGGAAAGCACGTGTTGTGTCTCGATTAGAATTTGCTCCGAGCGTTTGTTTTCAGTGACTTAGCTCCACTCTTGTTTCTAGGTGTGTCTCGATTAGAACTTGCCTCCGAGGTGAAAAATACGAAAGGCGGGGATAGCCCCGCCTTTCAATCACAATGGAATCTCGCGTCCTGCATGCTTCGGTTTCGCAGTGGCATACCAAATGTTAGCACAATTTGGCAGGGAAGTAAAGTACCGGGACTAGGAATAAGAGCGGATGGAAATTACGGCCTTCGATGGTCCCGGCACGCCAGTGAGACTTCCTCGGGTGGCTAGCCGACGCCTGATTGCAGTTGCTGGACGGTGCAAAGGAATCGGAGTCAAAAATGCCTCCAGACGACGACAGGATATTGATTCAGATCGGAATTAGCGGGACGCAAGTTCTCGAGCCAAGTCGATTGATTGTTTTTTCAGGGGCCTTGTGCATTGAGAACCGAGGCGATGCCCATTGCTTGGAGGCTGCCAGGCGATACCTTCAAGTGGGCTGCCATCTCAGTGTTTCCGAAACTCGGAAAGCTTCGTAGGTGGAAATCATGCGCAAACTTGTTCGCACCCTTAACGTCGCCGGCCCCAAGATAAGCAAAATACCCTCGTCTCACGAGCGTTTCCCTCTTTTTCGGGTCTGTTTCTACTTGAGCCTCATCTCGAAAGATGGCCGCTGCGTTCTTAAAATCGCCCAACAACTCCAGCTGCTCAGCGACACTGACTCGGTCCAAGGGGCCTTCAATACCTGCGATTATGATCTGGGGGCCTTGTCCGCCTGTCCCGTTTGCACCTCTTAATGTGTTGCGAACCGTCTTCGTTGGTTTGAATGCAAGGTTCTTGATATCGTCAGAAATTGAGACGAGTTCTCCCTTGGCCCGCATTATCGCTGTAAGGCGCTTTGCGTCTATATCGAGGCCGGCGGCATGGTATGCCGCTACAGTCCGTTGAGTCAGCCAGGCAATTTCTTGTCGGGAGGAACCATTCTGCTCGGCCGTTGCCGCCATAACTTCGCCGAACTTTCCAACATCCTTTGGACCTGCGAGGCGGTCGAACCAAATTAGCGCCGCTTCAGTCGATGTGAGATCTACGGGCCATTGACCGATAACTTGATTGCGCTGCTTTACGTTTACGATATATTTCTTCGCATCTAGCGGTATAGGAAGATACGTGTACTGCATCTGATCGCTGATGACTGTACGTTGTGAAGTGCCGAGATCCTCCGACACTTGGTATTGAAATGGCTTCGTAATCGCCTCCTCGCCCCCATACAGGAATAACAGCCGCCTGTCCTTCCCGAAATTCCCAAGGCACAGTGGACCGTTGTAACGAACCACAAAAGACGGAATGCCTTCATCTCCCGTAAGTGGTGCATCCTGCGTCATTTTGTGGTAAATGTCATTCTGCAAGGTATCTTGGTTGAGGCATCCGTTCTGAGTGCCCCAGAGTTCCAACAATTCCTTTGTGAATAGTGCGCTGTAGGCATTGTCCTGCGGTAAGGCGGATGCTAGCACGAGGGAGCGAAGACCAAACTGTTGCTGCAGGGCTTGCGTTAAAGATGTGCTGAGACTCGCCGCAGCTCCAGAATGGCAGGTATCAAGAAATACTAGCACAGTGGATCCCGCCGGGGCGCGCTGCAACCATGACATCAGTTCCGAACCAAATAAGATAGAGGAGAACTCCCTCTCACCTTTCGAATCATTTTCTGAATCGGAAGTCTTCGTATCGGAAGAGATCAATTCCAGGTCGTTACTCAGGAATTCATTTCCGAACTGAACGGCCTCGCCGTGCGACATGATGAAAATTAGTGTTAATGTGTTCGCGCTAAATTGTGGCAGGTCAATCGAAAAAAGATGTCGCAAACTTTCGCGAGTTGTGTTTTGCGGGGAGCAATTCTCATGTAGTTGGATGTTGTCTCTTCCCATCGCATCTTCAAAGAATTTTCTTATGTCGATACATCTTTGTTCGAATGCCGACTTGACGACGTCATTGTTGTAATCTTTGATGTCAAATTGTGTTACGGCAACAATGACTAATTGGATTTTGCGAGCTTTGGCAGCGCTGGTTTGCAGGTTACCCTGCGCACCTACAGAATTCCGCGGCTGCTCTCGTGCGTACCCCGCAGACGTTTGAGAGCTAAGGTAACAAAAACAACCCATCAGTAAGACACTAAGCGTTTTCGACTTTAGAGAATGGTTCAACGTCGTTGCCTCTAATGAGGCTGAAGCTCCGGGATGTGGCTCTTTAAGATCTTATCCATGGCTTCGATATTGTTCTGTTGCTCTGGGGTCTGCTTGGTCTCTCCTTGCGCTCCAGCGCCTGCATTCTTCACAGCCTTTAGGGCAAGACTCACATCTCCAATGATTTCAGCTGCAAGTGCGTTAGCAGCGGACAGTTGAGAGTCGAGAGTGACAAGATCGTCGGAGAGTAAAGACAAACCCGCGACACCGGCGTTGAGTTCATTTGTGACGTTGTCGGTCGGGCCCGCACTAGTATTTACCACAGCTCGCAGGGTTGTGCGTATATACGTGTCGGAGACGTTGTCGATCGTCGGGCCCGCCGATGCGAGCTTGGCTAGAGGTCCCTTTGCGTCATTCCAATAGTGCTGAAGTTGCAGTTTATCCGCATCTGTTATGCTCGTTTTTCCTTTCAGATATGTACGCATGGCGATTACGTTATCTTCAGCCACGACGCAATTTGCAAGAAATGTAGTGACCGTGTCGAGGTCACTCGCGATGGTGTTTAATTGCGCGAGAGCTTGTGTCGACTGTTTTTGCAGATCGGCAGTGGAAGTCGTGGCGTCCGTCTTCTTCTTATTACTCGGATTGTTCCCAGGCCAGATCGCGCTTATGATAGTGCTTATTGCAGGAAAAGCAGTGGTTATCGCGGTTTTGATTGCGTTGCCAATAGCAGTCCCGGTGGAAACCCCCGGCTGAGGCTGCGTATGCGCAACGCCTCCCGAAACCAAGAGTGATACTAGCAGAAGGCCAACGATTACGCTTGATTTGTTCATTGTGGTCCTCCCTTAGGATTGAACGCACGATACTTGGCGTGGAGGCTATACAATGAGTAGGTAGTTGTCAATATAAATCATATGACCCTAGACTTCTCGGGATTATGGTTTTGTGAGAGATCGAAGCGGAGGGGAAGGAGTCTCGAGTCTGGAGGCTGGAAGCCCGCCGCTGCGGACTGAGAATGACAGGAAGTGGCGGTGGCCAATTCAAGCCCGGGCGAGGGGGGCGGGGATTTCGGGTTCGACGCCGCGCCAGCCGACGGCGCGACCCTGCACCGCTCCCATGAGCGCGCGGAAGAGCACGACGTACATCATCTGCCGATAGTAAAACCGCTGGATGAGAAGCGGAGCGAGCAGCGTCCAATCCTCATTCTTCTCGAGCGCGAATGCGATGACGCACGTGACGAAGTCAATGAGCATGAAGATGGCGAAAAAAATCAGCGAGCGCTCCACGTCCTGCGCCGTCCACAATTGTGGCAAGCGCGTGAAGCGCAACTGAGCGAGTCCCCACAGCACGAGAGATGTGAGGAACAAAAGATCGATGACAGGAGAAACGAGCGGAAGCAAAATCTGAAAAAGAAAAATATTCGGAATGGCGATCCAGCCGAGCGTGCCGTATTTTTTTCGCGCAATCGTGTCGCGGTGCTTCCACACGGCCTGCAGCGTGCCGAACGTCCAGCGAAAGCGCTGGCGGATGAGCGCTTCGGCGGTGTCGGGAGCTTCGGTGCGCGCGATGGCGTCTTCGTCGTAAAGAATCTGCCAGCCGCGGCGGCGGATGGTGAGCGTGAGGTCGGTATCCTCGGCGACGGTATCGCCGGAGAAGCCGCCGCAATCGCGGATGACCTCCGCGCGCCACGCTCCGAGCGCTCCGGGCACGACGGGAATGCAATTCAAAAGATCGAACGCGCGCTTTTCGAGATTCTGGCTGGTGATGTATTCGAGCGCTTGCCAGCGCGTGAGCCAGCGGTTGCGGTTCATGACTTTTACATTGCCGGCGACGGCAGCGACGCGCGAATCGGCGAAGTGGCGCACGAGCAGACGAATCGCGTCGCGATCCACTTGCGTGTCCGCGTCGATCGTGACGATGACTTCGCCGGTCGCTTCGGCGAGCGCGTGATTGAGCGCCGCGGGTTTGCCGCGGTTCGGCTGGCGGAAGAGCCGGACTCGCGGATCGCGGCCGAACGCCGTCCGGACGCAATCGCTGGTGTCGTCGGCTGAGCCATCGTCCATGACGATCACTTCGAGGTCGGGATACTCGGTCGCGAGCGCCGCGGCCACGGTGTCCTCGATGACGGCCTCTTCGTTGTAGGCCGGAATGAGCACGCTCACGCGCGGGCGATATTCCGGATGGTCCTTCGGCGCCGCGCGAAGTTTTTCCGCCAGAGCCAAAAGCCCCACGATGAGCGCGCGAAAACTCACCAGCATAATTCCCGCGACAAAAATGAACGCGATCGCAAAACGAAACCAGTGGAACAAATCGAAGATGAATGCGTCGGCGCGCGCGACGAGAGCTTCTTCGGTCGAGAGTGAGGGCATCACCTGCGCGCGTGTCTGCCCCAGGAGATCTGAAACGAGCACGAATTCGTAACCGCGCGCGCGCAACTGGTCAATGATTTGGGGAAGCGCCGCGAGAGTGTTGCTGCGGTCGCCACCGCCATCGTGCATCAGGATGATGTTCCCCGGCCCGCTCTCCACTTGCTGCACGACGCGCTGGACAATTACGTTCGCCGAAGGCGGCGGACCGCCGTTCAATTCGCCCCAGTCGTGCGGATCGATTTGCGCGCCGATGATGATGTAGCCCATGGATTGCGGAATCGGGAGCAGCTGCACTTCGCTTGCGGTTTCCGGCTGGTGGTCAATGCCATAGGGCGGGCGAAAAAGCAGCGTCTTCACGTTGAGCGTGCTTTCGATCAGGCGCTCGGTGACGTTCAGCTCCAGCTGAATCTGCGCGCGCGAAGCCGTGTCCATCTCCGGATGCGTGTAGGTGTGATTGCCGATTTCGTCGCCATCGGCGTATTCGCGGCGGAGGATTCCCGGAGAGGAGTCGGCCTCCACGCCGATAGCGAAAAACGTGGCCGGTGCTTTCTTGTCCTCGAGGACTTTCAAAATCCGGGGAGTCCACTGCGGATCGGGGCCGTCGTCAAAAGAGAGCGCCACTTTGTGCGGTGCGGCGCCCATCTGCTCAATGCGATAGGAGAACGGATAGCTATCGAAGGTTTCCGCGGTGAAAGTATCGGTGGACGGATCGTATTGAAACGTGCGGTGGCCGCTTTGCGGAGTGGCCGTGATTTTCCAGATGTCTCCGCTGCCTTCCAGAATCAAATCATAGCCCGGGGGAAGTTCCTGGAGCTTGGCGCGGATGGAATCATCGGGGTGCGTCACATCCCAGGTAAACCAGAGCGAAGGATCCTCCATACCGAGGCGCCACATGGCCGTGCCACGGACTCCGGCGCGCTCAGCGGCGCGCAGTTCGTTGTAAGCGGTCACGCCATCGAGCATCCAGACGTTGTGCACGTTGTTGTTTTCGTCCTCGTAGGAATAATGCGGGCTGAGCGAATCGGCATCGAACTCGACGGGCGTTTCCGATTCCACCGCGGTGACGATCGCCTCCTGGTAACTCTCCGCCGAGGCCACGGGATGGGGCACGAGCTTTGATTTCGACGGCCAGTCGTAGGTGTAGTTGGCGATGCCCATGACCAGCTTGTCCGGCGGAATCAACTTCAGCGCAGTCACCAGATTGCGCAGGAACCAATCCTGCGCGACGATGGGGCCGGCATCGGAAGTCGGCCAGTGCAGATCGTAGTTCATCAGGATGACGGCGTCGGCGTTCTGGCCGATATCGCGATAGTCGTAACTGAAATCGGCGGCGGGAAGGGCGACCATCAGCTTCAAATTCGCCCCGTGAAGAGCGCGGCCAAGCTCGCGGATAAAATCCCGGAAATCGTCCTGGCTAGTTTCCGGAACTTCCTCGAAATCGACGACGACGCCGGGCTGCTTCTGCGTGGTAGCAAAATTGACGAGAGCCGCCGCGAGTTTCTGTCGTGAATCCGGCCGCGCCAACATCTCCGCCATTTCCTTAATCCGCCACGCGGTGCCGTCATAGTTGTTGACCAGCGACATGATCGGCAATTCGGTCGTGAGCGTCTTCATCCACTCCGTCAGCTTCGGATCTGGTTCGACATCGAGCCGGCCGTCGGGCGAAACGGCGTGCAGGGCCTCGGGGATCAGAAGGTCTATATCGTGGTAATGCGCTTGAAGCGAGGCCAGGCTGCGCGAATCCCAGGGAACATAGAAGGCCGCGCGCAGCGGGTCGTAATGTTCCGGAACATTTCCGAGCGCTGCGACGCGATGCTTGCGGCCCGGCCGGACAGGCTGCTTGGGGCGCAGTTTTGCGCTGATGGAGTGAAGCACGGGCCGTGTGTCCGGCAGCAAGAGCTCGGGCAGGCTGGCGCTGCGCCACACGTTCAGCATGAAAATCAGAAGAAGGATGGCCAACAGGCCGCCGGAGACTTCCAGGAAGCGTCGTGTGCGCCGCCAGCGCCTTCTCTCCTGGTCGTAGAATATGGGCTTGCGTTCCGTCATGCGCTCAATCCAAGCTAGCTGCCCGGCAAGTGCCTGTCAATGACCACCTCTCCTAAGATGCGTATCCATGTTCTGTGCGCCGCAACTGCGGGACTCGCGCTGCGCCTTTTTTTTGTCTTCAAGTATCCCTTTACAGAGACGGGTGACGCGCGGATTTACACGCAACTGGCGCGCAACTGGCTGGATCATGGCGTCTACGGGGTTCAAGTATACGGAAAGCTGCTGCCGGTAGACGAACGGATGCCGGGCTATCCCGCATTTCTCGCAGTCATCTTTTCGATTTTCGGACGTTCGGATCTGGCTGTCATGGCGGCACAAGCGGTCATCGAATTGGCGGCGTGTTTTGTGGTGGCCGCAATTGCCGCGCGGCTTGCGCCACAGGAAAAGCGCGAGCGCGCATGGCTGGCAGGATTGTGGCTCGCCGCGCTTTGTCCTTTCACGGCGAATTATGCGGCCGTGATCCTGGCCGAGGCGCCCACGGTATTCCTGACCGCTGTGGCGCTTTGGGTGATTGTGGCGCGGCCGCCGGAGGATTCCTCATGCGCGTGGCTCGCCTTCGGCCGCACGTTTCGAGCGAATCGCTGGCTCATCGCGGGCCTTATCGCGGGCCTTGCAACGCTGTTTCGTCCCGAATCGCCGCTGATACTCATAGCCGCAGCGACGGTGCTAGCGGCGCGCTGGTGGCGGCCGCTTAAATGGGGAAAGTTGGCGCGCGCTTTCGTGATGATGGGATTCGGAGTGTTGCTGCCTCTGGCACCGTGGGCGGCGCGAAACTGGGCCACGCTCCGCGACGTGCAATTCCTAGCGCCGCGATACAGCCAGCTCTCGTTCGAATTTGTTCCGCACGGCTTTTATGAGTGGGACAGAACCTGGTTGTGGCGATTTAGCGACGTCTATCTGGCTCCCTGGAAACTCGACGATGAACAGATCAACATCGACGACATTCCAGCAACGGCGTTTGACACCGCGGGGGAAAGGGAAAGAGTCGCCAGGATTCTGAGCGCGTACAACAAGACAACGACGATCACGGCGAGGGAAGACAGCAAGTTTTCCGAACTCGCGGCGGAGCGAACAGCGCGGCATCCGGTGCGTACGTATCTGAAAATTCCATTGTTGCGGGCGTGGGCGATGTGGTTCACGCCGCGTGTCGAAATGCTGCCATCGTCTGGGCAACTCTGGCCGCCGGGTTTTCAATGGGAAGATGATCCTGAGGGATTTTGCTGGGCGCTCGGCTTCGGGTTTCTCGGTTTTGCATATGCGGGCCTCGCGATTGCAGGAGCATGGGCTGCCCGGCGGCAATTCAGTGCGTGGTTGCTCGTCGCATTCATCCTAATTCGAACCGCATACTTCACGACGGTGGAAACTCCGGAGCCGCGCTACATGCTGGAATGCTTTCCTGCCGTGATCGCGCTTGGCGCGCTCTGCTTTCTGGGGCGGAGAACGTTCTCCGCGAAGCAATCGGAATCATCCGGCTCGCAAGCGGTGTCTAAAGTCTCGTAGAGAAATCGAAATGAATACTGGATGGGGATTTCGCCACACCTTCGCAACTGTGCAGCTTGCGCTCTTCGTGCTACTGACGATCCTCGGAAATCTTCCCACCAAAGAGGACAGCCGCATTCGAAACAATGAAGCGCCCGGGTGGGACATACGCACCGACGGAGGAAGCTCCAAGGAAGCAAACTCCATCAACGCGGCAGTAAATACTCCGGCATTCCTACTGCTTGGTTGGTCCGGAGAGATACCCCGAAGGAAATTGGCGTGGCTGTGGCTGATTCCTGTGGGAATCGGCGTCTGGTTGCAGTGGTACGGCGTCGGACTATGGTGGGACAGGCGAACAGGAGCGATTCCGAGGCGGCCTCCAATAAAGCCTCGTCGGTATGAGCGTGTCGGAGCGTATCTTCTTTTTTCGGGACTCGTGTTTGTGGCAGCGGTTGCAGCGATAAGTTCGTTCTCTTCGATTTTCGAATCGCCCGCGTTCGGTTTTTTGGCGTGGTCGATCTTCGGTGCGGCGTTGCTGATTGGCAAAATGCGTCAGTGGCGTGCCGCTGGGGGAGAGGAAACTCAGAAGCGTTGATCGCAAAGTGCGAGCGAGCTGCTAACTGTCTTCGAGGGGTTCGGGGTGGATGGTCACTCTGAAGATTTGTGGGAAGCGCTCCTTCACGCGGTCTTCGAGCGCGGCGGTAATGTCATGCACTTCGGTGATGGGCAATGCTCCCTCCATGGCGCAATGGCAGGAAACGAGGATGCGGTGCTCCACACTGCGCACGTGCACTTCATGGCAGTCCTTCAATTCATGAAATTCGCTGGCCAGGGCCTGGATGAATTCACGCACGGCGCGGCCCAGGTCCTTCAGCTCCGTGCCGCCTGCGATGTGCGTGCCGAGCGGCTCAATGTGAATGTTGACACCCGCAATTCCGTGGGCGGCCGAGAGAATTTCGTCCTCGAGCTCCGAGGCGAAGCGGTGGGCTTCGCGAAGGCTGGAGTGCTCGTCCACCTCGAGATGAAGTTCGATGAACAAGCTACCGTCCAACTGATGCGCTGATATTTCGTGCACCGGCAGGCCGCGGCGCTGGGCAATGGCGCGAATGGTCTCCAACAGATGCTCGCCGGTGCGGGCACGGGGTTCCACGTGAACGACGACGTCAGCGGGAATCATCGCTGTGATGCGCCGCTCCACGGAATCGCTCGCGGCATGCGCCTGCTCAAGACTGGCCGTGCGCGGGACGGTGATGGTGACATCGACAAAGTAACGCTGCCCCGCGCGGCGCATGCGCAGGCGCTCCACGCTCAGTACGCCCTCCGAATCGCGCGCCGTGGAGAGAATGCGCTGCTGGAGATCGGCGGGCGCCACGTCCAGCAAGGCATCGAACGTACGCTTGCCGAGCCGCGAACCCACCCAGATGATGACGCCCGCGACAGCCAGCGCCGCCAGTGGATCCGTGTAAGCAAGCCAAGGCACGCGGTAGCGATCGCCGAGCCACGTGGCCAGCATTCCCACGAGCACCACGGAAGTGCTCCAGACATCGGTCGAGAAATGCAAGGCATCGGCTTCGAGCGCCTCACTGGGATGTCGGCGCACAACCCGCCAAAGCGCGCGCGATCGCGCCGCATCCAGCAGAACCATCAGGCCGAGCAGGCCCACGGCAAGCAAGCTGGGATCGACGCGAACCTGGCGGAAAATCAAACGCTCGATTGCTTCCCAGATGATGTACACCGCGGTGAGGAGCAACAGACCCGTCTCGACGAAGGCGGAGAAACTCTCCACTTTTTCGTGCCCATAAGGATGGTCGGCGTCGGCGGGCTTGAAGGAAACGCGCACGGATAAATAGGTGAGGACAGCGGCGACAAGATCCAGCGTGGAATGGAGGGCTTCGGATAGCACGCCCAGACTGTGCGTCTCCAGGCTGAGAAAAACCTTGAGCGACACGAGCAGCACCGCAGTGCCTACGGAAGCAAGCGCCGCCAGTTTTTTTTCGCGTACCCCTGCGGGCTGATCGTTCATCGAGAATCCAAGGTGCAGGCTTCAGATTACACAATCCCGGATGATTCGGGAATTCTTGAGCAGGTGCGCGATGGCGCTGCGCCTTCCAAATCAAGCGCCGCCCGCGCTGTATTCACGGTCGCGAATAGAGTAATCTTTTCTATTGCGCACGTAATGACTTCGCCAGCCGATTTCACGAATTCTCGCGCACCCGGCACATCGCGCAGACTCATCGTTTTCGTCATTTTGATTCTAGCAGTCGTGTTATTGCTCGGAGACGCGCTTTTCATCGAGCCATTCTGGATTGAAGTGACGCATTACGAGGTGACGGCCCCGGTCGGCACACCGCTGAAGATTGCGCAACTGAGCGATTTGCACACGCGCGGACTGGGACGCCGGGAGCGCCGCATGCTCGCGGTGCTGGAGGAAGAAAAACCGGATCTGATCGTTGTCACCGGCGACACGCTGGCTGACCCGCGCGGAAATTATGATCGGTGCAGGGAAGTCTACCAGCAACTCCATGCTCCCTTGGGCGTGTGGGTGGTGCGCGGCAATTGGGAAAATCAGCAGCCGGTAAAGCACGAGCGCCTATTCTATGAAACCTCCGGCGTGCATTTTCTGCTGAACTCCAGCGCGCAGGTGCGCAGCGGCGTCTGGCTCGTGGGCTTGGACGATTCTTCTTCAGGCACGCCGCATCTTGAGGCGGCACTCACAGGAATTCCGCAGGGGGTCTACACGATCGCGTTGTTTCATGCACCCGCATACTTCGACCACATCGCCGGCCGCGTAAATCTTTGTCTGGCAGGGCACACGCACGGCGGACAGGTGCGCCTCCCGTTCCTTTACCCTTTCTGGCTGCCCAAGGGCTCGGGGGGATTTTTGGAGGGGTGGTATGACCTGCGAGGATCAAAGATGTACGTTAGCCGGGGACTGGGAACTTCGGTGATCCCCGTGAGGTTCGGAAGCCGGCCGGAAATTACATTCGTCACGCTAAAGCCTTAAGTCTTGTTTGTTGAGAGGGGCGCAGTTTCTTCCGGTGGCTGCTATCGTCACGGGAAATAGGGCCTCGGATTCCCGGCGAGTGCTATTGCAACGGTGGGAGAGGAAGCAGGGGCGTGCGGCGCGGTTCGCCGTGATAGCCGCGCATTTCGACATCTTCGAGCAGCACGGAGGGCGCAACAATCGAGGCGGGGATTCCACCCTGCGCGTTTCCGAAGGTGGCCAGCGCCGTTCCCGCAAAGCCCGCCGAGGGATTCAGCATGAAATTCGTGGCCGTTGCATCACTGCCCATGCCGGCAATGTTGCGCAAGGATCGCAACGTTATGCCGGTCAGGCGGCCGCCACGCACGAGCTCCTCATGCCCGTCGTCCACGTACATGCGGTAGACGAGCAGGGGAATGCGGTCTCCGGTGGCCACGCCTTCCGCGAATGCGGCAATTAATTCCTGAAAATCTTCGCCACGCAAAGCGGCGAGCGCCGGATTATCCATCCTTTTCACTTCGAGGCACCACGGGTGCCCGTCGGCTTTGCAAAGATCGAGGAACTTATGACGCAGGTCGGCCGGATTCATGCCATCCGAGACCTGGAAAAACAAACTGCTGCTCGCCGGATGGGCATCTGCGAGCAACGCTGAGCGGCCGTGCCCATTGGAATGATCGAATTCCGGTCCGGGGCGGCGCGACATCAACAGATCGTGCAGCGTACCGTTGGTGACCAATTCCACGCGCTGTCCGCGGACGCCTTCTTCATCGGCTTCATAGCCTCCGAGCAGCGAATGCCCCTGGAATTCTTTCGCCGCCGGGTCGTCTACCAGCGTGACATCGGCGGGCAGCACGCGCGTGGCCATGCGACCGCTCCACTCGCTGCGCCCGCCCACTCGTTCCATCAACTGATCGAAAAACGGCACCATCGAGAGTGGACCGCGCGCTCCGGAGAGAGAAGGCTCCAAGGTCTGCGCGATGAGCGGTCCGGCTGCCTGTGCATCGAAGAGCACCGGACCAACATAATCGGGCACCAGCGGTGCGGCGCGCAGCGCCTCGAGCTCCTGACTTGTCTTTTCTAAGGCGTGGCCTACGGTTTCCGCGTCCGGCAAATCCGCCGGGCGCGCAACGTACACGGAGTAAAAATTGTGCAGCGGCATACCGTCATCGGCCTGAGTATCCAGGGTGGCTTCGATAGCGGCAATGCTGCGCGAACTCCGGATTTCTGTTCCCTCGCTGGTGAGCAGATATTCAGTAGCGTAGATGAGCGAATAATTTACTCGGGAACCGAAAAGGTTGGAGAACTTGCGTAGCGCCGAGGAAGTCTTGCGCGCTTCATCATCCCAATTGCGCGAGGTCCAGTCCGGCTCGAGTCGCGGCTCGACGAGCTGCACGGATTGCTCCTGCGAAAAATCGTCAATCTCCGGCGGTTTCGCGAGGCTTCGCAGAAACGCCTGCTTGCGGCCCATTTGTTCGTAGGCTTCCTTGAAGGCCTGGTCGGTGGCGAGCCACAGATCCTGACGCAGCGAACTGTAGTCGCGGTCGATCCCCACCTGTCCGGTCGAGCCCAGAAATCCCTGAAAAGATTGGTCGGCGATGAAATTCGAGCTGTCGAAGTGATAATCGCCGAAGCGCACGCCCACGCTCATGAAGCGGTTGCGCGTGGTGGTACTTGTCAAGAGCGCGCCGAAAGATCCGGTCACGCTGCGCACGTCCAGGTCGAGCAGGCGGTACTCGATGAAAAACGGCTTCTGCCCCTCGGCAGTTTTCAGCCGCGCCTTGGAACGCGCCATCTCGTCGCGCATCGCGCGTAATGTTTGATCGTTGTCATCTCCCGCGGGCGCCGCGAAGATAGCTGCCGGCGCCGACGCGATCGCAAGCACACATAGCAGAAATCCGGCCGCCCCGCGAAGCATATTGCCGCTCATCGTGTCTGCCCTTTCGATTCCGGATCGTGCGCGGGAGGCGGCAGCAGCGGCGGAGTATCGGTGGAAGTCTCTTTTTTCTGTACTTCCATTTCCGAAATCAATATAGCGGGAGCGGAAGCGGAGACCGGAATGGAGCCGGACTCCGCGCCGCAGAAGCCATTGAAGACTTCTGTTGTGTCGCCGGCGCCGACAATCTTCGTCATGGAGACCAGAGGCGTGCCGACGATGTCCACCCCGCGGACGAGTTCGTCGGGCCGGCCGTCAGGGAAAACCCTATACACCACCAGCGGTTGCACCTGGAAGGCCTGTGGTTGCCCGCGCCCGGTAAAAGTGAAGCCGCCGGCGATATCGTCTATAAAAAGTCCGTAGGGTTTGTTCTGTTCCTTGATGAGGTCGATGAGCTTCGCGCGAAGCTGCGCATTCGTCATGGTGTCGTCGCTCTGGACGATGGTGTTGCCCATCCGCGCGACCGGTTGGAATCCCACCTGCCGCCGGCCGTGGCCATTGGAATGAGGAAAGTCCTTCAGCGGCGAGCGTCCCATCAAGAAGCTCTTCAGTATGCCGTGATCCACCAGTACGACGTTCTGGGCCGGAACGCCCTCGTCATCGAAGGGATAGTATCCGAGCAGAACTTCGTTGCCCATCTGCGAACGTGTCGGGTCATCAAGCACGGAGATAAAGTCCGGCAGAATTTTTTCCCCGACCTTATGCGCGAAAGTCTGGCCTTCGTTGATGTCCTTCTGCCGAAACCCTTCGAGGCGATGCCCCAGGACTTCGTGAAAAAAAACGGCGGCGGCGCGACCGCTGAGCAATACTGGCCCCGCGTAAGGTTCCACGAGCGGCGCTTTGTCAAGAGCGACCACTTCGGAAATCATCTGCTGAATGCGCGCCATCACTGTCGCGTCGCTCGGCGCGTCCTTCGGGCTCACCCAGTCAAAATTCGCGAAGCGAT
Source organism: Candidatus Acidiferrales bacterium (assembly GCA_050747245.1). GTDB lineage: Bacteria > Acidobacteriota > Terriglobia > Acidiferrales > UBA7541 > JBOGNO01. Next base: position 448,045 of record JBOGNO010000002.1, read on the forward strand.
CGATATCCATGCCGTCGGGCGCCTTGCTCTGCACGAACAATTCCAGCCGGTACCGCAGCTGACCGAAGGCGAGTTTGCTGCCCTCGCTATTAATTTGGTACTGGTTGTTCGCCACCGTCGTAAACGTGGCAATGGAATTCAGCACAGCGGGAGACGCGCTGAAGGCTGCCGTATATTTCCTCACCCGTTCTTCCCAGGGGCGCCGGTCGAGAGTGAATGGAACTGATTGGCTGACGGAAGTGTGAGGTTCTTCTCGAGAGAAGTCCGGAGCGCGGTTTTCCGCCGTTTCCACTGAAACTTCCTTGCTGCTTTGCATCCGCAGCCACGATTCGCTCGCGGCGCGATATTGCCGGTCGGACTCCAGCCAGATGGCACGCCGCAGCACCGGCACGTCGTTATCCACCACCGCGGAGGAGCCCGGACTCGCGAAACTCGTTTGCCGGTCGCCCACCTTGTGCGTGCTGTCTAACTGGTAGCTCCCCACGCGCATCTGCACCTCGAGCCAGCGATTGCGAGTTTCTTCGCTGGAGAGTAGAGCGCCGTTCGAGCCCGAGACTTCCGCAACTTGCCGGTCCGTCACCGTGTAACTCAGGAAATAAGCTGCCGGGTCGGATTTCTGCACAGTGGGGAGCCAACGAGCAAGCTCCTCTTGCATGGCGGAGAGTACCGGCGAGCCTGGTTCCGGAGCGGTGCGCGCGGGCCCGGAAAGAAAAAAACACGCCGCTGATATCGCGACGGCTTTGGCAAAGAAGCGGATGCGGCTATAAGTGCAGTTCATTTCGTTCGAGTCAAGCTACATAGTGTATGTCAGGAGATGCGGATTCCCCAACCCAAACCTCGCCTCAAGTTTCGTCCCGGGGCGATGAATCCAGGCGGCATCCTGAGGCGCTTTCTTTAGACGCGCCGCGCCTCGAAAAGTATTCACGCGAATCGGGACTGGACCGTATATAAAGTTGTGCTAGTGTGCTGGCCATGAAAGCGATGGTCGTGCGACGTTACGGAAATTCGGACACTCTCGAGCTGCGCGACTGGCCAGAACCCGAGCTTAAGCCCGGCGGCGTGGTCATTCGCGTTCGCGCCATCGGCATCAATTTCGCCGACTTGCTTCAACGCATGGGAATTTATCCCGGCACTCCGAAGCCGCCTTTTATTCCCGGATTTGAAGTGGCGGGCGTTGTCGAGCGCGCCAGTCCGTCAGAAGGCAATTCCTCTATACAGGCCGGCGACCGCGTAGTCGCTTTCACGCGCTTCAATGCCTATGCCGAGTTTGCTGCTGCTCCGGCCGCAAGCGTGTATCGCATTCCTGAGTCCATGCCTTTTGAGGATGCCGCAGCCATTCCGGTGAACTACCTCACCGCCTACCATTCCATGTTTCACATGGGCAATCTCCAGCCCGGGGACCGGATCCTGGTTCACGGCGCCGCAGGGGGCGTGGGCATCGCGGCGGTGCAATTAGCAAAGACGCGCGGCCTTATCGTGTTCGGTACGGCCGGAGCATCGAAGCAGGAATTCCTTCGCCAGATTGGCGTGGATTTTCCGATGGACTACACGCGCGAGGATTTTGTGGAAGTGATTCGCCAATCCGCGCCCGAGGGAATCGAAATGGCGCTCGATCCTGTGGGCGGCGAGTCCTTCACGAAGAGCTACGACTGCCTCGGCCCGACGGGCCGCCTGGTTATCTACGGATTTTCCGCAGCCTCCGGACCTTCAGGGAAGAGGAATCTCCTGCGCGGAGGGAAAGCCCTGCTCCAAACGAAACGGTATCATCCCATGAAACTAATGCGCGACAACAAAGCCGTCATCGGCGTGCATCTAGGCAGGCTCGAAACGCGCGGCGGGCTGCTGCGCACACAACTCGAAGAAATTTTTCGCATGTATGCCGATGGCCGCATCCGCCCGCACATTGGGAAAACTTTTCCTCTGAGTGAGGCGCCCGCGGCGCACCGTTACATCCACGCTCGTCAGAATATAGGCAAGGTCATTCTCACCGTCTCCTAGCGCGTGCGCTAATTCTTTTTTGGCACCTCAGAGCGGAAGATATTCAGCCAGCGCCCGTTCCGCCGGACGTACACCGAGCTGCCGTGCATGAATGGCTGTACCGTCTGCCCGCCGCACACGGCGTGCTGTTCGGCCTCATACAAGAGGATGGCGGCATTCTCGTCGAGGGCGATCACGCGAAAATTTGTCAATGTGAAGCTCTGCACTTCGCACGATTTCACTGAGTCCTCTTGTCCTTTGACATTTTCCGCTTTCGATGAGACCCCGTATTCTCCGAAGAAGACCGCTTCGTCCGCCAAATTCTCCCGCCACACGTCCGGCTGTTTGTTTTTCCACGCATCCCACAACTTCGTTTCTTCCGCGGCAAGCGTCTTCGTGAGAGCGGGGCCTTCCGTGGATTCGGGCTTCGAAGAAGTTTGTTGTCCGTCCGCCCGTGCCGTCAGCGGAAGCGCTGCTGCCAGTACAAAAATTGCCAGACATTTTCCAAATGTCATAAGGCCCCCAAAATGGAAAGTCGTGTCTCCGCGGCGTGCTGTCTACTGTGCGTCCGCCTCAGCTATTGCTGGGGCTTGGCGAAAATGGATGGGTCTGGTTTGGAGTTCGGCTTCATGTCTTTAATAGTTGTGTCGCTATATTTTTCGCCGTCGCGGAAAATCACGCTATGAAATGGAAACTGCACTCCATTCACGGCGCGGAAATCGCTCCAGTGCTGGTCGGTTTCCGCCGTTCCTCCCTGCATCGTGGGCGAAGTGAAATGCGCGGCCACCAACAAGTGCGTGGACGGATCGAAATACAACTTCACCGGCCCGGACTCCGCCTTCCACAAAACCGCTGAAGCGGCTTTGCCATCAATCTGCTCTTCGCCCAAATACTGGGCCTCGATTTTCCCGGCGAGTGCCTGCTGGTAGAGGCCTAATCCGCCAGTGAGCACAATACTGCGCTGGAATTCGCCGATCAGTTGCGGCGGAGCATCCATGATTCCCTGCGGAGCTGCGAGCCACCCCGCTTTGCCGTCAAATCCCTGTCGCACGCTCCCGAACGGCAGTTTAGTTTCCACCAGCATGCGGTCGGGATAGGCGATCTGAATGTGGATATCGAGCGGGAATTCTTGCCCCTGGAAGCGCGCCGTTCCGCTCGCAGATTCCTCCAGGCTCTCGATGCCTTGCAGCGCCGGACCGCCGGCGGCCTGCGCCGCGGCTTGCAATAGCGCTTTCCCCTTGGCCAGCGATTCCGGAGTTGCTGCTGCGACCGCCGGAGACTTCGTGCGGCGCATCTCCGCTGCCAGCAGGTCGAGCTCGCTGGCCGGGATCTCGTCGTAACTCGCGCTGGGAAATGCCTTCTTCAGGTCATCGCGGAAAGCGGACGCGTTTCCAGCCAGCACGATGTCAAGGCTTTTGGCGTCGAAATACTTTCCCGCCACATCCTTCACTTGATCGGATGTGACTTGGAGGATTTTCTGCTGATACGTGCTGTTGTAATCGGAGGGCAGACCGAACTCCTCCACGGCGATGACGCGATCGGCTACCTGCTCGCCCGTCTCAGTTTGTATTGGATACACGCCAGCCAGGTACTCTTTCGCAAAGCTCATTTCTTCCGGGGTCACGTCTCCCGTTCCCATCCGGGAGATCAAGTCCACCACCAACTTGGTGGCCTCGACCGTCGTTTCCGTTTTCGTAAACGTCTGCGCCACAAAATCACCGGCGAATCGCTCGCTGGCAAACGACGAGTTGGCCCCGTACGTGAGCCCCTTGCGTACGCGCACTTCGGTATTGAGCCTACTGTTGAAGCCTCCGCCGAAGATGCGGTTCGTCACAAAGAGCGGAATGTAATTCGGGTCGTTCCGCTGGATTCCCAACCGGCCCACGCGAATCTGCGTCTGCACTGCGTCCGGCTTATCGATCACCAGAATGTGCACTCCCTTGGTCGCAGGAGGCGGCGCAGGTTCCGCCGTGGGAGCGTCTTGCTTCGGCCAGGAACCGAAATATTTTTCCGCCATAGCGAAAGCTTCTTCAGGAGTGATATCGCCGGCGAACGCGAGCAGGGCCTGATTCGGCGCGTAGTTCGCGTTGTGGAACTGCACCAGCGCGTCGTGGTTCAGTTTGCGCACAGATTCCGGCGTCCCGTTCGCGGGCAAGCCATAGGGCGAGGAGCCGAAAACCACACGCTCAAAGCCCGCCGATGCCAGAAACTGCGGATTTGCATACGAAGCCTGAAACAGGCTCAAAAGCTTTTGCCGCTCGCGATCGATTTCTTCCTCTCGGAACGCGGGATGCAACACGACATCGGACATCAAATCCAGCCCGAGCCCGATGTCCCGCTTCACCACGTTCAGGGTGACGTACGTGGCATCGCTATCGGAGTTGGCGTCGAGCGAACCGCCGACAAAATCAATCGCCTCGGCGATGTCTTTCGCGCTGCGCTTCTCCGTTCCTTGCGTCAGCAGGCTCGAAGTCAGACGCGCCGCGCCTGAGAAGCCCTGTGGATCGCGGATCGCCCCGGCCGAAAGCAGCACCAGCCGGGTCGCCACTGCGGGCTCACGGGGATCGGTGGCCACGAAGACGCGCAGTCCGTTCGCAAGCGTTTTCGAGGCCACCGCCGGAAAATGATATGGCCCGGGTGGCGCGCCATTCGGCATCTGCGCCCCAAGCTGAACGCCTGGCGGAACAATTCCTGTTCCTTTTGCTTGTCCGACATCTTGCGCGAGAGCCGCGGGTCCAGCGAGAGAGCCGAGCAGGAGGAAAGTGAGAGCCAGATTTTTCCAGGTATGCTTCATCGCCCGCTCCCTTTGTTTTCGGCAGCCGGCGGTGTGACGCGCAGCACCGTCTCGTTCTGCGCCGTAAAATACTTTTGCGCCACGCGCTGGATATCCTCCGGCGTCACCTGCATATATCTTCCGAGTTCTTCATTCACCAGGTGCAGGTCCTTGCCGATGACCACGGCGTTCCCCACGGCGTCGGCTTTCGCCTGATCCCCGCTCCGCTGCAAAATGAATTGCGCCAGAATCTGGTTCTTGGCCTTTTCAAGCTCCCGCGCATCCACCGGTTTCTCCTTCATTTCCGTGAGCGCTGCGTCGAGCGATTTTTCTCCTTCGGCCACCGTGTGTTGCGGGTTCATGATGGCTATGACCCAGAATAAATTGGGATCTTCGGTGAAATTCCCAAAGCCCGCCGCCTGCACGGCAATTTGCTGCTTGTACACCAGAGATTGATAGAGCCGGCTGCTCTCGCCCTGCGACAGGATGTTCGCGGCAAGCTGCAGGGCGTAGGAATCCGCGGAAAATTCCGCCGGCATTTTGTAGCCCTCCACCACCGCGGGCAGCGGCGCATTCGGGTAGGCCTTTTCCACGATCCGCTGCTTGTCTTGCGCAGGTTCCGGCGTGTCGCGCCGCGGGATAGGCTTCGCCGAACGCGGGATGCCTCCAAAATACTTCTTTGCCCATCCGAATACTTCCGACGGCGTGATGTCGCCCACGATGACGATCGTTGCGTTGTTCGGCTTGTAATACGTGTCGTGGAATTGCCGCACTTCCTCGAGCGTCGCCTTCTCCAGATCCTCGATGCTGCCGATTGGCGTGTGGTGATACCCGTGTACTTGAAACGCCGCGGCATAGAGGTCCAGCTGCACTAGTCCGTATGGCTGGTTATCCACTCTCAAGCGGCGTTCTTCTTCGACCACTTTGCGTTCGGAAAGAAAATTCGCTTCGTCCACATTGAGGCTTCCCATGCGATCGGCCTCGAGCCACAGCACGCGCTCCAGGTAATTGCTCGGAAATGTTTCGAAATACTGCGTGTAATCGTCCTGCGTGAACGCGTTATCGAATCCGCCCACGGCCTCGATGATGCGGCTGTGTTCTTCGGGGCCAACGTGCGCCGACCCTTTGAACATCAGGTGCTCGAAAAGATGCGCGAACCCCGTGCGCCCGGGCTCCTCGTCCTTCGAGCCGACGTGGTACCACACCTCTAAGTTCACCATGGGCGAGTGGTGATCCTCCACCATCAGCACTTCGAGGCCGTTTTCGAGCTTCGTGCTTTGCACCTCAATTTTTGGAGGCTGCACGGCCGAAGCTTGCGTCTGTGCACCAACGGGCGTTCCCAGCGTCGCAGCAATACCCGCTATCAAGAGCCATCGCGATTTCATTTTCGCTCCCGTTCCTAAAATCATTCGCTTGACTGTATCAGAGGCGCCGCGTTTGCCCAAGCCATCAGAGCGGCGTGCACAGCCACAATTCGCGTACTCTCGTCCTCGCGGACACTTAGACGCAGAACTACAAGAAAAATTGCCTACCCCAACTGCTCTCTTAACCACGATTCGATGATTGACTCCGGCGGGAAGTTGCAAATAGCATCTCGCAGCCATGCAAGATCTTTTTGCGGACGTCAACAGCATCCGCTTGCACGCCGTAGCCGAGGGCAGCGGGCCGCTCATTCTGTTCCTCCATGGATTTCCAGAGTTCTGGAGCATGTGGCGCCAACAGCTCTCCGAATTCGGCCATGACCATCTCGCCCTAGCTCCCGATATGCGCGGCTACAACCTCTCTTCGCGCCCCGCGCGCACCGAGGACTACGAGCTTCCCGTGCTGGTGGAAGATATCCGCGCGCTCGCCGCGCATTTTGGCTACCGGCGATTCACGCTGGTCGGACATGACTGGGGCGGCGTAGTTGCCTGGTGTTTCGCTCTCGCCCATCCCGAGTGCCTCGATGCACTGGCAATTCTGAACGCCCCGCACCCTGCCATCTTCGAGCGAGAATTGCGCACGAATCCCGCGCAGCGCCTTGCCAGCCGGTACATCGCCATGTTTCGCACACCGCTCGCTGAGTACCTGCTCTCGCGCAACAATTTCGACGCCCTTTTGAAGGCTGTGCATCCTCTGGGCAATCGCGATGCGGAGATATCTGAAACGGTCCGCGCGGAATACATTCGTGCCTGGTCGCAGCCCGGAGCACTCACCGGCATGCTCAACTATTATCGTGCCATGCCCGCAACGCCTCCACGCGGCGACCCGCCGCGCACGCCCAGCTCGCTTTTTCCGCAAGTTAGGTCCTGGGTCATCGAGACCCCCACACTGGTCATTTGGGGCGAGCAGGATCGCTTCCTGCTTCCCGGTTTGCTCCGCGGCCTCGAGGGCTTCACCCCGAACATTTCCCTTCATCGTGTTCCCGGCGCGAGCCACTGGATCGTGCGCACCGAGCCCGAAGTCGTAAACCACCTGCTCCGCGATTTCCTGCGCGCCCGGCAGCTTTAGTTCCAGCCCGGACAAACTGTTGCTTCCTCTGTACTCGCGTACAGGTGCGCGATTGGCCGATGTTTTAATTTGAACTCTTGGATTCCGACGAATCTCCCGGCATCATTTGCATGAGCGGTGCGGGCGCGCTTTCCGGCCCGCTTTCCCCACGCCAGGTTGAAAGGAAGCTCGAGATGAATCGCCGGGGAATTCTTGTTCTTGCAGTCTTCGTATTGTCGGCCTGTGCGCTTGCGGCGCAGGAGCCTCTTTCCAGCACAATGCTGCCGCCTTCGACCGGCGCGCCGAACGTGGGTGACAAAGTCTCGGATTTCACGCTCCCGGACATCCATGGGCAGCCCGTAAAGCTCGCAACGCTGCGCTCTGGTTCTCTTGAATCCGGAAAGACTGCCGCCGAAGTCCGCGGTTACTGGGAATTGCTGATCTTCTATCGCGGCGCGGAGTGCGCCAATTGCAATGCGGAACTCCGCAGCATTCAGGATAATTTGAAGCTATTCGAATCCCGGCATGTCCGCGTGATTGCCGTCAGCACGGATTCTCCCGCTGTATCCAAGCGCCTCTGCGAAGAGAAGGGTTACACTTTCATGGTCCTTTCCGATTCGAATGCCGCTGTGATTCGCAAGTGGGACCTCCTTCAGGCCCGCGGCAGCAAGAATGCCCCGGAGGTCGCCCGTCCTGCGGAATTCCTGATTGACGTGGCGGGCAGAGTGCGCTGGCGAAATCTGCCGGCTGATGATAAGACATGGCTTCACGCTTCCGATGTGCTCAGCGTTCTCGACACTCTTCATGTCGGAGGCACTGGCTTGGCCCCGATTTAGCGCTATTACGCCCCGGCTGCGCGGGTCCCTTCGTTCCGTTTGCCCGCGCGCGGGGTATTTATTGGCAAGGAGACTCACATGCGGCAATTAGTCGGGCTCCTGGTGGTAGTGGCCATATCGGTCGTGATTTTCCGTGTTTATCTGGTGAAGGCCGTTAAAGGCCCGGCGGGCGAGACAACCACCGCGTCGCAGTTGGTGGATTCAACGGGCGCACAAACTGAAGTGCTAGCGATCGCCCGCGCCGAGCAGTTCTATCAGGCCGCGCATGGAGCTTACAGCTCGATCGACGATCTCGTTGCCGATCACACCCTGCCCTCGAAGCCGGCCGCCAATCGCGGCTACGCTTATTCGGTGGAGCCTTCCCCCACCGGTTTTGTCGTCACCGGCCGCTGTTCCGTGCCGGCCGGACAGGCCTGTTCGAGCTATCAGATGGACCAGACGCTCGAGCTCAAGAAGCTTCCTTAATACAATCTCTCCGAAAGAGCGAGCGCTCCCCACTCTCGGAACATTTGTGTCTCTGTCTGCGTATCCTTCTTCGACAAGGCCCTACTGAAAAAATTCGCTGCTGCAAGGAGAAGGAAAAATGGACGCATCATTTATTGGTCTCGCTGCCGTGGTGCTGGCGCTCTGCTTCCCGCTGGCGATTGTGTATGCAATCTACCGCATCCGCCAGCTCAAGACCCAGGAGCGCCTGGCCGCCATTTCGCGGGGAGTTCCGGTTCCCGTGGAATCGGATCTTCCGCCGCACGCGCGCTCTCGCCGCGCCGGGATTTTGTTGGTCGCGGGCAGTTTGGGCTATTCGCTGACCTTCTGGCTGCTCGGCCGCTATGATTCTGAGGTAGCCGCCGCCGCGGCTTTCGGAATCATTCCGTTCGCCATCGGCGTGGGTTATTTCATTGATGCGAAGCTTGTGCGCCGGGAGCTGCATCCAACAGGCTGAAGTCTCTGTAGCAAGCGTTGCCGCGGCGGGGCCGTCTTACGCCCGCACCGGAGGCGGCTCTCCGCGGCGACGGTTGCGTTCCGCTATGTCCTTTTCTGGTCCGCCACTGTCACACCCGCCTCGGCATAATCTGTCGGCGGCACGTCCACGAAACTGACATGGATGTTTTCTCGCTTGGCCCGGCCGTCTTCGATCAAAGCGTTCGTGATTTTTTCCGCGAGCTTGCGCTTCTCCTCGGCCGTGCGCCCGGCCACCCAGGTGATTTGCACAAACGGCATCGGCGTCTCCTCACTTGCGGGATTGGATTCTCTGACTCACTGGACGGAGCGAGTTTACACCGTGGCCGTCGTCGGCCGTGCGCGTTCTTGCTCCAGCGTCCCTTCACGAAGGTACAGATAGAGTGGAAGTGCAAGCGAGACGCCCACGGAAAGCACAGCAATCAGCGGCAACCACCTTCCCGGCACGCGCAGCCGGGAATTTTCGTGGCGCACGAACACCAGCAGCGCCACAGCGGACACGACTACATCCATCGCGAAAAAACCGCTCACGCGGTTGGCGAAAAGTTGCTGCATGAACGAATGTAGATTCAGTCCGTTCGCCGCCACCCAGGGGACGAACTGCCAATACGGCAAAGCCACACCCACGAAGCACAGGATCAGGTAAATCGTCTTCGCTTTCATGGTGCCCACCCGGTCGCTTACTTCTGAACCGGCAACTTCGTCCCGCAGAAAGCGCAGTTCACCCACGCCCCTTCCACCGCCTTGCCGCACTGCGGGCAGGTGGGCCGCGCTGCGGTGCCGCATTTCGGGCAAAACGCATATTTCGATGGCACCCATTCGCCACAGCGGGGGCAAGAAGCCGGCATCGGATCGCGCAGAATGAAGTAGAGAATAATGCCGATGGCATCCGGAATGAAAATCGCCAGCAGCGTCCACATCACGTAGCGCATTCCGCGCCGCTTTGCGTCGCCGTTCACATAGCCAACCAACAGCACCGGAATGAAGACAAAAAGGGGGACGAATGCGGTGAAGAGTATCTGGCCGATAAGCGGCCAGCTTCTCATGTCTGGATTGAGCTCTAAATGGATCGCCATCTGGATGCCCGCAGCCAAGCCGAGATAAAATAGCCATCCCACAACCCAGGCTGCTCGCGGAATCACTCGAAGTTCTTCACGAAACCGGCTCATATCGTCCTCCTTTCGCGCCGCTGGCGATTCGCCAGCAGACCCGCCGCAACTGCGCCGGGAATCCAAACCAGCCCGGCATAAAGTGCAATCTCCCACCACAGCTTTGCAAATCCTGGTTCCAGCCACCCCAACATTCCCCGGCCAAACAGTCGCACCACCGGCCAACTCGCCACCGTCAGCGCCCACGCAAACAGCATCAGGAAGATAAGCATCTTGCGGTTCCAGCGCGTTTCCGCTTCCGCGGCGAATTGCCTTTCGGCCATGGTGCGCGCCCGCTCCAGCGTCGCCGCCGAAGGCTGCGGCGTAGGCAGACGCTTCAGTCCACCCGCCAGCATTTGCCATTTCTCCAGTTCCACGCTGCATTCCGCGCACGCCGCCAGGTGCGCCGTGAGCCGGGCTTCCTCAGCGCGAACGAGCGCCCCTGCGGCTGCCAGCGCCAGCATCTCTCGCACTTCGTCGTGTTCGCTCATGACCATTCTCCGGCCGCGTACCGCCCTTCGAAATTCCTCCGCAGTCCGTCGAGCCCCCGCCGCAGCCGCGTCTTCACCGTTGACAGTGGCACGTCTAGCACTTCGGCTATTTCTTCGAGTTTCATTTCTTCCTCAAATCGCAGCGTCAGCACGTCGCGGTACATCACGTGCAATTCTCCGAGCGCCGCCAGTAATTTTCCCGATCGTTCTTGCGCCATCAGTGTGTCTAGCGCCGCGGGCTCTTTCGACCTTAGCTTCGCGGCCAACCCCGCGCGGTCCTCGTCCGCTTCCGGCTCCGTAAGGCTTTCCGGGCGGCGTCGCCGCAAGGAGTCAATCGCCAGGTTCCTTGCCACCGCAAAAAGCCACGCCTCAAAGCTTCGCCTCGCATCGTATTGCCGGATGCGCTCCGCCACGCGGAGCCACGTCTGCTGAAAAAGGTCTTCTGCTTCTGCGGGTTCTCTCACCAGCCTCAGCAGATAGCGGTACAGCCGGTTTTGATACCGGGCGAAGATGGCGCCCAGCGCTTCCAGGTCGCCGCGTCGCAGTTGCGCCACTTCGCTATCGAGCGCCAACATCCCCTCCGGCAGTATCGCTGCGAAGCTCATCATAACTGCACCCACCATGAATACGGACGACCCCCTGAAAAAGACTCATCCATTCGAGCGGCCCGCGCCGATGTCACGAAGCGCCCCTGCGTGCCGTGTGTTAGAATGGCTCTTCAATGCAGCCTCTGCTCGAACACCTCATAGCTCTGCAGCGTGTGGATTTGCAGCTTGCCGGCGTGCGCTCTCGTCTTGCGAAATTACCCGCACAATTCGCGGAAATCGATTCGCGCGTCAACTCCGCTCGCGCGGAGATTGAGAGGGCCAAAGCTTCCAAGACCGCGGCGCTTAAGGACCGTAAGAAGTTCGAACTCGATGTCGAGCAGTGGAAGGAAAAAGCGCGCAAGTACAGGGACCAGAGCTACGAAGTAAAGACCAACGAGGCCTTCAAAGCGCTCCAGCACGAAATCCAGACGGCCGAATCGGAAATGGCCCGCGCCGAGGATCGCCTCCTCGAGCAAATGGTTGCCGGCGAAGAGTACGACCGTCAAATCAAAGCGGCCGAAAAATCCCTGGCGGAGGTCGAATCCGGGGCGCGCATCGAACGCGAGCGTCTGGAATCCGAAAAACAGTCGGCCTCGCAGGACCTTGCCGCTCTCGAACTCGAGCGTCAGAAACACGCCGCAGAAATTCCTGAAAATGTCCTCTCACACTACGTCCGTATTGCGCGGCGGCATAATGGCGTGGCCCTGGCCGAAATCCGCTTTGAAACCTGCTCCGCTTGCGGCCTGCGCATTCGGCCTCACGTCTTTCAGGAGATACGCAGCCGCCAGTCCGGCGACCTCATTCATTGCGAGGTCTGCACGCGCATCCTCTATTTTTACGAAACACCCGCTGCCCCATCCCCGATTGCAGATTCCACGCCGGTCGAATCTCATGAAAGTTGAAGGTGCCCCTTTGCAAAAAAAATCCTTGCGCGAGAAGGCGTCGCCGCCGCGCCCCGCCCGTCTTTTCTCGGAGCCGCCACCCCCCGCCGCCCCCGACGGCGTCCACGTCGCTTACATTGACGGCGCCGCTCGCGGCAATCCGGGCCCGGCTTCCTATGGCGTGGTCGTGCTTACCCCGGCGGGCGAAAAACTGGAGACCATTCATCGCCGCATCGGCGCCAGCACCAACAACGTCGCCGAATACTACGCGCTCATCTCCGCACTCGATTGGGCTCGTGCGCACCACATTTCCAAACTCCGCGTCCGCAGTGATTCCGAGCTCATCGTCAACCAGATGCATGGCTCCTACAAAGTCAAGAGCCACGACCTGCGTCCTCTCTTTGAGCGCGCCTCCAAGCTCTCCCGTGCTCTCGACTATTTCGACATCGAATATGTTCCCCGGGAGATGAACCGCGAAGCCGACGCCCTCGCCAATATCGCTCTCGACGATTCCTCATCGCGCGAGCCTGCTCCCGCCTTGCCTGCAGATCGCAAACGTCCATTCAATGGCTCTCCTTCTCTGCACCGCTCGCTGCGCGCGCGCTATTCCCAGGGCCGCCTACATCCCGTCGAACCCCTCGATCTGCCCGAAGGTGCTGAAGTCGAGCTTGACCTCCGCATCCTCAAGAAATAATTCGACCTTTCTCACGCCGCAGTTTTCAAGAGCTGGACCCTGCTAACTTTCGTTCTACCACCGCCAGTACCACGGTTGGATTGTCCGTCCCCGTGCCGATTGTTACTTTCTTGAAGCGGTCAGTATGGTGTGTGAGGTATGGGTCCCTTGCTCGACAAATTGCCGACCATTCTCGTTCTCGCGGTTCTGGTTGGTCTGTTTATTTCCCTTCGCAAGCATTCTCCCTCGGTCCGCATGCGCCTGTGGGTTTTTGCCTGGGCCCTGATTTTCTTGCACTTTTTCGTTCAAGTCTTTGAGACCCGCGCCGGCACCATCGAGCAGATCTACGAATCAATCGATCTCGCCGCCCTCGAGCTATCCGGCGTCGTTTTCGCCATCTCCATGACCGGTTCAGCGGAGCGCGCCCGCCGCCGTTTGGCCATGCTGGCTTTGCTGGGGATCCCGGTGCTCTTTCATGCCGTGGCCGTCACATTCGATTGGCACATTCACTGGGCGCTCGTGGCCGCGGTAGCCTTGTTTTTCTTCGGCGGCGCGGCCCATCCCTTCGCCGTTTATAAGAAGCTCACGAAATACCATGTCTTATGGAGCGCTGCTTTTCTGATTACCGGAATCTGGTCCGTCTCGGCCCAGTACCGCGGTAACGCCGACGAGCCTGTCATCGCCATCCTGACCATCACGTTCGCCATGGCCGGCATCCTTTTTTGGAAGCTTAACCCGCGTTTTTCTCCCGGCGTTGTCTCCGTCGCCGGCGGGTTTCTCGCCTGGGCCGCCGTCTTTCCTACCGGCGCCCTCGTGGAGCAGCTCTACCCTGCTCTCCACGTCAATCCGGAACTTTGGAACGTTCCAAAATTCTTCGTGGCTTTCGGCTTAATTCTCTGCCAGGTCGAGGAAAAATCGCGGATCATCGAGGAACACAGCTCACGCCAGCGGACCGAAAACGTCCTGCTCGACGCTTTCTCCCGCGTCACGTCGCGACTCCTCACCGCGCGAAATCCCGCTTCCCTCTGCAGCGAAATGGCGGAAGCCATCACCCGTGTCGCGCCTTTCCGTCGCGCGGCGATTTTCCTTACGTCAGAAAATGGCGCCCCGTCTCTCGCCGGATCGAGCTGCTATTCGCCGGAGGAATGTGCTGCTTTGCTTGGCGCCGCCGAACTTGCAAACGCCCAGGGGCTGCGCGAGCGTTGCTCCCAGGCCGCCCGCATCGGAAACAATTCATTCCTGGTCGGCGCTGCTGGCAATTCTTCGGGCAACGGCAACGGCTCACATTCCGCCGAGCTGATTATTCCCCTGCGCTCTTCCCGTGGCTCGGACCTCGGCTGGCTATCTCTTTGCGATCCGCGCCTCGCCCCGGTCACCAATTTCTCCGACATCTCTAAAGTGGAAATGCTCGCCGCTGACTTGGGCGTCACGATCGAAAATACGCGGCTCCATTCCCAGCTGGTTCGCTCCGAAAAGCTCGCCGCCATCGGCCAGCTCGTTGCTGGCGTGGCCCACGAGCTCAACAATCCCCTCACCGGCATCATCGGTTACACCGAGATTCTCAGCGAGCAGGTTCGCGATGAAACGGCCCGCAAGCGCCTTTGCAAGCTCGGTCAGGAAGCGCAGCGCATGAAGCGCATCGTGGATGGCCTGCTCCGTTTTTCTCGCCAGGGTAGTTTGTCGGAACGCGTCACGCGCCTCGAATCCGCTCTGCGTGACGTCGTCCAGTTGCGGGATTTCCATTTCCGCAAACATGGCATCGCCATCGAACTTGATCTAGCGCCGCAACTTCCCGAAGTCGCTATCGGTGAAGACGAACTGAAGCAGGTTCTCTTCAATTTGCTCAATAACGCCGTGGATGCCCTCGATGAAAGCGGCGAAAAATCCATCCGCTTCTTTGCCGGCGTTCAGGATGAGCGCGTAGTCATCCGCGTCGAAGATTCCGGATCCGGTTTCCTGGACTTGAATCGCGCTTTCGACCCCTTCTTCACTACCAAGCCTCCCGGCAAAGGCACCGGTCTGGGCCTCAGCATTTGTTACGGCATCGTCCGCGAGTGTGGCGGCGATATTCAGCTCGCCAATCGCCAGCCCCACGGCGCTGTGGTCACCCTCGAACTTCCCTTGGCGCAACCCGCCCTTCAGCCCGCGGTCTGATTCTTGACTCGCCCTGCGCTCGCTGGGGATATTCAATTCTTGAGGAAGTACGTGCGGTAGAGTGTGTCGCGCTGCACTGGCCGGTAGCCCGCGTCGGAAATGATGTGCCGCAGTTCCTTTTCATTCGTGCGGTTGCGCACTCCGGCGGCGTACACTACGTTTTCTTCGATGAGGATACTTCCCACGTCGTCGGCCCCGAATTGCAATCCCACCTGGCAGATTTTAATTCCCGGCGTCAGCCAGCTCGACTGGATGTGGTCAATGTTGTCGAGGTACATCCGGCTGATGGCCAGCGTTTTCAAGTAATCCACCGCCGTGGTTTCCTGCACTTTTTTGCCCAGCGCCGTATTCTCGGCCGCAAAAATCCACGGGATGAATGCCGTGAACCCTCCCGTGTCTTCCTGGATTCGCCGCACGCGTTCTAAGTGGCTGACGCGGTGGCGGTATTCTTCTCCGCATCCGAACATCATCGTCGCCGTCGTGCGCAATCCCAGCGCGTGCGCCGTGCGGTGCATGTTCTCCCATTCGTCGGACGTGCACTTCAGCCGCGAAATCCGCGCGCGGATTTCATCGTCCAGGATTTCCGCCCCTCCACCGGGGATCGAATCGAGTCCCGCGTCGCGCAGTCGCGCGATCGTGTCGCGCACGCTCAAATTGGAAACCTCCGCGATGCACAGGATTTCCGGCGCCGAAAAACAGTGCAGATGAATCTGCGGATACCTGTGCTTGAGCGCGCGCAGCATGTTTTCGTAATACTCGATCCGCAGGTCCGGGTGCAGCCCGCCCTGCATCAGGATTCCTGTCCCGCCCAGCGTGATCATCTCGTCGATTTTTTCGTAGATCGTTTCGAGGGGCAGCAGGTAGCCTTCCTTCGAGCCCAGCGGCCGGTAGAACGCGCAGAACGAGCAATATTCCGTGCAGTAATTCGTGTAGTTGATGTTGCGGTCGATCTGATACGTGACGATGCCCGGGTCGTTTTTCTTTTTCCGCACTTGATTCGCCGCCGCCCCGATCCCCACCAGGTCGTCCGACGCAAACATTTCGAGCGTTTGTTCTCTCGTCAAGCTCATCGCAGTTGCCCCGCTCCCGCCGGTGTTCCCTCGCCCGCGAATTCCACGCAACGCGCTCTCGGAATCAGTCCCGCCGCGGCGCTCTTTTCGTAGAATAGCTGCAAACCCCCGCGGTTGTCGTCATCGAGCGAATAGTCTATGTTCTCGCTCAAATATTTCGCCAGCGCTTCCGGTGGAAGCTCCAACTTCATCGAAGCGGCGTCCGCAATTTCATCAATCCTCGCGAGCCCGTATTCCTTGGAGGCTTGAAAGTCGGCTACCACTTCCGGCGTTATTTTTTCTCGCGCCCCGGCCCACACCGCCAGCACGCACGGCTTGCCGGTCATCTCCCGCCATTCATGAGCCACGTCGTACACGAAAATCGTGTCAAATCCCCGCACCGGCATTTCTTCCGGATTCCCTTGGCAGCACATTTCTCCTTTCGCTGCCGGTGGCACTTTGGCTGCGAGCAAATCCATTTTCACCGCGATGCCGAGGGCCGGGTCGCCGATAATCAGCGCCGCATCTGCTTCGGCGAGCATCGCTTCGGCATCCGGAGTCATCTCCACGAATTCCGGCGAGATTCCCCAATGTTCCCGCGCCAGCAATCTCACCAGCGCCGCCGAGCTGCGCGAGCTCGCGTCCAGCGCGACCTTCCGCGCGCGATCCATCGGCCGCTTGGACACCACCAGGATGCTGCGCACGTCGCGCTTCGCCGCCACGGACATTCCCGGCAGGATGACTTTATTCTCCATCCGCTGGTACTCAATCGCCGGGATGATGGCCACGTCCGCTTCGCCGCGCCGCAGCGCTTCCGCGCACTGCGATGGCACTGTGAATGACAGCTCGTACCGCCCCGCGAGCGGCCCCTCCGTGAGCCCCCACGCCAGCGGCGCCGTATTCAAATATTCGACGATGGAGACTCGCAGCTTGGCCACTTTTTCTCGTTACCCTCGCAAGCCTTCAATATAGCATACCCCGTCATTCCAACCGGGCCGCTCCGTCCCGCCTGGGCGCGCCCCGCGAATCACCTTTTGCCGTTTCGAGCGTCTATACTCCCAGTTGTTGCCTGTGTCCGTAAGAGTGGGAGGATTTATGAAATTCACGCCCCGGCTGTCCGCTGTCCGATTCATTAGCGTAATGCTCCTCGGGAGTTTCGCCTTGGCCCTGTCCGCATCGGCTGCCGACCGTCACCACCACCACGGCCGCAACAACTCCATCAACGAGAAAGACATCGTCCGCGACTGCTCCGACGTGAAGATTTCCTTCGACGACGAGACCGCCGTGCGCGACGAGCAAACCATCACTCTTTCCCCGTCCCAGGTCACGCGCATCGAAGCCAGCTCCGTCAACGATGGCGGCATTCAGGTTTATTCTTGGGATCAAGCCGGCTATCAGATTTCCGCGTGCAAAGCCGCGGCGCAGAATCACAAAGAATTTCTAAGTCAGATCACCTCTACATTCGATAATGGAGTTCTCTCTTCTCGCGGCCCGAGCGACGAAGATTCTTGGCTGGTCTATTACATTATTCGCGTTCCCAGGCAATCTGTTCCCCTACATTTCACCGCGGAGAATGGCGGGATCGGCCTTCGCGGCATTTCCGCCGACGTGGACGCCGAAACCTCCAACGGCCCCATTTCCATCGACGATTGCGCCGGCAAGATTCGCGCCCGCGCGGAGAATGGTCCCATCGGCATCTCCGGCGCATCGGGAGACGTGAGCGCCAAAGCCGAAAACGGCCCCGTCAGCGTCTATCTCGCGGGCAAGCAATGGTCGGGCGCAGGCATCGAAGCCAGTACGCAGAATGGTCCGCTCAGCCTGCACATTCCCGCGGGCTACGAATCCGGAGTTCGCGTCGTCTCCTACGGCTATTCGCCCTTCGATTGCGATGCCCCCGCCTGCGATCAGGCCCACGGCACGTGGAAATCACGCGAGCATGGCGTCGAATTCGGCCAGGGCTCGCCCGTCATCCGCATGTCCACTCACAACGGCCCCGTCTCCATCTTGAGCGACTAGCCCCTCCGACGGACGCGTTGACTTGCCCCAGCGCGCGGCCTAAGATGCGCGCTAGTGCCGGATTCCCCGCCGATGATCGGGAGAACCATCTCGCATTACCGCATCCTCGAAAAACTTGGTGGTGGCGGTATGGGTGTGGTGTACAAGGCCGAGGATACCCGGCTGCACCGCCCCGTCGCCCTCAAATTCCTTCCCGATGAGCTCGCGCACGACCGCCAGGCGCTCGAACGCTTCCAGCGTGAAGCGCAGGCCGCCTCCGCCCTCAATCACCCGAACATCTGCACTATTTACGACATCGGCGAGGAAGACGGCCGCGCCTTCATCGTCATGGAATTCATGGACGGGCAGACGCTCAGCCACCGCATCTCCGGCAAGGCGCTGCCCCTCGACGAAATCGTGGCCATCTCAATTCAAATTGTGGACGCCCTCGATGCTGCGCACCGCAAGGGAATTGTTCATCGGGACATCAAGCCCGCGAACATATTCATCACCGAGCGGGACCACGTAAAAATTCTCGATTTTGGCCTGGCAAAGCTCACCACGGCACGCGGCGCGGCGACGGGCGCGAGCGTTACTTCGATGCCCACGGCCTCCGCGGAAGAAGTGCTCACCCACCCGGGCTCGGCGATTGGCACGCTGCCGAATATGTCACCTGAGCAGGTGCGAGGAGAAGAGTTGGATGCGCGCACCGACCTGTTTTCTTTCGGCACGACGCTCTATCAGATGACTACGGGCGTTTTGCCATTTCGAGGCGATGCTTCGGGCGTCATTGCTGATGCGATCCTGAATCGTCCACCTGTGGCAGCGGTGCGCCTCAATTCTGCTGTGCCTGCGAAGCTCGAAGAAATCATCAACAAAGCCCTGGAGAAAGACCGCAAGCTGCGCTACCAAAGCGCCGCCGAGATCAGCACCGACTTGCAGCGCCTGAAACGCGATTCCGAATCAGGTACCGCCGCTCCACCAATGCCCGTGACGCTTCCTTCCAAGCGCCGCCGAATCCTTTCAATTTCTGCAGCTGCTCTGTTGCTGGCCGCGTTGGTCGGCGCATTCGTCCTCTATCGTTATCCGCGGCGCAGCCCTCCGGTCAGCACGAATTGGGATCAGCTCACCTTTTTTACGGACTCCGCCGTTTACCCGGCCCTTTCCCCCGATGGACGCATGCTTGCATTCATTCGAGGCGGTGACACATTTCTCACGACGGGTCAGGTTTACGTCAAACTGCTCCCGGATGGCGAGCCTGTCGAGCTCACTCACGATTCACGCGTCAAGCTCAGTCCGGTTTTTTCCCCCGATGGTTCCCGTATTGCCTACGGGACATTTGACCCTTGGGACACTTGGGAAGTGCCGGTTCTGGGTGGCGAGCCACACCTGCTCCTGCCCAATGCCTCGTCTTTGACCTGGATCGATGGCGGGAAGCACCTGCTCTTTTCCGAGATCAGGGGCGCATTGCACCTGGGCGTCGTGACCACCGACGAGGGCCGCGGGCAGAGCCGCGACGTGTACTTCCCTCCGGGTGAACGCAGTATGGCCCATCATTCTTATCTCTCTCCCGATGGCCGCTGGGTGCTCATCGTTGAGATGGATAGCCGAGCCGCATTTATCCCTTGCCGCGTGGTTCCTTTCCAGGGCAATCCTGCCGATGTGCGCGTCGTCGGTCCCTCCGACAGCATGTGCACTTCCGGCGCTTGGTCTCCGGACGGCAAATGGATTTATATCAGCGCCAACAACGGCGACAAATTCCATATCTGGCGTCAGCGATTCCCCGACGGAGAGCCCGAGCGCTTAACTTCCGGCACCACCGAAGAGGAAGGCATCGCCATGGCTCCCGATGGTAAGTCGCTCATCACTTCGGTAGGCACGCAAGACAGCATGATTTGGATCCATGACCAGAATGGTGAGCACCAGGTATCTTCCGAAGGCACTGCCGCAAATGCATCTTTCTCATCCGACGGAAAGAGTCTCTATTACTTGCTGGCAAGCGGCGCGAATGTCGGCCCTGAATTGTGGGTGAGAGATCTGTCCAGCGGGAAGGCCGAGCGCGTCCTGCCAGGCTATTCCATGGACTCGTATTCGATTTCTGCGGACGGAAAGCAAGTCGCCTTTGCTCAGGTGGATCCGAGCGGCCACTCCGGTCTGTGGATTGCCCCAACGAACCATCGCTCCTCTCCCCGCCATTTTGCCTCTTCCGCTGTTGAGGATTCTCCCGCGTTTCTGCCGAATGGTGATTTGCTCTTCCGCGCCATCGAGGGAACCACCAATCTCCTTTATCGCATGCATGCAGACGGAACCGATCGCCGGAAGGTGACCCCTGACCCCGTCTTGGACTTCATGGCTCTCTCGCCAGATGGACGCTGGGCCATTGTGTCCGGCAAAGGCCCCAATGAGGAGCACCCTTCTTCCATGAAGGCGCTTCCCGTCGAGGGAGGCCCTGCGGTTCCCTTCAGCCTGACCTACTGCCTGATCAACTGGGACATCTCGGGAGAATTCATGTACCTGAAGTTTATGGAGCAACGCAACCTGACCTACGCGCTCCCGGTCCGCCGCGGCTGGGGAATTCCCGACCTGCCTACCACGGGCATACATGGGATTGAAGACTTGAAGAAAATGAAGAACACTTGGGTCATCCCCGAAGCGGAGGAGTCCGTCGTCAGCAAATCCCTCTACGCTTACGTTCGCCAAACCACTCGCCGCAACCTTTACCGCATCCCCTTGCCATAATTGCCAGCGCGCATTCCTTCTCAATCTGTCATCCCGAGCAAAGCCGAGGGATCTGCTTTTGGCCTTCTGTAGCGGCGCCCTTCCACGTATTTTGTGCCCCGTTGATTCTTATCGGGGAGCCCGGTATACATGTCGCTTGGTCTTAGTGTAGCGGCGCCCTTCCACGCATTTTGTGCCCCGTTGATTCTTATCGGGGAGCCCGGTATACATGTCGCTTGGTCTTAATGTAGCGGCGCCCTTCCACGTATTTTGTGCCCCAATGATGTTCATCGGGGAGGGCGGCACGTTGTAGGCCTCGGCTTTGTACCCCCGCCTCTTTGACTGTCATTCTGAGCCCCGATGATTTGTATCGGGGCGAAGAATCTCTCCCCTAATAACCCCCAGCGCACGCCATTTCTGGAGTGCGGCGCGTTGTTTGCGTCTGCGCAGCCTGCACCCCGACGCTGCTTGTCGGGGCCGATGCCTAGTATCGGGGCGAAGAGTCTCTCCCCTAATAACACCCGGACGGTGCCATTTTTGGAGTGCGGCGGCTGGACGCCGCTTTTCTTTTCGGTAGCCTTGGGAGTGCGGCGCGTTGTTTGCGTCTGCGCAGTCGCACCCCGACGCTGCCTGTCGGTGTCGTTGATTCTTATCGGGGAGGCCGGCACGTTTGTCGCTTTGTCTTAACGTATCGACGGGACTGTCGACTCGGCATTGTCGCGCCGCCTTCTTTGCCTGTCATTCTGAGCCCCGATGATTTGTATCGGGGCGAAGAATCTCTCCCCGAATAACGCCCAGCGCGCGTCGTCTGCGTCCCGATGATTTGTATCGGGAGGACGTGCCTTTCTGTTTCCCATAATTGACGAACGCCTCTCGCGCAGCTTGTTAGTGTTTCCCCTGATGAGTGAGGCGGTCCGAGGCCGTCTTGGCTGCCGCGAAGTTCGGGTCCAATTCCAGAGTGCGGCGGAATTCTTCAAGAGCGCCATTGAGGTCGCCTTTTTTCTCCAGTGCCAGTCCGAGGCACGCGTGCGCGTCGGCGGCGTTGGGATTCAGGCGTAGAGCGGCCTGGTAATTGTAGATTGCACCGTCCACGTCGCCTCCAGTAAAGAGAGCGTTTCCCTGAGCGATTTTGTACTCTGCATTCGCGGCGCCCATGTCACCCTTAGTGAGAAGCAGCCCACCGAGCTTCCCGTGCATGTCGGCAATGTTCGGATCAATCCGGAGCACAGCGCCGTATTCGGCCATCGCGCCATCTCGGTCTCCCTTGGCATCAAGCGCTGCGGCAAGGTTGCCGTGCGTACGGACTAAATTTGAATCGATCTTGAGCGCCGCACGGTATTCTGTTATCGCGGCATCGAACTCCCCTTTTTCGGCGAGTGCAAAGCCAAGATTGTTGTGCGCTTCGGCGTAGTTCGGATTGATCTTGAGCGCCGCGCGGCATTCGGCGATCGCACTGTCCAGATCGCCCTTGCTAGCGAGTGCAGCGGCGAGGTTGCTGTGCGCATCGGCGTAGTCGGGATTGAGCCTGAGCGCAACCTGTAACTCGGCGATCGCGCCGTCCAAATCGCCTTTCTTTTCTAGCGCGGCGCCGAGGTTATTGTGCGCTTCGGCATAATTTGGATTGATCTTCAGCGCGGCGCGGTACTCGGCAATCGCGCCGTCCAAATCGCCTTTGCCACCAAGCGCCTCGCCGAGGCTGCTGTGAGCTTCGGCGAAGTCGGGGTTGATCTTGAGGGCGGCGTTGTACTCCGCAATCGCAGCGTCCAAATAACCGCTGCCACGCAGCGATAAGGCGAGGTTGTAATGTGACTCAGCAGAATTTGGGTTAATTTCGAGTGCGGCGCGGTGTTCGGCGAGTGCACCAACACGGTCACCTTTCTGGTCGAGCGCGTTAGCGAGGTTGTTGTGGGCTGCCTCGTAATTGGGATTGACTTTGAGCGCCGCGAGGAACTCTGCGATGGCTCCATCCAGGTCGCCTTTGGCGAGGAGCCGATTTCCCTTTTGATAGTGGTCTTCGGCGGTGGACTCTTGTGGCGCGGCGGCCCTCGGCCGAGAGGTGCCAATCGAATCGCCGGCCGGGAATGCGCTCCGGCTGTGGTCTCTCGGAGATGCAAACACCGCAGTAGCCGAAACGCTACACAGGCCAATCCATCCTATGACGGCCAGCACCGCTGCCCGATTTGCAAATTTCTGAACGTTCGGAATTGCCATCACCGGAACCTCCGTTCGAAACTGAAGGGCCCTCTATTGCCACACAAGATATCACAAGGGGCAACAACAGCGTAGGGTTTGCCGTCGGTGTATGGCCTCTTGGTGCTAGATAGAGATCCCCACCAACGCAATGACCCCCAGACATCGAACCCCCATACTCTCGCCCGCGATCATCAACCCAACCTCAGTCATCCGAAGCGGCCAAGAAACTCCCAATTTGACATTGGTCACGCCTTAACGAGGAGATTGGCCCGTCCGGCGCTCCATATTCCTAGTCCCGGTACTTGACTTTCTGCTTAATCTATGCTATACTTACTGTATTGAAATTAAACAATTTAGCAGAGGGGGAGCCAAGGCTAATCCTGCCACTTTTCATGTTCTGCGTGAGTCCAAATCTATATCTGGTTCGGAGGCGAATGGTTCAAGCTAGCAGTCCCGAACCTCAAGCATCCAGAATTCTAATCGGGACACCCTCACGAATAGAAACGCATGCAACTCATTGAAAACAAACAACGGGAGGTCAGTCTAATCGGGACAAATGCGCGGCTCGCACGGAGCGCGAATTCACGAGCCCTGGCCTGGGGTCTCCAGAACTCTAATCGAGACACACCCAGAAACAAGATTGGAGTCAAGTCATTGAAAATAAAGGGAAATCGCAAATTCTAATCGAGACACAAATGCGTGTTGAGAAATCCCGGCTTACCCCTCATGCCCGACCCTCCTGGAGTCTGGCTTTCCGACCTCTCATCTCAAACCTCCGACCTCCAGCACAAATCAATCGCTACAAAATGCGCATTCTGCATCCCGATGCCTTCTATCGGGACGTCATTTTCAAATCAGGTACTGGAACTAATCTCCCGCCACCGCGGGGAAGGAGCAACTGAACAAACCTCAGGCGGAAGTGGGGCTGGGGAGCTCGTTGCGGCGGCGATAACAGACGAAAGCAATGATAAGGAGCACAACGGCGAGGCCGGCGCCGAATTCGGTGGTCACGTATCCCGTGAGCTTGGTCTGCCGCGTGAGCGGATCAAAAAACGCCTGAATAAAAAGGTTGTGCGAAGCGTGGAGCAGCATGCCGGTCCACAGGCTGCCGGAGCGCAGGCGCATCCAGGCAAAAAGGAACGCGGCGCTGACCACCAGCACGGTGAAGCACACGACCGAAAACCACCGCGGCCCTGCTCCGTGATAATCGCCGAAAAGGATGAGGGGGTAATGCCACAATGCCCAGATGCATCCGCTGATGAAGCCGACTCCGCCAAACGAAGTGACCTTGGCGAGTTGCGGGACGAGGAATCCGCGCCAGCCGAGTTCTTCGCCGAGCGCGGAGATGCAGGAGCCAGCCACGCCGAGCGTGGCGAGGATGACGAAATAGAGCACAACAATTCCGGCCCAGGGAAGATGCGCGTGCACCATGCCCGCGAAGTACGTCAACGCCTTGGCGTGGAAATCCACGTAGCCCATGGCCCATAGAGGGAGGTAAACGACGCTCGCATAGACGAGGGGGACCCAATAGCTCGCAAACTGATATTTCCATTTTCCCCAGCCCCATCCCGCGCCGCGAAGGTTGCCCTGGAAGAGCAGGCGCGTCAGGATGCCGGAAACGCCCGGGCACCACATGAGGCAGAGAATGCTTGTGCCGGCGAGGGCGTGCGGTCGATGAATATTGAGCCAATAGAAAATGGAACTCAGCGCGAAAGTGAGGATGAGATAGACGACGATGGAAAGCTTGACGCGGCGGGGATCGTCGGTGCTCATGGAGCGCGATGCTACCGGAATTTCCGGAATCGCGCCAGCAACTTTGCTCAAACGCGCCGATGCGCGGCGCTCAGTGAGCAAACTGAGATTCCCCACCCTTCGTCCCGCAGAAGCGTCCGGGACGCAAAAGGCGCGCTGCGCGAAGGATGGAGCACCCGGTCCGGGATGACGGATTACAGAGCGACGGAGGAGCGCTGATATTAGTTACTGACTAGCCCAACTTGACAATAGAGCCCGGGCGTGCGTAGTCTCGGCGTCGCGACCTCTCCGCCGATGGATGCCGAAGCATACTTGGGATGGCTGGCGCTCGCGCTTGTGCCCGGGCTGGGCGCGCGTTCCGCCGGAAAATTGCTGCGCCAGTTCGGGAGCCCCGAAGCGATTTTCGCGGCTTCGCTGACAGCGCTCGAAGCGCAGCATCTGCCTGCGGCGGTGGCGCAGGCGATTCATTCGCGCGAAGCGCTGAGCCGCGCGACGCGCGAACTGGCGCAGGTGCAGGCGCTGGGAGGGAAGCTGCTGACCTGGGATGAGCCGGCCTATCCGCACCTGCTGCGAGAGATTTACGATCCACCGCCGCTGCTCTACGCGCGCGGGAATCTGGAACTGCTCGACCGCCACAGCCTCGCCATCGTGGGCTCGCGACGTCCGACGCCCTACGGGAATCAAATGGCGGAGCGGCTGGCGCGCGACTTGGCGGATCGCGGGCTGGTGATTGTCAGTGGGCTCGCGCGGGGGATTGATTCGAGCGCGCACAAAGGAGCGCTTGGTTCGGTGAGCGGAACGACCATAGGCGTGCTGGGAAGCGGCATTGACGTGGCGTACCCGAAGGAAAACCGCAAGATCATCGAGGAAATGGAAAAGCGCGGCGCAATCATTTCCGAGTTTCCGATGGGCGCACCGCCGAAGCCGGAGAATTTTCCGGTACGCAACCGGGTGATCGCCGGAATGGCGCTCGGGGTGGTGGTGGTCGAGGGAGCGCAATATTCGGGGTCGCTGATTACGGCGCGGCTGGCGATGGAGATGAGCCGCGAAGTCTTCGGCGTGCCCGGGAATGTGACGCAACCAGCGAGCTTCGGCCCGAATCAACTGATCAAGCAGGGAGCAAAGCTGGTGACCAGCTGGGAGGACGTGGTGGAGGAGTTGCCGACGGCGATTCGCGCCGAGCTGATTCCGGTCGAGACAACTTCCAGCGAGGAGCGCGCATCTCTGGTGGCCGAGCATCTCTCGCCGGCGGAGCGGAAGCTTTACGATTTGCTGGATACGGATGCCGCGCGACAGGTGGATGAATTGGTGGAAGGTTCGGGGCTCAGCTCATCGGAAACGCTTGCTACACTCTTCGAACTCGAGCTGAAAGGCGTGATTAGACAGCTTCCGGGGAAACAGTTCGTGAAAGTCTTGTTGTAACCTTCTCCCAGCAGGAGTAAAGAAAGAATTCGGGAAAGCATGGGCAAATCTCTGATCATCGTCGAATCGCCGGCCAAGGCGAAAACCATCAACAAATATTTGGGCCGGAATTATACGGTCAAGGCGTCGCTCGGCCACGTGATGGACCTGCCGAAAAAGACGCTCGGCATCCTGCTGCCCGGCGATGAAGAAGGAAAGGAAAAGAAAAAGCGACCCTCTGCGAAAGCAAAAGCTGCGTCGTCCAAGCCGCCGAGAATTCGCCAGATCGACGACGAGAACATCTTCGAGCCGCACTACGAAGCTATTCCTGGGAAAACGAAGATCATCAACGACCTCCGCAGGTCGGCCAGCTCCGCTGATGCCGTATATCTCGCCGCCGACCCGGACCGTGAGGGCGAAGCCATCTGCGCGCATCTCTCGATGGTTCTCTCCAAGCCCGGACGCTTTGTCCTGACCGATCCTCCCGATGGCAAGGACGGCAAAAACGGCAAGGGCGCCAAAGGAACGGCAGAAGCGCCGGCAAAGAAAGCGGCCGAGCCGGTCATCATCCCGCCAACGGATCGGAAGAAAATTTTCCGCGTGTTGTTTCACGAAATTACGCCCAAAGCCATCCAGGCGGCGTTCGCGAATCCAGGACAAATCGATTTGAATCTTGTGGACGCGCAACAGGCGCGACGAGTGCTCGACCGGCTGGTGGGGTACAAGGTTTCGCCGCTGCTGTGGGACAAAGTGCGGCGCGGGCTTTCCGCGGGGCGCGTGCAGACGGTGGCGCTGCGCGTGATCGTGGAGCGTGAGCGCGACATTCGCGCATTCGAGAAAAAGGAATACTGGAGCATCCACGCGATGCTCGGCGCGGGCGAGCCACCGGCGTTCGAAGCGAAACTGGCGAAGCACAACGGCGCCGACTTGGAGATTCCCAATCAGGCGGAAGCGGAACGCATCGTCGGCGAATGCGAGGCCACGAAATGGATGGTCTCCAGCGTCACGCAGAGAGAAAAGCGCCGGAACGGATCGGCGCCGTTCACGACATCAAAACTCCAGCAGGATTCGTATAACAAGCTGCGCTTTTCGGCGAAGCGCACGATGATGCTGGCGCAGCGATTGTACGAAGGCGTGGAGCTGGGCGAAGAGGGTTCGGTTGCGCTCATCACCTATATGCGCACGGACTCTGTGCGTGTTTCCGCGGATGCGCTGGCTCAAGTGCGCGACTACATCGGCGCGACGTTCGGACCAAACTATCTCCCCGAAAAACCGAACACGTTTCGCTCCAAAAAGGAAGCGCAGGAAGCGCACGAAGCCATCCGTCCGACGGACGTGGCGCGAACGCCCGATGACGTCCGGCGCTATCTGGATGACGACCTGTACAAACTTTATCGATTGATTTGGCAGCGGTTCGTGGCCTCGCAAATGGTTTCGGCCGTGTTTGATCAGACGACGATCGAAATTGCGGCGGGGGATTATTTGTATCGAGCGACGGGCGCGGTGATGAAATTCGACGGCTTTCTGGCGCTGTACCAGGAATCGCTGGAAGAAAAAACGGACAAGGGCGTGCTGGGTGATGAGGAGGGCCGCGCGTTGCCACGCGTTTCCGAAGGCGAGCAGCTGAAGCTCGAAAAGCTGAGGCCCGAACAGCATTTCACCGAGCCCCCGCCGCGGTACACGGAAGCGACGCTGGTCAAGGAACTGGAGGAGAAAGGAATCGGGCGGCCTTCGACGTACGCGACAATCATTTCGACGATCGTCGAACGGGAGTATGTGAACAAGGATCAGGGCCGCTTCACGCCGACGATGCTGGGCGAAAAAGTGAACGACCTGCTGGTGAAAAGCTTTGAAGACATCTTCGACGTGGGATTCACGGCGCGGATGGAAGACGAGCTGGACGAAATCGAGAGGGGCAAGCTGCCCTGGCGCCAGTCCGTGAAGGATTTCTACAGCCGCTTTGCATACGACCTGGAACAAGCCAAAGGGGAGATGGAATCCTACAAGGCGGGAATCCCTTCGGGAGAGAAGTGCGAGAAGTGCGGTCAGGGTGAGCTGCTGGAACGCATCAGCCGCAACGGGTTTTTTTACGGCTGCTCGCGCTATCCGGAATGCGATTTCACGCGAGACATTGCTGAGCCCGGAACGGAAGTGGTGGAGAGCGAAAACACCACGGAATACTGCGACAACTGCGGGCGCGAGATGACCATCAAGCGCGGCCGCTTCGGGCCATTCCTGGCGTGCACGGGCTATCCGGATTGCAAGACGACGCGGCGGCTAGTGCGCGGCACGCAAAAGGCGCGACAGCCGGACGTCCCGCTGGACGAGAAATGCCCGGAAGACGCGGGGCAATTGGTGCGCCGCCACGGGCGCTTCGGCGAGTTCATCGGTTGCGCGAACTACCCCAAGTGCAAGTACACTCGGCCGATCACGCTGGGCATCGCGTGCCCGAAATGCGGCACGGGAGAATTCGTGCGGCGTGGATCGGCGAAGGGGCGGGGAAGGGCGCGGATTTTTTACGGCTGCTCGCGCTATCCGGAATGCGATTTCACAACGCCGTTCGAGCCCATCGCCGAGCCCTGCCCGAAGTGCGGAGCTCCCTTCATCGTGGAAAAGCGTTCGAAGAAAGGTAATTTCCGCGCGTGCATCCGCGAGGGCTGTGATTGGGAAATTCCGCTGCCCGAGCCGCAAACGGCGGCGCCGGCGGCGGAGATTGCTCCGGCTCAGGCGGAGAGGTGAGGCGCGGAGATGAAGAGTTCGCTCCGCGAAGCCATCGAAAATTTCCTCGCTTATCTGCGCTTTGAGCGCAACTCATCACCCAGCACGCTGCGGAACTACCGCTCGGACCTGAAAGATTTTCTGGGGTACGTGACGCCGCCCGAAGAAGAAACCCTGGCGCTCGCGGCTGTGGACCACAGACTGATCCGCGAGTTCATGGCTTATCTGCACGACAGGGGACTGCAAAAAAGCTCGATCGCGAGGAAACTCGCGGCGATCCGATCACTCTTCAAATTCTGCGTGCGAGAGCAACTGGTGAAGGAAAATCCCGGGCGAATGGTCTCGAGGCCGAAGCTGCCGGTGCGCGTTCCGGTGGTGCTCTCTGCGGAGGAAATGAATTCATTTCTCGACAACCTCGGCAAACTCATTCCCGCAAACGTGAAAGACAGCCGGAAGCACGAGTCAGTGAAACGTGACCGCGCCATCCTCGAACTGCTGTACGCTGCGGGGATTCGCGTTGCGGAGCTGGTGGGGCTGGATCTGCTGGACATTGACCAGCGGGATCAAAGCCTCCGCGTGCTGGGGAAGGGGAGCAAGGAACGGATGGTGCCCTACGGTGCGAAGGCACAGACGGCGCTCGAAGTCTACTGGCCGCTGCGCGAGGAGATCCTGCGGAACGCGCGGGGAGAAAGAGACCGCACCGCGGTTTTTCTGAACTGGAAAGGCAGGCGGCTGACGCAGCGCTCAGTGCTGAACATCGTGAAGAAATATTCGCAACTCGCGAACGTGACATGGCGGCTGCACCCGCACTCCATGCGCCATGCGTTCGCGACGCATCTTCTGGCCGATGGAGCCGATCTTCGCGCGATTCAGGAATTATTGGGCCACGCGTCGCTGGCGACGACGCAGCGATACACGCAGGCGACCATCGAACAGCTCATGGCGGTGTACGACAAGGCGCATCCGCGAGCGTAGAGCGCGCGCTGAGGAATTTTCTCCGCGATGCACCCGGACACGTGGCGCGCGCGTCTATGGCAAGAGCGATTTCACTTCATGAAAAAATTCCTATTTCGGTTTGCGGTGCTGTGCGTGCTGGGCGGAGCATTTTTCACGCGGCCCGCCGCGGCGCAGGATAACTACGAAATTCAGGTGTACGACGCGGAGACGGTGGAACCCGGCCACACGATGGTGGAGCTGCACAGCAATTTCACGATTGACGGCTCGAAGACATTCAGCAACGGACTATTTCCCACCAATCACGCGGAGCACGAAACCATAGAAATCACGCACGGCTTCAATGATTGGTTCGAGACGGGTTTTTATATTTTTACTTCGATCCGAAACGGGCAAGGCTGGGACTGGGTGGGCGATCACATCCGTCCGCGATTCCGCGTGCCCAAAAAGTGGCACTGGCCTGTGGACGTCAGCATCTCGAATGAATTCGGATACCAGCGGCGGCAATTTTCCGTGGACACGTGGACGCTGGAAATCCGCCCGATCGTGGACCAGAAGATCGGAAAATGGTACTGGTCGCTGAATCCCAGTTTTGACCGGGCGTTTCACGGGCCCGACGTAAGGAGAGGGCTGGTATTTTCGCCGAATCTGAAATTCAGCTACGACCTAACGCCCAAAGTGGCGGCGGGGATTGAATACTACGGCTCGCTCGGCCCGGTGACGGGTTTCGACGCGGTAAGCGACCAGCAGCACCAGATTTTTCCGGCAATCGATTTGAACCTCGCGCCGCAGTGGGAAATCAATTTCGGCCTGGGAGTGGGGATGACGCGATCGAGCGATCACCTGATCGCGAAGATGATCTTGGGTTACCGATTCAATTTTTAACCCGTGAAGTGTTCCGGCGTTCGAAAAGAGAAAGTAGGGCACCAAATCGCAGGAAATGCTCGCGAGTTTCGCGCCGCTGGACAACTCGCAGGAGATTCATCCTACTTTCTCCGGTGCACTAATTTAACGCCCGAGAGTTTTTCTTGGAGGCTCGTTGCGAGCGGCCGGCACTGACGCAGAGGCGGGCCGTCAGTGGCGTCTCGTGTGCGGTACAATGAGAGACGAAAATGTCACCGGCACAAAAAAGGCCGCTGGTATTCGCTAAGGGGCGCGTGTTTGGCCGCGTGGCGTTCGCGATCCTCGCGCTTTGCGCGATCGCCGTGGGCGCGGGCACGGGGCTGCTCTTCGTATACGTCAGCGACCTGCCGGAAATTCACGCACTGGAAGATTACCGGCCGGACGTGGTGACGGAACTCTACGGCGACGACGGACAATCCATCGGGGGATTCGCGCTACAAAGAAGAATCCTGCTGACGTACGAGCAGATACCGCGTGTACTCAAGGACGCGATTTTTTCGACCGAAGATCAGCACTTCGAAGAACACTGGGGCGTGGATTTTCCGCGCGTGGTGGAAGCAGCCTGGCGCAACCTGACGCACCGGCGCATCACGGAAGGCGCCAGTACGCTTACGATGCAACTGGCCGGGGGGCTCTTCCTGAACCGTTCGGACCGGAGCTTCCGCCGAAAAATTCAGGAAACGCTGCTGGCGATTCAGATCGAACGCCACTACACCAAGGCGCAGATCCTGACGATGTATTGCAACCAAATCTATCTCGGCAGCGGGAATTACGGGATGGAGGCGGCTTCGGAATATTACTTTAGCAAGCCCGTGGGGCAAGTTACGCTGCCGGAAGCGGCGATGCTGGCGGCGATCATCCGCGGCCCGGCATATTCGCCGACGCTGCACCCGCAGCGGGCGCTGGCGCGTCGCAACCTGGTGCTTTCGCTGATGGCGCACGACGGAAAGATCACGCCACAGCAAGCGGAAGCCGCGAGCCGGGAACCTCTGGGGCTGCACATCGCCACGCAGAAGAACGATCTGGCACCGTATTTTGTAGAAGAAATCCGGCAATACCTGGAGCGGACGTACGGCACGGAGGCGGTGCATGAGCGGGGACTGCGGGTGTACACGACGCTCAACGCCGCGATGCAGCACGAGGCCGACCAGGCGGTGCGCGACGGTTTGCATACTTACGACCGGCGCCACGGCTGGCGCGGAAACCTGCCCAACGTTTTGCGAGAACATCTGGGAAAGATTGAAACGTTCGACTCGGATGACTGGCATGGGCCGATAGAGAAGGGAAGCTACGTCACCGGCCTCGTAATCTCCGCGGATGCTATCTCTGCGGTGGTGAAAATCGGGCCGTATCGCGCGATTGTGGATTCCGCGAGCACTGCGTGGACCGGACGGCACTCGCCGAACCAAATTCTGTCGCCGGGCGATCTGGCGCAGTTTTCCATCAAGGAAATTTCGGGCAACACAGCCAGGGTGCAGCTCGAGCAGGAACCTAAACCGCAGGCGGCGCTGGTGGCGATTGACAACGCCACCGGGGAAATCAAAGCCATGGTGGGGGGATACAGCTTCGAAGATTCGAAATTCAATCGCGCCACGCAAGCGCTGCGGCAAACGGGCAGCTCCTTCAAGGTCTACGTCTATACGACGGCCATGGAACAGGGCGCTTCTCCATTCGACACTTTGGTGGATGAGCCAGTGACGTACACGAGCGGAGGGCAGGCCTATGCACCCAAAAACTACGATGACAGGTTTGAAGGGCGGATTACCCTCCGGCGGGCTCTGGCGGATTCGCGAAACGTTCCCGCGGTGAAGCTGCTGTCGCAAGTGGGGATCCAAAATGTGATTGATCTCGCGCGGAAATTTGGTATTACAAGTCCGCTTCCACCGTATCTTCCTCTCGCGCTTGGGGCGGCGGATTTGACGCTGCTCGAGCATGCTTCGGCGTTCACGGTCTTCCCCGACGACGGAATCCACATCGAGCCGCACATGATTCGGCGGGTGACATCGTACGACGGCGCGGTGCTCGAGGAAGCGCATCCGCAAGTTACGGATGTGATCCCGCCGGATGTGGCCCGGACCATGGTGGCCATGCTCGAAGAGGTGGTGCAGTTCGGTACCGGCGTGCGCGCCAAGGAGCTGGGGCGGCCGTCGGCGGGCAAAACCGGCACGACGAACGACTTCACGGATGCTTGGTACATTGGATTCACGCCGCAAATTACGGCCGGGGTCTGGGTGGGCAACGATGATAAACGAATTTCACTGGGGAAAAAAGAAACCGGCGCGCAGGCGGCGCTGCCCATCTGGTTGGAATTCATGAAGGGAGCGACACAGGGAATGCCGGTGGAAGATTTTCCCAACGTGATTCCGCTGGAAAAGCAGGCCGGGCTGCACGAAGTGAGCGTGGATACTCCGGACACGGCTCCGCCCGCGGACGCTGCCGAACAAGGGCTGCCTACTCCGATTAAGCCTCCGCAAATCCCTTCGCCGGAGAAGCCCGGCACACCCAACCTAAAGCCGCCGGATAAGCCTGCTCTTGTACCCCGCTGAGTAGTTCGAAGGCTGTTAGCTCTTTTCCTCAACAATCGAGCTTTCGGACTCGGCCACGAAAGTATTCCCACCCCCTCGGAATGAGCTTGGATGTGTCGCCTTCGGGGCTGACCAATTCGACGCTCTTGCCAGGGATAATTTGGCCGATTCGAGTGAGGAGAAGCTTCCCCGGATAGGAGGACAGGCGTTTTTCGGCTCTGGGAGGGACGGTGAAGAGGAGCTCGTAGTCCTCGCCGCCATGGAGCGCCAGGTCCAGAGGGTCGCCCATCTGGTGAGAACCGGAGCGGCAAAGCGATGGCTGGAACTTGACGGTGGGAATCATTGAGCTGAATAGCCTTGCCCCAACGCAGCTCGCTCGACAGAGGCGGTCTAGGTCGGCGGACAGACCATCGCTGAGGTCTATCATCGCCGAGGCGATACGATTCTCGGCCAGCCAGCGTCCCAAGCTGATACGAACCCTGGGAAAAAGATGGGGGCGAAGGAGCGAGTGAAATTCTTTGCGCAATCCGCGACGGCTATGGAGGAGGCGCAAGCCCAGTTCGGATGACCCAAGGTGACCGCTGACGTAAATGGCGTGGCCGGGCCTAGCGCCTGAGCGCAAGGCGTGCATGCGGGGAGAAGCTTCCCCGATGACCGTAATGCTGATGCAGATGCGCGAGTACTCAGAAGTATCGCCCCCAGCGAGGACCACGCCAAGCTCTCGCGCCGACCGGCGCATGCCGGCCAAGAAGCGGGCGAGCCAGTCTCCCGTGCGCCGGAGGGGAAGGGCCATCGAGAGAAGGTAATATCGCGGCAGCGCTCCCATTGCAGCCAGGTCGCTGACGGCTCGGGCCAGGGATTTGTACCCCACGGATTCAGGAGGATGAAAGGCTGCGAGAAAGTGAACGCCTTCGAGGGAAAAGTCACAGCTTACAACCCAATCGCAGCGGCGCGGACTCTTGAGAACGGCTGCATCATCTCCGATGGGGACGAGGAGACCGGAGCCGCTCGACGGGACTGTGCGCGCGATACGGTTGATGAGATTGCGCTCACTGACCCTCTGAACAGTTGATTTCATGCTGGACATTCCGCTATAACTGCCGAGCGGTGAGAGTATCTCGTTGAACATGGAATAGGCAAATACGCCTTCTACAATAAATGGAAGATTGAGGTTGACTCGGGGGGCTAGAGTTCTTAAACTTTGCCGGGTTTGAGTCCGGAGCGATCCAAACAGCCGGGGGGTAGGGGTGAGTTGCGGCAGGGGATCCGCAGCAAGCCTTTCAAGCAAGTTCAAACCAGTATTGAGGAACTGTGAGAAGCAAATTCTATACATTTTTTATTGCGTCCAGCGATTCCGGTCGCATGAGGCGAGTCCGCGTACCCTACTACGTGGTGCCGTTGCTGGGTGCTTTGGCCATGGTGGGAGGAATTACGACGCTGGCTGCGGTCGGGTCCTATTCGCGGATGCTCTGGAAAGTGACGAATTATAACTCCTTGAGGCGCGATAAAGAGGATTTGAAGAAGCAGAATAGCCAACTGCAATCCGCGGTTAAGGAATCCACGCAGCAACTTGCGTCTTTGCAATCGCTCGCGAGCGACGTGGCGGTAACGTACGGTATAAACCACCTTCAGGAGACGCCGTTCAGCCTGCAAGAGGCCTCCGCAACTGGAGGGGATACGTTCCAGCAGTCGCTGGAACAGCTCAATTTCCTCGAACGAAACGCGACGGTGGTATCGGCGGCAAGCCAGGGCATGACGCTTCTGCCCGGCCCGCAAATGGGATATTCGGATATTGTGCCTTCCGTCTGGCCAGTGCTGGGGCAGATTACCGGCAAATTCGGCGAGCGAATGGACCCGTTCAGTGGTGAGGGTGCTTGGCATTCCGGCGTGGACATCGCCTCGCATTATGGAGATGAGGTACGGGCCGCAGCTGACGGAGTGGTGATCGTCGCGGAAGACCGCGCGGGCTACGGCCGGTTGGTGGTGATTGACCACGGTTTCGGGCTGACGACCTGGTACGGTCACCTTTCCGCATTCGATACCCAGCCGGGATTGCAAGTGAAGCGCGGAGATGTGATTGGCCTCGAAGGACAAAGCGGGAGAAGTACCGGCCCACACGTACACTACGAAGTCCGCATCTACAACACGCCAGTTAACCCGTGGCGGTACTTGAAGTCCAGCTCGGCAGCCGACTGACATCTCCCGCGAGAACGTCGCAATCCCAAGCGTTAGAGCTCCAGAAAAGATCTTCGATTCAGCTCAATTGGGTCGCTGCGCGACCGCGTGATTTGCTCGCACGGCTAGCCCCAGATCCACAAGAAAGCTCGCGACGGCGCGGCTGCGGGACACTTCTTACCACGGGTGAACGTATAGTTTGAGTCCGCGAGAGCTACCTTGCGGATCCCGAATTGCTTGCCGGGGATTCTCCTTGCAAAAGATCAGAAGAAAGATTCAGGCGGATGACGACGTGATTGGAATCGCGTGAGACCTGCGCCTTGGCTAGAACGGAATTGAGCAGCCGAACGTCTTCGGGCGACATGCTACGAATATTTCTGGGATCCGACAGCGCCGCGCGAGCGAACCATCGAACAGCATCGAACAGAGTCGAGAGTTCGAGAGCGTGAGCCACAGAATCGCAATCGGCATCGAAAGCGACGCCTAAGTCGTTTCCCTGTGGCTGGCCGGCGAGCGAAACGAGTTGGACACTCGCGAGCAGCTTGCCAAGCTGCTGCGTTTGGGGCGTGGCGGCAAAATTCATTTGCGGCCATGCGGCAGTGCGTGCGATGGCGAAAAATGCCGCACCGGAAAGTTTCTCCAGACCTTCGCGCATGGAGGCATCGGGGGGCGGTGTGGTTCGAGACTTAGAGGAAAAGTCCAAAAGCCGATTCTGAGAGATGGCAATGCGATCGGACGCTAGAAACGTGAACGATACAATGGCAGGGGGATTGCGGAGCGAGAGTTCGTAGATTTCGCGGCCATCCTGCTCGCGAATTTTACCGCCGCTGCGACGCGCATAGGCCTTGATCTTCTGAGCATCGAAATGCCCCTGCGCGAAGGCAAGCAACTTTGGATTCTTGTCGCCCGGCCAGAATGCGGCGGCGATGCGATCTACGTCACGAAAAAAATCGAACCCCGTGTCCGCGACAAACGTTTTATATTCGGCGTCGGTAGAGTTCGATTGGGCAAGTGCCGCAAGTCCGGCAGAGACCGGGCTGCTGCGAAGTCGGGCGACATCGCAGAAAATGTACGCGGGGGCATCATCTGGCAGGAGGGCGAATACGTCGGGCGTGGGCGCGGAAACAAAAAGTGCGTTCGCGCTATGCCGACGATAGAAATAAATTCCCAGGGCGCAGGCCAGTACGAACATCAGCGCGAACACCGCTATGAAGAAACGTTTCATTTCCCATTCCGTCCCAGGAGGAGTATAATGAGATTTCAAGGAACCGGGGAGTTCTGAGAAAATTGCTGTGCTGGCACAGCTATTGCTTGCGGCCGGAGTTTGCCTCTTGCAATTAGAATGCCCGCGTGATAACTTTCTTTGGTTTGAGTGAGCTGGCGTAGCTCAGTTGGTAGAGCATCTGATTTGTAATCAGAGGGTCGGGGGTTCAAATCCCTCCGCCAGCTGAATTCGGGAGCTCGGGAGTTTATTAGTTTGAAGCGGAGGGGTTCCTCACGTTCATTTGAGTGAGGGCTGGTGTGCCCGCAACTCGGGGACGCACGAGCCCTTTTCTGCTTTGCGGAGTTCTCCGTTGGGATGATCTTCTTGCGTCCCGGCTGGACTCGCGGGACGGGTGGGTGAGTGGCTAAAACCAGCAGACTGTAAATCTGCCGCTCCTTGCGGGCTACGGAGGTTCGAATCCTCCCCCGTCCACCAGTCTCGACGAAGTGTTGAGTGGAGGACGCGCGATCCCGAAGCTCCGAGTATGGTTTGAAAAGTTATTGGGTGCCATTGTTGCGAGGGAGAGAACCGAAGCCTGGGTAGCTCAGTTGGTAGAGCGCGTCCTTGGTAAGGACGAGGTCACCGGTTCAATCCCGGTCCCAGGCTCCAGAATTTTGCGAGCGGGGAGCGCCAAATGTGCGGGGGTAACTCAGGGGTAGAGTCTCTGCCTTCCAAGCAGATGGTCGCGGGTTCGAATCCCGTCCCCCGCTCCAGACATCGTGCTTGGAGTAGTCAAGACCGGGGCGAATAATTCGAATTGAGAGGAAGCAAATATGGCGAAGGAGAAATTCGAGCGATCGAAGCCGCACGTGAACGTGGGGACGATCGGGCACATCGACCACGGGAAGACGACTTTGACGGCG
>JBOGNO010000003.1:0-341737 GCA_050747245.1 Candidatus Acidiferrales bacterium
GCTAACTACGTGCCAGCAGCCGCGGTAAAACGTAGGGGGCCAGCGTTGCTCGGAATTACTGGGCGTAAAGGGTCTGTAGGCGGTGCGGCAAGTCGGAAGTGAAATCTCAGGGCTCAACCCTGAGGCTGCTCCCGAAACTGCCGTGCTCGAGTGCGAGAGAGGCGAGTGGAATTGCAGGTGTAGCGGTGATATGCGTAGATATCTGCAGGAACACCCGAGGCGAAAGCGGCTCGCTGGATCGCAACTGACGCTGAAAGACGAAAGCTAGGGGAGCAAACAGGATTAGATACCCTGGTAGTCCTAGCCCTAAACGATCAGGACTGGGCGTGGGTCCTTTACGGGACTCGTGCCGTAGCTAACGCGTTAAGTCCTGCGCCTGGGAAGTACGGTCGCAAGGCTGAAACTCAAAGGAATTGACGGGGGCCCGCACAAGCGGTGGAACATGTGGTTCAATTCGACGCAACGCGAAGAACCTTACCTGGGCTTGAACCGCACCGGACCATCCTGAGAAATCGGGACTTCCCGCAAGGGACCGGTGTAGAGGTGCTGCATGGCTGTCGTCAGCTCGTGCCGTGAGGTGTTGGGTTAAGTCCCGCAACGAGCGCAACCCTTACTCGTAGTTGCCACCCGCAAGGGGGAACTCTACGAGGACTGCTCCGGATAACGGAGAGGAAGGTGGGGATGAGGTCAAGTCAGCATGGCCTTTATGTCCAGGGCCACACACGTGTTACAATGCGCGCTACAAAGCGTTGCAAACCCGCGAGGGGGAGCCAATCGCAAAAAAGCGCGCTCAGTTCGGATTGCAGTCTGCAACTCGACTGCATGAAGCCGGAATCGCTAGTAATGGCGCATCAGAACGGCGCCGTGAATACGTTCCCGGGCCTTGTACACACCGCCCGTCACATCACGAAAGTGAGTTGTACTAGAAGTCGCCAAGCCAACCGCAAGGAGGCAAGCGCCCAAGGTATGACCCATGATTGGGGTGAAGTCGTAACAAGGTAGCCGTAGGAGAACCTGCGGCTGGATCACCTCCTTTCTAAAAGGAAAAGACAGCACGCTCCGCAATTTGCGGCGGCAAGCTGTCCATTCTGCAAGCGGTTCTCACGGACTGCATTGCAGAGACGTTCGGCTTTCAATACTTACGGGTTCTGGCAAGTTTCATCCGAGAAAGTCAAAGAGCATGCAGACCAAGAAGGCCGCTCCGAAAAAATCGGGGCGGCCTTTTTCTTTCTCCGTTTGCGTTTCGCGCGTCTAGGGTGATTTTCATTTTCGGATATTTCGAGATTGACGTAAGATGGCTGCGCAATTGCCTCAGCCTTTGCGACGTGCTTAGAAGATTCCATCGAGGCGTGAGATGAAGAGACGTCGCTTTCAAACGCGGCTGTTGTTCCCCGAACTCGCAATAGGCCCCGAGAACCCCTGGCACACAAGATTAGAAGCACTTCCCACACGAAACCGCCGGAAGAAGAGTGGTTTGCGCGTGCTGGAACTATGCGCCGGCGCTGGCGGTCAAGCTCTTGGCTTCGAGCAGGCCGGTTTAGAGCATGTTGGTTTGGTAGAGATCGACAAAGTGGCTTGTGCCACATTGAGCCTTAATCGCCCGAAATGGAACGTAATTCAAGCGGACCTAAACAATTTCGACGGCTCTTCTTTCCGGGGAGTAGATTTAATTGCGGGTGGTCTGCCGTGTCCGCCATTTTCAATCGCCGGGAAACAGTTAGGCCAGAGAGACAACCGGAATCTTTTTCCTGCAATGATTCGTCTTGTTCAGCAACTTCATCCGCGCGCCATGATGATCGAAAATGTGCGAGGTATTCTGGATGCTGTGTTTGAGGATTACCGGCGTTATGTGGGAACCGAACTTAAGAAGCTCGGGTACCAAACCGGCTGGAGACTTATGAATGCCTCCGACTTTGGCGTCTCTCAGCTACGCCCCAGGGTGATCTTCGTGGCTATCCGTGAGGAAAGTGCGGAGTATTTTTCATGGCCAGACGAATGCGAAAACAGACCCAAAACTGTTGGAGAATTGTTGTCCGACCTTATGGCTGCTAAGGGTTGGGAGGGTGCGAAGGCTTGGAGTGCCAGTGCTGACGAAATTGCTCCAACAATCGTTGGCGGATCGCTCAAGCATGGGGGTCCTGACCTAGGGCCGACCAGAGCACGAAGGGCGTGGGCTGCTCTCGGAGTCGACGGCCTTGGCATCGCCAATGAGGCACCGGGGCAAGGCTTTGTTGGAATGCCACGCCTGACCGTTCGGATGGTTGCCCGGCTGCAAGGATTTCCGGATGCCTGGCAATTTGCCGGAACGAAGACACAAACTTATCGCCAAGTAGGCAACGCATTTCCTTCTCCGTTCGCGCGCGCTTTGGCAGAGAATCTTAGCGCGTGCCTAACGAGATCGCGTAAGCGTCTTCAAATTGCCATTTAGGATCTTCCTGATCTCTGGCCGTGGTTGACACTATTTCGAAGAAGCGGCGCAGCGAAAATATGCGCCGCATCAGAAGCAAAGGAATGAGGCCCGAGATTGCGGTGCGCCGGCTTGTGCACTCAATGGGCTATCGCTTCCGCCTTCATTCTCTGAAGCTCCCTGGCAAGCCAGACATTGTCCTTTCACGCCTGCGCAAAATCGTCGACGTTCGGGGTTGTTTTTGGCACCAGCACAAGGGCTGCGTTGACGCTCATATCCCGAAGTCAAGTACAAGCTACTGGCGCTCTAAACTAAGGAGAAACGTGCGTAGAGACCGCGAGAATTCGAAAAGGCTCCGCAAGCTCGGCTGGCGGGTTTTCGTTGTTTGGGAGTGTGAAATTGTAGCCCACGGCAACCCAGAATTGAGTGCGCGGCTTGCGCGGTTCCTCGCGCAATAGCCCATCACCGATTCTTCGCTTTCCGCTCTTTCTCGAAGCGCCGAATGACTCCGCTAGGATCCTCCGGCCAAGACTTGTGACTGCGCAGGATGTAATTCACCCGAGTCTTTCCTGCTTTGTCCTTGAATCGCCGGAAATCGATCTTCCAACCAATCACGGGGTAGCGAAGCTCTCGAAGTCTCTTGTTCCAATCCTCTTGGTTCTCTCCGGAGACGGTTCCGATGAGGTACGAGGGAGTTGGCTTATCCACACCGAATGTCTTCAACAGCTCCCCTATGCGCACATGGACGCTTTTGTGTGCCATCACCCGCCGCATCATCTGCGAACTCACGTTCAGGGAAGCAAAGTAGGCTTTCTTTCCCGCATTGCATTCCTCGCAGATGGCCCGAAGATTCTCGCGATCATTTGTTCCTCCCCAGTCTCTGGGCAATTTGTGGTCGACTACAAGCGATATGCCATGCTTTGCCACAGTACGACCGCACATCTCACATCGACCATGAGCTGCATGTATGACCTCCGCGCGAAGCTTCAGGCTGACCTGCCCCTCATCAATGACCTCCCGTCTCTCACTAACGTACTTATACAAGACCACATTTCGCCGTTCGCCCTGAACGTCCTGAACAGACTTAATCTTCTCGATTACAAACCATTTCTTGAGATCCCTTTTTCGGCGGTCAAGGTGTGTCTGATCTTCGGGGCGGAGTCCTTCTTTTTCAAGTTCCTGCCTTATCTGGCCGCCGGTTAGGCCGTCTGGAAAACGCTTCATCACTTCGACAATTCGCCGATGAATTTCACCCGGTCTGCTACGCGAATTAGGCATGGGGCACGTATTCCCAAATCCGGAACAGCACACGACATCAGATTTCTTGCTAAAAAGCAATTCTCATTCGCGGAATGACACAGAGGATGCGGCTCAATGATTGCTAGAGATGACGGCGAGGGGCGCGCGCGGACGGCCAAGGGCGTCGTCGAGCGTTGACTCGATGGCCACGTCGTAAGCGCCCCTAGAGCGCCCACGGGCCGTTGCATCGAGGCGCGCGGTGCCGCTGCCGTCCACGTTCGAGGCGGTCACGACATACGTGATGGTTTCGCCGGCGGCATGACTTCCCGGCGTAGTGCTTCCCAGATCGCCGATGATCGCGGGAGTCATATTCGTGAAAACGACTCGCATAATCGGACGGCCCTCGGTGTAGCGATCGAGTCCGGCGAGACCGCGGTAATCCGCGCCAAAGGAGGTTCCCTGCCCGCGCAGCACCGCCGGTGGATTCGGGACGCGATATGCGACTTCGATGAGATTCATCCGGCCGGAAGCGACCGGCGTTCCGAGTTGCGAGAGCGTGACTCCGTATTCTCTTCCGGGCAATCGCGGAGAAAGAAAACCTGCGCCGCAGGGGCTTTGCCAGAGGAGTTCGGCAGACTGGCCTTCGAATTGAAATTCCGGATCGCCCGCGCCCATGGGGCCGAGAACATAAAACGCGCTTCCGGTGAAGACAGCGCGCGGAGCGCGCCATCCCTGGCCGGGATCGATCGGGAGCGGTTCCCAGACTTTCGCGACGATGGGAGTGGCGCTGCCTGACGGCGTGAATGTTCCCCCGCTAGGCCTATTCGACGAGCCCGCGGGCATCGTGGCGCGGCCCGCTTCGGCGTAAACCGTTTGCGCGCCGAGGCGTAGGGTCCCGGAAATGAGCTGCGGATCCACGGGAGATTCGACGGCCTGATTACCCTGCATCTGCTTCGCCCACGCGCGGAGAATGAGGTGCGCGGCTTCGCTACAGCCCTCGGGCGGCCAACTGATTTCGACGCGCGACCATTCGAGCGGACCCGGCGGCAGATCGGTTTCCTCGAGCGCCTTGCGCAACTGTTCGGGAGAAGCGGGCGCGGCGGGAAGCGGCGGCATCCCCTTCAAGACGCGCGTAAATTCTCCCGGATGAAGAATCACTTCGCCGGAGATGGATTCATCACGATTGCGGACGCGAACGACGTCCTCGAGGCAGAAGATTTCGGTCGCTTCGCCTGCGCTGCGGACGATGAAGCCGGTGCCTACAACGCCCGCCGTGGCCACGGGCGTGCGAAGCTCAAAGCTGCCGCCCGGCTTCGTGATTTTGACTACTTTGGCGCGCACACGACCGTATTGAAGCTCGAGCTGGGTCTGCTGCGATTGAGCATCGTGACGAAGAATTTGAAGCTGCGAATCGGAGCCAACGTTCAGGATCGAGCCATCGAGCAAGGCGATGCGAATGCGTCCATTCGGCGCGGTTCGGGCGATATCCTGCCAAAATACATCGGCGTTGCGCTGGGCTTCGACGGGCGCGGCAGTGCCGTGGGTGAGAGTTCCCGTCGGCAGGACAAGACCAATCTTGCCCGCGCGCTCGGTGGTCTGCTGGGCAGGCACGCTCGCGGCGAAAATCAGAACAAGGAAAGTGAGCAGGACAAACTTGCGGCAGGAAAAAGCCGCAACACCGGGCAATGGACGCGCGCGCATGAGAGCCACCTCAGAACGGGCTGATGGAAACGCGCTTGGGCCGGCCGAAGCAGTCGCATCATACCGGAAATTGCCCTGCGAGTCTCCGGAGGCAACTCCGCCAATTTTTCGCCGGGCATTCGCAGGGCAATCCGGCACGCCAGCCGCGGCTATTTCGCGCAGGCGGAAGCGGCGGGCAAAGCGGGTGGCGCGGGCAAAGGATCAAGCTTCACGCCCGTGAGCTGCGCGTTGGCAGCCGGAAAATCCTTGCTCAGCAGGTCGTTCCACTGCGAAAGAACGCCCGTATAGTCCTTGCAATAATCAGCGTAGGTGTTCTTCATTGCTTCGGTGAGCGGGCTATCGGCGGCGTCCACGGCGGTCGCCAGATTGCCGAACTCTCCGTTCAAGCCTGAAAGGCTGGGCTTGGGCTTGCCGAAGAAGAAACCGAAGCCGCCGCCTCCGCCGCCCAAGATTTCTCCGGCTTTCTTATCGAGGGCTTTGAGCGCATCGGCAGCGGGCTTGGCCTGCTCGTTCTTCTCGAGAACCGTCAGGCGCTCGGAAATCGCGGAACGGAAATCGACAACTTGCTGATGTGCCTGGAAAGTTGCGTTCGTCGCGGCGATGATTTTCTTTTCGAGCTCGAGCTGGGCAAACAGTTCGGCCTCGGTAACCTTGACGCGCGGATCTTTCTCCACAGAAAAAGTCTGGCGATAGGTTTTGCCATCCACGGTGAGGCGCGCTTCATATTTTCCAGGAACGACAAAAGGGCCGCGCGGATCGGGCGGCGTGCTCATATATGTGGCGGCGATCGCATAATCGTGGCGGAGCGAAAGCGGAGGCGTGTAGCGCAGGTCCCAGACGAAGCGGTTCATGCCCGCCTCTTTGGGCATGGGCTGCGGGCGAAGCAGCCAATAATCGGGAACGCTGGGTGGAGGCTCGGTCGAGGGCGGCCCGGGCTTGCTCGAATACTCGCGCACGAGCGCACCAGCGGTGTCGTAAATTGCGAGCGAGATGTCTCCCGAGGGCGCGGACTTCAAACAGTAGTCAATCACCGCGCCCGGAGGAGGATTATCCGCCGCGGGCATTTCCGGCGGAAACGGCGTGTCGTAATTCATGTTGTTGCGCACGCGAATGGCCGCCGCAGGCTGGAAAAGATGCACCTCGGCGGACTGCACCTGCGAATTGATCTGCCGCAGCGGCGTAACGTCGTCGAGGATCCAAAACGCGCGACCATAAGTGCAGATGACCAGGTCATCGCCGTGGACAACCAGGTCGCGAACCGACGTGACCGGCATATTGAGCTGCAGGGATTGCCAGTGATCGCCGTCATCGAAGGAAACGAAGACGGCAGTTTCGGTTCCGGCATAGAGCAAACCTTTGCGAACCGTGTCTTCGCGAATGGCGCGAGCAAAGCTGAATTCCGGAATTCCGGCGGAAATTTCTTGCCAGGTGCGCCCGAAATCATGGGTGCGGAAAAAGTGCGACTTCCAATCATTCGTTTCATGCGAATCGACGGCGACGTAGGCGGTGGCGGCGTCGAAATGGGAAGCGTCAATCAGGCTGATGAGGCTGAATTTCGTGAGGCCG
Source organism: Candidatus Acidiferrales bacterium (assembly GCA_050747245.1). Classification (GTDB taxonomy): domain Bacteria; phylum Acidobacteriota; class Terriglobia; order Acidiferrales; family UBA7541; genus JBOGNO01. The sequence goes on from JBOGNO010000003.1 coordinate 6,914, forward strand.
GGCGGCGAAACGAGTTGCCAAGTAGCGCCGCCATCCTGCGTTACTTGCACCAGACCGTTGGTGGTGCCCGCCCAGATGACGCTGGACTTCACCGGAGAAGGCGAAAGCGTGTTGATGGAGGTGCGGTCGGGGAGCTTGGGCAATCCGGCGTTTTCCTTGTTTTCCGGCTCAGGAGGAGCGGCCTCGGGGCGCTTTGTAAGCTCCGGGCTGATGGCTTTCCAGCTCAATCCGCCATCGCGCGTCTCGAGGACAAATTGCGAGCCTTCGTAGAGAATGCGCGGATCCTGCGGAGAAAAAGCGAGCGGCGGATTTATGGCAAAGCGGTAATCCGAATCGCGGCTGAGATTGGGAGAAATGTCGAAATCCTGGCGATTCGAGCGATCCAGGCGCACGAGGCCACGGCCTTCGCCGCCGGCATAAATGAGATTGGGATTTCGCGGGTCGGGCAGGATGTAGCCGAATTCGTAAGCGCCGATGGCGTCCCAATCGAGCATGGTGATCTTGCCATAGTCGCCGCGGCTCAATCCACCGATGGAGCCGCTATCCTGCATGGTCCCGTACACCCAGTAAGGAAAGCGATTGTCCACGGAGAGGTGATAAACCTGCGCGGTAGGCTGGTTGTACCACGTGCTCCATGTTTTTCCACCGTCGAGGCTGATGGTGGCGCCCTGATCGCTGCCCATGATCATCGAATTGGAGTTGGTGGGATCGATCCATAGGACGTGATTGTCGTCGCCGCCCGGCGCTCCCTTGTAGGCGATGAAGGTGTGGCCGCCGTCGGTCGAGCGGTACATGGAAGTCTGCATGACGTACACGATTTCAGGATTGTGCGGATCGAGATACACGCGGCTGAAATATCCATTGCCGGTGACACGCGGATCGTCTGAGCTTTTCTTCCACGTATTGCCGCCGTCATCGGAGCGATAAAGACCGCTGCCCTGAAGCGCTGCGACAATGGCGAAGACTCGCTGGCCTCCGGGAGCGACGGCGACGCCGATGCGGCTAAGCCTCTCGGTGGGCAGGCCGTGACCGATGATGGGAGTCCACGTCTCGCCTTCGTCGGTGGTCTTGTAGATGCCGTTGTTCGAGAATCCTGCAAAGAGCGCCATGATGTCGCCGGGCTTGCTGTAGTGATGCCACAGCGTGGCAAATCCAATTTTCGGATTCGCGGGATCGAAAGCCAGATCCATCGCGCCGGTCACGTCGTCTTTGTAGAGCACCTTGCGCCAGGTCTTGCCGCCGTCGGTGGTCTTGAATACGCCGCGCTGCTCGTTGGGCGCGTAGGTGTGGCCAAGAGCAGCGGCGAGAACAACGTCCGGATTATTAGGATCGATCCACATCGTGCCGATGTGCCGCGAATCGTCGAGGCCAACGTGATGCCACGTCTTGCCGGCGTCGTCGGAGCGGTAGACTCCATTGCCCTGATTGACCGCGGCGCCGACGTTGCTGACGTCTCCTGTGCCGACATAAATGATATTGGGATTCGAAGGCGCGACGACGACGGCTCCGATCGAAGCGACGGCAATTTGATCCATGATCGGCTGCCACACAGTTCCGCCATCAGTTGTTTCCCAGAGTCCGCCGCCAGGAGTGCCCATGTAGAAGTGCGCGGGATTGCCGGGAACCCCGGCAACGGCGGAAGAACGTCCGGCGCGGAATGGCCCGATGGAACGCCAGCGCATGCCGGCATAGAAAGACGAATCGTATTGCTGGCCGCGCACTTGCACGGCCGCGCCGAGAATTGCCATAAGCACGACCGCAAGTGCGGTGAATAATTTGATTCGCAGCCCTCTGCCACTGGTGGCTCTCGAGATGAGTCCAAAAAAACCCGTGCTGCCGGGGCGATGATTGAAATGAATCATTTGTGCTCCTCCAAAACTGCGAAGCTTACAACATAGACGGCGAGGAAAAAAGGTTGAGAGACTAAAAAGCGCAGGCTTGACAGAGACAGTGAACGCAAGGGAGATTGACGGCGCGGGGAATTATGAAGAAAATCCTTGTTGCGGCAATTCTGGCAGTGAGTATCGCGAGCGGCAATTTGGAAACTTCTTCGCGCGCGGCGTCACCGGCAAGAGCGAAACGCTACGCGCGTTATTACCTCGGGTTCGATCGCAACATTTATCCGGGCGATGCTGAACTGGCCCGGTTGAGCCACACGTTTCGGTTCGGCGGGTACTGGCTAAACGTTCCGCAGGGACTGAAAGAAAATACCTGGGCGGGAAAGCGAAAGATGTTCATCGGCGATGGGCTTGGATTTCTCGTGCTGTTCAGCGGGCGGCCGAGCCAGGAATTAAAGGTCAGCGCAAATGCCGCAGCCTTGGGAACTTCCGATGGCGGCGAAGCGGTGCAGCGAGCGAAGCGGGAAAGCTTCCCTAAGGCGACAATTATTTTCCTGGACGTTGAAGAAGGCGGACGGATGCTTCGCTATCAGCAAGATTATATTCTGGCGTGGGTGGACGCTGTGAATGCGGGAAACTATCGCGCGGGAATCTATTGCTCGGGAATTCCGGTCGCGGAGGAAGGCGGCGTGATCACGGCCGAAGATATTCGCGCGCACGGGGGCGCGCGCAAAATCGTTTTCTGGGTCTACAACGATTCTTGCCCGCCCTCGCCGGGCTGCGCGTTTCCGAAATTTCCACCCGCGCCTTCGGCGAGCGGAGTGGCGTTCGCAGATGTTTGGCAATTCGCGCAGTCGCCGCGCCGGTCCGGCCTCACGGAGCGCTGCGCCACGAGTTATTCCGCTGACGGCAAATGCTACCCTCCCGGTTCAACTGCCGGGAGCGGCGTGTTCGTTGATTTAGATTCGGCGAGTTCGGCGGATCCCTCGCGCGGTAAAACATAGGCCACAGATCGCAAGTAGACTGAAGCAGCCGTCTCGGGTTGCCGATCTCCATACTCACACCACACTTTTTGGATTCCTGAAGGCTCGCAAGTACCGTTCTGACGACCCGCTGTTTTGGCGCGCTATCATTGAATCGTTTCAATTCCAGGACTGAAAAAAATCACTTGACAACAGTAGGAGGAGATGTAATAGTAGGAGTAGGAGGTAGAACAGATGAGCGAACGATTCAACTTCACGGTCGGAGGAAGGAGGTTTTCAGTGAGTCGTGACGAAATAGAGCGAAAACTCAAAGGGGTTCAGCCGGAGCAGATCCGCCAATACTACGTCACTGTCAACAGTAGAGACTACCCCGTGAAGCAAGCCGTTGAGGTCGCAGTCGGTCTACTTCGTTCCGGGTTTACGACCCAAGACGCAATTCGGGTCCTTAGAAAGTTCGAACTGCCACTGCGCAAGAGAATTGGGTAAACACAGCTAGCTAGACGATTCGACTGCACGTTTAGACTGGCGTAGAATCCGCTTGAAGTGTGAGGTGATATGACCCACGGAAGTTGGCCAACTGCAACAGTCGTGCCCCTGTTTCCCGCCATCGTGATTTTGGGAATCCTAGTTTTCGGAAACAACCTAACGAATGCACAAACCAAATCTGTGAAGCAATCTCAGAAGGATGGCACCATCCCTTCTTCGACCGGTTGGATTGAGGACAAGGTTTCGGTTCGAGTCGAGTCTCCATATCTCTCGGATTCTGGCAGCATGGTTCTGGCGTACACAGTTACGAATAAGAGCGGGCAGGACATCGATCTCGACTTCAGCGAGAACTCGCCAGTCAGCTTGAAGCCTCATGTGCCAACACGCGTCTATCTCAAATTGAAAGACCCTCGAAGCTACTTACAGGTGACTCCCAAGAGTAATTTTCTTTCGCTTGTCGAAACGCTGTTGCCTGCTGATCTGCCTGTTTCCTTCCATATCGTTGTGACTGTTTCGGCTGACGAAAAGCCTTCATGGTTTGCATCAGAGAGTAGTGAAGACCGATTACGTAGACTCTTGAAAGAGAAGCTTGGCAATACTGAGTGCATTACTGTTTTCGTCCCGGATCGCCACATTAAGATCACGTTCGCAATCCCCAGAGGACTGAGGAAGTGAGTTGAAAACCTGGCGGTGGGCACGACGAAATGGTGGGCCTGGGTTGACTCGAACAACCGACCTTCCCGATGCACTTCATCGGGACGCTCTTACCAACCGTTCGATCCAAGCGTGACTTTTCATGTTCTTGATTTGCCGCTCGCGCTGGATGGCATCTAGACGGGTCGTAAATTCTTCGGAATAGGCAAGCTCCCATGGGCCTCGGTTTTTGATGGATACGGTGCGATCGTTATTGTGCTCGAAAACGCGCTTCTGTAAGTTTTCCGTGTGGCCGACATAGAATCGGCCGGTTGATTTACTCCGCAGAATATAAGTGAAAAAAGCCATCAGCCGTAAATCATGGTGGGCCTGGGTTGACTCGAACAACCGACCTCGCCCTTATCAGGGGCGCGGTACATGCCGTAGCGTGTTCTCTCTCCACACCTTGAACATAGAATAAATCGTTTTGCTATAACAAGATACGTAGAGAATGCGCCGTCCTGCACAACCATGCAAAGGCATGCAATTAGCACCCGGATAGTTGACAAACAGTTGACAAAATGGCAGATTGAATCGATCAATTGAATCAGTGGTTGGATTGCACGGGAGTTGTCAACTCAATGGCACGAACCGTAACCAGCAAGGATCTTGGGACGAGAACAGCACGGAGAGCAATTCCGATTGGTTCGAAAATAATGTTGCCGTTATCGCACGGCAGAGCGCTCGGCTACAGAAAGGGTAGCAAATGGGGAGTCTGGCTCGCGCGGTTTGACGCCGATGGTTTCCGCAAGGAAGAGAAACTTGCATTGGCTGATGATATCCTAGATGCCGAAGGCACGCGTGTATTGGACTTTGCGCAAGCTCAAGAAAAGGCCCGGACATGGTTCTTGAGCGCGACGACCATGGCGACAGGCGAGCACGTTAGTCGTCGCGGTGGCTACACTGTGAATCAGTGCTGTCTAGATTATCTAAAGCATTTGGAGCGTCGAGGATCTCCCGACTATCGTCATACAAAGTACGATCTAGACGCCTATGCGATCCCCAAGCTCGGTGTTTTGCAAGTTGCTAAGTTGACTCGCCCGAAGCTAGAGGAGTGGCGCGCAGATATTGCCGCCAGCCCGAGGCGAACGAATCGGAAGCACAAGCAGGACAACCAACCGCACATCCAAACGGAAGAGGATTTAAGAAAGCGTCGAGCGACCGCAAACAGAATCATGCGGCGGCTCCGCGCTGCGTTGAACCTGGCGCTAGAAGAAGGCCGTGTGTATGCGAATCCAATGGCTTGGAAGGTGTCGCCATTTGAAAATGTCGAGGTCGCGCGAGCAATTTTCCTCAGCGAGAACGATCAGCGGAGTTTTGTGAAGGCATGCGCGAAAGAGAAGGACTTTCAATGGCTTGTTCGGGCTGGCCTGTACACAGGTGCCAGGTATGGAGAATTGGGCCGGTTGTGCGCCGGCGATTTCAATTCTTCGGCGAGCACGCTTTTCATCGCGAAGTCGAAGGGCGGTCAGCAGAGATACGTACACCTCGACCCTGAGGCGATGCGATTTTTCCGGGACGTGTGCGCCAACCGTGATCCGGCTGAGACAATGTTCTTACGCGAAAGTGGCGAGCCGTGGGCCAAAGATAGTCAAAAGAAACGAATGGGCCGCGCCTGCGCGCTGGCAAAAATTAAACGATTCGGATTTCATCAGTTGAGACACACCGCAGCGAGCCGATGGATCACTCTGGGTGTTTCCTTGAAAGTTGTCGCGGAGCAACTGGGGCATGTTGACACCAAAATGGTGGACCGATATTACGGGCACCTTGCGAGTGGTCACATAGCACAAACGTTCAGGGCACTACCTGGAGTTGGGCTGGACAAGGCAGCGAAGTTCAGGCGCCACGATGTGATTCCAATGCCTAGCAAGCGGAGCGCCTAGCTCAGTCGTAGACCAACAAACTCATAAACCTTTTTCGGTGTCTTAACTAATTCGGATTAGTGCCGCAATCGACAATCGTAGCAATTGCTTGATATAGTCCGCCGATGACTAAGCCTGAACTGGGCTTTCGAGGTTTCTGGATCGCCGTGGCTGCCGTCTGTGTGACCGGCGGGTCTTACCTGCGCGTGTTTGGCGGTCACCCTGTTGCGGGAAATCGCCTCGTTTATTCCGGTCTAGGTCTCGCTGCCCTTCTCGTTTTCGGTGTGCTTGGCGAACGAGTTACAGCCTGGATCGTTCCAGCATCCAGTCCAGTCTTGGGTGTGCTGAGGTGGACAGGACGTTTTGTCGTTGATTCAATTTCCTGGCTTGGCGCATCACTGTTCCGCCCCATCGTTTGGCGAGTGCTCAGAGAGAATCGCGCGCCGGAGACACCCCCTTCGGCCTTGTTGACTCAATGCTGGACTGCTCAAGAGAAGCGCGGGCCGCAGAGCAGCGATTTCCTGTGTCTTTCGAAGGCAGGTCACGTGGTAAGTAGTGCTCATTTCGAATTGAGGCCCGACTACAGTTTTCGAAACTGGTATGCAGGATTCCGTCTCACGAGCGCGACGGATGATCCGCTGAAGTCAGGGCTGACGGACACAGTGTTGTTTCACCTGTGCGATGATGCTCATATACTTCAACCGCGTGCATTTCTGTATGTTGAACGCCGCGCTCAAGGCCCTTTCGCCTTGAGACAATTCGAGTGGCCTCGGCCTAGCTTCGCGTTTGATATATCAGTCTTTCCCGCCGCAGCGGGCGAGTTAAGGATCATAGTAAGCATTGACAAAGAATTGGTGAAGAGTGCCGATTTCCCTACGCGATATGCCGAGCAATTGGTACTTGTGGCCTGGGCCGATGGAAGAGAGTTCTACCTCCATTTTGAACAGATTTCGGTGCACTGGAGGCAGATGGACCAGGCGAAAAAGTGAATTGCCTCAAAGTTTTGATGACCGAAGCTTCATAAATCCTTTCATCTAAGCTCCAAGGTGCTGAAGACAGATTGTCAAATCTATATGCGAATTGACCAAATCAAACCAAACGTAATCGTTCGAGGCCCAATCTTCCCGGAACCGGTTCAAGTGATTGTCTCGATTCCGATGGGGCAGTCCGTCAAGTTGGTAGGAAAGGGTTTGATCACTGGCCAAGTCCACGAGCCCATTCTAAACGCCCAGCAACTTGCTACGTTGGAAGCAAGTCCTGAGAACGCTCCGTTTGATGGAGATCCGCAAAGGTTTCGATTGGGAATCGAGGCGCTCAGGCTCGGCCTCGCTTACGAGTATGATCCCTACTTTGCTCTATCCATTGCCCGGGTAGATCCCCTTCCTCACCAACTCGAAGCCGTATACGACCATTTTTTGCGACTTCCTCGGATTCGATTTCTTCTCGCCGATGATCCCGGCGCGGGTAAGACGATTATGGCCGGGCTCCTTATCAAGGAACTGAAGATAAGGGGACTCATCAAACGCACCCTGATCGTCACTCCTGCCAGCCTTTCCTTTCAGTGGCAGCGCGAGATGAAAGACAAATTTCGCGAGAACTTCGAGATCATTCGAAGTGACGTTCTTCGAGCGAACTATGGTTCGAATCCTTGGCAGGACAAGAATCAAGTAATCACTTCTGTTTCTTGGGTGTCACGAATCGATGATGCCAACGAGAGTCTACTTCGCAGTCAGTGGGATCTGATCATTGTCGACGAAGCTCACAAGATGAGCGCCTATAGCGCCGACAAGAAAACTCTTGCTTATCAGCTTGGGGAGGCTCTGTCAGAACGGACGGATCACTATCTACTCATGACGGCCACTCCTCACAAGGGTGATCCTGAGAATTTTTGCCTCTTTCTCGGACTGCTCGACAAAGACGTTTACGGCGATGTGCAGAGCCTTGAAGAAGCAATGAAGCGGCATGAAGCCCCATTCTACCTCCGCCGAATTAAAGAAGCGCTGGTGACATTTCCTGACCCTGAAACAGGCAAGGTGAAAACACTTTTCACTAAGCGGAACGTTCAGACCACGGAATTCCAGATTGATGATGAGGAGTGGGATTTCTACGACGCCCTAACTCGGTATGTGGAAGACCAGTCGATTAAAGCTGCTTCCGATGACTCGCCACGCGGTCGAGCGCTTGGTTTCACGATGGCTATGCTGCAACGGCGATTCGCGTCGAGTGTTTATGCGGTACGGCGAACGCTGCAACGGATGAAGGACAAGCGCGAGAAAATCCTGGCTGATCCAGAGGCGTATCGACAGAGCCAAATCGCTCGTAAGTTGCCTGAGGATTTTGAAGACTTACCCGAGGAAGAGCGTGAAGAGATCACGGCGCAGCTTGAGGATGTAGTTGCCTCCATCGACCCGGTGGCTTTGCGAGAGGAAATCCTTCAACTCGGTAAACTGATAGTTCAGGCCTGCGAATTGGAAGATAAAGAGGTAGAGCGGAAGCTGGTCGTACTGAAGTCCGTTCTTACTAAGCAAGGGGTCTTCAGCGACCCCAAAATGAAGTTGCTTCTATTCACAGAGCATAAAGACACTCTCGACTTCCTTGCGGGAGACGGCAAGGATGGCCGCCCGCTAGGAAAGCTTCTAAAGTGGAGCCTCTCTGTCACTCAGATTCACGGCGGAATGAAGATAGGGGACCGCGATACTCCAGGTAGCCGCATTTACGCTGAGCGGGAATTCCGCGAAAGTTGTCAGATTCTTGTGGCGACCGAAGCAGCAGGCGAGGGGATTAATCTTCAATTCTGCTGGTTCATGATTAATTACGACATTCCGTGGAACCCCGTGCGACTGGAGCAGCGCATGGGGCGCATCCACCGGTACGGCCAAGAGAAGGACTGCCTTATCCTTAACTTTGTTTCCACGAATACGCGCGAGGGACGTGTTCTCCAGAAATTATTCGAGCGAATCAAGAAAATTGAAGACGACCTCGATCCCAAGAAAATGGGAACTGTTTTCAATGTTTTGGGCGACGTATTTTCTTCAAATCAGCTAGAGAAGATGCTGCGCGACATGTATGCGCGGAATCTCACAGAAGATGTCATTAAGAGCCGAATCGTTGAACAAGTAGATACAGACAGATTCCGAAAGATCGCACACTCGGCGCTCGAAGGACTTGCCAAGCGGGAGCTAAACCTTTCCTCCATTCTTGGCAAGTCAGAGGAGGCCAAAGAACGCCGGCTCGTTCCAGAAGTCGTGGAAGATTTCTTTTTGCAGGCAGCGCCGCTTACAGCTATATACCCCAAAGAAATCCAGAAAGACAAACACGTTTTCCGTGTTGGAAGAATACCTCGTACGCTTTGGCCTGTAGGCGAGCGGCTGGAACCGCGCTTCGGAAAATTGGGCCGGGAGTACAAGCAAGTTGCGTTCGACAAGAGACTCCTGACGGACGACCCAACTCTTGAATGGCTGACGCCTGGCCATCCGCTGTTCGAAACTGTGCGCGAGGAGGTCTGGGATCGTGTCCAAAGTGATCTTGGTCGCGGAACGATTTTCTATGACATCAATCGGAAGGAACCGGGCCGATTGGACGCTTTTTCAGCCACCATTAAGGATGGCAGCGGAAATACCCTGCATCGGCGTCTCTTCATTCTTGAAACGGAAATGAACGGCACGATGACAGTACGACAGCCGACGATGTTTCTTGACCTGGCTTTGCGCCCTGCGTCTGATGCGTCAAAGACGCCCGAAAACGCCACTTTGCCTGAACTCGCCACCGTGGAACACGTCCTGATCGAAGAAGCCCTTCAACCTTTCCTGGATGAAATTTCGGCACAGCGGGAAAAGGAAATTGCGACCATCGCCACCCACGTCGAGATCAGCTTAAATGCGCTAATCGACCGGCAGAACCTGCACATGGCGGAGTTGTTCGAGCAGCAGCAGAAGGGTGATGCCACTCCTCTGCTTGCTGCGAATATGAAGACCACGGAAGATCGCCTGGACGAGCTAAACGGGCGTTTGGAGCGGCGGCGCGACGAACTGAAGCAGGAGCGGCACTGCACCATCGCAGACATTCGGCATCATGGACGTGCCTGGGTGCTGCCACATCCTGAACGATTGTCCCCGGGCATCGCTCCCATGGTGCGCGACGAAGAAATTGAAAAGATCGCCATTCGCGCCGTAACGGCTCATGAGGAAGCCCGAGGCTGGCGGGTGGAAAGTGTGGAGAAAGACAATCGGGGATTTGACCTGATCTCACGGAAGCCACATCCCGAAGATCCGCAAACCGCCATCGAAGTAAGATTCATTGAGGTGAAAGGACGCGCAGCGGTTGGCGAGATCGCGGTGAGTAGCAATGAATACAAGACGGCTGAACGACTGAAAAAAGATTACTGGCTCTATGTGGTGTTCAATTGCGGTTCAACACCGCAGATTCATATCGTTCAAGACCCGGTGCGTCTTGGCTGGGAGCCTATCGTTCAGATCGAACACTACCACGTTGGAGCCGGGAAGATAATTCAGGGGACGAAGTGACTCGCGAGACTACTTATCCGAAGCGGCTTATCGAAGTTGATCTTCCCATTAAGCGCATCTCGGAGCATGCGCGTCGTGAAAAGAGCACCCGGCACGGGCATATCTCGACGTTGCATATTTGGTGGGCCAGGCGACCGCTTGCAGCTTGCCGAGCCGTGATATGTGCGGCTCTTTGGCCAGATCCCGCAGACCTGCTTTGTCCACAGAAGTTCCGCGACGAGGCGTCGCGTTTGATAAATGAGTTTGCGCGGAAGGCAGCCAACGACAAGGAATTAGCCGCAAACTGTTCGCATGAAAACTGGGAAAAGTGGCAGAAGCTAGCAAACTTGGGCGGGTTAGATTCTACGAAGGACGCGCATTGGAACGTACTGCGCTTTGCCTTACTCGATTTCATTGCGGATTTCGCGAATTGGGACAATTCGACGGTCCCGGAATATTTAGAAACTAGCCGTGCACTCACCCAAGCCGCGCACCAGGCTCTGGGCGGCGCGCCCGGTACCCGCCCGCTCGTGGTGGACCCGTTTGCTGGCGGTGGCTCGATCCCGCTCGAAGCTCTGCGCGTGGGCGCGGACGCCTTTGCGAGCGAGCTCAACCCTGTCGCTGTTTTGCTCAATAAGGTCGTCCTCGAATACATCCCGAAATACGGCCAGCGCCTCGTCGATGAAGTCCGCAAATGGGGCGAGTGGATCCGGCGCGAAGCGGAAAAGGAACTCGCCGACTTTTATCCCAAGGATACGGATGTTGCGACACCCATCGCTTATCTGTGGGCGCGGACAATTCAATGTGAAGGCCCCGGCTGCGGCACGGTAGTACCTATGATACGGAATATGCAAATCACCCGTAAAGGCAGGTTGTGGCATTTCGGCTGGCGCGAATCGGGAGAACGCAACCTCGAACTCGTGGTATCCGAAGGTAGGACAGCCGAGCAGCGCGCAACCGTAAGTTCGGGTAGCGTCACATGTCCTCGTAAAAAGTGTGGTTATACGACGCCTGCGAAAGCTGTCAAAACACAACTCGCCCGACGCCGGGGCGGAGCCGAGGATGCGAGGTTGCTTGCAGTGTACGTGGATTCACCCAATGGCAGGTATTTCCGGTCCCCAACGCCCCTCGATATTCAAGCAGTATCGGCAGCGAAGACAGCGGCCAGCCGATGCACTTTCCCGCAGGACGATATCAATCCGATTCGTCCGTACAAGAACACGCGTGGACTAAGCGCCGTGACTCGCATCGGGTTAACCAAATTTGTAGACCTCTACACCTCTCGTCAAGCGGTGGCAATCCGATGTTTTCAAGAGCTGCTACTCCGCATCCCGGATTTCGATGGAGGGTCCGATTTTCGCACAGCCGTTTTGGCGATGTTGAATTGCGCGACCAGTCGCTTCATCTTTCAGAATTGCTCGTTGTCGAGGTGGAATGCAGCTAGATCTACTATCGAAGGCGCATTCGGAAAGCAAGCATTGCAAGTTGTTTGGGACTTCGCGGAGTCAAATCCAATTTCGGACGGGCCTGCAAACTGGAATGGCGCGATTGACTGGGTCATTAAGGTTATCCAAGCGAATAGCTGCCTACCGCGCACGGGCACGGTCGTTTGGGGACGTGCTCAAGACCAATTACTCCCGACGAATAGTGCGGATGCTTTGGTTACTGACCCGCCATACTTCGCTGCTATTCCATATGGCGATCTATCGAACGTTTTCTTCGTCTGGGAGAGAGAGTTCTACAAGGTTGTTTTCCCCGAACTTTTCAATGAGGGTCTAGTTCGTCAAGGTGACGAGATTGTGGTTACCGATGCGAATCAGGACTCGGCGGGCAAACAGAAATCGCCCGAGTTTTACCAAACAGAGATGGTTAAGGCACTTGAAGTGGCACGAATGACCATGAAGCCGCGTGGCATAGGTGTTGTCGTGTTTGCTGAAAGTAGCACGGCGTCGTGGGAGGCGATGCTGAGTGCAGTCATTGATGCGGGTTGGTCCATTACTGGTTCTTGGCCGATCGACACCGAACTGCAATCCCGCACGCAGGCTGCCGGCTCCGCATCCTTGCAATCATCTGTTCACATCGTCTGCCGCCGGCGCGACAATCCCGACCGATCCATAAGAACTGATGAAATTGGTGATTGGCGCGACGTGTTGCAGGAGCTGCCCGGCCGCATCCACGATTGGATGCCGCGCCTGGCCGAGGAAGGTATCGTGGGGGCGGACGCCATCTTCGCCTGTCTCGGCCCGGCACTTGAAATCTTCTCCCGGTACGCTCGCGTAGAGAAGGCCAGCGGTGAACACGTCGCACTCAAGGAATATTTGGAATACGTCTGGGCTGCGGTCGCCAAGGAAGCAATCAACATGATCTTCAAAGGGGCTGATGCGACTGGCTTTGAAGAGGACGCGCGCGTCACGGCCATGTGGCTCTGGACTATCTCGACAGGCTCAAATGGGAACGGTGCCGCGAGCGAGTCGTCCGATGAGGAAGAAGAAGAGGATTCCACTAAGAAGGCAAAGCTGACTGGATTTGTATTGGAATACGACGCGGCCCGAAAGATCGCCCAGGGCCTTGGTGCGCACTTAGAACACCTGAATAACCTCGTTGAAATCGGCGGTGACAAGGCTCGACTTCTCCCTGTCTCTGAGCGCGCCAATCATCTCTTTGGCAAAGATGAAGGTGCAGCTCCAACGAAACGCAAGGGAAAACCGAAACAGCTCTCCCTGCTCAATGTGCTAGGAGAGACGGATGGAGAGGAAGCCGGTTGGGGCGAAAAGAGCGCCTCGAAGGTGGGCAACACCGTTCTCGACCGGATTCACCAAAGCATGATTCTCTTCGGGGCGGGTCGCGGTGAAGCGCTCAAGCGTTTCTTAGTGACTGATGGTGTCGGGGAAGATCAGCGTTTCTGGCGTTTGGCGCAAGCGCTTTCCGCACTGTATCCCAAGGGTACAGACGAAAGGCGCTGGGTGGAAGGCGTGCTTGCAAGGAAGAAGGGCTTGGGCTTCTGATGTCGGACGGTCTCGCAACACGATGGTTTGCAAAATTCATGGAGACGGTCCGTCAGCACCCTGCTTCCCCAGCTCTTCAGGAGGCGGCACAGCGAGCGCAGCTCACAGAATGGACGCGAGCGCTGACAACTATCGTCGTGGGATCATGCGAGGGAATGGCGTGGAAGGGTGTCGCGAAGGGGCACAAATCAACTATTTTGCCGGTTCCGCGCCAAGAATTCCTGGGTCTCGATGTTGTAGCGTTCGAGCCTGCCGGTGAACGTCGATGGCGTTTCCCGGTCGCCGTGTTTGAACTTGAAAATAGTACTGCCGACGACCGCGTGGCCTATTCGTTGTGGAAGGTTCTCTGCGTTCGCTCCCAACTGCGCGTGGTATTTTGCTACCGGCAGGATTCTGGGGACGGCTCAAAATTGGTGCGACACCTTGCAGCCGAAGTTGCGCGTGCGATGGAGATACCTGAGCGGACAGCAGTGATAGGTGAAACGCTCGTCGTAGTGGGTTCCCGCGATGAAACGAAAACGTTTCCGTACGGCTTCTTTAAGGACTGGTTGTTCGACGCCAACGTAGGACGGTTCAGTCGAGTTTGAAATTGGAGGACAAGTAATGGCCCTCAAACCGTGGTACAAGGTCGTGACACCGCGCGAGGATTTGCGCGAAGGGAAACCACTCGACGCTGCAGAATTTGCCGTCCACCTTGACCAGGTGCGCGACGGGCGTGCTCCTTCCGACTACCAAGACCCCGAACAATTCTTTGAACGCACATACCTTACTCAAACCCTGACGACTCTCGCAGCAGAAGTAATTCGTCGCTTGTCGGGAGAGAAGACTGAAACTTCCGCCGTGTTCAATATGGCCACGCAGTTCGGAGGGGGCAAAACGCACGCGTTAACTCTGCTATACCACTTGGCAAAAGGTGGGCAGAAGGCTGACAAGTGGGCCGGAGTGTCCCGACTCCTGGAGAAGGCAAATATCGGTTCGGTGCCCGAGGCAGCCACTGCCGTATTCGTTGGAACTGAGTTCGACTCGCTGACCGGGCGCGGTGGAACCGACGGGACGCCATTGCGCAAGACGCCATGGGGCGAAATTGCTTTCCAGCTTGGCGGAGAGAAGTCGTTTGCGCTGGTAGCCGAGCATGAAAAACAGTTCATAGAGCCTAAGGGCGACGTTATTCGAGCGATGCTACCGAAGGATCGCCCCTGCCTGATCCTGATGGACGAGATTATCAATTACGTCAGCACTTACCGGAAAAAAGGCTACAACAACTCACTTTATAATTTCATACAGGCGCTTTCCGAGACTGTAAGGGGTCAAGATAACGTTGTGTTGGTAGTTTCTATACCTGCCTCGGAGCTTGAGTACACATCAGAAGATGAAGCGGACGAGCAAAGATTCAAGAAAATGCTCGACCGCGTGGGCAAGCCCGTGATTATGTCGGCGGAGGCTGAAACTTCTGAAATCATCCGACGCCGACTCTTTGAATGGCACGGACTGCCGGATGACGCCCGAGCAACAATTGCGGAGTCCTCAGACTGGATTCTCGATCATCGCCAGCAGATTCCAGAATGGTTTCCAATTGATAGCGGTCGGGAAGCCTTTGCCGCGACCTACCCATTTCACCCATCAGTCCTTTCGGTGTTCGAGCGGAAGTGGCAAGCGCTGCCGCGCTTCCAGAGAACCCGAGGCATTCTGCGGCTTCTCGCGCTGTGGGTATCGAAGGCCTATCAAGAAGGATTCAAGGGAGCGCATCGTGACCCCTTGATCGGACTTGGCACAGCACCACTCGATGACCCCATGTTTCGCGCTGCATTGTTTGAGCAGTTGGGTGAGCCTCGCCTTGAGGGTGCCATCACCACGGATATCTGCGGCAAGAAGGATTCACACGCAGTCCGTCTGGACAAAGAGGCTGTAGATTCAATTAAGAAGGCACGCCTCCACAGGAAAGTGGCCACAACAATTTTCTTCGAATCGAACGGGGGGCAGGCCCGCGTTGAGGCAACGGTGCCGGAAATTCGGTTGGCTGTAGCAGAAGAGGATCTCGACATTGGAAACGTGGAAACTGTCCTCGAATCACTCACCGAGGCTTGTTACTACCTCACCGTCGAACGGACGCGCTACCACTTTAGTTTGAAGGAAAACCTCAACAAGCGATTTGCGGACCGGCGAGCTAGCATTCAATCCCCCAAAATCGACGAGCGAGCGCGCGCTGAGATTCAAAAGGTTTTCAGTGCGGGATCGGGCTTGGAGCGCATCTACTTTCCCGAGCAGAGTAACCAGATACCCGATCGTCCCGTTCTCACTCTGGCGATCCTTGCAGCGGAAGTGTCGATGCAAGATAAGAATAAGACTCTGCAATTGGTCGAAACAATGACCAGGGACTGCGGAAATTCTTCGCGTACATTCAAGAGCGCGTTGATCTGGTGCATCGCCGATTCTGCCGGGACAATTCACGACGACGCACGAAAAGTTCTTGCTTGGGAGGATATCGAAGACGAACAGGAAGACCTACATCTGGATGAGGCGCAAAGACGCCAGCTGACCGAGAACCTGAAAAAAGCCCAGCGAGACCTGAAAGAAAGCGTATGGCGGACTTACAAAATCATTGCGCTCCTGGGCAAGGACAATCAGCTTCGCTTAGTAGACCTGGGATTGGTGCACTCCAGCGTGGCAGACACGATGGTCACGTTCATACTCGAACGATTGCGCAAGGACGGCGAGGTTGAGAAAGATATCAGCCCGAATCTGTTGGTCAGGAACTGGAATCCCGCATTTAAGGAGTGGAGCACCAAGTCTGTGCGCGATGCGTTTTTCGCGTCGCCCTTATTTCCCCGACTCCTTAATCCTGAGGCAGTCAAGGACACCATCGCGCGGGGAGTTGAGGGCGGATTGCTCGGATACGTTGGCAGGTTGCCTACAGGTGAGTATGAACCATTTCATTTCGGAGGTAGCCTCAACGCCCAAGACGTAGAACTCTCCGACGAAATGTATATCGTCACACGCGAGACTGCCGAGAGTTACAAAAATCTCAGAGAGAAACCTCCTGCACTGACCTTGCTCGTTGTCTCTCCTGCTGGAACGCAAATCCAGCCTGGGAAAAAGCAGGCGTTCGTTGTCAAAGGCCTCGATCAGCACGGGCAGGATATCGCCACTGGACAAATCGAATGGAAGGCCTCTGGAGGGGCCATTGATAAGGAGGGTGTCTTCGCCGCGGGTCAGGATGAAGGGAATTTCGTCGTGGCCGCGAGTGCTGGCCTCGTCAAAGGTTCGGCGACAGTCACCGTGGCAAAAGTAGCCTCGATGCCCCCGCCAGCACTAAAACAGCCTGTTGCCCCGGGCGTGTTGCGATGGACTGGTGAGATTCCACATCAAAAATGGATGAATTTCTATACCAAGGTTCTGTCCAAGTTCGCGACGGCGCAGGGGCTCAAACTAACTCTCACTGTCGAAGCCGCTCCAGCAGGTGGTGTCTCTTCCCAAAGAGTCGAAGAGACCAGGGCCGCCTTGCAAGAGCTTGGCTTGACTTCTGATCTTGAAACCCGTTGATTTACGCGCATGATTGCACTTCGTCACATTGGTGCACTATCCGCCTGAGTCCTTCGCTCAAACTCGCGATTACAGTCCCGAACACATACATGCGTGCTGGCCGGTAGCCGACTTGCCGGTGCTTGGAAGAGCTAGGCAACTCGGGGAATTGGTACTTGCTTTGATCGTCCCAGCAGACTAAACCAACCGTGTCGCCGTCAGTTACACCGCAGCGGAATCACGGAAACCGTAGCCTACTCACTACTGGCCGCTGGATTGCCTGCTTTCAAAATTGTGCTTGCGGCGGCGAAGATGCGGGCCGCGTTCTGATTGGGGATTTCTTTCTGGCCTTTTAGCCAATGTTGGATGTAACCGCGAGCAAACTCCGCGCCCTCGAGTCCGAGCGCTTCACAACAAATGAGTGCAACACCTTCTGCTTCCACTTCGCGGAGGTTCTTTGGAGTCTCTTCGCTGTCCACGAGTTTGTCTTTCGTGGTATGCCCCAGGACACAATGCGCGATTTCATGAAACGTCGTTTTGTGCGGAATTGCCGCGATTGGGCTGACGGCGATTTCTCGACCTGTGGCAAAGCCCTGTATGTTGCCGTTCATTTCGTCAAAATCAGTGCGGCTGACGTTTAGCACGCGCAAGGCAGTCTCCAGGTCAAATCCGGGGATCGGTGGGGTGTCCATTGCCTCACCGTCCGTTTGCGCCAAGACAAACCAATAAGCGCGAAACCCGAAAGTGGAACGCGTTGTTTTATCGATCTCTTCCTCTTGCTCGTCGTCCTTCGGAACGCGCTTCTTGTACTGCATCGGCATGCAAAGGGTGATGCCCTTCTCTCCTTTGCGCACTTGGCGTTTGAGTTCCAACCAACCGCGATAGGTATTGAGTGGTCCCGGCTCCAAGTTGCGGCGGCGGCACTGCGTCAAAGCGAGCAAGGCATTCCCAAATGAGTAGTTATGGAAAGCGGTGTAAGCGGCCAACAGTTTTCCCGGCGTGTGGACCGCGCTGTGAAGCAGTTGTGCCCAAGTTTCATGATTGTTTGCATTTGTCATTGTCGTTTCTCCTTTTTTCTTTTTCGAGCGGTTTTGCTGCTCGAAAAAAGAAGCAAATTCCCTTCATAGCGGGCTCATTGCGAACGGGCGCGCGCGCCGTCAAGGGCGGCGGGGTATGCCGTTCATTGGAGAAAAGCGCAAACCCTTGACGGAAGAAGCGCGGGACCGGGCGCAGCCTCTTGCGGAGAAGGGAATTTGCGGAGGTGGATCAGTGTTGGTTCTTTAGAGATTTTGCGTGTCGTTTGACTTGCTGTACGTATCCGTTGGCGAGTCCAGCTGTAGGAGATCCGGTGTTGTAGTAGGAAAGAGCGGAATCGAGAGCGGCGAAGCCTTCACCCTGAATTCGAGCTGTTGTCGTGTAGGTGACAGAAAGAAGCGCAGCGCCGGAACGGAGATTGGTGCAAGGGTCAAACAGTTGTTCAGGGGTGAGATGCAAATGCGCAGCGTGCTCGCTGTTCACCTGGAGCAGCCCAATGCTCACGGTGATGCCTTGCCCGAGAAGCCATTTGGTCCACGCGATCGCCTCTTCGAGCGATGTAGGCTGTCTTTCAAGGTTGATGGTGCCGCGATTCCATCCCTGGCGCCGGGCGAGCTGGTGTGGACGGTTGATGCTGAGGGCGTAGGGGTAAAGCGCAGACTCAGTGCGGGCGATTGCTTCCAGGGTGCTGACGGGAACGTTCGCCGCACAGCTTTGCGCGAGCGTTTGAAACGAAGTAGGCGAAATCTTTGTGTTGGGGTTCGCCGTACCTGTTTGTGCACACGAAGCTGTGCCGGCGAGAGTGAAGAGCGTTGCGAAAATGATTCTTCTAACGTGCATTAGAAGTTCGAGGCCGAAAGCACGGGAAGATGGAATAGTCGCGCCCAGCTCGCAGCGCTTGATTGCTGAATCGCCGGAATACGAGTGTCCTTGGCCCAATAGTCATTCGAGGCCGTCAATAGAACAGTCGGATGTTCGAAAGCGGAGGAAAGAAACGGCCACACGAGCACTTGTTCGTAACAAATAAGTACGGCGGCGTTTTGATTGTGGATGCGGATTGTCCCACGGGCAAAGAGCTTAAGTGGCACCCCGTCATCACTGAGGGGCCTCCACATTGCAATTGGAACGGGAATGCGCTCTTGATAGAGCGCGGTATTTTCCTCGCCGCGTGCGAGCAGCACATTCAAGTACCGCTTCTGCGCAAAAGGATTTCTCGAAGTCCCTGGTGGGTTGATTCCAGCGCCCATAAGCACCGTGCGGTGCTGCGAAGCAAGCGCGGTTAGAGTGTTTCCCCAAAAAGCATCCGTGGATTCATTCCAGTGCGTGAGCAGATGTTCCGGGAAGAGGAGCACGGTCGCATGCGACTCGACAATCGTTGTCTGCATGGTTTGGGCCGTGTTGTATTCGGTCGTGAAGTCGGGGTCCCCTTGTCCTGTGCCCCCATAGTTTGTGTTGACGGCTTCCCATCCTTCAGGGACCTGCGGTTGCGTGTACTGGAAATGAAAGACGAGTGCACAGAGCGCCAAACTGACGACACTCAGCGCTGGCTTGAAGCGGAAGGCAATCAGAAAGACGGTGATTAGCGCCAGTCCGAACCACTTGGAGCCGGGAAAAAGTACACCCGCGGAAAGAAGGGGCGAAGCCCATCCAATGATCCCGAGCGGCGGCATCGCAGCGAGCACGATGCACAGCGGCACACCGAACGCAGCTCTTCCACGTCTGCGTGAGAACAGCAAACCCCAGGGCGACGCCAGCAGAACTGCAGCGGCTAAGCAGAGGAACAATCCTATGATCGGAGTGCCCTGCACTCCAAAGAAAGAGCGGGCTCCGGGAATGAGCGGCCAACTTGCCCCCACGTAGTAGCTGAACATCGAAGCATAGGCGTGTTTTCTGGATTTCGTGTGGTAGACAAGCAGTGGAGCAACAAGGGACAAAGGAATTGCCGCAAGGTGTCCACTCCACGCGGTCGCTGCCGTCGTGGCGGCAACTGCGGGAAGAGTAACGCTACTGCTGAGGAACTTCTGTAGCGAAGGTCCAAAGTGGGCGGAGATGGTGCCGAATCGCGGAAGTTGGAATCGCGCCGTAATAGCGGCTGTCGAAGCTGTAGCTATTGAACGACGAGACGACCCACACGGTTCCCGGTTCGACTTTGAAAGTGCCATAGGGCCACGGATCGAGCGGGCGTTGGAGGTGGTCGCGGAATCGTCCTGCGCTGTTGGGAAGCAATTGTCCATTGACTCGAATTCCATTTGCGCTCACCTTCACTTCGTCACCGGGAAATGCGACGCCCGGTTTGAGAAGCGGCGCTCCGCCATCGGGGCAAGCCCCTGCGGTGCGATATTGGCGGGTGAGCGAGATATAGGCCGCGTTTCCTTGCGGGCAGAACTCAACAAGTTTTGCGTTTGACGAATGGCTGGTGATGTAGAAGCCAAGCGGTAGTGAGGGAGTGAGATTAACGCGGATGCCGAAACCCCAGCCCGCAATAAGCCCGAGAAAGAAGGGAGATCCGAGCAGGCAGGCCCAGATAGCTGCACAGCGGAGTCGATGGTGTAGTTCATAAGAGCCAGGTATCTTGAATTTCAGAGGATTCGATAGACGAAGCGCCATCGGTCACGACCTCATTCGGTAATGTGGCATGCGGTTTAGGCGGACCCGGTGGGTCTTGCCCCGCGCCACCAACAACGAAGAATTTGTGCACTGTGACTTCATAGACATAGCGCGTGTATTTGTCCTGCGCGACGAAGGGCCGTTGGTCGAAGGTGCCATCGACGTAAAGGTTTGTGCCTTTCTCAAGTTCGGTCGCGAGGATCGCCAAATCCCCGTAGAAGACGAGGCTGAACCAATTGGTGTGCTCAGCAGGCTTATCTTTGCGCGGGAAACGATACGTTTGTCCAAGTCGGGCATTGGCAACCGGCATGGAGGAAGGCAAGTAGCGCAGCGTCGGTTTGGCTGCGAGATAACCGGCAAGTTGAAAGCGGTTTTCCTGCATTGCTCATCGCTCCGAATTCAAATCCAAGCTGTCAAACAAACCTGGGGATCGCTGGAGAGCGGAGCCCGGAGGTGGTGCCGGTTGGTCGATTGGTGAGTCTGCGCCAGGGCCACCCCCAGACGAAGCCGGCAGACGGCGGTTTGGGCGTGGGCCCGATGTTGGTTTCGAGCGAGGTGCAAAGTCCGGAAGTGGGTCCTGGGGCGAGAGCCCTCCGTCGTGAATGGAATAAAACTTTGTCGACGGGGGGATTTCAGCGCGGGAGCGCAGGATGGGGTCAAAGAAATAGAGCATCTGCGTGCCGTAAATAGGGTAGTGCCCAGAAACAAAAATGAGCATATCGCCGGGAGCAATGATCTTTTCCTGATTGCCGCCGCGCTCTTTTTTCGGCGGCCGCAAGCGCATGATCTCGTCCGGCGTCATCAGCGGACGCTCTATCTCGTCCATGTGCGTGCTGACGCGGTCAAGGACGGGAGACATCCGCGATCCTGAGAAATTGAAAGAGGCTTTCCTAATTGTTTGTGTCCCTGTCATCTTGCTGAGGAGTTCCGCGGTGTCGTATTGGTTGGGCGCAAAAGCGACGCGAACCTGGCAATTACTGACGATGCTCTCGTTGCGCCCGTATTCGTCTACGATCTGGCGAATATCCTGCGTAATGAGGTATGCCTTCAGGCCAAACCCAGCCATGTAGGAGAGCGCGTCCGCGAAAATCTCCATGCGCTTGAGGGACGGAAATTCGTCAATCAGAAAGAGCAACCGATGTTTGTTGCGGAGTTGCTCGGAACCTTGAAAATCGAGTTTTTCGGTGAGCTGGTTGACGATCATGGTAAAGATCAGACGCATGAGCGGACGAAGCCGAATCTTGTCGCTCGGAGGTACAACAAGGTAGAGCGATACTGGCCGCTCGTGGTTCACAAGGTCTTGGATCGTAAAGTCGCTGACGGAAGTGGTGCGGCTAACAAGAGGATCGCTATAAAGCGTCAGTGCCGTCTTCGCAGTAGACAAGACGCCGGAAAAATCCTTGTCTTCCTTGTCGAGCATTTCCTGGACTTTCTCTTTTACGACGGGATGGGTGCGCGTCGCTTCACCCGTCGGAAGCCGCCAACCGTGTGCGTTGTCCTTGTCGTGTGTGTAAGTGAGAAGCTCAGTCAGGGTTTCGCGGAAATTGAAACCGGGTCGAGTGAAGACGCCGGCGAGCTGGCTGAGAGACGCTTGCCCACCGTCGAGTGCGGCGGCGTAGCACACATGGAGGATCATCCCGGTGGTAATCGACGCGGCTGCGTCCTGCCAGTAGCGTTCTTGCGGACTGTCTTCCCCCGTACGCACGAGCATGTTCGCAATGTTTTGAGCGTCGGAAACATCGCGGTCCGTAAAGAGTCGAATCTCGGCCAGTGGATTGAATCGAGAGGAACTCTCAGGTTCTACCGGAGAGAACTTGAAACAGATTTGCCCAGCTTGGCTGCGGAAACCTGCTGTCTTGGCCCAATTCTCCCCCTTAATGTCGTAGACCACGGTGCTCTCCGCCCACGCCAGGAGTGTTGGAATGACGATGCCCACGCCCTTGCCGCTTCGTGTGGGAGCAAACGCAAGGATGTGTTCCGGGCCGTTGTGTCGTAAGTAGTGGAGGTGCTTGATGGACTTTTCGTGCCAGCCTCCGACATACACGCCCTGCTTTGCATGAATGAGATTGGTTTCCTCGATATCGGCTTTGGTGGCCCATCGCGCGGAACCGTGAAGGTCCTCGGTGTTTTTCGAGAGCGCCTTCGTGTGCGCGAGATTCAGGAGAAAAAATAAGGCGCCGGAGGCGAACGACCCGCCCACAATGATGCCCGCGCCGATGAGCAGTGGAAGTTTGATTCTAAGATCGGCCGTGCCGCCTTCCGTCCATACCCACACGAACCATTTATATGGTGCGTACAAAGAGAACGAGCCGATGCGGAGCAAGGCGGGACCGAGTGCGGGCTGATTCTCGAAGCGCCAAGCCACAAACTGAGTGGCAATTACATTTGTCAAGAAGAGGCCCATAAAACCTACGATTGTTGGGGGCCAATAGAACCCCCCGACGTAACCGGGGTCTCTTGGCTTTCGGTAAGCAGTTAGTTGATTCATCGTCCCACCTCCTGCGTTTTGCTCCTGTCCTTGACCGTAACGACGCGGGCCCTGTCGTTGCTGTAGGCAATACGCACGTTTTCGCCCACAGCAGGGAGTATGTCGAGAAGGTCTTTCGGATGAAGAACCACGATGCGCGAAGTAATTTGTTGAATGAGCTTTTTATCAGTTTCGCCGGTGATCGCACCGCGGTAGATTCCGCTGTCGGTTTGTGCATCTTTAACGAGTGCATCCGGGCCCATCTTTTTCAATGCAGACTGGAGACCTGCGGGCAACTCGCCACCGCCAAGCAACTTGCGGACATCGGTACCCGTAATTTTGTCGTGAATCTCGACGGCTCCGCTTCCGGGCTGGTGTGTCGCGACAGATGCAGTGGTCTCGCGTCGTTCGATATTGGGTTTTGTTTCGAGAGCGCGAGTGGTCTGCGCGTTCTGTTTCTCCCACGCCCGGATGTCCAATTGCTCGATCAGGTGTTTCAGGTCTTGGCTGTCAGTCGGGTCGAAAAGCAGCTCGTAGCCGGTGTCTTTCTCTTCACCACGTCTAGTTGCGATTTGCAGCGTGGAGTCTCCAAGGTTCATCGGCCCTCGTTCACCGGTCAACTCTTCGAGATAATTGCGGGCGGCTGTTCCGTCGCGGTCAAAGGCCGCTTCGAGAACATCCTGGAGTTGCTCGGGATTTAGCGGGACGCGGCCTGTCGCATCGGAATCGAGATAGGTTTCCAGGTATTGCCGGGGCCACTCGATAAGATCGTGATCGAGTTCCGAGTTGAGAAGGGTTTCCAGTTGTCCCGGCGAAGCCGCAGAGCTTGTGAGAGTGGAGACTTGGTGGTCCACGGAATTTTCGATTAGGTCCCGTCGAATGGCTGCGTTGTTGGTATTCATCGAAAAACCTCCCTTAAGCGGTCAGAAAAAAACGGCTTTCTCTGATCTGCTATTCAATGTAGCTATACATATAGCACCATGAAGGGATGGAATGTCAATATCCTACCTTGAGAGTCCCGGGTCTCTCCGCTTACGTGTTTCAGCGTGGTGTAACGTGGTTTGCAGCTTCGCTTGGTATTGTCCGAGCCATCCGCCCCATACTGGTCGGACATCGTGAATGCCCTTCCGAAGTAAGAGTTCCGCTTCCTTTTCGAAGTACGAAGAGTTCTGGAGGAGCGCAACGGCATCTCCCATATCGTCCAAATGTAGGACAGGTCTGCTTTTCGTGAATCGTTTCTCAATGCGAATGAAATTGGCCACTGCGAGTTTTCCTTGCTTGCGGGCCTCCTCGATGGCGTCGGTGTGATAGACCAAATGAACTTTCCCGTCCGTGCCCTCAACTAGCATGTAACGCTTCCCCGTTTGCTCATCTTCAGTGTGCAGAAGTACGCGGCCGGCCAGACTTTGAAACTGGCGAAGCGTCATGACCTGGAGGGGAAGGCGCTTGTCCGAAACCAGTGCGCCATGCGCCGCGAGCATCTTTTGCCTGTCACCACTCTGTTGTACCGTGCGAAGTACCTTTTCGAAGTCCGCCTGCACACGCCACTTGTGCGCCGCAACGAATTGCGCGAGGCCCATTGTTTGAAGGTGCATAAGCCGTGCGGCAACGTGTTTCTGAAGAATCTGGGCCGACTCTGACAGGGCGGCGTCATTCGGATTTGCAGTCACCTCGAAATGGGTCGAGGAGCCATCGTTGCAGCGTTGCAGGATGCGATCGAGAGATGTGTAGCGGTTCTGAGCTATTTCGCGGCGTTGCGCCTCTTGAGCATGTGCGGGGGTGCGATACCCCAGAGCTTCGGTAGCGATTTCTTCGGCCCGCCCGCGCAGCCCCGCACGAATATACTCCCTCGGTAAGCGAAGCGGCCTTCCTTCCTCGTCAACTCCGCGAACCGCGATGTGAACGTGGGGATGCGCAGTGTTGTAGTGGACGGCGGCGACCCACTCAATTTGAGTGCCTAGGTCGCGTTCCATTCGTCGCATCAACTCGCGAGCGTATTTCTGAAGGTTCAAGCGGTCAGCAAACTCAGGAGACACGATGATTTTGAAGAGCCGCTGGTCTTCAGCACCCTGCCAATTGTCGAGCGTGGTTGCGATGTCTAATTTCTGATCGGTCGCATTAAACCCTGCCTCGGCCGCCCTTCCTCCCTGTGTCGCGCTCTCGCGGGCCACATACGTTCCGTGTGCCTTCCACTGACCCGGATTCTTATTTGCGGAGTAGTTGACCCGGACGGCCACGCGCTGATTGAACGTGCGGGCCGCACGGGCACTTCCACCGCCTACATATCTGCTACGGGTTTCAGGTCGTCGCTTCGACATCTGCACGAGACGAAGCATCGACCGGAGGACACCTATGTACTTACGGGGATTGTCGTTTGGGCCATGTTTTGACTTTCTCGGTCGCAATCGAACTGGTGGTTCGTCATTCATCGGCTAGCATCTCCCGGAGAGTGTCCCTGTTTTTGTTCGAGATCTCCTTCGCCGCGGCGCGCACCAGCTTTTCATACCGCAGCCGGGCGCGAACGCGTGCCGCGGGGAGGGCATCGTCGGGGGGTTCCACAACACAAGTAATGACGTACTTCAGCAACACGTCTGTTAGAGCAACCTGTGCTTGCGCAAGGGTGTGAAGACTTTGCCCCTGCTTTGCCAGGTTGGTAAGCGTCGCCGCCACCCGTGCCTCAAACTGCGTTACGGCTTCGGCGTTATCGCCCCTGCGAATCTCGCGTTCGCAAGCGGCGAGAATGAACGCCTGTTCGGATCGGAAGCCCCGGTCCTTCGACGCCTTCCTTACCTCCTCTCGGAATTCTTTGCTCGGAAACAGCAGACTCCGTTCGGTTCTGGGTTTTGCCATAGATTTCCTCCCATTTAAACTGTCGAAGTGTCGAGAAACGTGGAAGAAGATGCGGTGGCACATTTGTGCCACGTTTCGGGCAAAAGTCGCCACATCCCTTCCTTCTGAAAAAGAAGAACTTGCCTGTAAGAACACGCGCAGCGTCGACACAACCCTTTATGTTCCAATACGTGTGTCCGTACCTGATAATCCGCCTGCATTCCATGGACGCTGCTCCTACTCCTGTTAAAGAGTGCCGATTGCCGCCGACATTTGCCGACAGTCGGTCTACTACTGCCCTCGTCAGCCGAATGCTGCCGACTTCCAGTTGACTACTGCCGACTCTCGGCTACTTTTGCCGAATTCGGCCGCCTTCCGTCTACCTTTGCCCACTGAAAGCGTTTTAACACTTTACATCGGTACGGCATGGTGCTATATGTACAGCAGCACGGAAAGGCGTGTCAATGCAAAAAGACTACCGCCAATGCCTGGACAAATTAGCCGGGGCCGTCCCTGAGACAAAAGCCGCGCTTATTCGTTCTTTACTTGCCGGAATAGAAGCGGCAGTGAATTCAGGCCAGAGTCTTAAAAGAATTTGGCAGGCACTCGCAAGCGAGGGTCTGCAAGTGAGCTACCACAGTTTTCACAAGGCAGTCTGGCGCGCCAGAAGAATGAGAAAACTAACCGCGGCCAGCAACAGGGGAAAACAGGATAAATCTTCTGAGGCGCAAGGGCTGAGGGAAGGGAAAGCGGAAACAGTTGGAGAGCGGGACCCGCTAGCGAATCTACGACGACTAGAAGAAGACAGACCTGGTTTTCATTGGCGGGGTACGCAGAGTTGGAAAACGTCGGCGCACGCAACGGAGGACTCGAATGACAAAAACAAACGGTAGTGGAAACGGTGGAACATCGATTCACATCTCGCTGCAAGGCAAGGGCGGGGTTGGAAAGAGCCTGATATCTGCGATCCTGTCGCAATACTTACTGTCGAGAGGGCAGGATGTGCACGGTATTGATGCCGACCCAGTGAATCAGACGCTGTCCGAATACCGGGGTTTGGCAGTGAGCTGCCTGAAACTCTTGAAAGATGGAAGCGTGGACCAACGTGAATTCGATCTACTCATGGAACGGTTTCTGACAGAGAGCGGCACATTCGTTGTGGACACAGGGGCATCCACTTTTATACCTCTCTGGCACTACGTCCTGGAGAACCACGCCCTCGACTATTTGCGGGAGAGAGGTAAACGGGTGTTCGTTCATTCGGTCATTACAGGAGGCCAAGCGCTGAATGACACGCTAGTCGGGTTCGAACAGTTAGCGGAAAGCATGCGAGAGAAGAACATTGTGGTCTGGTTGAATGAATATTTTGGCGCGGTATTGCAGGACGGATCACCATTCAGGGAGATGGCTGTATATAAGAGGCACGCGGGTAAAGTGCATGGTTCCGTGGCGATCGTGCGGCGCACAGCGGACACCTTTGGCCGGGATGTCGAAGAGATGATTTGCCACAAGATGACTTTCGATGAAGCATTGAATGGAAGCGGTTTTACGATCATGGCGAAGCAGAGGTTGCGGGTTGTGCAACGCGACCTCTTCGAACAGTTGGACGCAATTCCATTCGTTTAATGGAAGCGTGTCAGTAAGAGGGGAAGTCCAATGACTCCCGTAGTCGCGCTCGACTTAAAACGGATAACCGCAGAAGTCGCGGCGCGTCACGGGATGCTGCTCAGGCCGGATGACCCTGCGATGCTCTTAGTGACGATGAATGAAGTGGTGTTGCAGCAGGTGATTGGGAGTATCGAAGCCCGCGCAGAAGAAATGGTCGCCGGCATAGAAGCGGGGGTTCGCTCAGCACAACGCGAAGCGTTTGGAAGTGTTGAAAGAGAGGCGCGGAAGGCCGGAATCGCCGTGCGTGAGGAGATCCAGAAGGATATTGACGCTGGTCGATTGCACGCGCGAGAATTAATTGTAGAGTTGAACCGCGCATACACGCGTTCCGCGGTCCGTCGTTGGGTTGCAATGGGCGTGGTTTTGGCGAGCGGGCTTTTTGCTGTAGGTGTTGGTTTAGGGCTGTTGCTTGCGAGGGTGTTGAAATGAGATCTTTCCTTGCACTGCTGTTTTATATCGACCATAAGTGCTCCACGCAACCGGCATTTCGGAAAACGTTTTTGGTGTTTACGCTGATCTTCGTGCTTCTCTTGTGGTCACCCTGGCGACCTTTACTTTGCCCTGTGTTCGGCGTTTGCCCTCCAGTCGTGCGGGCTGATTCAGCCCCCCAGCCCAAGCCCGTACCTCGTCTGGCAAAACATAGAAAAAGCATCGCCCCAAGTCCTTTCCAAGTTCCAACACAGCCCTCGGATCAAGTTGCTGTCCAACCGTAACCTCCTCCAGAAAACATTCTCACCGTCGTCTTCTGATAGTCGTAAGTCAGTTATGGGCAGGAATCTCGGCATGGTTTTTCCTTGAAACTCATTGGGTTTCGGGAGCGGCCGGGAAGCCGTTAAGCAACGGAGGCCCTCCAGAAGCGCGCCTGGGGTTTCAAGGGGCACGATCAATCGCAATGGGCTGTGGCGCATGTTGGGACGAATCGTGTAGGGAAAAGGGGGACGGGGTGCGCGGAGGTTGGGCCGATGTTGCCAGGCGACTGCGCGAAGAACGTTATGTTTTGGAGGTAAGATCTCTAGTCTTTCCGATTGTCTCCGATTCGGTCCTTAGCCTTCCTAATCGTGCGATCAATATAATCTAGTTGCCGCTTCCTATCTCCTTTGTGCGAAAGATCACGCGAACTAAGCGCCTCCCGCGCCGTGTTCTCCGGGACGCCGTGGGCCAAAGCGTAGACTGCATAGGCGAGATCCACGCGCGTCTGGTCGCCGTCGTAGATTGGCTTCGCTCGGAAGTCCTCGATGCTCTTGAGACTACAACGGCACAGGCTCGGGCGCCGGAAAGAGACGGGAGGGGGAGGCTTGGAGTGCTGCGATTCATATAGGGTTCTGACTTCTGCGAGAAATACGACCGCTTTTGAATACACCGCTCCCGTAGCCTCATGCAGTCTCACGTAAGGAAAGGTTCCATCCTTCCTTCGATATTTGTCTTTGCGATTCGTAAATCCCGCAAGTCTTCCGTAGTGCCGCCAATCCGCCGAAGCAGGATCACCCCCAAAGCGTGTCGCCAGCAGTCTTGCTGCAAACGTAGAAAGATGTTTCGGCAGGATCTGCCCGTGGCAGAGCCATGCTTGAAAGTTCCTCGGGGATGTTTCAAGAACTACCGCTGGAGCAAAGCCCTGTGATTTCAACAGCTCGATGGTCTGAGTACTCGCGTCGTCGATAAGAGAAAGAGCGTGTTCGCCACTCGGCCGGATGTAGATATTCCGCCCTTCACGATTCTTTAAGCGCAGCCAGGACACGGAGCGAAGCAACGTGTCGAGGTCCCATACGCGCGGGAGCATCGTTCCATGCTCGGCGGTCGGATCAAAGAGGCCAACCTCGAAAGTGCTCGCTTTCATGGCGCGCCCCTGTTTCGCGACGGCTTCGGCGGTTTTGGTGGTAGACATCTTTTGACTTGACAGCCGCAAATAATCGGCGTAATTACTTGTCGCAGCTAGAGACTGCTGTATGTATAGTAGCATAGGTGTTCAAACAGAACGCTGCATTTAGATGACCGGACGAATTGGCAGGACCAGATGCAAGAACTTCAACAAGTCACCGAACGCCGAAATGAAAAACTTGTACGGGAACTCGGGCCGCTGGTTTCCTCCTACCTTCAAGATCATGGCACCGAAGACATCTTGCTGAATCCCGATGGGCAATTGTGGGTAAAGAGGACTCACGAGGATTTTCGGGTTGTCGGCAAAATGCCCCCCGCACAAGCCTTGAGTGCATTCGGCACTATCGCCGCGATTCGCGACACGGTCATCAATCACGACAACCCCATTCTCGAAACGGAACTGCCCACGGATGGTAGCCGCTTCGAGGGTGTTGTTCCTCCTGTGGTGAGGCAACCGGTATTTGCCATCCGTCAACGGCCGCACCGTGTTTTCACATTGAACGAGTACGAAACGGCCGGAATCTTGACAGATAAGAACGATGAGCTGAACCTCCAACGGCATCGCGATTACTTTCTTGAGTCGGTACGAGGGAAGCGTCACTCCGAAGTAATCCGCGCCGCGATAGGCCAGCGGAAAAATATTCTGGTAGCCGGATCAACGGGTTCTGGCAAAACGACGTTCATCAATGCGGTCCTTGATGACCTTGCGCGCATTTCACCGGACGACCGCGTCCTCATCATCGAAGATACCCCCGAATTGCAATGCAACGTAAAAAACTCGGTGGCCCTGCTCGCGGTGGGGCGTGTCTCGATGCTCGATTGCCTGCGGGCCTGCATGCGATTGAAGCCAACGAGGATTGTCGTGGGCGAAGTCCGGGGCGCGGAAGCGTTGAGCATGCTCAAAGCGTGGAACACGGGGCATCCCGGTGGGGCAGCGAGCGTGCACGCGAACGATGCGCACGGGGCTCTCATTCGGCTGGAGAGTCTGGTCGCGGAAGCGACCGCGTCGCCGCAACAGCAATTGATCGCGGAAGCAGTGAATGTGGTCGTGTTTGTGGACGGCGAACCAAGCATTCCCGCAGGTCGCAAGGTCCGCGAGGTGGCGGTAGTGACTGGGTACCGCGATGGAGATTACGGGCTGGAGTACGTATAGGGGGCCTCTTGGCTAGCAGGGCAGAGAAGTGCGGAATGGAATCCGTGCGTGACGCGAGTGTGTTTTCGAGCACGTTGTTTGTCACGCTCGCCGCGATGCTGGCAGGTGCGGCTCTCTCACTCCTTCTTGGGTTGGGAATGTCGCAGATGGTTGTGCCCGGAGCGAAGCCTTTGGCATTGGCGCTAATGGTCTTTGGTTTTTCGGGAGTGTTCGTAAGCACGCTGCTGAATCTGCCTGACACAAGGCGGCAGACGCTGTTGGTGCTGTTTGCGACGGCACTCCTGTGTTCGGGATTCGCTGCACTAGTGGGATGGTTCGCCGTTAGTGGAGCGGGTGGTCGCTGGTCGTAAATTTCAGAACGAAAGGAAAATACAAAATGAAAGTAATCGGGAAAAGAGTGGAATGGCGGCGTCTCGTAGCTCACACGGGCTTGCTCACCCTCGCGTCGGCGGTCCTCAGTCTGCCGGCCTCCGCAGCCGCGGGGGGACAGGCGTTGCCGTGGGAACAACCGCTAACACGATTGCAACAATCGCTGAGTGGTCCCGTAGCCGGTGCAATCGCGATTATCGCGTTGGTGGCGATCGGCGTAACGCTTGTGTTCGGTGGTGAGTGGAATGAATTTGCCCGCCGTGCGGTGTACGCCGTCTGCGCTATAGCTTTCATCATCTCCGCGGCTGCCTTGCTGGGAGGTTTGTTCGCAGTAGGCGCGGCGGTCGTTTAATCATGGACAGCCCACGCGAAGTACCGTTTCACGAGTCGGCAAACAGGCCGCAATTGCTCATGGGCGGAGATCGCGAATTGATTTTGGTCTCCGCCATCCTTGCAGCGATGTTGGTTTTTGCGGTCATGAAGTGGTGGAGCATTCTCGCCGGGCTCGTTCTGTGGCTGATCGCGGTGGGGGTTCTCGCGCGAATGGCGAAGGTGGACCCCCTCTTGCGTCACGTCTACATCCGGCACATTCGTTATCGGAATTTTTATCCGGCCAAAAGCCGGATGTTCGCTCCTCCGACTACAACACCGGTGAATTGGAGATAGGCCATGCCTCTTGTTGAACAGCGCCGTTACGCAGTTGGACTAGCCGACCTACTTCTCTATGACTCGTTGATAGAGGATGGAATTCTCCTTCTGCAGGACGGCGGGCTGCACGCAGCCTGGAAATTTCAAGGCCCGGACCTCGGTTCGGCGACGAACGGAGAGATGGCCGCGCTGAGCGGGCGTTTAGGAGCACTACTTCGCCTTGGCGGGGGCTGGATGGTGCAGTGTGACAGCGTTCGTGCACCAGCTCCCGGCTATCCCGAACAGCAAGAGTTTCCCGACTCGGTCACAAAAATTATTGATGACGAGCGTCGCGAGCAGTTCATGTCCGAAGGGGTACATTTCGAAAGCGACTACTACCTGTCGCTGACCTACCTTCCTCCAGTCGCGCGGGAAGAAAAGATTAAAGGCTGGATGTTTGAGGGAATGAAGGACCAGAGGGGGAATGCAGCCCGTATCGTGGATTATTTCAAGAGCCGCATTGCGAGTTTCGAGGATGTCTTCAAATCGCTCTTTGCCGTAACGCGATTGAGAGCGGTACGCACACAAGATAGTTCGGGCAATCCAGTAGTCCACGACGAACTGCTGCGCTATGTGCATCGCTGTGTGTCTTGGAAAGACCATCCCATCCGGCTGCCTGAATTGCCTGTGTATCTAAATGACATGCTGGCGACGGAGGATTTCGTAGGCGGTTTAACGCCACGCATTGGGCGCAAACATTTGCGCGTCGTGGCCATCGATGGATTTCCGAAGGCGAGCGTGCCGGGAATTCTCGCGGCACTCGATACGTTGCCAATCGAATATCGCTGGAACTCTCGGGCGATTCTGATGGACCCGGAAGAGGCGCGTTCGTTCCTCGACAAGGTGCGCAAGAAATGGCGTTCGAAAATGCGCGGCTTGAAAGACCAGATCATGCAGACGCAGACAGGCGCGGTGAACCTTCACGCGCAAGAAATGAGCGTGGATGCGGAAGAAGCGATGAGCGTTGCGGCCGCTGGGGACGTGCTGTTTGCGCAATACACCACTACGGTGATTTGCGGTGACGAGGACGAAACGAGTGTCGAGGAAGCCGTCGCGATGGTTGCAAAGACGGTACAAAACTTGGGCTTTTCGGCGCGAGTCGAAGACGTGAACAGCGTCGAAGCGTGGAGGGGAAGCCTTCCTGGGGATGGTTATCGGAATGTGCGGCGCGTGGTTCTCCACACACTCAACCTCGCGGACCTTCTTCCGATAAGCGCGGTGTGGGCTGGGAACAAAGAGAATCCCTGCCCGTTCTATCCGCCGAAAAGCCCACCGGTTTTGTATGCTGCGACAACGGGATCGACTCCGTTTCGCTTCAATCTGCATTGTGGGGACATCGGGCACACCTTCATGGTGGGTCCGCCTGGCTCTGGAAAATCAACATTTCTTGGATTCATCGTTGCGCAATTCTTCCGGTATCCCCGTGCTCAAGTATTTGCATTTGATAAGGGGTATTCGCTTGCGGTCCTGACGCGAGCCTGCGGCGGAGAGTTTTACGATCTTGGAGGCGAGGCCGATGGTTTGTCGTTTTACCCGCTGGCGGAACTCGCCGATGACAACGACCTGGCTTGGGCTAATAGCTGGATCGAAAAGCTCTGCAATCTCGGTGGTCTGGACATGAAACCTCAGCACCGGAACGCGGTGGCTGACGCCATGAAGCTGATGCAAGGCTCACAGCGACGCACGCTCACGGATTTTCTAGCAACGGTTCAGAACAAGGAAGTTCGCTCGGCACTCGAAGTCTACACACTGAGCGGTCCGCTCGGCCGCCTGCTCGATGCGGAAAAGGACGGGTTGCGGGATGGACGCATGATGGTGTTCGAGATGGACAACCTAATGAAGTACGGCGATGGCAATAGCAAAGCCACAGTTGCGGTGCTCCTTTACCTATTCCGGCGAATTCAGAAAAAGCTGGATGGTCGTCCCACGCTCATAGTCTTGGATGAAGCATGGGTTTATCTGAGGGATGAGCTATTCCGCGAATACCTCCGTGACTGGCTGAAGACGTTGCGTAAGCTGAACGCGGTAGTCGTTCTCGCCACGCAAAATCTCTCCGACATTTTCAATTCTGGAATCAGCGATGTAGTCATGGAAGCATGCCCTACGAAAATTCTACTGGCCAACGCAGAGGCAGCCAACGTGCAGTCCCGGCGTTTGTACGAAGCCGTGGGCCTCAATGACCGCGAGATCCAGATTGTCCAGGGCGCTATCCCAAAGCGCCAGTACTACGTGGTTTCGCCAGAGGGTCGTCGTCTTATTTCGCTGGGACTAGGCGGTGTCGCGCTTGCGTTTGTCGGCGTAAATAGTCCGGACGACCGTAAAAAAGCGGAGGAGGTCATGCGAGCCCATCCCCGCACCTGGCAAGCGGAGTGGTTGCGCCAGCGAGGCCGCGCTGATTGGGCGGACTGGTGGCGTGAAGTTGAAGGCGTTCTTGAAAGGAGAATGTCGGCATGAAAAAAATAATGGTGTTCACGGTAGTGCTGTCCATGTTGTTTCTGGGCGTTCCTGCACCTACGGACGCAGGGGTAGTGGCGGGCGTGGCAACAGAGTGGACGCAGATTCTAAATCACGTCCAACTGATTTTCGGCTACATCCGACAGGGACTACAGCTCGAAAACGAGTTGAAGCAATACGCAGAGCAGTTAAAACAAGGACTCGTTTTGCCTCAACAGCTCTTTGGTCCTATCCAACAGGATCTATCGCAACTTTCGCAAGTCGTTCAAGGCGGGCAAGCACTGGCGTATTCGATGGGCAATCTCGACGCTCAATTTCGCAATACCTTTCCGGGGTACAGCTTCCGCAGCCAGGGCTATTTCAACGACTACAAGAAATGGTCGCAGACTTCACTCGACACGACGATGAATTCGCTTCGTGCGGCGGGGTTGCAAGGCCAGCAATTGAACAATGCGCAGGCTGTGCTCGCGCAGCTTCGCACGATGTCCACCGGCGCAGGCGGGCAGATGCAGGCCGTTGAGGTGGGAAATCAAATTGCCGAACAGCAGGTAGAACAACTGATGTCACTTCGGCAGTTGATGTTGACCGACCTACAGAGTAAACAAGCATATCAGGCGGAGCAGATTCAGAAGGAACAAGCGGATAACGCGGCTCTGGAGCATCTGTTCGGGACGCAACCGCTCGTCACTGATCAAAAAAAATACTAACTCCGCGGGGGAGACGACATGAAACGAGCATGGACGGCGGTTTCGATTCTGGTTCTTGTGTCTGGGTCCGTGGGTTGCAAGAAGGCGGAACCGCCAAGCCCCATCGTGAAAAAGGTCGAGGATTCAGGATCGGGTGAGTTGTCTCAGGCAACCACAAAATCTATCTACGACTGGTTCAACAAACATCAGGAACTAGCGAAGGAAATCAAAAAAGAATGCCTCGAAGTGAAAGATTCGAAACCCGCGAATTGGAGCGACACAACTGAAGGTCGCGTGTGTAGCGCGTCTATCTCGTCAACAATGATCGGAAACGAACCAATCAAAACGGACGATAAGAAGTATTGAGGTGAGGACATGAGGGACAAGTGCGGAGGGCGGCGGTCATGCATGGTTATGAGCTATGTTGTGGTGGTCATCGTTGTTCTGTTGACTGCCGCCGCTCTCGCGCATGCTCAGGGACCGAATTCCGTCAACGGCCCTTCCAGCATCTTGGACGAATACAAAGGGCTCCAGAATGGCTGGATAACAAAGCTCCTCGGTTCCGCGCAGCGGCTTTTCTTTTTGCTTGCCGGCATCGAAGTAGCCTGGAGCTTTACTCTTCTTGCCATCGAAAAGGCCGATTTCCAAGCACTCACTGCGGCGATCGTTCGCAAAATCATGTGGATCGGAATTTTCTACGCAATCCTTCTTTATGGCGTTACGCCAGGAGGAGGTGGGTGGATTCCTGCCATCATGGACAGCTTTCACATTCTCGGCCAGAACGCCTCGGCCGTAGGTCCCCTTGGGCCAAGCGCAATCGTTGGTTTTGGCGTGAATATGTCCGTCGATCTTCTTTCTTCATTGAAGGGTGCGGATTTTCTGACAGGTTTTTCAAGTAGCATGGCGCTCGTTTTTTGCGCAGTGCTTATTTTCATAGCCTATCTCGCCATAGCGATCCAGTTCGTTGTGGCGATGGTCGAAAGCTACCTCGTGATTGGTGCAGGTGTGATTTTTCTTGGGTTTGGCGGATCGCGGTGGACCGCTGCGTATGTCGAGAGGTACATCGCCTATGCTGTGTCGGTCGGCATGAAGATCCTTGTGCTTTATTTGCTTGTGGGAGCCGGGATGACGCTCTCTCAGGGCTGGATAGCGGTCGCACAAAATGCCGCTGCATCGCCAGATCCTGCTCGAACTGGATTTGACTTGGCGGCAGCTGCGGTCATGTTCCTTTGTGTTTGTTGGATGTCTCCCAAAATCTCTTCTGCAATGCTGGGCGGCGTCGCCTCGATGAGCGGCGGCGACCTGGTAGGCGTAGGCATGGGAGTGGGTGTGGCCGCAGTCGGTGCAGGCGTACTTGCGACGGGATATGCAACGCGAGGGTCGGATGCTTTGGCGAAAGTAAAGGAAGCCGTGGCCGCAGGATCGCGAGGGCCAGGTGGCGGTGGGGCGAATGGAGCAAGCGGGGCGACATCACGGCCAGGCGGAGGCGGGAATGGAAGCGGACCAAGCTCCCCGAGAGGAGGATCTTCGGCTGCAACACAAAGCGGCATGCCAGGTAGCGTAAATCAACCTGCGCCGCCGTCGCGTCCTCCCACATCGCAATCGTCGGGACAGCAACCGGGGCCGCCGCGCTCCGGGGCAGCCGGCGCGAACGACTCTCTCCTCGGCGCACTTGAACGCACGGCAATGCGTACTCGTGATGTGTTGAACAGCGTTCGCATTCCGCACGACGGAACGTCTCATGCACCGCCGTCGAGTTCGACGGGACACGGTGACAGCTAACTACGAGAGGTGGAGCGGTGGCTAAAGAACTTGCACTCACGCAGCACTTGAGTTCGAAAGAAGACTCCATCGGGAGTCCTTATCTCGTCGCGCGGAGAGAGTGGGACGAACGCTACGGCGGTTTGATCAGACGTGCGCAACAATGGCGCGGAGCTGCGGTTCTTGCTCTCCTCGTAGCTCTTGCTGAGGCCGTCGTCATTATCGGTGTAGCGACACGTCCTCGAACAACTCCGTACGTCGTGGCGGTCGATTCTCTCGGGCGTGTAGCCGCCGCGGGCGCTATCGATCGGACTTCTCCCGTTGATGAGCGCATGAAGCTGGCGGCGATCACTCAATGGGTACAGGACATGCGCGGCGTGACCAGCGATGGTCTGGCCGAGCGTGTTTCAATCGATCATGTTTACGCAATGATTGGCAGTCAGAGCGCAGCGCAAACAATCGTCACCGACTATTTCCGAACGAATCAGCCCTTCGAACGCGGCTCCCGCGAAACAGTGCAAGTGGAAGTGAACGCAATCCTTCCCACCTCACCGCACAGCTATGAGGTCGATTGGACGGAGACGCAGCGCACACTTGACGGTAAGCCGATCTCCTCCGACAAGTGGAAAGGCATTTTCACGGTAGCGATCAATCCCCCGACAGACGAGGCAGTTCTGAGGGTTAATCCGTTCGGAATTTACGTCATGGATATTACGTGGTCGAAGGTTTTGTGAGGGACATCATGAAGACTAAATGTATAGTGACAATGCTTGCGCTCTCTGTCGTGGGGATTCCAGTAGCACAAGCACAGCAGGCAACGAATAG
The DNA here is from genome assembly GCA_050747245.1 of Candidatus Acidiferrales bacterium. Classification (GTDB taxonomy): domain Bacteria; phylum Acidobacteriota; class Terriglobia; order Acidiferrales; family UBA7541; genus JBOGNO01. The sequence goes on from JBOGNO010000003.1 coordinate 44,218, forward strand.
CTCACCAACACCAAACGCAACACCCGCGCAACCGCCCCCGTTGGTGTTAAAGAAAGAACCCGTCCCTTCTCCCGGCAAGTATCCGCTGGCGGAAGCTGTGCGGGTGCTGGAATCAGGTGATGCTCAAGGGAGCGGCGCGGCAAAGCGCTCGCCGACTGTTCCGGCGCTGCCCGCGGGCGCCGCTCCCTCGCCTCTTTCGCCGGAAGTGCCTCGGTCCTTCGAGGCGAAGCGCGACGTCACGCTTAACGCGACCGGCCTGGAGGCCGTGGGGTTGAGCCGTGAATGGCTGGAGAGCCGCAATGCCCCTGCGCCCGGCAAGGACGGGCGAGTAGTGTACGCCTATGGCGGAGGCTTGCCTGTTGTAGTGTGCGCACCGCTGCACGTCTGCATCTTGGAATTGGAAGCCGGAGAGAGGATTGTCGGTGAGCCTCACATTGGAGACAGCATCCGTTGGGAGATTTCGCCTTCCTTGTCGGGAAGCGGCCCGGACGCGACACCCCTCATCATCATTAAGCCGCGGATCGCCGGGCTCGACACTACGATGGTGGTTCCTACCGACCGCAGGGCCTATTACGTTCGTCTCGAATCAAAACCGAATGAGTACGTTGCTCGCGTAGCGTTCTCCTACCCGGAAGATTCCAAACAAAAGTGGCAGGAATATCTTGCGAAGCAGCGCGAAGCGGAACAGAGGGAAAAGGCTCAGGCGGAGCGTGTCGCTGAGTTGCCGAACACGGCGCTTGAAAACATGTATTGGAATTATGAAATCAAAGGCGGCGATGTATCGACTCGGCCCTTGCATGTTATGGACGATGGTGCGAAGACCTACATCCAGATGCCTGTTGAGACGATTCACCGCGAGCTGCCCGTCCTCGTAGTGAAGGGGCCGAGCGGTTCGGAGATGGTGAACTATCGCGTCAAAGACAACATGTACATTGTGGATCGTCTCTTTGACCGAGCGGCCTTGCTACTGGGATCAGGAAAACATCAAACGAAGGTGGAGTTGATTCGTAAAGCGGAGGTGAGCAGTGGCAAATCGCCGGGGCAAGCACCCCAAGCGCGGCCAGCTTCAAGCATTGCGGAAGCCGGAGCGCAGCCATGACCGAGGAGAAACAACCAATCGAATCGCCTTCTGGGTTAGAGCTGCATCCCGAACCACCGCCAACAGCACGCATTAGCAAGAAAGTGGGCGTGGCAGTGCTCGGAGTCGTGGTCGTGGTTGGCGTCCTTGTCGTATACGGACTCTATGCGCGCCGTGAGCAGCAACAGATTGCACAAACGCAGAATGAGGAGAAGCACCCTGAGTCGGCGCGGAATATCGGGGATCAGCTGGTAAAGGAAATTGCGCCGCCCGCCGTCGCGAATCCAACTCCGGCATTTCCCGGACGGACTGGGCTCGATCCCGCACAAGGAAGCGCGGGAACACAAGCGCACGACCCAGGTGGCTTGCAACCTCCGGGGTTGGTGTATCACGCCGATGAAAAGGGGGATCGCTCCGTTTCGCACGGTGCGAGTACCGAGAGCAATCCATCCACCGGTGGGGTGACGGAAATCTCAGCTGAAGAAAAGTTGCGCTTGGTAGCTTTCCGCCAAGAGCAGGAAGCAATCAACGCGCCTACGGTTGTGCGTGGAGGCAACGGCTTGGCGTCAACACCGAATGCAGGTCCGATTAACGATGCTCTGCAACAATTCGGACCGCTCGCCTCGCTCCTGGGAGCAGGAAAGGCACTGGTCGGAGCAGATGGTTCCGCTAGCGGCATAGCTCCAACGAGTGCAAAGATGCAAGCTGGCGGTGATTACGACCTGCAGAACGACCAAGAGCGAAAACAAGCTTTCATCGAAAAGACTCGGGGACGCACCGTCAATAATTATCTAAAATCCACCCGCACGCCGCCGCTTGGTAAGTACGAAGTGAAAATGGGCTGGGACATTCCAGCCATTCTTGAGCAAGGAATTAATTCCGACCTGCCCGGCGAGGTAAAAGCTTTGGTCCGCTCGAATGTCTACGACACGGCGACCGGAAAATATCTCCTGATTCCGCAAGGATCGCGCCTGGTTGGAGTTTATGACTCCCAGATCGCCTACGGACAAAACCGCTTGCAGGTAATCTGGTCGCGGATTATCTACCCCGATGGCAGCTCGATCAATCTCGATGGAATGATGGGCCAGGATATTCAAGGCATGGCCGGATTCCACGACAAAGTTGATAACCATTACAAACGATTAGTTGGTTTTGCCCTGCTTACGAGCGTATTCACAGCGGGGATCGAGCTGTCGCAAAGGCAAAGCACTTCTTTGCTCTCGACACCCACGGTAGGTCAAACGGCGTCCAGCGCGGTCGGCCAGCAACTCGGCGAACTGGGGACGGAAGTCACCAGGAAGAATTTGAGCATCCAGCCAACCGTCAAGATTCCGATTGGCTATCGTTTCAATGTGCGTGTGAACCGAGACATCCTCTTTGAGACGCCTTACGTCCCCACGGAATAGTAGAGTGGCTTGAACGAAATGTGAGGGTGGTGTATATATCTGTATGTATGCGCCGCGATGTATCTCCCGTGGCGGCAACTCTATCCCAAAGATAGTAGGGAATCGTGCCCAAGCGGCGAAGCGCTAATTTCGGAGTCTACAATGTCCGGCTCTTGAGTTCCCTCGACAAACTCCTGCGGGACAGACCGAGATTTATGGGAGAACTGTCGACTTCGATCAATGACGCGCTTCTGGCGGTCGACCTGAATACTGTCGAGCTTGTGACTCTTCAATCCAGACAGAAACAAACCGGGAGAGAAACGCAAGTCGTCATCTTGAATCGACTTCGCAAGCGCATTCATCAAGTCGCCAAGAAGCGGAATTGTTCGATGAATCAGCTCGTGAATAGCGCTCTCTTGGCTTATTACTCGAAGACTGGAGAAAGCAAACTCAAACAACCAGCCAAGGGACGGGGATCTTCCACTCGTTCGTACGACACAATGTCGGAGTCGGAGCGCCGAGAGCTTCATCAGATGCTCTCTGGGCTTTCGGCAATGCAATCCGTTCCCTTCGACGCGGAAGAGTCAGATGGAACACATTACGAATACGATCGCAATCTGAGAGCCACAGTGAAGGTAACCCCTGATGGAGAGCGAACCCCTGTTGAGGAATTAGAATCAAGCTTTGGGCCCGCACGCCGGAAGAGTTCGCGCAAAATTGCACACGAGGAAGTCACAACCTGAGCCAGCAAAAGCCAGCATTGTTCATCATCGCAGGACCGGTGGGCGGCGGTAAGACAACTTTCTATGAAGCCTACCTGAAAGAGCCATTCCCAACACTTGTTCCCGCACTGAGGCACCAGCAGCAACCCTTCCTTGATGACCGGCGTTCATTTGCCGTCGAAGACATTCGCGTGGACACGCAACTACTCGATGATGCCAAGGCAGCGGGGTATTCAACCAAGGTTCTTTTCATTTCTACCGAAGATGCGAATTTGAATGTAGGGCGGGTGTTGGTGCGCATGAGTCGAGGCGGACAAGCGGTGCCCGTGACAAGCGTGATTGACTCCTATCGGGAGTCAACGAAAAACCTGTCCGAGGTCTCCAAACATGCTGATGAATTGCTCGTGTACGACAACACAGCGCATCGGCGCGGCTTCCGCGTCGTAGCCCACTTCATCAACGGAAAATTGAGTAAAGCCCCACAAACGATCCCAGATTGGGCTGCTAAAGTGTTCGGCAAGCAATTGCACGCGACAAAACAACACGAGAAGCCCGGGCGTGGACGCTAACGAACAAACGACGCGAGGCAATACGATCTGTAACCGACGTGGTCGGAACTCCAACCAAGCAGCCTTTCCTTCCCCGCGATACGTGTCTAGCAAGATAACCTAAATAAGTCTCCACGCATCAACATCCCTGACGGTTGATCAGCAGCGGCCAACGGGACCTGGGTCACGAATGCTCCTATCAAGGCGCCTGCTAAGAGTGCTCGTTTTGATAGTGGTGGCTGGCGCCCTGGTCGCCGGCATCTCCCACAAGTACGTTTGGATCTACCTCACAAGAAAACAGGCGCTTGGACCGCTCGCACCTGACCTCCTCAGCAATCCCACAACCTCAAGCAATCCTGAGGTGCTTCTTGCGGAAGCAAATCGCCTCTCTTGGCTCTTCAATTGGCCAAAGGCAGAGCCTTTCTATGTTCGCGCTGAACAACTCTTCAGGGAGAAGGGCGACACCAGAAACGAAACATACGCCCGGGTTGGCAGGATTCGAGCCCAGGCAGAGACGATGTCGTGGGTGGACGTGTCAGAAATGCTTGGGCAACAACTAGAAAATCCAGTTGCCAAGAGTGACCCAAAACTACGGCTATGGTGCCTTGCTGCGAAGGGATACACGGATTTGGAGATCAATCCGGTTTCCGCAAAACGCGCTTGGACGGAGGCCCAAGCCATCGCGCACCAGTTGGGAGAAACCCAATGGGAATCGCGGGCGAAAGGAGAACTCGGAATCATCGGTTTTCTTGAGGGTGACAGCCGCCGCGCCGCGACAATGGTTGGGGACGCACTACTATCCGCGATGGCGAGTGGCGATGTTGGGGGTCAGGTTCGATACCTTGAAATGCTCGGCAACGGCTTTAACGAAGCGAAGCGATATGGGGAAGCCCTCGCGTTCTTCGAACGCGCAATAAAGACGAGCAGAGCGATTCCCGACGCGGGGTTTCCCTTCATGGCGTTTGAAGGCGAGTCCGCGTCGCTGGTAAGCCAGGGCAAAGTGTCCGAAGCGCGCGACAAGTTGGAGCGTGCATTGACCGTCGCCAGAGAAAATCAAAAGCTTGGGCATGAAACAATGATTCTCCAACTATTGGGAGAACTCGCTGTTCACACGGGGGATCGCCAGGCCGCGATGAAGTATCTCAAGCAATCGGGCGACCTTGCGCAGAAGTACAAATTCTATCGGACCGCGGGTCAGTCAATGATCGATTTGGCCGGGCTCTATCGAGAAGCAGGCGACCTCCAGTCCGCTGAAGAGAGTGCCACTCTCGGAGTCGATGCCAGCAGACGAGTGGGCGACAGGTACTATCTCCCGCGGGATCTGACCGTTTTGGCAGACCTCAAAGCCCAACGAGGATCTTTCGGCGAAGCAGCGGCACTTTATGAAAATGCCGAAGACGTGATCGACGGAATGCTGGTCAACCTACATGAGGCGTACTGGAGTAGCTCTCTGGCGGGAGCGATGAGCGAGACGTATTTGAAACACTTCGAACTAGAAGCGCGGCAGGAAAAAATCGAGGATGCACTCAACGTATTGGAACGAGTCAGAGGGCGAACTGCGGCTGCTCTCCTACAAAACAAGATTTCCTTCAGCAAAAGTGAATCTGATGAAACGCGGGCGCTCGAAGACGGCCTATCCGATTTACAACTTCGATTAATGCGGTCAGAGAATTCGAAAGAGCGGACCGCCTTACTCGATCAGTTGGTTGAGAACGAGCGTCGGCTAGAGTTGACACGCACTGACCGCGGAGAATTGAAACCGGGATGGTTTCAGAAGCCTGCGCCCTTGAAAGCAGTCCAATCCAGCCTGCGTCCTGACGAAGTTGTCGTTGAATACGTGCTCAGTGAGCCGCACTCGTATTGCGTTTGGATCTCCAAGAAGCGAGCGGGTCTAAGAGTGTTGCCCGCTGGACGGCGACAGATTGAAGAGTTGACACGCAAATACTTGGATGTGACGCGAACGAAGCGTGATGACATCGACCTGGCAAAACAACTCTACACCGTACTTCTGAGCCCGCTTCCTCAAGGGGCAGTTGGCGAACGCCTTGTCATCATTCCGGACGGAATACTCAATCTATTGCCCTTCGACACTCTTCGCGACCTAACAGGCTCACTTTTGCTCGAGAGCCGGACAATAAGTTATGTCCCAGCCTCGACCGTCCTGAGCGTTCTCAGAAATATGAAGGAAATGCAGCCCTCGCGGCGCGCCTTCCTGGGGGTAGGAGATGTGCCTTACCAGAATCAGGGCAAGGTCTCCGCGAAGGTGGACAAGCCAACCGGAGTCAAGCAAAGGCTCCTCCGCGGATTGTCCGACACATTCGGCAGCTCTCTGTATGATTTGCCAAAGACTCGCGAAGAAGTCATCGAAGTGAACGAGATTGTCGGCAAAGATGGAGTCGTGTTGTTAGGTGCTGACGCGACCGAGACCGCATTCAAATCTGCTCCATTGGATGATTTCAAAATCATTCATATTGCTGCGCATGGATTCGCGGACACTCAATTTCCAGAGCGATCTGGGCTTGTGCTGGGCGTGGACCCGAGTTCTCACGATGACGGATTATTGCAGGTCCGCGAGATCATACGCCTTCGTTTTAACGCCGACCTTGTAACGCTCTCCGCCTGTAACACGGGGATTGGAAAGCTCCAGGGGGAGGAAGGGGTCACGAATCTGGTTGAGGCATTTCTTGTAAGCGGCGCAAAGGCAGTGGTAGCGAGCCTCTGGAGTGCCGATGACACCTACACGCTCGCTCTCATGGAGCGGTTTTATACTCACATTGCGGAGGGCCAGGACAAGGCCGCGGCGTTGCGGCAGGCAAAACTTGACTTGCTCGTAAAATACGGTAAACAAGTTCCACCCTATTATTGGGGAGCCTTTGTTTTGGTAGGAGACGGCGGGTCTCCGATTCCATTGAGGGTCCAATGAGCCTCGACGTTCAGATGCGAGAGAAGATTTATTCCAAAGTCTGTGAGCTGGTGACGAAGAAACATTTCGATACCGCAATGAACGGCGCGAATTGGGAGGAGTTGTCCAAAGCCAGGAAGGATCAGATCCTGCGAAGCAACGGTGACGAAGAGTTCGAGAAGCAAATTCAGGACTTGCTAAGCGAACTGAAGACCAGTCACACCGGCTTTCGCCACTCCAAGAGTCCGAATATCCCTGGACGCCACGCTATTGCTGCCACATTTATGCGTTGCAACTTCGACGGTGAGCAGCGCTGGATGTTCCAGGACGTTCACGAAGGCGGTCCGGCTCACGTCGCAGGCTTGCGTCCTGGCGACATTCTTCTTCAAGTCCGAAATCGAGAATTGAAACCGCCCGAGCCGCCGATTTTCCCCGTGGGCGACGACTCCCAATATATGGTCCAAAAGCCAGACGGCAAACGGGTAATGGGGACGTTGAACGTCCCCTCTCCAAGATCAAAGAGTCATCCCGTCATCGTGCCTAAAGCCGTCCTCTGCTCACAGTTACCGGACGGGATTGGTTGGCTCAAGGTCACCATGTTTCCTGGGGCTGTCGGGATTGACCTTGCCAAAATGTTCGACACGGCAATCGCTCACTTGCATGATTCAACCCGGCTGATTGTGGACCTTCGGGGAAACACTGGAGGCGGCATTGGTGGTTTGCGGCTGATGAGTTATTTGACTCCGGGGAAAACAGAGGTCGGATACAGCCTCACACGTGCGCGAAAAGAGAAGGGATATGCAAGAGAACAGTTGACACGGTTCGGCCGAATACCCTCGCGCAAAGCCACGCTTCTCTGGTTGGCGTTGCGTTACGGTTTCATTGACAAGTCGATTCTCGTCGTCACTGAGGGCCTCGGTCCTCAGAAATTTCACGGTCGCGTGGTCATTCTAGTGAATCAACACACAGCCAGCGCCGGCGAGATGCTAGCCGCGTTTGCAGAAGAGAACGGACTCGCCACTATTGTCGGGACAAAGACACCTGGTCGTTTGTTAAGTGGGACCACGTTCAAAGCAGGTTCCGGTTACATCCTAGGCTTGCCCGTAGCCGCGTATCTTACATGGCAGGGAAGATTGATCGAGGGCAAAGGTGTAACGCCAAGTATTCCAGTCGAACTGTCGCCCGAAGATCTTATCGCTGGAGAGGACCCTCAGATGCAGAAGGCGATTGAGACTCTAAACGGCATGTAGCGTACAATCACGTCGAGGCAGTAACGTGACTACAGAAGAACCGGCAAAATGGAAGCGATTTGAGCAGAAGGCATTCGAGATTCAGAAGTCGCTTTCGCCTGAAAATGCCGATGTCATCTTCAACGATTCGATCCCGGGTGCTGATTCAAAGACAAATCGGCAAATTGACATCAGCATAAGGGCCATCTTTGGGTCTTATCCGATCCTCATCATTGTCGAGTGCAAAGATTACAAGACTCCCGTTGACGTTACTGCCGTGGAAGCCTTCATCAGTGTGATGCGAGATGTTAGGGCGAGTAGGGGCGTCATGATTTCCGCCAAGGGATTCACCGAATCAGCAAAAACTCTCGCCGCACATCACGAAGTTGACCTTCGTCAGCTAATAGACACTGAAAGCGTAGAGTGGGGAGCTGACGTTTCAATACCAATTCTTTTAGAGAGAACGTACATCGAGGCTTACAGTCTTATGTTCCGCAACTTTATGGAGATACCGATACAGCCTAAGAAACAAATGGCGCTCGAAGTAGCAACTGAGAGTGGTGAGAAACTGGGAACAATTGAGAGCATCCTTCACCGGAAATGGGAGAATCACGAAATTCCACATTCGCCTGGTACGCACAGGGTTTTGATCGGTGCGAACCTTCATAACGAATTTGGCGGCGTCAAACAGACAATGGGTGTTGAGGCGGGTGTCGTAGTAAAGCGGGCTTTCTATTCAGGCCCCATCCCCATTCACTTTGAGGGCTTCTTAAACGTAAAAACCGGTGGGATTATCAGTAGGCAGCTTCAGACCGGAACGATTTCCCCTTATGAGATCGAAACTGGAAAGGTTCCGAATTGGACGCAAGTCAGCGATCCCTGCAAACTTTCTCCCTTGCCGGTGTTGAGTCTTGGCTACTCTGACGTGTATTCGGGCGATAGCACGTGGATTGAAGGGACGAATTCAGTCTGGCCGTCTCAGCACGCAAGTAGCTGATCGTCCAGATGATGCGTCGCCATCCTCTGAAACCGATTCCACATCTCGGGGGTGGCTCACACTCATCTCGGTTTTTTCCTTGGCAGCAGAGGTGGCTCGCGGAACGTGGGGTGCGGCACTTGGTGCTGGTCGGTTGCCGCAGATATTGCACGACTGCTATGGGTTCCTAGGGAGGTCGGTCTTGGACCCTGCAGGCGGTTCTTGATTTAGCTTTTCAATCCTTTCAAGTTGCTGCCGGTGGGAGCCTGCCTCGTATAAACACTTGCCCTCCTCGTCGTAGACGTAGATCCAGCTGTACAACTCTTCATTGCGGGCAGCGACGTCTAGTGCTGCGTCGAATGTTTCGCAGTCTTTCCAGAGGGGACCACTCGGCCATGTCAGGGTGTCAATTGGATCCAGACCTACTACTCGATATTGACCCTTCGGTGCGCGTAAATCCATTACTCACCTCAGCGGCTAGGGTCTTTTCTAATTACGCCAACCTCGATCCGAAAGCAAGCGGAAAGGCTCCCTAGCCTGACAATTACGACGAGGTCATCGCAACATCAGAGCATATGAATTCCACTCTGAATTGGGCCTCCGGACCTGGAAAACATACTGTCCAGACGCCGCAGAAGAAAGATGAACGACTGCTTGGATTGACGTAACTCCATCTTTCAGAGAAGCGACACCTCCCGTCGTGAGGACCGCGCTTCCCGCTGGCGTCGCGATGCGGATTTCGTAAGGCCCGTCGCTGCTGCCAAGCGGCAGATATATAACAAGACGTGAGACCCTACGACGAATTTCCAGTGGAGGTTCAACCGGAACTGGATCGGAACCGCGTGCCACCGATCGATTCCTGAGGTCAATGACAGCGGTCTGAGCAAACGGGATTATGTTCTTTGTATGGACCACCCACCAAGTAGCACCACTGGCGACAACCAGAATGCTGGCCGCGATGGCGAGAATGGTACGCCTTCTAGCCCTTTGGTAGGTCTCCTGGAACTGGGTGAAGTCGCGATAGCAAGGACTGCACGAAGTAAGGTGATCGAGCCAGCGTTCGGCCTCCGCCAACGGCATCTGGTGAGCCGCAATTCGTCTGAGAACGTCAGAGCCTGGACACCCGGTACGCTCCGGGTTTGGAAACTCGTTGAGCAGGCCGCGGCCCAAAGCGTCCAGTACGCGCCGTTCGTCTCTCTCGGAATATCCCTTTGCGTTCAGAAGTCTCTCCTCTTTCAAGTGCGAGTCACAATATAAACCGAAAAAAGTGCGAACGCATCGCCTCAACCAGCAGGACGCAGATTTTTTCGCTTCAACAACCGAACAATACTCTGCCTGAGCTTTTCCAAGCTATACTCGAATTTCTTCCGTGCTTGCTCCTCGGAAATTCCTAGCCAGCTCGAAATTTCCCTCCATGAATAACCGTATTGCCGCGCCTGCCAAACTTTTTTCGTCCATCCATCCATGCGGTTCGTTATCTGCCTGAGAGTGATTGCGCGTTCTAGCTCTTCGGCCCATTCTGTGTCACGAGCACCTTCAATTAGCTCAAGATCGAACGTCGAAGCAACAAGCTCAATCGTTTCTTGTCTCTTGTGTTCGCTTTTTAGGAGCCGGTTGAATCGGTGGTGGAAAACGCCAATCAGGTAGGATTGCAGGTCAGAAATTGGTGGCCGATGGTCTCTGTTACGTTGGCGGGTCTTCGCAACCGAACGGAGCACTTTCTCCCATAGGTCGCCGGCGAGCGCGGTCCTGTTCGGCCCTGATTCTTTGTCACCCAATTCGCGTCGCACATGGGCCAGGACATGGGGCCACGCCTCACGCGCGGCAGCTAATAGGTCCTCGTCGACCGGGAGAGGTTCTTCCCCTGCCTCTCCTTTAGTCCCAAATAGCACCCATTCGCCATACGGGTCCGGTTTCTCCATTGGGTGCTCTGGGTGCCTCGGGTCAAGAGCCGCCGCGTCAAAATGAGACAAAAACATCGTCACATCCTGTTGCGAGGCATGTCAATGGTACGGGGATACACCCTGAGTCCGGTGAAGATTTTTTCTCCGGTTTTGCCGTTTCGATGTTCCCTAGTAAGTGAGGGGTCTCAAGTCTCGTTTAGGCAATAGGGTCCATCTGATCAAGGATATTCGCGGTCGTTCGATGGATACCTACTGAACCCCGGATTGTCACCTTTTTACTCGAGAAGGAAGGAATACCAAGCGCGCGAGTTCACGACGGTCAGCACGGGGGCATGCATGGCGGCCTACGATGAGATGAGTGAAGCGGAGCAGCGGCGCCTATCTGAGGCTCTTGCGAGTCTCACTGGCCTGCAAGGTGGGCCTACGGGGAGTCTGCCAGACGGCACGCATTACGAATACGATCCCACCTTGAAGGCCACGGTGGAAGTGACCCCGTCCGGCGAACGCTACCCTGTGACGCTAGTCGATGGAAGGTTCATGCGCGACGGCCAGAAGGCCGTCGCGCACAAAACTGGGGAATAGCGGGCCTGCCATCAGAAGTACATACCCGTTTCTCCGTTGTGTCATTTCCTCGAACGGGGACTTCAGGACAGCGAATAATTTCCGTATAGCGCAATACGGAAGTAATCCTGCACCCCTTCAGCGCTTCGACTCGCGGTCCAAATGTATTAGTGTAAAATCAGGTCTCGCCCAAGCCCGGGAGTCGACTCCATGAAAGCAATTCGCATGCATACGCAAGGCGGCCCTGAACTGCTGGCCTACGAAGACGCTCCAAAACCTGCTCTCCAGCCCGGAGATGCACTCGTCCGCGTCATCGCTACGTCGATAACGAAGACAGAATTAACCTGGGACGAAACCTATAGAGATTGCGATGGCCGGCCGCGGATTCCGACCATTCCGGGACACGAATTCGCGGGGATTGTAGACGCCTTGGCCCCCGAGGCTGCGGGAGTGCGCGTGGGCGATGCTGTGTATGCACTTTCGTCGTTTTGCCGCAATGGCAGCGCTGCCGAATTCATCGCGATCCGCGCAGCGGACCTCGCGCCCAAGCCGCATTCGCTGAACTTCGAGCAGGCCGCCGCGGTTCCGCTGGCGGGCCTTACCGCGTGGCAAGCCCTTTTTGATCATGCGCAAATTGAAAAGGGAAAGCGGGTCCTGATCCACGGCGCGGCGGGCGGCGTGGGGACGTACGCGGTCCAGCTTGCCAACTGGAAGGGTGCGGAGGTGATAGCCACGGCTTCAGCCAAGGACCACGATTTCCTCGGCGAACTCGGCGCCTCGAAGGTAATCGATTACACCAAGGAGCGTTTCGAGGAAAAAGTGCAAGATGTGGATGTGGTGCTGGACGCCATCGGCGGGGAAACGGAGCAGCGGTCCTGGAGCGTCTTGCGCCGCGGCGGCATTCTTATCGGCATTGTGGGTCCGGTGGCGGCCGAGAAAGCGGCCTCGCTCGGCGTGCGAGGAGCATTCTTCATCGTTGAGCCGAATCGCACACAACTGATCGAGCTTGGTCACCTGATCGACAAAGGTATTCTTCGCGTCGTCGTCGGAGCTGTGCTTCCGCTTGCGAGAGCGCGAGAAGCTTTTGAGCAAGGATCAGCCGGCCACATGCGCGGAAAAATTGTGTTGCAAGTGGCTGCCGCCGAGTCCGCGAAAGCATAGCCCACTCGAACCAAAACATAGCAGGGCAAATCAAAAGCTCGGAATCGCAGACTCCCATCTTAATCACACGGCTCGCAACGAGAAACTAAGATGACGGTAGGTGCTCTGGGCGAGTGGTCGGCAATCCGGAACTCATCCAGAAACGGCGTTCGGGGAGATCGAAACACAAAACGGGGCTATCCCGAGAAGGACAGCCCCGTTTTTCTGTTAGGTCACTTGTGAGCGGATTTCGCCGCAGGCTTTGGCTTCTCTTTGCTGGTGGTTTTTTTAGCCTTCTTACGCGCTTTCTCCAGCTCCTCCTTAGCGATGCTGGCGCGGAGAGCCTTCGTGTCGATTTTGAAAAGAGAGGCAGCGGTGCTCAGTGGGTCGTCTTCCTTACTCTCGGTCGTCCTCTCGGCGGAGTCTAAAAGCATTGCCTCATAGATGAGCACTGCTAATCCAAAAGCATCCGCCTTCTTGTAAAGAGTCCGGGCCTTCTCGGCCATTTGATAATCGCGGGGGTCTTTTGGGTTCTGCAAATCATGCCGCTTCGCAAGGCGGCAAGCTAGTTCGTGTGGCAGGGAGCGCAACGCGAAGCACGCCACCATCCGCATCTCTTCGGTTCCAAATTGCGGCTTCACCCGCTTGAGAACATCGGCCATAAGGCGATGCCGGAAAGAAATGGTCCGCTTCATCGTCCGGTTTGCGGCTTTCTTTTCCGCTTTGAATTGAAGCCGCTGCTTTTCCTGCTGTTGTTGCTCGCGGAAGTGGACTTTGCACGACCGCTCTGCGCAGACTTTCACGAGTCGGCCCTTCTCCATTCCGTCCGCATAAATGGCGGGCTTGAGATGGTCGCAGAGCCGTTGTTCGGGTCGAGCTTCGTTCCCCTTTTTCGCCTTCCGCGTCACGACTTCGACATAGTTACGGCGCGGAATGATCGGTGTCTCTCCCTCGATGGTGAACTTTTCCGAAATCAGGACGAGATTCGGCATCTTCTCCATGCGTTGAGTGATATGCGCGTCCAGTTTCCGATTAAAGCACCCGGCGTCAGAGCACGAATCGTCCTTGACCTCCGAGAACAGGAGCGTATTGAATCCGGTGCGCTTCGGGCAATTCGCGCAACTCCCGGCTTCCGGCAAGAGGGTTTCATCCTCTTTAGAGAACGGCACGGATTTCAGACTCAAGTAGACGTTCTGAGCAATCCATGCCTGCAAACGGCTAGCGGGTACAAGGCTCCGCTCAGTGTTGTTCGCGGCGTAGTAGCCGTCAAAGCAATGTGCCAATGCGTTCTCCTGCACATCCGCTCCGAGCTTGGCAATGAGCAAGGCATGAGCCAATCCGATGTGCCCGGCGACGAATGCGTTTGCTACTGGTTCGATCAAGTCCAACAGCTTTAGCCTTTCGGCCACGCATTCCGGGCGTTTTCCGATTCGGGCAGCGATTTTTTCAATGGTGTAGTTAGCCCCTTCAAACCCAAGAAGAGCGCGAAACCCTTGCGCCTCCTCGAAGGGATGCACGTCTTTGCGTTGCACATTTTCAATTTGCTGTGCCTCTTGAGCCTCTAGGTCGGTCATTGCTTTAAGCCGAATAGGAGCTACTTCCAATCCGGCTAGCTTCGCCGCACGGTAACGCTGCGCGCCCGCAACGATTTCGAGATGGTTATTCACTGGCCGCACAAGCAGGGGTGACAGAATGCCCCTATTGCGAATGCTCTCTGCCAGTTCTTCAAGAAACGATTGGTCAAAAACCCTGCGAGGATTCGTACTCGATTCAACCAACTCCACAATCGGAACTGTCATGTACTCTTTCGAAGACTTCACTGCTTCTGTGGTGCTCATCGTATTTCTCCTTTTTGTTTGAATCTTCATCAATCTCAAAATTCATCGGGCTAAAGAATTGTTGTGAGTGTTCGGTTTGGCTGCTTCATGCCTGCGGTCGTTCGGTAAGTGCTCAAGATTCGGTCGGAGAGGTTTCGTCGGCCTTGATTTTCAACTGGCTCACGTTGCATTCGGCGTGTTCGATGTCATCGCGCAGTTTGCCGAAGTACTTTGCTTGGATAAGTTTTCCATCGGCTCCCGGATGGCAGTAGAGGTATCGAATCTCAACTACCTTTCCGTCGCGTGGAAGCGCATAGCGTTCCGGTACTCCCACAGTGCCCATGAAGCGTTGGCGGCCTTCATCAACGAGATAGAGAGCGATGGAGCGGTGTCCATCGGCGGCTTTTGCTGCTGGCTTGGGGCCAACGATGAAGGAAGCAGTCGTAACAAACTTGCACTTGAAGTGCTGTCCTGCACGTCCCCCCGCATACGCTGCGTATCGGTTCTTGCAAACGAATCCTTCGGCCCGAGATTCGTGCATAGCTTTCACGAAGGTGCGTTTTGCTTTCGGTGTCATGGCCGTTTCGCAAACGCGCAGTGCCTCGTCAACGCCCCGAAACACGAGGCCAAGACGTGCGTAACGGTTTTCGTAGGGCTGAACGCGAAGGTCTGTTCCATCAATGCTGAGGAGGTCCCAGAGAAAGAACCGTGAATCAGTGATTTCGCCGTCCACTAGGAAAGCCTGCGCTCGCACCAACTCTAGGGATTTTGTTAACCGGGAATCGATTGGAATAAGCTGGCCGAGTTTGTTGATTCCCGAATATTGGCCATCTGTTTTTTGTACGGCCAGTCGTCGCCCGTCGAACTTCTGCTGGAACCACCAAGAGGCGTCCTGAACCAACTGCAACGCTTCCGGTTCCTCGATGGGGGTCAGCAATTCCGGCGCGTGACCGGAATGCTCTTTCACGGAGGGCAGTCCGACGGAAATAGGCGTATCGCCATTGGCCGTTGCCTGCGTGATTAGGTAACCCTTGCCTGTCTTTTCTCGCAGGAGTCGGTCATAAACGCGCTTCGCATCTGCATAGGCGACGCTGCTGACTTTCGTATCGCTTTGCAAAGCAGAACCACGCCGCCCCCACTGCGCATTGACCGACCACTGTTCTTCAACGCTTTCCAATTGGAGGTGATACACCTTGTCTGAACTACCTTGCTGGAAATACAACTCAACTCTTTCTGTCTGCATTGTTCGCTCCTTTGTGTTTTCGTTATTTGCTTCTTAGGCAGCGGCACTTTGCTGCATAAAAAACAAATGCTCTTCCTAGCCGTCCCAGGCGCTTCGCCGCCCGCGCTGTCAAGGCCGCGCAATTTGCGTTCATCGGAGCGGAGCGAAGAGCCTTGACAGAAGAAGCGGGCGGCGAAGCGCAGTCTTTCGGCGGGAAGAGCAATTGAAATTCGTAAAGTGGTTTTTTACAGAATGGAGGGTCTTGAATTAAAAAGGCACACCCTGCCATGAGGAATGGCAGGGTGTCTTGGCTTTCTTAAGAGGGAGATTTCTGGCGGTTACAGACTAGGGGTGACTGAAGACTCAGGCAGCCTGGTCGTCGGTCTCGACAGTGGACAACTCCTCCGTGAGTTGTTCGCCGCGGTCGAGCTTACCGATCTTGGCCAGATGAATTTCAGCGAGCCTCTGCTGCACTTTGGGGTTCACCTTGTCGGAAATCATGCGGTATCGCAGTTCGCCTTCGGCTGAGATGTGGTTTCCTCGCTTCAGAGTGCCTGCGAACTTGGCCAGGTTCCCCCACGCAACTAGTCTGTGCCATTCGGTACGCTCGATTTTGTCCTGGGTCTCTCTATCGCGCCACTTGACGGTGGTTGCTAGATTGAGAATGACGTAGGGGACGTTGTTCCGAGCCGTGCGCTTCTCGGCGTTCTGCCCGAGGAAGCCAATCAATCGAACGGAATTGTCATACATAAGATCCCTCCTTGGCTGCTGTACAGCGTACTTATGGTACTATATGTATAGGAGCATGGGAAGCATTTTTTACGCAATGGGGCGGCAGGTCAAGGCTCCATCTAGGCAGAACGGAGGTTCAACTATGGCGCACATGGAATTGAGCTGGCAGGAATATGAACGACGCCGGCGACGCCTGAACGCACAGATGGGCCTAGTGGTTCTTGCGCTTCTTCCGCTGCCAGCGATTTTGATCGCGCTTCGTCTTTCTCCGGTACGGATGCTGGTGATAGTAGCGTCGCTGGGCGTGAGCATAGGAATTCTGTATCCGATGTGGTGGAGGACGAAGCACAATCCACTCCGTGCGTCGGCTCTGGAAAAACGTTCGCGGCGAATTGCCTGGGTATGCCGGCCTGGTGGCTTTGTATGTGGCCTCGCAGCAATGTTGTCCTGGTCGGTGGGAGGGAGGGTGGCCGCATGGAGTGGCGTGGTATTCGGCGGTGCGGCCGCGTTGTTGCTGTGGTTCTCATATTTCTCCGACCTGAGAGCAAAGGCAGAGCTGCGGTCCGCGAGCACCCACGACTGAGACAAAAGGTGGAGGAAAATTGTCGCAATGACAACGGAGGCCCCTAGAAAGGGGCCTCATCGCCGTTGGTCGGCAGGTCAGGTGGCGCCGCATTCGCGTCGCGCTTTTCAGCGCGATCGAGCTTGCCGATCTTGCCGAGGTGGATTTCCGCAAGACGAACCTTGACCTTCTTGTGTTTTTTGTCGTTGAACTCGCGGTAGCGCAACTCGCCTTCCACGGAGAGGTGCGTGCCCTTTTTTAGAGTGGCGGCGAACGTCGAAAGATTGGCCCACGCGATCATCCGGTGCCATTCGGTCCGGTTCACGTAGTCGCCCGATTTCTTGTCCTTCCAAGATGCTTGCGTGGCGAGCGAGAGAACGGTGTATTCGTTGCCGCTCTTCGTCGTTTTCACTTCGGCGTCCTTACCCAAAAATCCGATTAGTCTTACGGTATTGTCATACATCGATAAATCTCCTTTGATGCCCTGAGTCTCTCAAGGCACACCACCCGGAGGGCGCGAGTGTGAGACAGCTCCCAAGTGCCAAGGTCTGCTTTCTTGGAGGGTGCCCGCGAAGTGGGAGGAACCAAGACCCCGTGGGGGCGCTCCTTTCGAAGCAGAAGACCGCCGCGCCGCCGGGCGCTGTCTTGTTTGCATTCGCGGTGCTTGAGAGTGAAAGCGGCTGAAAAAGGGGTTAGGACGACAAAACCGTTGACGTGGCATTTCTGGGTGACCGAAGTTGAGACGACACGGCACGAGCCGTTTGAGTTCTCGCCATGCGTACTTGGAAGGGCAAGGAGGACCGGTACGAGAGGACTATGATTCGGGTGGCGCCGTGTTGTCGCGAGTGCCAGCGCAAAAAGGGGCACGTCGAGTGCGTACGGCCAGAACGTTAAGCTACCGCGCACAAGAATCAAGTTGAGTCACGGAGGCACAGCGGGAAGAACGACCGATTTCAGCAAAGACAACGTGCCAGCTAGCGATTGGCCATTTTCTGGGCCATGTAAAGAATCAGCTTGCGATTGCTTTCTTCGGTTTTGCCCAATAGGCGGCGAAGTTTGCCGAGATAACGAGCGTCCTTGCCGGCGCTGCCCCATCCGATGTCATCGGACGACTTGCGCTTCAGTAGGTTGGGCAGTTGTGGAGGCTCTTCACCTTCATAAAAGAGTTGATAGAGTGGAACCTCTAGGGCCCGGGCCAGCTTCTCCAGAGTTTCGATAGCCGGGACGGTGTGTCCGTTTTCGACGCGAGAGATATAGCATCGAAGCAGGCCAGTCCGTTTTTCAATATCACCCTGCGAAAGCTTCTTCTCCTCACGCATTTCACGCAAACGATCTCCAATAACCACGTCTTTTTACCCCCTCTAGTTCGAGTTCCGACCTCAATCAGCCTATTCAATTAGGACGGCTCTTTCAAATCGTTTGTGCGCTAGACATCGCAGTGCACCAGGTCGAATGCCAACATCTCAGCGTTTTCCGGTTTGTCGGTTGGTTTTGACCGAATACAAGCGATTTGGCGTCCCTGATCCCAATCGGGGTGGAAGACCATGACTCGGATTTCAAAAGAGCCGTCGGCGGCCTGGCCGCCATGAATCATGACGGAATCCCACATTTCCTCAGCGCCATCCCTTAGGATGCGCTGTCCGACCTTCACCGACAGAGATTTGGACCCGACACGTAACTCGCCGGCATCGCGCGCATTGCAGTGAACTTCGAACTTGCGGCCGTCCCTGACGCCAAGTATATCGCTCACTCTTTCCATGACCACCCCCAGCCATTATGGTCCCGAACGATTCACTTCTCTTTCTGACGACCACCAGGAGATCGGATCTTGTACTTCAACAAGCGATCGATCGAGCCGGCAGTCTTGAGCTGTTCAAAGCCCCATTCCAATATGACCTCGCCCACATTCCCTAGCTTTCGCCTCTCCCGCGCAGCAAACTCTTCAAGCTCGGCTCGCAAAGCTTGACGTACCCGCAGGCTGATTTGTGCTTTCCACTCACCCATTGGCCGCCTTAATACGTCACATAATAGAGACAAACAACGAATGCATCGTCTGGGCACGAGGCACGCATAAGTATCATTTGCGTGGTCACGCCACGGACACCGTCTGCATCACGCGTTTGCATCACCACCAAGCCGCTCCCGCGTCTTTCAGCTTCGACTCGTACGCCAACATCAGGCGATATGGCGTTATGCCCATGCCAACGGCAAGTTTGCAGATTTCTTCAAGTCCGAAGTCCCCACCATCGATGGTTCCTTCTTCGATCCTGGTGAGCATGGCCAGTTTGACGCCCGATTTTTTCGCAAGCCGTTCCCTGCTGATATTTCGCAGTTCTCGCATCTGGACCACTGCTTGACCGAAGCATCGCACGTGGAGAGCGGACTTATCGTCCTTGGTCATAGCTCTCGGTCCTGCTCGTTTTTCACAAATGTCTTGATGTGCTTCCAGTCGCCTGTCTTCCAGTTGGATAGGTCGGCTACACGCAACGTCAGGGCACAATCGACCTCCCAGCCCAATTCTGTTTTGTCTTGGAATCGAACACGGATATAGAGTCTGCCTTCGCGAAGCTATGCTCAGCGAACTGGACTACCTTGCCTTTGACTCCGGGATACTTCTTTCCACTCTTCTGAGCCATCTGTCGTCTCTCCTATTCGAGTTTGTCTGGCATCCATGGGAAGGCGATTTTGAACAGAGCCACGAAGTGCTTCCGCGGTAAGAGCAGGGAGAAAAGGAAGACGGCCATCGTGGAGATGAAAAGACAGGTTGCCAACTGCTCGAACGAAGTGGGCGGCGGAATCTCGCCCGGTAAAGGCGGAGCAGGAAATTGAAGCATCAGCGTTGTCCTCGCGCATGGGAATCTGCGGGACACGCCGGCCGTACTGTAGAATGCGTCTCAGCCATCGCTGCCTCGTTCACGCGAGCACGGTGGTCAGGGGCGCGTCCGTGTTACTAGCACGAGCGCGTCCCGCTGATGCAAGCTTATCACAAGATGCCTTTTGTTGTGTGGCACACAGTTGTCGGTGGACGAAGAAAATAGCTCCCTCCACACTCGCGGGGATGGGATCTAATCGGACTCTGCTCGCACTAGCCACCCGAATAAAAAAACTGCGTCTTGGTCGAGGCATAAGCCAAGAAGAGTTGGCGCATCGGTCTGGTCTAAGCCGCACCGGTATGGGTCTTCTTGAGACCGGAAGACGATGGCCCCGCCTTGACACTTTGATGAAGGTAGCTGAGGGACTAGATATCAGCGTCGATGAATTGCTAAAAGGTTTACACAAGCCCAGCAGACGACGTTGAGCGACGTGAGCGTTCTTTAACTACTACTCGAAGAGCGAAGATTGCTGTCTGATTCGACGGGGTGCCACTATTTTAGGCAGCCCATCGGGACCCCAGAGATTGCGAAACATCTCAACCGTCGCAGGGCCATGTCCAGCGTAGTGATTGTTGGCGAATGCCAAAATCATGATTCTCCGCTCGTGGACTTTTTTAAGCAGATTCACCCATTCAAAGAGTTCACCTTGGCGATCAATAATCGCCTTGTCCCAAGTTTTGGTCTTTTCCTCGATCCCTTTCCGGTCTCCAAGCCAACGAACGTAGGTGAAATCTGAGGTAATCAAATCGAATTTGTCTTTCATCTCCCAGGGCCGCGGCACCCAGCTTTGATCGATCAACGCCAGCGCGACGCCATGCTCCCGCAATACATCGGCCAATTTCGGGACCAGCCAATCCTTGTTGCGAATCTCGACAGCGAATTTGCGATCCTTTGAGAGCTTTTTCAGGAACGGAATTAACCGCGCAAGAAAATCATCGACAGACTTGAACGAATACTTGTCGAACTTTCCGAATTGAAACAACAACGGGCCGAGCTTTTCCCCCAGGGTCTCCATCGTCGTCAGAAATGTTTTGAACTCCGCATCGCAGTCTTTCAGCACCTTCTTGTGCGTAATCTCTTGAGGCACCTTAGCAGCGAACAGGAATCCTTGTGGCGTCTTAGCATCCCAGGTGCGAACCGTCTCAATTCTCGGTGTTCCATAAAAAGTCGAGTCAACCTCGACCACATCGAAGTGTTGCGCGTAATAGGACAAATATTCCGCTGCCTTTAAGTTCTTGGGATAAAACGTTCCGGGCCAACCAGCGGCGGTGAATGCTGACGTTCCGACGCGAATGGATGGATTCTTCATCGACTGTCGATTGTCATGCCAACAAGCGCCGTTCGCTTGACGCGTATTGTGTACAATACAATAAATCACCGGAATTTAAACGGAACTCGAAACGCCAGAACTGGAGCTAAAATGGCTCTGATCAGCGATTATTCCGAATTTCTTGCCTCATTTCGTTCCCACAAATTCAAGAAGCTCAGACCTGCACAGAGCCACATCCTCAACCAGTACAGCGCCTATGAACCCAAACCCGACGTGGCAATCGAACTGCCAACCGGAGCTGGCAAAACGCTAATCGCTCTGCTTATCGCTGAGGCGTGGCGAAAAAATGGAAGCAAAGCTGCGATCCTGTCAGCCAATAAAACCTTGGCACGTCAAATGCAGCAAGAGGCCGAAGCGCTGAAAATTCCTTCCGCCCTTATGGAAGGCAGGCGAGCCGACATACCTGCCGCCGACATACGGGCCTACCAGCGCGGCCAAAAAATCGCGATCATGAATTATTGGGTTTACTTTAACCAGAATCCGGCCATTGATCCTGCTGACCTACTTGTGATGGATGATGCGCATCTTGCAGAACACTGCCTTCATTCACTCTTTTCCGTTCAAATTGGAAGGCATTCACAGGAGGCGCTGTTCAAGACCATCGTTTCAGAGGTTCAAGAACGATTTCCCGAATACTCCGTCCTCTCCGACGCTCTAGCTCCCAATTCCTCCACATCAGGTACACCACCGGAGTTACTTTCTTTTATCGACCAAGACGCGATTGCGGACCGCGTGCGGGAGATCATTGATGCCTCACCGGCGATAAAGACGGATACCGACTTGGCTTTTCGCTGGAAGAGGATGAGGAATTCTCTTCGAGAGGCGAATTTCTATTTCGGCGTAGACCAGGTCTGGATCAGGCCTTACATATATCCGCTCATTGGATTTAGCCATTATCAAGACACGAAGCAGCGGTTATACGTAAGCGCAACAATCGGTGACCCCGGCGACGTCAGCCGCCGTCTCGGGGTTCGGCAGATCGTGAAAATTCCCGTCGATCCCGCTCATTCCCAAAAGACAGCGGGAAGACGGCTCGTTGTGATGAATCGCCTGGAAGAACAAGAAAGCGACATTCCTCATCGGCTCGAAGTTGCTCTGCTCACTGTGCTCAAAATTCACCCCAAAAGCGTTTGGCTTTGTTCCAGCCAAGCAGAAGCGGAGAAGTACAAGGGTATTGTGTCGCAATGGCTCAATGGAAATGGGTTGGTCGGTCACCCTACTTGGCTTCTGACTGCACTTGGCGACGAAATTGACCAGTTCAAAGCATCTGAAAAGGGGCACCTATTTGTTGGAGGCCGTTTTGATGGAATGGATTTCCGTGGTGACGAATGTCGTTTGGTCGTGCTCACCACTCTACCACGCGCTATCAATGCGCAAGAGGAGTTTATCTCAGCATATCTTCGTGATGCTGGTTTCATGCGAAGGCGATTGAACCAGCGCATTGTTCAAGCGCTCGGCAGGTGCAATAGAGACGATTCTGATTTCGGTGTCTATGTCCTAGCGGACAAACGCTTCGCCACATATTTCGGGCGAGACGCAAACCGTGAAAGTGTCCCTACAAATATGGTGGCGGAAATTGATATGGCCCAGGATCTTGCTGAGATTCCCGAGAAAGATCTCTGCAAGCGTATTCGAGCATTCTTGAAAGAGGATTTTTCCGATTACGATGCGGAACTCCAGAAATACAAGGATATGCTTCCCACACTGAAACCGGTGTCCACGCTCATTGATAGTTCCGCAAATGAGGTTTTCGGATGGGCAGCGCTCGGCAATCAGAATTACGATTTGGCTGCGGATCGATTCGAGGAATGTTGGACTGCATGCGAAGCCGGCAACCTTGTCGAGATCGGCGCTTTCTGGAAATGGAATTGGGCGAAGGCCGTGTATCTCAAGTCTCTGTTGGGCGATCCTATAGCGCTTGCAAGAACACTTGAACTTGCGGAAGAAGCGATCAAGCGCGGCGGAATATCCTCATGGTTTAATCGGTTGCGAGCTTCGGTAAATCGTGTCCGAACAGCAAAAACAGCTAAGACTCAACAAGCCCCCAATGAGTATGCTACCGCGTTGATAAGAAGTTTTGACGATCACCTGGAAAAAATGGGAGTAAAGGGACCAAAATTTGACTCATATTGTGAGCGAATATCTGCTTCGCTTAACAGTGAGAACCACGACGAATACTGCGAGGGTTTGGAGAAGCTTGGGAACCTGCTCGGCTACCAGGCGGCACGGCCTAAATATAAGGCGGCGACTGATAACAGATGGAGAGGCACTTTTGGAAACTCCAAAGAGCTGATCACGTTTGAGGCGAAAATAGAGCACTCGGCTGGGGCGGAGATTACTCCAAGTTACTTGGGACAGGCACACAATCAACTCAATCGCGCAATCGTGGAATTTGGACAACTTGGATATTCAACTCGCGGCACGATCATTACCCACCTCACCACCATCGATGGAGCTGCCAAGTCTTCCGCAGGTGCGATCCGAATCATCACGAAGACTGCTGTACTTGAATTGTGGGAAAGAGTCCGGGTCTTGCTTAGCGTCTATCGGCAGGGATGGTCGATTGACGACATACCGGCCAGGTTGAGCGCAGCGAATGCCATTTTAGCCAAATGCCCGCGCACAGGTTGGCTGCTGAAGGTCCTCGACGCCGACCGATTGTTCTTGGACGGAAAACACATGCTCACTGACTGGCCGAAGTAATTTCCAAATGCTCGTTGCTGGAGTAGACGCTCGCAAAGATGGATGGGTCACGATGCTGTGAGCGGCGCGTCCCCCGAAGTTTCTTGCCGGCTGCCATGCCGCACGAAAACCTGAAGCTTGTATTCTCCCCTTGTAGATGGATAGGGAGCGCCTGTCGGTAAAAAGCCACACTTTGCAAGTGAAGAGTGCATCCCGATGTTGTCAGTACGTGAAGTTGCAAACACGCCTTTGTCCCCTGCGACGGCGATGGCCGTGCGTGTCAAGTCTTGAGAGAATTTCCTACCACGCGCACTCGGCATGACAAAGACCCACCCAAGCTCAAAAGGATATTCCGCTTCCGAGAGAGGGACACCCGATTTGTTGGAGATACCTTTTCGATAGCCCTCTTCTGGGCACTTAAGTGCAGCAATGCCACATAGGCAACAACCTACATCGAGAAAGAAAAGCCGCGCCGCAGAACGAATTCGATCTTCCAAGCCAGCGGCAGTAACCTCGCCCCCTGCAAGAACAAGAGCCATGAAATCTCCGATCTCTTTAGCCTCGCAGTCCTTGGGGTTGCGGTCGAACACCTTTATAGGACCATTCATTTAGCTCCCGACACTCAAACTCGGCTGTTATTCCCGGACTAGGCACGAAAGACGGATAGCCGAGCGGTCATTGCACATTGGCCCTCGCAATCAAGAGTTCCGAAAAGTCTTTCGCGATATTGTCAAGTTGCGCGCTGATTTCAGTAGAACTACTCAAGGTCGGGTTTTCCAGCCACAGAATTTCGTTCCAAGGTAAAAGTGTAATGTCCTTTGCTTCATCGTTGAACGCATTGCTCCAAAATACTCCACCGACGTTGTAGCAACGTCGTTTCAGCATCCGAATCATCTCAGCGATTTCTTCAGCCGACTTGCCACGAGTATGGGATGACAGCACGCATACATCAGCATCCTTGAAGAAATGCTTGAAGTAATAGCGAATCGATTTGTATTCAGAACGCTTTTCTTGAAAGCTGCGATTGCATGTGAATATCGTGGCGAAGCCTCGCGGCGCGCGGGGGTGCGCAATATCCGTGACGATATTGCGCCGTAAATGAGCATAGCGTTTACCGCACAGATGCGACACTAGGTTTCTTTGAAATGATGTCTTTCCGGTCTTGTCCTCGCCGATAAGAATGTAGGTCCAATGAGAGAACACAGGCACCTCAAGTCGCTCCAACCGCAACGCTCATCTGCGACCAGTGCGCATATGAAAATCGGTTAGACGCAATGGGATTTTGGTCGGGACAGTGGTCAATATTGTCTGCAAAAACGAGGAGAGGATACCACTTCTTGGATGTTGCCGTGTATGTAATCTACGACGGAACCACCACATCAGCGCACCTGGAGCAAGGCTCTCTATTCCGCTCTTCGGTCAAAACAGGGAAGGCGTCTTGGATCGCGATGACGCAATCTTTTCCAGTATCGGATAGCGCTCGATCATATCTTCAGAGATGTCCAGTTTCTTTCCTGTAAGCCCGTGGATAATTTGAAATGCGTTTACGAGCGCTTTAGCTTCAAAGTGATTGTTTAGAATTGTGTAGATCGCCGATGTGTTGCCCTCCAAAACTCGTATTCGTTCGAGCCACGGCCCCAGCTCTTCGTCAGAGTAGAGATAGTTGTATCGCTGCTCGCTCATTTCACCGTCCGGTCGTTCGCGGAACCACTCATTGTAATTGCGCCCATGCAAACGCACGTACCCAACCGGACTGGTTGTTTTTTCGCCGGGTTTGAGGGAACGCCCGATGATGGGCTGGTCGATATTGCAGAAGCCGATGTTGCGCTCTGCTAGCCAGGAATAAAACTCCGGCCTGTCCCACGAACTGTGCCGCACTTCGATGACGAGCGAAAAATCTCCGAACCGCTCGATGACCTTATCCAAGTACACGATGTTTTCCTTCGTGTTTTTAAACGACCACGGAAATTGAGCAAGCAGGGCTCCCAGTTTTCCCCCGTCCCGCAAAGCCTCCATTGCGGGACGGAAAATCCGTTCATTCTCAACGCTCAAGTGTCGGTTGTGAGTAAATTCCTGCCATAGCTTAGCCGTGAATACGAAATCGGAGTTGTGCGCGACTCGCTCTATCCACTCCTGCGCTGTGTGCTCCGGGACGGCCCGGTAGAACGTAACGTTCAGCTCAATCGTATCGAAGTAGTTCGCCAGAAAAGTCGCTTCGTGAAAATGTGCCGGCTTTCGCTTCGGGTAGATGATCCCAATCCAGTCCTTATATAACCATCCTGCGGGGCCAACCCTGATTTTCGGCACTGACGATTTTTCTGCCATTGGCAAACCTCCTGCAATCGCGGAAAGGGGCGTTCTTGACTTTTCGCCTTTTGTTCGCCTACCATCCTATCAGCATCGAGGGCCAAGGGCACGTCGTTATGAGCTTACCCATTGCGGTACCGAAGACGGAACAACCAGCAATCCCCAACCCGTGGATTTTGCCCGACCACTCCCTCACCGTCTTTTACGGCTGCCCCGAAATCCAGCGGCTGTCGCATTATTTCTTGCCGAGGATTCTGCTTCACCAGAAGCGGGTTTTGTATCTAGACGGCGCGAACCAGATCAGTCCGCTGCTCATCGCCCGCTTTGCCAGGGAACGCGCCCTCGAACCATCCGTGTTCAATAACCTCATTCGCGTTGCTCGCGCTTTCACCTGTTTTCAACTGACCGAACTCATCCGGCGTGTCCCCAAAGAGATTGCGAAGTTTTCCGCCGACGTGTTGATCGTCACGGCGTTGCCGGACTTGTATTTCGACGAGGATGTGCAGGACCGGCCAGCGCGCGCGTCGCTTGAACACGCGCTCGAAGGTTTGCGCGAACTTGCCCCGCTTTCGCTTTCCATTGCGGTTTTTTCGGATGCTACTTCGTTCAAGACGAAGCGGCATGATTTCTTTAAAAAGCTCCGCAACCAGGCAGACCACATCCTGAAAGTCGAAACCGGCCCGGAAAGCTCCCTTTCGTTTACCTGCGAAAAGAAACTACCGCTCCTATCTGTCTAAACGGAAAGTGCAAGGTGCAACATGGGCAGAACCGTCCCTACATTTGTTCAATTGATTCAACAGGCCGCGGAACGCTGGAAGAAATTCCGGCGTGCGTTACGGCGGGAAGACCACGAGCATTTCGACCGCCTCTTTCTCCGCGTGCGGTACTACACGCAGGCCGCCACCTACCAATGCCACGACAACCCTATGGAGGCCATCCTTCTTTGCATTGCCCTCGACCAGGAAAAACGGCTCAACGCCGTGGAGAAAGTTTTGCAGAACGCGGGGGTGCTTTGTGAAATTGCGACAAGGGTGGATTCTCGACCTCTACCCGAACAAACAGGGGATGACGTTATGGCTGATCGACCGCAACCAGTCGCACTACCGTTTGACCGATAGCTTCGCGCCGGCGTTTTACGTTTCAGGAGAGCATGAAAGACTCGTCCAGTTACAGGACGCCGCTCGAAACCAAACCACGGAATTACGGACGCGATTTACCGAGCGGACGGATTTGTGGCTGAATGCGCCGCGCATCGTTCTCGAAGTTTCCGTTCTTTGCCCGACGGATTTTATGGGCTGGGGACGCTGGGTCCACAAACGCGACTCGCGCTTACAGCTCTACAACAGCGACCTCATGGTGGCGTCGCTCTACTGCTGGGAGAAACGGATTTTTCCTCTGGCATACATCGAAGTCGAAACAGACGATGAAGGCAAAATCCAATCCATCGAATGCCAGGATGATGAATGGTCCCTCAATTACGAAATGCCGCCGCTCAAGATCATGCAGATTCGGCTCGCAGGACTTTCACGCATCGATCCCACGCATGGCCGCCGCGCGGCGCTGGAAATTGAAATGGACGGAACGTGCTGGGAACTTGACGAAGCGGGCGAACCTCCCGCGCTGGGATTTGCGAACTTGGTCAAGAGGGAAGACCCTGATGTGATTCTTTCCGAATGGGGCGACTCTACCATCCTGCCGCTGCTTCGCCAGCAGGCGGAACGCTTGAAGTTTTCGCTACCGCTCAATCGAGACGCGTCGGCACCCGTTCAGCAATCGAAAGGACGCAGTTACACAAGTTACGGAAGAATTTTGTTCAAGGCGAGCGCAACCACCCTCTTTGGCCGCATTCATGTGGACAAGCAGAATTCTTTCATTTCAGAGAAATGCGATTTCGCCGGGCTTTGGGAACTGGCCCGCATTACCAAACTTCCCATTCAATACGCGGCTCGCACAACAACAGGCACCGGCATTTCCTACATGCAAATGGAACTCGCCCATCGCGACGGTGTGCTCATTCCCGAACAGAAAGCCGAACCCGAAGATCCCAAACATCCCGATGAACTTTTGTGCGCCGACCGCGGCGGCCTTGTGTTTGTGCCGAAACTCGGCTTCACCGCAAACGTTGCGGAACTCGACTTTGTCAGCCAGTTCCCGAGCATCATGGCGCGGTTCAACATCTCGCCCGAAACGGTCAACTGTCCGTGCTGTCCCGACGCTCCTCGCATTCCTGAGTTGGGATACCGCATCTGCGAAAAAAGGCGAGGCATCACCAGCCGAGTCGTCGAACGCCTGATCGCCAAGCGCAGCGAACTCAAGAAATTGCAGAAGGCGTCTTCGGCGGACGCCGCGCTGCGATTCAAACTGCAACGCGACTCCATGAAATGGCTCCTCGTTTGTTGCTTTGGTTACACAGGCTACAAGAACGCTCGTTTCGGAAAAATCGAAGCCCACGAAGCCATCAATGCCGTAGCGCGCGAAACCCTTCTCGTTGCAAAGGAGATTGCGGAAAACTATGGGTTTCAACTTATCCATGCTTTAGTAGACTCGCTCTATGTTTGGAAGGAAGGAGCCACGCGAGAAGACTTTGAGCGGTTGGCTAGCGAAATCGAAACAAGAACCCGCCTCCCACTCGCAATTGAGTCCGTGTACCGCTATGTCGTTTTTCTGCCCTCGAAGCAATATGCAGATGTGCCTGTACCGAATCGTTTCTTTGCGGTTGGCGAAGATGGCGAATTGAAAGTCCGGGGCCTCGAATGCCGTCGCCATGACACGCCACCCATACTGTCACGGATGCAGCACGAAGTATTGGCGATCCTTACCGAGGCGCACGACTTTGACTCGTATCTTCACAAGATCGAAGCCGCACGGATGGTCCTGGCGAACTACCAAGAGCGTTTGTCGAGCGGAGATGTGGACATCCGGGAACTCATCGTCAGCAAACGCATCACGAAAGAGCCCCGCGACTATCAGAAAGCGGGTATCACTGCGATTGCTGCACAGCAACTCTTTGGCAACGGCGTAAAACTACGGCCCGGACAAACCGTTGAATATGTCATCACGGACGCTGAGTCCTCCGTGCCAAATGACCGCGTTCGCGCCTTCGCTCTTTGGGAAGGATGGTTCGGATATGACCGAAAGAAATATGGGGCGATGCTGCGGGAAGCGTTTGAACCATTTGTCCTGTGCCTGCCAAAGACGGCCGAAGAGAATCTTTCGACTGATTCACTTTCGGAAGAAGAACTAAAACGGTTTCCCCTTTTCGCTGCTTTCACAATAACCCGCCCGTGAATCACGACACCAAAAGCAACCCTAGAAGAATAGTCGGCCTCAAAAGAAAGGGCTTTTCATGGTGCTATATGTATAGTAGCATGTTCAAGGTGAGACTGGGCTGTAGGCGGATGGTTCGGGAATGAAGGTGGGTATCCGGCCAAGAAAGGGAATGAGACATGAACCGCAATCTACCGCGAGTGGCGTATCGACCGCGGGAGGCCGCTGAGGTGACTGGCCTTTCTCTTCGGTTCCTCTACTACGCGATCCAACACAAAGACCTGGCTACAATCCGAGTGGGGCGTTGCCGGCTGATAACAGAGAAGGCTCTGCGTGAATGGCTCGAACGAAAAACTGACGTAGCCGTTGAAACCAAAGGCTGATGGCCTGCTATCCGATGTCCAGCAAACAAGCCACGCTACGGAGAGCCACCAGAGTCCAGGTGCCTCTTTCACCAGTCAACTACGTTCGCAAGCTACAACTCGGAAGATATCCAGGGTCCTGATATTCAAAAAGTTGAATTTCACCTGCGGATGTTAACTGCTGACCCAGAAAAACCGCAAGAGCGAGCGGTCCGTAGAAGAAGAGCCGGGTTCTTTGGAGTGAGTGGGCCTTCGCCAGTTGGCCCATACGGTCGCGCACCAATTGGGCGAACGCGCAAGCATCTTCTGAACCGCCAATGGATTGAGATCCCTGAGTGGACGGCGACATGAATGCGAACAGCTTTGCGGATTGACCGGACGATTCAATGTACCGTTTCACGTCCTGGCGACCATCTCCGCGAATGTTCAGGGCTAGCATCAAATCGATGCCGTTCGGACTTCCTTCCTCGAGCTCAACGCGCAAATCGTAGCCCTGAGTGGGTTTCGCATCGGATCTCCATAGGTCCTTCGCGGGGGGTTGTGGCATCTCGAACGTCCAGCCCCCGACCGCGGGAAACTGCGTTCCCACGGCGATGCCCGTCGAGAGGGCGCACTTGCCGCGAAATTGGATATGGCGCTCCGGTCGCTCCTTCAGAATGCGCTGTTTAAGGGCAGCCAATTGCGGCAGGAGTTCGTTCTGCCACACTTCGGGTGTGGGAACGCGACGAGTAGCCCGGTCAAAGTATGAGGTCCAATCGAGTTCGTGATCTGCCGGGAGGTCGAATATCTCCTTTGTCCAGTTGTGAATGTAGACCGTAATAGCTGGCTCCGAAAGAACAGCCGAGCCGATCGAGGCTTGCAAGAGGGCTTCAATTTCCTTTCGTTCAAGGACTGCGCCTCTCTTCGCGTCGATAGCGAGTCTCAATTTGGCGAACGCGGGTTGCACCATCTCACGGAGCCGCCGGGAATAGTCCGGGTGCTGGAGCACACGCGCGATGAAGAGCTCCACCGCTCGCTCTTCGTGATGCAAATCCCCGTGACCAACCTCGACAAAGACCTTGGCTTCGATGAAATCGATGTGCTCGCCGAGACCGTTGCTTCGGAGTCTTTTCTGGAGGTCTTTTTCGGTTGCGTCGAGCGCTTCTGGCTTGTCGTCATAGAACGGTTTCGCGTTCCGGAGGCGAGCAAGTCCTGTTTCGACTGGCCGCAACGCGGCCGAGAGAGAGGGACACACCAGTCGAAAACATTGATAAACACCCGGAAATTCTCCGTTGCGCTTCTTGAAGCTTTCGATGACGGCTTTGAATTCGGACGGAGCCACGTCATGATCTTTCACCTGAACATGAACCCGGGACGATTTGCCGCCCTGGGAGTAACGAATGTCGACATCACCGGTGCCCTCGAAGAACACCTGATGGAAGCCTGCTTCGAGCAGCCACAGCGGAAGGTGACAAGCGGCGTAGCGCGTTTGGAAGTCGAATCCTTTGGCGGCGTTGATTCCGCCCATGGCTTCGGGGGAGAGCAGCGATCCGCGGTCGCTGGACTTCGGGGAACGTTTTGTTTTTTTCGGTCGAGCCATTGTGAGTTATCCAAAATTCTGGCCGAAAAGTTGCCGCCACAGCCTTCGGCTGGAGGATTCGTTTTGATCATCGAAAGCCTTCCGCGCGGTCGCCGCGGCCGTTTTGACCTGGGTCATGAAGTCGGTGAATTCCTCCGGCGACAAGCGTTTGGCGACGTTGACGGAGCTGTAGCCCGGATCTGGAATGACAGGAACGACCCCGGAGTTTCGGTAGATCCCATACGAACGTTCAATTCCTTCCAACACATTGACGATCGCAATGGCGTGAGATGAGGGAAAGCCAATCGTCGCGTAAATAAGGGCTTCCAGAATATAGGATTTGAGCCTGCAGGATTCATTCGGCAGGCGATCGCGCCAAGCTTTCAGCAGCTTTACCACTTGCACGTAGAATCCGTTCGTTGCTTTGTTCTTGGCTGTGGCTGCGGCGATTTGGCTTCGGGGATGTGTCTGCACCCATTCACGAGCCTCACGGTCGGGAATCCAGAGCGGCCCGTCATCGGCGGAGATGGGGGTCGCTGGGACGATGTCGAGCCAGACTCCGTTTTTCGCTTTGACGCCGATGGAGCGGCCTTGACGCTTTGGATTGTCGTAGTGTTTCGCCAAAATCGCCTCGACCCACGCAAGGACGACTTCAGCCTGGGTATTGTATCGGTCGATGTCCAGGATGCAGATCACGTCCACGTCGTTGATGTCGTTGATGGCGGTGCTGCGCGCATAAGAACCTGAGAGAAATGTTTCCTTGTGTGCCTCTTTCGATTCGGGATCCGTGCGCACAATTTCGCGCACCTCCAGATGCGCGGTCTTCGCGGCGGAAACTTCCTCCGCGGGAGGTTCGATCGAAGAAAGGTACGCCTTGAAGTCGGAAACTAGCTCCATGGCTTCTTCGTCCCCGCGGGCGCCACTGGAACCTTCCCGAGCGAAGCCAAATCGAGGCCGTGAGCGGCCGCGACGACGCTGAAGAAACCGCCGCAAACGGGGCACCCGGGTTCGCGATCAAAATAGATTCCATACCAGCGATTGATGGTCATCTCATCGCTGCTCTCACTGAGCGGTGGCCAATTGGAGTATTGCGTTTCCGGCTCGGCACGGTTCAGCCAGAGATACCAGGGCGCGTCGAAGTCACGCCGCAGCGATTTGAGCGAACTGGAGGTATCGGAGACGAGTTCCAAAAGAGCAAGTTTAGCGACCATGTTCGCGATGGGTAGAACGTCAAGCGACAGACCCGGTTCAACGGTCACTGGCCGGTCCGAATAGGCAAGTTCGGCAGCGTCAGTAACGGTCGAAATTTCAACGTCTGCGGACTCCTCTGGCATCGCGTCAATAAAACATTCGTGACATGGCGATTGACGCGGACGCACGCGCAAGACTTGTCCTCCGTAGGCGCGGCGAAATGAACCTCCATAGATCGCAACGACACCGGCATCCACACAAAGCTTATTGACCAGAAGTTTGCTGGGCCGATTGTCAGTGCCGCACAGGACCACATCCGACTTGGAAATAAGTTCTTTCATCTGTTCCTGTGTTTCGAAGGTGACTTCGGCGGGTACTACGGTCACGTGTGCGTCTGGATTCTTTTCCAGGATAAGATCGCGCACGACATTGACTTTGCGGCGGCCAACTTGGGAAATGCCGCCCGGATGGCGGACGACGTTTCCCACGGACAATCTGTCACGATCGACTAGCGTGAAGTGTCCAACACCGCACTTCGCGAGTTCAATGACTGCATGAGCGCCGCCCGTGCCGAGACCGATACCCAGGGCGGACTTTTCGCGCAGAACGTCAGTCTCCAATATCGCTGATCGGCGGCTTGCCAGGGCAGGTTGCACTTCGACGAGGTTTATTTCGACGCGCTCTTTCTTGTCCCCGATGCGGCGAACGCCAGCGACCGTGTACGTGCCACCGTCAGGAGCATCGAAGAGCGCACCTTCGTGGTCCGCAGACCCGTCCTTGCTCAGAACGATTTGTACTTCGGCTTGGCTTTCTACCGCAGTACGCGCGTTTAGCGAGATTGCCCCAGATACAGTTGTGGGGGCCGACTGCGGCCCGAGTTGTACTTGGGTAAAGGCATCGCCATCATCCCAGGAACTTAATTCCAGAGGTGCAGATCCGCTGCGCTGAATCTCGGACCATTGTGTCCGTAACCATTCAGAAGACAGCGTCGCGACTGCGAACATGTCGGCGTCCTCCGCAGTGATATTGAGGGCGCGAGGATTTTGCGCGTTGTCGGCGACAGCTTCGATGGTCCGTTTTTCTTTGTTGTAGACGAGTTTGCTTCGTCCTGGTTTGCGCTCCGCAATGGCCTTCATTGCGTCGCGGATCATCTGCTGCTGTTGCAGATCGGGATTGGTCATAGTGTACCTGCCATGGTGGAAACAAATTCGGCGAGTGGTCGGCCGGTGGCGAGATGCTGCTCGTAGGCCTCAAGCCAGATCATGCCCTTCAAGAAAACCTTGTGGAGCAGGATGCTTGAGTGCCAGCGGGCATCTCGCCAGTGGCAGATTTGAATGCAGCCGTTAGACGGTGGGAGCGTGTGCATATCGTGCGAGTATCCGAGATCCGAGAGTGACCGTCCGTAGTAGGTCAATAGCGGGAGAGGGGCCGTTATATAGAGAGAAGGGCGCTCGTAGGGGAAATTGTTGGGAATTACGAGGTAGAGAGTGTACTTCCCCCCAGAGTTCGTCGTCGCAACGCCCTCCCCGTGGTAGGTCGCGTCGTTTTGATCCCAGTAGATGCTGAACTGGCCGAACCCCTCGTGCTGTAGGAGCCGGTGCTCCAAAGCCAGCCGCTGATGCTGCTCAGTTGTCCACATTCGCTGACCCTTTCCCATGCCGTGTTTGTGCGTTGAAGATTTCGAGAATGCTCTTGATGTCGGGAGCGACGATGCCGCTCGGCACCGGAATTGGCTCTGTGGTTCCGGCGGTTCGATCAATGCGATGGACTTCGAGTACCGGCATAGGCCAAGTGGCGCCGAGAGCGAATCCGAGACATTGCTTGCTGTTCAGGTTGGCCACGATTACGCAGCCGAATGCTGTGCCATGAACTTCGACTGCATCGCCGCTGGCCTCGCGTAGCGCTTCTGCAAGGTGTGCGATCATTTGCTCCCTGGTTGTAGGGTCGACTTCGGATGGCGGTTCGAGCGTAGGCGCAGCAGAATCGGTTCCGATCCGAATGCGGCTCAGGGAGATCTTTTCCCAGATGAACAACTCTTGTTCCGGCAATGCGCGCCTTGCAAGGAGAGCTTGACGAATCGGGCTAATGCCCGGCAGCACCCTTACACGCAATGGGTAAGGCTGTGCGTCATCACTTGGCAGTTCGTAGATCCAGGGATGAATCCGAACGACGGGTTCATCGCGTCCCTCTTCGAGTGTGATGATGATTTCCGTCATGCCCAGGAATTGATTGCGCGCGGCGAGATTCACGATTCGTTTTTGATCGCCGCCGCTAGGCCGCGTAAGCCCCAGGCGGTGATGGGAGTGCCAGTCGCCGAAATAACGGAGAGCCCAATTTGTGGCTAGATCTTCACTGAGACCTCGCAGGTATTCAACGTCGAGGCGAAAATGGGCATGGTCGCGTTTTGCATTCGGGCCGGCTTTGGTAGCGAGGAACAGAGTTGGAATATCCTGCCAGCGACCGAAAAGGTCTCCACCCGTTTCGATGGACCAAGCGGATGCCTCTGAGGCCATGGCGCGGAGTTCCGACTCCCACGTGAGAAGAAAGCCACGAGCCGGGGGCGGATTGTGGCGCTTGAGAAACCGGTTCAGGCGCTGCACGAGTTTCTCCGACTGCGGCGACGTTCGAAGAGAACGAAGCAGATTTACGACTTGAGGTCGCTCTTCGACCCAGTCGTGAAGATCGGGGGAAAGACGATTGTCAGCTTCCTCGAGATCGTCGAGGGGAATGTCGAGGGCTGCAGCCAGTTTTTGTTTGAGGTCTGGGCTTGGGAGGCGGCGGTTCGATTCGATGTCCGCAATGTAGGCAGCCGTGACGCCAAGGGCCTGGCCAAGGTCACGAAGAGACATTTGGCGGGCTTGACGCTTTTTCTTAATTAGGTCGGAGAGGTCGGCCATGACGCATGGTAGACAACGTATGCATATGATGTCAAGTGCTTTTATTGTCCGAAGAATGAGGTATTGTTCGGACTTTGTGGTTATTGTCCGAAAAATGAGGTATATTTCGGACAGTAAGGATACCTAATGAGAAAAACAAAGGGCACTGACCTCAAAAGCCAAGTGCTGAAGCAGATTCTGGAATCCGCAGAAAACCAAGTGTGGACGGCAAGCGATTTGGCCGCCCTTGGCGGCAGAGCTGCGCTAGACAAAGTGCTGCAGCGCTTGGTGGCGACGAGGGACCTTCGACGCATCGACCGAGGTTTGTATGATCGCCCCACACAAAACGAACTCACTGGAAAAACAACAGTCCCGGACTATCGGGCAGTGATCCAAGCCGTGGCTCGCCGCGACAAAGTGAGGCTGTTGCTCGACGGAATGACCGCGGCGAATGAGCTGGGCTTGACGACGGCTGTGCCCGCGCGAATTGAGGTCTTGGTGGATGCGCGCCTAAGCCCAATTCGACTGGGAAATCAAACGATCCATTTCAAAACGGCCGCGCCCAGCCGCCTGTTCTGGGCAGGCCGCCCCGCGATGCAGATCGTCCAGGCGCTTTACTGGATGCAAGACATTCTTCGCGATGCGAACGAGCGCCAGCGGGCCATGCAAATATTGCGAAAAGTGCTTGACGACCCCATCGGTGGAAGCGCCATTCGGGACGACTTGCAAAGAGGCTTTTCGGCCCTACCCATCTGGATGCAGCAATTCGTGGCGAAGCTGATTCAAAAATCAGAGCCAGCGTTCAATTCGGAGGTGAAAAGTTGAACGAAGGATTCGAACAGTTTTTCTCTGCATCCGAGAAGGATCGCGTCGATACGTTTCTGGCCGCATCGCAGAGGCTTGGCGCTAACGTGCAGTACATCGAAAAGGATTTCTGGGTCTGCTGGACTTTGGATGTGCTGTATCACGGATTGCCCGCCGGCGGGCCCCGTCTGCTGTTCAAGGGCGGAACCTCTCTGTCGAAGGCGTACGGACTAATCAACCGGTTTTCGGAAGACATCGATATCACCGCATTTCGCGAGGACCTGAATCAAGCGGCGACTGTTGAAGAACTGGAGGCGCTGAGCGGGAAGAAAAGAAACGCGAAACTCGATGCGATTCGCGATGCATGCCAAGTGTGGGTGAAAGGCGTTTTGCGTGAAGGCCTGGCTGCGCGGGTTGCTGAGTTCGTTGGGGAGAAGGGCCGAGTCCAACTCGATGATACGGACCCGGACGGGCAAACGTTGCTCGTCTTCTATCCGACGATCATAGGTGGTAAGGAAGGTTACATTCGGCCTGCGGTGCGCATCGAATGCGGAGGAAAATCGGCGCTCGACCCGCACACCGAAACGACGGTTCGTCCTTACGTTGCCGAGGATCTCAGTAAGCTCGATATTTCTGTGCCGGGCGTGACAACCATAGAGCCGTCTCGAACCCTCTGGGACAAGATCATTATCATTCACGGACTTCGTCGCTGGTACGAAATACGTGGCGAGCTTCGTCAAGAAGGGCAGCGAATCTCAAGGCATTACTACGACCTGCATTGCCTCCACCAGTCGGGTGGCATCGCTGCGGCCGCGATTGCCGACCTCAAGCTGGCTGGCGATTGTGTTCGACACGCGAAAATGTTTTTTAATCGTCCCGATCTCGATCTCGCCTCGGCAAAGCCCGGCTCCTTCGCGATCGAGCCTAATGCACGCATGTTGGAGAGACTCCGCCGCGACTACGACAACACAGCTGCCATGATTTTTGGAGCCGCTCCCACCTTTGAACAAATTCTCCACTCAATACATGAAATAGCCGCTGCCGCAAATCGTCACTCATAGCTGAACTGCGTCTGTATTCGAGCTCGACCGAAGAGCCGCGCCTTCCGCTTCTTGCCGCAGGTTGTTCGAAGCAGATCGACGGCGGACTCCAAAATTAAAGCTGACAAAGAAATTTGACACTCTGCTCATGTCTTCAATAAAGCGTTTAAGGCCGTCGCGCGAAAAAATGTCCTTCCCCTTGTAGATAGGTTTTGCCGAGCGCAGATTTTCCGGAAAGAAAGCGTGGGCCAGGCCGTTACGCAATGCGTTCAGGGCTTCGATATCCGCGGCAACTGGCTTCGGAACTTTCGTAATCGCCTTAACGAATCTCAATTTCTCCGTGAGGCTAAGCACCTCCAGGACGTAGTAGTTGAATGTCCTGAACTTCTTGGTCCTCCATAGCTTTATGAAGCCCATCTTTTTCCCGAAGAAATAATGGCATATCGCCGATCCCAACATCTCGTCTACAAAAGTATAGTCCGCGATGATCTGGCTCCTGACGATCTGATTCTTCATCAACCGC
Source organism: Candidatus Acidiferrales bacterium (assembly GCA_050747245.1). Taxonomy (GTDB): domain Bacteria; phylum Acidobacteriota; class Terriglobia; order Acidiferrales; family UBA7541; genus JBOGNO01. The sequence goes on from JBOGNO010000003.1 coordinate 81,809, forward strand.
AACCGCGGTGTCCGCTCTTCCGAATCGTAATCGAGAATATTCGCGTAATCGAGGCGGGCCAATTCGGCGATCTCCGCCAACTCAACGAGCAGACTTCTTTGCAGACGAGTTAGAACAGAGCGATGCACCATGACTTATACCCGAATCCTTCCCGCGTCATCCTGGCCGAGCAGGTCGTGCAGCTGGGATCTCCCCGAAAAGTCGCACCAAAACCTCATCCAACGTCTCGAGCCTGGCGAAGGGCTCTGGCGGCAGCACATGATGATTCTTACGCACTAGGCTCAGAATCTCCACATCAGTCAAGCGACGCAGCCGCAGTGTCTGAGGCATAGGGCCTGTCAAAAGTCGCGCGCGACATCCGACGGTACGGCGAGGACCAAGTTGGCCTATAATCCTTGGAGTAAACACCGCGAGGAACACGTGGCCAACCCACCCGCCGCCCCTCTCCGCATTCCCGGATTCATCTCAGTCATTTTCGACGTGCCATTTCCGATTTCCGTCCCCGACGACCATTACACAACATATGATCCTCAAAAAGGCATCGCCGTAGTGACCGTCTCGGCTAAAAACGGCACGCGAGCTTTCTTCAGGACAGGTCGAATTACGGGTCCAGGAGCGTTTCAAAACCAACAGCAAGAGCTCCTCGGCCCCCCGCGTCCACGGGAAAACCGCAACTACGCCATGGCGAGCAAACTGACAAATGGACCGCAGATTCTTACCCTGAACGTAAACACAGGAAATGACGGCGGCTATATCGAGGCTAAGTGCTTCTCAGAGGCAACGGTGACCTACCTCGCGGACGACATTAACTCGATTGCGGATCAGAACACTGTTTTTCGTCGCGCATGTGAAATACTGAACCCGTTTCTAGACAAATATAGAGCCATCAACCAAGATTACCGGATCTCTCTTGTGTCGATGGAAAGAAACTTCTACTTTACGCAGTGTCACACCAGCCCTCTAGAGGCAAACGAGCGTGGCCGCGATGTGAACGCGCTTTTCGCCACTCTCCAAGCAGGCCGTCGATTCAACCTTCAGCTCGGGCACGGCGCAGCTAATATTCTGCGCATGAATTCGTATGAGCTTTTGGGCCCCAGGAGTCCAATCACTGGCGCTCCCCTCCAGACCTTCAGAGCTTTTATCACGGAAGACTATGTTCTGCCCCTCAGCTACGCGCTCATTCTCGAAGCTCTTGCCTACTTACAACGAATCCGGGACTATCGGCTCGCCATCGTGCACGCGGAAACTGCGGTGGAAGTGCACGGCGTGCATCTTTTGACTAAATTGATGATCCATTACGGCCAAACTCAGGTCCAGATAGAACAAACGTTGGAAAATGATCGTAGGTACTGGGGAGTTAAAGATAAGCTCAGACGACTCGATGACTGGACCCAACGATACTGTCGAGACAACGGACACGCGTATCAGGCCTTTGTCGGTTCGGGAGCGTTCAACACTTGGGAGTCCGATCTTTACACGAAGCGCAACGCAGCCGTACACGCGGGAGCCAACAATTTCACCTACGATGAGGCAAGCGTCGGCATCCATGCCGCAAAGCAGTGCATCAGTACTTTTGAAGCAAGGTGCCCCGGATTTCAGAACAAGGTCCAGCTGGACCCGTCGATGGCAGGCTTCAGGTTGAACGCGGGAGAAGTCATGTTCTGAAGTCGTGAGCCCTCCAACGGGCCGAGCATTCGGTCGCGAATCTCCTCCCGCGCCTGCCACTGCCCCGACATCACCTGAACCCGATCCTTGGTGAATTGCCTCTGCCTGGAGATACTTCAGCGCGCGAATCTTTTACCGCAAGCTGCCCTCTGGTTCATTCCGGAGCGGCGTCAGCTTTGTAGTGTTGCCCATAATAATTGATGGTGGGAAGAGGAGTTCAGTGAGACCGTGGGCTGCAATTCCCGCGATGGGCATTCGGAATGCTCTTACCAATCGAGTGGCGCTCGCGAGGATGAGGAGGAGGGGCGAGGCTTCGGCCCTTTTTCTTTTTCGGAGACAGTGATGGCCGACACGAAGACCCAGAACGGCTTGAGTGCAGTGGCGTACAGTTACCCGACAAGTTGACAAATGGTTGACAAATCGGTTTTTTGAGAGATATTCCCAGAAGTAGGAAAAGTGAGAATGGCCGCGTATTTACTGGTGATTTGAATGGTGGGCCTGGGTGGACTTGAACCACCGACCTCGCCCTTATCAGGGGCATTTATGGTGCTATATGCATAGTACGTTGTTTTAGTTGGACTGAAATCGATGCTGTTGGACCGAAACATTTTGACGCACTTGGTCCGTCGATTCTCAATGCCAAGGCTAGCCGGATTCCGTAGCTACGGGCTTTCCGAAACACCAGATCAAGTGCGTGATCACTGATTTTCTCGACCCTCTCCGTGATTGTCACGGTTTCCTCCTGTTCATTGAGCAGCACGACAAACTTAATGAGCGCGATCTTTCCATTAGGTTTTCCTGAAAATTGGATTGCTTCCGGTCTTGTTGCAAAAGTGTCCTAGGGTTAAGTTCCCCCGATTGGCAGAGCTTTCGAAATTCGAAACGTCACCTTAATTCCGCTCGGACGATTGCGCACGTCGGTTTCAATATAGCTATTCACGCGGAACCAGATTCCCTGGACGCCCAGCTGAATCCCGGGGCCAAGGCCTACAGTGCGCTCGTTGGAATTAGGTATGGCGACGCCGTTGATCTCGTGGTCGGTTATCTGCTGCAGCCAATATCCGTTGAAACCGAGCCTCACATTCTTGAACAGTTCGTAGGAGGTTGCGTAGTTGATGTGAAAGGCTTGTCCCGACTGCATGTCTTTGATGCCGAATCCAATAAACGGATCGTTGTTGGTAGAGTTCCACAGATAGTGGAGCCGAGCGCTCAACTCCACCTTGTTGCGCTCGTAAGTGAAGGCATAGTAGGGGTCGATCACAACGAAATGATTGCCGAGGTTTACAGGGCGTGAATCGCTGTATTTTCCGGTGGGTACGCCGACGTCGATCATTGCGCGGTGGGCAAAGACGCCGTTCCCAATTTTTTTGGGAGCCCACTGCAGCCCAGCGCCAATCGTCGGGTCGCCAATGCCGCGCACTCTCGACTCAGGGCCATTCGCGAGTTGCAGATCGACGTCGACTAGAGGAAGCAACGCTTCGCCGGCTATCCAACCCCGGAGGAAGCGCTTCCTGCTCGCGAAGACTACGTGACTGGTCGTGCTATAGATGGTCACGCGGTTCGTTCCAGGAACCGTTTTCCCTTTGGCGTCCTTCAACTCGGACGCAATGTAAACACCCGGAAATTCTTCCAGCAACCATCCGGGTGACCCGAAACCGTCTTCAAAATTCGTATCCCCCAGATTCACCGTTGGCAATTGCACCTGCGCAACAGCAGGATTCGCTGTCGCAACGTCAAAAAATACTGCGAAGAGAAGGCTGAGCAGTAGTCCAGCCCTTCTACCTTTTACGCGCAGCATATCCATCGGACACGACCTCGCGTTTTCAGGCCTCTTATCTTTGGCCAATAATCGCTTGCGGCGTCCGTCGCGTCTGTTCTGCAGAGTTCGCTTCAGGTGACTGGAAATGCTTCGCCTCCAAAGGGACTTTGATCCAAGAAACGGTACTGATAAGAACGTTTTGCGAACCGCCAACCCTCCGCCTCGCGCACGAGAACATCTTCATAAACAGCCAGACTGTCGTAGTAAGTTGATTCACCACGGCCCCGCTCTCGCTCAACAAATCGAGCGGTTGCCCGATCGCCATTGACCTCAATCACGCCGGAGTGCGTCATTTGCATGAAATATCTTTCTGCCTGCAACAGACGACGCAGCAACGCCACGATTTCGTCGATGCCGTGTGCAGAGGCTTGCAGCGGCGCGCCGATCTCCCACACCGCATCGTCGGTCCAGAGCTGTCGAAAGGCGGCGAGGTCACGCTGGTTGACGGCGTCGCTGTAGCGCGCCGCAAGATTGCGGATGAAAAGCTCGTCTTCGACTGCTTGCAAACGCTCTTCCAGCGTTCTCACCACTTCGCTCCGATCAACTGCTCTAATAAAACGTTCGACATCAGAACCCCTTTAGTGCAAGAACGAGGACCAGGCCCCCAAGGATCGCTATGTTCGACCCAAGTACCGGAACGGCCCTCTCGCGCCCCTGGTTCTTCAACGCATCCTGCAAAGGGATGAACGCAGTGGCGAGAGCGACATAGGCGAAAAGCGCTATCACTGTGGGATACAAGAACGTGCCAGCGAGCAAGCAGACCCCTCCAACAATCTCAATCAGTAATGCGGCAGTCAGACCGAGAGTTGGCCAAGGCATTTGGTGGATTTGCATCAGTCCGACAGTGTCTTTCCAATTGGTGGCTTTCCCGATTGCGGAGACGATGAACGATATGGCGATAAGACCCCGACCCACGACGAACAAAACATGTGTATTCACGCTTCCTCCCTCTGTGACAGAGTCGTTATCGCATCCCAGCCTCGGCGCGACCGAAGGTGTCTCATCCGAAACGCGCTACTTACGAGCGATGGCTGCTTCGATATTCGACAGCACGCCAAGCTGCGCGAAGATCACCGTTCCAGAGGGGTAGCAGTTGAAGGATTGAATCTTGCCGTTTTTCAAGCGAAACACGTCGCAACACGGCGCGTCCATCCGTTTGCCCGTCGGCTGTATGGTCCCCAGTGGTGATTTCAGTGGCCCCTTCTGCGTTCCCTGTAGTGCCAACTCGACGATGACCGTATCTCCGTCGACGAAAAACCGGTACAACTCGCGATGCATGTCGGGAAATGCGGCCGCGTAAATCTCGACCGGCTGACTGAGTTGCTTACCGCGATAGGTGACCCCGATCGATTCATCTGTAAACGTTCCGTCTTCGGTGAAGCAGTTCACCCACCCCGCGAGATCTTTGCGTTCCGCCACCTGATATGCGTTCCGAACTGCCGCTTCGTTTGCGTTCATTGCCAAACCCTCTCTTTCTCGAACTGCTGTTTCAGGTTGCATGGCCTCAGTACTTCCCGTGATTGTCATGATGCAGGTCTTTCCGTGGGAGCCGAGCGTCAGCTACGGCACGACTTGTTTCATTATGTCGCGCGGATCGAGCATCACGTATTCCTCGACAATCTGGCCATTCTTCCACTTGGCGATAGTCGTGAAAAACGTCTCAAACCGCTTTCCGGTGGGTGCGATCGTACCGCCCTCGGGCGTTTGCATTGGTTTAGTGAAGGTGCCGCTGACCCTTCCCATTGCTACTGTCCATTGCCCCTGGCCAAACTGAACATCGTACGGGTCGTTGTGGACGCGCATGTCAGGGAAGGCAGCAAGCGTCTCTTCGATCACGTTCCGATGCGGTGGACGGCCCACGGTGCTATCCGAACCGAACTGGATGACCTTAACGTCGTCGCTGTGCAACTGGTCCAGAAAACGGTTGTAGTCTCTGCTGTTGAAGGCGTCGTCCACCTGCTTCATTAAATTGAGCAGTCGGGCTATTTCAGCGCTCGGCTCGCCAGTCCCAGTGCCCCGATCGAATTCTTGCTCGCCGGCGTTCGCCGGGTTTGGTGTCTGCTTCATAGCTTGTCTCCCTTTAGCAAGAGGCCCCCAAGGTCTTAGCGGACTTCCGTGCAATTTGAAGTGATTGTGGTCGTAGTCTCGGTAGTCCTTTGAATGACCAACCAGGCCACGATCCGCGTCTCCCTCCGAGTTCACTAACGCGATGGTGAGTCTCGCAAGACTCCTTGGGAGGCGTTCCACCGACTACTTAACTCACGAGCCTCGATGCGTAAATCGAACCGCGCTCATTTCCCGATAAAATCTCAGCGGAATTTGTAAGTGCTGGATTCTCAATGGTGTTGTAGCCAGTTTCGGGTGGTAATATCGAGTGGGTTTCGAGTTCAATGGCCATGCTTTCGCAATTCTCCCCGCACGATCCCGCCCCGGCGACGCCCCTGCGACGGGTTCGATTTGGCGCCTTTGAGCTTGATGCCACCAGCGGCGAACTCCGCTCTACAGAGACCGCCGATCCCGGTCAGACGACTGTCCTGAGAGAGCAGGTCTTTCAGGTACTGCTGATGCTCCTTGAACGGAAGGGAGCGATTGTCACGCGCGAGGAGATCAAGAGCAGGCTTTGGGGAGACGATACGGTAGTAGATTTCGACCGCGGCATCAACACGACAATTCAAACTCTACGACGGTCCCTGGGAGATTCGGCCGATGAGCCTCTGTATATCGAGACACTGGCGAGACGCGGCTATCGACTACGAGTTCCGATCGAGTACCTGGAATCCGAGCCTGGAACGGCTTTGGAGAAAGACCGAGATGAGCGCCAGGACGCTGCCACGCTAAACAGCGTCGAGGCGACGAGGTCACCGCGACTGACAAAACGGAGATGGTTGGCGCCTGCGATGTTGCTCGTTTTGGTGGGCGTAGTTCTTTTGTCATTGCGGCATTTTCGGCCCCCAAAACCACAAAGACTCGCGCTCGCCGTGCTACCCTTTGAGAATCTTACCGGCGACCCAAACAAGGAATACCTCGCGGACGGCCTCACCGAGGAAACGATTTCACAGCTAAGCCAGCTCAACCCTGAACAGTTGGGTGTGATCGCAAGAACATCCGTGATGGGGTACAAGCACAAGGACACGCGCCTGGACCAGATTGGACGCGATCTTTCTGTGCAATATGTGCTGGAAAATAGTCTCCGCGAAAGCGGAGATCACATACGCCTTACCTCTCAGCTGATTCAGGTGAAGGATCAAACTCACCTGTGGGCAAGGGACTACGACTACCCAGCAAAGGATATCCTGAAAGTCCAGGACGAAGTCGCCAAAGCCGTTGCGGAAGAGATCAAACTGCGTTTAAATGCCCAGCAACAAGCGGCGTTGTCGCGGTCCCGCCCCGTCAGCCCCGAAGCGTTCGACGCCTATTTGCAAGGCCATTACTTCTTCGAGCGGAACACCGACAAAGATACGGATATGGCCGCGAAGTACTACGAACGAGCGACGCAACTCGATCCCTCGTATGCGCCGGCATGGGTTGGGTTATCTCGAACACGCAAATGGCAAGCCGTCCGAGGTCTGATGCCCAGGGAGGGCGGGTACCGGCTCGCACGTGAAGCAGCTGAAAAGGCTCTGTCGCTCAACCCCACCCTGGCAGAGGCCCATAACCAGATGGGACGAATTCAGCAACAGATAGACTTCGATTGGGGTTCGGCGGACGCTTCGTTCCAGAAGGCGGCTGCGCTCGAACCCAATAAGCCCGAATCTATGAGACTCGCGGCTTTTTCAGCGGTGAATCTTGGCCGCTTTGATAGGGCTCTGTCACTTGCTCGCCGAGCTGTTGACTTGGACCCATTGAATGCAGCTAGTTGGGAACTCCTCGGCGAAACGAAGTTTTTCATGGGACAGCCGGATCAAGCCGTAGGAGATCTCAAGAAGGCAATTGAGCTGAACCCCGATCTTTGGAACGGCCATATCTTCTTGAGCGAGGCATACATCATTGAAGGACGACCTCAGGATGCTTTGCCCGAAATCGAGCGAGTGCGCATTGAATCCTTCCGTCTTTCTCTGCGTGCGATTGCCTACTATGCATTTGGTCGAAAAAAAGAATCCGACGCCTCCCTGACCGAGCTAGTCGCCAAAGATCAGGCGACGAGTGCATACCTGGTCGCAGGCGTCTATGCTTTCCAAAACCAGTCCGACGAAGCGTTCGAGTGGTTGGACCGTGCATACGCGACACACAACGATGGTTTGATCGAAATGAAAGTGGATCCCTTCCTTAAGAACTTGCGTAGCGATCCGCGCTATGCCGCATTCTTGAGAAAGCTCAACTTGCCGAATTGAAGCGCCCCCTCGTTCGCAGGTTCGGCGACTTTTAAGTGTCGGGCTTTCCTCAGGCTGCACTTAGTCGGAGGCATGACTCGCGACTGAAGCTGAACTTCTTTTCGCAATTCGGTCAAGTTGTGCAATCGCATCGTCTGGTAGTTCCATCGATGCGGCCGCAAGATTTTCGCGCAGATGCGCGACCGAGGATGTGACGCCGCTTCGCGCCCCATTCCTCTACCTGTACCGGTGATGATGCAAACTTTGTCGGCAAGCCTGTTCGCCATTCTCCACTCATCCGTTTCCATTCGATTCCTCGGCTAGTGCTGCGCCGAGCTTGAACTTCGTAGCATCTGTGCCTGAGTCGGAAACCAGATGGTCACGAACGACAGGAGCTACTTTCGTTCCGAGTAATTCCGTCGCGTGCATTCTCTTCGCGTGTGGTAAAGACCCGACGCTCATCTGGAGGCTGGCCGTCTCAACTCCTCCGAGGGTCTCGTTCGCTAACAGGATTTTGTCCGCGACCGTTCGAGGATTCCCGACAAACAATGCGCCATCCGGCTCAAGGAGTGCTTCAAAGTGGCGACGAGTCATGGGCGGCCACCCGCGCTCCTTGCCAATCTCGGTGAAAGCACGGGCATAACCCGGAAAGAATTCGTCCGCTGCTTGCTGGTCACTATCGGCAACATGGCCCAGCACGTGAATCCCGACCTTCAATTGATTGGATGGATGCCCCGCTCGCCGCCCAGCCTCGCGGTACAGATCGATCAAGGACCGAAACCGGTGTGGTTCACCGCCGATGATAGCGACCATTAACGGAAGGCCGAGAGTTCCTGCGCGCACAAAAGACGCAGGTGTGCCTCCCACACCCAACCAGATGGGAAGATGTCGTTGATACGGTCGCGGAAAAACAGCCTGCCCGGTAAGAGGCGCCCGGTGCGGACCAGTCCAATGCACCTGCGGGTTTTCTCGAATCTTCAGCAATAATTCTAACTTGCTCGCGAAGAGCGAATCGTAGTCGGAAAGATGAAGGCCGAACAACGGAAACGCTTCGATGAACGAACCGCGACCGACAATCATCTCGGCGCGGCCGCGGGATAGAAGGTCTATCGTTGCGAATTGCTGGAACACACGAACCGGGTCGTTTGCACTCAAAACAGTTACCGCACTCGTGAGACGGATGCGCTCGGTTCTCACTGCCGCTGCAGCCAGAATCGTCTCGGGAGCAGAATCGAGAAACTCTGCCCTGTGATGCTCCCCGACGCCAAATACGTCGAGTCCGACTCGGTCAGCAAATTCGATTTCGTCGAGGAGAAGCTTCAGCCGATCAGCGGGGCCGAGATTCTCGCCCGTCAGCGCGTCAGGCACGGCCGCGACAAAGCTATCGATACCGATTTTCATTGCGTCCCCTCAGCGTTGCAAAATACCTTTGAACGCTGGCCAGACCCTCGAAACCACGAGTATCCAGAGAATGGTGACGAAAATAGCCAACGGCAAGCCTGCTGGCGCCATGAAAATGTGAACGCAAAGAATGTTGAAAATAACTGGCCCCAGAATCGTAAGCGCCAACGGAACGTATCGATTCACAAGCAGCAGGATGGCGGGCACGATCTGCAAAAGGAAAATCACGATATAAAGCCGGGAGACAAACAGTGCCCCGAAGAACTGTGCCGCAATACCAGTAGGCGGTGGCATGGGAATAAAATGCAGAAATCCGTTAAGCCCGAACGTCAGAAAAATCACACCCAGCAAGTAGCGTGAAATGGTGGAAGCAATCTTCATATTCTTCTCCTCGTGGCCAGACCTTCAGCCAGGCCATTGTTATTCGATGTAGAGTATATTGACATAGATACATCGTGTGGACACCTATATTCCGTTAGCGGCTCCTGCGCCGACATCCGGCCATTACGGGCACTAAAGATGAAAGCCTTGGGGATTTGAGGTCTTCCGGGACCGCGGAGGTATCAAGGCCACTCAACAGAGCGTTTTGATGATGCAGGATTCTACTAGCCCGCTATCTCATTGTTGACGTAAAGAAGTCGGATTGACCCTTCTGCTCAGGCTCTCGGCACGCTTGCCAATCTTTTTCAATGTCGCCTCGAGAGCTCGCAGTTCTTTAGGACTTGTATCGGCAAAGACTTTCCTGATTTCGGCTGTGTGTTTGCGAAAAATCGGCGCGATTAATTCTTTGCCCTTTGGCGTGAGTGACACGACGCGGACGCGTCGATCTTCCGGACTCTCGACCCGGCTTACCAGGTCTCTTTCGACGAGGCGGTCAACGGCCGTACTGATCGAACCGGGCGTAAGGTTTACTTTTGGGCCGATCGTATTCACCGGCAAAGGTCCTTTATTTAGCAGCACTTCCAGTATTCGGAAGTCGGTATCGTCGATTCCCGTTTCCTCAAGCCCCGCATAGAGATATTTCGCGGCGGCGTGGAAGGCCTTCATCAATACCAACCAACAGTGAATCGGGTCTTGCGAGTTCTTCACCATGACAGGAACTACTTTGCTCCTTCATGTAACCGATGTCCAGTGTAATGTATCTATGTCAATAGAATTGGCATCAATGGGTAGTGAGAGAGGAAGGCACACTGCGTATGGAATCCACAGATAAGAGAGTCATCGCCGTCGTCGGCGCAACCGGGCAACAAGGAGGTGCCGTGGTGCGTGCCCTTCAAGCCGGCAATCAATTCAAGGTACGCGCCCTGACTCGCAATCCGGCAAAGCATCGCAAACTTGCCGACGAAGTCGTCGAAGCAGACTTGAATCGCCCCGAAACCCTTGCATCCGCATTTAATGGGGCGTACGGCGTATTTCTGGTAACCAACTTCCAGGAGCACGGAATGAGCGAAGTCCGGCAGGCAACCGCTGCTGTACGCGCCGCCAAGGATGCCGGCGTCAAGCACTTCGTCTGGTCCACGCTACCGGACGTCGAAGCAATCAGCAAAGGCAAGTTGCACGTTCCCCACTTCACTGGGAAAGCCAAAGTCGACCGGACTGTGAGAGAAGCCGGGTTTGCGAATCATACGTTCGTCATCGCGCCCTTCTACTATCAGAACCTTATCGGCGTTCTTGGTCCGCAAAAGCAGCCTAACGGATCTGCGGGCTGGACCCTCCCGCTGGACCCAGCTGTCCGAGGCATCCACATGGGTGACATTGCGGAACTTGGTGACATCGTGGCCGGAGCTTTCACTCACCCCGATCGGGCAGGCCATGGTGAGTACCTGCCCCTAGTCGGAGACTTCATGAGCTTCAATGAAATCATTGATACGCTAAAGCAACAGGGTCACAACTTCTCTTTCAATCAGGTGCCAAAGGAAGTCTTCGCGGGTTTCTTTCATAGTGCGGCCGAGATAGCAGAAATGTTCGCTTACTTTCAGGCGCACACGTACTTGGGTTCGGATTCACGGGACGAAATCGCACTCGCCAACAAAGTAGCGGGCAAACCGGCAACCAAGTTTGTGCCCTGGGCTCGAGTAAACTTCCAGGCTTTAGAGACCGCCAAATCGGCACGCTGATTACCTTAGCCACCCTGGGGAGTAGATAAGATGCACACGGGACGTATAGTGCTCACCGCAAGTTTTCTGGGACTCTTTGGTTTTGCAGGACTTTTTGCAAACTACGGCGCATCGCACGGCGCGAACCTTGACTCAAAGAAAAAGGGGAATCCACCAACCATGTCAAACAGCGCATCGACTTTACTGACCCGCAATCTTAACGATGTCTTCGGTGAAAACGATCCGGTGCGCAGACGCAAAGCCATCGACGAGATCTTCACCGAAGATGCGGTCTTTTACGATCCCATGGGTGGAGTTTTTCGTGGCCGCGATGAGATCGACGGTATCGCAGGCAAACTCAGGACGATGCACCCTGACTTTCAGTACCAGCCTATCGGCAAGCCGGAAGAAGTCGGAAATGGCGGACGCGTCCGGTGGACCGAGGGCCGGCCCGGTGAGAAACCAGAAGTAGCCGGAACTGACTTCATCGTCACTCGCGATGGCCGGATTGCCGCCATCTATCTTTTCTTTGACAAGCTACCGTGAGTGGAAGTCGGTCGTCCTAAGATAGATTTATCAGCGTCAGCAGCAAATCGCCGACAAATCGCTCAAATTCGGTAAGCGTTGGAATGCAAATGAGGTGTTTTGGTTACTTTAGCCAAGACCGAAACATAGCAGCGCGCGGGCTGAGGTCCGACAAACAGCCGCCGTCGAATTGGACGGACTTGTGGTAAGCACTTGGTAAGCGCTTCGCTGCAAACGACATGTTTCGATGCAATTGAGGAGCTTCTAACGCTAACAAAACAAATGAGAATTGATCAGTGCGAACGGGTCAGAGTGAAGTGGAAAACCTCCCTCACTGGAATGTGGATCAGCGGAACAACATCGCCCTGACCACATTCTACTGGAAGGCATCGATCTTGGTAGCGAGCACTAATGATCGTGGTTTGCCTGGAACCAATACCAGGGCACGCGCCGAGGAATTTGGCTCGAAGCCACCGACCCTCCTCCCATTGGCTTGACCTAATCTGCAAGACGAATGGCACGACGCGCTAGTTACACGCGCGCTTCTTCTTCGCACAATCGTGATGTTGTAACGCTACATGACGAGGAGATGCGAATGAAGATTGGTATCAGCGGCGCAAGCGGCCAACTCGGCAAGGCGGTCCTGGCGCAACTAAAAGCGCGAGGTGACCACCACAGCGTTGTCGGTATTTCCCGCACTCCCGAAACTATTCGGCCGCCTGCGGAAAGCAGGCACGGCGACTACGACGAGCCGGAAACGCTGGTTGAAGCTTATCGGGGCCTTGATCGCCTTCTGATCATTCCTGGACCAGACGTGCGCCCGGGCGTACGCGGACGTCAGTTCTTGGCTGCAATCTATGCTGCGGCAAACGTTGGCGTCGGACACATCGTGTTGATGTCGTCGGCAGCTACTCGCGAGGCGGCCGAACCCGAGATGTTCGCACCCTATTGGACGGGCGAGCAGCATTTGATGAAGGCGGCGCCGCGATGGACCATTCTGCGAATGAATTATTACGCCGAATCGTTTGCGCAGGTTGCGTCCGTGTTGCTCCCCGGCGGAGTCTTGCCTGGTCTTGACGAGAACCGGGTCGCCTTTGTATCTCGGGACGACGTAGCAGGAGCGGCAGCGGGGATTCTTCTTGGCGAGGGCCATTCCGGCGCCATTTACAACGCGACCGGTCCCGTTGCAGTTACCGGGGGAGAACGTGCCGCCCTTTTTTCTGAAATTACACAACGGCCCTTCCGCTTTGTCGTACTCGATGAAGCGCATCTGCGCGGCGCGCTCGTTCAGGGTGGCATACCCCACGAATATATTGACGCCGTGATGGATATCCAAAGGCGTTTCGCGGCGGGCAACTTCGACATCGTCACCGGGGACGTGGAGCGCCTCGCCGGGCACCGGCCCCGAACGCTTTGCGAAGTTCTTTCACAACAATACCTCCCCTAACTTCCTTTCAAAGTGGACGTGAGGCATCAACGGTAACCCGCACAAATTCAGACAAGTACTTCAGGAGAACGTCCCGCCGCTTTCCCGGGCTGTGGGGCAGCGCAGCCAAGCGGCTTGAAAGTGGCCATCACCGTTCGGGAAGGATAAGGAGAAGCGTCATGCCATCCAACGTTGTCAAGATCGATGAGTCAGAAGCAACGCTCGTTTCATTCAGTGATTTGGGAGCGGAGGAAGCGCTCGTCACTGCCGCCAAAAGAGGAGATGGACGGGCATTTGAAATACTCGTCAAGCGCCACGAACCAGGGATCCTCGCGCTTGCGTTGCGTTACACACGCGTCCGCGAGGACGCCGAAGACGTTGTCCAGAAAAGCTTCCAAAAGGCTTTCGTACACTTGCATCGGTTTGAAGGGAAATCTAGGTTTTCCACCTGGCTTTCGCGGATCGCGATCAACGAGGCTTTGATGTTGCTGCGGAAGAAGCGCGCCTCACCGGAGGTCCCAATCGAAGAGTCGACCACGATGGAAGAAACAAGTCTGACACTGGATCATCTTCCCGACTCGGACCCGAGTCCTGAAGAAAACTGCTTGCACGAAGAGCGAAAGCGAATTCTGTCAGCAGCTATAAACCAGTTAACGCCACGAAAACGAAAAGCAATCGAACTGCGGGAACTGGGCGAATTCTCCACAACGGAGACCGCTCGGATTTTGGGTCTGTCGATTAGTGCAGTGAAAGCCCGGGTGTTCCATGCAAGAAAGGCATTGCGCACGAGTTTGAAGGATACGTCGGGTTTGTTTGGACGTCCCGGAGAGACGCTTAAGAGCCAACGGGAAGACGAGGCATGTCTCCGAAGAAACAGCTTCCCTGCAAGGCGTGCGCGTAAAGGGGATGAAAGGAGGCTCTCATGACGATGTTCTTTATCGCAGTGCTGGCGATTTTGGGATTTCTGTGCTTCAGCGGACCGGACGGTTTTCTGGGCCCGAAGCATCGTCACTGAACTGTGCTTCCTGCGGCGGCGTCGTCCGTGGCCCGCTGGATACGCTCTGAAAACTACTTTTTCCGCAACGAGAAGGAGTGCAATCTTGAAGCCACCATCAATTGTCGGTTGGTATCGCATCCTAAGCGCGCATTTTCACTGGACCGCATTCCAGGCGATTCGCTACGCATTGTGGCTCGCCCGCTAGATAGCGTTGTCCCGGACTACGCTGTCACCCTGCCTGCCGCCGCAGACTCCGCGCCGACAGGGAAGGATTTTCGCGCGTCGGTCCCTTGAGTCGGAACAATTCGGTCCTGATCGTCGATCCGCTTTCTGCGTCAAAGATTGTGAAGTCGGACCTTCTTCCCGTTCGCTTTGGCCTAGTCTGCAAGAGGAATGTCACGACCGGCTAGTTACAGCGGCGTTTCTACTTCGCATAATCGTGATGTTGTGAGGCATCGTGACCGTCATTCGCGAGATGGTTATCGATTGGCAATCACATTCTTAGCGCAGCACAAGGAAGGATTGGCGGCGTGGATTCTCTTGGCAAGGGCCACACCGGCGCCATTTACAGCGCGACCCGGTCCGGTTGCCGTAACCGGGCCGAACGTGCCGCCCTGATTTCTGCTTGCGCTCGTCAGCCCCGCGGTCACGATCAAAATGAAAATAAGAAGGCTAGTAAAACATGGACCTACGGTTTCGGCCATTGGACTTGGTTGCATGACGATGAGTGTTCTCGGAATGGCAATGACGGGTCTATTTTCATTGGTGAGATGTTCTTCGATGCAATCTAGACCGCAATCAGATCACTTCAACGGAAGAACCTTTTATAATCCTACTCTCAGCAAACAGCTGTCACTTGGCGTCACAGATGTCATACGCATGCTCTTCGAGAAAAGAGCGAAATGGCCACGCTCAGTTGAGAATCAAGGCACGCCGCATCTTCATCAGCTGCTCAAGGACGATCAAGTGGCTCTTACGTTCATCAATCACGCTACTTTTTTGATTCAGTTCCCCCACCTGAATATCCTGACTGACCCGATTTGGTCTGACAGGGCAAGCCCCTTTAGTTTCGCGGGCCCTAAGCGCGTTAGAAAACCGGGCGTTCCCATTGAGGAGCTGCCGAAAATCGACGTTATTGTCATCAGCCATAATCACTACGATCACTTGGACATCGAAACCATTAAGACCTTAAACAAACTGTTCGCTCCGAAGGTATTGGTTCCGATTGGCGACAAGGCTTTGATTAAGTCTGTCGGCATCAAGGATGTACAAGAACTAGACTGGTGGGAAACCGTCCATGTCGGAGAGCATACCACTATAACTTTTACTCCTGTCCAGCACTCATCGAGGCGCGGTCTCTTTAATCGAGATAGGAGCCTTTGGGGAAGCTACTTCATTCAAAATGAACAACGGAGCGTCTATTATGGAGGAGACGCTGGGTATTCAACTCACTACACCGATATAAGAACTCGTCTCGGAGCTGCCGACATTGCCCTTCTCGGAATTGGATCTTATTCCCCTCGCTGGTTCATGAAGCCCATTCACATGAATCCCGAGGAAGCGGTACGCGCCCATCAGGATTTACAAGTGAATCTTAGTATCGCAATGCACTTCGGAACCTTTCAACTTTCAAATGAAGCGATCAACCAACCGAACGATGAACTCAAAGCAGCTCTGGCAAAAGAGGGACTCTCCGAGAGCAGGTTCGTCATCATGCAAGAAGGCGAAACTCGCGTTTATGGACCCGAAATAAAGCGCGAGGGTCTTCCAGGAACGCGCTCCAAACTCAACCTGGAATAACGGAGGCCGTCATGAAGCTCTCACCTCACGGGAGAGAAGACCGCAATGCGTGGGCGCGCGAACAAAGCGGCGTAGGCTACGTAAACTTTGTGGGTTTCAGGATCGACTGTCAGGGTATGGGCGAGAAGGTGTGTACTCACCGTCTCTAGCGGGCTGTAGGAGTCTGGACTGTTCTGCTGGATGACCGTCATCGTTCCGTCCGCGCTCGCCGTGTAGATTCGGTGCAAGGACGGGTCGAAGGCGACAGAGTCCGTCAGTCTGCCTGTCTTCAGCGTCACAATCACCCGATGACTCTCAAGATCGAACACGACCAGGCGAGCGTTTCCAAAACATGCGGCGAATGCACGCCGGCTGTCGGGATCGATGGCTAGCCCGGTTGGGCGCTCACATCCGGCAAGACTCCATTGGCCGACGACAAATCGCTTCGCAAGATCGATCGCAGCGAGCGCGTTGATATCCGCGAGATTCTGGTACACGAGGCCGGTATGTGAATCCACTGCAGGGTATTCCGGAATGCCTGGAAGCCGTACGATTCCGGCAACTGCAGGTACGACGGGATCGATCAAAGTGGCGGTCTTTGCATCAGCACTTGCAACATAGACAAGCTTCGCTTCAGGATCGTAGATAATCGCATCTGGATCCGGAGCTACTGGAATGCTGGTGATCGGCTGCAGCCTGACAGGATCGAACACATCAACGACGTTTTTTCCGCTGCGTGTGACAAACGCAAGCTGCTGCCCGCGAACAACGGCGACGCCATGTGGCGCCGGCTCTCCCTTGAACTCGCCGAACTGAGTACTGCCGACCCCGGAGAGCGAAATTCTGACTACGCTCCCTGAGGACATCGCGGTCACGTAAATGTTTCGGTCAACGATCGAAAGGTAGTCGTAAATCGAGAAATTTCCATTCTTCGGCAGAAGGATGTAACCGTCAAATCGCATCGAACGCGACGAACTAGGAGTGCCCGGCAGTGAAAACCGCACAACGATCGAGATGAGT
The DNA here is from genome assembly GCA_050747245.1 of Candidatus Acidiferrales bacterium. GTDB lineage: Bacteria > Acidobacteriota > Terriglobia > Acidiferrales > UBA7541 > JBOGNO01. The sequence goes on from JBOGNO010000003.1 coordinate 98,847, forward strand.
GCAATTAGCACAAAACCTGCCAGAATGAGCACGATCCTGCCAAGCGTTTTCATGAGCGTTAGTCGTTGCTGCTGGCCGGAGAAGTGCCCAGAACGGAAACGGTTGTCTTTGGCGTCTCCCCGCGCCGCGCCCATTTCGCCCGCTCCGCGCGTAGTTTCAGGAAATCAACGGCTTCATGATAAAGGCGCTTACGCTCATAACTGTCCCAAAGCGCCTCGCGCACAATGCGCCACGCTACCCGCGGGCGGAAATAATACTCATCGTAGAATCGGCTAACGCCCGCCATCATTTCCGCTTTCGACAAATGCGGGTACTCGATGTGCGGCAATTGGTGTCCGCCGGAATCCGCAAGTGCTTCCGCACGCAGGAGACCCTGCTTGCTCATTTGGTCGTGGAATTCCGTGCCCGGCAGCGCGTGTGCCAGCGAAACCTGGATAGTCTCGCAGTCCAATTCCTTCGCGAACTCGATCGTCCGCTCGATGGTCTCCTTGGTTTCTCCAGGTAACCCGATAATGAAGTCGCCGTGGACCTTGATCCCCACCTTTCGGCAATTCTTCATGAACTCCCGGGCCATTTCGACCGTCGCGCCCTTTTTGACATTCTTCAGGATTTGCGGATCGCCGGACTCGAAACCGACGATGAACAGTCGCGCCCCGCCATCCGCCATAGCCTTCAGCTCTTCATATTTGCTGTGGCAACGCGCCGTGCACGACCACTGGAACTTCAGCGGCTTGAACTTCTGGCTCAGCTCAATGGCACGATCTTTGCGGATGTTGAAGGTATCGTCGTCAAAGAAAATTTCCTTCATCTGCGGAAAATGCTGCAGCGCGTTCTTCACTTCCCGCACGACGTTGTCCACCGAGCGGACTCGCCACGCATGCCCGGAAATTGTCTGCGGCCACATGCAGAACGTACACAGCGCCGGACAGCCGCGCGAACTGTAGAAGGCGACGAACGGATGCAGCAGGAAGGGCACGTTGTAGCGCTCAATCTGCAAATCCCGTTTGTACACGTCGGTAGAAAATGGCAGCGCATCCAGCTCTTCGGTGTGCAATTGCGGACGAGGCGCGTTGTGTACAATTCGTCCATCTTTGCGGAAACTGGCGCCGAGGATCTGTTCCAGCGGTTTTCCGCAAGCATATTCCACTACGGCATGATCGAACTCGCCGCGCACAATGAAGTCGATGTCCTCGCTGGCATTCAGCGTTTCTTCAGGCCGGATGTGTCCGTGCGGCCCGACAAAAGCCACTTTCAGCGAACGATTGGCTTCCTTGATCTTTCGCAGGAGCTTGATGTCGCTTTCAAACCCAACCGTCGAGGTATACAGCACAAGGAATTCGTAGTCCTTGCAGATCTCGACAGTCTGCCGCCAGTTCACTTTATGCGGAGAAGCATCGAGCAACCGGCTCCCGGGAATCAATCCCGCAGGGTATGTCAGCCAAACGGGGTACCAGTAGGATTCAATCTCTCTCGTCGCTGGCCAACGCGAACTGGCTCCGCCGTCAAAATTCTCAAAGCTCGGCGGATTTAACAGGAGTGTCTTCATTACATCGGTCATTCGTCACCCGTTCACCTGATTGGATTAGGTTCAACCACCGAAATGCGAGTACAGACTGCCGCTGTCCGCGCTAGTTCGAGCGTGAGCGGCGGCTCTCCGAATCGCTCGAATCGAAACGCCAATGGGCCGGGGTCGTTCCTTCCCAACTCCGGAAGGCGCGATAGAAGGAATTCGCGTCTTCATAACCGAGCAGGAACGCCACTTCGTTGATTTGCATTCCAGGCTGGCTCAGATACTCGCGCCCAAGTTCTTGCCTTGCTTCCGCCAGCAATCCGCGGAACGTTGCCCCTTCGTCGTCGATCCGGCGTTGCAACGTGCGCACGCTTAGACCCAGTTCCTTGGCCACAGCGGAGGCATCGGGACGGCCACCAGCGACCATTCGCTTCAAGATCCATTTCACTTGTTCGGTTATCGAGGTGCTTGATTGCTGCTGCTCTAATCGTTTTTCGAGTTGCGGCTGTAGCATCTCCAGCAACTCAGAGTTGTAGGTAACGAAGGGACGATCCAGATCCATTCGTTTCAAGATGAGCCTGCTGCGCGCGGCCCGAAACAGCACGGGGCAGTTGAAGTAGGCGCGATGCACGGCCGTGTGTTCCGTGGCCCGGTTCAGTTCGACCCGTATGGGATTGATGGGTTGCTTCGTGCCGTGGCGCCCCATTTCGATTAGCGTTGCGAAGTTCATATCGACCATCACAGGAGGTTCTTCCTCACGCGTGTGAGGCCACCTCAGTTCGATGGCGCACTCGTCTTTGCGCTCGCTGAGATGCATCTCGCCGGACGAATAGAGCTGCTTGAAGCGAGCATGTCGCGTGAGTGCATCCCGATAATCGCGGGCGTGGTGGGCCGCTAGCATCGGTAGCGGCAACGGGCTCATGGCCACCAGCGCGCCCATCTTTAAGCCGACACCGGGATCGTGCGAAAGATCACCCACGGAGCGCCAGATCGCGAAGAACTGAGCCGTTGTCACCACGTGGTCTTCAGTAGAAAAGGTCAGAGGCAGCCGGGCATGGCGCAATACGGAGGCAGTCTCGATCCCGAACTTTCGCAGCGCTCCCCAAAACGCTATTGGAAGCTTTTGGCGGTCTCCAGCTGGAATGGGCATCTCCTTCACCTCGTCTCGGCGGCCAGCACTCGTTGAATTCCGACGGCCCGTCGGCTTTCACGCCCGAGATCGCCATTGTTACCGAAAGTCGCGCGCCCGTAACTAGCAAATCGTGACAATTTACTTGCCGAATGCGACACCAAATCTGGCGTGTACCGCAAGCGAAATGGCAGGAAAGGCTGATACAAGCCTGGTCCGAATTTCGCACAATCACCAAAGCCTTACGGCGCTTGCCGAAAGGCGGAGAGGGTTCAATCGATCCTCACGTTGGCTGGCACGGTTTCGTCCGCGAACGTGGATGCCCGCACAAGTGGGAGATTGCAGAGGGTGCGAATGGTGTTCCGGAATTTTCCATTCATTATCGTCTTAGCTGTAGCAGTGACCGCGAGTCAACCGGCTCCTGCGCCGCCGATACCGGATGTCCGACAACTCGTGCGCGAAGCCGAGGAGCAACAGAAACAACTCGAAAAGATCCGGGAATCGTATACCTATACCTCCATCGAAACTTGGCAGGATCTCGATTCCAACGGCAAGGTGGTGAAGACGGAGACGGAAGAGCACTACATTTTCTTCGTGAACGGCCATCAGATCGAACGGACGACGAAGAAAAACGACCACCCGCTGAGCGAGTCTGAAGCGCAAAAAGAAACCGAACACGTTACGAAATTGATTGAGAAGGCACAGAAGACGCCCCCAGACCAGCCACTGGCTGGCTTTGAGCTCAACCCCACCCGGGCTTTGGAACTTGTGGATACGAGCGCTCCAAGACGCGAGACGTACCGGGGGCGACCGACGATCGCGTTTGATTTCGTCGGCCGCAAGAATGCCAAGACTCACGGGGTCATCGAAAACGCCACCAAGCGGCTCAAGGGCACCATTTGGATCGACGAGGCGGATCGTCAGATGGCTCGCCTCGAAGCCACGTTCTCAGATGATTTCAAGGTAGGCGGGGGGCTCCTGGCTAGCGTTCGAAAAGGAACCTGCGTCCACTTCGACCAGGGGCCTGTGGAGGGTGGGTTGTGGCTGCCAACCGGCGCCGAAGCAACCTTTGCGGCACGATTCCTTCTTGTGAGAGGCAAGCACCAGCACTTCACAGAGCAGGATTTCGACTACAAGCGATTCAACGTGGATACCCAGCAGGCAAAAGACCCGACGATTATTTCCACCAAGCCCTAGACCAACTGGCCTTCTAACACCCGAATAGTTCGGATGGACGGCTATGAGGCACAGGATTCGACACGCAGCCTCATATCTCATCGGGCGTGCTCGGCGGATTTGCCGACATTCATTACATCCCGATACTTCGATCTTTCCACTGTACGCATACCTGCTCACCTTCAGTTCTAACGGATTCGCAAGCCACCAACCGAAAATGGTCGTTTGCGCTTAGCGACGGTAGGCGCGACTTGGATGCACATTGGGAAGCGGGGAGCTATTCCGCCATTCAAATGGCGTAACGTGCAAGAAGAACGGCAGGTACTGCTAGTCACAGCTTTCCCGTGATTCCGCACAATGATGACTCATGTTGCGGTAGCCGGAAATCGGCGATGGAGATGGCATATGTCAGTGTACGGAAGGCGGATACAGGGTGGTCGTCGCTTAAAACCGACCGGGATGAGGTGCATCAATCGCAAGAGCCAGCGATCAATGGCTAGGCAATTACAAACATCAGCAGCAGCGAGGAATCCGAGACTTCGATGGCTTTCCTTCTGTGGGTTCCTGCTGCTTTTCTTCGGGTGCCGAATCGCAGCCGCGCAACAGCAAGGCACTGCGACTGTGGTAGGCGCCGTTCTCGACTCAACCGGAGCCGTTGTCGAGGACGCGGAGGTCAGCCTGACTCCCAGTGGTGGGACACTCTCGATGAAATTGAAATCGGGAGCGAATGGCGAGTTTACGTTTGTCAGAGTTCCTGCCGGTTCTTATGTCGTTACCGTGCAAGCGGCAGGATTTGCTCCCTTCAGCTCCGAGGAGTTCACCGTTACGGGGAATCAGGTCTACCCGCTTCGCAGGATCTCGTTAGCCGTTGCCGCGGTAAATACATCCGTCGTTGTTCGTCCCACGGAAGAAATTGCGGCGGAACAAATCAAGGTCGAAGAGAAGCAGCGGTTGTTCGGTGTGTTTCCCAACTTCTACGTGAGCTATGACCCTAACCCCGCTCCACTCACCTCGAAGCAGAAATTCTCCTTGGCCGCGCGCGACACGTTCGACTGGACGACATTCGCCGGGGTGACCGTGGAGGCGGGACTAAGCCAGGCAACCAATGCGCACAAGGGGTACGGACAAGGAGCGGCAGGGTATGGCAAAAGGTGGGGTTCAGCCCTTGCCGATCAGGTGTCCAGCGACCTGCTCAGCCACTATGTTTTCTCGTCGCTGTTTCATCAAGATCCGCGCTACTTCTATCAGGGAACTGGCACGAAGAAATCTCGCCTCTACCATGCGCTTAGTAGTGGGTTTGTCGGTCGCAGCGACAGGGGCAAGGCAATGCCGAACTACGCCTATTTTCTGGGGGCCATCGCGGCCGGAGGGATTTCAAACGCCTACTATCCTGCAAAGGACCGAGGGGCGGGGCTGGTTTTCTCGAACGCCGCAATCGGCCTAGCCTTCCGCGCCGGACAGTCTGTGATGCAAGAGTTTTTCTTCAAACGCTTCACGAAGAACGTTCCTGATCCGAATTTGTCCCAGAGTTCGCAGCCCGCCGCACCCGGTCGCGAGCTTTCATCTACGCCCTGATGAGACATAAGGATCCGGTCGGCGACGCGACTTACATATAGGAGAAACAGAAATGAAGGTGCTGAGAGTCGCATTTGTTCTGATGTCACTGGTCTCGGTGCGTGTAAGAGCACAAACCACTGAAGGTTCAATCATCGGGACATGGGAATCCGACCAGGAGCACGTTCGGATGGAATATTTCCAGGACGGGGACCATTACAACGCAAGACTATTGTGGGGAAATAAGATCGTTGAGATGGATGGCACAACCTCGAAGAAAGACGTCAAAAACCCCGACGAGAGCCTTCGATCCAGAAACATCATCGGGATCGTCAGCCTGACCGGGCTCAAGTGGAACGGGAAAGACTATGTCGGTGGGCAGATTTATGATCCGCCCAGTGGGAAAACGTACAAGTGCAAGGCGTGGATAGCGGGAGACAAACTTTATCTGCGCGGGTTTCTGGGCTTCTCAATGATGGGAAAAACCGTCGCATGGCATCGCTATCCATCGAAGACGCCTTAACTGCTCCGCAGTGGGCCACTTTTCATTAACAAATCACAACTGCCTTACGGAAATACTCAACATATGCGCTGGTTGGCGCGGTCGGGGAAGCGAGCGAGGCCGAAATGGAGGCGACCCTAACCTTGGCCAGTTTCGAGAATCAAAAAATTAGCACGTGGGCTGCAAGCCAAAATTGCGGCTGTCCGGCACCAGGAGCCGGAGGGTCAAGAAAGGACGGAGGATGTATGTCAGCAACACGACAATTCCCTAGTTTGAAAAAGGTGCCTGCGTGGTTTGCAGCGGGTGGCGCCGTCCTGGTTGCGCTCCTGGCATTGAGCGTTCCGCAATTCTCAGCACAGGATCCCTCCGGGCATGCGGCCCACACCGGACACGAAGGCATGGATATGTCGATGCCCATGCCGGACGAAGCGCAGATTGATCCCGCAAAACAGGCCATCCTGCTCAAGGACAAAAAAGAAAGTGAATTCAACCACCATTTGGCGGGGTTGCTCGTAATCCTGGCGGGTGTTTTCCTTCTTGGGGAAAGTACGCTGCGCCAGCGCTGGCCCCAGGCGCGCTTTGCATGGCCCAGCTGTTTTCTGCTTGCAGGATTGTTCCTTCTTGTTTTCAGCGACACGGAGCTGTGGCCCTTCGGTCCACAGAACTGGTGGTATGGACTCACGCACAATCTGGAAGATTTGCAGCACAAGACGTTTGCCGCGATTCTGCTGACTCTCGGCGTGCTTGAAATTCAGCGAGCCCGCGGCGTTCTGAAAGCGGCCTGGGCTGGATGGGTATTCCCTGTACTCGCCCTTTGTGGCTCCGTATTGCTCCTTTTTCACGAGCATCACAGTGACATGCACGGAGCCGACCACATGACGGTGATGGCGCGAATTCAGGCAGAGCATCTCAATTTTGCCATCGCCGGTTGCAGTATCGGCGTTGTTAAGGGTTTGTCGGAATTGCGCAGTCGCTGGCAAACCGTTTTCATGAAGTCCTGGCCGCTCCTGTTGATCGTTCTCGGAGTGCTTCTCTTGCGCTACGTCGAGTGACACTTTCATGCTTGCGAAAGGCGTATTTCTTTTTCCGTTGGGGATTCAATCGCCAGCGCAAAGAACCTTTTCGACTTATTATTCTCCCCCGATCCGTCGTTGCGCTTCTTCGTCGGCGCAGAGGGATTACCCGCGCCGCCTACGCCAATCGCCTCGTCACATGGGAATCCTGGGAGGCCGTCTCGAATGCGGCGCCGGGCAAATCGAGGAAACACGAGATTGCGTCTCTCTGTAGCTGAACGGAAACGGCAGGGGCCACGAATGCACGCCGGCCAATCTGGTGCACTCTCGGTGCACTATAGGCTGCAAATGAGGTAGTTCAGTGCAAATGAAGGCTTGCTAAACTGATGAAAACAAATGAATGGATGTGAGTACAAACAGGGCAGGATGAATTAGCAAACCGTAGCATTCAGCCACTCTGCCACCTCTCCGCCGAGTGGTTTAAATAGCCTACCACGAAATCAAAATTGAGGCGCTGGCCATCTGCTGGCCAATGGATCCCAAGAAGACAGCTCTACCAAATGAACGCCAACACAATGCAAAGCGCGGCTCGCGCATGAGAAAACCGCCGCCTATCTAACCGCAGGAAAAGCGGCGGCTCGAAGAAATACCGTAGGTGTGGCAGCTCCAATTTGCACTTCCATGCCGTGAAAGCATCGCAGCGAGGCTTACAAAGTATTGTCCGAGGACGCGACAACAAGCTGACCCCCGCATCAGATGAGGTGACCTTAGATTGCCGCGTGGGGCTAAGCGAGCTGCGTGCCAGGCCAGCATGGCACTAGATCGAGGCATGGAGCGGTGGGTTCACAACTCGTTCTGATCAGTGGCGGGTTGGCTGGGATCGGAATTCGCTAAGAAGCAAGGAAGGCGCAGATGGGGGTTACAGCGACTTGGTCGCGGGTCGAGCGGGACGAGAAGGACAAGCGCCTTGCAGATCCTTGCATCGTGGTTGTCTTCGGAGCGTCCGGCGACCTGACGAAGCGAAAGCTGCTTCCGGCGCTCTTTCATTTGAAGCAAGCGGGGCTCTTGAGGGAAGAATTCGCAGTTGTGGGAGTGGCGCGCAGGGATCTCTCCGAGACATTCGTTCCCGACATGAAGGACGGAATCTTAAAAGGAGGGGACGTCGCGGAAACCGATCCTCGGCTTGATTCCTTTCTTGATCGCGTGAAATATTTCCAAACGAATTTTGACGACGATGACGGTTTCGAAAGGCTCAAGCACTACCTTGTTGAATTGGATGAAGAGCTTGGCACGCGCGGCAACCGGTTGTTCTACTTGGCGGTGGCACCCGAGTATTTTGCCGACATCATCGCCAGAATTGGTGCCCAAAGCATGGCACAGTCGGGAGAAGGGGCGGGGAACTGGGTTCGGTTCGTCATCGAGAAGCCGTTCGGAACGGATCTCGCATCGGCAAAGAAACTCAATGACGATGTGAATGCGATCATTTCCGAGGATCAGGTATTTCGAATCGATCACTATCTCGGCAAAGAAACGGTGCAGAACATTCTGTTCTTTCGTTTTGGCAATGGAATCTTCGAGCCGATTTGGAATCGGAACTACATAGAGCGGGTAGAGATAACCATTGCGGAAACCGGAGGTGTCGAGGGCCGGGGACCATTTTATGAAAAGGCCGGGGCGCTCCGCGACATATTGCAGAATCACGCGATGGAAGTCCTCGCTTTGATCGGGATGGAGCCACCGGAGTCTTTTCAGGCGGAAGCCGTACGATCAGAGAAGCTGAAAGTCTGGCACTCGATTGCAGCCATTCCACTGGAACATGCAATACGCGGACAGTATGGGCCCGGGACGATCGAAGGGAGGAAGGTTGTCGGCTATCGCCAAGAAGATCGTGTCAATCCCGAATCAGGCACAGAAACATTCGCCGGGGTCCAGCTTGAAATCGCTAACTGGCGATGGGCCGGAGTTCCGTTTTATTTGCGGACGGGCAAGCGCCTCGCGAAGAGATTTACGGAAGCACGCATCATCTTTAAGCCTTCCCCGACCCAGCTATTCAAACAGGACTCCGGCATCGGCGAGGCGGAGCCGAATGTAATAACGCTGCGCATTCAGCCAGATGATGGCATTTGCCTTCAGTTCGGAGTCAAGCCACCGGGACTGACCGCGGACCTTTCGAAGGTCGCCATGCGATTTAAGTACGAAGATGCATTCGGCAAATCATCCGCAAACGGCTACGAGCGGCTGCTTCTCGATGCCATGTTGGGCGACGCTACGCTTTTTTCGCGTCGCGACGGAGTCGAAGCGACATGGGCGCTTTTCACTCCTATCCTCGACGCGTGGGCAAAGGACCCTGACACGAGTTTTCCCAATTATTCGGCGGGATCATGGGGACCCAGCAGCGTCGCGCCGCCCTTGAGCGATGAAGCGCTGACTCGCGGCAGGAACAAGCTCGACTGAGGACATGTAATTCGTCCAAATGGAAGGCAGGTAAGGGAATGACTACAGAGAAGTCGCTCATCGACTCGGCAATCCGCGGGTGGAAGTCCAACGTGGAACGAGCGGACAAATTGTTTGGGGGTCTGTCGTCGGAACAACTTGAGCAAGAGGTTGCTCCAGGAAGAAACCGTCTCATTTATCTCTGGGGCCACCTTGCGGCGGCGAACGATGGGCTGTTACCACTGCTCGGGATTGGAGAAAGACTTCATCCCGAGTTCGACGCTATGTTCACTTCGAACCCGGACAAGTCCGTTCAGCTGACGGTCTCGGGGCCATCGCTCAAAGCCGCATGGCAAGAAATCAACAAGAAGCTGTGGGACGGTATCTCGAAGTTCTCCGCTTCGGATTGGGCACAGCGGCATACGGCGGTGTCGGACGAGGATTTCGAGAAGGAGCCGCATCGGAATCGGTTCACGGTTCTGCTCGGAAGAACGGCGCACCTTTCTTATCACGTGGGGCAGGCGACCTTGGCGCCGCTAAAGACATAGAGAGCCGCCTCGGAATCCACATCGCAATTTTCCGTCGTTCCCTCAAGGGGATACGCAATGGCTTCGAAGGAATTTCAGAAATCAACTTTGGCAGTAGAACTGAAAGCAGGAAAGAAGCGGCTCGAAGACGCGCTTCGCGGCTTGAGTGACGAGCAGTGCGAAAGGGCTGGGGCTATGCGGTCCGGTTCGGTAATGGATCTTCTTTCCGAGATTGTGACCAAGGAGTTTTTGGCGCTGATGGAAGTTTCCGACCGGCTGCCAGCATTGCCGATGAACCATTTGGCGAATGCGTACGCGCAAACGCCGACTGCTTCCGGAAGGGAAAAAACCGCCGTAAATACGTCCGTCGAAAACCTTCTGGCTGAATTCGGCGTCCTGCGCTCAGCGGTTATTCGTTGCATTGAGGGCCGCGAACCACAGGGTGCCAAATTTGATGCGAAATATGCCTACGTCGCTGATATCTGCGTGACCAGGTTCAACGAGCAAATTGAGGAGATTGAGCGCTGGCGCGGTTCCGAAATCGTGGGCTTTAGCGCCGCGCTTCTCCGCGCGGAGGCGCGCGAAGCGGAGCTGAATCAGGCCATTATGGATTTGAGTCGCGAAGACTTCCTGGCCGGGAATTTCGATTTGAAGTCGCTTTTCTCGCTGCAGCTTGACCGGTTCTACAGCGAAGATTTCGTCCTGTGGATTGGTACGCAAGAGACCGCGGGGAGGACTGCCGCGTTCCAGCGGATGGCAGACGTGCTCGAACCCATCAATACGCTTCTCGAGATGGGGCTGGGTTCCATTGTATCTTTTCGCGTAACTGCGAGCGCTCAAGACAGCGAGGGGAATTTCATCACCGATTGGGAAACCGTTCTCGGAGGAACGTATTCGACAGGCATACCCGTTCGTTGGCGCACGGTTCGGGCATGGAAGAGTCGCGCGGTCATCGCGGAACGTATCGAGGATCTACCATTGCCGAAGCCATGAGCCACTCGATGATCCACGCGTCGATGCTCGGACAGGAGGAACTGCGGATCTTCGATGAACTGGTTTCCCGGTTCGATTCGCTCGGTGAGGTAGACGAGCTTTTGGGTATTACGCGGGTCAACCAAACTCGACAGCGCGGACGCCGGGCCAAGGTCTTCTAATGAGTCCCCGTACAATTCGCTTGGGGATGCGCTGGGTGGGTATTATTTGTGGATTTCCCGTGTCCTTCCGAAGATGCACCTCAGTTCCTCCCCGTTCGAAAGAGACTTCGTCCATAGCCAATTTCATTAATTGGATGCCCCGCCCGTGTTCGGCTTCCAGGTTTTCGACCGCGAGAGGATTCGGAACAGTATTGGGGTCGAAACCATTTCCTTGATCTCTGACGACGATGAACACGCCCTTGGCGCCCTCGCAGCAGCAACGCACGTGAACTAGCTTGCGAAGTTCTAAGCGATTGCCGTGGAGTATCGCGTTACTCAAGGCTTCCCGAAGTGCGAGTTCAACGAACTCCTGCTTGCCGCCAACGCAACGGGATCGAGCGATCAGGCTCATAAGCCAGTCCACAAACGGTGAGATTAGGTCGATCTCACTCCGCAGCCAGGTGTGTACCTCCAGCGGAGCACCGAAACGCGGCTTGTGCAGAGCAGACTGCAGAGATTTGAAACTGCCGACCCAAATCATTTCCGCAACCTCCCGGCGTCACTCCTTCGCGCCATTTAGAAAGAACAACATCGTAACGGGCTTCGTGCCTTTGTTTCGCCACGCGTGGCGTGTACCGTTTTGTACCACGACGTCGCCGCGCTTGAGGTGAATGGTCTTGGCATCATCAAGCTCCAGCCAAATCTCGCCGTCGTACACTACGGTGTAGTCGACGGTGTGCGTCTTATGCATTGCGGGATCTTCTTTTTCAAAGTGATCGGCTAACCCTCTAAGGCGAACGAGGGCTTCGCTGCGAGCAGCTTCACCATCAAACGACGGGTCCGCAAAAACCGAACTTGGCGGAAACGTCACGAAGTGAAGACTGGTGCCGCCGGGTCCCGGAACGACGGAGTCGGGATAGCGATCAAATCGTTGCTCCTCGCGGAGGTTCGGGGTGGTCGGGTTTACCCAGACAAGCGTGTGCTCGTAATTGGGTACGCTCTTGAACTCATAAGCCTGCAAGCGTTCGTCACTTTGAACGACGGACTTGCCGTTCACACTCATGGTTACGACTCTTCGGTACGTACTTGGCTTCATGTCTTGCTCCCAGCGATCTCCGTTCTGTCTTTATCCGCGGTTTTCATCTCCCGACTTTCCGTAGATCGACGGAACCTTCGCTCCCATTGGTCGAAGATACGTCGATAGCTGTCCACGGTGGTGAATTGAGTCAAAGTGGAAGAGCCACATGATTTCCCCTAGCGGCCGTTCAAGGATCACCTGCTCGCCAAGCCGAAGCTGCGAGGTTTCCTCCCACTGTTGCTGTTTCAGTTGGCTCAATCGCTTCCCTAAAGCTACGGACTGCTCTTCGAATTCACGGATAAGCTCTTTGTACGAATCTGCGGAACGAGGAGCAACGTCCGCCTGACGCTTGGCTGCAAGGTCATTGCAGATCTCGAGGTGCCTTATGATTGTCGAGATAATCTGGGCGGCGGCCGAAGACCGTTCGTGCGGCTTATAAGAGAGGTCCGCCTGGGAGAGTGCAAGTAGTACTCCCATGGTCAACGGGGTCTCTTCCGCAAGCCGTGTTCTGTAAAAGTCCAGCCTGCCTGTTTTTGAATTCTTGGCCATCGACGGCTCTCGTCCCTTCGCGTTCGCTTCCCCTGTTTTTCACTTCGTGAAAACATCGCCGAACATCGGGAGGCCGCTCTTTGATTGTTCGCGAGAGGCCTCGTCTTGAATCACATCCCAATGTTCCACAAGGATTCCACCCTCGATTCGGACAATGTCCGCTGCAATCCAGTTCACGGGCAGGCCAAAATGCGAAAATCGCCCGTGCACCATTACGAACTCTCCATCAGCGACGATCGTTCCCGGCTCATACTTGAGCGTCGGCGGAAGGCTCTTGATGAGATTGAATAGACCCTCACGACCAGGCGCGATATGAGCGCTGTGTTGAATGTAGTCCGGTGACCAGAATCGTTCCGCGGCCGCATAATCGCGCTTGTTGAAGAGTGTGTCGAAGGCTTTCAGGACAAGCCCTTTGTTCTTTTCTTGTGAATTCATAGCTACCGCCTCCTCGTATTTTGTATCTACGTGAAACGTGTTATTGAGCCGCGGTGAGCGTAAGCAGCTTCGCGCTCAAATGGATCTCGGTCCCCGCCAACGCCTTAGACACCGGACAGTTTTGTTTGGCATCAGTTGCGATCTCTTGAAATTTCTCATCCTCAATTCCAGGAATCTCGGCTTCTGTTTCAAGTCCAATTCCGGTAATCGAAAATACATGCCCAACTTTGTCCAGTTTCACCTTGGCAACCGTATAGAGTCGTTTTGCCACGAATCCTGCGCTGGCGAGCTGCGCGGTGAGGGCCATGGTGAAACAACCAGCGTGAGCCGCACCAATCAACTCTTCTGGATTGGTTGGCAATCCGCCGTCTTCCATCCGGGATTGGAATGAGTACGGGCCGTCGAAGGCTCCGCTACCGACTCTTAGCCGTCCGCTACCTTCGGTCAGATTGCCTTTCCACTCGGCTTCTGCTTTTCGTAACGTCATAAAATTCCTTCTCCTTGTCTTGAGGGGTGTTTTTAGTCGTCCGTCTTCAGGCTACAAACCTCCTGCGGCATTCGTCCGCCATCACTGACTTGAGCAAGCGACCTCCGACCGCCATTCATAGAAGGGATAATCGGTGTAGCCGCGAGCGTCGAAAGTGTAAAACGTGTCCCTTTCGTAAGCGTTCAGAGGCAGCCCGAGATGGATGCGCTTTGGCAAGTCGGGATTCGCGAGAAAATGCCGTCCGAAGGCCACTAAATCCGTATCGCCCTCTCGAACAGCAGCCTCGGCAGTGCCCGGTTCAAAACCCCCCGCCGCAATAATCGTTCCCGTGAAAATCTTTCGCAGTCTCGTCGTGGCGATGTGCCCTTGGCCCTCGGCGATCAGCACGTTCCCTTTGATTCGTGGTTCGATGATGTGCAAGTAAGCAAGGCCGAAGCGGTTCAGTTGCTTTGCGACGTAGTCAAACAGCGCGATTGGATTGCTATCTGATACTCCATTCCAAGTTCCGCTGGGAGCGATGCGCACCGCCACACGGTTGCCGCCCCACACCGAAACCAGTGTTTCAACCACCTGAAGCAAGAAGCGGGATCGATTTTCGATCGAACCGCCATACATGTCGGTTCGCTTGTTGATGCCATCCTGCAGAAATTGATCGGGTAGGTAGCCGTTACCCGCGTGAAGCTCGACGCCATCAAAACGCGCGGTTTTTGCACGCTCGGCGGCTTTGCGATAATCCTCGACAATGCCCGGGATTTCTCTGATGTCAAGGGCGCGGTGAGGCGAAGGCTGGAGCCAACCATGAGGCGTAGACTCTTTTATCGTTGAATCCTGCCAATACTCCGGGTTGACCGAAGAGCTGACAGGCGTTGCGCCGTTCGTCGAGTCCACATGCGAGGCGCGCCCTGTATGCCAGAGTTGGGAGAACATGTACCCACGCTCCGCATGAACGGCGTTCGTGATTCTTTTCCATCCCGCAACCTGCTCGTCCGAATACAGGCCGGGGGCCCCGAACCATCCCCCGCCTGCGATCGAAATCGACGTCCCTTCAGAAACGATGAGCCCACCCTCTGAGGCCCGTTGCGAATAGTACTCGAGCATCAGGTCGCCCGGAATAGCCCCCGGCTGAACGGATCGCGAGCGTGTGAGCGGAGCCATCACCACGCGGTGCTTCAGCTCCATGGCTCCGACTTGAATTGGAGTGAACAGCTTATTTGCGCTTAACGTGTCCATGGATCTCGGCTCCCTTAACTCCTTCTACTAAAGTGACGCGATAGGTCACCTTTTGAATCGATGCTCACGCGCCTTACCTCTTGCCTCGCTTTATTCTGGTGCAATGATCCAGTCGATCAATCTTTCTTCACATCGGGAGCTGCTCTGCTATTTCATCTACCCGGTCGGGATAAAACGCAACATGCCCCCTAATCTGCACCACAGCAGGAAACGGATCCTCGTATGACCACACCGCATTGACGGACTTCTTTCCGCCAGCGGAAACGCTGTAGTAATTACAATCGCCTTTGTAAGGGCAGTAGGTAACGTAATCCGTCCGTTCCAACTGGGAAAAATCAACGTCTTCACCTGGAATATATTGAACGGGCGGATAGCCTGCTTCGCGGAGCGTCAGGGCGTTGCGGGTATCGGCGACCACACGGCCTGTGACGGACACCAAAACGCGAGCGGGATTGCGCTGAATGGAAATCGGATGATCTGGACCTGGAAGCTTAACCTGCTTTTCTTTCATGTTTGTGGAACCCCCGTCTGTTCGTGCTCAGCCCTTCAGGAACTGTGTGACGTGCTCAACAAACAGTTCTGGGTATAGATACTGGAATTAGTCCGCGGTCATTCCTCCGTCCACCGCCAGGGATGCACCGATGATGTAGGACGCCTTGTCAGAGGCAATGAATACGATGGCATTTGCAATTTCTTCGGGAGTGCCGATGCGCTTGTTAGGAACTTGTGCGTCGAGGAAATTTGCTTTGTTTTCCTTTGTTTGCGCAAAGTGGTTGAACATTCTGGTTTCCACCGGGCCAGGGCCGACGATGTTGACACGAACGCCTGTGCCGGCGAGTTCGATCGCCGCCGACTTTGTGATGCCTTCCACGGCATGCTTGCTGCCGACGTACGCGGCCGCACTGGGGCCACCGACTTTGCCGTACGCGGACGAGATGTTAACGATGCTGCCTTTGCCTTGCCGAAGCATTGCCCGAATCTCGTACTTCATGCTGAGAAGCACACCAAGCACATTTGTGTCGAAGATGGCTTTATAGTTCTCGGTGTCAGCATCCGCAACGGACTCGGGATTACCGACAGTGCCGGCGTTATTGACGGCAGTGTCGAGGCGGCCGAAGCGAGCGATGATCTTATCAACGAGGTCTTTGACTTCCTCTTCGTGCCGCACGTCGGTGCGCAGAAATTCGGCTTCAGTGCCGAGTTTGCGCAGCTCAGTGGCTAGCTTCTGACCTTCATCGTCGTGGCGGCCGGAAACAACTACCCGCGCTCCCTCACGCGCGAAGGCCAGGGCCGTGGCCCGACCGATGCCTGTCAGGGCTCCGGTAATTAAAACAACTGGTGAACTCATGCAACTTCCTCCCTGATCTGGAGCCCATGCAGGTCAGGCATGACTTAACGTCCGCCAAAGCTGCTTTCGGGACAACTCAGAACACTCGGTTGGATGGCGAAGCCAGGCATTTGTTGCTCTGCATGAGCATACTTTGTTACGCTGGCATCGATGCCTGACAAGCATGGGAGTTAAAAATGGAATTACAACACCTTCGCTATTTCGTTGCGGTTGCGGAGGCAGAAAGTCTGACGGTGGCGGCAGAGCGAAGATACAAGGAAATGATCCTGTGGCAACGATCGCGGTGCCTGCTTTGTCATGCGTAGACATGGCCCGATAGCCAGCGGGCACTTTCCAGAAGAACGCCTATTGCGCCGTTGACAAGGTCGTCCGACCGGGCATACACTAAGTTAGTCAACTAACTAACACTGAGCCAATGCCCAAGACAAAAACGGACAAGCGAACACGGTTGATTGAGACTGCGGTGAAGTTGGCGTATCGACATGGATTCAGGACCACGAGCCTCGCCGACATCGCGGAAGCGGCCAAGGTCCCTGTTGGCAACGTGTACTACTACTTCGAGACGAAAGATGAACTTGGCGAAGCCATAGTGGAGCAACGTTTATTGGAAGTTCGGGCGCTCCAGCAGAAGTGGGATCAGGCGGGTTCCCCAAAGGAACGGCTCCAAGCTTGCGTCGAGAATACGCTTGGCAACCGGGATGTGCTGGCGCGAGGCGGATGTCCTGTTGGGACGCTCTGCTCCGAGTTGCACAAGGATGGCGGGCCTCTCGCTGAGAAGGCGAAGGCTCTATTTGCGGAGCCCCTGGTCTGGATTGAGGACCAATTCAGGGCGATTGGGGAAGGGGGTAATTCACGGGAACTTGCGGTCCATCTATTTGCGGCATTGCAGGGCGTGTCGGTCGTGGCTCACGGCTCTCATGACCCCAATGTGGTCGTGATGGAGACGAGACGACTTAAAGAGTGGATCAACGCGTTATGAGGAGAAGGTTGCACTTGTGACCGGAGCGGCGCGCGGCATCGTTGCTTAGTCAATTAGCAGGAGGTTCATATGAAGGGACTGATTAACAAGAAACGGTTTGGTCCGTGGGCGCTCGTAACCGGCGCTTCATCGGGCATAGGCCGCGAGTTCGCCCGCCAGATTGCAGCTTCGGGCATCAACGTGGTGCTTGTGGCCAGGCGGGAAGCTTTGCTCGATGAGGTCGGAAAGGCGATTGCAAAGGACTTTAAGGTGCAGTACCGCACGGTCGTGGCGGATCTTTCGCAAGCGGGATTCCTGGAGAATCTTGCGAAAGCCACAGATGACCTTGATATCGGGCTGGTCGTGTCCAACGCGGGCACCGGAAATCCGGGAGAGTTCCTCAAGATCGATCGGGAAGAATTAGAGAGCCTTCTGCGGGTCAATACCCTCGCGCATCTAGACATCGCGCATCACTTCGGCCAGAAGCTCGCCTCGCGTGGGCATGGTGGACTATTGCTCGTGGGAGCGATGGGTGCAAGCAACGGTGTTCCCTATATGGCGAACGATGGCGCGGCAAAGGCCTACGTCCATAGTTTCGGCGAAGCGCTTCACGTCGAGCTCAAACCTCTGGGTGTGCATGTTACGGTGTTGCCGCCCGGACTCACCGAAACACCCGTAATCGCGAAGTTCGGTCTCAGTCCGGACACCATGCCAATGAAGCCGATGAAGGTGGAGCAATGCGTATCCGAGGGGCTCAAGGCGCTGGAGGAAAACCGCTCCATGATTATTCCTGGGCGTTTGAACAGGATCATGAATGCGGTGGTTCCCGGGTCGGTGGCGCGCCGGATGGCGGCGTCCATGCTTAGGAAGACGCTCGCAAATCGGCCCGCAAAGGCACAGCCGCAAGCGAAGCCGCAGACCCAACCGCAGCCGAAACCACGATGAGTTGGGAATGACGCGCACGTGAAGGGTGCATCAACACAATGAATGGAACCGAGAGACAGCCCGGCAATACTTGGTGGCGCGGGGGGCTCCAGTCCCTTGAATTGGTCTCGCGGTGCGGCCGGTGTCGGCGCGGGGGCCGGTATCTTGAGCCCGTATTGTCTCAGATCGATGCGCGGCGGGCGGTTCGACCTTTTGCGCCGGTGACGGCGGCAGCGTGGCCCGACCGATGCCGGTCAGAGCCCCGGTAATTAAAACAACTGGTGAACTCATAGCACTACCTCCGTTAACCTAGACCCATGCAAGCTGAGCATGACTGAACCGCCCTCCAAGCTGCTCTGGGATACGTCAGATCACTTCGTTAGATTGCGTCGCTGGCGCGCTGATAACGCCGTAGAAGCATACTTTGTTAAACTGGCAGAAATGCTTGACGAGCATGGGAGCAGGAATGGAACTACGGCACCTTCGCTATTTCGTTGCAGTGGCCGAAGCCGGAAGTCTGACGGTGGCAGCAGAGCAAAGGCTGCACACGTCACAACCTTCGTTGAGTCGGCAGATTCGAGATCTTGAGAACGAGCTAGGCGCCCAACTTCTGACGCGCCGAGCTCGCGGGATCGAACTGACGCCCGCGGGTCGAGCCTTTCTGGACCACGCGCGCTTGGTGCTATCGCAGGTAGAAGCGGCGAGCGAAGCTGCTCGCCGGGTCGCTCATCCCAGCAGGCCATGCTTCACGATGGGATTTTTGACCGGACACGAATTGAAGTGGATGCCCGAAGCCTTGCGGATCCTGCGCGACGAACTGCCTAACATCGACGTCATGGTTTCGAGTCAATACTCCCCGCTGCTTGCGGATGGCGTGTCGAAAGGAAAAATCGATGCCGCGTTTCTTCGGCGGGAAAGAGGTATGCCAGATTTGGCGTACCGTGTTCTCGTCAAGGAGCCCTTGATGGTGGTTTTGCCCAGTGATCACCGGCTCGCAGCCCTCAAAGCCATCAGTCCCAGGGAACTGGTGGGCGAGACATTCGTGGCCGTGTCGAACACGGCTCCGGTACTGAGGACGGTCATCGACGAGTATCTGAAGCGGTCAGGAGTCAATATCACTCCAGAACACGAGGCGGACCACCTTGCCATGGGGATGTCCTTAATAGCGTCGACAGGCGGCGTAGGGCTTTTACCTGCCTATGCACAAAACTTTCTCCCTTCGTCTGTCACGAGTCGTCCTCTCAAAGGCGATGCGCCAACTGTCGATCTTGTCCTCGGCTACAAAAGGTCGAACCAGTCTCCCATTCTCAAGCTTTTGCTTTCGAGATTGGACGAGTTGGTCGCTCGTGCGTCACATAAGACCCGATAAAACCCGAAACGCATCGTAGCGAAGGTTTATGGAGTTTGTGTTAAAGCCGCCAAGAAGACACAACCAATTGTGCTGTTGAGCATCACATATTGCACAGGAGAAGGTATGTCAGTGACAAGCGTCGCTCGCGAAAATAATGCTGGCTCATCTGGTTGGTCAGATTCGGGAAAAGACGCGTTGACTTTTTTTGATTTGAATTGTGCACATTAAAAGAACAATAGACTGACTAAGGAGAACTGGAACCCACACAGCTTCAAGGCACTCGATATAGCTCCAGACCCTCGAACAACACCGAAAGGAATTTCGAATGAGCACTGATATTCAGAAACCCACTGTTCTCGTACTCGGCTCCACTGGTCAGGTCGGCCAACTTGTCATCAAGGAGCTGACTGACAGCCACGAAGTAAACCTCCGTGTCACTTCCCGCCGCCAAGCTGATGTGGATCGTTTGCGCTTGGAAGGCAAGGACGCGGTATATCTCGACCTCGACAATCCCAGGACGTTTGGTCTCGCTCTGGCAGGGGTTGATCGAGTCCTGCTCCTCACGGGCTACACGGTAGCAATGCTGGCACAAAGCAAGACCTTCGTGGATGCCGCAAAGAAAGCATCCGTTGAACACATTGTGCACCTCGGCGTTTTTGCGGAGTGGGATTGCACCGATCCCCACTTCACATGGCATCAGCTTGTGGAGCGCTACATCGAAACCAGCGGAATCGCTTGGACGCATCTCCATCCGAACATGTTCTTCGAGAACCTCCGCAGCTTATTTGCACCCAAAGGCGATATCGTTACTGTGTTTTGGGAAAACCAGCGATTGGGTTGGATTGCAGCCGCAGACATTGCGGCCGTCGCGGCCAAGGTTCTTCGCGAAGGCCCCCAGAAGCACAATCGCCAAAATTACTGGCTGAGCGCAGAAGTCCTTGACGGGCCTCAAGTAGCGGCGATCTTGAGCGAAGTCACGGCACGCGATATCAAGTGCGATCTCCAAGGCGCAGACGACTTCGAAGCAGTGTTCACCTCATCGGAAACTATCCAGGTTGAGTCTTGGTATGCGAAGGGCGGAGTTGAGTTCCTGCGTCAGGTCGTAGACGGCCGAATGGGCAATATCGGAAGCGTTCGTGATGACGTTCCGAACATTTTGGGCCGTCCTGCGTTGACTCTGCGTGAGTGGGCGACCCAACACCGCGAGGAATTCGTCGATGCCGCCAAGCGCGCAAGGTAAGTGCCTACCGCTGCGAGCTGACCGTGCTGGTCTCGCGTGAAGAGTTCAACTTCCGCCGCCAGGGCCTGTTTGCCAAAGAAAACTTGCAACCAATTGTGCCTATGAACATCTCATATTAGAGGGAGGTGTACCTCATGTCGGTGAAGAGCGTTCAATTTACCGTCGCCGCGCACATCATGGCCGCTCTTGGGTTCCGTGATGGCGAGGAAATGTCATCGGCGACTCTGGCGGAGGGCGTGAACGCAAATCCCACCTTCGTTCGGAAGTCCCTGTCCAAACTCTCGAAAGCGGGCTTGGTTGTGACAACACGCGGAAAAAGCGGAGCCAGTGTACTTGCACGTCCTCCCAAACGGATCACGTTGTTAGATATATACCGCGCCAGCGGGGCACCCGCGACATTCGCGATTCATTCGTATCCGGTGGACAAAAGATGTCCGGTTAGTTGCAGGGTCAAGGAATGCATGTCGGGAGTGCTTTCCCAGGTTCAGGGCAGTTTTGAGAAGTCGCTGGCGAAAATAACGCTGGCGGACTTGGTTAGGCAGATCCGAGAAATGAGGAGCTGACCTTTTTTTGCGTGTAATTGTGACTATAATAAGAACATTAAGGGGGGAGCCGATATGAGCAAACTGAAAGGCAAGGTCGCGGTGGTTACAGGGGCATCCAAAGGCATTGGGGCCGGGATCGCAAAAGCACTCGCGGCCGAAGGCGCGTCGGTAATTGTCAACTATGCCTCCAGCAAGGCCGGCGCAGAGGCGGTTGTTGCCGCCATCAAGGCAGCAGGCGGTAGGGCCGTGGCAGTCGGCGGTGATGTGTCAAAAGCTGCGGACGCGCAAGGCATCATCGATTCCGCTCTCAAAAACTACGGCCGTCTAGATATCCTCGTCAACAACTCCGGAGTTTACGAGTTCGCCCCCATCGAGGCCGTGACCGAGGAACAATTCCATCGAATCTTTAACATCAACGTCCTTGGTGCGATTCTCACAACGCAGGCAGCCGTCAAACACCTCGGCGAAGGCGGCAGTGTCATCAACATCGGCTCCAGTGTTAGCCGCATCACACCCGCCTCGTCAACAGTCTATACGGGAAGCAAAGGCGCGCTCGACGCATTGACAGGCGTATGGGCGCGCGAGCTTGGACCGCGAAAAATCCGGGTTAACTCCATCAATCCCGGTCTCGTCGAGACCGAAGGCACCCACAGCGGTGGCCAGATCGGTTCCGACCTAGAGAAGTGGCTCGTGGCGCAGACTCCGTTGGGTCGCACTGGACAGGTTGGCGATATTGTCCCTGTTGCCGTGTTCCTAGCGTCGGACGACTCGGCCTGGCTGACGGGAGAACAGATGCTCGCTACGGGCGGTAGCCGTTGACCAGAACCGAGCGAAGAATGTGCACAGTCTTGGCGCGGGATCAGCCTTTGATTAAATCCGAGCGAAGGGTTCAACAATGGCAAAGCTGAAAGGAAAGATTGCTGTCGTCAGTGGTGGCAAAAGCGGCATAAGTCTGGCGACAGTGCGTCTGTTCGTGAAGGAGGGCGCTAGCGTGATCATCACAGGGTGCAGAAAAAAAGGGAAAACAGGGCTGTACGCGCCACATCGGGAATTCCGTTGGGCTGCTGGGGCGAGCCGGGAGAGCTTGCAAACGTGCTTTTCCTAGGCTCACGGTTATCCATCGCTACGAAAATCGCTTCGGATTGCCAGTCAAGGAGAAGTTATGTTGAAACGGCAAACCTGGTTTATTCACAGGAGCATCCCGAAACCTGAAGGCTCTTGTCCCTGTCGCTAGCGGGAGGCCTTCGGTCGGATTCCGGCCAGGTATTTCAGGTAGGCCTCAAATTTTTCCGGTAAGACTCGATAGTAGACGTTTAGTCCCTCTTTCCGGGAGGTGATCAAGCCAAGGTCGGTCAGCACTTTGAGATGATGGGAAAGCGTTGGCGAAGAGATGGCGTGCTTAGCGTGAATCTCGCCGCAAAACAATTCGTCATGCTGTGCAATGTGCGTGTAGATCGCTAGACGATTCGGGTCTCCTAAAGCCTTCCCGATCTGTGCAACCTCATCGTCTGTCATTCTTCCCATTTTGATTTAGATGCACCAGCGGTGATTTTGCACTAAAAGGATTTTGACTCAAGTATCTCGGTGTCCCAATAAACGCTTGATTCGCAATGCGTCCACAGAAAAACCGAAAGGCGGATTGTAAGAGTCGCGCTGATCAAGCGGCACATATTCATTGTAACCACGATTTCCGAAGCTCGTCCTCGGATTCGGTCAGTTTGATGTGACGGACTATTTCGATATGCATCTAAATAGCGAAACGAAGTCGCGGTCAAGTTGTTAAGGGAGATGTAAAGATGTGGATTGTACGGCTAGCGCTTAACCGCCCCTATACCTTCATTGTCGCGGCGATTTTGATCCTGGTGCTTGGTGTTACATCGATCGTCACAACGCCAACCGACATCTTTCCGAACATCGACATTCCCGTCGTCACGGTGATCTGGTCTTATTCCGGACTGTCGGCGAAGGAGATGGAGCAACGCGTCACTACCTTCAGTGAATTCGTCATGGCTGTCGTAAATGACGTGAAAGCGATCGATTCACAGACAGTGAATGGCGCCAGCGTTATCAAGATTTCTTTCCAGCCCCAGGTCCGCATTGACGCCGCTATGTCTCAGATAGGTGCCGCTGTTCAAGGCATCCGCTTCCGTATGCCGCCCGGTGTCAATCCCCCGTGGATTCTGCGATTC
The DNA here is from genome assembly GCA_050747245.1 of Candidatus Acidiferrales bacterium. Classification (GTDB taxonomy): domain Bacteria; phylum Acidobacteriota; class Terriglobia; order Acidiferrales; family UBA7541; genus JBOGNO01. Next base: position 122,158 of record JBOGNO010000003.1, read on the forward strand.
AGTGCTTCGACCGTTCCGATCATTCAGCTTTCGCTATCGAGCGATTCGCTTTCTGAATCAGAACTCTACGACTACGGGCTTTTCCGGGTTCGGCAGCAGCTGTCAACCGTGCCCGGGACTCTATTGCCGGCGCCTTACGGCGGTGTGGCCCGCCAAATCATGGTGGACATGGACCAGAACGCGCTTATAGCCAAGGGTGTGACGCCGCTCGATGTGACCGCCGCGATCAACGCGCAAAACCTTACGCTGCCTTCGGGCACTACGAAGATCGGGAATCGCGAGTACACCGTGAGCACAAATTCGAGTCCGGTCGACGCACTCTCGCTAAACGATGTGCCAGTCAAAACGGTGAACGGGTCGCTTGTCTACATGCGTGACGTTGCTCACGTGAGGGACGGATGGGCGGTTCAGCAGAGCGCTTCACGGACCGATGGAAAGCCTGGCGTGCTGTTGTCGGTGATGAAGACAGGATCGGTTTCAACCTTGGACATCGTGAACCAGATCAAGAAGGATGTGCTGCCCGCTTCCCGCGCAGCTGCGCCGAAGGGATTGAAAATCACGGAACTTTTCGATCAGTCGCTCTTCGTGAGGGCCTCGATCGAGGGGGTCCTCCGCGAGGGCGTCATTGCTGCGTGTCTGACAGCACTGATGATCCTGCTGTTTCTCGGCAGCTGGAGAAGCACTCTGATCATTGCCATTTCGATTCCGCTCTCCATTCTCAGCTCCATCATTCTCCTGAGTGCGCTCGGCGAAACGCTGAATACGATGACGCTCGGAGGTCTGGCTCTTGCCATTGGCATCCTGGTCGACGATGCCACGGTCACCATCGAGAATATTCATCGGCACATGGGCAAACAATCGCTGAAAGAAGCAGTGCTCGCCGGTGCTTCGGAAATTGCCACTCCCACGTTTGTCGCAACCCTCACGATCTGCATTGTTTTCGTCTCGGTTGTGTTTCTTACCGGGCCGGCAAAATATCTCTTCACGCCCATGGCGCTCGCGGTGGTTTTCGCTATGCTCGCGTCGTATCTCCTGTCTCGAACACTGGTTCCTGTATTAGCGAATTATCTGCTTGGTTCCGAGCATTCGCCCGAAGAGCACTCCGACGCGGCGGCGAAACGTAATCTATTTCAACGCATCAACGACCGCTTCAATCTGGGATATCTCTGGGCACAGGAGGGCTATACACGTGCGCTACGAATGGTTTTGGCCCATCGCAAACGCGCACTGACTTTGTCGATCGCCACCATGTCAACGGCATTCATCCTGCTGCCCTTCGTGGGAAGAGATTTTTTCCCCGCCGTCGACTCGGGACAAATCCGGTTGCATGTCCGTACACAACCTGGGACGCGGATCGAATCGACCAAGGTGATCATTAGCCGGGTGGAGGACCAGATCCGCAAGACGATTCCGGCCAACGAGCTTTCACTGATGATTGACACGATCGGCCTGACACCCGAAACGTTCAACTACGCTTTCGGAGACGGCGCAACGACGAGCAGCGCGGATGGTGAAATACTCATCGCGCTGAATGAGAAGCATCATGGTCCGGCGGAGTCCTATGTAAAGCAGCTGAGGTCGCAGTTGCAGAAGCAGTTTCCCGACGAGACATTCTTTTTTCAACCCGCAGACATCGTCACGCAGATTCTGAACTTTGGATTGCCTTCGCCCATTGACGTTCAGGTGCAGGGATACGATCCCGGGAACTACGAAATCGCGCGCCGGCTTCGCGCGCGCCTGGCAACGGTGCCCGGCACGGTTGATGTTCACATGCATCAGGTGGTGAACGCGCCGGATCTGCATTTGGATATTGATCGCGTGCGCGCTGCCCAGTTCGGGCTAAGCCAACAGGACGTGGCGAACAGCATTTACATTTCGCTGAGTTCCAGCGCCGCAGTCCAGCCCAATTTCTGGCTGGACCCGAAAATGGGGATCCCTTATTTTGTCGCGGCACAGACGCCCCAGTATCACGTCAACTCCATCAACGCCCTGCAGAATACGCCGATCCCGATTCACACTCTGGAAAACCGGATGGAATTGCTCGGCAACGTGGCGACTCTCACTCCCGCCGTCCTGCCGGTGGTCGTCAATCATCACAATGGACAGCCGGTCTTCGATATCTACGCAAACACGCAAAACAGCGACCTCGGCTCCGTTGCGACGAAAGTTGGCCAAATTGTGAAGGAAGAAAGTAAGAACCTTCCCCCCGGAACAAAAATTGTGGTCCGCGGACAAGTGGAGAGTATGAAGGAGGCTTTCAGCCGCCTTGGGCTGGGCCTTCTGTTCGCCGCACTTCTCGTTTATTTACTGATGGTCGTCAACTACCAGAGTTGGCTGGACCCATTCATTATCATCTGCGCGCTTCCTGGAGCTTTCTGTGGGATTGTCTGGGCGCTCTTCCTCACACAAACGACGTTTAACGTGCCGAGCCTGATGGGCGCCATTATGTCCATCGGCGTGGCAACCGCCAACTCGATCCTGCTGGTCACATTCGCAAACGAACTCCGGACGACGGGCATGCCGTCGTTTGAGGCCGCGGTGAAGGCGGGCTATACGCGCCTCCGCCCTATCGTAATGACGGCTTTCGCGATGATCGTGGGCATGCTGCCCATGGCGCTCGGGCTTGGCGAGGGCGGCGAACAGAACGCTCCGCTCGCACGCGCAGTAATCGGTGGACTGAGCGTCGCCACGTTCGCCACTCTGTTCTTCGTTCCACTGATGTTCACGCTAATCCACGGAAAAAACGACAGACAACAAGGGGAACTCGCATGACGCAGCAAATTGAAATGGAATCTGTCAGCGAAGCTCAAGGGGAGATTCTCTCTCCTGCGGAAATCAAGAAAGGCTGGTCGGCGAAGGCAAAGCTGTTTGCGGCCGGGACATTTGTCATGCTTCTTACCGTGGCAGGCATTTTCCCCCGCATCGAACGCGCACGAGAGGCTCGCGCCGCCGTGCGAGAATCTCCGGTGACACACCCCGTCGTCACGCTCGTTCAACCGCAGATGGGAAAACCGACTTCTGATTTGTTGCTGCCCGGCAACATTCAGCCTCTCTACAGCGCCACCGTGTACGCGCGGGTTGACGGGTATATCGAGAGACGGAACGCGGATATCGGCACCAGCGTAAAGCACGGGCAGTTGCTTGCGGTCATCTCCTCACCCGAAATCGACCAGCAACTCCTGCAGGCGCGCGCGACGCTGGCGCAATCGGAAGCTTCGCTCGAGCAAGCAAAAGCTTCGCTAGAGCAGGCGAAGGCCAACGCGGAACTCGCCCGGTTGACCAAGGATCGAGATCTTCCGCTTGGCGAACAGCATGCGATCGCACAGCAAATCGTCGACGAAGCAGTACAAGCACATAATGCGCGCGTCGCCGACGTCTCGGCGGCCACGGCGAATATCGTGGCGGCCGAGGCAAACGTGAATGCGAACCGTGCCAACGTCGCTCGACTGCAGCAAATGCAGGGCTTCGAGCAGGTTGTAGCGCCGTTCGATGGAATCATCACGGGGCGAAACGTAGAACAAGGAGATCTTGTAAAAAACGGCAGCGTCTCCGAGGGCAAGCCCCTGTTCAGCATTGCGCAGAGCGGGGAATTGCGCATTCAGGTGGATGTGCCGCAATCGGAAGCCGTCAACATCCAGGTGGGCCAGAAAGCTTCCGTCAGTGTGAATGAGCGCCTCGGGCGTGAGTACACCGGCACGGTCGTTCGCAATGCGAACTCACTCGATGCGGCCGCGAGAACCATGTTGACCGAGGTGCAGGTCGACAATCGAGACGGCTCGCTGCTTCCTGGAATGTATGCGCAGGTACGATTCACATTGTCGCAACCTCGCCCCTCGCTCATCATCCCGACGAATTCACTCGTAATTGATCACAGTGGCATGCATGTCGTCATTGTGGGTCATGACGGGAAAGTTCACTTTTCGCCAGTGACCATCGGAAAGGATATGGGTACTCAAGTTGAGATTCTTCACGGTTTGCAGGCCTCCGACCAACTAGCTGCAAATCCAAGCGACCTGTTGAACGAAGGCCAAATGGTCGAGGTGCGCTGACCGCACTCAGCCAGAAATGGAGGATCGCCGTGAGCAATCGATTCATCAAGACACTCGGCATGGCAGCGCTGCTGTTTACGACCGCAGGTTGCGCTGTGGGACCGAATTACAAACGTCCGCTGGTTGACGTCCCCAAGAGCTTCCGTGGAGATCTCGTACCCTCTGGTCTTCCTGAACCCGCGGCGACGATCGGTGACGAACAGTGGGTAGAGATTTTCCGAGATGCGACTTTGCAACGGCTAGTTCAGGAAGCTCTACAGAACAATCTCGACCTTCACATCGCTGCCCAACGTGTGCTGGAAGCTCAGGCTCGGGTAGGCATCGTCCGATCTCAACAGTTGCCTTCAGTAAGCGGCGGCGCTGGTTATTCTGCTTTGCAGGTTCCCTCTTCGCTGACCGGTAAGAACGGCAACGGTACCAGCGCGAATTCTTTCTTCAATGGAGGAGGACTGAGCGCGTCTGCCGCGTGGAATCTTGATTTTTGGGGCTTGTATCGTCGTCAAACGGAAGCTGCAAGAGCCGACCTGTTGGCCACGGAGTGGGGTCAAAGAGCAACGCGTTCTGCTCTTGTGCAAGGGGTCGCGCTGGCCTATTTCCAGATGCGAAGTCTCGACGCGCAGCTTGAAATCACGCAAAGCACAATTAAAGCGCGGAAGGAGTCCCTGCAATTAACGCTCGCGCTTGAGCAGCACGGCGCTGCTTCCCTGGCAGACGTACGACAGGCCGAAGAATTATTGCATGCGGCTCAGGCGAACCTTCCGGAGTTGCGTCGTCAAATCGCGGTTCAGGAAAATACTCTTAGCGTTCTTCTCGGTCACAATCCAGGGGATGTCGAGCGCGGACTATCAGTGGCGGAGCAACCGCATCCGGAGGAGATCCCGGTCGGAATTCCATCCGAACTGCTCGAGCAACGCCCTGACATTCAGCAGGCGGAGGCCAAGCTCATCGCAGCAAACGCCCGAATCGGAGTTGCAAAAGCGCAGTTCTTCCCACAAATATCGCTCACGAGTCTGGGAGGATCGGCGAGCAGTCAATTGCAATCGGTGTTCGCTGGACAGAACGCCTACTGGTATGTCTCTGCGTCATTGACCCAGCCAATTTTCGAGGGCGGTCGCATCCGCAACAATTATCGGTTCTCCGTAGCTCAGCAGCAGGAGATGCTTTTCGCTTACCGAAACACGATCCTGAATGCGTTGAAAGATGTCTCGAACTCTCTTGTAGCGTATCGCGAGACCCGGGAGCACCGCGCCGAACTCGTTGCTCAGGTTGAGTCGGCCGCCGACGCCGTGCGACTCGCGCGCCTACGGTATTCCGGAGGAAACACGAGTTATCTTGAGGTTCTGACCACGGACACGGACCTCTATGCCGCGCAGTTACTCCTGGCTCAGGCTCAAGAGCAAGAAGCGTTCTCTATCGTAGAACTGTACGTTGCGCTGGGTGGAGGCTGGCGATGATGCGGTCAAGCCCAGGACCGCAAGACAGTTCATCAAAGCCGTTTTCTACGGCGTTTAATTATTCTGGAAGCCTCAATATAGACGCATAGACGCGCCTACTTCGTCCCGGTCGGTCTGGCATTGCGGCCGCTTAAAGCGGCTTGCGTATTCGCCAGCAGTAATGCCGAGAACACGCAGAAACGTTCGCCGCATGGAAAGAGCGGTCTGAAATCCACAAGCATCGGCGATCTCCTTAAGACCCATCGTGGAGCTATCGATCATCTGCTGGGCAGCCTCTACGCGCATCCGATCGACAAACTGCCCTGGATTCATTCGCGTTTCGCGGAGACAAACACGAGTGAAATGGCGGGCGCTCATGCCCATGCGTTCAGCAAGCCTTTCAACACCCAAGTCTTCCCGCAGATTTTCGATCATCCAAATCTGCAGTTCACGAAGCGGCTGCGATGTTACTGCTTGCCGCGAGAGCATATGGCTGTATTGGGACTGCCCGCCGGGGCGAACGAGAAACATCACCAAGATGCGGGCGATGTTGAGAGCAGCCTTATGGCCGTGATCCTCTTCTACGAGCGCAAGCGCCAGGTCAATTCCAGCAGTAACGCCTGCTGACGTATAAATCGATCCATCTCGCAGAAAAATCGGATCGGGCTCAACAAGGATGGAAGGATATTGCCGAGAAAGCTGGTCGCAGTACTCCCAATGAGTGACCGCCTTTTTGCCGTCAAGCAGTCCAGCTGCTGCGAGCACGAATGCTCCGGTGCAGATAGCCACCACTCGACGAGATCGAGAGGCCGCCTCTGTGGTCCAGTCGAGATAGTCCGCGTCATATCGTCCGTGATTCGTCCCCGGGCCGCCCGCGACCACAAGTGTATCGATCGGACCAACCAGTTCTGTGAAGGGGACGGCATCTGACAATTTGAATCCATGATTCAGTTGCAACTCCGTAGTGCCTTTCGGGCTGGCGACTACCACTTCGTACTCCGGAGCGATTTTAAACACTTCGAGCACACCTGCAACCTCGAGCATATCAACAGGCTGCGGGCCAGTAATTACGATCCTGCGCATATTACATCCCCCCACTTCAGATTCACCAGTGTCCGATTCTGATTCATTTATGTCGTGGCGTCGAGTTCAGTAGAAAAGTAATGTCGGTCTCGCGGTCACAGTTGGATTCACATTCCAGCCGCCAGGGAGATCGAGATGCCAGCGGCCTACAAAGCAGTTGAGGTAAGCAGCCCTAGAGTTTTCAAGCTCGTTGAGCGCCCAATGATAGAGCCTAGGATTGGACAAGTGCGTATCCGTGTTGAGGCTTGCGGTGTGTGTCACTCGGATGCAGCGACTGTGGAAGGGCAATTCCCCGGCCTGTCATATCCTCGTGTTCCGGGCCACGAGGCAATTGGGCGCATAGAGAAGGTTGGTCCCGGCGTCACGACTTGGAAGATTGGCCAGCGTGTCGGAGTCGGATTCTTCGGAGGCGAAGACGGAACGTGCGAGGCCTGCCGCCGTGGTGAAACAGCCTACTGCCAAAATCCCATCATGACCGGCATCACGAGCGACGGCGGCTACGCGGAGGTGATGATCGCGGAGGCGCGCGCCCTAGCTCTGATACCGGACGAACTTAAATCAGTAGAGGCGGCCCCGCTGGTATGCGCCGGCATTACGACCTTCAATGCTCTTCGCAACGCCGGGCGGGCAGGCGACACCGTTGCCATTCAGGGAATAGGAGGACTTGGCCATCTTGGAGTGCAGTTCGCGCGAAAGATGGGGTTTCGTACGGTGGCGATTGGTGGAGGCCCCGACAAGGAGCATCTCGCGACGAAGCTAGGCGCGCATGTCTACATCGACGCCAAGGCGGAGGATGCAGCGGCAGCACTGCAAAAACTCGGAGGTGCCGATGTCATCCTGGCGACCGCGCCCAGCGGTTCCGCGATCGGTAGGTTGCTTCCTGGTCTCGCAGTCCGCGGCAAGCTCGTGGTGGTTGGAGTCTCGGATGACGCAATCCCACTAACTGGCGTACCCCTCGTCTTTGGCGGACGCTCGGTTGTCGGGAGTCTTACAGGAAGAGCGATCGAGACCCAGGACACTCTCGATTTCAGCGTACTCGCGGAGGTTCGCCCAATGATCGAGACGCTCCCCCTGGCAAAAGCCGAAGAGGCTTACAAACGAATGATGGAGGGCAAAGCACGATTTCGTATGGTTCTCACCATTACCTAAAGCATTCGCTGAGTTTGCAGGAGAGACGACACCACTAACGAAAGTGTGGAGAACGCAGATGAATCCGTTCCAGGAAGTCTTTGACAAACAGAAAGCGTACTTCAATTCGGACGCGACCAAATCGTACGAGTGGCGAATTGACCAGCTGACGCGCCTCGAGAACTTGTTGAACGAGAACTCTCAGGCGCTGGAGGGTGCGATAAGCAGCGACTTCAAGACTGCTAGTCAGGAAAAAGTCTTCGAGATCCAGGCTCCGCTAGCAACTGCCGCTTTCGCGAAAACTGAGTTGAGAGAGTGGATGAAGCCTGTAGATGTAGTCGTGCCCAAGGCTCTCCGGGCAAGCGGACACACAGCCAAGGTCTATAGAGAGCCGTATGGAGTCACGTTGGTGATTGGCCCTTTCAACGGCCCGCTGACGCTGCTCTTCGATCCAGCAGTCAACGTTCTTGCGGCAGGCAATCCGTGCATCTTCAAACTCTCCGAGGGTTTGCCCGCCACAGGTAAGCTCTTGCTGGATCTCATACCAAAATACTTCGATCCTCGGTCCGTTGCCGCCGTCTCGGGAACCAAAGAAGAAGTTACGGAACTTCTCAAACTGCCGTTTGACTTCATCGTCTTCACCGGCAGCGTCAAGGTGGGCAAGATCGTCATGGAGGCGGCTGCAAAGAACTTGACTCCCATCCTTCTCGAACTCGGCGGACAGAATCCGGCGTTCGTTGACGCGACCGCCAATATCCCGGACGCAGCCAAGAAAATTGTCTGGGGCGCAACGGCCTGGGGCGGCCAATGGTGCACCTCACCAGGGTATGCCTATGTGCACGAATCAATTGCAGAGGAGTTCGTTGCGGAGTGCAAGAAGGCCGTAGTTGAGTTGTACGGGACCAATCCGAAAACCCGGTCCGACGACTACTCACGCATCATCAGCCCCAAGGCTGTCGAGCGCCTCGCAAGCCTCATCGATCAAAAAAAGGTCATCGCAGGTGGTGCATCCGACCCGGAGGCACACTACATCGATCCCACAATCATTTATCCCGTTACATGGGACGATCCAATCATGGAGGACGAGATCTTTGGGCCGCTTCTCCCAATCCTCACCTATAAGGACATCGATGCAGCCATTCGTGAGGTGAAGAAGCATCCTAAGCCCCTTTCCGGCTTCCTCTTCAGCCGTGACCAGAAGGCCATCGACCACTTCCTCGCGAGCCTGTCCTTCGGCGGCGGAGCGATCAATCAGGTGAACATTCATCTGTTTATCGAAACCATGCCCTTCGGAGGAGTTGGATACTCCGGCATTGGTCACTATTACGGCGAGGCTGGCTTTGACGCCCTCACGCATGCGAAATCGGTCCTGGTTTCACCGCCCGATGTAGCCATCGAGCATTTGTTTCCGCCCTATACGGAGGAGAAGGTGCAAGCGCTCAGCCAGTGGTTTGAATACTAGGCGTACCTCTTTCAGATCGAGAGGCTGAGCTGGCGTGCTTCAGTAGATGCACGGCTGACGCAGTTTCACGGCGCGGAACGGTAGGGAGGGCAGGATGAAAGAGAATGCGAAGGATCTCAAGACAATCGCGCAGCAGGGAGGGCAGACAGTGTCTGCACGTGCACAGCAAGTCGTCGCGCTGCTCAAAGCGATCGAAACCGGCGATCAGGAGCCGATCGGTGTGATCAACCCAAAGAAGTACATCCAGCACAACCTCGGCGTTGCCGATGGCCTTGCAGGCGTCTTTCAGCTGCTGAAAGATCTGCCAAGAGGCTCCACGCAGGTGAATGCCATTCGAGCGTTCGAGGATGGGGACTTCGTATTTACGCACACCGAATACAACTTCTTCGGACCAAAGATTGGCTTCGACGTCTTCCGTTTTGAGAACAGTCGGATTGTCGAGCACTGGGACAATCTGCAGGAAACGGCCGGCCCGAATCCGAGCGGCCACACGATGATCGATGGCTCGACCGCCACGACGGATCTCGACCGCACCGAGGTGAACAGGACGCTGGTGCGCAGGTTCGTCGACGACATCCTGGTGCATGGCAGGATGGAGACGCTCGCCGGCTACTTCGATGACGACAATTACATTCAGCACAACCCTGAGATCTCGGACAAGCTCTCGGGGCTAAGCGCCGCTCTTCAGGCTTGGGCCAAACAAGGGATCACACTCAAATTCGACCGCATCCACAAGGTTCTCGCGCAGGGCAACTTCGTGCTCACCATCAGTGAAGGTGCGCTGGGCGGACGGCACACCTCTTTCTACGATCTGTTTCGCGTGCAGAACGGCAAGATCGCGGAACACTGGGACGTTCTCGAGACCATGGTGCCGAAGGAGCAATGGAAGAATCAAAATGGGAAGTTCGGCTTCTGATCAGAACGCGCTCCAATTCGTGAGGTGAAGAAGCGGCTAACGAGAGAGGCAGAACATGATTTTAGCGGGAATCAAAGTAAGTGATACAAGTCTGGTCCGCGATGCAATTGAGTTAGCGCGGAGTTCGTCAGAGCCATACTTGTTCAACCATGTCATGCGCTCCTGGCTATTTGGCATTTTGCTTTCAGAAGGCGCTGAACCTGCACCGGACCCTGAGCTTTTGGCCGTATCCGCCATTCTGCACGATCTGGGTTTGACCGACCGCTACACGGCGGCGGATCGGTTCGAGGTTGACGGCGCCAATGCGGCGCGCGCGTTTTTGAAGGATCACGGTATCTCGACGCAACAAATGCAAGTTGTGTGGGATGCCATCGCACTTCACACAACTCGTTCCATAGCTCTCCACAAAGAGCCTGAAGTTGCAATGACGCATTCAGGAGTCGCAGTGGACGTCCTCGGCGTGGGGCTTGATCGAATCCCGCTGGACAAACAACGAGCGGTCCTGACTGAGTTTCCTCGGTTGTCACTTAAGAACCAACTTCAATCGTGCCTTTGCAACGTCGTTCGTCGGAAGCCGGCGACCAGCTTTGACAACATCCTTCGGGATTTCGGCAGCCGGTACGTCGAGGGGTTCACGCCTCCGAACTTCGCCGACTTCGTCGCAAACGCACCATTCTCCGAATAGGGCCTCCCCTATCAATGAACACTCAAAGCTTCGCCATCAAACGCATCACGACTTCAGAAGGAGGCAACATGGACTGCCAAATCCAAGGGCTCTCCATCAATGTGGACCAGCGCGGACTGTAGAGCGGGCAACCTTTTGCGCGGCAATCGCTCAGAGCTGCGATCAACGAAAGATGGTGCAGGAAGGAAATCAGTCCATGAATGTGTTTCGCGCCGCTCTTGCTAGCGACTTCTGGATCACCGGAATCGCGATTGCCTGCTATATCCCTCGGGCATTCAGTGTGAACCAAGTTGATGGAGATCTCTTTTTCACGGAGGAGAAGCGGCAAGAGTATCGCCGGCGTGTAGAGAGTGTGACGCCAGACTCCCAGCGTCAGTGGGGAACGATGGAAGTTGACCAGATGCTTCACCATCTCAACCTGGCGTGTGGAGGCTCGCAGGGCTTCTACGATCTTCCCGACGAGAGCTATCTAATTTCCCGGACGCTCTTCAAATGGATTCTCGTCGATTGGTATCCGGAGCAGCCGGTCGGCTTGCGGCTTCCCACGGGATTCAAAATCCCACATTCGCAGAGATTTGAGTTCGCGTACGAAAAGGCACAACTACTGAAAATCCTAGACGCGGATTGGAATGCGAGAACTGCCGATGCCTGGAAGCCGCATCCAATGTTCGGCAAGATGACCCCAACGGAGTGGGGCAAGCTCTTGCAGATTCACATGGACTATCACCTGCGACAGTTCGCAGCTTAATTAATGGAGCCTTATGGAGTTGCGCCCGAGTCAGGGGCTACCCGGAAGGAATCCGCTTGAGTAGCCGTAACCGCTGGAAGTCCCCCGACATGCCTTGCACCGAAGCGCACCCAGACCCAGAAATGGCTGCTGCAAGACCGGTGGTCAGGTATTCGGCTGTTCGGGAAGTTGACAAATGGTTGACAAATCGGTTTTTAGAGGGAGATCCCCGGAAAGGGGAAAAGTGAGAATCGCCGCGTGTTTACTGGTGATTTGAATGGTGGGCCTGGGTGGACTTGAACCACCGACCTCGCCCTTATCAGGGGCGCGCTCTAACCACCTGAGCTACAGGCCCACGGCGCTAACTTGGAGGGAAAACTCAACAATGATAGCCGCCCGGTGCGCGCAGGGTCAAGAAGCAGCGAAACGCAGGGCGCCACTAGGCGACAGCGATGACGTCAATTTCGACGCGGACGTCGCGCGGCAGACGGGCGACCTCAACGGTCGAGCGCGCGGGCGGATTCGCAGGAAAAAAACGCGCGTACACGGCGTTCATAGCGGCGAAATCATTCATGTCTTTGAGAAAAACGCTGGTTTTCACGGCGCGTTCGAGAGAAGAACCCGCAGCAGTGAGGATGGCTTGAAGATTTTCGAGGACGCGCTCGGTCTGGCGAGCGATGTCTCCCTCGACAAGCTGGCCCGTTGCGGGATCAAATGCAATTTGCCCGGAAACAAAAATAAAGCCGTTCGCTTTGATGGCTTGAGAATAGGGGCCGATGGCTTTCGGCCCGCGTTCGGTAGCGATGACTTCCCTCACTTTTCCTCCCTAATGACTCGCGTCCGCCTCCCGCGCGTAGCGCGCGCGAAAATCCGCAGGAATTCCCGGGCGATCGAGCCAGGCGCGGAAAAAATCCGCCAGGTTCTTTCCTGTAGAAGACTCGAGCGACGAGCGCAACTCGGGAAATCCTGCCACATCCCCGCGCATCGTCGCGACAAGATTCCCCAAGCCCTGACGCACCGGTGCCGCGCCATATTGGTCTTCGAGAGCCACGAAGAAGAGCGGGGCTTCCGCCTCCGCGAGGCGCTGCAATTCCGGCGGGTCCGCCGTTGAAATCGAGCTCAACGGTTTCTCCGCCGCGTGCCGGCGCGCTTCATCATAGGCAGTGAGAAAATCCGAGACTCGAAGGCGGCGAGCTTCGGCCCCCCCGCGCGATTCTTCGGCGACAACCGTTGCGTAGCTCGCAAATCCCCGCTCCATCACCAGTTGGGCTTCCGGAGAAACGCGCATGCGCTCTCCGATCCAGCAATGCGCCAGGCCGCGCTCGGCGAGCTCGATGAACGGCCGGCTCGAGATTCCGAGAGCGAAAATTTCGTGGCGCACGAGGATTCCGCCGGGAAACGCCGCGATGGGAGCCATTCCCGCATCGACTGGATCCTTAGCTAGCGACGAGCGGGTCTCCACGATTCGCGCAGGCCAAGAATTCTTCCCGAGCAGCCCGAACGCATCTTCAAACGCTTTCCAAGCGCCGGCCAAGATTGCACCGGAGGAATGAGCGGAGTCCGAGGGCAACGAATCGAACGTCCAGAAAATCACCGCGACACCGGAGGATTCGATGCGTTGCTCATAATAGCGGCCGGCAACCACGAACGGTTCGAGGTCCTTCTTGGGCAGGCGAAATTTGAATTCCTTCTCAGCACCGGATTTGCGAATGCCCGCGGGCTGGCCGTTGGCGATAAGAAGGAAATCACCCGGAACAAAAAAACTCATCGGCGTGGGATCGGGACGCTCGACGTCATGCGCAAATAATTTCTTGGGCGGTTCGAGAACAGGAAACCAATCGAGAGGTTCGAGGTGAAAAGAGGTCTCGTCCACGGCAATACGTTCGCCGCCCGAAGGAGCGAGATCGTAGTCCACTTCGAGCGAACGCTTTTCTTTCTGCGGCCAGGCCGGCTCGCACGGAATATGGAAACTATTTTGTGGCTCGTCGGACGTTTTTGTTTCACGAGAAACGATTTGAGGCGAGACATCGCGGCCGTCCAAGAGAACGCGCAGGCCTCTTCTGCCGTAGGTTTCTTCGTCCGGGAGAGACACGTCAAAAGAGACGAGCGGCGCGTTGCCAACATTTTGCAGCGCGTATTGAGCGCGCACGGCCAGATGCGCGACAGGGCCCAAAACATAATGAACTTCAAGTGATTCCTTTTTTACCGCATAACCGGGCGCAAGAGGAACGCTGCATCCCGCGAGCGAGAAAATCGCGACGCCGAGAACCAACCGGCACGAGCGAACGTTCAGGAGAGCTTCTCTCAAGGCAGCAAAATTCTACCGGGGCGGGGGGCAGCGGTCAAAAATTCAATTCATCAAGAAGCGGGAAAGTGCTCAAGGATCTGGCGGTCGTTCCAGCCGCGACGCCGAAATGTTATCAGCGTGGATTTTTGATCGTCCGGAACACCGCGGCGCGCCAGCTCGAGCAGCAGGGCCTCGCTGAATCCCTCATTTTTTAGTTCGGCGAGGGACGCGCCAGAAAGTTCCGGTTTGCCCGCGGCGCGATGCCGCGCCAGCTCCAGAATAATTTCGTCTGAAAGACGAGCCAGCCGCATGGCCTGCGCTTCGCCCCAGAAATTCATCTGATCCAGCCGTGCGAGTTCGAGGACCGTGGACTCCTTTACGCCGGCCTGGGCGAGTCCCGCAACGGCATCGCCAGCATCGAACGGCCGATTGCGATCGTGATAGATCTTTACAATCGCGATGCAGCCATCGTCGGTCATTCCCGCCTGTTTGGCCTTCGTGAGGTCGGGGACTTCGACATTCGTGATGTCAAGCTTGCGAAGTTCTTCGATGGCGCTGAAACTCATCCCGATGTTGTCGAGTTGTGTCGTGTCGGTCCGCTGGCCCTTGTGGCATGCCGAGGTAAAAAGGATAAGCGCGGTCGCGATGAAAAGAGGCATGGCTCTTCGCAAGCAGAATTTCTGGCTCACCGTTTAATTTTACCCGGATATTGCCACGGCGCGACGGCGTGTAGCGGAAAGATTACGATCAGGCGTTATAAACACGCTCGATATCGAAAATTCCGGCGAGCCGTTTCACATTCATCAGGATGCGCTCAAGCTGGCGGCGGTCATGCACGTCGAGCGACACTTGAATGAGGGCGTGCAAATTCTCGCTCCCGCTTTCGAGGTTGCGAATATTGGCGCCCGATTCGCTGATCGCCCCGGTGATGCCGGCAAGAATTCCGGGACGATCCTCGGTGCGGATGCGCAAGCGAACCGGAAACGTGGCGTCGGGACTGCGTGACCATTCCACGGGGATGCGGCGCTCGGATTCGTAGAGCAGATTGCGAACATTCGGACAGGAGACGGCGTGCACCGCAACACCGCGTCCGCGCGTGACATATCCGACGATGTCATCTCCCGGAATTGGATTGCAGCATTTCGAGCGGTGAACCATCAAATCGTCGTGCCCGCGCACCAGAATGACTCCATCGTGAATGCCGAGCATGCGCTTGACAGTCGAAACAATGTTGGCTGGTTTTTGTTCCTGCTGATCCACGAGTTGCCGATTCGTGGCTTTGGCGAGCACCTGCCGCGCCGACCATTTCCCGTAGCCGAGCGAGGCATACAAGTCTTCGACTCTGCCGCAGCCATACTCCGCTGCGACGCGGGCCCAGTCCTCGTCGGGAATTTTTTTGAGGCTGATGCCACACTGCCGCGCCTCATCCTCCATTAAGCGGCGGCCAACCTCGGTAGCCTCCTGGCGTTCGTGCAGATGAACCCAATGCCGGACCTTACTGCGCGCACGGGAGGTCTGGATAAACGACAACCAGTCGCGGCTGGGCATGTGCGCTTTCTGGGTGAGGATTTCGATCACGTCGCCATTGGAAAGGACGTGACGCAGCGGAACAATCTGCCCGTTTACCTTCGCTCCGACGCACTGGTGGCCGACTTCCGTGTGGATGGCGTAGGCGAAGTCCACGGGAGTGGCGCCGCGAGGCAGCACGATGACGCGGCCCTTGGGCGAAAAGGTGTACACCTCTTCCGGATACAGATCCACGCGCAGAGTGGAGAGAAATTCGTCCGGCTCCTCCATTTCCTGCACCCACTCAATCAACTGGCGCATCCAGACGATTCGCTGATCTTCGGCGTGCTTGAGGTCGCCAGCCTCTCGCGGGTCTTTGTACTTCCAGTGCGCTGCGACGCCCTGCTCGGCAAGGCGATGCATTTCCTGCGTGCGAATCTGCACTTCGAAGGGCTGTCCGGCGTGAATCACGGTCGTGTGCAGCGACTGGTAAAGATTCTGCCGCGGCATGGCGATGTAATCCTTGAATCGCCCGGGCACGGGCCTCCAAATCTGGTGAATCACCCCCAGAGCGGCGTAACAGTTCTTCACCGTATCAGTGATCACGCGTACGGCCATCAGGTCGTAAACCTGATCCAGTGCGCGCTGCTGGCGCTGGAGCTTGACGTGCACGGAGTAGAGCCGCTTGGTGCGGCCCTGGACTTCCGCAGGAATTCCGTTCTCGACCATTTTTATTGAAATGGCACTCTGGACTTCGTTCAGGAATTTTTCGTGAACTTTTTCTTTCGATTTGACTTTCTTGTCCAGCTCCAAAAAGGCCTCGGGCTCAAGATAGCGAAAGGCCAGATCCTCCAGCTCCCCGCGGATCAGACCCATACCTAGGCGGTTGGCGACCGGCGCGTAGATATCAATTGTCTCGCGCGCAATGCGCTGCTGGCGCGTGGAATCGAGATAGCCCAGCGTGCGCATGTTGTGCAGGCGATCGGCCAGCTTGATCAGCACCACGCGCACGTCGTTGATCATGGCCAGCAGCATCTTGCGCACGTTTTCCGCCTGGCGCGCTTCCGGCGCGAGCAAATCCAGACGGCTGATTTTCGTGGTGCCTTCCACCAGCTTGGCGACGTCGGGGCCGAAGAGTTCGGTGATTTGTTCGAGCGGAATTTTCGTGTCTTCCACCACGTCGTGAAGAAGCGCGGCGCAAAGCGTGGTCACATCGAGCTTCATGTCCGCGAGCAGGTGGGCCACTTCAAGGGGATGAGAAAGGAAAGGCTCGCCGGACTCGCGAAGTTGCTGGCGATGCTGCACGCGGGCGAAATCGTAGGCGCGGCGAAGCAGCTCGAAATCGTCGCCCGGCCGGTTGCGGCGCCCCTTATCCATCAACTCCACGAAGCGCAGGTCAATGGCGCGTTGCGCCGCGGAATTCAATGCGAATTTGCCGGCTGGTTCCACGTTGGATTCATTTTAATCCGGCAGGCCCGCGCAGCGCGAACAATTTACGTGTCATTAGTTCCCGCGTGCATCCCGCGACGGATGAAAGGTGCTGCGGTTATTTCAGCACACGGCGGAGTTGATTGGAGACAAACACGTTGAGCAGGTGTCCAATTTACGAACGGACGAGACTTATCGTGGCCTTCGCTATCGTGAAGCGCGGTCTAAGAAGACGGCGTGGGATTCAGCAAGCGATTCTGTTTGATCTCCTTCACTTTTGAAACTAACTCTTCGGCAAGCTTGACGTCGTTTGCGCGGGCGTCGGCGGTCGTTTCCGTGTCGGCCTTCTGGCGATAGAGAAGATTGAGGTAAGCCATGGCGTCGTCATAATCCGGCTTTATCTCGATGGCTTTATTCAGGTCTGCAATACCTTCGTCAATCAGCGAGCCATAATTTTTAGCGAAATCATCCCGCACTGCCGGTGCCATGGGTTCCTCTTCCCTTAGAGTCTTGCGGGCATTCGCATTGTAATTTGCGCGCGCTTCTTTGTTGGCCCGGTACGTGAGCGACCAATCGATTACGCCAATCCAGTAATAAGGCTCGGGGTCCTGCGGTCTCTGGTTGATGTGCATCATGTGATATTTCTTCGACTCTTCGAACTTATTTCGATCGAAGGGAGTCCCGCCCATGTTGTAGAGGAGTCCGCCAATCCCATCAATGGCGTTGAGGTTGTTGGGGTCCTTCTCGAGAACTTCCTTGTATTCCTCGATGGCCTGATTCCCCATGCGCACGTTGTCCTCGGAGGGGGCCCCGGGAATGTACTGCGAAGCATAGGCAGCCGCAAGGTACAGCCGCGCGTTCATCAGATCCGGGTCGAGCGCTTTCGACTGCTTGAATAACTCAATCGCCTCGTCGTAGTGGCCGCCGGTGTACGCCTGCACACCGTGATTGAGCTTGTCGCGAGCCTGCAGCTTCGCACAGCCGGTTCCCAAACCGGCGAGAATGGCAATCGCCAGGATTGCGATGCATGTATGGGAATTCCGCCGCATCCCCGTTCTCCTTAAGATGGTCTGTGCCAGCTGAGAAACAAAATTTGGCCGGCAAGAAAAACCCCGCACGGATGTTCCCCAGGGGCCGAAAAACTACTGACCCGCTTCGATCTTCGCCGTAATCAGGCCCACACTGTCGATGCCTGCGCCGCGCATGATGTCAATAGCGCGAGCGACATCGTTGAACTGCGCCGAATCATCGCCTTTTACGAAGGCCACTTTTTCTGCGCGCTCCTTGAAAATGTCCGTCAGCCGAGGACCGAGATCATCCCAAGTCGTATCGTCCTGGTTGATCTTTACTTTTCCGTCGGCAAATACCGAAACCACAATGACTTTGTCCAGGATTGCCTGATTCTGCTGCTGATTCGGCGGAGCGGGCTGCGGCACTGCCGCATCGAGTCCGTGCGGCGTCGTGGGCGAAATCGCCATGAAAATAATCAGCAGCACGAGCAAAATATCAATGAGCGGCACAATATTCATGTCCGCCATTACGCCCTTCTTGCCGCCAACTGCCATTCCCATGGGAGACTCCTTTGTTCCTTATTGTTCAGCTGCCCGGCGGAGCGGCCGGCGCAGTTGTGGGAGCCTGTTTCGTCTGCAGCTTTTCGGTGAGCAGGCCGATTTTATCCACCCCCGCACTGCGAACTTCGTCCACGACTTTGACGACATCGCCGTACTTCGCTCTGGAATCACTACGCACGAAGACGGTCTTGTCCAGACGGCTGGAGACTATATCCCTGACCTTCTCGCCGATTTGATCGAGCGGCAATTCGGTCGAGTTGAGGAAGAGATGGCCGTCGCGGGTGACTGCCACGATTACGGCATCATCCTTATCGGCGTCGGGCAGGTCGGAAGCGTTTTGCGCTTTGGCCATATCTACCGACACACCTTTCTGCAACATGGGCGTCACGACCATGAAAATAATGAGCATGACGAGCATGATGTCCGCCATCGGCACCACGTTGGGCGTCGATACGACGTCCTGCGCCTTGGGTTTGTACGCCATGGTTTTACTTCTTTCCGGCCCGGCGCGTGATGAAGTAGTTGATCAGCTCCATCGAAGAGTTGTCCATTTCCACGTCGAAGGCTTCCACCCGGCTGGTGTAGATGTTGAATGCCCACACCGCCGGCACGGCCACCAGCAAGCCCAAAGCCGTCGTCACCAATGCTTCGGCGATTCCGCCCGCTACCGCGGAAAGCCCGGTGGCTTTGGACGATGAAATTCCTTTGAACGCGTTGATGATTCCTACCACGGTGCCGAACAGCCCGACGAACGGCGCCGTCGAACCGATCGTGGCAAGGCCGGAGAGGCCGCGTTTCATCTCCGCGTGTACGATGGCTACAGAGCGCTCCAGCCCACGCTTGGCGGCCTCGATGACTTCCTCATCCGCCACCTGTGCCGATGCCGCCTGGAATTCCGAAAGCCCCGTGGCCACCACCTTGGCGATGTGGCTCTTCTTGTTGCGCTCGGCGATGGAAATGGCCTCGTCGAGTTTGTTGTCCTTCAGCGCTCCGGCCACCTGCTGCACGAACACGCGCGATTGTTTGCGCGCTGCGCTGAACATGAGAGCCCGGTCAATCATGATGCCGATGGACCAGGCCGACATGCAAAGTAGGATGACGACCACCGTCTTCGCCGGAATACCCATGGTGTTCCACATGCTGCGAATATCCCAACCCGGCTCGCCGCCTTGCTGCAACAGCCAAAAACCGAAACACGAAATTGTTGCAAGCATAAAGTCCGCTCCTCCGTTTTTTCGTTATGCTCAATCGGCAGCGAGAGAGCCTGCCGTCCTAGACCCCGAAAACCCACCGGCTCTCGCAGAAACAAACAGCGGGAGCCGCGCCCATTTCCGATGTTCTAACCGCCCAGCGTAAAGACAACTGTAATCGTCGTGTCCACTTTGGTCCGCTCACCGTCCAGTACTGTGGGGTTGTAGCGCCACTGCCGCACCGCGTCCATCGCCGCCTGCATCAGCATCCCCGGACCGGAAATATACTGCAGTTCCTGGACCGTGCCATCTTCCGCGATGATCGCGTGAAGTACGACCGTTCCCTGGATGTGCGCTGTCTTGGCGATTTGGGGATATACCGGCTGAACCATGCGGATCAGATTGGCGGCCTGAACGTTTCCGCCTACTCGCAGGGGTTTCTTGGGCTCACCCTTGGGTGGCGGTGGCGCGCCGCCCACTCCGCCGATAATCCCGCCCAGTACGCCGCCGGCCGAACCGCCCGCAATTCCGCCCGGCACGCCGCCGACAACTCCCTGCGAACCCACGTCGGGCGGCAGCTCTTCTTCTTTAATCATCTTGACATCTTTCGGGATGACGGTCGGCGCAATCATGTGCCCTTGCTGAATCAGCCGGACCACCGGCTTGACGATGCGCTGAATCGGCGGCGCAGGAGGTGCCGGCGGAGGCGGAGGCGCCGGAGCGACCAGGAAAGTAGTCAGCAGTTGCTTCGGCAACGCTTCTGTGTAAATCAGGGGGATGAGGATCAGAATCCCCAGCAGACCAGCCTGCAAGACGGCCGAGAGAAACGTTGTGGCCACCTGATTCGTTCTTTTCGCTTGGACGCTTGAAACAACGAGATCTTCAAACATGGTCAACCTCCTGCTTACGCCAGGCGTTTTGCGGCTGCGGTTCCGCTGCCCGCCATGGCACTCCGACCGTGATACTTGTACCACACCACAACGATGGGCGCTGCAATCCCGAAACTGGAGTATGTTCCTACCACAACTCCTATGACCATTGCAAAAGAGAAGGCGCGCAAAACCGAGCCACCCATTAGATATAGAACCAGAACGGTGATAAACGTCAGCCCGCTCGTCAAGATCGTCCGCGAAAGGGTTTGATTGATCGACCGGTTCACGATATCCGGGAAAGCATCCCGCCGCATCAATCGCAGGTTCTCTCGCACGCGGTCAAAAATCACGATGGTGTCGTTCATCGAATAACCAACCAGCGTCAGCAGCGCGGCGATCACCGTCAGCGATATTTCATACTTAAAGAGCGAAAAGAATCCCAATGTGATCAGCACATCATGAAACACCGCGATCACCGCCGCTGCCCCATACACCCACTCAAAGCGGATGGCAATATATACCAGCATGCCCCCCAGCGCATACATGGTTGCCCAAAAAGCCTGCCGGCGAAGTTGCGCGCCAACCTTCGGCCCGACGATTTCGACGTTGCGGATGGTGAAATTGCCCAGGGAAAACCCATCCTTGAGCGCCGCGAGCACGCGATTGTCTACGCCTGTGCCCGGCGCGCTGAATTGATCGAAGCTTCGGAGGATGCCGTTGAAATTCTTGTCGCGCAGATCAGTGAGTTGTTGCGCCAATTGCTGGTAGCGCTGCTGTGCGGCCAGGCCCAGCCCCAGGGGATCGCGCTGGATGAGAAACGTCGCAAGGCTTGAAGGCGTGATGGAATTGAAATCTTGCTTGCCCGCCGAGAAGGTCCCAAAAGTTTGTTCGAGCGCGCCGACAATCGCCTGCCTTCCGGCGTCGAGCGCCTGTTCTCCCTCACCCTTCTCTTCTAGTCCGATCACCACGTCGTTGCGCGTGTTGGGATCGGAAATGTCGCTGATGCCCTGCAGGGTGCTGTTGCTGATACCCTGCTGCGAGAGACTCGAACGGATCTGGTCTAGCGGCGGCGGGCTGGCAAACCGCACATAGACGAGTGTGCCACCGCGGAAATCAATCCCGTAGCGCATGCCCCCGTGCAAAAAAATAGAGCTTGCCCCAATCAGGAGAAGAAAAAGAGAAAGTGAAACAAAGTACTTCGCTTTACCCATCCAGTCTATATTTACGCTATGAAAGAATTCCATTGAGACTCTTTTCCGCCTCTATTTAGACACCGGGAGCTCCAGAATTGTGCCTTCTCCTGCCCGCTCGCCGAAATCCCGCTAAATGCTCAATTGCGCCTGCCGATCCATGCGCGACAGGTGGTACTCAAAAATCGCCTTCGATACGTAAATCGAAGTGAAAACGTTTGCAATCAAGCCGATAACCAGGGTAACTGCAAAACCTTGCACAGGCCCCGTGCCGAATAAAAACAGAAATACAGCTGACACCACGGTGGTCACGTGAGTGTCAATGATCGTCAGGAAAGCACGGTTAAAGCCTTGCTCCACGGCAGACACGTTGGCCTTCCCGGCGCGCAATTCTTCCCGAATCCTCTCGAATACAAGCACGTTCGAGTCCACGCCCATGCCGATGGTTAATATCACCCCTGCGATGCCGGGCAGCGTCAGTGTTGCCCCTGCCATCGCCATAAACGCCAGCAAAATCACCAGGTTCAGAATCAGCGCCAGCACCGCATTCCATCCCGATATCCGGTAATAAATCGCAAGAAAAATCATGACGGCCAACAGGCTCACCAGCGAAGCTCGCACGCCTTCGCGAATTGAATCGGCCCCCAGTGACGGCCCTACGGTCCGCTCTTCCAGGTATTTCACCGAGGCGGGCAGCGAGCCCGAACGCAGAATCAATGCCAAGTCCTTCGCGGAATCCTGTGTGTACCGGCCTTCAATTACTCCGGAATCTTCGATCCGGCTATGAATAATGGGAGCTTCCTGCACGCGGTGGTCAAGGACGATCGCCATCGGTTTGCCCACATTCGCTTCCGTAAACGGACCGAAACGCGCCGCGGCATCTCGATAAAGCGAAAAGTGCACTTGATAATTCCCGGGATATTCCGTGCTGGGCTCGACTTTGATTCCGCTGGGGGCCAGGTCGCTGCCCGTCACGATGGGAAGTCGTTGCACGATGTACCAGACGTCCGGGCCCGCTCCTGTGCCACCCGTCGTAGCATCCGCTTTTCCGGGAAGCACCTCGGCTCCCGGGGGAAGAACGCCGCCGTGCGCAGCGAGCGCCTCTGCTTCCGAAGGATACGGGTGGTCATCGAGCTCCAGCGTCAATTCTAGTTGACCGCTCGCCTGAATCACTGATTTTGCTCGTGTGGGATCGCCTTCCCCGGGCAACTGAATCAAAATCTCATCAGCCCCGCGGCCCGTGGGGGCCACTACGGGCTCCGTCAGACCTAATTCGTCCACGCGGCGCCGGATGGTTTCGATGGATTGCTCCATCGTGGAAGCTTGAATATCCGCAATCGCCGCAGGCTTCATCGTCAATAGATAGCCGTTCACTTCACCGGTAGCCGGCGCCAGATCCCAATCCGGAAATTGATCGCGCACCATGTCGCGAAGTGTACCGGCAATGTCAGGCGTGACGTCGCGTACCAGGACGTGCGTATTGTCCACACGCCGGATTTCTCCCACGTTTAGGTTTTTTGTCCGCAATTGCGATGTGAGCTGGTCCACGGTCTGATCGCAGCGTAAGCCTACCGTTTCCTGCGTCTGCACTTGCAGCACCAAGTGACTGCCGCCTTTGAGGTCAAGCCCCAACCTGATGTTGTCGGAGAAATTGCCCTTCACTGCGGCCCAGGATGTGGGAATCGCCGGATGACCGATCAGGCCATAGACGCACAGCAGGAGAACCAGGGTGATAAAAATTGCCTTCCAGCGGAGCTGCGAACTCATGCTTGGTTACTGACTCTCTTTCGTTTCGGGCTGTGTCCCGGCAATGGCCGAGCGGAGAACCTTTATTTTCACCTGATCCGCGATGCGCAGTTGCACAGAATCGCTATCCAGCCCCACTATCGTACCGTAAATCCCGCCGTTGGTGACGACCTTGTCTCCCGTCTTCAGCGCCGCCAGCATTTCCCGTGTCTTTTTCTGGCGCCGCTGCGCCGGCAGAATCAGAAACGCATAGAAAATGACCATGATCAGGATCAGCGGCACGAACGTCGCGATGCCGCTCGGCATGCCAGCCTGCGCCAGCACTGCAAGATTCTGCCCAACCAAAAGAATCGTCATGCCGTCTCCGCCGAATGGGCCGCCCCGGCCCCGTGTGTGCTCCGCCCGCTAGGAATTCTCGCTTGCAAGGCGTGACTGAAGGTCGGAACCAAAACTCAAGAGATTCCCAAAACGGATAGCGTCACGGATTCGCCGCATCGTGTCAAGGTAAAAGTAGAGGTTGTGGATGCTGTTGAGCGTCGCGCCAAGCATCTCGCCGGAAATAAAAAGATGCCGCAGATATGCGCGCGAATACCGGCGGCATACCGAGCATCCGCAGGCCTCGTCAATCGGCCTCGGGTCATGCGCATAACGCGCGTTCTTGATGAGCACCCGCCCACAGCTGGTGAAAAGATATCCGTGCCGCGCGCTGCGCGTGGGCAGCACGCAATCCATCATGTCCACGCCGCGAGCGATGTAATTGGGGATCTGTTCGGGCCGCCCCACTCCCATCAGGTAGCGGGGCTTTTCTTCCGGCAGGCGCGCGACCGTTTCCGCGGTCATCTCACACGTCACTTCGTGCGGCTCACCCACTGCCAGGCCGCCGATAGCATAACCCGGGAAATTAAGCTCCCTGAGCTGGTCGGCATTCTCGCGACGCAACTCCGCGTACGCTCCTCCCTGCACGATGCCGAAGAGCATTTGCCGCGAAGAATCGCCGTCGCGGCCGAAGAATTCCTTCGAACGCCGCGCCCATGCGAGCGTCCGCCCGGCGGCCTGGCGCGCCCGCGAAAATTCCGCCGGAGCTTCGATGCATTCATCGAGCACCATGATGATGTCCGCGCCGAGCGCGATTTCGATTTCCAGCGCTTTTTCGGGTGAGAGAAAATGCTCGCTGCCGTCGAGGTGCGAGCGGAACATCACGCCGTCGTCCGTGACCCGCCGCAGGTCCGCAAGGCTGAAAACCTGGTAGCCGCCCGAATCCGTGAGGATCGGATGCGGCCAGGCCATGAACTCGTGCAACCCGCCGAGCTCGCGAATCAATTCGTGACCCGGCCGAAGATATAAATGGTAAGTGTTCGCGAGGAGAATCTGCGCGCCGAGCGCTTCGAGCGTTTCTTGCGGAACGCCCTTTACCGTCCCCGCCGTGCCGACGGGTAGGAACGCCGGCGTCTCAATGATCCCGTGCGGTGTCTCCAGACGCCCGAGTCGCGCCCCGCTCGGATCGTTCCTTAATACCTCGAACCAGAACCCCATCCGGCCGAGTATATCAGGAGAATACTGCCGTCCAGCCGACCTTCAGCACTACATAAACCGCCCAGGCAACAAAAATAAGTGTGCACGCTTTGCCGAACTTCACTTTTTTCGGATTCGTAGCCGAATAACCCACGGCCATTAAAGCGATGACCCAGAACGTGAAAATGTCGATGGAAGTGAGCAGCGCCACGAGCCATTTCGCCGAATCGTTTTGCGTGAGGACACCCAGGTTTGACGCCACCAGATGCTGAATGTCCACCGTAGAGGGATCCTTTATATATATGAGGATCAATCCCAGAATGCCCCCAATCAGTCCGGGCACCCATCCATGCGCCACGATTGCCAGCGAAGTTTTGAAATTGGTTCCCGCTCCGGCCATCACATTGAAGATTCCCAACAGAATGCCTGCGACAATCAACGCGACCACTGGCACGCCGACAATTGTGCCGACGTAGCCGAAGATCGGCGCAATTTTCACTGCCGAATCCAATTGTTGTTGGCGTTGATCCGCCGTCAAATTCGCCGTTCGCGGATTATTCTCAAATTGTTTCTCCATAAAACTGCGCCAGCCCACGCGCTGGCCGAACGCAAACGTGACCACGCAATTCAACACCACAAACAGAACAATTGGCAGTATCCAGCTCGGTTTGCGCGCAATGTCCGTGAAAGTCGCCTTCGGATTAGTGATCACGCCGACAATGCGCCCGAACGCGCTGATCGAGGGCTGCGCTTCAGGTGCCACAGTTGTAGTTGCCATCTTTACATCCTCCACCACGGAGATTTCTGAACTCGCCAACTTGGCAGTACGCGGGCTCTGGCGAAAAGTTTCAGCGCGCAGAGTCTATACATTCTCGGGAACAAATGCACGCTGAAGTCGCTTCACGCCGGGATCTGCGGAACAGCGGTGAGGAGCGTCTGTGTGTAGGCATACCGCGGCGATTCGAGCACTTCCCGCGCCGGGCCGGTCTCCACGATTTTTCCCGCCTGCATCACGGCCACGCGCGTGGCAAGTTGCGCCACCACCGGCAGGCTGTGCGAAATCAGGATCAACGTGAGCTGGAAGTCCTCCCGTAGCCGCGCGAGCAGCTCCAGAATTTGCGCCCCAACGGAAACGTCGAGCGCCGAAACGGGTTCATCGGCCACCAGTAAATCCGGCCGCAGCACCAGGGCGCGCGCGATGCCGATTCTCTGCCGCTGTCCACCGGAAAATTCGTGCGCGTAGCGCCGGAGCACGTCAGGTTCGAGCCCCACTGCGCCGAGAATTTCAAGCACACGCGCGCGCCGCTCCGCGCGAGAAAGTTGCGGTTCGTGAATTGCCAGCGGCTCGCCGGCCATGGCCTCCACGCGCATTCGCGGATTGAGCGAAGCCGCGGGATCTTGAAAGACCATTTGGATGTGCCTCCGCAAACTCCGCAATTCTCCGCCACGCGCGGCCAGCCAGTTTTGTCCGAGAAAATTCATGCCGCCGGAATCGGGCTCCACAAGGCGCATCAGAATTCGCGCCAGCGTCGTCTTGCCGCACCCCGATTCACCCACGATGCCCAGCGTCTCTCCGGGCGCGAGCCTGAAGCTCACGCCGTCGAGCGCTCGCACGCGCCGCTTTGCGCCGCCGAATTCTTCTGCTCCGGCGGCGAATTCTTTTCGAAGCTCGATCACCTCCAGCAGCGGCGCGGTTTCCATCGCTCGCTCTTTACTCCTTCACCGCGGCCAGCAAGAGTGTCGTCTGGAAATACTCGAGCGCGCGTTCCGTCTTCACACCTCCGCTCGCTTCACGCCAGCGCGGATGAAATCCCGCCGAGTCGCCGGCCATCGAATTTTCCATCAACCGGCGGGTTTGTTCGTACGTCGCGTCGCCGGGCTTCCATCCGGCCACATGCATCCAGTCATCGAAATCCCGCCGACGCTCGAGTGTTTCCTGCGCGCGGACGCGCAATCCTCTGGCGGTGCACATGTCCGCGATTTCTGCGGCCCTGAGCGTGCGTGTGTGCGAATGGTCGCGCGTGCGTTCGATGCGATTATTTTCCTCCGCGCGCGTGGCATCCTCCGAAACGATCAAGTCCATCAAGCCCAGCCTTCCGCCGTCGCGTAGCGCCCGCGCCGTTTCGCGCATCAGCGTTTCAGGATGCGCGATGTGATGCAGCGCAAAGCTGCAAACCAGAATGTCGAGCGACCCGGAAGCAAACGGCAGCGCCGTGGCATCTCCGCAGGCGATCAGAAAATTCTGCAGGCGCTCTTCCGCGGCGGTGCGCCGCGCTCGCTCCAGCATGGCCGGCGTGAAATCGAGTCCGCAAACCCAGCGCACCCGCGGCGCTAGCCGCCGCGCCAGCGTTCCCGGCCCGCACGCAAGATCCGCCGCGCGGTCGTCGCTGCGGGGCGTGACGAGTTCCGCCAAGCGGTCCGCTTCGGCCACGCGCTCCGCGAGTACGAAATCGGAAAACGCGCCCGCAGTGCGCGTGAAGCGGTCGCGAATGCGTTCGAGCTGTTCGTGATCCGAGACTTTGCTCATGGTACGAGAATACATCGCGCGCGATGAGCGGAAGAAGCGGCGCGCAATTCCGGTACTGCACGCTCACATTCGTCGCGACGATAGCCACAGCGCGGCGCAAAGGCGCAGCCCGGGGGGAGCGCATCAAGGCGCGGCACATTTCCCGGAATCGGCGCGAGTTTTTTTCCTCCGAGACGCGGCGCCGCACGCAGCAACCCCTCCGTGTAAGGATGCCGCGGCGCGCGCAGCACTTCGGAAGCCGGGCCTTCCTCGACGATACGTCCCGCGTACATCACTGTGAGCCGGTCCGCCACTTGCGCCACCACTCCCAAATCGTGCGTGATGAAGAGCAGTGCAAGTCCGAGCTCGTGCCGAAGTTTGCAGAGCAGCTCGAGGATTTGTTTCTGCACGGTGACGTCGAGCGCCGTGGTGGGCTCATCGGCGATCAAAATTCGCGGGCCCGCCACCAGCGCCATGGCAATCATCGCGCGCTGGCGCAGTCCACCTGAAAGTTGATGCGGATATTGCCGCGCGCGCATCGCGGGGTCCGGCACGGCGGCGCGCTCGAGCGCTTCTAGCACGCGGCGTCGGATTTCACCGCGCTCCAGCCGCGGCGCGTGAACGCAAACGGCTTCCTCGATTTGCTTGCCGATGCGCATCACCGGATTGAGCGCGGTCATCGGCTCCTGAAAAATCATGGCAATATCGCGTCCGCGAAGCGCGCGCAGTTCATTGCCGGACGCGGTGATGAGGTTGACGCGATGGTTGCTGCTATCTGCAGGCGGTGCGCCGCGCAGGCGCAGCCACGCTTCGCCCGTGCGACGCGCACCGGGCGGCTCGAGTCCCAGCAGCGCAAGCGCCAGCATTGTTTTTCCACTCCCCGATTCGCCTACCAGCCCGAGCGCTTCACCTTCGCCGAGCGCGAACGCCACGTCGTTCACCGGACGGACCACCCGCTTCTCCGTCGGCAGTTCAACCGTCAGCCCCTGAACTTCGAGCAACGCGCTCATATATTCATCATAGTCCCAATGCGAAATTGCTTCTCGCGCGACCATGCGACCTTATTCTGAAGGCGCTTCCCCTTCGAAAAAATCAGCGCCGCGCAAGCGGAATGACCAGCCGCAGCGCCGTGTGTGTCTCCGAAAAGCTGCACACTTTGTTGTCCACCAGACCCGCCGCTTTTGCGGCGGTGATGACGTCTGTCTCGCGAATTTCCGTCTTGCCCTTCGGATACACCACCCAGATTCCGCCGTTCCTTTGCAAAAAGCGCTCGAATGATGGAACTTGTTTGAGATCGCTTTTCTCGCTCGCGCCGAAAAATATCAAATCGGAATACTTTTGTGGTTTGCCTGTGGAAACATTTTCCGTTAGAGAGCGAAGCTCCAGCAAAAATTCCGCGTCCGCGAGCGAAATCACGGAGACCAAACTTCCGGGCTTCACGCCAAGTTTATCGAGCCGCGAGCGATGCGAATAGTCGCGCTCGGGTTGACGCGGTTTCTTTGGTGGGTGTCTCATAAATTTAGCCTGCGTCGAAGCATATCTTAATCCGCGCTGTGTAACGGCTCTCCTGCGGACACAGCGGTTCGCGCAGCGACTTTCGGTAAATCTTGCGAACCCTTACAATCTTCAAGGCCTTCCAACTCCCGGACATGGAATCGAATCTGCAACGCGGCGTTGACTGGCGCAAACTCTTTGCGCGGCGCGGCTTCCGCTATTTTTTCAGCGGGATGTGCATTTCGCTCTTCGGCTCCGGAATGAATTTCGCCGGAGTCACCTGGTACGTGCTCGCAAGAACCGGCTCGACCGTGGCGGTGAGCTGGCTGCTCATCTTGCTGACTTCCCCCGGGCTTTTCATTCCGGTCATCGGCGGAGTGCTGATTGACCGGCTGGATCGTCGCTATCTGTGCATCACCATCGATCTCTCTCGCGGGTTGATTGTCGCCTCTACTGCGTCGCTGCTCTATTTCCGTCACGCGGGAGTAGGCGCAGTTTACGTGATGGCGTTCCTGAGCGGAACCGGCGCGGCGATTTACTGGTCGTCGATCAACGCGCTGATCCAGGAAGTGATTCCCGCCGACGAGCTGGTCGGCGCGAATTCGGCGGTCATCATCGCCGTGCAGGGCGGATTGATGATTGCGGGGGCGCTGGTCGGATTTCTGTACGATCGCGTGGGCATCGCCGGAATTCTGGCGATCGACGCCGCGACTTACGGCGCCTCGGCGTTTTGTCTGTATCGTTTGCGCAGTGGTCATTTCCCACCGCAACGGCTCACCACGCGTCCGGAAATTGCGGCCGGGCTGGCCGAAATGGAAGAAACGGAAATCGCTCCGGCCATCGAAGCGGCGCCGGAGAGAAACTTTTTCGCGGAACTCCGCGAAGGCGCCCGGTTTTTGCGCGAGCAACCCGCCGTCTTTGCCATCGGTCTGGCGTACGCGTCGATGATAGCGGGAATTTTCAGCGGCAACATTTTGGTCGTAGCGCTTACCAAGGATGTACTCCACGCCAACGCGGTTGGATACGGAGCGATGGAGGGAGGCTGGGCGATGGGAGCGATCCTGGGTGGAATTTCCGCGGGAGCGCTGATTCGGAAATTTCCGCTCCTAGCAGTGTTGCTGGGCGCGCTCGGCATTTTGTGCCTGGGGCATCTCGCCGTCCCATATGTTCGAGTGCTGGCGGCTGCGGTGTTGATGCAAGGGATTTTCGGCGCCTGCCGGGCCATCGGAGGAATCCTGACGCAGACGACGCTGATGACTTCCGTGCCGCCCCGGCTGATGGGGCGAACGCAATCCACATTCGCGATGCTTTCTACGGTGCTGACGCTGGTCATCAGCTTTTCGCTCGGGTGGCTCGCGGAGCGCGTAAGTATTCCCGTGGCATTTTCCGTGCTCGCGTTTGTGTATGCCATTGCATTCCTCTCCGCGTGGCGCGCGCAGCAGCTCACGCATGAAGCCGCGGCGGTGACGCTGCCGGGCTAAGCGCGGCGTTGACACCTCACGCACTGATGCGGGATATTCGCGCACGCGCAGAGCGATTTGCGCGCCACGGCGATTTTGCCGAAGGAGGTGCAACCCCTCATGCTTCCCGGATTCCACGCAGTGCTCAATAGCCATCCTTTGTTCGTGCACTTTCCTATCGCGCTGTGGCTCGCGGCGCTGTTCTTTGAGATTCTCGCCGTCCTGCGCGGGAGCGACGAAATGCACCGCACTCCCGCGCGGCTCCTCTACCTCGGCACGCTCGCCGGAATTCTAACGGTGTGGACTGGGCTCAACGCGGAAGCCTCTGTCCCCTTCGGCCCCGCGCAAAAAGCGATGGGCATACATGAGACGCTCATGTTGCTGACCACCAGCATCGCCGTAGGGCTGTGCATGTTCGCGTTTTTCGCGCGAAAGAAATTCACCGCCGCGTTCCGAAAAATCCTGTTGCTGGGACTGGTGATTCTCGCCGCATTCTTGGTGCTGGGGGCGGACCGCGGCGCACAATTGGTCTATCAATACGGGGCAGGGGTGAATTGGCCCGCTGCGCAGCAGCAGAAGTGAACGGGCCCCGGGAACGGCCGTCAGATACTTGCTCTTAGCCACAAATGTATTTCGGATGCGTAGAAAGTGGCAACCCGAGCAAGAGAAAGAATGTTGGACGCGAGGCAGCCAAGGTAGCGAAAAGCCCCACCCTTTGTTGTGCAAAGGATGGAGCATCTAGAAAGTCCGCAAAAAAAATAGCTAACTATTCGCCCGGAGTGCCTTCGAGGAATGCTTTGAGTTTGCGCGAGCGCGAAGGATGGCGCAGCTTGCGCAGTGCTTTGGCTTCAATCTGGCGGATGCGCTCACGGGTGACGGCGAAGGACTGGCCGACTTCCTCGAGGGTGTGCTCGCTGCCGTCGTCCAAGCCGAAACGCATCTTGATGACTTTTTCCTCGCGCGGCGTGAGCGTCTTCAGCACCGAGGAGGTCTGCTCTTTGAGGCTGAGGTTGATGACGGCATCGGACGGCGAAACCACGGCCTTGTCCTCGATGAAATCGCCGAGATGCGAATCTTCCTCCTCGCCGATGGGGGTTTCGAGCGAAATAGGCTCCTGCGCGATCTTGAGGATCTTGCGCACCTTGGCGACGGGGATATCCATGCGCTTGGCGATTTCTTCCGACGTGGGCTCACGGCCGAATTCCTGCACGAGCTGGCGGCTGGTGCGCACCAGCTTGTTGATCGTCTCAATCATGTGCACGGGAATGCGGATGGTGCGGGCTTGGTCGGCGATGGCGCGAGTGATGGCCTGGCGGATCCACCACGTGGCGTAGGTGGAGAATTTGTAGCCGCGGCGCCATTCGAATTTGTCTACCGCTTTCATCAAGCCAATATTGCCTTCCTGAATCAGGTCGAGGAACTGAAGGCCGCGGTTGGTGTATTTCTTGGCGATGGAAACGACCAGGCGCAAGTTGGCCTCGATCAGCTCCTTCTTGGCCTGTTCTGCCTCGATTTCGCCCTTGACGATTAAAATCATCGTGCGCCTGAGGTCGGCGGGGCTGACTTCCTGCGAGGATTCAATCTCGCGGAGCTCCTGGCGGCGGGCGCGGAGGTCCTTGCGCGCTTCGGCCTGAACCTCGCCCTTGGAGGCTTCCACGCGACGCTCGAGTTTCGTGGATTCACGCTCGAGGGTCTGCACGCGCTCAACCGTCTGGCGCAGCTTATCGATCAGTCGCTTGCGCTCAAAGGGATTGAAATCAATCTTGCTGATGAGCTGAGAGATTTCCACGCGCGTACGGCCGAGGCGGTACTTGGCGCGCAGGAACGTGCGTTTCTTCGAGCGCGGAACTTTTTCGAACTTGGCGGTCTGCTTGAGTGAGAGCTGGTAGAGCTTGTTCAGTTTGTCGAGCGTGCGCAAGGTTTCCCGGGTCTTTTGCTCGATTTTTTCGTCGGTCAGCTCTTCGTCATCGAACTGGACAATTTCCTTGATGGAACGCGCGCCGCGGCGGAGGTCCTCGGCAACAGAGATGAGTTCCTTGATGACCACGGGAGAACGGGAGATGGTTTTCAACACCATCATCTGGCCGCGCTCGATGCGCTTGGCGATGGCCACTTCACCTTCGCGCGTCAGCAGCGGCACCGTGCCCATTTCGCGGAGATACATGCGTACCGGGTCGTTGGTCTTTTCGAGCGCGCCGGGGGTCAGGTCGAGTTCGGCGTCGTCCGCGTGCGCACTTTCCTTGGTTTCTGCCACTTCCGCGCCATCGCCCGCAGCAGCCAGAGCCAGTTTCGCAGTGGCCAGATCTTCATACACGTCGATGCCGTAACGCTCAAACGTGGAGAGCAAGTCGTCGATTTCTTCCGAAGAATGCACTTCGGCGGGCAGGATATCGTTCACCTCATCATAGAGCAGGTAGCCGCGCTCCTTGCCCATGTTGATGAGCTGCCTTACTTGATCGTATTTTTCCTCGATTGCCAGACTCACAAGTCCTCCGAAGAAAACGGCGCAGGGGCAGGGCGGCGGTTAACGCCAGAGGCTCGGGAGGCGGCTCCCGAGTGCGCGCAGGGACAGAACTCTCCCGGCTTAGTCAAATTTTGGTTTGGTCGAATTCGACCTTGGAAGTGCTGATAATGCCCGAATATTCCGCCCGCGCCCTTCAGCCCGCGCTGCTTGACTTTCTATTAGATGCAGCGCGCGTGCCGCCCGTTTCCCAGCAAACCTTGCGAATATACTACGCGCAGAGCCTGAGGTCAATGCTCGATTAATCTGCGCTCCTCAGCTGAAAAGCTCGCTCTGGATCCTACAAGTTTTTATAAATGAATGACTTAGAAGGTGGGAATTAATCCTGAGGGCGGGCAACGTGAGCGAGTTCAGAAATTTGACGATTCAAAGTGAGAAACTCTCTCTGCAATTCGACGAGACGCGGCCCTTGCGCGAGACTGGCCATTTCGGATTTGAGTGCGGCAAGCCGCTCCTCAAGCTGCCCTTTGCGGAGCTGATCGAGGCAGCTTTCCGCTTCTTCCCAACGAGCTTCGGCACCCTGTTCGAAGAGCACCTCAAAAAGCGCGCGGCGATCGCGCTCCTCAAGCGCCTCGGCGATGGCTGCAAGGTTCGCATGTTCGCCGAGCGCAGCGGGCTCGAGCAGCGCTGAAAAAATATTCCGCGTTTCCAGGCCGCGATGCAAATTGTCCCGCAGAATTTCATTCGCCAGCTTCTGGCGGAAGCCTTCGGCTTCGACGAGCATGTGAATTAACAGCCGCTCGGCCGGGCGCATGCTGGGAGCCATCAGCTCGGGCTTGGGCTTCACTTCACTGCGGCGCTCGGCGGCGGCTTTGCGGAGGGATTCGCGCAGCACTGGCTCATCAATCTGCAATTCTGCGGCGATGCGCGAAGCCCACTCCGAACGCAGCAGCCGATTGGGAATGCGCTGCACGTAGGGCATCAGGTAATTGACCGCCGCGAGGCGGCCCTGCGCGGTGCTGCGATCTTTCGCCCGCGCGCGGCGAATCAGATAGTCGAGATACGAGGGCGCCTGGCGCAGCACTTCCTGATACTTTTCGGCGCCCTGCTCGCGGATGAACTTGTCCGGATCTGCTCCCCCGGGCAGCGCCAATACGCGCACGTCGAATTCCTTTTCGAGCAGCAGCGCGAGCGAGCGCTCCGTCGCCGCCTGCCCCGCGGAGTCCGGATCGTAATTCACCACCACGTTGCGCGTGAATCGGCCGAGCAATTTTATCTGCGGCTCGGCAAGGCTGGTTCCGCAACTGGCGACGACGTTGGCGACACCGGCGCGCGCCACGGCGATGCTGTCCATGTAGCCCTCGACCAGCACGGCGAAATCATTCTTGCGGATAGCTTCTTTCGCGCGGCCAAGATGATAGAGGACGTTGCTCTTCGAGTAGATGGGCGTCTCGGGCGAGTTCAAATACTTGGGCATGTCGTCGCCGAGCGCGCGCCCGCCGAACGCCACAATTTTTCCTGCTTCGTTGGCGATGGGAAACATGATGCGGCGGCGGAAACGATCGAAGCATCGCCCGCCCTGATCGCGCAAAATGAGGCCGGACATTTCGAGCAATTTTTCGGCGGCTTTCGATTTCAGATGGCGGAAGAGGGCGTCGCCCGAGGAGGGCGCGTAACCGATGCCAAACCGCTCAAGCGCCTCGAAATTGAGCCCGCGATCTTCGAGATACGCAGCAGCGACTTTTCCCTCTGCCGTGGAGGCAAGCTGCCGCGCGAAAAATGCAGCGGCTTCACGCTGCAATTCGACGAGCGCCGTGCGCTGCTGGCTAGCCTGGCGGCCTTCCGGAGTGCTTTCACGCTGCTGCGGAATCGCGATGCCGCACTTTTCCGCCACCGCGCGGACGGATTCCGGAAACGTGCACTTCTCCATTTCCATCACAAATTTGAAAACGTCTCCGCCCGCGCCGCAGCCGAAGCAATGATAAATCTGCTTCACCGGATGCACGGCAAACGAAGGAGTCTTCTCCTGATGGAAAGGACAGAGGCCGAGAAAATTCTGACCGCCCTTTTTCAGCCGCACGTATTCGCCGACCACGCGGACAATGTCCGCCTGCTGCTTCACACGATCCGCGAATGATCCTGCTTCGGCCATGGCTTTCCTGATGGAATTCTACTACTCTCCCGGCAATTCCATTACTTCACCACCGCGAATTGCGCGCAGGGCCTGGACGCCAAGCCCGGCGCCTGCCGCTTCGAGAATCGACAAAAGCACGGCAGTGACCTGGAAAGAAATTTTTCCGTCCAGCGCGGCCAGCTTCGAAACATTGTCGGGGCTTGCGAAAATGAAATGAAAGTACACGCCGAAGAGAAACGCCCCGCTCATAGAGAAAAACAGAAGCCACGCCCCCAGCGCGCGCCATTTCGTCCACAGGAGAATCATGGCAAGAATCGGAGCGGCGATATCCACGACCAACACGAAAATGCGTTGAAAATCGTTCAGCGTGACGTGCAGTTTCGCATGTGCCGCGCCGTGCACCGCACTCACTCCCAGATGAACGAGCACCAGGGCGCTGCAACGCATCACTATGCGATTGATGCGCGCCTCCTTCGCTGCGGGCCCGGCGACGGACATCAAGACTTCAGCTCCACGACGGTGATGGCCGCGCCACCGCGGTCTTCGACTTCGGAGTGAATACTTTCGACGAGGGGGTGGCTGCCGAGAAATTCCGCCAGGCCGCGGCGCAGCGCGCCGGTGCCGTGGCCGTGAATGATGCGCACGCGCGGGAGGCTCGCGAGCGCCGCGACATCGAGGAATTTGTCCACGCGGCGGGTGGCTTCTTCGACCGTGCAGCCAATGACGTTGATTTCTTCGCTCGAAGCCTCTTCGCCGGGCTGCGCGTGCACGGTCACCCCGCGAGAATGCGCCAGCGCCGCGCCTTCGCCGCGCGATGTCGCGGTTGACCTTTTTCCTGAGTTTTCCACCGCAGCAATCGCGACGATATCCGCAAGCGCGACTTTCATGCGCAGCGAACCAGCTTCCACTTCCGCCGTCCGCCCGTCGCGCCGCCGAAAGATGGCGGGGCGCTTCAGGCCGCGCACCTCGATGCGCATTCCGGGCTCGAGCAATTCCGGCGCGACCGGCTGCGCGCGCGAATCCGGCGAAACTCCTAGATCCGCCTGCGAAGCGGCGAGCGTTTCGACCACGGCTGCGTCGGCTTCGTCCTTCGCATTGCTGGCGATTTTTGCCACGCGACGCGACGCGTGCTTCTCGAGTTGCGCGCGCAGTTTGCGGTCGGCAACGTCCGCCGTCAGCCGCGAGATTTCGACTTCGAGCTGCTTCGTCGCCGCCGCAAACCTTGTTTCTAGCTCGCGGATGCGCGCCCGCTGCCGCTCCACCCATTCGGTTTGCAGCGCGTGGCGTTCGGCTTCGAGCTGGCGCAACTCCTCGCGCGCGCGGCCATTCATCGCGTCGAGTTCATCGCGGCTGCGATGCAGCCAGGCAATCAGCTCGTGAGCTTCGCGCGCCTCGGGCGAAATTTCCTTGCGCGCGCGCTCGATAATTCGCTCGGCCAGTCCCAGCCGCCGAGCGATTTCAATGCCGCTTGAAACTCCCGGCACGCCGACGAGCAGGCGGTAAGTGGGCCGCAGGTTGGCTTCGTCGAATTCCACCGCGGCGTTGAGCACGCCGGGCGTAGTGGTCGCGTAAGACTTCAGCCGGTCGTGATGCGTGGTGGCCAGCGTGAGGCACCCGCGCGCGCGAAATTCTTCGAGCAGCGCCACGGCTAGCGCCGCGCCTTCTTCGGGCGCCGTGCCGGTGCCCATTTCGTCCACGAGCGCCAGCGTGCGCGGCGTGGCCCGCTCCAGCATGCGTTTCAGGTTCAGCACGTGCGCGGAAAACGTGGAAAGATCCGCGGTGATGGATTGTTCGTCGCCGATATCCGCGAGCACTGCATCAAAGAGCGGCAGCTCCGCATGCGCCGCAGCCACGGGAATTCCCGATTGCGCGGAAAGCGCCGCGAGGCCGGTGGTCTTGAGCGCCACGGTTTTTCCGCCGGTGTTCGGGCCGCTGATGACCATCACGGTTTGCTCGCCGCCGAGCGAAAGCGTGATGGGCACTACGCTGCGGCCCTGCGGCCGGAGCGCAGCTTCGAGCACGGGATTGCGCGCGGCTTCCAAGCGCAGGGATCGTTCGTTCGTGAACGCGGGGATGGTGCAGTCAAATTCCTGCGCAAACCGCGCGCGCGCGAAAACGGAATCGAGCTGCGCGATAGTCCGCGCGGCAAATTCCACGGGACCGCGCTCCATGCGCAGACGCTCTGTCAATTCCAACAGGATACGTGCGATTTCTGCGGCTTCATCCTCGGCGAGCTGCACCATGCGGTTGTTCAGCTCGATGGCTTCGAGCGGCTCAACGAAAAGTGTTTGCCCCGTGGCGCTCGCGCCATGCACCACGCCCGGGACAGCGCGGCGTTCCGCGGCACGCACGGGTATGACGTAGCGGTCGTTCCGGACCGTGACGTAATCGTCTCCCGTATCTTCTTCGCGCGCGCGAAGAATCCGCTCCAGTGTCTGCTGCACTTTTTCGCGCGTTTGCGCCGCGGCTGCGCGCAGCCGTTTCAGTTCCGGCGAAGCGGCGTCGCTGATTTCTCCGTTGGGCAGGATCGCACGACGGATGGCCTGCGAAGTGGCGCGGAAATCGCCCAGGGCCGCAGCCACCGCGGCGAGGCGTGGGTACTTCGTCGCTTCCGCGCGCAGCGTCTTTTTCAATTCCCCGGCGGCTTCGAGGAGCGAAGCGGCGTCCAGCAACTCCGCGACGGAAAGCGGCATTGCCGGAATGGCCAGGCGCTCGAGCCATTTTTCCGGGTCGGCCACCGCGCCGAATCCCATTTCGAATCCGGAGCGCAGCCACGCCACGGCCTCGCCGATAAGCGCGAATTCCGCTTCGAGTGCGGCCGCATCCGTGCGCGGTGCGAGCGCATCCATCGCCCGCCTGCCGAGCGCGCAGGTGGCCTTGCCGCGCAGAAGTTCCAGCAGGCGGTCGAATTCGAGGAGTTGTTCCGCTGTGCGGCTCACGGCTCCAACATGCGGGAGCCTTGCCCGCGTGTCAAGCGGCGGGGCCCGCGATCAAAAAATGCGACGCGACAAAATCCGCGGCGCTTGCGGGATCGGAAGCGATGTGGATGAGCCGTTCCGCGCCTTCACCCCAGCGCGAGGGATGGCCGGTCTCCACTTCGCGCACGCGTTCGATCACCGGCCGCCAGAATTCGCCGAGCACGGCGAATGGCCGCCCGCGCATCACGGACTTGTTCAGCATTTCCCACACCACGGCCAGCTCGACGAGCGTTCCTGTGCCGCCCGGACACGCCACGTAGCCGCCGCCCGTGCGAATCAGCTCGAAAAGCCGCTCCTGCCAGGTCTTCATGCGGATTTCTTCATCCACCCAGCGATTGGGCTTCGCGGAAAAAAAAGATGCGGTCACGCCGAGCGTCCGCCCGCCGGCTTCCTTCGCCCCGCGCGAAACCGCTTCCATCACGCCGCCGTAGCCTCCGCTGCACACGGCCAGTCCCTTCGCGGCGAGCGCGGCGCCCAGCGCGCGCGCCAGCTCGTAATGCTCATCCCCCTCCCGCGGGCGTGAACTGCCGAAAACGGTGACGATTCTGCCATCCGCGCTCATGGCTTGGTTCCCGCCGCGCCGATTTCCTCCACCATCGCGTCACAGATGGCCTCGAACACCGCGTCCACGTCTCGCGTGTGCAGTGTGTAGTTGTTCGCAAAAATCGAAAAAACCACGTGCGTCCCGCCCAGTGTTGTCGCGTATCCGGAAATCGCATGGGCGTGCTCGAGCGTGCCGGTCTTCGCTTGAATGCGGCCGGCTCCCGCCGTGTCCTTGAACTCAATTTCGAGCGTGCCGTCGCGCCCGGCCACCGGCAGCGTGGAAACAAAATCCGCGCCCCACGGTTGCCGTCGTGCATAGCGCAGCAGGGCAACTACGGCGCGCGGTGTCACCAGATTTCCTCGGGACAACCCCGAGCCGTCGCCGAGCGACACATCGCCTTCCGCAACGCCCGCCGACTTCAGGAATTCTGCTTCGAGCTTCAACGCTGCGTCCCGGGAGCCCGTGCCCGTCTCGATGCGGGACACCGCGCGGAGCAGCATCTCCGCGTGGAGATTCATGCTGAGTTTATTCAGCAGCCGGATAATTTCGATCAGCGGAGGCGAAACATGTTCGGCCAGAACCGTGGCCACTCCCTCGCCCTCCACCGGTGTGTGTCGCGCGCGCGCCGCTCCGAAAACGCGCACCCCGCGCTCTTCGAGGAGATGCTTCAGCAGCGCCGCGGCGTACTCCGCGGGCTCCTGGATGGCGAATACCAGCGGCATGGGCTTCCTGCCCAGCGGAATCGAGCCCACGATTTCCAGCTCCCGCGTTCCCGGCTGCCAGTGCAAATCAAGTTTCAACTCCGAGCCTGGCGGCCCGGTGACGATCTCGTTGTGAACGGAATAGAACCCGATCCACGGCTCCACGTGCAGGCTGGCGAATTGCCCCGAACGCTCCGCGGGCGTCACTTCCACGGTGAACGTGTTGTCGTCGACGGCAATCGCACTTACCGCCGCACCGTATGAAAAAGTAAGATCGCCGGCCTCCCATTCGGGCGGCCAGCGCTCGTACTCGAAATAGCTGTCGTCGGCGATGACGTCGCCTTCGATCTGCTTCACGCCCTTCGCCACGATCTGGTCTGCGAGATCCGCGAAAGCCTTTTCCGGCGGGCCTTCGCGCTCCGCTTTTCCCTGGAACGGAAATTTGCGGTTGGAAAGATCCGGATCGCCGCGGCCCACTAGCACCAGATCGCCGCGCAGGCGGCCCTTGGTATCGAGAGTTCCGTGCGTCTGCACCGAGGTCGTGAAGCGGTACGCCTCGCCCAGCTTTGAGAGTGCAAAGGCCGTCGTGAAAATCTTAGTATTCGATGCCGGCGTGAAATAGCGGTCGGCATTGAGTTCGTAGAGCGTTTCGCCCGTGTCCGCGTCGCTTACCAGCACGCCCCAAAATGATTTCTGCGCGGGAGTCGCTCCTAGAGCCGCTTCCACGCGTGCTCGAAACCGCGCCACATCCGGGCGCGTTTTCGCGGGCTGCTGTTGCGAGGAGTCCGCGCCAGTAGCGGCCTGCTGTGCCGCCGCGCCCGGCGAAAATAAGAAGAGCGCTCCCCCGGCCAGCAAAAGGTAAAAGGCCGCTGCGAAGCGCAGCATTCCCATCCCACGGCAAACTGCGAAATCGCTGTTCGTTCTCATGGCTTGCGCGATTATAGTGCCTCTCTCCGCAAGATCCCCGCTCCCGACTTTTTCCGTTTCATCCCCACCAACCCTCCGCCGCTCGCACAAGTTTTATTTTGATGTGCCGGTTGCGCGCGGCCCGCAAAAAACATACGATATATATACCCAGCGAAGGAGGCTACATAATGATACGCAAACTTCTGGTTCTCTTGGCCGCGGCCACGCTGTTGCCTCTTCCGGCGGTGCCGGAGAGCAAGGAAGCATCACGGCTGCAAGACGCCGGGCAAGTGCTGAAGGAGATCCTGAACGTTCCGGAAGATATCCCGCAGGATCTGCTCGACAAATCCGAATGTGTGATTGTCATTCCCTCCGCGAAGAAGGGCGCATTCATCGTCGGCGCCAGTTATGGCCGCGGCGCGATGAGTTGCCGCTCCGGCGAGCACTGGACCGGCCCGTGGGGCGCTCCGACGATGATGGCGCTCGAAGGTGCCAGCGTCGGCTTTCAAATCGGTGGCCAGGCCACGGATTTCGTAATTCTCGTCGTGAATACACGCGGCGCGAAATCGCTCCTATCTAGCAAAGTAAAAATTGGCGCTGACGCGTCAGCCGCTGCGGGTCCCAAGGGCCGCGACGCCGAAGCCGATACGGACATCTATATGCGCGCCGAAATGCTTACGTATTCCCGCGCGCAGGGCCTTTTCGCCGGGATTTCTCTCGAAGGCTCCACGCTCCGGCCCGATGGCGACGCCAATGAAGTCATCTACGGCCGCAAACTGGATCCCCACGATATCGTCCGCGGTGGCGCGGTTGGCGTGCCCGCCGCGGCGCACTTGATGGTGAGTACCCTCAACAAGCGTTCACCGAAGAATCTTTCCGACCCTAAGTCTCTCGAATAGTCGTCTCCGCAGGAAAAAAGTGAGGGTGCTGCCTTCGCAGCACCCCTCGCATCATTACTTCCGGATTTAGCGAGATATTCGAATCCGAAGCCTACTTCGGCTGGGCGATACGCGGTTGAGCGAACCGCCCACGGCCGTAATACGCATCGTCCGAATGAGCGAATTGCTTCTCCATTTCGTCGGTTACAGTGATCCCGAGTTGCTCCGCATCTAACCGATTCGCCACCGACGGCGCCATTTCCCTATAATTTTCGGGGATTGCGAAGAGCGTCGGATCCGGCTCGCCAATTTCGAGACTGACCGGGCGACCGTCTACTTTCAGTCGCAGAGAGCCGTCAAGTTCCTTGACCTGCGTCTGATACCTGAGAATCTGGCAGCCAAGTTCCGGGGCCTCCCACCATGTCCATACTTCCCCCGGTACCCCCGGCGGTCGAATGACCGCAGTTGGATGGCCCAGCACACTTTCATATCGGACGAGGGTGTAATT
The DNA here is from genome assembly GCA_050747245.1 of Candidatus Acidiferrales bacterium. Lineage (GTDB taxonomy): Bacteria > Acidobacteriota > Terriglobia > Acidiferrales > UBA7541 > JBOGNO01. The sequence goes on from JBOGNO010000003.1 coordinate 163,513, forward strand.
CGGCAATACACAGTTGCTCGGCGGGTGCAGCAGCCTCTCTTTCATGCCGGCGATTGCCTCCGTGGAAAGCCGCGGCCAACTTTCCTTTGCGGCGATGGGATCGAGCAGAGTTACAACCCTGCCATCCATGAAAGTGATCTTTCGGCCCATGTGCCCTGCTGCAAGCCCTATCTCGCCTCCAATATTGGAGACCATGACCGTGGTCCCGTCGGATTTACGCGCTTCGGTTTCTATCGACGTCAGTTCGCCGCCCGGATTGTCCACGAAGCTATACGTCTCCAGCTTTAGCGTGAACGGCGTCGTACTCACAGTGCTCCCCGCGACATAGCGCGGCGCAAGGAATTCAAACAGGCAATAAACCCCTATCGCAACTCCCACCGTCAAGAGCGCCAAGAGGATCCTGCCGGCCCAGTTCTCCATGCTCCGCTTCACAACTGCCACTATTCTCTGCATGAAATCCCCCTAAGCCGGGCTGCATCCCGGCGTATCACCGGCCAAAGGCCACCTAGATTACAAATAGGGCTCAGGGTAGCTGGCCACCCGGGCCCCCGTCCCCAGGGCAATTCCCGCACGACGTAACTTGCATGCACTCCGTAAAAAAACACTCCTGGCCACAGTTTTGTCCGCAATCCCCCACCCCACTGCAGCAGTACGTAGCGCATACGCTGCCGTTCGCATTGCAGTTGGCACCGTTGTTGCAAGTTTGGAGATTCCCGGCACCAATCATGGAGCACTGCGCAAGGGCTCTCTGCGACCCCGCCAAGGCCGCGACCACGGACACACCAACGACGAACAAGACCCAAGCCACCAGCCCAAGCTGAGAATTTCTCTTCATAATTAATCGCTCCATATATAATTTTCACCTTTTCGGCAGATCGAGAATCTGTTGATAACCTTCAGCTTCAACCTATCCCCGTTCCTAACTCATTTCAAGTACCGTTTTAGGTACTCCTGCATGTTCGATGCCCCCTCTGGAGGGCTCTCTCTTGCCTTGAATGCGGCTGATGATTCTCGTACTCTCGAACATCAATTTCGCGCGGAATTTTTCTGAGAAGGGAAACTTATGGAGAGCGCTTGAGCTGCCCAATCTGCCAGCGCCGCAAGCCGAACCGGTATTGCCCGGCGAAAGGCGAGAAAATCTGCGCGGTCTGCTGCGGCACGGAGCGCGAGGTCACGATCGACTGTCCCAGCGATTGCCCGCATCTCGTCGCATCGCGCCGCTACGAAGCGGAACACCGCAGACCGGTCGCCGCCGCCGAACTTCCCTATCCCAGCGTCGAATTCTCAAGCGACCTCGTCCACGACCGCGGGGACGTTATTTTCCGACTGGGCGCCGCGATTCTGCGCTTTGCCGCTGAAAATCGCGCGCTCGTTGATGCGGGCGCCATCGCCGCTCTGCGCGCCTTCGCGGAAACGCTTCGCACGCTGACCACCGGAATTTACTACGAAAAGCCGCCTGACTCTGCGCTGCCACGCGAGCTTTACACCCGTCTCGCTCAAACTTTGCAGGACTATAAGAAACAGACAGCCGAGCGCGCCGGATTCGCGGCGCTCAAGGATTCGGAAGCATTTAATGTGCTGGTGTTCTTACTGCGCGTGGCCTCTCAGGAGACGAACCATCGCCCGCTCTCGCGTGCATTCCTCGATTTTCTCCGCGTCCAGTTCCCGCGCCTCCCCGAAGAGGCCCGCGAAGCCCCGCGCATCATTGTTCCCTGACGCGCCGCGGTTTGTGGACCTGCAAGCGCCCTCCTCATTCCGTTCTCTCGCGGAGAATGTCTGGCTTGCCGGATTCCCTTGGTACACGCACAGGCTGGCAAACGCCAGCGCAGCGACCAGTAGCACCAGCCGCGAAACGGTTTCAAGCCTCAGCACGAACAACTCCTCCTCCAAGCGCGAGGGCAAGTTGCGGCGAACGCCACATCCGCGCGCCTTCTGCAGCGGTCGGCCGCGATCCCAGGTTGTATTTCCTTCGCACGGCTTCGACGCGCGCCGCAATTTCCACGCGCATTTTTTCCGGCGGGTCGGTGCTGTGCGCGTACCACGCTTTGTACCGCCGCGCCAGCGCCGGAAACTTTTCTTCGAGAAACGGCAGAAAATGATCGAGCGTGGAATTCGTCAGGAACAGCACTCTGGCCCCGAGCCACTGCGCCCGGGCTTCCTTGGCCGCTCGCGCCAGCGCGTCGAGCGATTTCTCGCCGTCCGTAATTCCCGGAATGATCGGCATCGCGAAGACGCCCGCAGCCAGTCCCGCCTCCCTTAACTGCCCCACCGCCGCAAGACGCAAATCCGGCCGCGGCGCGCGCGGCTCCAGCATTCGCGCGAGTCGCGCATTCACGGTCGTCACGCTCATGTTGATGGTCAGCGAAGACCGCGCCGCAATTCGCCGCAGCAATTCAATGTCGCGCACGATCAGATTCGATTTTGTGGTGATGGATACGTTCAGACCATCGCGCTCCGCCATTTTCTCCAAAATTTTTCGCGTCACGCCGAATTCCCGCTCCGCCGGCTGATACGGGTCCGTTGCCGTTCCCAGGGCTACTTGCTCGCCCCAAATCGCCTCGCTCGAAAGGTCGCGCTCCATCAGCTCGCCCGCATTTTGCTTCACGAAAATTTTCTGCTCGAATTCCTCCCCGTCGAGCTCCATGTACTCGTGCGTGTAGCGCGCGTAGCAGTAGTGGCAGCCGAATTCGCATCCGCGATAAGGATTCACCGTCCAGCGAAACGGCACGCGCTCCGATTCGCAGTAATTCAGGATCGAGCGCACCGGCAGCAGAAAATATTCCGTGCCGCATTTCGCTTCGGCGAGGGGGGAAGAGGCGGCGAGACGTGCGATGCCTGCCAGCTCCGCGTGCGGCTTCCAGCTCCGGTCAGGCTCCGGAGGGGGCAAGGAAGCGCCTGCGTCTCTGGCGTAGCCGTGGCGAGCGGCTGTGGGGAATAAGGTGAGGTTGGTTTCCCGCGAACGAATCGTCCGGCTCTTTCTGGGAGCCAGCACCGATCGCGGAATGGGTTGAGTGGCCATCGCAATTCTCGCCGCCGAAGGTGGCCCTCACTATTTCGCTTTTTATTCGCCTTGTCAATATCTATTTTCGTTTTTTATTCGCCTGTGCCGCCCTCGCCCCATCTCTCCAGCGAATTCCCTGCCCCCGCCTCATCGCCCCTATACTGGTTCTAGTACCCGCGAGCCTCCGCCCATGAGCGATGCTGTCAACATTCTCATCATTGATGACGACCGCGACAGCCAGCATGCCCTTCGCCAGATTCTCGATTCCGAAGGCTGGCACTTGAAAATCGTTCCCCTCGCGAGTCAGGGTCTCGCCGAACTCGCCAAGGGCGATTGGACGCTGGTGATCGTCAACGTCGCACTCACTGACACTAGCGGCGCGCATTTCGAGACTCTCTGTGACCTCGGCCGCTCCGCCGTGCAGGATCAAGCCGATAGTGGCCGCCGCGCCCGCGTGCTCTTTCTTGTTCCCGAGCTCGCCGGACCTCACGTGCAGCCCGCTCTCGAACGCGAGCAGCTTCCCTACACGCTCAAGCCCTTCCACCTGCACGATTTCCTCGAACGCGTCAGCGACCTTCTTCTCGAAGCCGGCGCCATCTCCGAGCCCATCCGTCATATGGTCGTCGATCCGCTTCCCCGCCGTCAGCGCACTAAGGAAAAGCAATCGGTCGGCTCCCGTCCGCCCGCGAAAATGTTCGCCTCCCGTGGAGATTACGAAATGACCGAGGAAGAAATCGCCGAATTCGAAAAAACCGAAAAAGAAGAAGTCGAGCGCAAGAAAAAGAAAAAAGAGCAGGATCAAAACCCCGACCGCGACATCTTTTAGTGCCCCGTTGCAAATTTCCCGCTCTCAGCCATTCTGAGCCCCGATGGCTGCCCCGATGTGGCAATCGGGCCTGCTCCCGCCTGAGGCCTGGCATTACGTGTAGGGGCGCTGCTTGCTGCGCCCGTCCCGTCCCCCACTAGTTTTTTCCCTTATCTCTGCCCTGCAAGAAATTCCGGCCCGCCCGTTCCAATCCCAAGGACGCGCCCATCATAGAAGGTGCGCTCCCGCTCTACCAGGAGGATGTCATGCACGGACTCGTATTCCGCAATTGGATCAATGTAGGTTGGGGGCTTCTGACCACGCTTACCATCACCGCCGCGGCCGTTTTCGGCGGATCAGGCTCCGGCGCAGCTCCGGCCGGCCAGCCGGCGGGCGGCGAAGAGAACTGGCGCCTGGGCGAGCCTGTAACTTACGAAAATCTCTCCGTTTTTCCCGTGCTGGCATCCCACTGGAGCGACACCAGCGCCTTCGTCACTCTCGATGAAGCCCTTGCTTCTGGCGACGCCGTAGTCACGGAAATGGGCAGCGAAATGATTCGCCGCACGCGCGATGGCCGCCCCAGTCCGTACGCGGGCGGCGGCGACGAAGTCAATCGCCTGGTTCTCGTCAACCGCGGCTCGAAGCCGCTCTTGCTCCTCGCCGGTGAAATTGTTTCCGGAGGCAAACAGGATCGCATCATCGGCAAAGATCGCCTCGTTCCCGTAGGCGCGGAACCCTTGCCCCTCGATGTTTTCTGCGTCGAGCACGGCCGCTGGACCTCCGCTTCCCCCAAATTCTCCGCCGGGAATGTGATGGTTCACCCCAGCGTCCGCGAAAAAGCCGCTGTCGATCAGAATCAGAGCGAAGTCTGGTCCGCCGTGCGCTCCGGAAGCACGTCCTCTTCGTACGGCGATGTAGGGAGTGCGGGTGCGCCTGCTCCCGCAATTTCCCGCGGCTCTGTTTCGCGCACCATCTCCTCCGCAGCGCCCACGGAATCTTACAAGGGGATTTACGAATCCTCGCCTGTCGGCGCATCCGTCGAAACATTCGCGGATGAAGTCGAGCGCCGCTTCGCGAAGGCCACCTCAGGTCTCAAAGGCGAGCGGGTCGTCGGCGTCGTTGTGGCCTATGGCGGCGAAGTCGCCTGGAGCGACGCCTTCGCTTCGCCGCAGCTCTTTGACCACTATTGGAAAAAACTCCTGCGCAGCTACGTCGTCGAAGCGCTGGCGCGTCCCTCGACCCACGAGCACGCCTCGCTCGATGACGCCCGCGAATTCCTCAATCGTTCCGGAGGCACGGAGCGCACCGAATCCCAGCCGGGCGTCTATCGCTGGAGCGAGCGCACCGACGGCCGCATCGCCGAAATCGAGCTCCAGGCCCTCGCGCCCAAACCCCTCACCTTGCATTGGTTGAAGGTTCTTCGCACCAGCTAGCCCGACGCACTATATCGGGGAGAGCCCCAGTTAATGATGCCCGCGAGGCCACCTTCCCTCCGTGGCCTCGCTCGCTTTTCCCATACCTTTATCGTTCCTACATGATAAACTCAGAATCTGAAACCATGATAAGGAGAAACTAAGTTGGCGAAGCCAAAAGTGCACATCTACTCGCTTAGTCGGCTTGCGTTCGCTGACGTGACGGACTGGCAAGCCATCCTCAAAGAATTGCAGGAAGGTCGGAAGAGCATGTACTGGAGCTATAAGCCGCTCAGAGAGGGTGCGCTCCAAATGGCAACGAGAAAGAACCCAGACACAAAAGCCATATACACAGCCGTAGCGAATCTAGCAGAGCAATCAGGTGGCGCACGCTGTAGAAAGGCGAACCTAGCCGCCCTCGAAGTATTCGAAAAAACCTTTCTGCCCCGAATTGAGCGTGTGAAATCGAACTTTATGGTCGGTAGTGAGCACCCTGTTGAGTTCGGAAAGGTACAGTTAGTGGGCGGTCCACACTTCAGCGTCATCGACGCTGCCCATCGGGAGAGATACATCTACCTTCACCCATCCAAATGGGAGCACGAGCAAGTCATGGCATTCTGTGAACTCTTAACCGTGGTTGCAGAAGAAAAATATCAGTCCGAGGCTCGGAACGTCTGGTTCCTCGACCTGCGGAATGGACAGGACGTCCCGTGGCCCAATTCGAGGAAACTAGTTAGACGCAAGTGCGAAAGAGCAGCAGAGCTCCTCGTCGCGTTCCGAGCGGCGGACCTTGCAAAGGACGAGAGCTGAATAAGCACCCCTGTAATGTCCTGCGCTGCGTCAGAAGCACCCCACTTATCGGCCAGGACATCGCGTTAGTTCCTCCCTAAAACCCCCAGGCTTCCCGAATGCTTCAAAGTGTCAGAACAAATATTTCTACCTTTCAATTAATCTGAGTATGATACAGGGTAGCTATCGGTACTAATCTCAACCTGAGCCGCACTTGAGAAAAACATGAGAAGATTTGCAAATAAAAAGTGCATTGCGGCCCTCTGCCTACTTCTCGCAGTCCCCGTGGTCTGCTCCCTTGCCGCGGTCCGAGGAAAGGACGCTCGATACGTTGGCGGAACCATCTCTGCGATTCCAGCCAACACAGAAGGACGCATTGAACTCGGCCAAGATGCGGCGGTGTTTAACGCGAAGTCGGGAACCAATCTAACTATGCCCTACTCAAAGATTCAGTCCCTTGAATACGGACAAAAGGCGGGACGTCGACTGGGTATGGCGCTCGTCGTTAGTCCACTTTTCCTTCTCTCACATAAGCGCAGACATTTTCTGACCATCACATTCACTGATGAAGCCGGCAAAGACCAGGGAGCTGTATTTGAGTTGGCTAAGGGAGTGGTCCGCGAAACCCTTTCGACACTTGAGACGAAAACCGGGAAGAAAGTTGAATACGACTCCGACGAAGCCCAGAAGAGCGCTAAGTAAGGACGAAAGGAGCCAAGGTATGAAGAGAACTTTCGCAATGATCCTCATTTTTTCCCTGATGATGGAGCTCTCCGCCTTCGCAAAGGTGACCGGCAAGGAGGTTATGTACGTCGGCGGAACAATCCCACAGCTTCCTGAGGGCACAATGGGGGAATTAGACGCCACATCGGAAAAGGTGATGGTTTTCGAATCCCCTAAGGGGAAATTCGAGATCCCCTATCAAAATATCACCTCGCTTGAATATGGCCAAAAGGCTGGCAGAAGGCTTGGAGTCGCCCTCACAATTACGATTTGGGCGCTACTGTCGAAAAAGAGACGCCATTTCCTTACGATCGGCTTCAATGATGACAACGACAAACCCCAAGGGGTGGTTCTTGAAATTCCCAAGGGCACGGCCAAGACCTTCATAACGATTTTTGAGGTTCGCAGCGGCCAAAAATGTGAGTACGATTCGGAGGAGGCGCGAAAACATGTCTTTGGATAACCGCCTACGAATTCAAGGTGCGCTGCTCTTCATTCTCGTTCTGTCTGTAATCCCCCTAATCGCCGCACACGGCCAAAACAAGCCCACGCCGAAACCGGAAACCCAGGAGCGAGTTGATCCGCGCATCCTCCAAATAAAGAAGGTTTGCGTCGGCAGCTTTGGCGATGACGCAATCGCAACTCAAGTGAAAGAAATTGTCATCGCAAAGTTGTTCGAATCCAAATTGTATTCCCTGACAGAAGATTGTAAATCTGCTGACTTTGAGATAAGGGGTTCAGTCGTCGAGCAAGAGCATCAGCAATCTCGCTCTGAGTCCGAAGGAGTGCAATTCGGAGAGCACCGTTCAAGTTCGACAAATGGTGTCGGCGGTGGCTCAATCTCACGCGAGGTGAACGGGGGAAGCCACGAGGAGCTCTCGTCCTCCGAAACGAAACAACACGCCGCCGTCACAATGAGGATCGTTGACAAAAAAACTGGCGACATCATTTGGGCCACGTCTCAGGAGAGCGGCGAAGGGAAAACCAAGGCCGCATTTGGCGAGGCAGCTGAACGTGCCGTAAACCGACTACTTCGAGATGTCGAGAGGGCCGATAAGCAATCCCCAGCAAACCATTAGAAGCACGCATCCTTGCGTGGGGACGCCTTGACCTCACACTAGGTCTCCGGGCAGTTCCGCCGGGTGGCGCATACACCTGCAACCCTAGTTCTGGTACTTTACTTCCCCGTTAAGCTGTGTTAGAGTAGTGATTCGTTTGTGGAGGCAGCAGCGCCGGAAAAACGAAGAATTTGAGCTTGACGGAGGGCGGGGCAGGAGCCCCGCCTTTCGGATTTTATGCCCGGGAGGTGATTTCTAATCGAGACACACTCAGAAACAACATTCGAACTAAGTCATTGAAAACAAACGCTCGGGCCAAAGTCTAATCGAGACACAATCACGGTTTGGGAGATTGGCACTTACGGCCCACCGAACCCGGTCCCTAAGGCAACGAGCCGCACTCGGCGCTACCGCAGAACGCGGAAGAGCGAGCTGTAATTGTCGGTCCAGAGCTGCTCGCGCGGAGAAGGCGGAATCGCCGAGCCGGCTTTTTCGAGAATTGGCTGCGCGACGAACACGGGACGGCTGGCAACGAGAATCCATGCAGCGGCATAAATTCCGCTGCCGGTCTTGGTGACGTCGGTGTTGACGAGCGCCGCTTCTTTCCCGAGCGATGCCGCCGCAGCTTTCACGACGGGCTCGAGATCGAGAAATTTATTGGAAATGTGCACGGCGAGAACGCCCGAGGGCTTGAGCTCGCGAAAATAAAGCTCAAAGGCTTCGCGCGTGAGGAGGTGAACGGGAATAGCGTCACCGGAAAAAGCGTCCACGGCGAGAACATCGAATCCCTGCGGCGGCTCGCGTTCGAGCGAAAGCCGCGCGTCGCCCGGCTCGATATTGATTTGCGCGGGAGAATCGCGCAGGAAAGTGAACTCTTGATTCGCGATCTGCACGACGAGCGGATTGATTTCGTAAAATGTGTAGCGGTCGCCCGCGCGGCCGTACGCGGCGAGCGTGCCCGCGCCCAGGCCGATGACTCCCACGCGCAGCGGGCCTTGCTCCGCCGCAGAACGCAGCGCGACGCCGATGCCGGAATCCGGGCCGTAGTACGTGGTGGGTTCGCGGCGGCGCGAAGGAGAGAGAAATTGCAGGCCGTGATCAATCGTGCCGTTCATCAGTTTGCGGTAGCGGGGATCTTCGCCGAGTTGCTTTTCATCCGCGCCCCTAACGAGAACGATGTTCGGAGCGGTTTCATCCACGACGCGCAGCACGCCGTAAAAATTCCGCGCCATCAGGCGATTGTGCGCGACCTCGTCGCGGACCGTGAGGCTCAGACTGGCGATGAGCGCGAGAGTGAGTCCGCCCAGCACGAGCCATCTCGTCTTCGAGCGCGCTTTGTAAAATTCGGATGTGGAATCGCGGTGATTCACAAGGAGGACCAAAATCGCGAACGCTCCGAGGATGACGGGAAATTCAAAAAATCCGGAGAACACGCGCGGCACAAGCAGGGCGACAAAAGCAGCTCCCATCGCGCCGCCCAAAGAAATCATGAAGTAGAACGAAGTGAGATGCGCGGGATGCGGCTTGATGCGAACCAGCTCTCCGTGACTGAACATGCAGCAGAAAAATAAACCAGCGCAGTTCAGGCCGATGAGCGCGCTTAAGGGCAGCCCGGCAAAGGAGGGAGAAAGCGCGTAAGCCATGCCTCCGAGCGAAACGCCGAGCAGCCGGAGAAAAAGTCCGCGGCGATACAACGCGCGCTCCGCAAAACACAAAATGAAACTGAGCAAGTACAAGCTCAGCGGAATGATCCACAGAAACGGAACCGCGGCGATATTTTGCATGATGTGATTTGTGACCGCGAGCAGAAGAGCCGAACTGCACGCTGGGAGCGCGATCCACAAAAATTTTGCCTTTGCAGTGGGACGCGACGCAGCTTCGGAAATTTCACGCTCCGCCGCGGCACTGCGAGAAAAAATCGCGACAGCGGAGCACAAAATGGCTACGGCGGCGTACGCAAGCGACCAGCCAACTGCCTGGCGCGAAAGCAGGAAGAGTGGTTCAACAAGAAATGGATAACTCAGAAGAGCGAGCATCGAACCGATGTTCGAGATGGAGTAAAAGCGGTAGGGCGCTTTGCCCGGATGCGTTCGCGCGTACCACGCTTGCAGGAGCGGGCTCGTGGACGAAAGCAAAAAATAGGGAAGTCCAACGGTGAAGCTCAAGATGAGCAGAATGCGAAACGCGGGATCTTCCGCGCCCGAAGGTTTCCAGGAAGCGCGCGGCAAAATCGGCAAGACAAAAAAACTGGCGGCCAAAAACGCGACGTGAATGAAGCTTTGAACGCGCGGCGAAAAAATTCGAATCAGCAAATGAGCATAAGCGTAGCCCAGCAGCAGAACCACTTGGAAAAACAGCAGACAAACAATCCAGACGGCTGCGGCGCCTCCGAACCAAGGAAGAATTATTTTGGCGATCAGGGGTTCGACTCCGAAAAGCAAGAAGGCGCTCGAGAAAATCGCGACGCCGAAGAGAAGAGCCGGAGACTTCGATTGCGGCGGCGGGGTCAGCGCCGGCCGCGAGGCGGGAGATTCTGCGAGACGCGGCTCCATCAGCCGACCCTCGAAGCAGGGGCGGGGCCCGGCTTTTGGTGGATTTGTGGGCGCTGAATTTGGGCTATACGAAACATGTGATATGTCCCGATTAGACTGGGGTCCCCTCGTTTGTTTTCAACGAGTTAGATGTGTTTCTATTCGTAAGGGTGTCCCGATTAGAAATGACCTCCCAAGCTAAAATTGTAAAGGCGGACCCCGTTGCGGTGGGGTCCGCCCTTCTATGAGCTTTCGGGACAGTATAGCACAGCTTAACAGGGAAGTAAAGTACCAGGACTAGGAATATTTGGGGCTGCCGTGCTTGAGGTGGTCGCGCAGTGGTTATACTAAAACCCTTGAAATTGGCACAAGGCGGAAAACTGGGCACTTGCTCCCGAGTAGAAAGTCGACTGGGAAATGCAGACCACTCAAATAAATCTGGGGTCGGACAAGAGAAAACGGCGAGAAATCTGAGTTGAAAATAGTTATACGAGTGATGTGGGGTTGTGTTTTTGTCCTGGCTGGATGTGGAGTCGGTCGGGGTCAGGATACTCCTAAGCCGGTCGAGACTACCCTTTGCGACTTGTACCAACATCCCGAACAATACTCGGGCAAGATGGTCAAGGTTCGAGGGGGAACTTTGGGCGACGAGTCAGACTTGGACATCGACGATGTCCTCCACGACGCCCCTGCGAAGCCGTGTCCAACGTACATGCGCATAGTCGCAGAATTTCCAAATCACGTAAAGCCGGCGCCAAGTTTCCAACTCGTTCGGGACGAATCTTTCAGGACTTTTGAGAAATCCCTTCAATACCCGGGGCCGATCCACGTCGACGCAACCTTTGAAGGACGCTTCGATGCGATGTTTGTTTGGCGCGACCAAAAGCGAATAAGGGTTGGGCAGGGCACCGGAAAAGGCTTTGGGAAGAAGCACAGATACGATGGCCGAATTGTTCTGCACCAGGTCTCCGATGTCTGGGACATGCCCCTTGGCCGCAAATGACGCCGTAACGACAGCAGGCGATGAGTATGTCCAGAAACAAATTTCTCGAGGTGCGGCACGCCCCAGCCGAATGACGCAGATTCAAAGGCGAAGGCTGCGGGCACAGCATGACAGGTTTATTTGGCGGCTGCGGAGGCGCGATGACCGAGGTAATTGCAACTAGAAGCTTAGAGAACCCACATGCAAGTTCGGCATGTGGGGCACTCGAAAAAGGAAGCAAGGCAAAATTCCCCACGTTTCGTCCGCCGAGCAGACGAAAGATGGGGCACCCGGCGCCCAAAATCCAATAGGCTGATCCCTCACTGCGTTCGGGATAACAATTGAAACAAGAAGAGTCAAAAACCGCACCCTTGGAAAACAAAGAGTGCGGCATCCGAAATGCCAAAAAGCGAAGTAACGAGAGGCCGAAAAAGGGCCGGCGCGGAGAATATTTTATTTGGGGGCGTCGCGGAGGCCGGAGACGCGGTAGGCGGCGAGATCGCCTTCGTGTTTGGTGGGGATGGTGGTTTGCTTGGCCTGAATGTTGCGCCAAACGCGCTGATGCATTTCAGCGCTGATCAAGACTTCGCCCGGCCCAGCGGCGGCGCAATAGCGGGAGGCGCGATTGACGGCATCGCCGATGACGGTGAATTCCATGCGCTCGTTCGAACCGATGAAGCCGTGGACGACTTCGCCACAGTGGATGCCGATGCCGATGCCGCAAACCTGCTGCTTGCGCGCTTCGCGAGCGATATTCAGCTCGGTGATGCCAGCCTGCATGGCGAGCGCCGCTCGGACGGCCTTATCATGCTGCTGGGGATCCGGCTCCGGGCTGCCGAAAACGGCGAGGATGGCGTCGCCGGCGAATTTATCTATAGTGCCGTCATTCTTGAAGATGGGATTGATGAGCACGGTGAAATATTCGTTGAGCATGTCCACGATGTCTTCGGTTTCCATTTCGGCGCTCATGCGCGTGAAGCCGCGGATGTCGGAAAACAAAATGGTGACCTCCGATTTTTCGCCGCCCAGGCGGAGTCGTCCGGCGCGGGCCTTTTCCTGGAGCTGATCGCGAATCTTGGGAGAAAAGTTCGTGAGCAAGCGCGCCAAGAGCGCAGCGTTGCGGCGCAAATCGTCCTGGAGCTGATGGCTGGAGACGGCCATGGCCGCATGGTGAGCGACGGCCACCATGAGCTGCAAATCCTCATTGCTGAAGTCGGTAGCGGCGTTGCTATTTCCCACGCAGACCACGCCGTAGGTCTGGCCCTTCCACAAAAGAGGGACGTACATCCCCGAGGCGATCTGGGCTTGCGAAACGTTCAAATCGGAATCGGGGTTGCCGCTGTGCCAGACGATGCCTTCGCGTTTCTCCATGGCGCGGCGCGCGAGGGTCATGCTCACGGTGGCTTCATCGTATGGGACGTGGGCTTTGAGAAGGAGGCCGCCGGTCTTTGGATCGGTGATGAGCAAAGCGCCGCGACCGGCGCCGGGAATAATCATCACGAGCTGCTCGACAATGGTCTGCAAAAGCTGGTCGAGTTTGGTGGCCTGGGCGAGTTGCAGGGGCAAATCATAAAGCAGCGCGAGCCGACTGGAAGCATCGGGAGAAGAAATCTTTCGCGGCGTGAATGCAGGCTGGCTGGCGTCCAGGGTGCGCAGAATCTGCTCCGCGGGCGAGGCCACGGGAACCTGGCGAGAGACGGTGGCGGCGCCTTCCACTTCATCGTGAGTGATCTCGATGGAAAGTGTCGTTTCGCCGATGCGGAGTTTGTCACCCGGCTGAAGGGTGTGCGGGCCCTTGCCTTTGATTTCGGCATCATTAACCTGCGTGCCGCGGCCGCTGTTCAAGTCTTCGATATAGAGCTGGTCTTTTTCGGTCCAGACGCGTGCGTGGGGGCGGGAAACGGTGAGGTCCGGCGTGAGGTCTAGATCCACCACAACACCGGCCTTGGGACGGCCGATGAGGACCTGCTTGACCGGCTTATTATAAACGGACTCCTTTTTTTGATAGGTGAAGGTGATGCGCATTCGGTTTTTTTCGAGCGAGAGGGAGATGAATTCGAGCGATGGGCTCCCCTCGCTCCGCCAAGCGAAACAGAATACCCGACATCATACAATCCGGCGCGGACTATTTCTTAGCGTCGTTAATGAGCACGGAATTGGACTCCCCGCGGAGGCGGATGACGCCGAGTTGTTTGCCGTCCGGAGTCCACGCAAATTCGAAAATTTGATCGGTTGGAAAATTCGTGACCTGTTTTCCGGCGGAGCCATTGAGCGGCTGAACCCAAAGATTGTCGATGCCATCCTGCCGGATGGGGTAGGCAATCGCTTTTCCGTCAGGCGTGAATTTCAGAGGGCCGGAAATGCGCGGGTCCGGCACGATGCCGCGCTGCGGCTGGCCCGACTGCGATGACAGCAAAGAGATCCTGTGCAACTGGCCGCTCGAATCATTAAAGTCCACAGCGATTGTTGCGCCGTCGAGAGAAACGTCAAACGCTGAGATGTTCGACAAATCGGAAACCTGGGAAGACTGACCGCCCTCCATGGAGACTTTTTTCAGGACTTTGCCGGCGGCAGCGTCCACGTAATAGACCCAGCGGCCATCCGGGGAGCACACGGGCAAGCGATCCACGATGCCGGAGGTCAATTGTTTGAGGTCGCCGCCCAGAGCGCTCGCGCGCCATACGTTTGCCGCGGCGGCGGAGGGTGAAATAAAAACAATGCTTTTTCCGTCGCGGCAGGAAGAGGGTGTATCGGCGGGCTTATTGAAGAGGACGGTCTGATCGGCGCTATCTTCTTTCATGATTTTCAAGCCTGGGGAATTTTCCTCCTGGTAGAGGATTCTGCCGTCCTGAGCCCAGGCAAACCCGGTAATCATCCTGTCGGTAGCGAGCTGGGTGGGATGTGCGGTGGAAGCGCTTTCGGCGCCCGTAATCCAAAAGGTGAGGGTGTCAGTGGCCGTGACAGCGGCTATGACCTTGCCGTCGCGAGAAAGGCTAATGCTGTTGTAACTGGCTTCGTCGGGGGTGACGCGCCGAACTTCGCCCGTGGAAGAAGAAAGAATGCCGATATGCGAGATGCCCGGTTCATCAGGGTCACGGTACACGACAACCATGTTTTTTCCGTCCGGGAGCCAAATGTGGCGGCGCAGGAAAATACCCTGTGCAACGGGAACTTCCTCCTCTTTTCCGGATGCAAGATCAACGGAGACCAGGGCAGGGATCGAGCCACGCTTGGGGTCGCGCATACTTTCGAGGAAAGTAACAGTCTTGCCGTCGGGGGACCAATCGGGATCGAACATCACCGTGGGACGGTCAGCAGAGGCGATGGTCTTCTCTTCGCCGGTGGCGAGATTGTGCTGGATCACAGAGCATTTTCCGGTCTGCGCGTTGACGCGACAATACACGACCTGCTGCCCGTCGGCGGAGACTCCAATATTGGACATGAAATTGGGATTGGCAACGTCCTCGGCAATCATCCGGGGAGAGCCTTCCATCACCGACTTCTCATACAATCTGCTGACCCGCGCGTCTCCACTCTTCTCCCACCGCACAAAAAAGTAATTATCGCCGTCCGGTGAAAACTGCAGCCCGCCGTAGGTGACGTCGAGGGGCCCGATGACCGTGGTGCTTTGGTTGCTGCGATTGTCGCGCAGCAAGAGGGCTTCCTTGCCGCCGACGGTTGTGATTTTCACGAGATACTTTCCATCGGGAGAGATGGCGGCGCGCACCACATTCCCGCCATGAGTAAGTCTGGTGGGCGTGACATCCTGGAACGGAAGCGAGCGATGGCGCAAGATGAAGGAATACACACCGAAACCTGCCGCGGCTACGACGAGAAGAGCAATGGCCAAAATAGCTCCCGCACCCAATTTATGTTCACGAGCAACCTGGACCACCATGGAGCTTCCCGAACGAGAAACGACGGGCGTGGCAGCAGATCCAGCCTGCTGAGCGGACGATGCCGCCGCGGAGGAAGGAACCACTCCCGAGCCCGAGGATCTTCCGACGGCCACCGCGGCAGCGGAGCCGGAACCTGAATCGCGCTTGAGCCGCTTGAGGTCGGCGCGGAGTTCGGCGGCCACCTGATAGCGGATGTCGCGATCTTTTTCGAGGGCTTTGTTGAGGATGCGCTCGAAATCGGGCGGCAGGTTGGGATTCAGGCTTATCGGCGCGGCAGGGGCACCGCTGAGAATCTGATTGAAAATCACGGCGCTGGTGGCGCCCGCGAAGGGATGTTTTCCGGTGGCCATTTCATACAGCACGACGCCCAAGGAAAATAGATCGCTGCGGCCATCAAGCTCTTCGCCGCGGGCCTGCTCCGGAGACATATAGGCAATCGTGCCGACGGTGGTGCCCGGGTTGGTGAGATTTTCCGGGCGAGGTGGATTGTTGTCGGAAGCCGGAGTGCCCATGGTCTTGCCCGGATCTGAATTTTCGTCGGTCAACTTGGCCAGGCCGAAATCAAGAATTTTGATCTGCCCGCGCATGGTGATGAACAGGTTGGCGGGCTTGATGTCGCGGTGAACAATGCCGCGCTTATGAGCCGCATCGAGAGCGTCCGCGGCCTGAATGCCATACTCCAGAATTTCCTCCAACGGAATCGGCTTGCCGGAGATGCGCTGCGAAGCGGTCTGGCCTTCGAGAAATTCCATCACCAGGAAAGGTAGCTTGTTGAATTCGCCGATGTCGTAGACGGTGCAAATGCTGGGATGATTCAGGGCGGATGCAGCGCGGGCTTCGCGCTCGAATCGCTCAATGGAGCGGGAATTTTGCGCGAGGTCCACGGAAATGAATTTCAGCGCGACAGAACGGCCGAGGCGCGTGTCTTCGGCCTTGTACACCACGCCCATGCCACCACCGCCGAGCCTCTGCAGGATGCGATAGTGCAGAACTGTTTGCCAGAGAAGGGGATCCGTCCCAGCCATGAATCTTCATGTTAGGAGCCTGGATTGGGCGAGTCAATGAGCTCCGCGAGGCGTGTTGCGCAAAATTCAATTTACAGCGAGCGATACGGATGAAAAAAGAAGACACGAGGAAGAAGATCATCCGTGCCAGAGACGCACGCGACTGCGGTCGGAGGTTTCCGCCAGTAATTCCGAGACGGTTCTGTGCAGGAGGGGATGGCGCAGAGAAGGAACGAGTTCGCGGAGCGGAACAAGAACGAAGCGCCGCATGGCCATGCGCGGATGAGGGATTTCCAGGCTGGGCGAGCGAACGATGCTCGAGCCGTAGAGAAGCACGTCAATGTCAATCGCGCGAGGGCCCGCCGGCACCAGGCGCCGCCGGCCGAGCTTGCACTCAATCTCGCGAATGGCGCGAAGCAACTGAAGCGGCATCAGATCAGTTTCGATCTCGGCAACGCAATTCAGGAACCAGCCCTGCGGGCGAAAATCCACCGGCTCTGTGGCATAGAGCGCGGAGCGGCGCACCACGCGAATGCCGCGAGGCTTGAAGGCTGCGAGGGCGGATGAGATATTCTTCTCGCGATCGCCCAAATTCGAGCCGAGAGAGAGGTAAGCGGTCTTAAGAGTCATTTTCTGGTCGCGCTTTACCAATTGGGTTCCCCTTGGGAAGCAAACCGCAGCAGGATGCGCTTCGATGCTACAGTGCGGCAGAGAAACAAAAAACCCTGGGAGGCTCGCCGATGGAAACGTGGATCGAAACGCTGTGCAAGATGCGCTGCCGGCGCGTGCTGCGATTCTGGGGCATCGTCGTTGGCGTGATGATCCTGGCGTTGCCGGTGTTCCATCGTTACGTCCTCAATTTCATTTCCGGGCCGTACACGATTTCAGCACAGGATCTTCCGAAAATCACGGACCCTGACAAGGAGACGCACTATTTTATCCGGCTTTCGGGGGACAAGACGGTGGACACCGGCCTGCAGGAATTTGAAATCGAAGAGCGAAACGGCGTGGAGCAAAGCCGCCACATGACCGCAGGCTATTTCGCGCTCCTGGAGGGGGACAAATTCGTGCTGGTGAAAAGCGATCGGACGCCGAGCACAACGGTTACCGGAGCCATTTCGACGATTCCCGCCGACGTTGCCGACAAGATCTTTCAAGGTATGGATGGCGAGGACCTGCGGATGAAAGCGTATCCATTTTTCGTGGATACCACCGGGTTCCGGACATCGGGATACTGGGCCATCGGCATAGGAGTTGTGATCCTGTTGATTGCGTTCGCGGCAGCGCGACCGTCGTGGCGGCGGCTGCAGGACATCTCCACGCATCCGGTAGTAAAGCGGGTGAGAGAATGGGGAGACCTGGTGACGATGTCGCAAGAGATCGAATCGGAATTGCAGCAGAATGTGCGTTACCGGTTCGGTCTATTCTCCCTCACGGACAAATATGTGGTGCAACAGAGCTATTTCAGCTTCAACGTGCTCCGGTTCTGGGACCTAGTGTGGGCGTACAAGATTGTGACGCAGCACAGGACGAATTTCATTCCGACTGGAAAGACGTACTCCGCGAAAATGGTTTTCTACGGAGCGGGCACGGCAGTGCAAGCAAATGAAGCGAAAGTGAACGAGATGCTCGGCTTCATAGCTACGCGGGCGCCGTGGGCCATCATTGGATTTTCGAAGGAGCTGCAACAGCAGTTTTCGAAGGACCAAAAAACATTTCTCGCGACGGTCGAGGCGCGGCGGCGCGAAGTGCTCAAGCCAGCGTAGTAATTCCCGCAGAACAGAAAACGGGTTAGAAGAGGGGCGACTGGCGGCGCTTCTCCTCGATGCCGAAGTATTTGTAGGCCAGCGCGGTGGCCACGCGGCCTCGCGGAGTGCGGTCGAGCAAACCCATCTGCATCAAGTAAGGTTCGTAGATTTCCTCGATGGCGTCCTGTTCTTCGCTGAGGGTTGCGGCAATGGTATTGAGGCCCACGGGGCCGCCGGAAAATTTTTCGAGGATGGCCAGCATGAGGTTACGATCCACCTCGTCGAGGCCGCGATCGTCAATCGCAAGCATCTTAAGCGCCTCGCGCGCGACGGAGAGGGTGATGCGGCCGGAGGCGCGGACCTGCGCGAAATCGCGAACGCGGCGCAGCAGGCGGTTCGCGACACGCGGAGTGCCGCGGCTGCGGCGCGCGATTTCCTCCGCGCCCTCCTGCTCGATGGTGATATCCAGAATTTTCGCGGAGCGCAGCACAATTTGAAGCAAGTCTTCCGGGGTATAAAAATCGAGGCGATGAATAATGCCGAAGCGGGAGCGCAGAGGGGCGGTGATGAGTCCGGCGCGAGTTGTGGCGCCGATGAGGGTGAACTTGCTCAAGCGGTAAGGATGAACGCGCGCGCCCGGGCCCTGTCCGATCACGAGGTCCATGCGGAAATCTTCCATCGCGGGATAGAGAATTTCCTCGAGAGCCGGCAAGAGGCGGTGAATTTCATCGAGAAAGAAAAAATCTCGGGCATCGAGCGACGTGAGAACGGCGGTGAGGTCCCCCTTACGCTCAAGGAGCGGCCCGGAGCTGGTCTTGATGGCCACGCCCATCTCGTTCGAAAGAATCTGGGCGAGTGTAGTCTTTCCTAAACCGGGCGGGCCATAGAGCAGAACGTGATCGAGCGATTCGCCGCGGTTTTTTGCGGCTTCGACGGCAATCGCGAGATTTTCCTTCACACGTGACTGGCCGACGAAATCCGCGAGGCGCTGTGGGCGAACGCTCGCGTCAATGCGTGCATCTTCTTCCGATGCCTGACCGGAAACGACACGCTGCCGCGCCGGAGCTAGTTTTTCACCGCTCATAGAAGCCTAATAATTTTCTCACATTCAGCCAGCAGCGCCCTGACCGGCGCGAGCTTTTCTTTCGGCTGCGGGCGCGCTCAATTGGCGCAGCGCTTCGCGGAGGAGGGATTCAAAATTTCCGTCGGCCTCGCCGCGAGCGCGTTCGATGGCCTGAGCGGCGAGCCGGGGATCGTAGCCGAGATTTTCAAGCGCGGAAGCAACGTCGGCTTCCACCTGCGAGCGCGCGGCGGGCCGGGCGGCTTCGCCCAGATCCACGGCGGCGAGCTTGTCGCGCAACTCGACGACGATGCGCTCCGCCGTCTTGCGGCCGATTCCGGGAATACGCACGAGTTGTTCGAGATCGCCTTTGCGAATGGCGGGCACCAGTTCCATCAGGCTCATGCCAGAAAGAATCTTGAGGGCGAGGCTGGGGCCGACTCCGGAAGCGGAAATCAGAAGCTCGAAACACTGTTTTTCGCGCGCGGAAAGAAAACCATAGAGCGAAATCTGATCTTCGCGCACGTGCGTGTGGATGAGAAGAGATACCTCGGAATGCAGCGCGCCTAGATTCGCAAATGTCGAAAGGGGAATCTGCACCTGATAGCCAACGCCCGAGACATCCACGAGCGCCAGATTCGGCCGTTTCTCCAGAAGCGTTCCGCGAAGTGAGCCAATCATTGCAGGCGATTATTGATGAGCGGCGGCGGCGTGTCAAATCCGAGGTCGCATGCAGTTTCGCAAGCAAATCTCCGAAATTTCGGAGATTACATTTTCCCTAATTCGGATGCGCAGGGCCGAAAGCGCATTCGAAAACGGACGTTGCCCGTTTCTGCTGTTCACAAGCGGACGATTTTGAAAAATGTTTCGCGAATTCGCGACGCGCAAAAATATTTTATCGCGCAAGAAATAATTTTGCTCGCTCTCCGAAGGAAGCAACGTCAAACGTTTTAGAGTGCGGGAAATTCAAAAGGAGAGACAAAATGCTGCGCCGAATGATTCATGCAACTTTCGCAACGGTGCTCGCGCTGGCACTGGTGATTCCGGCCATGGCCGCGCCGCATCCGATGAAGTCAGGAAAAGCCATCGCGAAGTCCACGATGATTCTCTCGCGGTCTTTCAGCGTTGGCGGGACGGAGCTGAAGGCCGGAACATACGACATCTCCGCCGACGACGCGCAGGTGACCGTGAGGAAAGACGGCAAGGTGCTTGCGCAAGCGCCCATCACGTGGAAGGACGCGGATCAAAAAACCGCACAGAATTCGCTGGTGCTCGATGGCGATCAGGTGAAGGAAGTTCGCTTTGCGGGCAAAACGCGGATCGCCGTTTTACAGTGAGCGATTTATTTTTGATGACGGCGGGCGGCTCCTGTGTCGCGGGGATGCCGCTCGCCGTTCGTCTTTCTTGCGAGGCGGGAACGCCACGAGATACTAAGACGCGCTGTGCTCGGGACCGAAGATAGAGAGGCGGTGACCATCGGGATCGCGGAAATTCGCGGCCCACATGGGGCCGCTGACGACGCGAGGCTCGATATCGAACGCGACGCCGCGCGATTTCAGGGCGTCGAACGATTCGCGCACGCCATCCACGGAGAATACGATTTCGCTTGAGCCGGGCGCCGCGCCGATGGCCCGAGCAAGGGGTTCGCTCAGCACGAGTGTGACTCCGCCGGCCTCGAGAAACGCGAAACCCTCGAATTGATTTTGCAGCTTCATGCCGAGCGTATCACGATAAAACGCGAGCGACAGCGCGAGTTGGGAGACTCCCAGCATCACCACACCGATTTTGCCGAGCTTGATTTCGCTCTGGCTCATCTACATCTCCTTATAAGCATTTCGCTGTCGCGCTCAATCTACGTTCGTTCACGAGTGTAGTTTTATCGAATCTTGCGAATATCGGAAAGAAGACTCAGGAAGAAGCTATTTAACATCCGCGACGAGATCCACGGAGTCAATCACGCCGATGACCGCAGCGTCGATCGGTGAATTGGGACGCCCCACGGCGGTCATGGCGGAAAATCCTTCGGTTACGAGCAGAACGCGCTCGCCCACGCCCGCGTCCACGGCGTCGAGAGCAAGGACGGCGTCGCCGCGGTCGCTGCCATCGAGATTGAGCGGCTGCACGACGAGAATTTTCCGCCCTTCATGCGACGGAGCTTTCTGCGTCGCGACTACGTCTCCGATTACGCGGGCGATGAGCATCCGAGCCTACAAGCTAAGACTATCCTTGATGTCGCGCAGTATTTCTGCTTTCAACTTCTTCGTTAAGTTGCGATGCTTGCCGAAACTGCCTCTTTGATGGTTACCCCGTGGATCCGCCACACGAATCAAAATGGTCTCGACGTCCTTCAAATACTTTTTCTTTCCGATTGAATAGATATTGAATCTATCCCACTTTCCGTGGTGGCGATCTTCTAGATGCGTCTCGAGCCTTGATCTGAGCCTACTCGCGAGGCCAACATAGTAGGGTCTTCCACCCTTTGTGAGCACATACACGCCGCTCTTCCGGCCTATGACTCGTCTCACGGTTTCGCGAGACTTCTCCAATAGCTCCGCGGCGAGCCCTTCCGCATACGATTTCACTAGGAATCCTCTGTTGGTTTTTCTTTTTCTGGGCATGTGCTTTTCAGAACTCCTCAGAAAATCTATTGCTTCTCCCTTATCGGAATGTTGATCTCGTCCACGATGCCGACGATGGTGGCTTCGGTGGGAACTTCGGCGGGGAGGAATGGGAAACTAGCTTCGCGGCCGCGGCACCAGTACACGGTTTCGCCCGCGCCGGCTCCGACGGAATCGATGGCGACGAGCGGGCGGCCTTTGTCGCGGCCGCGGCGATCGAGGGGTTGAACGAGGAGAAGCGTGCGGCCTGCGAGCGAGGCATCCTTCATCGTCGCTACCACATTACCGATTACGCGCCCGAGGAGCATGTTTATTTTCTCCGCGCGGCGGCGAGCTCGGCTTCGTGCAGCGCGTCGAGCTTCACTTCGTCCACAATGCCGACGATGGCGGCATCGACGGGGCGGTCCTTGCATTCCGAGGCCATGCGCGCGGAACTGCCGGAGACGACCAGCACGGTTTCGCGAAAGCCGGCGCTGACGGTATCCACGGCAATGAGATAACCGGATTCGTCCGCGCCTTCGGGAGAGATGGGTTTTACGACGAGCAGCTTTTTGCCTTCGAGGCGCGGATCTTTGCGCGTGGAAACGACGGTGCCGACGACGCGGGCCAGAATCATGAAAATTTCAGAGCCATAAGTTCAAAGCCAAAAACCGCACGCGCGAGCGAACTCGCAATTGTTCGGAGACACGCGCGCCGCGCGGCCAGCGATAGCTCCGCGCAGCGATTCCTGCGCTGACCGCAGCGCGAGGGGCTAGCGTGACGCGGCCGCCATCGGCGTCTTGCCGATGGGCAGCACTTCCTCGAGCGATTGATGCGGCCGCGGAATCACGTGTACGGCGATCAATTCGCCCACGCGGCGCGCCGCGGCTGCGCCGGCATCGGTGGCCGCTTTGACGGCCGCCACGTCGCCGCGCACCATGGCGGTCACGTAGCCGGAACCGATTTTTTCCCAGCCCACCAGCGAGACCTTGGCTGCTTTCACCATGGCGTCGCAAGCCTCAATCATCGCCACCAGTCCGCGAGTCTCAATCATTCCCAGAGCTTCACCCATTCTTCAACCTCCGCGCCTTCGGCAAGACTTTACGGAACTTTTGCTGCCTGGCCGCAACGGAACACTGGTTCACGAGCGGCGCAAAAGATTGTTGCGCACCGCTTCATCCACCAGCGCTTCCAGCTCGCGGCGAGTGAGCGTAATGCGCTCTGCCTCGTCCGCAGTCTCCGCCGTGACCGGGCAACCGGGCCCCGCAACCGCGGCCGTCTGCAAACCGTAACGCGCCCGCGCCGCGAGCAATTTTTCCACATCCTCGCTGGAAAGCAAGACTTGTTTGCCGAGAAGCACGGTGGTGAGCGCCACGCGGGCAAAGTGCTCGGTCGTCTCCATGCGGAAGAATGCGGTGAGTAGATCGCTCCCGTAAGTGACGACGCCGTGATTGGCCATCAGAATGGCGTCGTGAGATTGCACGAGTGGCTCGATGGCATCCGTCAATTCCGGCGTTCCCGGAGTTCCGTAGCGCGCCACAGGAATGCAACCGAGCGCGAGGACGGCTTCGCTCAAGAGTGCCTGATTCAGCGGCAATCCCGCGGCCGCGTAGCCCGTAGCGGTGGGCGGATGAGCGTGACACACGGCGTTTACGTCCGGGCGGCGGCGATAAATCAGCAGGTGCATGGCCAGCTCGGAAGAGGCGTTGCGCCGGCCCAAAATTTTTTGACCTTCGAGATCAGTGATTACCATGTCGTCCGGCTGCATCATGCCTTTGCAAATGGAGGTGGGAGAGGTAAGTATTCGGCGCGGATCGAGACGGAGGGAAATATTTCCGTCGGTGGCGGCGACGAAACTCTTTTGATGCAGCCAGCGACCTACGGCGCAAATGTCGCGCCGGTGCTCGTCCTCGCTTTTGAGAGCTCCGTGAGAAATCGCGTCAGGGAGCATAGCGTCCTGTTCCAGCTTCGCGCGCCTTTCCGGCGGAACCCAGCGGAGCTCGCGAAAAAATCGTGCGCCTCAAGCGTAAATCCCGCGGAGCTTCAGCGCGAAAGCGACGCGATCGATCGCCAGCATGTACGCGGCGATGCGATTGTTCACGCCGTGCGTTTCGGCGTAGCGGACCACACCGTCGAAGCTGGGCTCCATGACGTCGCGGAGCCGGGCGTTCACTTCATCCTCGCGCCAGAAAAATCCCATGCGATCCTGCACCCATTCGAAATAGCTGACGGTGACGCCGCCGGCGTTGGCAAGAATATCGGGAATGATGAAGACGCCTTTTTCGCGCAGGACCTCGTCGGCGGGCGGAGTGGTGGGGCCGTTGGCGCCTTCGCAGAGGATGCGCGTCTGGACACGATGGACATTCTTGCTGGTGATTTGATTTTCGATAGCCGCGGGAATCAAAATTTCGCAGGGCTGGAAGAGGATTTCCTGCGCGCTCAATTTCGCGCCGCCTCCGGGAAAATCGGGAAGCGGCTTGTGCTGATGGTGCGTCCAGTCAACCACCTTGCTCACGTCGATACCATGTTCGTTGTAAAGACCGCCGTGAATATCCGCGAGGCCGACAATCTTATAGCCCGCCTGCTGCATGAGCATTCCCGCCATGGAACCAACGTTTCCGAATCCCTGGATCACTACGCGGCAGTTCTCGCGTTTCATCCCCAGCTTGGTGGTGGCCTTGTCGCAGACCATGAGCACGCCGCGACCGGTGGCTTCGCGGCGTCCGGCCGATCCGCCGAGATCGAGCGGCTTGCCAGTGACCACGGCGGTCACCGTATGGCGCATGTGCATCGAGTAAGTGTCCATGATCCAGGCCATCACCTGGTCATTCGTGCCCACGTCGGGAGCGGGAACATCGCGCTCCGGGCCAATCCATTCCGAAAGCTCGGCGGTGTAACGCCGGGTGATGCGCTCGAGCTCGCCGCGCGAAAGCTTTTCGGGGTCGCAGATGACGCCACCCTTGGACCCGCCAAACGGGATATTCACGACGGCGCATTTCCAGGTCATCCAGGAAGCCAGAGCGCGAACTTCGTCCAGAGTCACGTCAGGTGAAAAGCGAATTCCGCCCTTTCCGGGCCCGCGCACGATGGAATGCTGCACGCGATAACCGGTAAAGATTTCGAGCCGCCCGTTATCCAATGCTATGGGAATGTAAATCGTGATTTCCTTGCTGGGATACTTCAGGTAGCGGTACAGACCCTCTTCGAGACCCAGCTTTTTGGCGGCTTCTTCGAAACGCACTTCCGCGCATTCGTAAGGATTAAGCTCATTCTGAAGCGTCATGACCGGCATGATGGCATCCTCCGGCAGCTATAAATTAATTTTTCGGCGGCCAGCGGGACGCGGGTTGCGAAACAAAAGACCATCCCCTCGCTCTCAAACCGCGCCGGCCAGTATACGGAGACACGCACAGGCACGCAAGGCGAGCGGCGGCGAGGGAGGAATTGACTGCTACGACGAATTTTTTGCTCAGTGACGAATGGGACGGCGGGCGAATTCATCCAAAATGAGTCGCGTCAGCCGCCTGGCATCATGGCGCGCGAAGCCATCCTGCGCCACGAGGTTGCCGAAAACACATCGCAACCCCATGCGCCTCAATTCTTCAGTGGAAACTGGGAGGGGCGTGGCGCCCTGGGCGCGATACTTGCGCATCACGCGGGACTGCAGGGGTTGACGATTGATAATCACCCAGTCGAAGAGATACTTGCGCGTGTGATCGTAGATGGCGCGAACGTGATCGGGGACAGAAAAGCCGTCCGTTTCGCCCGGCTGGGTCATTACGTTGGCGATGTAGGCGCGCGTGGCGCGAGAATTCGCCACTACTTCGGCAATCTCCTCAACCAGAAGATTGGGGATGACACTCGTGTAAAGCGAGCCTGGACCGACCAGGATCAAATCCGCTTCACGGAGCGCCGCGAGCACTTCGGGGAGCGGCCGGACGCGGCGGGGCACCAGATGCACGCGCTTGATGCGTTTGCGGGAGCGGGAAATTTTTGTCTCGCCCGCGACGCGGGTGCCGTCGGCAAGCTCGGCCTCCAGCGTGACGTTTTCCGCCGTCGACGGGAATATCCGGCCGCGAATCGCCAACACCTGCCCGGAAAGCCGCACCGCTTCGGGAAAATCTCCGGTCACGTTCGTCAGCGCGGTAAGGAACAGATTGCCGAAACTGTGGCCGCCGAGCCCGCGAACCCCGGGAAAGCGGTATTGGAATAGCCGTCCCAGCAGGGCTTCGTCCTTGGAAAGCGCCACCATGCAGTTGCGGATGTCTCCCGGAGGCAGAACCCTGTATTCGCGACGCAAGCGGCCCGAACTGCCGCCGTCGTCCGTGACCGTGACCACGACAGCCAGGTCCGAAACCGGACGCGACACGCGCTCCGATTTCCGCCGCGCGATAAATTCCTTGAAGCCGCGCAACAACATCGAGAGGCCCGTGCCTCCTCCGAGCGCCACAATCCGGACGGGCCGCAGATTCATTTGCGATTGTTTATTCACAGCGGGGTCGCGCTAACCGGCAGAACTTTCGCGCTCCGGATAAAGAAGCTCGGTGAACTTCGGGTCATCCTGCAAATAGGCGAAATCCTCGTCGTTGCGCGCGTGATAACGATTCTCCGGACGCAACTGAATGGCCAGCCGCAATTTCTCCATGGCTCCTTCCGATTCTCCGGTCAGGCAATCCAGCGCCGCCATGGCATAAATGATGTGATCGGCCTTGGGTGCGGCTTTGTGCGCGCGTTCCAGATGCTCGCGGGCATCGTCCCAGCGGCCCAGGTTCATCATGGCCACGCCATGGGTGTAAAAATCTTCGGCGGATTTCAAATTCACCGCGGGAAGGCGCGCGATCCGTTGCTGCGAGATACGCAGATGGACGCGGGCACGGTCAGCCAGTTCCTTGCTTGGCCCGCTGAGGACCTTCTCCAGCGCTTCCGTTGCGCGATGGAATTTCTGCTGCTGAAAGTGCCTGAGGCCTTCTTCATATTGTTTAAGCTGCGCCTGCGAGGCTGCATTAACCATCTCCGCCTGATGTTGCCCGAGGGCGTGGCCCTTAGTTAAGCCTTTTGATTTTATGGACTTAGAACCAGAACGGGAGCCTCCGGAGGACTGGGGGCTGCGACGTGACGTTGATTTCTTTGCGCGTGCCATTCGAACGAAAACATAGCAGAGTTCTCGCACGGCGTCAACGCGCCCCGGAACCCATTGTTAAAAGGATAATCTGGCGGGTGTTTTGCGGCGGGGTATTCGAGCGCCCTACCTTGCCGCCAATAGGCTGCTTTGCCGGGCTCCCGCGGGCGGCACGTGCTCTTTCGGAATCGCCACACAGCCGAACGGGTGGCCGCGCGAACGCGGCTGTGCTATAAATACGACTCGCCAAATTCCTGAGGATTTTAGTGCCCTTCATCAATTTTGCAGCGCGGGAAATTAATTGCAAACTCGTCTACTACGGCCCGGGACTGGGCGGAAAGACGGCGAACCTGCAATGGATTTACGACCATACTGGGTCGGGGCAGAAGGGAAAGATGGTTTCGCTGGCCACGGAAACCGACCGGACGCTTTTTTTTGATTTTCTGCCCATCGATCTTGGCACGGTGCGCGGGTTCAAGACGCGATTTCACCTCTATACCGTTCCCGGACAAGTGTTCTACGAAGCGAGCCGTCGACTGATTTTGAAAGGGGCGGATGGAGTGGTCTTCGTCGCCGATTCCCAGGAGGAGCGGCTCGACGCGAACCTGGAAACCCTCGATAACCTGCACGAACACCTGAAAGATCACAACTTGGAATTCAAAACCATTCCGTATGCACTGCAGCTCAACAAGCGCGACTTGCCCAACATTCTTTCGCCTGACGATTTAAAGAAGCAGCTTCAGCAGAAAGACGAGCCGGTGCTGGAATCCGTCGCCGTGCGCGGAGAGGGGGTCTTCGAAACACTGCGGGAAGTTGCGAAGCTCGTTCTTTCCGACCTGAAGAAAAACGCCTAAGTAGCGTGAGCGTCAAATCAGCCGGAATGTCACTTCGATCATAGTAACTACCGCTGCCGGCTTGCCATCAGGACCATTTGCTGGTTTGAATCTCCATCGTTTCACAGCCTCAATGGCCTTCTCGTCAAGGCCCAAGCCGAGGCCCTTCACCACTTGAATGTTGTGGGCTCGGCCATCGGGCATAACTACCACTCGAAGTGAAACGGTGCCTTGATACTTAGCCCTCACCGCCTCTCCCGAGAAGGGCGGAGCTGGGCAATAGGCGCATTGGGGTATTCCATATCCCTTTGTATCGGCTGTCGGAACATCGAAAGGTATAGCGGGTACAAAACTCACGGTTTTTGAAGCGAACTCTCGCTCCTGCTCATTTAAGGGGAGTTTAATTGATGTTTTGCTACGCTCCTCGCATTTGTCCCGGGCCGTGTAGAGATTCACCTTGACTCGAATCTTTGAACCGTCAAAATCAACGTGCCCTAAGATAATGCTGTCAACGCTCATAGCGCTTGTCGCAGCGCACGCTCCCTCCGCATCGTGGAGATCGTTGGGCAGCAGCTCTGTGCCCTTGGCATACTCTCCGAACTTTTCGCGCGTCAGGACCGTCCACCCTTGCGTATTCTTTACCAGCTCCGCTGAAAACTCGTCGGCCAATTCCTGCCCTAACATCGTGAACTGTTCTCCGGGCCCCACAAAATCCGCGACCACGACGCTGCTCACGTGCGCCTTGGTGAGCGCCTTGGCGGTTTTGCTGACTAGGGAATCGAGTTCTTGTTGTTGGGCGAATGCAGAGCTGCACACAAAATCAAACGCAAGAATAACGCAGGCCAAGAACGCGATTCGGCGCGTGGCGATCTTTTCGGGAACGCGCTCAACTAAAGCTGGCGAGCGCGGCAGCTTCGTCTTCATAGCTGGGAATCGACTGCAGCAGATGAGTGAGCTCCAGGACGTCGCGGACGTGGCCGCGGGGCCGCAGAAGTTTCAAGCTACCTTTCACACGCTGCAGGGAAACGAAATTCCGCACCACACAGCTGATGCCGGAGCTATCCATCTGCTTCACGTTTTCGAGATTGATGAGCAGCTTGTGCGCCCCGGAGGCGATGGTGTCGTGCAATTCCTGGCAGAGGAGATCGTTTTCGCGGCCAATGGTCACGCGGCCCGCGAGATCGATGATCATTACATCGCCTGATTGTCGCTTCGCAATCTGGAGGTTCATGGCGCGCTCCTGACCTGTTTGCATTTGAATACCTCCGGCCGGCGGACCCCCGGTACAAACTGCCCGCATTATACTCCTGCAAGGGCTGCTCGATGCACAACACGCAAAAAATCTCTCCGCGGCGCGCTTTGGACCGGAAGAACCCTGATTCTCTCGAAGCCGAACGGCGAAGCATGGAAGTTTTTCTATGAAATCGGTCAACCCAGCTACCTCCGCAAACTAGATTGGCCAAGAATTCTGAAGCGCGCTCAGCGCGCGCAGGACTGTACTTCCGGACAGTGTGGGTAAGAGGGTTTCAGCTACGGAACAACGGCTGCCGCTCGCCGCGCGCCTGCCGCGCTCTCACCTATAATGGGAACGGTCGGGCCCTGAATTCTTTGCCGAGCAGGACGATGAACGAATCCGATTACGCCGTGCCGGAAATCGAAGCGGGCATTTCCGTCGAAGAACTGCAGAAGAAACTGCACCAGCTTGAACGCAGGGATTGGTGGCTGTGGTGGGCTGCTGTGATGGTGATGCTGCTGCTCACCGCCACCGTGGTGGCGCTTTCCATACCGCAGTTGATTCACGAAACGGACCGGTTTTTCCAATTTAATCTCGATATGGCCGTGCGTGCGTTGGTTGCGCTGGTCCTGATTTTCAATCTCTACACGGTTTACCAGCAGGTGCTCATCAAGAGGATGAGGACAGAGATGGCACAAAACCTCGCACTGATGACGCAGCTTCGCATGCGAGCGGAAGAATTTCACAAGCAGGCCATCGTGGATCCGCTCACGGGTCTTTTCAACAGGCGCCTGGGCGAACAGCGCCTGCGCGGAGAAGTCTCCCGTTCGCAGCGCTATGGCCATCCTCTTTCCGTGCTGGCGTTCGATTTGAACGGCTTCAAACAAATCAACGATCGGTACGGCCATGCCGCAGGCGATGAGGTGCTGCGGAGGTTTGCGGAAAGCCTGAACCAAGTCATCCGCAGTTCCGACGTGGCCGTGCGCCTCGGCGGAGATGAATTCCTTCTCATCCTTCCGGAATGCCAGCCGGAGCAGGTGCAAGTGCTTGTAGGTCGCCTGGGAAAGCTGGAAGTGGAATTACAAGGCGAAAAAATTCGTATCAGGTTTTCCGCGGGATGGGCGGGCTACGAGCACAACGAATCTTCCGAACAACTCCTCGAGCGCGCCGATCAGGCGCTGTATGTCCAGAAGAGGGCGCTCGGGACCGCTCGCCTGGAAGCGGCGCTCACCTAAAGACTCCCCGCGTTTCACGAATTTTTCAGCTTGTGGCGTCAGGCGCTAGTGGGCGGGACGATTTGCAAAGAACTGGCTGAGCTGCGCGGCAAGCTGCTCAAAACCCGCGTGCACATTACGATTGAGAGCTTCGACTACTGCGGGCACCTTCTTTTCGGTCACGGGCTCATCATGTGAGTATGACCCCGTCCAGACAGCCTGTCCGGACTTCGGATCGAAGAGTTCGAGTTCGATCGAAAAACGCGCCGACAGCGCCGGCGCATCCACCTCTTCGAGTGCCAATAGCCGCCCGCGCAGAATATAGTCGCCGCGGGCGTTGCTGCTTTGCCGCTCGACTGTGGTGTATTGGCCGGAGCGGCGCAGGGTGAGCAGGAGCGCTCCCTCCATCATGTCCATGGGCGGCTCGGCCCAGCGATCATATTCATACGCGCCGAACTCTACGTCGCTCATGGCGTACACGATGCGGTTGTCGCGGTACAGCTGCGGCGCGGTGATGCGGCCGATCAGCAAAGAAATGGGATAAGGATTGGAAGCTGGGGCGGGTGCCGCGGGAGCCGCGCTCAGCTCAAAAAATTTTACCGGCCGGGTTTTCCCGCACCCAGCCAGGGCCAGTGCGGCCACCAGGAAGTATCCGCAGCAAACTCGATAGCGCATCGCTTGGTTCCTTCCTCCTCTAAGGCTTCTCCGGCTGCCCGGGCGAACGCGGCGCCGGTCCGGACGAACGGATCAGCGTGTAGGGCCGCGTTTTGATGGTCTCGGTAAATTCCTTCATGTTCTCGGTAATATGCCGCAGGTTGTCGAGAATTTCGTCAATGTTCGCGGAATTGTAATTGAGCGAACGATCCAATTGATCGGTGGCCGAAGAAGCCGATGCCAGAGTCTCCCGCGCTTTCTTGATGACTTCGCGAAGCTCGGGGCGGTTCTCCTGAAGAGTCTCATCCACGTGCGCCAGCGCGTCATCGGCCTTCTTCATTGTCTTCTTGAAATCATCGAGCATCGGCCCGAGCTTCGCGCTCACGTCGTCCAGGTGACCCAGTGTCGAATGAATCTTCGGCCGGTCTTCTTCGAGCATCCGGCGGGTGTTGCTCAGCGTCGCGGAAAGGTTGGAGCGGTTCTGCGGCCCGAGCATGTCGTTCACCCGTGCGATCGTATCCTGCAGCTCGCTGACCCGGGCGTTGAGGTTTTTCAGCAGGCTTTGCAGTTGTGGGCTCAGATTGCTGATGTCCTCGGTGAGATCTCCGAAGCTTATGTATTCGTCGGAAGGAAGCACACTGCCCGATTGCGCGCGCGCTGCCGCCGCGCTGCCCGGTGTGATTTCCAGGTAGTTTTCGCCCAGGGGGCCCAAGCTGGTGATCTTCGCGACACTATCGGCCTTCACCGGCGTTTCCGGATTCACGTGCAAAGTGATTTCCATGTGCGTGGAGTCCTGCGGATCGCTGCGAACTTGCGCGACTCGCCCAACCGCAGGTCCTCCGGCATAGCGCACTGTCGCGCCCGGCCCGATTCCTCCGGCATTCTTGAAATAGGCGCGGTAAGTCACGTCGCCGCTATGAAACGCGCCAGAGAGGGCGAAAACAGTCCCGAGCAATATTGCCGCCGCGACCACCACGAAGACGCCCACCAGCGCTTGTTCCCGTTTGGCTTCCATCATCCACCTCTTCCATTCGCTACCGGGCGGGCGAGTATATCACGTCGGTCCGTGGCTTCCGTTCATCGCTTGATCGGGCACTTCTCGCCGGTCAAAACTTGCAGGTAATCGAGTTCCTCCGCCACTTCGGGCTCGGGCACGCGGTCGAAGAACTGGCGCACGCGAGGATGCTGGCTGGCACGCAATTCTTCTTTGCTCCCGATGGCGATGATGTTCCCTTTGTCTACCAGCACCATGCGGTCGGCAATCAAGAATGCGCTGGCCATTTCGTGCGTCACCACGACCAACGTCATCTCGAAGGCTTTCTTGAGTTTCAAGATGAGTTCGTCGATGCCCGCCGCGATGATGGGATCGAGGCCCGCCGAAGGCTCATCGAAAAACAGAATTTCCGGATCCATCGCCAGAGCCCGCGCCACTGCGGCGCGCTTCTTCATTCCACCGCTCAATTGCGCCGGGAAATAATCTTCGTAGCCTCCCAGACCGACCTGGTCCAGCTTGAGACGCACCACAATGTGGATCGTAGATTCTTCGAGCGGCGAGTGCTCGCGCAACGGCAGAGCGACGTTATCGCCAACGCTCATCGAGCCGAAAAGCGCGCCGCTTTGAAAGGAGATTCCGATTTTCTTGCGCAACTCATCGAGTTCCCGGGGCGTGGCCGCGGCCAGATTTTTTCCGCCCATCCAGATTTCACCGCCGCTCGGTTTCTCGAGCCCCACGAGGGTCCGCAGGAGCGTGCTCTTGCCAGAGCCGGATCCGCCCAGAATCACCATCGTTTCTCCGCGCATGATGTCGAAGCTGATTCCGTGAAGAATCTCGCGCTCGCCATAGCTGACGCGAAGATTGCGAATGGAGATAGCGACCTCTGGCTTCGCCGGCTGCGCCGCCTTCGTTTCAGGCATCGGCCATCCTCACTTTGAAGTGGACGTGAAATAAAACAGCATCGTGAAAATCAGGTCCACGACGATCACCAGGAAAATGGATTTCACCACCGCCGAAGTTGTCGAGCGGCCCACTTCCTCCGATCCCAGTCCCGTGGACAATCCTTCATGGCATCCCACCGCCGTGATCACCAGACCGAACATGACGCTCTTGATGAGTCCCGTGGTGATGTCGGAAAGGAGCAACGCATCCAGCGTGGCGTGAAAATAAGTGCCGAACGTGAATCCCGCGGCCGAAACACCGAAGAGCGATCCCCCCACGATGCCCATGAAGTCAGACCATGTGGTGAGACACGGAAGCATCAGAATCATGGCGAGAAATTTCGGCGCCACGAGAAACCGTACAGGATCGAGGGCCATGGTTTCCAGCGCGTCGATTTCCTCGTTCACGCGCATGGTTCCTAGTTCCGCGGCAAATGCAGAGCCCGACCGCCCGATTACTACGATGGCGGTCAGTAGCGGGCCCAATTCGCGAGTCATCGAAAGAGCCACGGCGCCGGCGACAAATTGCAACGCGCCGAACTTCTTCAATTCGTACGCGGATTGCAATGCCAGAATCCCGCCGATAAAGAAAGTAATCAGAGTGAGAATGGGCAGCGCTTCGACGCCCACGGCCATAGCCTGATGAACGGCCCGACCGAAGGACACTTTTTCGCCCCGGAAGGGAGCAACAAAAATGGCGTGGGCCGCGCGTCCCGTAAGCACCGCGAGATTGCCGATGTAGGAAAAGACATCGAGAGTTCCGCGACCGATGGATTGCGTGGCGCCCATGAAATGTAAAGAGAATCAAAAAATGGCGGAGGGAGACGGGACTCCGCCTCTTCCATGCTCCCGGAACCCGGTGAACCGCGAAGTAATCCCGCTCCGCCGCTATGCGAGCGGTTGCAGGGCTTCTTCCTCGGATTCGTGCACTTCGAATAGTTTCAGCAGCCGCGTAAGCTCCAGCACCTGCCGCGCGATGGAGGAAAGGCCGTACAGCGCGAACCGGCTTTTCATGTCTCGCGACACTTTCAGCCCTTCCACCAGAGACGCAACGCCCGCGCTGTCAATGTACCTCACACCCTTCAGATTCATAACCACGTGCGGCACGCGTTGCTCGCGCAACAGTCGCAGGATCACATGACGAACTTCCGGCGAATTGTAAAGCGTGATGTCCCCTTGCACATCCACAATGGTCGCAGATCCAGATTGCCGCGTCGAAATATCCATGGCCCAACTTCCCTCCCCGCCGTGTATGGAGTTGTGCCAGAGATTCGCCCGCGTTGCAACTGATTTGAATCGGAGGCGGGCGCGATCTTCGGGCGGACAAGCCGGGGAAGCGCGGCGGAAAATAACGCGGCCATGCGCTCAATAGATTATTCCGAAAAGACGGGGCTAACCGCGATGCTCGATGGGGATGTAGCTGCGCTCGTCGGCGCCGAGATACACCTGGCGCGGACGGGCAATTTTTTGTTCCGCGTCGAGGAGCATTTCCTCCCACTGAGCGATCCATCCCGAAGTGCGGGGAATAGCGAAGAGCACGGGAAACATGGTCACCGGAAAACCCATGGATTGGTAGATCAGGCCGGTGTAGAAATCCACGTTGGGATACAGACGCCGCGTGATGAAGTAATCGTCCTCGAGGGCGATACGCTCGCATTCGAGCGCAATATCAATCATCGGATTTTTGCCCATGACGTCGAAGACATCGTAGGCGATGTGCTTGATGATTTTCGCGCGCGGATCATAATTCTTGTAGACGCGATGCCCGAAACCCATGAGACGTTTTTCACCGCTTTTCACGCGCTTGATGTATTCGGGCACTCGATTGACGGAGCCGATCTCGAGAAGCATGTGCAGCACTTCTTCGTTCGCTCCGCCATGGAGCGGCCCATAGAGAGCCGCCGTGGCTGCGGCCGTGGCCGAATAGGGATCCACATGCGAACTGCCCACGCTGCGCATCGCGTTCGCCGAACAATTCTGTTCGTGGTCGGCGTGCAAAATGAAAAGTATGTCGAGCGCGCGTTCGAGAGTGGGGTTGGGCCGGTATTTCAGTTCGGTGGTACGGAAAAGCATGTTCAGGAAATTTCCAGCGTAGCTCAATTCGTTGTCCGGATAGACGAAGGGCATCCCCAGGCTGTGACGATAGGCGAAGGCAGCGAGCGTAGGCATCTTTCCAATCAGGCGATACGTTTGTTTGCGCCGGGAATCAGGATTGAAAATATCCTTTGCGTCCGGATAAAAAGTGGAGAGCGCCGCCACGGTGGAGATCAACATTCCCATGGGGTGCGCGTCGTAGTGGAAGCCGTCGAGAAATTTCTTGATGCTCTCGTGAATGAAAGTGTGGTGTGTGACGTGATACGACCAGTCTGCAATTTGCGCTTTCGTCGGCAGTTCGCCGTGCAAAATCAAGTAAGCCGTCTCAAGATAGGTGCTCTTGTCGGCGAGCTGCTCGATGGGATAGCCGCGATAGCGAAGAATACCCTGGTCGCCGTCGATGAACGTCACGCGGCTGGTGCAAGCAGCCGTGTTGGTGAATGCCGGGTCATAACTCATCATGCCGAAATCGGCTTCCTGCACCTTGATTTGCCGCAAATCGATGGCGCGAATCGTGCCGTGCTTGACGGGGATTTCATACTGGCGTCCGGTGCGATTGTCGGTGATGCTGAGAGTGTCGCGCCGCCCAGTTGAGGCCGCTTCGTTATTCGCTACCGATGTTGACTTGGTGGGAGTCATCGCAAAGCCTTTTCCTGGCTCGCCCGGCTTGAGGAGCGAGCCCGACATTTAAAACGCAACTACAAACTGTACACCAGATATCCGATCCTGCGCGAGCAGGTTGCTGTGTGTCACTCAACGCGAGCGTCTGCAAAACATACCACCGCGTATGGCCCATCGATAACTCCACCGGACGCCGACGAGAGCATGAGACTCTGCGGTGCATGGCGGCAAGCGCTGAAATTATTCGCCTCAAACTTCACCGTCGCGCCGTCATCGCTGCCAAAGTCGTGCGATGGCGATACTCGAAAAGCCTCTCAAGTTTCCGGCGCACGAACCCACCGCCTAAAATTTTCCCGACAAAGCCGAGAGGGAAATCGTATTCGATGCGATCTTCGAGCCAGCAGGCGCGCGGCCCGTCGGGAATAAACAGATGAGTGTGCTGCCATTTCCGAAAGGGACCGGACAACTGCACGTCGCGGAATTGCCGTCCTTCGATATAACCAGAGTGCTCAAAGACCCAGCGAACGCGGAACGGACCGACGTGAACGAGCATCACACCGCGCGAGCCATCGTACAAATTTGGCGCGCGCTCCAAAACTTCCACCGGCTCCCAGGGTGGGGTGAGGCGTTCGAGCGCGCCCGGCTGAGCATGCCAGCGAAAAAGTTCTTCGGCGGAAACCTGGATCCGGCTTCGCTTCGAAAAAGTTTCAGACATATTTCACGAATTCAATCCCGCCTTGCGCAAGGCCGGTGAGGGCGGCGGGTTCCAATACTCGTTTTGAGAATGACGTCCCGATACAAGGCATCGGCCCCGACGGACGACGCGGCGGTGCAGAGTGCGCGGATGAAAAGGCGCATTGGGGGGTTCCGGTACTGTGTTTTTAAATGACGGTTTTGTGGCGATTGATTTCTGACATTTTGCTGCCGGGGATTGGCCACAGAGATCACAGAGTCACGGAGATTTGGAGGCGGGCAAAACATGTGTTGTGTCTCGATTAGGATTTGCTCCGAGCGTTTGTTTTCATTGACTTAGCCCTGATCTTGTTTCTGGGTGTGTCTCGATTAGAAAATGTTGCCCCCAAAATGTCGGAATGGGGGAGTTGTCCCCCCCCTGACCCGCTAAATTGTTTTATTTCAATGGCGTAAGTAGAGCATAGGTTACGCATAAAGTCAAGTACCGGGACTAGGCATACTGACTGGCCGTGAGGCCGGCGCCACAAATACAAGAGCTCGCAGCTGCCGTTGTGGGATCAGTGTAAGGCTGCCTGCTCGGATTTGGCGGCGCGGCGACGAATAGGGTGGGATGGGCTCAGCGGTACAAAAAAGAGACGAAGAGTTTGATTAGAGACTCCTGCCAGGAGACGGCGGGTCTGCGCGTTTGGTCAGCGAGGCCCTCAGAATGACTGGGTTCATTTGCGCCGATGGGCCTACTGTTCGCGGAGGAGTTGTGCCGGATCGAGGTGCAAGACTCGCCTCACAGGATTGGCAACAGCGAGCAAACCAGTGAGCAGCGTCGTAAAGACAACCGCGACGAGCACAAATGGATCGCGTGCCGATGCCTGGTAGACGATCGTCGAAAGCACGCGACTGGTGGCGACACCGAGGAGTATACCCACGGCGGACCCGCCGGCGAGCAGGATCAGCATGCGACCAAGCGCGGCCGAGAGAATCTGCTTGGCCCCAGCGCCGAGCGCCACGCGAATGCTGAGTTCGCGCAGCCGCTTGCTCACCGTGTACGAGGCGAGGCCGAACGTCCCGGTGAGAGAGAGCAGCAGGCCAAAAGCGCCGAACAGGCCGAGTGCGACCGTGGCCACCTGGGATGGAAAGAGCGACAGTGCCAGCTGGGTATTCCAATCGCTCGATTGCCGAACAGGTACGGCGGGGTCAAGATCGCGGATCACGTTTCGAACGGTGGCCACCATATCACCAGTGTCGCGCCGAGTGCGGACGACAAGTGATGCTCGAATCGTTCCTTGCTGCGAAACCGGGAAGAACGCTACCTCTTGCGGATCTTCACTGAGCGAAAGATATTTTCCATCCGCCACGACGCCCACGATCTGGACCGGCACGCCGGAGCCATTCTTGAAATAGCGGCCGACGGCATCGCCGGACGGGAAGAGTTGGCGGGCGAACAACTGATTCACGACGGCAACAGGCGGCGTCTTCGCCGTGTCGGCAAAGCTTACATCGCGTCCCGCGAGCAGCAGTGTTCCCGCGGCGGCGAAATATCCAGGTGAAACGTTGTAATCATAGGCGTCGAAGGATTTGTTGGAAGGTCTGATATCGGTGGCTTGTTCAGAGAAGACAGGGGAACTGGGAGCATCGAGAGAGAGAGGCGTAGAATTCGCGTAGCCTGCTGCTTCCACTCCCGGGAGCTGCGAAACCCTTTCCAGCAGCCGGCGCTGGAACTGATCGGTAGCGGCGCTCGAATAGCCAGCCTCATTCAGATCGAATTTCGTCAGCACAACATTTTTCGGATTGAAACCCATGTCCATGGTGAGCGACTTTCCCAGGCCACGCAGGGAGACAAAGGCGGCCGTGACGGTGACACAGCAGAGGGCGATCTGTCCCGCCAGCAAGACATCGCGAAACGCCCAGCGGCGTTTGGCGGAGGATTGAATGGCTCCCCCTTTAATCGCGTCGTTAGGATCGGACTTGAAAATCTGCCGCAACGGCATCACTCCGAATAGAAAGCCGGCGAGCACGGAGATGAGGAACGCGATCAGGAGCAACGAAGGCTGCGGCATTACGAAGAACCTCATGGGATATTCGGTGGGTGGATGCCAACTAGCGAGGCCGGTGAGGGCCATCCACGCCAAGTCGCACGCGCACGCGCCCCCGAGGATCGAAATCACGAAAGCCTCAACAAGGACCTGACGGATGATGCGCCAGCGGCTCGACCCGATGGCCATGCGGACGGCAATCTCGCGCGCGCGGTCCGCCGTACGCGCGGCGAACAGGCTGCCGAGATTGGCGCAGGCGGCGAGGAGCACGATACCGGCAAGCACCATCACCCCAATCAGAAAACCGCGCGCCGGCGCGTCTAAGAAGTCGCCCATCAGGCCGGGACGAGTCAGCTTGAATCCCAATCCCTCTTCATCCTTCGGGTACTGCCGCCGGATGCGGGCAGCAATCGTGTTCAATTCAGCCTGCGCCTGGGACAGGGTAACGCCGTCCTTGATGCGCACGATCGAATAGACATTCCAATTGCCCCGCTGCTCAAGCCAGTCCACTCTCTCCAAAGATGCTTCATTCGCCAAGGGAACGAAAACGTCGGGCTGTATGAATTTTTCAGTCCCGTGGAAGTCTTTCGGGGTGACGCCAACGATGGTGTACGGCCGCTTGTTGATGCGGATGGTCTTTCCCACGATGTTGGGGTCCGCGCCAAAATCCGTATTCCATTCCGGCCAAGAAAGCACGGCAGCCTGTGAGGCTCCGGGATGATCGTCATCGGCGCGCTCGAGCAGACGCCCGAGGAATGGCTTGATGGCAACGGCCTCAAAGTATTGCCCGCTGACTTCGCATCCCCAAACAGGACGGGCGGCGCCGTTGGCATCCATGCCAAAATCTGTCACGTCGTAAGCAGCAACAGCGGAAAACACCGTATTTTGATCGCGCACATCGCGCACTTCCGGATAGCCAAAAATCGGATAGGTTTGACTGGTGCGCGCGAGGGTCATCACCCGGTCTGGATGAGGCACGTCGAGGGGCCGCAGGATCAAGCCCTGCAGCACACCGAAGACGATGACGTTGGCGGTAATAGCCAGCGCCAAAGTAAGGATGGCAGTGGCAGCAAAGCCGGGAGAACGGCGCATCTGGCGAAGGGCAAATCGCAGATCCTGCAGCAAGTTGTTCATGATTTGCCTCCCGCGGGCGGCATAGCTATTACGCACACATACTTCGCATGCTTACATCGCGTGGAGGAGCAATTCCAAAGCCAGCCAAGCTGTGATGCAAGTTCATGAAAAAGAAGAATATTGCTCAGATCAGGGCCGCTTTGCGAAAGTCGCGAGTGTCCGGTTTCACCTGAAGGTGTCCATTAATGGACAGGCTTCCCCAAGGAGTTGCCGAAAGTGCGAAGAAGCCGGCAATGCGTTCGCGAAGACCAAGGAGGAGTATAATCAACCCCACTAACTATCGAGAATCGGTCCGCGAGCGAAAGCATGCGCATGGATGTGACCCCCGTATTCCGGAGAATCCGCAACCGGCAGGGCGGATGTCCCGTAGAGGAATGCGTTCGAGTGGTGGAGGCAGTCTGTGGCTGAGACTACGCGTCCATTTTCGGCCGGGGAGCGAGTCGGGAATTACCAGATTCTCGGACTGGCGGGCGCGGGCGGAATGGGGGTCGTTTACAAGGCCTTGGATTTGAAGCTAGAGCGCACGGTGGCGCTCAAGTTTCTGCCGCATGATGTGAGCGCCGAAGAGGAAGACAAGAAACGCTTCCTGAGAGAAGCGAAGGCTGCCTCCGCCCTCGATCACCCGAACGTCGGCGTAATTCACGGCGTGGAAGAAACCGAGCGCGGAAGGCTCTTCATCGTGATGGCGTATTACGAGGGGGAGACGCTCGCACAGAAAATCCGCCAAGGGCCCCTACCTTTTCGGGAAGCCGTGGACATTGCCATACAGATGGCGCAGGGCCTGGGAGAAGCGCACGCCCACAAGATCATCCACCGCGACATCAAACCCTCCAACGTCATCATCACCAGTCAGAATGTAGTGAAGATCGTGGATTTCGGCCTGGCGCGCATGGCGGCGACGCCAAGCATGACGCAGAGCGCCGGGATTACCGGAACGGTTGCCTATATGTCGCCGGAGCAGACCATGGGCAAGGCGCTCGACCAGCGAACGGACATCTGGGCGCTGGGGGTGGTCCTAGCGGAGATGATCACGGGTCAGAATCCATTCCAACGAGACACCGCTGCTTCGGTGATGTTCGCGATCGTCAGCCAACCACCCGCGCCGATGGAGGGCGTGCCGGCGGAACTGCAGAAGATTATTTATCGCGCGCTCTCGAAGGAGGCGGCCGACCGATACGCAAGCTGCGAGGTGATGCTGAAAGACCTCGAAGCCATTCGCGGGAGATTGCCGTCGCCGATGGAGCCCGTGGAAGTAGATGATGCGGCTCCGACAAAATCCATCACATCGAAAGAATTGCGGAAATATATCGAGCATGCGTCCGGCTCGGCGTGGGCCGCAGCGGCTCCGCAAAAGCGGGGCTGGCAGCGTTGGGTTTTGATCAGCGCGATAATGCTCGTGGCGCTCGCGGGGCTCTCCTTTGTGCCGCCCATCCACCAATGGATTGCCGACCGGTTTTTTGCGGGCGCGGAGAAGCACATAGCCGTGCTTCCGTTCGATAACATCGGCAACGATCCCGCGAACGAAGTGCTCGCAGAAGGCTTGATGGACAGCCTTACGAGCCGATTGTCAAATCTGGAAGTGGGCCAGCAGGCGTTGTGGGTGGTCCCAGCGAGCGTGGTGAGGTCGCGGAAGGTAGAGGATCCGACGGCTGCGTTGCGCGTGCTGGGCGCCACGCTGGTGGTGAAAGGAAGCATCGAGCGCGAAGGACAGGACATACACCTGACGGTCAATCTGATCAACGCGAAAACCATGCGGCAGGTGGGCTCGGTGGCGCTCGAAGACCGCGCGGGGGATCTCGCCACACTGCAGGACGAAACCGTATCGCGTCTGTCGAACCTGATGGGCATTGCCGTCACGCCGGAAATGCTCAAGGCCACAGCAGGCAAGGTCAACCCGGCCGCGTACGAGTCTTACCTGAAGGCTCTCGGTTACATTCAGCGCTACGACAAGCCGGGGAATCTCCAATTGGCCATCGGGGAACTTGAGAACTCGACGAAAAGGGACCCGCGGTTTGCGCTGGGGTTCGCAGAGATGGGCGAGGCCTACCGGCTGAGGTACCAGGTGGATGCGAATCCCAAATGGCTGGACGAGGCATCGGCAAATTGCGGCAAAGCAGTGCAACTGGACGATGGTATTCCGGCCGTTTATGTGACGCTGGGACGCTTGCACAGCGAGGTGGAGAAATACGACCTGGCGTTACAGGAATTCGAACATGCGTTTCAGCTGGACGCTCACGACGCCGACGCGGTGATGGGAGAAGCCGGGGCTTACGAACATACCGGTCGGCTATCGGATGCAGAAGACGCTTACAAGAAGGCGGCGGCATTGCGGCCGGACTACTGGGATGGATATAACTCGCTCGGCCTATTCTATGATCGGCAGAATAAGTATGCGGAGTCCATTGCACAATTTCTCCACGCGGCAGAACTTACGCCGGATAATGCGCAGGTTTACAGCAATCTTGCCGCCGTGTACATGGATCGTGGAGAGGCGAACGACAATGCGCTGGCCGAGGAGGCTTTGAAGAAATCCATTGACCTCGGTCCCAGTTATCCGGCGTATGCCAATCTCGGGGAGCTCTTGATCCACGAGCATCGCTTTGCAGAATCCGCGGCGGTGACGGAGAAGGCCCTCGCGATTAATGACAAGAACTATATCGTGTGGTCTAATCTCGGGAACGCGTATGAGTGGCAGAAAGACACGGCGAAAGCCGACGCGGCTCGCGAGCGCGAGCTGGAGTTGCTGGAAGATTTCCTAAGGCTCAAGCCTCGCGACGCCCCCGCGCAAGCGGAAGTTGCTTATTTGTACGCAAAAAAGAAGATGCGCGATCAAGCTCAGGCGCGAATCCAATCGGCAGTGGCGCTGGCGCCCACGGATGGGCAGGTCCTGGCAAGCGTCGGCGAAGCCTATGAGAAGCTGGGGAAACGGCCCGAAGCGCTGCACTACGTCGAATTGGCATTGCAGAAGGGTTTCTTACTGGACGACTTGAAGAGTATCTTCGACCTGCAAGATTTACTGAAGGACCCGAATTTTCGGCCCCCGAAAAAGTAATCGCATGTTGAAAAGGAGAAAAAAGATGGCACAACCAGCACCGGCACCACAGGTAGATCAAATCAAGATAATCGATAACAACGGTAGCTATGCTCCCTCACCATCAGACTCGAGCGTGCCAAACGGAGGCACGGTAGAATTCATATGTGTCCAGTCCATGCTTCCCCTCAGAATCCTCACATTCAAGGGAACGCCTCCGAATTTAACGCCGGACAATATTTTTGGCGGAGAAACCGGCCGATTCATCACACTCACGCAAACGATTAGCTCCTTCACTGTTTCGTTGCAGGACTGCGATACAACGATTCTCCCGACCACGAATGGAGCGCAAACCGGAAGAATTAAGATCGGCTCCGGAGGATTGCCCAAGCGCCATGACGAGTAGACGCGCCGAGCAATTGATTCGGGCGGGGCGGCAGATGCGCAGTGCATTTTACGCCGGCTGCCCTTCCCGAACCGCGGGGGCAGTGAGAAGGTAATCGGCGGGGGAAGCGACGACGCAACAATTCCGGCCGGCGGCTTTCGCGCGATACAGAGCGGCATCGGCGGCACGAATGGCGGAGCGTGCATCGAGGCGTTGCGAGGAGTTGACGCAGGCGATTCCCAGGCTCAAAGAGACGCGAATTTCGGCTGCAGGCAAATGGAAGGGCCCGGCCTGCAGGGCGTTTCGGACGCGCTCCGCCGCGCCCAAGGTAGCGGCCTCAGAGCTGGAAGGCACAACCAAGAGGAATTCTTCGCCGCCGAAGCGTCCCACGGAATCGTAGGGGCGAAGTGAGGACTGAATGCGTCGGCATGTTTCCTGAAGGACATCGTCACCGGCTTCATGGCCGAAAGAGTCGTTGACGTTCTTGAACCAATCAATATCGGCAAGAACCACGCCCAAGGACCCACGGTCACGCTCGCGGCGCAACACTTCGCGCTCGAGAATGTTCAGAATCTCCCTGCGATTGAAAATCCCCGTGAGGGCATCATGATAGGCCTGGTATTCGAGAGAGGATTTGGCGCGTAGAAGCTCATTCTGCAAATCGAGGATGCGTTTACCGACGAGCAAGCGCGCCTGCAGCTCACGAGGATCAAAGGGCTTGGTGAGATAGTCGTCCGCGCCAGCTTCGAGAGCCGCGAGAATGTCTTCTTTCCGGGATTTGGCAGTGAGGATCAGGAGGTAGGAGTAGAGGGTGCGTGAAGCGGCGCGGATGGAGCGGCAAATATCCACGCCGCTCATTTCGGGCATCATCCAGTCGAGAATGGCGAGAGACGGTGCGTTCGGTTGTTGCAGAGCGCGGGTGGCCTGCGCGCCATCTTGACAGGAAGTGACGTCATAGCCCCACTTGCGCAGGAAGGTTTCCAGGACGCGGCGGGAAACAGGATCGTCTTCGGCAATCAGAATCCTCATTCCCGCGACACCGGACATCACAGCACCGCCTCAGCGCAAGCGTGCTCCAGGGCTTTCTCCAGCAGGGAAACGTGCGCCACGAGGACGTCGCAGAAGTTCTGGGACTGAGATAGGTCTCCGCGCTGTGCGAGGGTTTCCAGCGCGCTGGCGGCTTCGAAGGCAGCGGGCGCAGCGAAATTGGATACGGCGCCCTTGAGCGAATGCGCGGCGGCTTCAAGAGCACCGGCATCGCCGCATTCGATGGCGCGGCGAATCTCTTCGACGAGACGTAAGGATTCGGCGCGGAAGAGATGAACCAGTTCGGCGAAAAGGCCGGGATCACCCCCAAGGTGTTCGAGAGCGGTGCGGTAATCGAAGACTTCCGGGGGAACCGGGGGCGCGGCGGGAGGTTCCGAGCGCGGCGGTACGGAAGGAGGAAGATAACGTGCAATTTCGGCGAGGAGCTTTTCGGAGGATACGGGTTTCGAGACATAGCCATCCATTCCGGCAGCGAGGCAGGCTTCGCGATCGCCCAGCATGGCGTGGGCAGTCATGGCGATGATGGGCAAGTGGCGGCCGGAACCCTGCTCCCATTCGCGAATCTTACGGCTGGCCTCAAGGCCGTCCATTTCGGGCATCTGCACGTCCATCAAAGCCAAATTAAATCCGCCCTGGCGGGCGGCGTCCAAGGCTTTCCTGCCGTTTTCAACAGGCACAACGAGGAAACCGTTTTTCTCGAGAATGCGGGTGGATAGTGTGCGGTTCACGGAATTGTCTTCAGCGAGGAGCACGCGGGCACACGGCGTATTCGTAGGAGCCGACGCAGTGCGGGCGCCGACTTCTTCCGGGAGCGCCGGGGCAAGGCCCACGGCTTCCATGAGCGATT
Source organism: Candidatus Acidiferrales bacterium (assembly GCA_050747245.1). GTDB lineage: Bacteria > Acidobacteriota > Terriglobia > Acidiferrales > UBA7541 > JBOGNO01. The sequence continues at coordinate 207,993 of JBOGNO010000003.1, forward strand.
GCAACAGCTCTGAGGGCTGGACGGGCTTGGTGAGACAGGCGGAGACGCCCAACTCACGTGCGCGCTGCGCGTCTCCCGGATATTCCCCGGAGCTCAAGATCAGTACGGCAGTTTGAGCGAGCGAAGGGGTATCGCGCAGAAGTTGCACGAAATCAAAGCCGTCCATTTCAGACATGCGCAGATCGCTCAAGACGAGATCGAATGGGCGGCCAGAGGAAGCGGCATCCTCCATGCGTGCAAGAGCGGCGCGGCCGTTTTCCACCGATGCTGCCGCAAGGCCCCACCTCGCGAGCATCTCTTCGAGAATGCGGCGGTTCGTGGCGTTGTCATCGACCACCAGCACGCGAAGACCCTTCAAGATTTCCGGCTGGCATTGCGAAGTGGGCTCGCAAGACCCGGTATCCAGGCCAGCGCGAATCACGAAGTGGAAAGTGCTGCCGAGGCCGGGATCGCTTTCGACCCAGATGCGGCCACCCATGAGTCGGACGAGGCGCTGAGTGATGGTGAGGCCGAGTCCCGTGCCGCCGTAATGGCGGGTGGTGGAGCTATCCGCCTGCGTGAAAGCGTCGAAAATCAGTTTCTGCTTCTCGAAGGAAATTCCAATGCCCGTATCGCGCACGGAGAAGTGCAAGCCAGCTTCTGTTTTGTCCGGCGAGCCGGACTCCTTTTCTTCCTCAAATTCGGGCGCGACTTCCAGGACGACTTCGCCGTGCGAAGTGAACTTGATGGCGTTGCCAACGAGGTTGACGACAATCTGGCGGAGGCGATTTGGATCGGCAATGACGCGCTCCGGAACGCGGGGGTCCACGCGGCAGGCCACCTCCAATCCTTTCTGATGGCCGCGAAACGCGAGGACTTTCATCGTTTCACCAAGGACTTCGCGCAAATCGCATGGGACGGGATCGAAATCGAGCTTTCCGGCTTCGATCTTGGAGAAGTCAAGAATGTCGTTGAGCAAGTTGAGGAGGGATTCGCCGGAAGACTTGACCATGCTGAGATAGTCCCGCTGCTCGGGGTTGAGAGGAGTGTCGAGGGCCAGCTCGGTCATGCCGAGAATTCCGTTCATGGGAGTGCGGATTTCATGGCTCATGTTGGCGAGAAATTCGCTCTTGGTGCGATTGGCGGATTCGGCGGCCTCCTTGGCGCGCTGTAGCTCCTCTTCTTTCTTTTTCTGCTCCGCAATATCTCGAACGAGGGTGCAGACGGTCCTGGGAGGGCCTCCCGCCAAAAAAATTGGACTTACGCGGACCTGAAACCAGCGCGGGCCGCCGGGAACATCCACGGGGGTTTCATAATTCTCGCTTTCTCCAGTCGCGAGGACGCGACGGACAAGTTCGAGAAACGGATCTGCGAAACTTGCAGGGAAAACGTCAGCTACCCGACGACCGAGCAATCGCTCACGCGGGAGGACGAGCAATTGCTCGTTGGCGGTCCAGATATTCAGATACGTGCCATCGGCGTCGAATTCGAAAATCAGATCGTCGAGAGACTCGACGAGGGCACGGAGGCGCGATTCGCTTTCGCGCAGGGCCTGCTCCGCCATCTTGCGCGCACTGATGTCCATATACATTCCATAGGCGCCGACTCTCTGGCCGTTCACGATCATGGGTACGGCGAAAAGTTCGACGTCTATGGGAGTGCCGTCTCTTCGGCGGCGAACAAGCGCGCATTGAATCGACTTGCCTTCGCTGACTTCCCGGGAGATGCGCGCAGAATCGGCGGCGAGTTCACCGGGAGCGATCAGTTCGCGAATCGACCGACCAACAGCGAGCTCGGGGGTGTATTGGAAAAGGCGCTGGAATGCAGGGTTGCACATGGTGATGCGGTCGTGCAGGTCGGTGGCCACGATCGCCAGCGGACTGTTTTCGACAAGGGCCTTCAAGTAGGCGGCCATTTCCTGCAGGGAGTGATGGCTCTTGAGAAGTGCGCCCGCAATTTTTTCGCGCTCGGCGATCTGTTGTTCGAGTTCGGCGGTACGTTCAGCGACGCGCTGTGCAAGGCCCTCGCGAGCCTCGCGCAATTCGTGATCGCGCTCCTCGACGCGCTGCATCATGTCGTTGAAGCGGTTGCAAAGAAATCCGACTTCGTCGCGGGAGCGCGGCTGCACGCGGATGGAGTAATCCTTGTGCACGGATACCTCAAACGCGGTACGGGCCAGCTCGCGGATGGGTTCGAGCACGCTGCGCTGCAGACGCGAGGATAGAAGAGACGCCAGGAGGCAGGAAACGATCAGGACGAGGAAGATCACTCCGGTGAATTGCTTCACGCGCTGCTTAAGCGCGTCACGGTCCGCTACAAGGCAAATGGTTCCCACGGGGCTGCCGTGGAAGAGAATCGAGTGGAAAACAAGGATGCGGTCGTTTTGAGTGCGGATGCCCTCCGGCTCCGCGAGAGGCGGAGGAAAATCCGGAGGCAGGTCCGCACGGCTGTAGGAGGAGAAGAGTTTGCCGTCCTGGGAATAAACGCAAGCATAGAGGATGTTTTTCTGCGCGCCCAAGGCGGCGAGAACGTCGCGGGCGGAATTAGGGTCGTCGAACAGGAGCGGTGCGGTAACGTTGGATCCGGCGATTTCGGCGAGGGTGGAAAGATTGCGACCGGTCAAGCGCTTGAAACTCGTCAAATCGAAAAATGCAAATAAACCGCTGGCGGCAAGCAAGGCGATGCCGCTGGTCAACAGGATGATGGAGGTGAATTTTTGGCGGAGAGAGAGATTTTTGAGGATACGCATTTCAATCATTCCCCGATGGCGTTTGCGGGGGCCAGACCCACGAAATTGCCAGCAAGCGGGAGCTGATCTTGAGCCGCGCGCGCCCGACGGCGGCGAGATTGATGAGGAAGTGGGGACCCTTATGTGCGGGGAGGAGCTCGACCATTCCCCCTCTCTGTACGAAACCATCCATGTCGCTGATGGTGAGGCAGCTTTCGGCGTCTGCGGCGGCGAGAATCTTGAGCAGATGCTCTTGTTCCGAAGGACTGATGAAAAGAATGCTGCATCCCTGGATTTCCTCAGGACGCATGGTGCGGACGAGAAAAGGCTTTCGCCCGCCGATCAATTGACCGAGGACTAGAGAATCGAGTTGTGCGCCGAAAGGATCTTTGCCGATGACGCAGACGCCGAATTGAGATCGGCCCGGCCCGCTCAATGTGGAGGACCAATCGACGAAATCGGCGAGAAGCAAAATGGTCTTCGCGTTCGTGCGGGAGTGTAGATTCGAAGAGTCGCTCGGAGCCTTCTGAGCATGTGCGGCCGAGACGAAAAAGAGCAAGAACAAGCAAGCGCCGGCGAGGCTAACGCGGCGAGCCAATCGGGGAGCGCGGCGCGACGGAATGGAGCTTCGCGGCAGGTGCGCACATGGAAATCGGCTTGGGTGAGGCATATGAACCGGATGGCCTGGAATACACTCAGCCACAAGCCGGTAATGCAGTTTGTAATCCAAGAACGGAGGCGAATGAGAGAACTAACTGGCGCGGGCTCAATGAATTGCGGAGAAGATGTGGAAGGGGTGGGTCGCGAAGTGTTCCAACGGAGCACGCGCTGTGCCGTACAGAAACGGCCAAGCATGAGATAGTTCCTTCGCGGGCCGAAACGGAAGCAGCTTGCTTCGAAGGCAAAACTTCCTTTAAGGTGTGAGGGAAAACAAAGGCGAGGCATTCAAGTGAAAAAGATTTTGGTGATCGAAGATGATAAAGACATAGTCGAGCTGGTTCGCTACAACCTGGAGAAAGAGGGATTCCAGGTAGCAGCGGTGGGAGACGGAGCCTCGGGGCTCGCCCAGATCCGCAAAGCTCCGCCGGATCTACTAGTGCTGGACCTGATGCTGCCAAAACTTTCGGGCCTGGACCTCTGCCGCGAGGTGCGGCGGGACTCGGCGCTCAACCGGCTGCCCATCCTAATGCTGACGGCGCGTGGCGACGAAGCAGACCGCATCGTGGGACTAGAACTGGGCGCGGACGATTACGTTTCGAAGCCATTCAGCCCGCGAGAGCTGGCGGCGCGCGTGAAGGCGCTGCTGCGGCGAGCCGAGCCAGCGGGCGAGGCCGAGAAAACTCTGGAACTGGGAACGCTACGGATTGACCCCTCCGCGTACCGGGTGACGCGAAGTGGAAAACCGGTGGTGCTAAGCACGCTGGAATTCCGGCTGCTGTACTATCTGGCGGCGCGGCCGAACAAGGTGTTTACGCGGGATCAGCTGTTGGACGCAGTGTGGGGCATGGACCGCTTCGTCACACCGCGCAGTGTGGACGTGTACATCCGGAGACTGCGAGAGAAAGTGGAAGTCGATCCGCAAAAGCCGACTTTCGTGAAAACGATCCGCGGAGCCGGATACCTGTTCGAAACCCGTGCACAATAAGCTGTTCTGGAAACTCGGGCTGACGTTCGTCGCCCTGCTGATAGCGGTGCTGCTGGCAGTAGATTTTTATGCCGCGCGCATCGTTCGCGAAGATTCCATCCGCTCCGCCGAAGCGCAGCTCGATTCTCTCGCCACAGTTGCCGAAGCGCGGCCGCCGCAGCTCGACAAGCAGGCGTCCTTGGATGACTGGGTGGCATGGGTCAAGAAGAGCGGGGCACGCGCGACAATTTTCAACTCCACCGGACTTGTGCTCGCCGATTCGGACCAAGTTTCGGAGATGAGAGACAACGACTCAAATCAGTCGGAGATCCTGCAAGCGTTCGCAAGCGGTAAAGGAAGCGCGGTACGGCACAGCGGCACGCTGGACCGCGACTTCGTTTACTACGCCGTCCGCTATCAACCCACGGGTCAATCCGCGGTCGTCTTGCGCTTTGCTGTGCCACTAGTTGAGAGCAATGAGACGCTCGGGAGAATCCACCGCCTGCTTTTCACGGCCACGCTGGTGATCCTCCTGCTGGGAGCCACCATTTCGCTTTTCTTTTCCCGGACATTTGCAGCGCGCGTGGAGCGACTGAAAGATTTTTCCGCGCGAGTCGCGCAAGGCGATTTTCGCCCGCTGCCGCGCGATGAAACTGGAGATGGACTAGCAGAGCTGGGGAGCGCCTTCAATGAAACGGCGGTGCGCCTCGACAGGACCATTGGCACGCTCACGGCAGAACACCACCGCTCGGCCGCAATTCTGCGGAGCATGGCCGAAGGAGTGGCGGTGGTGGACGCGAAAGCGCGGCTCATATTTTCAAACGATGCTTTCTCGAAAATCCTCGGTCTCGATGAGGCTCCGATGGAAGGCCGCCCGTTTCTGGAGGCCGCGCGCCAGCCAGAAATGCTGCAGGCCATCGAAAAAGCGCTTGCGAAAGGCGATGTCGTTCGCTCCGAGTTTGAGGTGGGCACAGTGAATCCGAAGAATTTCGACGCCACGGTTGCTCCGCTGCCTCCCAGTGAGGAGGCCGGCGGCAAGAGCGATGACACGCAGGAGAGTAAGATACGCGGCGCCGTCGTGGTGCTGCACGACATGACCGAGGTGCGGCAACTCGAACGCATCCGGCGGGACTTTGTGGCCAACATTTCGCATGAATTGAAGACGCCGCTGACGGCTATCCAAGGATTCGCGGAGACGCTGCTCGGCGGGGCGCTTGAAGACAAGCACAATAACCGGCGATTCGTCGAAATCATTCGCGACCAGTCGGTGAGGCTGACGCGTCTGACAAACGACCTGCTAAAGCTATCGCGCATCGAAGCGGGGAAGCTGGATTTGGAGTTTCGGCCGGTGCCGCTCGCGGAAGTCATCGAAAAATGCGCGGAGATGGCGCTGCTGAAGGCCAGCCAGAAGGAAATCGTGCTGGAGGTAGATTACCCGGCAGGGATGCATGCGGTGCGCGGGGACTCCGTGAGCCTGCGAGACCTGCTGCAAAACCTGCTGGACAACGCCGTGCAGTACACGCTGCCGGGGGGAAAAATCCGCGTTACGGCAGAAGCCAAAGACGGAGAAGCTGTCGTCTGCGTGGCCGATACCGGCATCGGAATTCCGCAGGCCGAGCAATCCCGGATATTCGAGAGGTTCTATCGGGTGGACGCAGCTCGATCCAGGGAAGCCGGCGGGACAGGGCTGGGACTGGCGATTGCGAAACATCTTGCCGAAACGCATGGAGGACGGATCTGGGTGGAAAGCGAGGTAGGCAAAGGCTCACGATTCTACTTCTCGATCCCGCTCGCGGCCTGAAGGGCTGCCTCTTTTCCAAAACATTCACCTGCAAGTCATTCGTCTGCAACACGAAACCTGCAATCTAGACCGTGCACATTGCGCACGGCTTCGCGGAAGCGATGGGTCCCCGGGAGCTAGTTCTTGCCGACGGAAGACCCAGTCGCACCAAGAAAGCGAACCGCAGCAAACGCCTCGAATCGATTAGAAAAAAGGGAGAGTGCAAGAATGGCGGCAACAGCCAGTAGTTCCGAGAAAATTGTGCAGACGGCGCTCATCAACTATCTGGCCTCGATGGCCCGGACGGTGGAAGGCTCGATCGGACGAGCGCTGGAATCACTGCTGCGACGCGACGAAAAGCTCGCCAGCGAAGTTTTCTTGTGCGAGCCCAGGATCAACGAAATGGAGATCATTATCGACGAGCACGCGATCGCCTTGCTGCGACGGGGCAGCCTGAGCGATTCCGACGTGCGTATGATCGTTGCGTCCATTAAGATCAACAACGACCTGGAGCGCATGGGAGATCAGGCAGTGAACGTCTGCCAGCGGGTACTCTCGCTAGCAGCCATGCAGAAAATCGAAAACCCACCCGAACTGGAGGCGATGACGACGGCCGTGCGCGCGATGGTGAGCCGCAGCCTTGGAGCGCTGATCTTCCAGAACGTGGACTTGGCTCGACAGGTGCTCGAAAGCGACGACATCGTGGACAGTTTCCGCGACAGCATTTTCGAGAACCTGCTCGATAGCATGAAGACGGATCCTACGACGGTGGCGGCGAATCTGCATTTCGTGCTGGCCACCCGCCATCTGGAACGTATTGCCGACCACACCACGAATATCGCCGAAGACATTCTCTTCTGGCTGCGGGGCCTGGATGTCCGGCACGGCCGGACCCAGGAGATCGCCACGGGAGTTTCCACAAGCTCCCCGGAGCTTTAATTCAGTATTCACATACTCATCACAAAGGGTTCATGGGGTGGGGATAGATTTACGCTCCACCAAAAAGGTGTCTTTGAAGCGATGATCCAAGGAGCTTCATTTGACTGTGCAAAACCCGCTGATCAAGCCCCCCGAGGGGCCGGCGTTCCCCCACGCCGGCCCCTGCAATCCAATGGAAAAATGGCACTTACTTTCGATTGGGAGAGGTGGGGAGGTCTGAGCAGGTGCAGAGAGCTTGATGGCGTAACTGGGGCGTCACAGAGTTGTAACCTAATTGTAACAATTGCCATAGAAACTCTAAGGAGAAACTGAGACATGACTAAGAAACTCACAATCCTCGCGCTGCTAGTGGTGTTGGGACTCGGCTTGACCACCTATGTCTTGGCGGAATCGACGGTGCTGTTGAACGCCGCTGGGGCCACGTTCCCATACCCGATGTATTCCAAGTGGTTTGACATGTACCGCAACGCTCATCCAAATGTGCAGATCAATTACGCTCCCATCGGCTCAGGCGGGGGCATCCGTCAGATACTCGCCGGCACAGTAGACTTTGGCGCATCCGACGGCCCGATGACGGATGACCAGATCAACGAATTTAAGCAGAAAAGGGGGATGGAGATCCTGCATTTCCCCACTGTGCTGGGCGCAGCCGTGCCGAGTTACAACATTCCCGGCGTAACGGCGAAGCTTAATTTCACACAAAGCGCTCTCACGGGGATTTACCTCGGGACGATCACTAAATGGAATGACCCGCAAATTGCAAACGCCAATCCCGGCGTCAACTTGCCAGCCAACGATATCGTCGTGGTACATCGCTCGGACGGTAGCGGCACGACTTATATCTGGACAGACTTTTTGTCGAAAGCAAGCTCCGACTGGAAAAGCAAAGTGGGGACGAACACTTCGGTGAACTGGCCGGTGGGGCTGGGTGGCAAAGGAAACGAGGGGGTCTCAGGTCTGGTCACGCAAACGCCGAACGCCATTGGCTATGTGGAACTGATCTACGCAATCCAGAACCATATCGACTACGGCAACGTCCAGAATGCCTCAGGAAAATACATCAACGCGGATCTGGCAAGCGTTTCAGAGGCGGCGAGCGGCGCCGCGCGGAATATGCCCGAAGACTTCCGCGTCTCGATCACCAACGCTCCCGGGGCCACGGCTTATCCGATTTCGAGTTTCACGTGGCTGCTGATCCCGGCGCGCATTGACGACGCCGCGAAGCGCGAGGCCATCAAGGATTTTTTGAAGTGGATGATCACGGACGGCCAGAACTATACCGAGGCGCTTTCGTATGCACGGCTGCCCAAGCCCGTGCAAACCAAAGAACTGGCGGCTATCGCGAAAATCCAATAAGTGGCGACTACTTCCAATGCGATTGAGCGCGCGGCTTCCCCGTGGGGGCCGCGCGCCCTTTTGCGCCGGCTGCGCAGCGGCGATGAAATCGCACACATTTTCACGCTCGTATTCGCCTCCAGCATCCTGCTGATTACCACTCTGCTAGTGTATCAGCTCTGGGTGGGATCAGCGCTGCCGCGGCATAAGTTCGGATGGAGCTTCTTCATCACGCGGGTCTGGGATCCGGTTTTTGATCATTACGGGGCGTTGCCTTTTATTTACGGCACGGTGGTGACGTCCGCTCTGGCCCTCATTATTGCCCTGCCGCTCGGGTTGGGCGCGGCCATTTTTCTTGCCGAACTGGCGCCGCGGCGGGTTTCGGACACGCTAGCGTTCCTGATTGACTTGCTTGCCGCAGTCCCCAGCGTCATTTACGGACTGCTGGGAATTTTTATTGTCGTGCCGCTGATGCGCACAACCATCGCACCGGCTCTCAAAGCTGCGTTCGGGTATCTGCCCCTCTTCCAGGGGCCGTCATACGGGGTGGGTTTTCTGACAGCGGGGATCGTGCTGGCCATCATGGTGGTGCCGTTCATCATTTCGGTTTCACGTGAGGTGCTACTGACGGTACCGGGCGATCAGCGCGAAGCGGCCCTGGCGTTGGGCGCGACACGGTGGGAAGCGACGTGGAAAGTCGTGGTGCCCTATGCGCGATCGGGGATTCTTGGGTCCGTTTTTCTGGCCTTGGCGCGCGCGCTGGGCGAAACGATGGCGGTCACGATGGTGATCGGCAACGATCCTAAAATCAGCGCGTCGCTACTGGCCCCGGGTTATTCCATCGCCGCAGTGATCGCCAATGAATTCACGGAGGCCACGCAGGACATTTACGTGCAGTCGCTCATCGAGCTGGGGCTAGTTCTCTTTTTGCTGACCTTTGTCCTCAATGGACTGGCGCGGCTGATGATTCTGGCTACGGAACGCCGGGCCTCGGTGCACGCATGAGCCTGCGCACTGTATATCGCAAGTGCGTGAATGCCGTTATGCTGAGCATTACCGGGGTGTGCGCGGCGGCAACTGTTGCGGTGCTCCTCTTCATTTTGGGATATCTTGCGTGGCACGGCGCCAGCACCATCAACTGGGATTTCTTCACGAAGCTGCCGAAGCCCGTGGGAGAAACCGGGGGCGGAATGGCCAACGCCATCCTGGGCAGCGGGAAACTTCTGTTGCTCGCATCACTGTTCGGAATACCCGTCGGTTTCATCACCGGCGTTTATCTCGCGGAATTCGGCGGCCGCACGTTTCCGTTCCTGGTGCGCTACACGACGGACCTGCTAAACGGAGTGCCTTCGATCGTGATCGGCATCTTTGCCTACGCCCTCGCAGTGTTGCCGTTTCACCACTTCTCGACGCTGGCCGGCGGATTCGCCCTGGGCGTGATGATGATTCCCATCGCGGTGCGCACCACGGAAGAGTTTCTCCGCAGCGTGCCCACGAGCCTGCGCGAAGCCGCCATGGCGTTGGGATCCAGCAGATCGAGAACGATCGTAACTGTCGTGATTCCCGCAGCCGTGGAAGGAATACTCACCGGAATAATGCTCGACCTCGCGCGAGTGGCCGGCGAGACAGCGCCACTGCTTTTCACGGCATTCAGCAACCGATATTGGAGCCCCGGTTGGAACCAGCCCACCGCTTCTCTGCCGGTGATGATATACACGTACGCAGTGGCGCCGTACGATGACTGGCACCGCCAAGCGTGGGCGGCGGGCCTGGTGCTGCTGGCGCTGGTACTTCTGGCGAATATCGGCGCGCGCGTAATTTTGTCGCGGCGCGCAGCTTTTCTGAGGGCCTAGGAGATATGGGTATGACCGGATTCTTGAATCCCGGCGTTGCCATCAAAGCGGCTCGATCCCAGCCGCTGGAGAGAGAAACCGTGGTGCCTGAAACGAACCTCAATTTGCGTTTCAAGGTCTCCAACCTGAATTTTTATTACGCAGCGAAACAGGTGCTGTACGAAATCAACCTGGATATCCCCGCAAACCGCGTCACGGCGCTGATTGGCCCCTCCGGTTGCGGCAAGTCCACATTCCTGCGCACACTCAACCGGATGCATGAAACGGTGCGACACACGCGATGGGAAGGGGAAGTTCTCCTCGACGGGCAAAGCATTTTCGAAGCGGATGTCGTGGCGCTGCGGCGCCGCGTGGGAATGGTATTCCAGCGGCCCAATCCCTTTCCGAAATCCATTTATGACAACGTGGCGTACGGGCTGCGCGTCAATGGCCACCGCAGCAGCCTGAAAGCGGCCGTGGAACACAGCCTGCGGCGCGCGGCGCTTTGGGATGAAGTGAAGGACCAGTTGCACAAATCCGCTTACGCGCTTTCGGGGGGCCAGCAGCAGCGGCTGTGCATCGCGCGGGCTTTGGCCGTGGATCCGGAGGTGCTGCTGCTCGACGAACCGTGCTCGGCACTCGATCCGGTGACGACGGCGAAAATCGAGGAGCTATTGTTTCAACTGAAAGAAAGTTGCACGATGGTAATCGTCACTCACAACATGCAACAGGCGGCGCGAGCGAGCGATTACGCCGCGTTTTTACTCGAAGGCAGGATGATCGAATACCGGCCTACGGCGCAGCTGTTTACCACGCCTTCCGACCCCCGCACTGAGGCTTACATCACCGGCCGATTTGGATGAAACCGAAGTAACGAAAATCCAATTGAAGGACTCCGATGGAACGCCACTTCGAACACGATCTGGACGAATTGAAACAGCGGCTGCTGTGGATGGGCAGCCTATCAGAACGCGCGGTGCACAAGTCCGTCCAGGCGGTCCTGGAGGCCAAAGAGTCGCTCGCGGAAGATGTGCTGGAAGAAGAAAACGCCATCAATGAAATGCAGATCGAGATTGACGACCGGGTGCAACAGTTGCTGGCATTGCAGCAGCCCATGGCGGCGGATTTGCGATTTCTCCTGGCGGTCTCACGCATCAATAACGATCTGGAACGCATCGGCGACCAGGCGGTCAATATCGCGCAATCGGCTCTGCGCATCTTGCGGCATCCGCGCGTGAAACCGTACGTAGATCTTCCCCGCATGAGCGAACTCGCGGAGCGCATGGTGCGCGACAGCCTGACTGCCGTCGTGAACAAAGATGTAGAACTGGCCAAGAGCGTCCTGGAGCGTGATGATGACGTGGATCACCTGCGTGATCAAATGTTCCGCGAGCTGCTCTCCTACATGATGGAAAATTCTGCAGTCATCTTTCCGGCGTTCGAGCTGATTCTGGTGGCGAAGAACCTGGAACGCATCGGCGACCATTCCACAAATATCGCCGAAGACGTCATCTACATGGTCGCGGGGCGCGACGTTCGCCATCCCGCGCTCGACCGCCGCTGACGCCAGCCACCAGCCAACTTTCTCCTTGATTGAAATTACTCGATAGGGCGGGGTAGCTCTGGAAGCTTGCGCTTCAGGGGGCGCTCACATCCGGGCCAGCGCGGCATCTTCATCCGCCGCGACGGCGAGGACCGAATCGAGCCGCACGGTTTTCAATATCAACTGCACGCGACGGGGAGCGGCGAAGTAAGTGCACTTGCCGCCCGCTTGTTTGAGCAACGTAAACGCGCGCACGAGGGCTCCGATTCCTGAACTATCGAGCTCAGTCACTCCTGCGAGATTCACCGCAACGTGCAGCTCGCCGGAATCCACCAATTGATGGACATGCTCGCGGAACGCCAGTTCGGCCTCGCCGAGCTTGAGCGCTCCGGCAAGGTCAATGATGATTCCATTCCCGGCTCGGCGTAACTTGATGTCCACCACCCGCCCCTTTTCACCTTTTGCCAACGTATCGGAAGTGGGCCGTGGAATCAAGAGCCGCGAATCTCCGCAACGAACTAGTCCGACAATCCAGGTTTCAGGCAGGGGGCAGCTGAGCTGCTTCCCGCGGTGATGGCGCTAGATAAACGAAACTTGGATGGCGCTTCAGGCTAAAGGCCGTGGCCTTTGGAGTAAGCGGCCGATTAAACAGGAACCTTGGCGGCTTGGAGGCCGAGGGACTCACGCACTTTACGCATGAGGCCTTCGCGGGTGAAGGGTTTTTGGAGGAAGAGGGCGTCGGGTAGTTCAGTCGAATGGCCGGTAAGAGGGCGATCCGCATAGCCGGACATGAAGAGCACTCTCATCTCGGGCCGAACAGATGTTAAATGCTTGGCGAGGAGGGGACCGCTCATCTCCGCCATCACGACATCCGTCAACAGCAGGTGCAGCGGGCCAGCATGCCTGCTAGCAATGTCGAGGGCATCGGCTCCGTTTTTCGCGGTCAGTACTTTATATCCGTTCTGAACAAGCAATCCACAAACCAGATTTCGGATCGACGCTTCATCTTCCGCGACTAGCAGGGTTTCCGATCCCTGTGCGGACATACTGGAGGAGGAAGCATCGCGCGTGGCCGTCGGAACGATCCCGTCAACACGAGGCAGGTAGATTCTGAATGTAGTGCCTTCTCCCGGCGAGCTTCGAACCCCGACGTGACCGCCGCTCTGCTTGACGATGCCATAGACCGTCGCGAGGCCCAATCCCGTGCCTTTGCCGAGATCCTTGGTGGTAAAGAATGGCTCGAAAATGTGCGACTGAGTCTCGACATCCATGCCGACTCCCGTGTCGCTCACCGTCAAGACTGTGTAATGACCGGAGCGGGCGTCAGGGAATTGGTCGGTGCTGAACTCATCAAGAACGGCATTTTTCGTTTCGATGAGCAATCTTCCGCCGTTGGGCATGGCGTCGCGGGCGTTTACGACGAGATTCATGATGACTTGCTCGAGGTGACCCTGATCCGCCTTCAGTCGGCCGAGCGCCGGATCCAGGACAGTAGCCAGCTCGATCTCTTCACCGATTAGGCGCTTCAACATTCCGCCAAGGTCGGCAACGACGATGTTGAGATCCAACACTTGCGGCTCGATCATCTGCTGGCGACTGAAGTTGAGAAGCTGCCTAGTGAGCGAGGCGGCGCTATGGCCCGCTCTTCTTATCTCTTCGACGCTTTTGCGGAGCGGGTCATCGGCTTGGAGGGAAGTTTCCAGATGGTCGCTGTAGCCGATGATAACGCTCAGGAGGTTATTGAAATCGTGCGCGACGCCACCTGATAACCTTCCTATGGCTTCCATCTTCTGGGCCTGACGAAGTTGCTTTTCGCTGAGCTGCAGCGCCTCTTCAGTTTGTTTGCGTTCGGTGATGTCGCGGTTGACGATCACCAACTTCTCAATTTGACCATGGCCATTCCGGACCGTGCTGGCCGTTGACTCGAAGATATGCCAGGTCCCATTCTTATGACGGATGCGATATTCCAAGCGTCGACCCACACCGGTCTGCTTTGCGGCCGCGGCGGCCTCCACAACTTTGGAGCGGTCATCGGGATGGACCTGCTCGAGAGCGGGAGTGGCCTTCAGTTCCGCGGGGGAATAGCCGAGAACCTTCTCGTAGGAGGGGCTGTTGTAAATCCTGCGACCCGCCATATCTACGACGGCGATCATGTCCGCTGCGTTCTCGCTGATAAGGCGGAACAGCTCATCCTGTTGGAGCAGTTGGCGGCGGATGCGATGGATCTGAAATTGCTGAAAGACAACATAGACGTCGAACAATAGGACAAGACCCAGCAGGCCGCGAACAGCCTGACTGAGGGTGAACAAACGGAACGCATCTTCTTCGGCCAGCAAGGGCGGGGATGTGAAAGAGAGAATCCCCGACGTCAACAGCAGGGTGACGATGAGGGCGGATGCCCACAGCCACCACTGCCTCCGGTCGATCTGACGCAGGCGGGTCCAGATTGATTCTTCCGCCGGAGAGCCGAGAGACCGCGCAAGTTGTGAATCCATATGTTCCATGTCCGTCGAGGGAAGCGCAATCAAATCCAGGTTCCATCTCAGCACTCACCCCACAGCCCGGCAATAGTACTTCGGTCGATAGTGCCCACATCCTTACCGTCACGACCGACGTGACAGCTAACAGTGGTGATTGACGATCGGCACTTTTCAAGGACGGGATTCGGAGTTGCGAATTGATGCGAGCCTGCCCAAGCTGGGAATCTGTTTCTGTAAATTAAGACGCTACCACGTATTTGTGATAAACTTTCTCTGAAGCTCTTCGCGGTTGCAGTTGCGCACGAGCCGTGACGACTCAGGCGCAAATGTGGCGTGCTCCTGGCCCCACCTGGTAAGACAAGCTTCCTGAGAATTTTGCAGCTCGATCGTGCCGAGCGACAGCAAAGAGAAAGCGCAGGTGGTTCAACGATGGTGGAGCGGGACAAGAAATCGGGGTCTCCGCGATTGCCGCCCCAAGACTCCAAGTCTGCGGACGCCGGCGGGGGCGGGTCTGCCCAGCCGCAGGATCGCCCGGCAACGCAGGGCAGCGACGCCAGCAAGCGCCGGAGCCAGCGGGTCAGCATCGCTGTGGCGATTCTGGTCTATGGCCGAGGCAAGGATGGCGAGCCTTTCCAGGAAGAGACGCGATCACTGGTAGTCAACGCACATGGCGGGTTGATTCTGCTCGCGGCATCAGTCGAAAAAGAACAGAAACTCCTTCTCATGAATCCGAAAACAATGGAAGAAGTGCAAGGCAGAGTCGCTTATCAGGGCCGCACGAACGAGGACAAAACGGAGATCGGAATCGAATTCAGTGAACCTGCCCCTCGCTTCCGGCACATCGTTTTTCCTCCTGAGGACTGGGATCGGAGTGAACGAAAACTTCCGCCTTCAGCTCGCGGCTGACACAGGCAACCAGCGATCTTCATACGATTCAGGAAAACAACTCAACGGCATCGAAGCCACCAAGACTGCATTCGCCGCGCGAAGAGCAACTAGTTAATCCCCCGGCCCTTTGGGGTAAGCGGGCAAGTCGGCGGGGCGTGGGGGAAGTTTGCGCGGGTGCGCCTCGATATCCTGCATGACGAGCTCGATGGCTTTTTCGAGCTGCGGGTCGTGCCCGCCCTGAAGCTTGTCAGGCGTGTTGTCAATCACGACGTCGGGTTCGACGCCTTGATTTTCAATTAACCACTGACTGTCCAGGCCGAAGAGAGAAAATTCCGGACGCGTGATATAGCCGCCGTCAATCAAGGGGATATCACCGCGAATGCCGCGGACTCCGCCCCAGGTGCGCATGCCGATGACCGGACCCAATTTGTAGAATTTGAAAAAGTAGGTGAAGAAGTCGCCGTCAGAAGCGGCGTACTGGTTGGTGACGCACGCGAGTGAGCCGTTAAAAACCACGGCGGGAATCGTGCCGGATTCAAAATTGCGGGCAGCGCTCATTCCGGAGAGGACGCGGCGAAGGCGTTCGAGAATGACTTCATCTACGAAGCCTCCGCCATTGTAGCGAACGTCTATGATGAGGCCTTCCTTGCGGATCTGCGGGAAAAACTGTTTGACAAACTCATTGAGACCGGCGGCGGACATGTCTGGAAGATAAACGTAGCCGACGCGGCCGTGCGTGGCATGGTCCACTTTTTCACGATTGGTATCGATCCATTCGAGTTGGCGCAAGGGAAGCTCGGTAGCGAGCGTTTTGACGACGATCTGGCGCGCCCCCTCTTCCGAGGACTTGGAATTGACGGTGAGGGTGACGTTTTGGCCCGCGGTATTGACGAAAAGCTGATAGGGGTTCCGCGGGACGCGCAACGAGCTGCCGTTAACCGCGAGAAGATAATCGCCTTCTTTCACGCCGACGCCCGGTTCGGTGAGAGGCGAGCGCAAGGCGGGATCCCAATTTTCCCCATGGAGTATTTTTATGAAGCGATACAACTGACTTGAGGTATCCGATTCGAAGTCCGCACCGAGGAGCCCCACATTTACAGGCTTCAAGTCGGGAGAATCGCCATCGCCGACGTAGGTGTGCGAATTGGAAAGCTCGCCAATCATTTCGCCAAGAATGTAAGTTAGGTCGTAACGGTCCGCGACATAGGGCAGGAGTTGGGCGTATTTATCACGTTCCTTGGCCCAATCCACGCCGTTCATAGCGGCTTCGAAGAAATAATCGCGTTCCTGACGATAGACTTCGAAGAAAATCTGCTTCCATTCCGCGCGCGGATCCACTTCCATTCTCATTCCGGAAAGATTGAGAGCGCCCTCGCCGTTCTTGTGAGGGTTTTCGGAAGGTGCGGCATCAATGATGCCGTAAGTGTGATCAGGGCCGTCGGTGGCGCCGCCTTCGCTGGGCGAGGCGTAGAGAACTTTTTTGCCGTCAAAGGAAAGTGCGAACCCATCGGCACCGGCAATAAGAACATGGTCTTTGCCCTCCTTCATGTCGAAGGCGTGGAGCGCGGGTGCTTCGCCGGGAAGCGGGCCGCTCAGGCCCTGTGCGGGAGCACTCGCGTAATAAACCGTGTCTTTGGCGGCGAGCAAATTGCCGAGGACGCCGTAAGGAATCGGGAGGCCGACGATTCGATTGGAAATGCCCTCGAGGTCAATGCGGAAAGTCTTGGGCTTTTCCTCTGCTTTTTTCTCGTCATGCTTGGCTTCTTTACTCGATTCCGCACCTGCAGCGGGCTTCTTCACGGTTTCCTCGTCGCTCTTGGGAGCGAAGGGAGAAGGAAGTTCCGCGCGAAGCGTGGCCACGAAAACGCGAGTGGCCTTGGCATTTACGAATTCCTCGTCAAAAAAACCGACGATTTCGTTGAAATCACGATTCGAGAGGAAATAGAGATACTTCCCTTCCGGGTCGAAGATCGGATTCCAGCTGTCGGTGAAATCCGTGGTGACAGCAGTGATGTTTTTGCCGGCGAGCGAATAAAGATTTACAACGCGGTAGGTGTTTGCGGCTGCTTTGGCGTAGGCGATCCATTGGCTGTCGGGCGACCAAGAATAATCGGTGAGGTCGGCGAATTTACCCTGATCGATCAAAGTCGGCTTCTTGTCATCGACGTCCACATAATAAAGGCGGAGAAATTTATCGGCGTAAAGAAGGTTCTTGCTGTCCGGAGACCAGACGGGCTGCAAACGGAATACGGAACCATCGGTGGTGATGCGAACTTCGGGGCCCAGGCCGTCCTGAGGAACGATGTACAGCTCGTCTTCGCCGGAGCGATCGGATAGGTAAGCGATCCAGCGGCCGTCGGGCGACCACACGGCATTCTTCTCGCGGATACCGGAAGTGTGCGTGAGGTTGCGGATACTTCCTTCCTTGGCTGGCACGGTGAAGACGTCTCCGCGGGCAGTGAAGACAGCGCGTTTGCCTTCCGGGGAAATGTCGAACGATTGAATCAACTTACTGGCGTTGACCCAATGCGCGCGTGCGGATTCGAAATCGCCGGGAAGATACACGGTAACCTTGCGGACTTTCTCGGTCGCGAGATCGAATACGTAGAGATAGCCACCATTTTCAAAAACGATCGAATCGGGGCCGAGGCTGGGCCAATTGACGTCAAAATCGGCGAAATGCGTGAGTTGGCGAAATTCCTTGGTCTTCACGCTATAGGCACAGAGATTCATGCGATGCTCAGTGCCGCGATCGGAATCGAAGTAAATCGTGTCACCGTGCCACATGGGAGCGGTGTCCACTCCCTGATAATTGCCGATTTCCTCGTAGTGATTCGTTTTCAGATTATAAATGGCGATGCGCTGAGCCAGACCGCCGGTGTAGCGTTTCCAGGTCCGGAAATTCCGGAAGATGTGATTGAAGGCAATCTCGTTTCCATCAGGAGAAAAGGAAGTGAGGCCGCCTTTGTCCACCGGAAATTGTTCGGCTAGTCCACCTTCGACTGGAATGGTGAAGAGGCGCCCGAACCAGGTGTTGAATGTATCGCGGCGAGAAAGAAAAAGCAGGTGCTTGCCGTCGGGGAGCCAATTGATGAGCTCATTGTTGGGGCCCATGCGCTCGGCGATTTTTTCGACGTCGGGGCGATAGGTGAGCTGGCGCGGCTGGCCTCCTTCAGCAGGAATGACATAGAGATTAAAATTGCCGTCGTACTGGCCGGTGAAAGCGATCTGCTTGCCGTCGGGAGAGAATTTTGGAAAGAGTTCGAGGCCAGGACTGGTGGTGATGCGGCGGGCGATTCCTCCCGAGGAGGGAACGAGCCAAAGGTCTCCGGCATAACTGAAAACGATGGTGTCCTTGGAAATGTCCGGGAAACGCATCAGGCGCCCCTCTTGAGTATCCTGAGCGAAGGAAGAAAACGCCCCTGCGAAGATGAGCGCGAGAATCGCGGCAAACCTGCGGATAGAATGCATCGAGGCCTCCCGGGCAGAGTATCTTACAGGCGGGGAGGTGTGAACGCCAGTCTGGGTTGATGAAACGAGAAGGGCCGGCGGCAATTGGAGCAAGAAGCAGAATCCGTGAGCTAATTAGCGGCTTCGGCAATCCATTCTTCGAGGAGGTGCAACTGGCCGCGAGGTGTCTCGAAAAAAAACACACCCATGCCGAGACCCGGGTGCGTATATATCACTTTTCCTTTGGTTTCAAAGACGCCGTTATCCTTTATGATTTTCAACTGGACGAGCGAGCCATCGGGGAAAATATTGAGGATGTCAATGTAACAACCCCTAAGACTAATTTCAGATGTGCGAGCTTTGATGCGGCTGCCAGAACTAACGTCCAGGAGTTCGGCCTCTGCGATGAACGGATAGCGCGGGACAAGCCGCCGACCGGAACCTCTTGTGTCAGAAGTGCTGGGAGCAGCTGTTCGAGAGGGGCTGGATTCTTCGCTCAAGGTGTCACCGCCTATCACCGGCGCCGAAATTCAAAGGAATGTAACGCAAAATTTATTCTCATACAGAAGCGCTAGTCACGCCAGCAGGTTCGGGGTGAGGATTGTTCAAAGGATACCTGTATGAGCGGGAGTGGATGTGAAGAAGATCTTGGACATTCCTGAGCTGAAAATCGCGGGGATTGCAGGACTGCCCGAAATCGCTCGCGGAGTTGACTTGGGTGCGCTGATCACAAAAGCAGTGGCCGCGAACGGGTTGCGCGTAGGAGATGGAGATATTTTTGTTATTGCGCAGAAAATTGTTTCGAAAGCGGAGGGGCGGACCGTACGGCTCGAATCCGTTGCGCCTTCAACGACAGCGCGGGAGTGGGCGGCGAAATACAAAAAAGATGCGCGCGTCGTGGAGCTCGTATTACGTGAGTCGCGAAGAATGGTGAAGAAGGAAGGCGGAATCATTGTCGCGGAAACGAAACACGGATTCGTTTGCGCCAATGCAGGAGTGGACGTGTCGAACGCTCCGTTGGGCTGCGCAATTCTATTGCCAGAGGATCCGGACAATTCCGCGGAGCGGCTGAAGGCTGCGCTCGACAAAAACTTGGGTTTGCAAATGGCCGTAATCATTGCGGACACGTTCGGGCGGCCGTGGCGAGAGGGCCTGGTAAACGTCGCGCTGGGAGTGGCGGGAATTGCGCCGCTCGCGGATTATCGCGGGAAACTGGATAGTTTTGGGAGACCGCTACAGGCGACGGTGCTTGCGGTGGCCGACGAGTTGGCTTCCGCCGCGGAACTTGTAATGGGAAAAAGCAGTAGAGTTCCCGTGGCGCTCATTCAAGGCTACCAATACAAGGAGCGTAAAGGCTCTGGGCGCGAGCTAATTCGTCCAGCGGAGAAGGATTTGTTCCGATGAGGTGCGAGCCCGGTCAATGGACAAAGATACGGGACGGCCAGTAAGATGGCTCTGAAAGCGCTGCGTGAAAGAATCCCGGAGCGGGACGGGCCAGAGCATGCGACTTGTGACGTTTGAAGCGGGCGAAAATCAAAAGCGCACCGGCGCAATGACGCCCAACGGCGCAATTGTAGATCTGAACCGTGCGTATGCTCTGTATTTGAAGCAAGAGAAGGGCGAAGCGCGATTTGAGGAGCTTGCCGCCGCACATGTGCCTGCGGAGATGCGCGCTCTATTCGATGGGGGCGACCGGAGCCTAGAAGCAGCGCGGAGGGCGCTCCAATTCGCGGAGAAGCTGGCGGAAAATGCCAGAGGAACGGGGGGCGAGAAGATTTTTTATCATGCGAATGAAGCGAGATTGAAGGCTCCCATCATTCCGAAGAAGTTTTTTCATACAGCGGGAAATTTCCGGGAGCATCACGAGGAAGCCGTGAAATCCGGATTCTCGCACCCCGTGTTGCCGTGGATTGTTTTTTTTCAAAACGTGGACGCCATTATCGGACCAGATGAGCCGGTGATCTATCCTGAACACCTGACAGCGGAGCTCGATTACGAATTGGAATTGGCGGTGGTGATCAAGAAAAGCGGAAAGCACTTCAGCGCGAACGAGGCGGAAGACTACATCGGCGGATATACAATTTTCAATGACGTGACGGCGCGAGATATCCAGCGTCAAGAGATGAAATCGGGCGTATTCAGCTTCTGCAAAGGAATCGATACGTTCTGCCCGCTGGGACCGTGGATCGTGACGCCGGATGAAGTTCCGGACGCGCACAATCTGGCGATGGAGCTCCGCGTGAACGGCGAGCCGCGGCAAGAGTCGCACACCAGCAAGTTGTCCGTAAGAATTCCCGAAATCATTGCGCACTATTCTCCGATGGGTTATAGCGCGGGAGATGTGGTTTCGACGGGAACAGTATCGGGTGTGGCGGCGTTCAGCGGCGACCCCAAGGCGTGGTATTTGAAGCCGGGCGACGTGATGGAATGTGAGATCGAGCGAATCGGCGTCCTCAGGAATCCGGTGATTTCGTGGAAGGACGCTTATGCCGGAGCTGCTCCGGCGGCGCATTCGAGGTAAGCAGGATGCAAGCAGGCGGCGATAAAGGCAAAGTTTGGGTGAGTGATTTGAATAACGCATCAGGAGTGCGAGAGAAAATCCACGCGCGCTGCCCAATCCATTTTTATGACACCACACTGCGGGATGGAGAGCAGACCGTCGGCGTGGTGTTCAGCCCGGCACAGAAACTGGAAATTGCGCGAAAACTCGACGCGCTGGGAGTGGGCCGGATCGAAGCTGGTTTCCCCCGCGTTTCGTCCGACGATGCGGAGGCTATTCAGCTGATTTCCCGTGCGGGATTGCGCGCGGAAATCTGGGGGTTCGCTCGAACGGCGCGTCCGGACATTGATGAACTGATCCGGCTTGAGATGAAAGCCACGGTCATCGAAATCCCGTCGAGCGAGATCAAACTTAGAGCGTATCAAATCTCCCCGACGGAAGCAGTTCGGAAGGCGGCGGATGCGGTGGGCTGGGCCACGAAACATGGAATCCGTGTGGCATTCTTTCCCGTCGATTCTTCTCGTGCGGACCTCGAATTCTTGAAGACTCTGTATTTCGCGGCGATGGAAGCAGGAGCAGAAGAAGCCGTGGTGGTGGACACTGTCGGCGCGCTGGGACCGGAAGCGACTGAGCATCTTGTTGGGCGGGTGCGCGAATGGTTGGGAGAAAATGTGCCCTTGCATTTTCATGGGCACAACGATTTTGGACTGGCGACAGCATGCGCGATTGCCGCCGTGCGTGCAGGCGCGACCTGGATTCAGGGCACAATTAATGGAATGGGCGAGCGCGCGGGAAACGCCGACCTGGGCGAAGTGGCGCTGGCGCTGCAATGTCTCTATGGCGTACCCGTGGAGTTACGGCTAGAAAAAATCCGGGAGACTTCGCAATTCGTCAAAAATACTTCGGGATATGAGCTCGAGCCCTGGAAACCCGTCGTGGGAAAGAATCTGTTCATGCGTGAAAGCGGCGCGGTGGCCAGTCAGTTTCATATACCGGAAGCCATCGAGCCGTTCGCGGCTGAGATAGTGCAGGCGCAAAGAGAGATTGTCCTCGGAAAAAAGAGCGGGCTCGACAGCATTGCGCTGAAATCGCAGGAGCTGGGGATCGACATTCCTGAAGAACGGCGCGCGGCAGTTCTCGCTGCCGTGAAAGCCCGCGGGATCGAGAAACGGGGTCTTGTGGGAGACGCCGAATTCCGGGAAATAGTCCGAAATGTCTGTGCCCGTTAGGACTGTGCGCTGATTTCGACAGCAGCAGATAGCGGCACCGGGAGACTTTGCCAGCAGGTTTTCATAGGACAGGAGGCAGGATGGACCGCGAACACTTTTACTCGATCCTGAACGGCGAAGGGACGCTCGACTACGAGCTCTATCTGAATACCAAGGCGCTGCTTTCCTGCCAGAAAGATTTCAAGGCGTTTTGCAACGCAGACGAGCTGCAATTTCAAATCGTGCACCAGGTGGAAGAACTCTGGATGAAGCTGATCAACTATACGCTGCTGGATATTGACGAATACCTGCAACAGGAGAATACAAACCGCGTGCTGACGTTGTTTCGTCGGACGAACATCGCCCTGCGGCTCATGATCGAGCAGTTGGCTTTGCTCGAAACTATGTCTCCGCGCGAATATCAGGAAATCCGGCTGCAGCTCGGAAATGGCAGCGGACAGGAATCGCCGGGATTTCGCGCGATTTTGAAAATGCCAGGGCACCTTTGGGAGTCGTACAAGAAGCATTACCTTGACAAACATGGGACAACTATCGAAAAGGTATTCAATTCCGAGTATGCCCATTCCGATGCCTACGTCGTCGCCGAAGCCATGGCCGAATTCGACGAACTGTTCCAGCGGTTCCGCTATTGCCACATGCAACTCATCCAGCGGACGATCGGATTCGGGGCCAAATCGCTCAAAGGGCGCTCCGTGGAGATCCTTAATGAAGGGATGCGCATTCGGTTTTTTCCAGAATTGTGGGAAATTCGAAATCACATGACGGACACTTGGGGCGCGACGTACGGAGTTGTGCGCGATTCCATCAGCCAGGGGCATTAATTCGGAGAGAGTGCGCTCTGGATTCGTGGCCCGTATGTCTTTGCCGCTCGACACTGGGGAGTGTCCTAATTTGAGTTCTGTCCACGGGGCACGATTCCAGGGGGGCGCGGCCAGCGGCTCCGCCGCGGAAGGAGGAGCATCATGACACCTGACAATGTTATTGGAGCGGGAGTAGTGGCACCGAACCGCATGTCCTACACGGAGGAATTCAAGTCACGAGTTGATTTGATGAAAGCTTTTTGTGAGACCGCCAAGACGTATATTCAGATCAGTTCCGCAGCGCTCGCTCTTCCGATCTTGTTCACACAGGCATTGCTGGGCAAAGAGGCAGCCGAGAGGGGGCTTCGAACCGTTGGTGTGCCAAGCAGCCTTGTCCTGGCTTGGATTTCCTTTCTTCTGGCCGTTGGATTCGGACTGTTGTACCAGTGGCTTGCTATTCGACTGATGTGGGACGAACTTCACAGAGTTCAGATCGCCCACCAAAATATTACCAAGCCGGGGTTCCGAACTACATGGTGGGTGCCACAGCTCCGGTGGTTGAACCGATCTCTTCTATATGGTTGCATGCTCGTGTTCTTTTACGTGGGTGGCATTCTGTTTGTAGTGTTCGCCACCCACGCAATTCGAGAATAAGACACCACCAACCTTAGCGTAAACTTGAGAAAGTAAAGTTGGCACGCTGCTCCTGGATAAGTACGCTCGGAATGAAAGTGGGAACACTTGCTCAGCAACGGGTCTTAGGTTCCGGTGTAAAATAATCTGCTTCTATACTTACCTTAATGGTACCCCTGCTCAGACCCGGCGTTTTTTATAGCGGCTGCCATCAGCCACCAAGTCAAGTACGGTAGTGCGAACCAAGAAATGAAGAACACCCATTCTGAGGCTCTGAGCAGGGCGGTGGAGCGCCAGCTTGCAGTAGTAACGTCGGCGGACTGCGTCGGATGCCCCCAATAATCAGTTTCGGCGTCCTGGATATAATGAACATCGTACCCCGCAATGTATCGATGGCCAAAATGGTCTCGAATTCGATTGTACTCCCCAAAGTTCAAAAATGAGAGGCAAGCCACAAATAGGGTCAGAAAGGGGCGGAGCTTCGTCAACTCTTGTTTGCTACTGCCCCTTAGCGAGGCCTTTAACCTTATGGACAGAGCAAGGATTGGAATGAAAAGCCAAAGCAGAATGAATCCTTCCAAATGGCTCTCGTAGGCCTGTCCCAGAACGCCAAGGAACCAAAGGCAAAGTATTGCGATGCAGAAAATAATGACCGCCTTTAATATGATCTGCCAAGGCTTCATCGATTTTAGCCCCCGCTAAACCAGATGGAGAGAATTACCCGCTCGCGCTCGGTGATAACTTTGACCCGCTACAGAAGTTGGCAATCCAGCGGAAATACTTAATCCCCGTGGCGTATTAACACATCCAGGTCAGCCTAGCAATGCAATCGAGCGGAGGCTTTCACTCTCGGAAGTGGGGGAGGACCGCTTCACCGAACAGCCGTGCTTGTTCCAGGCGGTCGTCGCCCCAGAGTTCGAGAAGAATGTGAGTGCATCCGGCTTCGCGATACTCTTCGATGCGACGAATACACTCCTCGGGCGTGCCGGCGATGGGACACACCTTTTCGAAGACTGCATCCGTGACGGCACGGGCCGCTTCCGTTCTGCCACCGCGCTCCATGGCTTCGGCGATCGGGCGAATTTCCTCAAACGACAATCCGGCTTTCTCCAGAAGCGTGTCAGCGGAGCCGCGGATGTTTTGGACTTTATTGGCGAGATACATCGCGGCCATCTCGCGAGCGCCCTGTCTGCCCTTTTTTGAATCGCTGGCGACGCTGCCGACCACAACAGAGCCTAAATCGAGCGTTGAGCCGTCCTTGCCAGATTTTTTCGCGCCTTCTAGCATCACGGTGCGCGAATGGCGGACGAAGGCGGGAGTGGTGATACTCGCGGTGAGCAAGCCATCCGCATGCGAGCCGGCCATGCGCTGAAGAACCGGGCCGGTCGCGCCAATATAGAAGGGAACTGGCTGGCGGCTGGCGTGCGCCTCCGGGTGAAGTGCGGGGAGAGAAGCCTCGAATGCTTGGCCCTGGTAGTGGACTTCGCCACCTGTGAGTGCGGCGCGAATGATTTCGATGCTCTCGCGCATCACGACGGCGGGCGAAGCCTCTTTTCCTTTCTCACCTTCGCCAATTTCCTTCATGAAAATCTTCGAAGCGCCGAGGCCGAGGAGGAAGCGGCCTCCGGCCAGATCCTGCATGACGCGGGCTTCCATGGCGATCTGGACGGGATGGCGCGTGTAGGGAGAGATGATTCCCCAGCCGACGGCGATTCGCTTGGTCTCACGAGCGATGATTGCGGTGATGGCCGTCGAAGAACGCGCCTCCATGGAATGTTTGCGCCACCAGGGATACGCTTCGGCGAGCCAAAAAGCGTCGAATCCTGCGCGCTCGCAGGCCACGGCCATGCGGATGGTTTCGTCAGCTGGCTCCATGCTGAGTTGCAACACGCCAATGCGGAATGGAACGCTCATCTGACTCCTCAGATACTGCGGCTATGAAGGATTCGTCCAGGAATGTTGGAGGCCTTTGATAAGCGCCCACATCGCGCGATTGAGTGGTGTGGCGACGCCCGTTTTTTCTCCCCACTGCACGATGGCGCCGTTCATGAAATCCACTTCAGTTTGGCGGCGAGCCAGGACGTCCTGGAGCATGCTGGCGTTATGTTTTCCCAGCGCGTCGGCGCCTTTTTTCACCAGCAGGCCTGGATCGCCGTGCAGTTCAATGCCCAGGGCGCGGGAAACTGCCATGCCCTCGTCAATCAAATCGTTGAATAGGCCAGCCGTTGCATCCAAGCGCGCGGCGGCACCGTGATGGAGGAGCGTAAGAGCGCCGACTGGGTTTGTCGCCGCGTTAAAGATGAGCTTGGTCCATTGCGCGCCGCGAGCATCTTCGAGCGCGATGACGTTGAGGCCGGCGCGCGTGAGCGTCGCGGCGAGCTCGCGCACCCTCTCCATCGGAGTGGGGGAAGGTTCGAACGGGCCTATCCACGTGTCACCCTTGATGTCGAAGCCAACTCGGCCGGGCTCGATGACGTGTCCAGCGGGAAACGTGGTGCCGCGAATCACCTGCTTCACGTACGCGGCAATGATCTCTTCATTGCCGACGCCGTTCTGCACGGAGCACACCGCGCCGCCTTTCTCAAAGATGTGTGCCGTCTGTTCGATGGCGCTGCGCGTGTGCGTGCTTTTCACGGCGACGATGCCGAAGTCGCACGCAGGGATCTCGCGGGCATTCGTGGTGGCGTTGAGGCGAACGGAAAAATCGGAGGCGCCCGAAATGCACAAGCCATTCTTGCGAATGGCTTCGATATGATCTTTCGCGACGTCATAGGCGTGCACTTCGACGTCCGCAAGGCGCGCGAGATGGGCCGCGAAGATGCTGCCTATAGCGCCGCAGCCGATGACGCAGATTTTCATGCGCGCTTGGCCTCCGCCCTTTCGCCTCCAGAGAAAAATTTCCAAGGAATGCCGGCGAGGTTCACCCCTTCCTTTTTTCCTACACGGTAAGTGTCCTGCGTGTAGAGGCAAATCTCTCCGTTTGAATCCACCACCTGTGGATGCAGGCTGAAAATCATTCCTTCTTTGAGCTCCACTTTGCTTTCGGCGCCGATGGCGGGATGTTCGAGCATGGTCGTGCCGATGGAGTGGCCGGAAAGGTGACCGAGCGAAAATCCAGCGCGGTCGAAAATTTCCGCAGCGGCGCGATGCACCTCACAAGCTAATTCGCCTTCGCGCATTTTCTCCCGCGCGGCTTCGAGCGCTTCCGGATAGATCGTGCACATGGCCGCCGTGCGCGGGCTGATTTTCCCCCGGATGAGCGGGCGCGAGAATTCCACCCAGTAGCCCTCGGTGCCCGTAATTTCCAGCGAATAGAGCATCAGGTCATCGGGAGCGACGATGCGGTGGCCGGGAACCTTGAAATGCGCTTCCGCTTCTCCTTTCGTGCCGGAGAGGACGATATTCATCATGCGTAAGCCTGCGCCGCGGGCGAAAAAGCGCTCGACTGCCGGAGCCATGATTTCCGCTTCGGTGCGGCCGGGCTGATAGGCGGCCACAAGCGCCCAGAAACCATCGAGAATCACCTCCATGCTGTCGCGAATGGCGGCCATTTCCTCGTCGCTCTTCACCGCGCGAGCCATGTCAAATTCGAAATCGAACGGGACAAGCTCGATAGAGGATTCCACAAGCGCGCGGTAATCGCGCACGGTGAGAACAAAATTCATGCCATAGATGCCCAACCGACGCCAGCGCTTGGATTCCGCGCGTTCGCGAAGCCATTTCCCGGGGATCTCCGCCCACACGTGATCCTTCACCCAAGGCTGCTTTTTGTCGCCGATCCAGCGGGCTTCGCGGGGAAAAAGAAGCGTGGGCTCGCCCTCCAGAGGAATCAGGGCGTAGGCGTAGCGGTGGACGATTTCGAAGCCGGATACGTAGCGGACAGCGCCCTCGAAGCCGGTGTACTCACTGCCGCAGACAAGCAGAGCGTCGAGATGCTGCGCCGCCATGGCCGCGCGGATATTGTGATAACGGCGGTCGATTTCTTGCGCAGAGGTCATGCGCGCTCGGCACCGCAAATTCGCGCAATAGTGAGGGCGTAAATTTTCGTCATGGCCACAAGTGTTTCGATGGCGACTTTTTCGCCCTGTGCGTCGCGTGGGCCGCTCGAGGGTCCGTAATTGATTGTTTCAATTCCAAAGCGCGATAGGACCGATGCATCGGAAGACCACAAAACCGTGTCGCGCTCGGGACTCCTGCCGGTGACCTCCAGATGGCTCGCTTCAATCGCCTTGACCATTTCGTGGTCCCCGCTGATTTCCGCGCCAGGAACGGATACAAAAGTTTCGAATTCGATTCCATAATCGGGGAAGCGGGTGCGGAGAGTATCAACCAATTCTTCGATATCGCGGCGCGCCGCGGAAAGAGGCATCGTGGGCGGAACACGGACGTCAAGGAATACATCCGTGCGGTCGGGAGTGCGGCTCGCGCGCCAGGGATAGCCACCGCGTATACAGCCGAGATTCGCAAGACCTTTCTTGTTTCCGTAGGCGGTCTTCTCCCTCCAGTTGGCGCTCCAGGAAATGATCGCGCCGAGAACATCGTGCATCCGGCGGACGGAATTCTCGTGTTCGCGCCCGGCAATGAATGCAGTGTGAACATAGGGGCCACAGGTGGAAATGCGCAACCACACGGAGCCGTAATGTCCGAGGACCAGCTTCATGTCCGTGGGTTCGCCGAGGATACACATATCCGGCATCACGCCGTGCGTGACCAGATAATGGCTGCCCGCGCCGTAGCCACGATATTCTTTGCCTGTAAATTCCTCACCCCACTGCGTCTTTTCAATTTCACCGACGACTGCCGCAACGATGACTTCCCCTCCCAGATGAACCTTCGCCCGCTGGAGGGCTCGAATCGCTTGCAGATAGCAGACCAGTGCGCCCTTCATGTTGTAAATGCCCAGACCAAAAATCATTCCGTCGCGCACGACGGCGTGCGGCTTGTAGCCGATGCCGGAGAGGAAATCCTCCTGCCCAGAATTGGATGTATCCATGTGCGCGTTGAACATCAGGCTGCGGCCGCGGCCATTCCCGGCGCGGCGGCCGACGACATTGGGACGCCCGTCCTCGACTTCTTGCCAGGACACCTGCAAGTCCATCGAGCGCATGGCTTCGCGCATGTACTTGGCCATCTCAAGTTCGCTGCCGGTGGGGCTGGGAATATTGATGACGTCGCGGGACATTGCAATGATGTCCTGCTCGCTCACCTCCGCCACAATTGCGGCCGCGAGACTGTGCTCTTGCTTGGGAGTCGCATCCATCTTCAGTATCCAGTCGTGCGCAGAATAGGCTAACTCCGAAAATCATCCGGGTACGAGCAGAGTTTTTCGCTGCCAGTATCCGTGACCAGAAAATTGTCTTCAAGTCGCAGCCCGCCTCCCCCCTCCCAGTAAATCCCGGGCTCGATTGCCAGGACCATATTTTTTTTCATGTCGCCCGGCGCGGCTTTGTGCGAATACGGCGGCTCGTGCGCGCGCGCGCCGACTCCGTGGCACACGGGATGCGATGGCTGGCCCGTGTAGCCTGCTTCATCAATCCGCGATCGGATGAGGCGGTCAATTTCTCCCAGCGGCGCGCCGTCGCGAACGATGCCGACAGTCTCTTCGAAGATGCGCAGAAGCAATTCCAGCAAGGCGTTATATTCCTTCGTAAGGCTGCCGGGACACAGGTTTTTAGTAAGGTCAGTCCAGTAGCCATCGGCACAGACCCAGATCTCCACTAGCGTCGGCTCATGGGCCTGGACCGGGCGATGGCTCGTGGCAGTGAACGTCGCGATCCCCCGGCCGGACCACACCAGAGTGAATGCCCGCGCCATATCGACCTTACTCTTATATCCCACGCCCACCGCGTGAATGTGGCCCTCGATCATTGCGGCGACTTCGCTTTCTTTCATGCCCGGGCGGAGATTCGCGCGCGCGAATTCCATGCCGGCGGCGGCCAGCTCATTCGCCAGGCGCATGCGCTCGATTTCCTGCGGCGTCTTAATCATGCGCAATTCGGCCAGAAGCGTCGCGGCATCCACAATTTCCTTCGCGACGTCGCGAAATGCGTCGAAGTAACCTTGCCAATAAACCGATGGCTCGCCCACCATGCGGTCGCAGATTTGCGCGCGTTGCGAGAGCTCGATGCCCACGCGGCCGGTGAGTTTTCTTTCGCGGAGAACTTCGAGAGCTTGATCGAGCGAGCGCGAAGTGGGAGGACGCGGGTCGCTCGGATGATAGAAGCGAAAGAACCGCACATCCTTGTTCCACGCGGTGCGTTGCGCTTCGCGGAACTGCGGTTCGATGACCAGAAGAGCGGGATCGCCTTCGCGCGGGAAAATGGCGATGTCGTAGCCCTTCATGGTCCAGTAATTTGTCAGGTATAGAATGTTGTCGGGAGCGCGGACAACCAGGGCGTCGAGGTCTTGCTCCGCCATTTTATGCCGGACGCGCTGCCATTTTTGTTCATCGAGCGGGTAGTTCATGGGGTGTCTCGGGCTGCGCGTAAAACTCGCGTCATAAATGTGCCGCCTTCTCGGGCGCCCAGCGCCAGGATAGTTCCTTGGCCTTGATGAGGCGATAGAGCGCTGTGTGCAGCGGCGCAGGAATTCCGTGGTCGCGGGCTTCGCGCGCAATCGCTCCCCCCAGAAAATCCACCTCCGTGGCAAGGTGATGCTTCACGTCGTACAGCATGGACGGCGGATGGTCTGTCTGTGCGCCGATCTTGTTCATCTCCCAGGGATCGTCTTTGAGGGCGATTCCGAGCGCCGCTGCCACCTGTTTGCCTTCATCAATCAAGTCGTGCAGCAACCGGCCGAGATCGGTGAACTCCTGTTCAAGCGCGAATTCCGCGCAGTGAGGCAGTTCCGTCAGGGCGGCGGCGGAATTTACAGATGCGTTGAAGATCAATTTCGACCATTGCGCGGGGCGCGCGTCTTCGAGCGCCACGGCCTTCAGGCCGGAAGCATTGATCAGGTCCGCCGCTTCCTTGACCAGAGAGAAGGGCGTGTGCCGCGGCTCGAATGGGCCAAGCCATGTGGCGGTGTCAAGTTCGTATCGCACGTGTGTATCGCCGTGCCGCGTGCCGCTCATGAACGTAGTGCCGCGCAAGACCTGGCTGGAACAAAGATTGGCGATGACTTCCTCGCAACCCAGACCGTTCTGCGCGGAAAGAATCGCGCCGTGGGCAAAACAGTGAGCGACCGAAGCAACGGCTTCGGCCGTCTGCGTGGCCTTGCAGCAGACAATGCCCAGATGACATTCCGGCAATTCGCTGGGATCGTTTGTGGCATGGAGTGAAGCTGCAAATTCGTGCTTGCCTGAGACGCGCAGGCCGTGTTCGTTCAGCGCGCGGGCGTGTTCAGGGCGGCGAACGAAGGCCCAGACGTCGGCGACTCGCGCGAGATGCGCTGCGTAAATGCTGCCGATGGCACCGCAGCCAATAATGCAAATTCGTTCCGGCACAAATTCCTTGCCTCGATGCGCCGCTGCGTCCGAGCGCGGAAAAAGAACCCTTCGAAATCCCCGCTTGAAGTTTAATCCGCAGCGCGACCCTTGGCTAATTTCACATGATTGCCAGCGCCTTGCTGTGCGTTACGGAGAGCCTGGAAAATACTGTCGCCTGTGTTGTGCGAGTCGCTGATGACCACACCCGATTCCCAGAGCGCATCCTGCAGCGCCGCGCAGACCGTGTGCACCGGTGCCGCTCCGCCTTCACCCATGCCTTTTGCTCCGTTGTAAGAAAATGGCGAGGGCGTTTCCAGATGTCCGTAGCGAATGTCTGGCATGTTCGATGCCGTGATGGGCGTGTAGTCGCTGAATGTCGTCGCAAGTAGATTGCCCTCCGCATCGTACCGGCAATCCTCCATCAGGGCGGCACCGATTCCGTGCGCCGTGGCGCCGTGCACTTGACCTTCCACGATCATCGGATTCATGGTGCGGCCGCAATCATCTACCGCTGCGTACGCCAGAATCTTTGGCTGCAGTGTTTCGCGCTCTACCTCGATGACCGCAACATGTAACTGCGCCGCATAAGTGAGCGTGAGATTGCCGTACTTCCGCTTGACGTCGGGAACCTTGAATGGCGCCTTGTAGACGTACCGGCAATTGAGCGTGACATCGGAAAGCGAATCAGGAAGCTCTGCATTATTCACGTACACCAGATTTGCGATGCCCCAGTAGCTAATAGATTTCTTGGTGCGCCGCACGCGTACTTCGGGACCCTGTGCACCGACGCCGAATTCGAGATTCTTTTCGCTTGTCTTCAGAGCGAAAGCGGCAATGCGCGCAATTTCCGATTTCAGTTTTTCCGCAGCGCCGTGGATCGCTGAAAGCCCGGTGACAGCAAACTGGCTGGCATATGTGCCGGTGTGACCGGTGCAGACGTTCATGTCGGAATCAAACCCTGTGCGCACGGTAATTTTTTCAGGCGGGATGTTCAAAACCTCCGCGACCACCTGCGAGGCTACTGTCTCATGGCCCTGCCCCTGCGGCACCGAACCGAGGAAGACGACTGGCTCGCCATAAATGTCCAGCTTGGCGATGGACGCCTTGGACTGCCCGGAAAACGGCGCGCCCGCATTAATGATGCGTGACTGCCCGAAATTATTCGTGCCCGAATCGAGCGTGGTGCCTATGCCGATGCCGAGCATGCGCCCCTCCTCGCGGGCCTTTTGCTTCTGGCGCTTCCAATCGTCCCATCCGATCAAGCCTTTCGCAATTTCCAGCATCTTCGCGTAATTTCCGGAATCGTAGATGCAGCCGTTCGGCGTGGTGTACGGGAATTCATCCGCGCGGATGTAATTTCGCAGGCGCATCTCGTCGGCAGGAATTCCCAGCGTGTGGGCGCAAATATCCATCACGCGCTCGAGAAACCAGAGATGCTGCATGCGGGAGTAACCCCGGTTCGGGCCAACGGGGCATTTGTTCGAAACGATCTGCGAAAAATCAATGCGCATGTTTCGCAGGCGGTAGGCTCCTGGAAGCACCTGCGCCCAGATGATGCAGCCGAGCGGCTCATAGCGCGGGAAGGCGCCGCAATCGTCAATGTGGCGCGACTCGATGGCGGTGATGACTCCGTTCTTGTCGAGCGCCACACGCGTATCGAGAAACGTTCGCTCGTTGCCATGCGCGCTCGATTGCATGTGCTCGCTGCGCGTTTCGATCCATTTGACCGGGCGGCCTCCGGATTTGCGAGAACCCAGGGCGCAAAGCGCCATGTAAGGATAGTTCGTAATTTTGATACCGAAGCCGCCGCCGATGTCGTAGCTGAGGCATCGGATTTGATCCATGCCCACTCCCAGCGCGGGAGAGAGAAACAGCGCTGCGAACGCCGGGAACGAATTGTTGCTCCAGAACGTGATGCGCTCCTCCTTGGCATCCCAGTGGCCGATGATGGCGTTACACTCGAGCGGCGTGCTGGAGAATCGGTGGAAGTGCATCCGGCCGATTTCCACGATGTGCGCGGCTTTGCGAAAAGCCTTGTCCACGTCGCCGTATTCAAATTTCCCGCTCCAGATGACATTTGTGCCGGCCTTCTCGTGCAGAATGATCTCGTCCGCAGATGCGGCCTCGGCATCTACGCTGGCAGGCAGCGGTTGATACTCGACCTCCACCAGTTCAGCGGCATCCTCTGCGGCCAGTTTCGTTTCGGCGAAGATGGCCGCCACCGGCTCGCCCTGAAAGCACACCTTTTCCACGGCGAGCGGAAAATCCTGGATATTTCCACCGGGGGGCGGCCCGATTTCGATGAAGGGTTTCACCATGCCGGCCACTTCATTGCCGGTTAGAGTGCAGACTACTCCGGGAGCAGTTGCGGCGCGCGAAACATCCAGTCGCTCGATCCGCGCGTGGGCATATGGGGAGCGCACGAGCTTCATGTACAACATGCCCTGCAGCTTATAATCGTCAACGAAGATGCCTTTGCCCTGCACCAGCCGGGATTCTTCGCGGCGGCGAACCGGCTGGCCCACCCACTTCCCTGCGCCGCTCTTCGCGCCGGAGAGCTTTCGCTTTGCAGTTTTTGCCGGCTTTTTCGCGTGCGCCCGTTTGCCCGCCAAGCTTTCCCTCCTCCGCCGCTTCAGGCGAGGGCCGCCTGAAGCGCATCAATCAATTTCTGGAGATTCTTTTTCGCCAGCGGCTCGAGCAATCCGCCGGCAAGCGAAGGTAATCTTCCCGCGATTTGCGCTTCGCCTTTCCACAGCACCTTCGTGCCACCCGAGTCAGCGGCGAGATCAAAGCTCGCTTTCATCGTCACCGACCCCCCCGGCACTTCACCTTTACCGCTGTACAGCGCATGGCGCGATGGCTCCGCTTCTTCCAGAGCCATTCTCAGCGCGGCGTTTCCCCTGATATGCGAGATTCCCACTCGCAGCGTGACGATGAAGTGTTTCCCGTCTTCCTTTTTCATGCCCTGAAAATCGGGCAGCAAAGGGCAGAAACGTTCTGGATCGGTCAGGAACGCATACACTTCCTCCGCCGTCTTCTTCACCTGAAATTCGCCGCCAAAATGAATGATCATGTGCTCGAGCGGCTGCCGGCCGCTGCCGCGGCGCGGATGGCTTTCAAAATATTTTGATAGCCTGTGCATCGGCAAGTGTTTCCGGCAATTGCTTTGCGAATCTCTTTGTCGCTGGGATGCCTATTGTTCTGCAGCAACTGCACGGAAGCCATCAGCAGGCCCGGCGTGCAATAGCCGCATTGCAGGCCATGATTTTCGACGAAGGCCTGTTGGACGGGATGCAAAGCGCCATCGTGCGCAAGACCCTCCACGGTCGTTACTCCGGCGCCATCCGCCTGCACCGCGAACACCGTGCAGGACTTCACCGCGCGCCCGTCGAGGAGAACGGTACATGCGCCGCAGTAGCTCGTATCACAGCCGATGTGCGTGCCGGTCAGCTCGAGGTCTTCTCGCAGAAACTCCACGAGCAGCAGCCGCGCCGGGACGGTGCGCTCGTGCACCTTTCCATTCACCCGAAGCCGGATGCGCGCTTGCTCACGCCCTTCCGATGTATTCGTGACTCACCTCCGTGCGCTCTCCGCGGCAACGGGCCAGGGCAGTCGCGAGCGCGCGTTTCGTGAGCGCCCCCACCAGCCTGCGTTTGTAATCTGCCGAACCGCGCATGTCGGATTGCGGCTCGGCCGCCGCCATCGCCGCCTCGCACGCCGATTCAATAATCTTTGGAACCACTTTCTGGGCACGGAGTGTGGCTTCCGCTTCCGTGGCCCGGATGGCCGTCAGACCCACGCAACCGAGTGAAATGCGCGCGTCTTTGCAGATATCTCGATCCTCCATGATCAGCTGTACGGCCGCGCTCGCCGTGGCATACACGGGTGCCGAGCGCTTGAAAGCAACGTACGCACCTCCCGAATTTTTCGGCGGAATTTTCACAAGCACTTTCCGCACAAGTTCAGCGGGTTCCAGCGCTGTGGTGTAAGCGTCGCGGACAAATTGGGAAATGGGAATCGTGCGTTCGCCAGCAGGGCCCGTGCAAACGATTTCGCAATCTAGCGTCGAGAGCACTGTGGTCCAGTCCCCGCTGGGATCGGCTTCGGCCACCGAGCCGCCGATCGTCCCGCGATTGCGAACTTGAATGTCGGCGATTCCCGCGGCGCAATCATGCAGAATGGGAACTCTCTCGACTAGGCGCGAGGATTCGATCGCAGCGTGACGAGCGAGTGCGCCGAAATGCAGCTTGTCGTCAACTTGCTCGATGCCGGAGAGCCCGGAAACAAAATTGATGTCAATAAGCGCGGCCGGACGACTCAACCGAAGCTTCATTAGTGGAATGAGGCTCTGCCCGCCCGCTAGAATCTTCGCCTCTTCACCCAGCTCTGTGAGCAGTTGCGCGGCGTCGAGGATGCTCCCGGCACGATAATATTTGAAAGGAGCTGGATACACGGCGCAACCTCAGATTCTTATTCGCGCTGGGGGATTCGGAATCCCTTTTTGTGTGGCGGCCTAGTTCGCTGCCGTTGCCAGCGAAGGCAGATTCTAAGGCCATCGCTGCGAGGGTTCAAGCGTGAACTGCCGCAGCGCTTGGGAGATGCGGATGGAAATTGGCCTGCGCCATGGATTATATTCAGCGATCTTCTATATTCGCGGCGTTGCCAGCCATGATAATAGATCGGATAATTCCAGTGATTCTAGCGGCAGGTAAGTCCGCCCCGAAATCAGCCCTGTGGAGTTTCGTGGACGCTGGAGGTCGCAACCCGCTGGAGATCGCGGCAGATAATTGCGCCGAACTGGATGCGGCTGTCGTTGTGCTCGGCTTTGACGCTGCGAGACTTCGTTGCAAAGTTCCTCACGGATTGCGCGTTGTTGTGCATCTAGGGTGGCGCTCGGGACAGTTGAGTTCCCTGCTGGCGGCGGTCCGGCGTTTGCCGCGCCGGGCGGCGATCCTCGTTTATCCGGTTGACTTGGTGTACTTGAAGAAACGCCACGTGGCAAAAATCGTGGCCGCTTTTCGCCGGCGCTGCCGCGCAACGAAAGTCGTGATGCCACGAAGCCTCGGCCGCGCGGGACACCCGGTGATCTTTGCGGAGGAATTGCGGCCAGAACTTGCGCGAGCGAGCACGGCCCGCGAGGTCGCCTATCGCAACACGTCCAGAATTCAATTCGTATCCTTGAATACAAATGCCATCTGGCGGAGCGTCGATTCCGGGCGCAGAAAGAAATGAGAGGCTCTCGTGGATTTTGATTCGGTGCGACGGCAATTCCCGTCGCTGCGCGAGAAAACTTTTCTCGACGCTGCGTGCGTGAGCCTTGCGCCGCTTGCGGCGACGGACGCCATCCAGTATTTTCTCTCCCGCGCCTCGTCTTGCCCGGAGCGATCCGCGACGCTCAATCACATCGCCATGGATAGGATGTGCGGCGTGGCGCGCGATGAAGCGGCGCGTCTCATCGGTGCGCAAATCGGGGAAGTTGCCCTGGTTGAGAGCACCTCGCACGGCCTCTCGCTTGTCGCGCAGGCGCTTCCGCTCGCGCCCGGTGACGCCGTGCTCATCTCCGACCTTGAATTTCTCGAGGTGGCGCTCCCCTGGCAGGCTTTGCGCGACCGCGCCGGCATTGAAATTAATCTCGTTCCCAATTGCAACGGCGAAGTGCGCGTCGAAGATTTCGCGGCGCGCATCACGAATCGCACGCGCGTCATCGCCATCAGCTCGGTGCAATGGAGCAACGGATATCGCGTCGATTTAGCAGGGCTCACCCAGATTTGTCGCGAGCGCGGAATCTGGCTGGTCGTGGATGCGATCCAGCAATTGGGCGCGATGCCGTTGGATGTTGGCAAGACGCCCGTCGATTTCCTAGCCTGCGGTGGGCATAAGTGGCTAAATGCTCCGTTCGGGTGCGGATTTTTGTACATCCGCCGGGAGCGTATGTCCGAGCTACGCGCCCCTCTCCCGGGATACCTCAGCCTGCAGGATCCCGCGGGCGGCTGGGGAAATTATTTCGAGACTCCGTCGATCACGCCGCTCGTCGATATGCCAATTTCCAGCGATGCCCGAAAATTTGAGGTTGGTGGAACGGCGAATTACCCGGGCGCGGCAGGCCTCGCGGCCTCGCTCCAGTTAATTCACGAGATCGGACAAGAGCGCATTGCCCAACGAATCTACGAGCTGACGGATTACTTGATTGCCGGGCTGGATCGCGCAGGGGTTCGATTGGTGACACCTCGCGCGAGTGAGAATCGCTCTGGCATCGTCACTTTCGATCTCGGCTCCGCGGCAAAAAACGTGGCCGCGATGGAACACCTGCTGGATGCGCGCGTGATGGTTTCTGTGCGCTACACCTCGGGCGTCGGCGGAGTGCGCGTTTCATGCCACTTCTTCAATTCGCAGAACGATATCGAGCGGCTGCTCGAAGAGTTGCGCAAAATCCTGCGATAGATTGAAAGAATCGGCGGCGATCACTCAGAATGAGACTTTGGCGCGCGATAAAAACCCGCCGCAATCCCAGCCAGAGACAGGATGACGAGTGCCGCGCCTGCGGCGGCAATCGCTTTCGGAGCTAGGCCGTGGTTCCATGTCTCTAGCAAAACGCCAAAAGGAAAAATAACCGAGCCAGCAAAAAGTGCCAGCGCGAGCAAATATTGACTGCGTTCACCGAACTCCACGCGGTCAAACGCGATTCCAAGAATGATCATCAGCATCCCAAGAGCAATCCAGTGCCCGTGCGCGTCCACTTGCCGGACATAGACGTAATTTGACGCAGCGTAAACGTCAAGCGCCGCGCGCGACTCGGGCATATTGCGTTCTGCGGCGCGCATGAACGATCCGGCCAGCGCTCCGCCAATTTGATCGAGTGTTTGGTGCTCGGTGAAAACAGCGTAGTAGAGGCCATAGCCCATGCCCCAGATGCAGAGAGCCAGGCCGCCCAGGATGAACAGTTTTCGAGCGCGGCTCATCTCGGCGCTCCCGCAGCGTCGAGTTTGCCCGTATAGCGGAACACTCCCGCCATCATCCCGAGTAGCGCAATCACCACGAGCAAGCCTCCGATATCGGCGAGCCCGCCCGCAACGAGTCCCAGTCGAAGCTCCAGCAACACGAACACGGGAAGCAGCAGCGAGCCCAACAGAAGCATTTTCACCCACGTGCGCTTCCAGCGTTCACTGAGAAAAACATACGGCTGAAAAAACGACAGCAGCATGGCCAGCAGCCCGAACTCGATAATGTGTGCGTGCGCGGCGATTTTCACCGCCTTGTTAGCCTGCAGCGCGCCGTAAGATTGCACGGCCTGTTCCGCTTCCGGTTCATGGCCCGCGGCGGCTTCCGCGGTCATCACGGCAAGAAAGCTCCTATCCATCTTCTCGTGCGCGTAGAGGTCCGCCCCCGCGTAGTAAGCGCCATGAATAAAACCGAGCAGCACCAGAACCGTGCCTCCGGCAAGGAGCGCGCGTGCCGCCCAACTTCGATCGCGCAACAGCTCATCCGGCGCCAAATTTTTCTGCCTCTGGCGTAAATGCCGCGCAAGTCCCGCGAGCATCGTGACAACGGCAATGAGCACCAGCAGTCCGCCAAAATCAGCGGCGACGCTCGCCCATCCGATCGCCGTGAACGGGCTGTACGCCAGGCCGACGTAGTGAATCAGGAACACTCCCACCGGAAGCAGCGCTGCGCCGAAGAGAAGCATCGCCGCAAAAATTTTCTTCGTGCGCTCGCTCAGAAGAATGTACGGCTCGAGCAGCGCCAAAATCAGCGCGAAATAGCCGAATGCGATCATGTGCGCGTGCGTGTCCACTTTCGTGCCGCGATTTTCGAGGAAGCCTCCCACGCGGCCAAATGCCGCGCCCGCCGCCGTTGCATCTCCCAAAAAAACCGAGCGCGTCGCCGCGAGCAGCGATTCGCCGATTCTTCCGGCGTTCGGGTGCAGCACGAATACTGCGAAGATCTCGCCGAGCATCATTCCCGCCACGATGAGCGCGATCCCGCCGAAGACCAGCATGCGACGCGCCCCCATCGCGCGAAACCCGCCGCTCGCGGCCCTTGCGGCTGCCGATGGACTCGGGCTTTCGCTTGCCCTCATGCGATCTCGCCTGTAAATGAACTCTGCGGATTTACCGCGCGGCCGCCCCTGCCGAAGACTGGCGAAACGTCGGCATCACCCGCCGCGCGAAAATATCCTGCACCTTGATGGATTTCCAGTGTTCCATGCCGCCGAAATTCGAGACGATCGCCAGTTCCGCGATTCCGCCGCGCGCTTCGAGATTTTGAATTTGCCGGATGACTTTCTCCGGCGTGCCGATGAACCCGATTTCCTGCTCTACGATTTGCTCATACGTCAGTTTTGTAAGCGATTCTAGCGCGCCGCTGGCGTAGAACCCGTAGCCCTTGGCACGCAATTCGGCCTTTTTCGTTTCTTCCTGGAGCGATTCGACGGGCGAGGCGTTGAACGCTAAAAAATTGTGTAGCGCTTCTTCGACTTCGCGTCGAATCTGCTTCTCGTCGTCATCCAGATACACGGGGCGGATATAAACAATGTTGGGAGCATGCCCGTGCTGCGCGCATGCTTTCTTGTAAATGTTGAGCGGCGCTTCGAGCACTCCCCACGGCAGCAGCGGCGGCACAAAAATTCCCCAGCCGCGCTCGCCCGCCATTTGATACGTGATGTCGCTCGTGCCTCCCGTAAAAAGCGGGGGATGCGGGTTCTGCAGCGGCTTTGGCACCACGGAGACGTCCTTTAGCTTGTAAAAATTCCCTTCGAATGAAAAACGATCCTGCGTCCACGCCCGCTGCAGGATCTCGATCGCGTCGTCATAGCGCGGCCGGCTCTCTTCCAGCGGAACATTCGAAGGCCCGTAGAGCCACGCGTGCCCGCGTCCCAGCCCGCATTCCAGCCGCCCGTTCGTTAGGATGTCTGCTTCGGCAATTTGTCCCGCCAGCCGCAGAGGATTTTCCAGCGGCAGAGTGTGCAGCGCCACGCGGAAACGGATGCGCTGTGTGCGCTGCGCCGCCGCCGCGAACATCGCCAGCGGGTTCGCGGAAATGGAAAACTTCTGGAAGAAATGATGATCGATGCAGGAATACACGTCGAAGCCCGCCTGGTCGGCATGCTCGATTTGCTGGAGAATCTCGCGCGTCATCTGCGCATGCGATTTCCCGGGCGGCGTTTGCATTTCCACGTAGATTCCAAAGCGCATGGCGTTTCCTTCCATCTTGCCGCGGGGCGAATAATCGCGGCAGCTTAGAAATTCCCTTCAGGCAGTTTGCCGTAGCGGCCGCGATAAAAAAGCAGTGGCCGGCCGGCCACGCTGAAAATCTCTTCCACTTCCCCGACGAAAATCGTATGGTCGCCGGCGCGGTGCGCCGCGAAGAGCCGACACTCGAGTTGCATGAGGCTTCCCTCGAGCACGGGCGTGCCTTGCTCTGTCACACGGAAGCGCACGTTCAGGCGCTCCGCGTCTTCCCGGCTCTGTTCCGGTTTTGAGAAAAACTCCGCCAGGGCCTCCTGCTCTTCACCCAGCACGTTGACGCCGAATCGCCCGCGCTCCGGAATCAGCGTGTGCGTTTGCGCGGCGTGATCCACGCACACCAGCACCAGCGGAGGTTTGAGCGAAACGGAAGTAAACGAATTCGCGGTCATTCCGTGCACGCGGCCCGGCTCTCGTTCGACGGTCACTACGGTCACTCCCGTGGCGAAGTGGCCGAGGGCCCTGCGGAATGCAGCTTGGCTCGGGGCGGTCATGGGCGCGGCGTGCAAAATAGCGGACCGCATTCTCTTCCGCGATCCGGAAACCGCTCGCAGCAATCGCCGGCGCGTCGCGAAATTTTCAAAATGAGAAGCGCGCCACGAACTGTAGCTGCCGCGGATTGAATACCGCGCGGGGCGTGCCGAAAAGCGAGCTCGGCGAGCCATCCTTGAATAGCTTTGTCGCGCCGAAGCAGCCGGGCGCATTCGGATCGGAATTGCAGAAGTCCGCCGCGAAATATACCGTGTTGAAGAATCTCACGTTCACAGTGTTCAGTAGGTTGAACGCTTCCGCGTCGAGCGTGAGGTTCAGCCTTTCCGTCAGCGGAAACATCCGCCCCACACGCATGTCGACAGTCTGTAGTGAGCCGCCATCAAACGTGTTGCGGCCTTCCGCTCCCACGCGGTCGTTGTTGCCGAAAACGTCTCCGTTCACGTCCGACCCCGCGAAAATTGTGAAGTGCTGCGGCGATTGCAGCGTCACGATCGTCGAAAACTCCGAATTCCTTAACAGGATGTTCCAGTTCGAGGGCGTGTTGTACACCAAGTTCCCCACGAAGCGGTGGCGGATGTCGTCCGACGACAGCGCGTGTTCCGCGCTTATATTGCCGCTATCCTGCGGGATCAGCACGAAGCTCGGGTTCGGCCCGTCATCGAAAGTCTTGGAGAACGTGTAGCTGAAGCCCGCCGAAAAATGGTGGCTCAGCCGCTTGTTGAAGTTGACGAGCAACCCATCGAACTGCGAATTCCACCGTGAATCCGCCTCGAAGAACACGCCATACGCCCCGTCCGTAAAACCGGGAATTCCGCCGTTTAGATTAGTGGGGTAGAAAAGCCCGCACGGGCCTCCTTTCGTGAACCCGGCTTTGTTCACATTCGAGAAATAAATATTCTTGCATGCAGAATGACCCTTCGAGTCGAACACCTGCACTTGTCCGGAAGGCGTGGGTTGGTTGATGTCAAAAAAGCTGCCGAGATGTACGCCCTTGATGTGCATGAACGTCAAACCCAATGTCGAATCGGCAAATGGCTGAAATTCCACACCCAGGCTGGCCTGCACACCGTAGGGGTTGTTGTGTAATTTGTTGAACCTTACGATCGTGTCGGCCTGCAAGAACCCGCAGAATGCCAGCGATGGTTGACAGAAACCGAAGGGAGAAGATCCGGGAGCGTCGGGATAGAGCCCAAGTTTGAGGAGCGAACTCAGGGCCGCCGCATTAATGAATGGCGCGCTCGCGTAATCGAAGGTCTGCGTCGTCGAATTCAACGCATCCTCATTTACCGTTCCTGGAAACGTCGAGGGAGCGCCGGGAAATGTGCCTGTGCCTCCGCACGAGGGTATCTGGCACATCAGCAGCGGTGAAGGAATGATCCCGTGAAAGAGGCCGAAGCCGGAGCGGATGACAATGTTTCGGCTCGTTCCCAGGTTATAGGCGAGTCCCACCCGCGGATCGAAATTCTTGAATTTGTCGGTCAGTGCCGCGCTCGGCCACGTCTCGAATTCCCACCGCAGCCCTCCGTTGAGCGTCAGCCGCGAAGTGGCGCGCCATTTGTCCTGAATGAACAGACCATTGTAGGTGTGGTCCAGCGTTCCCGTAGCCTGGCTGCTGACGGCCGATGGAATGCGTTTCCCCGCGTAGATAGCCGGATTGAGTGATGGCTCGCTGAAGTTCGGCGCTTGAAATCGCTCGAAGAATATCACGAAGGGGTGCTGGCATCCGGCAACGATCGTTCCGTTCGTCGGGCATCCCCCCACCCCGCCGTCCGTCCCCAGAAACGCCCCCAGACCCGGGAAATCCGCTTCGAACGGGAAAAAGAGCGGAAACGACTCTCGCGTGCTCACATAATCAAAATTCCCGCCGAAGCTGATGGAATGTTTCTCGTGGTTGATGGTGAAGTTGTCCACCATCTCAAATCGCTTTTCCAGATACGAATCGGGGTTGCCACGGTTCACGCCCACCGTGAAAAGGTCCTGCACCTCCAGGTGCGGCTGCGTCGTGTCCGTCGGAAAATTGAACGAGCGCCGCGCAAATTGTGCGCGAAATTCGTTGATCAGGTTGCTGCCGAAGAGCGATGTCAGGCTCCCTACCAGTGATTGATCGCGGATGAAATTATCCTTGAAGCCCGACGGCAGATCGAATCCGTCGTTGAGCGGCGACTGGTTCGTCAGCCGCGCGTCGGTCACGAAATAACGCAGGAACAGCAATTCATTCTGGTTGAAAGTGTGGTCCACGCGGATG
Source organism: Candidatus Acidiferrales bacterium (assembly GCA_050747245.1). Lineage (GTDB taxonomy): Bacteria > Acidobacteriota > Terriglobia > Acidiferrales > UBA7541 > JBOGNO01. The sequence continues at coordinate 251,138 of JBOGNO010000003.1, forward strand.
AACCCATCGTCATAATTGCTCACGCGCAGCACGTTTAGGTTTTCGGGAGCAAGGCCAAATGCAATCGTTTTCACTTGATTGATGGCCGCGATATTCTGGAGCACCACGGAATTGTAAAAGGGTGATTCCCCGCGCCGCTGCGCTTCATAATTCGCGAAAATAAAAGTTTTCTGCTTCTGGATCGGCCCGCCGATTTCCACGCCGTATTGATTCTGCCGCAGCGCGGTCAGTCCGGGAGCCTGCAGGATGCTTTTGGCATCCAGGTCGTTGTTGCGGAAATATTCGTACGCGGATCCGTGCCAGTCGTTCGTTCCGCTGCGCGTGATGATGTTGACGATGCCTCCCGTCGCGCGCCCGAAGTCGGTCGTGTAATTTGTATTGATGACGCGGAATTCTTGCACGGAATCCTGCGGCGGTGTCCCGCGCTGGATGCCCGAGGCCGTCGAGATGTCGTCCGCGCCGTCTACGGCGATGAAATTGAAATGGATGTTCTGCCCGGCAAAGGAAAGTTTCGTCACCGGCTCGATGATCACGTCCGTGCTCCCGGAAGTCGTGTCGCCGATCTGCACCGCGGGAGAGAGCAGCGCGAAATCAATGAACTCGCGCCCGTTTACCGGCAGGCTTTGAATCTGCCGCTCAGTGATGACGTTGCTCACCTGCATGCGCGTGGGTTCCTGCGTTTCCGCCGTGGCTTCCACCACGGCCTTCTGCGTCACTTCGCCGACCGTGAGACTGAAATCGAGCGTCGCCACCTGGCCGATTTGCAGCACCACGTCTTTCGCTTCGGTCTTGAAGCCGGTCTGCTCGACCGTGACCGTGTACTCGCCCACTGGGAGCGCGGGGAGGCTGTACTCGCCGGAATCCGAGGCTTGCATGCTCCGCGTATAGCCCGTGCCCTTGTTCAGCACCGTGACTTTCGCTTTGGCGATGGACCCGCCGGTCGCATCCGTCACCTGACCGTTGAGCGTGGCCGTGACCGTCTGCCCCCGCAGTACCGGAGAAATGAAAAACGCTAGAAGAGCAACAAAAATCAGCCTGGCAGGATTCTTGAACATCGCTCCCCCTTTACTTGCGAAGTTCCCGCACCCATCCATAACTTCTACAAATTACACGCGGTTTATAATATGCTTCCGCGATTGTCAAGAATGTTCCCAGGGCGCCATGCCATGTCTTGCACTCAAATCGCTTCGCCCGTCCGCGCGCTGCCGCGGAATTCACCCCGCTGCAATTTTCAGACGCACGGGCGTCACAATCGTTTACGCCTTCCGAATTTTTTGCGGGTCTGAATGAGTCGCACGATCGCCATCGCCGGTGGTACGGGCCCCGAAGGCCGCGGCCTCGCATACCGCTGGGCGCGCGCGGGAGAGGCAATCATCATCGGCTCGCGCGATCCCGCGCGCGCCGCGGAAGCTGCGCGGGAACTCAATCAAAAAATCGGAACGGGCGCACAGATTCGCGGCGCGGAAAATTCCGCAGCCGTCGCCGCCGCGGACATCACCGTGCTTACTGTGCCTTTCTCCGCGCAGGCGGCCACGCTCAAATCGCTCAAGAAATCCTTTCGCCCGGGCAGCATCTTGATTGACACCACTGTTCCGCTGGCCGCGAGCGTCGGAGGACAGGCCGCCCGCGTCCTCGGCGTCTGGCAAGGCTCCGCTGCGCAGCAGGCCGCCGAACTCGCGCCGAAGGAAATCGCCGTGGCCGCGGCGTTCCACAATGTTTCCGCCGAGCTTTTGAACTCCGAGGGCGAAGTGGATTGCGACGTCCTCATCTGCTCCGATGACGATCGTGCGCGCCAGGCCGCCAAAGAACTCGCCGAAAAAATCCCCGGCGTCCGCGCCGTGGATGCCGGGCGCCTCGAAAACGCCCGCATCGTCGAGCAGCTCACCGCCCTTCTCATCACCATCAACCAGCGCCAGCACGTCTCTCATGCCGGCCTGCGCATCACCGGACTCCCCCTTCCCCCTCCCCGTCGTTAGAGGTCACTTCAGCTTCGCGTATTCCGCTCTCGCTTCTTTCAGGACGGGGATGTCGGGGTCGCGCGGCAATTGTTTCGCGAGACCACAATCGAGAATCTTGGCCTGCCTGCGCTCGTAGTCAAGTCAACGAATCGGGCGCAGCAGAAAGGCAAGGGGTTGACCATAGATTCTTTGGGGCGGCAGGGGGCTAGCGGAAGTTGGACATCATGACGACGTCGCTCTTGTGTTCGCCGCGGGAAAACGCGAGGTGTTTGCCATCCTGGGACCATGCGTATTCGAACATGTCGCCACTCGGAAATCTGGTCAACTGAATGGGCATACCCCCCGATAGAGGCTGTTCCCATATATTGGTAGCGCGATCCCGCTTGAGCATGAAGGCAATGGCCTTGCCATCCGGAGTGAACTTAACCAATTGCGTGCCATACGGAGCGTCTAAGATATGCAGGGGCGCTCCACCGGAGGCCGGTGCGACAACCAGCTTGGATTCCATCTTGTTGTCCACAACTTTTTGCGATTGGTAACAGGCAAGCTTCCCATCCCATGAAAACGCGGTGATTGCGAACGGCAGATCCAGCTTGACCGGAGAACCACCTTCAAGGGGAATGCGCCACAGCGCGGCATCCGAGGCATACACGACGGACTGGGAGTCGGCTGCGCATACGCCACCGCCTCCCAGCGCGTGTACCCCGAGTTTCGCAGGATTGGAACCATCGCCCTCGGCGCGCCAGAGTTCAAACGTTCCGTTGTGGAAAGTGCTGTAGAGAATGTGCTCACCGTCGGGGCAAGCGGAAAGCTGGAAATGCGGCTCGTGGTCATTCGTCAGAGGAACGCTGTTGCTGCCATCCGGATTCATGAGCACGTACTGCGCGCGCGAATTCTGTGCGGCAATTCGATTCCCTACCCAGTTCAAACCTAACCCCAGGGTTTCGCCGGAAGTGATTTGCTTGGCGTCCGAGCCGTCCGCATTGGCCTCCCAGATATCGCTTGTGGTCGTATCCTGAAGGGCAACCAGAGAGTTTCCATCGCGTGTAACCTCCAAGCAGCACCGATTGTAGTTGGTGAGGTCATTGGTAAAGCGGCTGAGTTCACCTTTGGGATAGCTGACAAACCAAATCTGTCCGCGTCCGCTCTCGGGATCGGTCCCCACCACCAGAATGCCGCTCGAATCCGGCAACCAGGCTACTGCTTGCGTGGGGACATCGAATGCGTGCAGGTCGCGCGCTTCACCGGTTTGGCTGGAAATCACCAAGAGAATCCATTCGGTGGCGTTGCCGCGTGTTTCCGGTGAGACCATCGCCAGGTTCCGGCCGTCCGAGGACCAGGTGACATTGGCCGTGCCCGGCCCAAAACCCTTGCGGCTTGCCAGCAGGTGTTCGCCGCTGCCGTCGCATTGGCAATCAAAATGTCATTGCCTGGCGGGTCGAGGATTCCACGGACAAAAGCGAACTGCTGGCCATCCGGCGAAAACGCGGGGGCTGAATCAATGTCGCGGATGAGTTGCCGCGGCGCGCCGCCCAAGACGGGCATCTGGTAAAGGTATCGAAAATTTGTCGTAGATTTGTCCGAGCGCACGAACATCACATAGTTTTCGTCGCGCGAAAAACTGAGCGCGACGAAGTGAACCTGATCGGGCGGTAGTACCTGCACATTGCTGGCAGTTGCCAGGTTCTGCACCCACAGACTTTCGTTGGCGCCCTCGTGCAGCTCATAGACGATGTAGCGGCCATCGGGAGAAAGCGCGGCGGCTCCCGCGTTGCCGGTGTTGGTAACCTATGTGATCTTCATGTTCTGCAGGTTTAAGCCGCGCGGACGATTCAACAGTTTGAACACAAAGACCGCGGCGAACGCGAGCAGCACAAGCACGAGCGCAAGCGCGGATTTGGCGAGCGCGCGGCGTTTTGCAGGGGCCGCGGCAGCAGCGCGGGATTGAGTGGGCGCGCTCGATTGAAGGGAGGTTGAAATCGCACCAGAGTCTGCGGGGACACTCATCTTTCCGGAAGCAGAGTCGCGTTTCAGACGCTTCAGATCGGCGCGCAGGTCGGCGGCGTGCTGGAAGCGCAGGTCGCGATCCTTTTCCATCGCCTTGTGAATGAGTTGTTCGAGCTCTGCGGGAACATCAGGGTTGAGCCGCACGGGCGAGACGGGCGTCTTGTGAAGGATGGCGTCAAAAATCGCGCCGGAAGAGTCGCCGCGGAAAGGCACAACTCCTGTGACCAATTCGTAGAGGACGACTCCGAAAGAAAACAGGTCGGTACGCGCGTCAAGGGGTTTGCCGAGAACCTGCTCCGGGGACATATAAGCGACCGTGCCCATGGTGCTTCCGGGACTTGTCAATTGCTCGGCGTCTAATTCCGAACTGAGCCGCGTCGCGGTTGGTGCAGCTCCGCTGGCGGAGTCTCTTGTGGGGACAATCTTTGCGAGCCCAAAATCTAAAATTCTTGCGTGCCCGCGGTTGGTGATAAAAATGTTGGCGGGCTTGATATCGCGGTGGACGATGCCTTCGGCATGGGCTGCGTCCAGCGCGTCGGCAATTTCAATGGCAATTTCCAGAAGAAGATCTGTCTCCATGGGCTGGCCGGTGCTGATGTGCTTCAGCGTTTGGCCAGAAAGAAGTTCCATGGCAATAAACGCTTTTCCGTCCTCGAGGCCGATATCGTAAATGGTGCAAATGTTGGGGTGATTCAAAGCGGAAGCCGCTTGTGCTTCACGCTGGAAACGGGCCAGGGCTTGAGGATCGTTGGCTACCTTTTCGGGGAGGAATTTGAGGGCGACAGGCCGATGGAGCCGCGTGTCCTCAGCCTTATAGACAACACCCATCCCTCCGCCGCCGATTTTTTCCAGGATGCGGTAGTGCGATACGGTTTGGCCGATTAGAGACGCGGAGTCCGCCATGTGGCGCTCATCTTAGGCCGCGCTCGGAATCAAGTCAACGAAGCGGGCGGAGCAAAAAAGCAAGGAATTTGATTGGAGGTTCTTCGCCGCACACTCTACAATTCCACCGTCGCGGCCACAGGTTGCGACTACAAGTTTACGTGGATGGGAAGCAGCGATTGACGCGGCGAACATGCGGAAACTGACTTTTCAGAGGGCGGGGCGCGAAGGGACTGGGGGCGAGTTGCACATTTGGAAACAATGTCCGATTTCCGAATGGCCTTCAGGAGCGTCTGTGCTTAGTATTCCGAGCGGCTTCAAATAGATGGTGTCTCCAGGGCTTGGGAACATCCGCTCTCGCCAAGGAAAGCTGAACAGGGAGCGGTGATGGAGAGAATCGGTGAAACGAAATCCCCTTCTGAATGCACGGCTTTTTATATTTGCCCTTCTCGTTTTCATCATAGCTCTGGCGGGCCCTACCCCGGGAGTGAAGACGCAGGGCTCTACGAGCCGCAACGGTCTGGTGAGGGACTGGAGTTCGCATCATTTAATTTACACGGCAGGCGATCCCTACAAGCTATTCCTTGCGGCGCAGCGAGATCCGCGCGCCTTCATGCGATGGCTGGAATTGACGCGGGCCGCCGCTCAACAGAACTACGGATTACCACCCCAAAGCCCGGCCCCTCGAGGGCCGGCGCCACCGCGCGCGCCAGGTCTGCATGCGGACTGGGCCATCACTCTGGGAACGACAGGCACTCGACTGAGCGTGTTTCCCGCGAAGTTCACGTTTGATATAAATCTGGCGCCCACCTGCGCTCCGGGCAACCCGGTGGGCACGGCGATTCCCGACTACACGGTCTTCCCCGTGAATGTGGTGCCGAGCGCCACGCAACCGAATATCGTGGCTTTTGATAATCTTTACAGCGGTACATCACCGAACGGACTTTGCAACCGCACGCCATCGGGAAGCGACACCGGTGTCGCGGCCACGGTATTTTGGTCTTACGCCGTGAACGCGGTGGGGGGAAAGGCTGATGTTTCCCCGGTACTATCTCTGGATGGAACGAAGGTCGCCTTCGTCGAAAATCTTGACGGATCGCAGCCCCATTTTCACGTGCTGGCGTGGAAGGCGGGTGACGGCGTGAACGCGGCGAATCTGCAGGACGTCACCAAGCCGAAGTTGCTGACGAGTTTCGTCGCCAGCGCTCCCGTGGCAGGAAGCGGCACGGCGACGGACTTGCCATTTGCCTCCAATATCGTGGATGCCGGCGACGCCGTTTCTTCGCCCTTTATTGACTACAATGCTGATACGGCGTACATCGGCGACGACACCGGGTCCCTGGTTCGCATCAAGAATGTTTTTTGTACCACTCCCGGCTGCCGCACGACGCCGGTTGCTCCGAGCATCGACACAACCTGGGGAAGCGCAGGAACCGTTACGGTGGGAGCCGGATCTTGCAGTAACAATAGCAATCTGACAGGGCCAGTGGAGGATCTCAGTACTAGAAATGTCTACGTAGGTTGCTCGGACGGAAAACTGTATGGTTTTAATTCCGTCGGGACGGCGCTTGCGAATTCACCGGTCACGGTGGGGAATGGAACCACCCACGGCGGAATCGTCGACGCTCCGATCGTGGACAGCAGCAACGCAGTTGTTTACGCGTCATCGGGAACGAATGGCACGAATCCGGTCGTCGTGCAAACCCAGATCGATTTGAGCGGAGCGCGTACGGCGACGCTGGGCAACGCGAATGCACAGGATGCACACGCACCGACTTTCAACGACGCCTATTTCAGCAGCAACACTTCCGCAAACTGGTTGCTGTACGCCTGCGGCTACAATTCCTCCGGCAGCACGACATCGAACTTGTATGGGATAGCATTCAACAGCAGCCGCCAAATCACTACTGGCACACCGGCCAAAACTCAGAACTTCATCGGCAACGTGGTAAATTGTTCGCCGTTCACGGAATTCATTAATGGCGGCACGGATCAGCTTTATTTCGGTACTTCCTCCGGGTTTATCGATCTATTCCATATCAACAGCTTTCCGATCAGCCCCACTCCGGCCGCCTTTTCTTTTCAAACGGGCGGGACGAGCGGGATCATTGTTGACAACGTCAGTGGGCAGAATCAAGCTTCCAGCGTTTACTTCGGAGAGCTGGGAGGCAAGCATAACGCCGTAAAGCTCACGCAGTCGGCACTTAAATAGGGGGAACGGCGATGCAGCAGTACACCAAAGAGGATCGCACAGCCGAGAAGGGGGACGCGCTGGCCAAGAAGCCGTATCAAAAGCCCGCGTTTCGGCATGAACGCGTCTTCGAAACTATGGCGCTGATCTGCAGCAAGGTCAGCACCACGCAGGCGCAATGCAAATTCAACACCAAGAATTCCTAGGGGCGGCAAAGGACTGAGGATGCAGCCGGAAACCGAGGAACGCGCGCGCATTGGGCTCGTTTGCGAATTGCTTCGGCAGTTCGGAGCGCTGCGCTTCCGCGCGCAGGGAAGCAGCATGATCCCGTCGATTTACCCGGGCGACATTCTTTCGGTCCGTCAAGCGGCCATTCACGAAGTGCGCTGCGGGGACGTGGTGCTGTATTTGCGCGAGGCGGGGCTCTGCGCGCACCGTGTAGTTCGCGTGCAGGCGAACGGCGGGCAATACTCGCTGGTCACGCGCGGAGACGCGCTGTTGCAAGATGACTCGCCGGTGCACAAGGAAGAGCTGCTCGGGCGCGTGGTGAGCGTAGCGCGGGGCGTCCAGCAAGCGAGATTGCGCGGAGGACGCCCGCAGAAACGCCTCCTCGTGATGCGGTGGTGCGTCCGGCGTTCCAATGGGCTTGCGAAAGCGCTTCTGCACCTCAATGCGCTCCGGTTGCAAGGCCGCGGAAAATTGCCCGGGCGCATTTTCTCACGGCTTCTTCTGGGGATTGCCTCTTGATCGTGTCCGAGGGACTTTTCGCTGATGCGCCTGCTCCCGCAGTGCAGACGCATCGCGCAGACCAAGTAACCATAGAGATCGGCAAGCTCGCCATCGCATTGCAAACGAAAAACGACCGTTTCCGCGAGTTGCTCGAAAGCCGCTACGCGGGATTCGTGAATCCCAGCGCCCAACCGCAGTTTTGCTTCGACGTGCACATCATCCGGCAGCGGCCGGACGCCGATGTGCCGGAGGTAATCGTCCGGCGAGAATCGGGAAACTGGCGTGTTGAGCGAGGGGATTTTTGCGCTTCCTGGAGCGAAGCGACGCACAGCGGCTGGGTCCGGCAGTCGTGCAATCCCTATTCCATCGACACGCTGCTGCGCATCGTGCATTCCATCGCTCTCGCCGAAGAGGGCAGTTTTCTGGTGCACTCTTCAAGCGCCATCCGCCACGGGCGCGCGTTTCTTTTTGCCGGCGTTTCGGGCGCGGGCAAGACGACGATGGCGCGTCTCGCGCCTTGCGACGCCACGCTGCTTACGGACGAAATGTCCTACGTTTGCCGCGAAGCGGGAGGTTACCGAGCCTACGGGACGCCCTTCGCCGGGGAACTGGCCCGGCCGGGAGAAAACACTTCGGCGCCACTCGCTGAAATCTATCTTCTCGCGCAAGGGCCGGAAAACCGCATCGAAGACGTGCCTACCGCAGAGGCAGCGCGGGGCTTTCTGAGGCACATTTTGTTTTTGACGCAGGAAGAAAAGTTAGTCCAGCAAGTATTTCGTTCGGCGCTTGAATTCGTTTCCGCCGTACCCGTCCGGCGGCTGACTTTTACGAAGGATTCTCGCGCCTGGGAGCTGATCCAGTGAGCGAAAAATATATTTCGCGGTCTTCCGCCGTCGCGGCGCGATCGCTCGGCGGAGAGATGATGGTCATGTCCGCAGCGGATTCTACGCTTTTCAGCTTCAATGAAATTGCGACGGAGATCTGGGAAGCCGCCGACGGGCGCACGCCGCTCGGGGAAATCGTCAGGTCCCGCATCTGCGCGAAATTTGAAGCGAGCTCAGAAGAGGCCTATCGCGACGCAGAAGAGTTCGTGACAGCGCTCGCGCAACACGGCCTGCTGAAAATTTCAGAGCAGCCGATCGGTGAATCCGCGGGGAAGGACGAGGCAGAGCTTTGAGTCTAGCGGAAGAACTCAACAATCGCGCACTGGCGCTGGGCGTGCCTCTGAGCACGCATCTGGACGTCACGTATCGCTGCAACGAGCGCTGCGATCATTGCTATCTCGACCATGACGATCATGGGGAGATGACCACGGCGGAGATTAAAGACCTTCTTGAGCAGATGGCGGAGGCAGGCGTCTTCTACCTCACGCTGAGTGGCGGCGAGCCGCTGCTGCGCCGCGATTGTTTCGAGATCATCGAATACGCCCGCGCGCTGGCCTTCAGCGTGAAGCTGAAAACCAACGCGGTGCTGATTCGCGAAAAGGAAGCACAGCGCCTGCGAGCGCTGGGCGTCGAACAGGTGCAAATCAGCGTGTATTCTCACCGCCCGGAAGTGCACGACGGGATTACGCGTCTCCCCGGCTCACTCCGCAAGACCCTTGCGGCGATACGCTTTCTAAAGGCGCAGGGACTACGCGTGACGATGGCCAACGTCTTGATGCGACCAAACTCCGGCGATGGCGAAAGCGTCCACGATTTGGCAGACGAGATCGGCGTGGGATATACGCTCGACCCCACCATCACGCCGATGATGGACGGCAACACTTCCGTTCTGAAACTGCGAGTCCCGGCGAGCGAGTTGAGCGCAATTTTCCGAAACCCGCGCTTGGTCGGCAACGTGGAAGAAATCTGCGCGCCTCCCGCGCCTCCCGATGAAAGCATCATGGAGGGGCTCCCGTGCAGCGCCGGCCATACGGCGTGTTACATCTCGCCCTACGGCGATTTTTATCCGTGCGTGCAGTTTCCGCTCCCTTGCGGAAACGTACGCCAGCAGAAATTCTTGGATATCTGGAAAAACTCACCGCAACTGAAGGAAGTCCGCTCCATCCGCGCGCGTGACTTGCCGACCTGTTCCTCCTGCGCGCACGTGGGAACTTGCACGCGCTGCCCAGGCCTTGCGTATATGGAGGGGAACATGCGAGGGCCTTCGACGGCCGATTGCGAGAAATCCTTCGTTCGAACGGGGATTCCTTCGGCCAACATGCTGAAGCGCGGAATCACGAGCTTCGACCCATCCCTGAGCCTCAGCCTGATTCAAATCCAGGGCGCGACCGACTGCGCCGTTTGAACGCCGCGGGAAAAAATCACTCGTAGCGCAACGCCACCATGGGATCCACGCGCATGGCCCTTCGCGCGGGGATGTAACACGCCAGCAACGCGACGCCCATGAGGAACATGGACGCTCCTGCGAACGTCAGCGGGTCGCGCGCGCTCACGCCGTAAAGCAGGTCCGCGATCAATCGCGTCAACGCCAGCGCCACGGCCAGCCCGATTCCCACGCCGGCCAGCGCCAGGCGCGCGCCCTGCTTCAAGATCATCTTTAGAACATCGGCAGGCTCGGCGCCCATCGCCATGCGAATTCCAATTTCATGCGTTCGCTGCGTGATGGCGTAGGACATCACGCCGTAGATTCCCACGGCCGCCAGCAGCACGGCGAGCGCCGCAAAAACCGCCAGCAACATGGCCTGGTAGCTGGTGTCTTGCATGGATTCGGCGATCACTTCGTCCATGGTGCGGATGCGAGACAGCGCCAGATTGGCGTTGAGGTCGCGAATTTCGCTCCGCACAGTGCCTAACATGCTCGCCGGCACCACGCGCGTTTTCACCGACAAGAGATATGAGCCGTTCACATCCAGTTGCAGCGTCACGGGGAAATAGATTTGCGGGGCCCCTGTGCCGCGAAGGCTGCCCTCTTTTACGTCGTCGGCAATCCCGATGATTTTCACGGGGACGCCGCCCGCTTTGAAAACCTTGCCAAGCGGGTCCTGATCCGGCCAGAAGCCGCGCGCCATCCTGCGGCTGATGATTCCCACGAGCGAAAGCTCCGGCGGCGGCGAGGCTTGTTCTGCTGGCGAAAGCGCGTCCAGCTTCAAGTTTACTTCGGCGGTATGATGCATGTCTTCGGCCGTGAAATTGTTTCCCTCGAGCAAGGGGATCTGAAACACGCGGAAATAATCCGGCGTGATGTAGTTATATTCGACGAGCTGGCTGGCCATCGCGGGATTCATGTCGCCCTCAATCTGGATGGTGCCGTTTTGGCCGCCTTGGAGTGCGATTTCGCTCGAGATCGACGCTGCTTCAATTCCCGGCGTATTTTCCAGCCGATCGAGCAGCTTGTCGTAAAACTGCCGGCGCGCCGCCAGCGTGGCGTAAGATTTTGGCGGAAGCACGACCCGGGATGTCAGCACATTCTTGGGATTCACGCCGAGCTCCGCGCTGCGCAACTTGCTGAAAGTCCGCAGTAGCAAACCGGCGCTCAATAGCAGCGCGAGCGACAGGGCAATCTCTCCAATTGCCAGAGCGTCGCGCAAGAAACGCCGCCGCCCCGTTCCTCCCACCACTCCTGCGGCGCTGGATTTCAATTCCTCTCCGATATCCACTCGGGTGGCATGCAGCGCGGGAGCGAGACCGAAGAGAATCCCTACGAACAGGCTCACTCCGACCGTGAAGAGCAATACTTTGCCATCCACTTGGATTGAGAACGCCTGCAAGATCGGCAAGCTCTCCGCCGAGCGGAGCGATCCGACAAACCATTCCGCACCGACGACTCCGAGCACGGCCCCTGCGCCGGCCAGAATCACGCTTTCGGTGAGCATTTGCCGCACAATCCGCCCGCTCGTGGCCCCCATCGCTGAGCGCACCGCGATTTCGCGCGACCTGCCCGTGGCTCGCGCCAGCAGGATATTGGCCACGTTCGCGCAGGCTACGAGCAGCACCAGACCCACGGCTCCGAGGAGGAGGAAGAGGGGCGTGCGTGATTCGCCCACAAGATCCTCTTGGAGGGGGACGACGACCGCGCTTACCTTTTCATTTGTGCTGGGATATTGCTTTTCGAGCCCCGCCGCGATGGTTCTCAAGTCTGCTTGCGCCTGCTTTTCTTCGACTCCCATCTTGATTCGTCCGATGGCGTGGTATTGGTGCGTGCCGCGGTGAGTGAGGCTCTTGGGCGACATGTCCATGGGGATCCACAGATCGGTCGCCACAGGAAGTTGAAACCAATTAGGCATCACGCCGGCGATGTCGTAGGCTTCGCCATCGAGCTCCAGAGTTTTTCCGAGCGCGTCCGCGCGGCCGCCGAAATGCCGCTTCCAGAAGCCGTAACCCAGTACGACGACGTGATTCTTTCCGGGAGCATCTTCGCCAGGCTCAAATGTCTGCCCGAGCAGAGGCTGCACGCCCAGCACGGAGAAGAAATTCGCTTGTGTGGGAACGACTGCGGCGGCCTCTGGCTGCGCCGCGCCGCTCACGTTTACACCGCGCTGATAGTCAGAGAGAGTGGTTGCTTCGAACGTGTGATTTTGCGCTTGCCAATCGAGGTAGTCCTGTCCCGACAACGGAAAACTGCCCGGCGAAACTTCGGTTTCCCACAATCCTACGAGGCGGCTCGGATTTTTGAAAGGAAGGGGCCGCAGGAGCACGGCGTTCACCACGGAAAAAATCGCGGTGTTCGCGCCAATGCCCAGCGCGAGCGTCAGCACGGCCACGGCAGTGAAGCCCGGGCTGCGCGCAAAAGTGCGTAGGCTGTATTTCACGTCCTGCAGCAATTTGCCCATGCCTCTCCTCCTGCCCTGCTGATGGGCCGCTCGCTTTGTTCCAAACTGCGAGCCGTGGTCTACGAATTCCACGCCCCGCGCGCGATTTCCTTCCGCCGGGCGTTCCACTCTTCCGTCGCGAAAAGCCGCGGCGTACTGTCAATCAGCCGCGGAAAAATGTGGAAGATGGCCACGGCCGTCCAGCCCTTTCCCTCGCGCGTGGTGAAGCCGCGCCCGTTCAATTCGTCGGCCATGCGCGAAAAAGGCACGTCCTTTACAATCATTTCCATCAAAACCTGCAGCACTTCCATTTCTACGGGGTCATCTTCCAGATGCAGACAATCGCCCGCGACGCGCAGGCCGTATGGAACTTCTTCCAGCCGCCGCTGCGCCTCATCGCCTCCCGGCACTTCGCGCTCCCATTCGAGGGAGACGGGCTTCCATCCTGCCTCCTCCATTCGACGCACGTGCTCCGTGTCGGGCGCGCCGCGCAGCGGCTCTCTTACTCTCTCAATCCTAGTCATGGCCCCTCCTCGATCTTCGTGCGAGTTTGGGCGAAATTCTGCCCCGAATTTGCAAAGGGAGCGCAAGTCGCATACCAGCGGGCATGCCGCTAACAGATAGATGCAACATGATTTAGATAAAGCCCTGAGGTTGACAGAAGAGAATCTGCCCAGTTTCGGGAAAAGCATGTTGCTCTACCGGACACCCATCCACATTCCACACGGGTGGTCTCAACGCGCTGCGGACGAGCTCAGTGCACGGCGGGAACGTCCGCCCGCAGGAAACCTGGCTTGCCCAACGGCAGGACGGCGCGTCTTCGACCCTGAGAACCGCGCAAGTTTCTTTCCTATTGACATTCTATAGGGAAAGCCTATTCTCTTATCGAACGTCTATACAGGAGAAGCCATGGCGCCGGAACAAGCCGAACTGCTGCAAGGGACACTCGATATGCTGATTCTGAAAACGCTCGCGCTCGGGCCGATGCACGGATTGGGAATCTCGCGGCGTATCGAACAGGTGACGCGCGGAACATTTTCCGTGAAGCCCGGCTCGCTTTTTCCCGCGCTGCATCGGATGGAAGAGCAGGGCTGGCTCGCGCCCTCCTGGGGCGAATCGGAAAACAATCGCCGCGCGAAATATTATCAATTGACGAAGACGGGACGGAAACAGCTCGGCGAAGAGACCGCGCACTGGAAGCGGATTTCCATGGCCATCGCGCGCGCCCTCGAGGCGAGCTGAGGAAAGCAAGCACATGAAGCGGCTCACGCGATTCGGCAGCTTTTTCATCAATCTGTTTCGCCGCTCGAAGACGGAGCGCGAGCTCGACGAAGAAATTCGCGCACATCTGGAAATGCTGACGCGCGAAAAAATTAGCCTGGGAATGAGCCCGAATCGAGCGCGCCGCGCGGCGCAAATCGAATTGGGCGGCGTCGAACAGGTAAAAGAGGAAGTCCGCAGCTCGCGAGCGGGAGCCTGGCTAGATACGCTCTGTCAGGACGTGCGTTTCAGCCTGCGCATGTCGCGCAAAAACCCCGGGTTTACTGCCGTAATCGTGCTGACGCTCGCCCTCGGCATCGGCGCGAACACGGCAATCTTCAGCTTCATCAACGGAACTCTCCTTAGATCCTTTTCCTATCGGGATGCTGACCGGCTTATGCTCCTGTGGTCTTCAAACCCTTCGCACGGCTGGGTGAAGAACATTGTTTCGCCCGCGGATTTCGCAGACTGGAAGAGCCGGAATCGTTCGTTTGAAGATCTCGCGGCGTTCGAAGATTGGAGCCCTGATCTTGCGGGCAATGGCCCGCCGCAAATTGTGAATGGCGGGCGTCTCACATCCAATGCGTTCAGGCTACTGGGTGTGAAGCCTGCAATGGGACGCGACTTTGACGCCGCGGAGGGACGACCGGGCGCGCCGCATGTCGTGATTCTGAGCCATGCCCTGTGGCAGCAGAATTTTGGCGGCGATCCCAGCATTCTGGGAAAAGCAATTCGCCTGAACAGAGAAAACTTCACCGTCGTTGGAATCATGCCGGCGGGATTCGAATTTCCTCCCGACTATTACTACAAGGTGGATCTATGGATCCCGTTACCCTTCGACGCCGCAAGCGCCGCACGAAACATTCACGAGTTCTTTGTTTTCGGGCGGCTCCGACAGGACGTTTCGATGACGACTGCGCAAGGCGAGATGAACATCATCGCGCGCCGCATTCAGCAGGCTTATCCGGTGACCGACGCGGGCTGGGAAGTTTCTCTTCAGACGCTGCGCGCATCCGTGACCGAAGATGTTCGTCCCATACTTCTCGTCTTGTTGATGGCCGTGGCTTTTGTGCTGCTCATTGCCTGCGTGAATGTTGCCAATTTGCAGCTCTCGCGCGCCGTCGTAAGGCAGCGGGAAATTGCCATCCGCACCGCTCTCGGCGCGCACCGGACGCGATTGATTCGCCAGTCTTTAGTTGAAAGCGTGTTTCTATCCTTGATGGGAGGCGCGGTCGGTGTGCTGCTCGCGTTTTGGGGAATTCGCGCCATCCTGAGCGCCTACCTCGCGCAAAACCCCGGCTTCGAAGCAGTCGGCATCAATGGCCGCGTCCTGTGGTTCACGCTGCTGCTGTCGCTGGTGACGGCAATTGTTTTCGGCGTCGTCCCGGCGCTAGTTTCCTCGCGGCTGGATTGGAATAAAGCGCTCAAGGAAGCGGGCCGCGCTTCGGGAGTCTCTTCGGCGAGCCATCGATTGCGCGGCATGTAGGTTTCGGCCGAGCTCGCGCTGGCCCTGATTCTTCTTGCTGGCGCGTGGCTGCTGGCGAGGACGTTCATCGCCGTCACGAACGTGAATCCGGGATTCGACCCGCAAAATGTTCTTACGTTCAGCCTTCCTTTCACCGGTTCGCGTTACGAAGCGCAAAGCGCCGGCGCAGCTTTTTACGACCGCTTGATTCCGAAACTCAAAGCCCTTCCCGGAGTTGAGGCGGCCAGCGTGATCACCAGCCTTCCCCTGCGCGGCGAGAACGGCTGGGGGTTCGTGACCGAAGAGCATCCATCCCCTCCTCCCAACGAAGGGCCGGATGCGAGCTATCAGGTGATTGCGCCCGACTATTTTCGCGCGCTGCATATTCCGCTGCTTCAAGGCCGTGCTTTCACCGATGCCGACCAGCATGAGTCCCAGCCGGTGGTCATCATCAATGACGCTTTGGCACGCGCTTACTGGCTCGGTGAAAACCCCATCGGAAAGCGACTGAGGATCGGAATTGATCAAATTCAGAATCCCTGGCGCACCGTCGTCGGCGTCGTCGGAAGCGTTCACCGCCTTGGGCTCGATGCCGATTTCTCGCCGGCAATGTATGTTCCGTATACGCAATATCCCTGGGCCAATAATCCGATGGAGTTTGTGGTGCGCGCGGCTTCGAATCCCCTTGCGCTCGCCCCCGCGATCCGCGGAGCGGTGGCGGAGATCGATAGCGATCAGGCGATTTCAAACGTCATCACCATGCAGGAAGTGGTGACAGATTCCGTCTCGGATCGCGAGTTCAATGCGGCGCTTGCCGCGATTCTCGCGGCGCTAGCGCTTCTCCTTGCTGCTGTGGGAGTCTATGGCTCCATGTCCTATGCCGTCAGCCAGCGCTCGCACGAGTTTGGCATCCGCATGGCGCTCGGTGCGCAGCGGCGCGATATTCTCAAGCTCGAGATCTTCCGAGGTTTCGCGCCGAGCCTTTTGGGGGTTTGCATCGGCCTAGCCGGGGCCTTCGCACTCACTCGCCTGATGGCGAGTTTGCTCTTCGGGGTTCATCCGGGAGACTCCGTGACTTTCGCCGTAGTCACGCTACTCCTCCTGGCCAGCGCATTGCTCGCTTGATACATCCCCGCGCGGCGAGCGACGAAAGTCGATCCCATGACCGCCCTGCGCTACGAATAGATTCACAGCAGGGCCCTGCCAATAAAAAACGTAGCGAAGGCTAGGCCGATCGCCAGGATGGCGTCGGCGGCATAGTGATAGCGGCCCAAAACCGCTCCCGCCGCAATGCTGGCAGCCATAAAAAGAAAAATCCATCCGCAAACTGGTGCGACAGAAATCAAGACGATGGCTGCGGCAAACGTGGAAGCGACGTGCGCGCTGGGGAACGTGTTGATCTGAATGCTCGCGCGGCCGAGGAGCCAGAGGTTCAGGCGGCGAATAGCCCCAAGCGCAGGTACCCGAACCATATCGCGAGCCAGAGTTCGCGGCGGACGCGACGTGACGAACGGGATGAGCGCATAACACAGATACGTTGCAGGCAGAACTGTAACCCAGTAAAGATCGCAGGCGTCGCGTCGCCCGGCTGCATACAACGCGCCGATTCCCAGCGGGACCAGCGGATAGCAGAACAGATAGGCGAATTCAAACCAGGCGGCGAGCCAGCCTCTGATTTTGATCCGCCCTTCGCGCGAAACGAATGGCGAGAGCGCGATCGCGTCAAATCGCAGCAGCGCGTCTTCCAGCTTTTCGCTCGGCGGAGTGTGAAAGCCTCCCTGCTGCCAGTAAACGACAAGCATCAACGGCGCGGGAAGCCAGTCTTCGATGATGGAAAATGCAGCGGCCGACAAGACGCTGCGCGCGAAGTGTGGAAGCAAGACGATCGCGCATCCGGCGCAGCCGACGAGTGTGACGTTTCGCCGCTGGCGTGACCCTTTCTTTGTCAGCCATGCCAGCAACACAAATAGCGCGAACGTGCAGAGATGGATTTCTTCCGCGGGACGAAACATGAGCGCTGCTCGGCTCGCGCGCCCATGTTAGCAGCAATGAACAACGCGCGCGTGGCAACTCGCGTGCGGTCCTATTCGTAGCGCAGTGCGGTCATGGGATCGACTTTCGTCGCCCGCCGCGCGGGCAGGTAAGCGGCCACGGCAGCAGCGGCAACCAGAAGAGTCGCAACCGCGAGATACGTTTCAGGATCCGTGGCGGTGACGTTGAAGAGTTGGTCCGCCAGCAGCCGTGATGCGAAGACCGCGCCGAGAATTCCGAATGCCACTCCCCCGAGCGCGGGCGCGATTCCCTGAGCTAGGACGTGCTTGAATATGTCGCCCGGCTGCGCGCCCAGCGCCATGCGCACGCCGATTTCATGCGTTTGCTGCGATACCAGATAGGCGACCACGCCTTGCAGGCCGATGAGCGCCAGCGCCAGCGCGAGAGCGGCGAAGAGTCCCAGCAACGTTGCGGTAAACCGCCGCCGCGCGAGCGACGCCGAAATTCGCTCTTCCATGGTCTGCACGTCATACGCCGGCTGGTCAGGATCTACTTTGTTGACCTGTTCGCGGATTGCCGCTGCAAAACTTCCAGGATCCCGCGCCATGCGGGTGACAAGCGTTGTGAATGGAGAGTAGCGCGGGAAATAGATGGCCCCTTGGGATTGTGTTGCCAGATCCTCTCCGTGAACCGTGCCCACCACGCCCACGACGGCCGACCACGGCCCTTTGTCGCTCCAACTTATTTCGGCGCCAAGGGGATCGCGATTCGGCCAGAACCGTTTCGCGAGTGCCTCGTCAATCACCACTGCGGTGCCCGGCCCGAAGAACCCTCCGGACTTCATCGCTACGAAATTCTGAGGTGTGAACCAACGTCCGCGCAGGAGCGGAATCCCCATCGTGGCCAGGTAATCGGGGCTGACGTAGAGATAATCGGAATGAGGTTCCGGTCGGCCAGGTCCCGGAGTGTAATCGCGAATCGTGAAGACAGAGTTGTCGCCCGAGATGAACGGCGGTTGAAACGCCATCGCCGCGTGGAGAACGCCCGGAATAGCTGCCACGCGCTGCAGCAAGGTTTCGCTGAAAACACTAACGTTTGCGAGATTGGACTTCGAATTCGGCAATTGGATTTGCAAAGTCAGAAGATTTTTCGGCTCGAAACCCGGGTTCACGTCGAGCAGTTTCGCAAAACTGCGCAGCAGCAAGCCGGAGCAAACGAGGAGCACGAGAGCCAGGGCGACCTCGGAAGCCACCAGCGCCCGCCGCATTCCTTGCGAGGCCGATTGTGAGCTTCCGAATTGCCCGCTGCCCTTGAGCGTCTCCGCGCAGTCGGCTCGCGCCGCGCGCAGCGCCGGAGCGATGCCGAACACGATACCCGCGAGCAGCGACACTCCCAGCGTGAACGCCAGCACGCTTCCGTTCAATCCCACCGTTCCGGACACGACTAAATTCTCGGGTGCCAGCCCCAGGAGCGCCCTGATTCCCCACTGCGCGAGCAGAAGGCCGAGCGCGCCCCCTCCTGTTGCCAGCAAGAAGCTCTCGGTGAGGACTTGCCGCAGAATTCGCACGGGGCCCGCTCCCAGCGCTGTGCGCAGAGCCATTTCTTTCGATCGCGCCCCTGCGCGCGCCAGCATCAAGTTGGCGATATTCACGCAAGCAATCAGCAGAACCAGTGCCACCGCTCCCAGGAGCATCCACAGTGGCCGACGAACGTCTCCGACACGCACGTCCGAGAACGGCCGGACGTCGATTCGGAATCCGCCCAACGCTCCCCCGCCGTCTGGGGCTTGGTGTTCTGCTTCCGGCACCATGGCCGCTTGCGCCTGCACAGCGCTTTCGCCGTGCCTGAGCCGCGCGAGCATGGTCCATGCAAGCGACCACCTGTGCTCGGGCGTGAGCTCATTTTTGGAAAATGCAGCTGGGACCACTATGTCTATGTGCGGGTACAGGACTTCGAACGCGGAGGGAAGGACGCCGATCACTTCATAACTCCCGCCATCAAGCGACAGAGTTCTGCCGAGCACGCCCCGATTCGCCCCGAATTCCCTTTGCCAAAGTCCCCGCGACAGAAGTACGACGTGCGGGCCTCCCGGGTTGTCTTCCGCGACAGTGAACACGCGCCCGATTGCTGGTTGTATTCCTAGCATGGGGAAAAACTCGGAGGTGACTCGCAGCGCCAGCACGCGCTGCGGCGTGCCCACGCCCGTCCAGTTGAAATTCCGGCTGGAGATCGCCGCCGAGGATTCGAACACGTCCTGATGCGTTTTGTAATCGAGAAATTCCAGCGCCGATACCTGGGTGTGCAGCAGATTTATTTTCGGAAGCGAATCCTGAACGATCACCACGCGGGCGGGATCGCGCACCGGCAAGGGCCGCAGCAGGACCGCATCCACTACGCTGAAGATAGCCGTGTTCGCGCCGATTCCGAGTGCCAACGTCAGCACCGCGACGGCCGTGAATCCGGCATTGCGTCGCAGCAGCCTCACGCCGTAGCGAACGTCCTGTAAAAAATCTTCCAGCCAGCGCCCGCCCCGGGCGTCGCGGCATTCTTCTCGAATCTGCGAGTGGCCTCCGAATTCCAGCATCGCCTGCCGCCGCGCTTCTTCCTGGTTCATTCCCGCAGCCACGTATTCCCGGATCAGTTCCTCAACGTGAAATTGAAATTCCTCGCGCATGTCTCGCCCGGCCGCTTCTTTTCTGAAGAGGGCGCGCAAAAAATGGGAAACTCGCTTGAGCCAGCTCATCGCGTTGCTCCGTCTCTAGGTCGTTTGCAGAATTTGTGAAATGGCCGCCGCGAGCCGCTCCCAGTTCGATGTTTCCAGTTCGAGCTGCCGCCGCCCCGCGCGCGTAAGCCTGTAAAATTTTGCCCGCCGGTTATTTTCCGAGTCGCCCCAGGCGGAGGCGATCCATCCCCGCGCCTCCAGCCGGTACACCGCCGGATAGAGCGAGCCCTGCTGCACCTGCAAAACGTCGCGTGAAATTTGCTGGATGCGCTTGGCGATGCCGAAACCGTGTTGCGGGCCGAGCGCCAGCGTCTTCAAAATCAGCAGATCCAGCGTGCCTTGCAGGAGTTCTTGCTTTTCCGCCGCCATGTTCCCCCCTAGACGCTCTAGGAGAACATAAACATTTCCCTGTAGGATGTCAAGGGGAAGCCAGGAGCGCCCCGGCCTGGCCCGAAGCCGTTATAATGCCGCGCGATGGCTTCCCGGCTCCTTGCTGTCTTCGATTGGAGCTTCGCCCCCGAACCCCCGGCCTCCCCCGGGCATCTCGGCCCGCGTTGGCTATTTCTTCGCGCCCTCGGCCTGATTTATTTCTCCGCGTTTTATTCACTCGCCTTTCAGATTCGCGGCCTCATCGGCCCCAATGGAATTCTTCCTGCGGGAAGCTATCTTGAGGCTGTAGATTCCTATTTCCACGACATCGCGCGTTTCTGGTACGCCCCCACGCTTCTGTGGTTCGCCTCCGGCAATCGCGCCGTGGAGCTCATCTGCTGGACGGGCCTCGCGGCCTCCTTGCTCGCGGTTTTCAACATTTGGCCGCGCCTCTCTCTACTCACCTGTTTCTTGAGCTATCTCTCGTTCGTCAGCGCGGCGCAGGATTTTTCCGGTTATCAATCCGATGGCATGTTGCTCGAAGCGGGTTTTATTGCGCTTTTTCTTGCGCCGTGGGGATTGCGTCCAGGACTCGGTCGCGCGGCTCCCCCTTCGCGCGCCAGCACTTTCCTTCTGCAGTGGGAATGGTTCCGCATCTATTTCGAATCCGGCGCCGCGAAATTATTGAGCGGCGATCGCGATTGGCGGCACCTCACGGCCATGGATCAGTATTATCAGAACGGGCCGCTGCCCACCTGGATTGGCTGGTACTTGCAGCAGCTTCCGCACAGATTTCACGGCGCCACGGCTTTCGCCACCCTCGCGCTGGAACTGGCGATCGTGTGGATGCTCTTTCTCCCGCGACGGTTTCGCATCATCTGTTTTTGGATTGTCACGCCCTGGGAAATCGCAGTCATCCTTACGGCGAACTACACGTTCTTGAATTATCTCGTTCTCTCGCTCGGCATTCTGCTTCTCGATGATAAGTTTCTCGATTGGTGTCTGCCCGCGCGATGGAAGTATTTGCAGCCGGTACCTGCACTGCCTGCTCCTGCATCCGGCGCGCGTGCGTGGCTTGAAAGATGGCGCCATCGCACGGCGTTCGCGCGCAGGATCATCGCCGCTTTCTGGTTGACCTGGATTTTTTATGCCACCACGGCACAAATGATCTGGGCTTTCGCGCCCGGAGCGCCCCTTCCGCGGTCGCCGGTCACGGCCCTCGATCCTTCGCGCATCGCCAATCGCTACGGTTTATTCGCCGTCATGACGCCGAATCGCTACGAAATCGAATTTCAGGGTTCGAGCGACGGCCTGACCTGGAAAACCTATCCCTTTCGCTACAAGCCGCAGGCCTTGAACGAAGCACCGCGGATTTACGCGCCCTATCAGCCGCGCCTCGATTGGAATCTTTGGTTTGCCTCGCTCGGTTCCTGGCGGGAGAATTCTTTCGTCCTCCGCACCGAAGAGCGCCTGCTCGAAAATAGCCCTGAGGTCCTGGCTCTCTTCGCTGGCAATCCGTTTCCCGGAAGACCTCCTGCGCAGGTTCGTGCCGCTATCTGGCAATACTGGTTCACGGACATCAAAACGAAGCGCGAGACAGGCTTATGGTGGCGCCGTGAATCCCTGGGCCTTTACGCGCCTGCGC
Source organism: Candidatus Acidiferrales bacterium (assembly GCA_050747245.1). Taxonomy (GTDB): domain Bacteria; phylum Acidobacteriota; class Terriglobia; order Acidiferrales; family UBA7541; genus JBOGNO01. The sequence continues at coordinate 273,111 of JBOGNO010000003.1, forward strand.
TCGAGCGCACTGCTGACGGCCGCTTCACCATCGTGGAATTGCCGGGCGAGGACGAGCGATTCCCCTGAGCCTATTCGCGGCCCTTGCACGCTCCCCCGCGTTATTTCGTTGCGGGAACGTACACTTCCGCGGGGGCGGCGATATCCGCGCCATGCACTTCCGTCGTCACGCGCACTTGCGCGAATCCGGGTTTGTTCAGAGGCTTTGCGGCAAATGTCAGCAGGTATTGCCGTGAAAGCGATCCCTTTATGTCATCGAGATAGGGTGCGAACGCCAGCGGCGTCTGATACCCCTGATAATAGAATTCGCCGCCGGTCTCCAGCGCCAGCCGCGCCAGGCAACCCTGCCCATTGTTGATCAGGAAAAGGTTGGAATGAATCCGGCCGGTGCCGCTGGTGAAAAGCGTGTACACCACCACGCCGGCTTTCTGCGAGGTCTCAATGGCATTTTGCAGATCGATGTTGTTACTCGTCGGCTCCGTGCTGTCGATTCCTCGCAGGAGGTCAATCCCGTCGCTGATGGCCACCACTTCGCGCCGCGCCGCGCCCGCTGGCCACCTCTCGATCATGTCCGCAAGTGAATAATAAATGGTGGAGGAAGTCCCATGCGCGCCCATCGGCAGGCGCAGCGCTTTCGCAGCGGATTCGTGGTCCGTGGTGAACTCCTGCGTGTACTGGACTGTCCCGTTCGCGGCATACGCCACGGCCACGCGCGAATTCGCGGGGAGCCCGTGGATGAACGCCCGGAGATCGTCAAGCTGGTTGCCGATACTTGTGTCGGCCCCTTCGTCGATTACGATCGCGAAGTCGAGTCCCCCATGCTCTCCGGTCGCCGGCTGCCAGTCCAGCACCGGCCGAGGATCTTTCGCCTGGCGGGCAACAATGTCCTCTTTGTTCAGCACAGGCGGCGCAGCTTTCTTCGAGCCTGAAACGGTCACCACCATTCGCGTAGGAATTGTGCCTGAAGGCTCTTGCCCGCGCGCTGGCAATGCAAGGCTCATGGCGCTGACAATCCCGAGTGCTGCAATAGAACTCATGCGTCGTATTTTCATTTTCGTTTCTCCATTTATCAACCTTCCACTTACTTGGATGCCTTAAGCGCCCGCCGAGACCGCCTTCACCTGATCGTCATATTGTGTGCTCGAATCTCCAGATGAAGTTGCTAAAATACTGCCATGAAATCGGTGCTGGTGGCGATGCTGGGCGGTTGCTTCTTATGTCTCGCCCCGTGGTTCTCCCCGCGCCCAAACTTCACGGCGCCGCGTCCCGTACAGGAAAAGACCCACGCTTCGCCTCGCTGGGCGCCATCCAATGTGGACGCGCCGATCGCTTCTCTTTCGCAGACCCCTCCGTGCGCTCTCGAGGATGTCCTCGCCCAGGCCGCGGTGCACGCCGTTGAGCTGGTCACCAATCTCCAGAATTTCACGGCCCGCGAGCGCATTCGGTATGAGGTCCTCGATGATTTCAACAACCCCCAGGAATCGCAAACCGGCGTGTTCGACTACCTGGTTTTCATCAAGGAATCCCGCCCGGGCACGCTCCTGGTCACGGAAACCCGCAATGGAAAAAATGCCTTTGACGCTTACTCGGGAAGAATTTCGGATTCCGGCCTCCCGGCCATGGCCCTGATTTTTCATCCCTATTATTCCGGAGAATATGACATGCGCTGCGAAGGCCTGGGAGACTGGAAAGGCCGCACCGCGTGGGTCGTTCATTTCGTCCAGCGCCGCGACAGGCCCAGCCGCATCCGCGCCTTCCAAACGTCCGACGCCGATTACCCGGCAAAACTCAAGGGTCGTGCGTGGATCGCCGCCGATTCCTACCAAATCCTGCATCTCGAAACCAATCTCATCGAAGGCGTCCCGCGCATTCATCTCCGCGGCGAAGGCGTCTCCATTGATTACGCTCCGGTGCAGTTTAAGACCCGCCCGGTGACTCTCTGGCTCCCAGAATCCGCCGAGGTATATTCCGATTTCGGCGATCTGCGCTATCACGTGGAGCATTCCTTCAGCAATTTTCTGATTTTTTCGGTGGACGTTAAGGAGAACGACGAAGCCCCGCGAAAACCCTGAGCGCGCTTTCCAATTGCTGCGTTTTGGCTTGAAGGGGAATGGGGAGGCGGCCAGGTCAGACCACCTCCCCATTCATGCTACGTCCCTTGGGTGTGAGTCCTCGCGCTCGCGTGTGGTGGCAAGCATCGAGGTTCTGACTGCTCTGGCCATTCAACCCCGAATTATGCAAAAAGTTGCGGCCGGGGGCGCTACTTTTGCAAGTAAAATGGCCGCGGCCCTGAAGCCATGAAACGCACGCCACCTCAATTCTCTTCCGAGCAGCCTTCCCGTCCCCCCGAAGTCACGCCTGAGGCAGCCCTCGAATTCCTTCTCCATTCGGGACGCGCCCTCACCATCCGGGAGATAGCTGGCGAGATGGGGCTTCACCATCGCGGCCGCCGAGCGCTGGCAAAGCTGCTCGGCTCGCTTGTTCGCAAAAGCCTTGTGGAGAAAGCGTCCGGAAATCGCTTCCGCGCAGCCCGCAAGGGCCCCGCTCCGGCCACATCCACCCAGTCGGCCCCCAGCGGCGCGTCAGGCGCTTCGCCCGCCCAGCTTACTTCCTCGACGCGCCTCAGTCGCGACCCCAATTTAATCACCGGCCGGCTGGTCGCCCACCGCGATGGCTATGGTTTTGTCGTGCCGGATACCAAAGTTCCCGGCCTCGAAGGCGACCTCTTCATCGGTCGCGACCGCCTCGCGGACGCCATGCATGGCGATCGCGTTCAGGCGCGCCTTGAGCGCCGCCGCCCCGATGGCCGCGCCGAAGGCCGCATCCTCGAAGTCCTCGAGCGTCAGCATCCCACGGTCGTGGGCCTGTTTCGCTATGACCCGCGCGGAAATCTTGTTCTTCCCTATGACGTCCGCCTGCTGCATGAAATCTTCATTCCCGCGGGCGAAGAGCTAACTCCCGAATTGCGCGAAAAACTCGGCCTTGCGGTCGGCGCTCGCCAGCCGGCAAGCCGCCAGGTCCGTTTGCCGGAGCTCGATGGCTCTGTCGTGAATGTCGAAGTCACGCGTTATCCGCGCGGCGGCGCGCCTCCTGTCGGACGCGTCGTCGAAATCCTGGGCAAGCCGGGCGAAATCGGCGTGGACGTCGAAATCATTCTTCGCAAGCACCACATCCCGCACACTTTTTCTCCCGAAGTTGCGCGCGAAGCGCAAACTGTTTTTCCCCAGGTCCGCGCCAACGACCTCGCTGGTCGCCGCGATTTCCGCAATCTTCCCATCGTCACCATTGATGGCGAAACGGCGCGCGATTTCGACGATGCCGTCTACGTTGAGCGCCGCGCGGGCGGCTTTCATCTTCAGGTGCACATTGCCGACGTCGCGCACTACGTCCGCCGCGCCTCCGAGCTCGATCGCGAAGCCCGCCTTCGCGGCACTTCCGTATATTTCCCCAATCGCGCCGTGCCCATGCTGCCCGAGGAACTCTCCAACGGCATTTGCTCTCTCAATCCCGCGGTGGACCGCTTGGTCATGAGCGTTCTGATGGAGTTCGATGTCGCGGGCCAACCTGTCGGCGCAGAATTTGCTTCCGGCGTGATTTGCTCTGCCGCGCGCATGACCTACACTGCCGTCAACAAAGTTCTCGAAGGCGATGCCGGCGCGCGAAAGGATTTCGCCGCACTTGCGGGCGAATTTGAAAAAATGCGCGAGCTGGCCCTCCTGCTGAACGCTCGCCGCATGCGCCGCGGCTCGATTGATTTTGATTTGCCTGAGCCGGTCATCGAATTCGACGCGCTCGGCCACATGGTCGGCATCGTGCGCAGCGAACGCAATATCGCCCACCGCATCATCGAGGAATTCATGCTCGCCGCAAACGAAGCCGTCGCGCGCTATCTTGAAAAGCGTGGCCTAGGCTCTCTCCACCGCGTGCACGAAAAGCCCGATCCCAAGAAGGTTCTCGAGTTCGAGGATCTCGCCCGCGCCTTCGGCTATTCGCTCGGCGTTCCCGATCTCGCCGAGCGCCGCATTCCCGTGAAGCACGGCCAGGTGCGCCCCGCTGGGCGCGAACGCCACGGCCGCATGCGCCCCATGGTTCTCACCCTTCCCGCGTCCGATGACATTGCTATTCGCCCGGAGCACTACCAGCGTCTCGCCGAAAAAATCGCCGGCCGTCCCGAAGAGCGCATTCTTTCTTACCTCATGCTCCGCTCCCTTCGTCAGGCGCGTTACTCCGCCGATGCGCTCGGCCATTTCGCTTTGGCCGCCGAGGAATACACGCATTTCACTTCGCCCATTCGCCGCTACCCCGATTTGATCGTTCATCGCGTTTTGAAATGGGCGCTCGAAAATCCTTCGCCGGCGCCCTCCGGCCACGCCGGGGCTCACGAAAATCCCGCGCCCGCCCCGGGCCCGTACCGCCGGGTTGAGCTTGAAGCCATCGCCGCGGAAAGTTCCGAAGCCGAACGCCGCGCCGACGCCGCCGAGCGCGAGCTGGTGGATTGGAAGACCGCGCAATTCATGGAGTCGCATCTCGGCGAAATCTACGAAGCGCTTGTAATTTCCGTACAGAAATTCGGTTTCTTCGTTGAGCTGATGGACATCTTTGTTGAAGGCCTGGTGCCCGTGAACCGCCTCGAAGAAATTTTCGCCGAGCGCTTTCAATATCGCGAGCGCGATCACTCGCTCGTCGCTGCGCGCGGAAAAAAAATCTTTCGCCTCGGCGATCGCCTGCGCGTTCAGGCCGAGCGCATTGACCCACTTCGCCACCGCGTCGAATTCGCCGTGGTCTGACCGCTTTTCTTTTTCGCGTTCTCCTTGCTATTGTGTTCGGTTGTTCCGGAGGTGCTTTCGTGGCCGCACGCAAATGCCCCATGTGCTTCGCCGTTGTGCCCGCTGGCAAAGTCCTCGCGTTTTCGAATGACCTCGAATGTCCGGGCTGCGCGCGCCCTCTCAAAATCGCCCGTGCGAGCCGCCATATCGCCATTTTTGTGGGTCTCGTCGCGGGAGTCTTCGTGTGGCGCTTCACTCGCGCGGATTCCGGCGCGCTTGGCTGGGTGCTTCCCATTGTGTATGCCTATCTCGCGATGAGCGTCGTCGCGACGCTCATTTTGATTGTCACCGCCGATTTACGCCTGAAATCTCTCGATGCCGGCTATGCCCCGGCTCCCTCTTCCGCGCCTCCCACCGCCGCGCATCATTGATTCGCCTTGCATTCATAAATTCCTCCGCCTGAGCCATTCGTACTATTGACCGTTTCTCGCCTGTCGGAGAGACTGTCTCGGTATGCAGCGCTATAGCTCACTCGTTGGTAAACAGGTGCGCGCGCTGTATCGCGCCGGAGACATGCAATTCTCCGCCTCCGGCGTGCTCGCCGAGGATTCCGGCAAGGCGATTTATCTCCTCGAGCGCTTCGTCCAAAAAGGCCGCGAAAAAACGCATCGCCTTGAAATTCCCTATCAGTGCCTCGTCAGGCTTGGCCCCTGGTGCGATTCCTCGGAGTCCCCCGTGCCCGCATCGGCCGAATCCGCCGCCACCTCCGAGTTTTAGCCGCCTTCTGATTTCTAACCTCTAACTTCCACCCTCCAACCTCCAGACTTCGGTTATCCTCTTCGCTCGAAACATTTCCATTCCCCGCGCGCGAGGAGGCCCGGATGAAGCCTGCCGTCGGACTGATTGGCTTAGGACTCATGGGGCGGCCGATGGCCGCGAATCTTCTGAAGGCAGGCTTTCCGCTCACCGTCTGGAATCGCACTGCGGGCCGCGATGAAGATCTGGTCCGCGCGGGCGCGCGCCGCGCCAGTTCCGCTCGCGAGGCGGCCGCGCAATCGGACGTTCTGCTCACCATCGTCAGCGATCCGCCCGCCGTCGAAGAAATTCTCTGGGGCGCGAGCGGTGCGCTCGAAGGCCTGCGCAAAGGCAGCGTCCTGATCGATTCGAGCACCGTTTCGCCTTCGCTCGCCCGCCGCGAAGCCGCGGCCTGCGCCGAACGCGGCGTGGATGCGCTCGACGCGCCCGTCACCGGCGGCACTTGGGGCGCCGAAAAAGGCGAACTCGTCTTCATGGTCGGCGGAAAAAAAGAAGTCCTCGAAAAAGTCGAGCCCGTCCTCGCCGCCATGGGCAAGCGTTTCTTCCACCTCGGACCCAGCGGCGCGGGGCAAACCGTCAAGCTCGCGATGAATCTGCTGCTGGCGCTTGAGGTGGATGCTTTTTCGGAAGCGCTGGCCCTCGTCACGCGCGCCGGAGTCCCTGGCGAGCGCCTCGTCGAAGTCATGCAATCGAGCATGGCCCGCGCCGCTGTCCTCGACGTCAAAGCCCCGCAAATCCTTGCCGGAAATTTTCCTCCCAGCTTTCCGCTGCGCCTCATGCACAAGGATATGAAGCTCGCTCTAGATCTCGCGAAGGAGTTGGGCCTCGCGCTTCCCGCCGCCGCGGCCAGTTTCGAAACCTACTCCGCCGTAAAAGCCGCCGCCCGTGAAGATGTGGATTACGCCGCCGTCGCCCGCTTCTGGCAAAAACCCTGACGGCGCGCCTGCCACGCAACTCGCGGCGGCGGTGCTTCGCGCTTGACAACCTGAGGGCGCCGGGAGTAGAAAAGCGCTCAGTTCACGGACCAGTTTGAAATCGGAATGTCCGGGTGATAGGAAAGGCACCTAGCATCCGGCCCAAAACCTGGAACAGCGCACCGCTCATCGGGGAGCTCGTTCATGTCCCGGTTCCTGTCCCATCTCGCCGGCCTCGCCAAGGCGAACTTGGCTCCGAGATTTCGTGCGGCTGCGCGGCGCTCCCGATTCCTGCGTTGGCTATCGCATCCTTCAACAAGCCCCACGCTTGGCGCGGAAAAGAGGTTTGCGACTCGCGTGCTGGCCGCGTGTCGCAGGGCTTCGACAGCGGCCCCAACCTTGGCCCTGCTCGCTATGCTGTTGGGGCTGTGCGTCTCATTGAATGGCTGCGGCACTTTCATCGAAATCCCTTCGTTTTGTCCCGGTTCCATCAATATCGGGTCTCTCACACCGAACAATATCCAGAAGGGGTCCAATAGCTTCACCTTGACAGTGTTTGGCACAAGCCTCAGTCCGGGAGAAGGCCTTGACTTTGGCTCTGCGGCGCATTGTACGAGTCTACCTACCACTTTCGTCGACGTGAATCACGTCACCGCTCAGATCCCCAGCCAGTGTGTATCAACTCAAGGCATGGTTATGGTAAGCCTTTTCTTTAAATGTCAAGGTAGCTTAGGTAACTTAAATGGTCTCAGGGTGGACTCCAACCAGCTTCAGTTCACCATTAATGCTCCGGGGCCTGATTTGGCGATAATGAAGACCCACACTGATCCATTCACCGTGGGCGTCAACGGCACCTACGCCTTGACTGTCCAGAACGTCGGCTTGGTCAACACCCAGGGTGCCATCACCGTAACCGATGTGCTGCCAGTCATTTTCGGCTTCGTCTCCGGCACAGGGACAGGCTGGATCTGCCCGCGACCCCTTGGCCAGACGGTGATTTGCACTAACAACGGCCCGCTGGCGCCGAATGCTTCAACCACGATCGCGCTGACGGTGAGCCCGTTGACGGCGGGATCGGTCACGAACACGGCCATGGTGTCAGACAACCCGGGCGACACGAACCCCAACGGGACCGATAAGTCGTCTTCAAATATGACGACCGTCAACCCGCCCGGGGCAGACTTGAGCATAACCAAGAGCAATATGGGGAACTTCACCGTAGGCGTGACTGGGACATACACGCTGACGGTAACCAACGTGGGGCCGGGGGCAACCACCACCACAACCGCGTCGCCGATCACTGTGACCGACACGCTGCCAAACGGCCTGGTGTTCGGCTCGTTTGCAGGCGTGAACTGGAATTGCTCGGCGTCGGGACAGATAGTAACTTGCATCAACACCTTCCCCATCAACCCGGGGGTGAGTAGCCTGCTCGGCCTGGGCGTGACTGTGGGTACCGCAGCGGTGCCCAGCGTGACCAACACGGCTAGAGTGTCTGACGCGGGCGACATAAACCCCAATGGGACCGACAAGTCGTCTTCGAACATGACGATTGTCAACCCGGCCGCAGCGCCGGACCTCTCGCTGTCAATGATGCACACTGACCCCTTCACCATAGGCGTCAATGGCGTCTATACGCTGACTGTCACGAACATCGGCAACGCCGATGCCACTGGCCCGATCATCGTGACCGATACTCTGCCGGCCGGTTTGGCCTTTGTCTCCGGCGCGGGCATGATTGGCGCGACGAACTGGAGCTGCGCGGCTTCGGGCCAGACGGTGACATGCACGAACTCGGCGTCTTTAGTTGTGGGCACGAACAGCACGATTACGCTGACGGTGCTCCCGTCGACAGCGGAAATGGTCACGAACACAGCCACAGTTAACGCCCCACCAGGCGACATTGATAACAGCGACAAAAGCGCGAGTAATATGACGACGATCAACAATCCCCCCCCGACGGTCATCTTGGAGCGCGCCAGCGTGCAGGCGAACGGAGCCCAAGCCAGTCAGGGTGGCGGGAACCCCTCGATCGGCTCCGACGGTAAGTTCGTGGCCTTTTTCTCCACATCTCCCGACCTATTGGGGCCGGGATTTCTGATTGGCGCCTTCTTGCGACAAACTTCCTTGGGTGTTCCCAACACAACGCTCATCCACGAAGTGGGGCCGGGCAGCAACGGCAGCCTCGCTACTTGTTTCCCTAATACCTTGAGCGATCCCGTGACGGGCGGCGGCGCCCGGTTCGTTATTAGTACAACGGAGGGCCTGGACCCCCAGGACAAAAACGGCGCTGTTGACCTTTACGTGATTGACACCAGCACCTTAGTGCCGACCCTCATTACGAGGGCAGTGGATGGAACCGCAGCGGTGGTTGGTGATTGTGGTGCGATCAGCGCCGACGGAAATTTTGTGGCGTTTGGTTCAAGCAATACAAACCTGGTGCAGGGGGTTTCGGGGACACAAATTTTCGTGGCCCCCGTCGTCGCCAATACCCGAGCGGAGCTTGTATCCGTGAGCGACGCCGGCGTCCCGGGAAATGCAACCTCAGACGCCCGATGTTTCAGCCTAAGCAACTGTGCCAGCATCAGCGGGGATGGTCGTTTCGTCGCGTTTAGTTCCGCCGCTACCAACTTGGTGACCGGCGTCACCAACGGGAAATCCCAAGTGTACCTGCGCGATCGTATTGCAAATCCAAAGACAACTACTCTTGTCACGGCAGACCCCACCGGGGCTCAGGGGGATGACAACTCCTTCGCTGCTGCCATCAGTCCGAACGGGCGCTTTATTGCCTTGCAATCGTTCGCCAGCAACCTCGTCTCCGCTCCGAGCACAGGACATACTTTTCAATTTTATGTCCGCGACACTTGCTTCCCGGCTGTTGCCGGGTGCGTTCTAAAGACGATTTTGGTATCTCAAGCGCTGGACGGAACCGCCGGCGTTCTGACATTTCCGGGCTTTCAGACATTCGGTAGCAGCAGCGTAGCGCTCTCGGTTAGCGATAACGGCCTCGTCGCGTTCGAAACCATTCAGCCCACTGACCCTCTTGCCATCAGCCCTCCGCTTGCGCCACCTGGTGATAGTATTTTCGTTCGCAATATCTGCTTGGAGGCTCCTCCGCCAGCGGGCTGCGTGCCCTATACGGTGATCGTTTACCTTACTTCCACAGGAGGTCTCCCCAACGACGACTCCTTCACCCTCTTCCCGGTGATCAGCGGGAACGGGCACGGCCTGGCATATCAATCAATCGCTTCAAACCTGGTTCCAAACGATACGAATAATGCGATCGACGCATTTGTGGGTTTCTCCAGCGTCGGGCCGCAACGCCCGCTCCCGACTATCACTTCCCTTTCCCAGACCAGCGCCACCGCCGGTTCAATGGGTTTTACCCTTACCGTTCACGGGACCTTGTTTGACAAGGGATCCGTCGTCCTCTGGAACAATGCGGGAACAATTACGCAACTCACGACAACCCTGGTTGACCTCCAAACACTGAATGCCACCGTGCCGCCCCAACTCTTGACCACTGCAGGCACGGCCCAGGTAAGCGTTTTCAACCCTCCCCCCGGCGGCGGCTCTTCCCTCCCGCAAACCTTTACCATCCATTGATCACGCGGCGGTCGCCCGCTTCTAGCAAAAGCCGTAGCCCCGGATTGGTCATCAGTTGATGGACGCGGTGTCCCTCCTTCGAGGTCTAGTACCGTAAACGGCAAAGAGCCGCGATCCAGTGGGGGCCACGCTGGTTCCAGTACGCGATCTGAAAATGTGCGCGGGAAAACATGTGATTTGTCCCGATTAGAGTGATCTCCCGTTGTTTGTTTTCAATGGGTTGCATGCGTTTCTATTCGTGAGGGTGTCCCGATTAGAATTCTGGATGCTTGAGGCTAGAGACTTGAGACTCGAGGCTGGATAAGACTCGCTCGATGCGGGCCGACGGTGAATTTGAGCTGGCCAAAACATGTGTTGTGTCTCGATTAGAATTTGTCTCCAGCTTTTGTTTTCAATGAGTTAGGTTGCATCTTGTTTCTGGGTGTGTCTCGATTAGAAATTGCGCGCCTCTGGAAATGGGAATGAAGGGGTTCCTCCCCCGCTCCGCTAAATTGTTTGATTTCAGTGGAGTAAGTATAGCACGAATTAAGTATCAAGTCAAGTACCGGGACTGGGAATTCTTGGAGTGATCCGTAACTCTCAGGAGAGGAACAAGAACCATGGAGCGGGCCGGGACCACCCGTTCAACAGGCGAACGAAGGGGCTTGAAGGAAGCTCGAGGGGAGTTCAAACAGCTACCCCACGTTTGCTCCGCAAACATGGGGACCCAAGACAGTCATCAAATCGAGCTAGTATTACATTCCAGTCTTGACTTACATTTATTGGCATGTCATACTTCATGTCTAAAGTACAACGGGAGATGGGAGATGAATGACAGTTCGACGGTGACGACCAAGGGGCAGATCGTGATCCCCTCGAAGCTGCGGCGGAAATACGCGATTCGCAAAGGCACGCGCGTAGTGTTCATCGAGGAGAGCAACCGACTGATTCTGCAGCCGCTGACGCCGGAATTTATCAAAAGCCTGTGCGGGTGGCTGAAGGGGAGCCGGGCTCTGGACATTCTGCTCGAAGAGCGCAAGAAGGACCGCGCACTGTGAAGCGCATCGTTCTGGACGCGAGCGCTCTAATGACTTTTTTTCTCGGGCGTCCGGGGGCCGAGAAAGTGAAAGAGGTTTTGCTGGCGGCCGGGGAAGACAAGCGGGAAGTGCTGATGAGCGTGGTGAACTGGGGCGAAGTGTATTACTCGATCTGGCGCGACCGGGGGCAAGAGGATGCGCAGAGGGCGATGGCCTATATTGCGCAACTGCCGATCGATGTGATTCCGGCGGACGTGGCACAGACCAAGGTGGCTGCGGAGTTCAAGGCGCGATACAAGCTGCCGTACGCCGACTGCTTCGCTGCGGCGCTGGCGCGTTTGCGAAAAGCGGCGATTATCACGTCGGACGCGGATTTCGCGGTGATTGAAAAAGAAATTCCATTGATTGCCGTTTTTAGATAGCAAGGCCCGACGATATGTCGGGCCTTGTGTCTTGCACGATATCCCGTTAGAGGAGGCTCGCGAAGAAGTCGTCAATCGCGTGGTCCACCAGATGTTCAGCCACCGAACGGCAACCCCTGACACAACGCGGGTTGCTCAGCAGCCATAAGCCCAGTAGGAGCCCTCCAACGATAACAAATTCATTCTTTTTCATTGGAAGTGAATGGAGATCGGCGCCCCATAAACCTCACCGATCCGGGCCCGCGGTGTCACCCCCCTTTTGGCAAGTGTGCCGGCCCTGCGAATTGATTATACAACATCCAAACCCCTCGCCATGGATCCCAAATCATAGGGAGATGTGACGCACCACCGCAGCAGCGCTCAATTCTGACAAAATCATCCGACTGTGTTGAGTCCCTAGTGGTTTTGCAGCAGCGCGATTAAAAGGTTCCTCAAATTCTGAATTCTTTCGGCGTCAATTGGGTGGTCGGAAAGGAACTGTGCAAAAAGTCCCGGGTTGCCCGAAAACATTTGCATCCGACCAAAGTACGCGGCGGCCTCATAAGGATTTAAACCAGCTCCCACTAGGTACTGGAATCCAATAGAGTCCGCGCGACGCTCGCATGCCCTCTGTGCTCCCTCCTCAGTGAAAGCGATGATCTGTTCGCGCTGGATTGCCGCGGCGCACCCCGACGGCTGATCCACCAGGTGCCCAATCTCGTGAGCAACAGCGAAAGCTAGTTCTCCCGGATCGTCCCGGGTGAATTCAATTATGCCCGTCGTAACCACGATCATATTTTGGCTTGGAATTGCCGAAGCATTGATGACGTCTGACTTTTGGATGTTCCATTGGAACCTGGGAAGTTGATATTGCCTTTGTCCATGGGTTAGACAATCCAGAACTAATGCTACGCGCAGATACTCGTCGAGGGTCACGCCCGAATCCATGATTTGGCGCGCCCCTTGGCTCTGCAGCAGATGAGCTACTTGCTCCGGATCCGACTCTACAATCGTCGCAGCCGCACCGATGTTCTGGCATGGATGGATTGTGAGTTGAAAAATTACAGCGTGCAGCCTATCCAACTCTTGAAGCGAACTGACCTCCGATGTTGTGGGCGCGCCGTGAGGCCCCGGCCCTACGTGACGCGACGAAGGAGTGTCCTGGAGCATGGTCTCCACGACATAGCCTGTTAGTTTTCCATCTTTGGTCCGAACCGGAACCCGCCAGCGAACAGCTGCACCCAAGATGACAAACTCCGTCTCGCAGGGTACGCTCGTGACCTGCGCCGAAGTTTCAAGACTCGAAGACACGAGCACCTTCCAATCCATGGCATCGGAGCAAAATCCGTAGGCAGTTTTAGTTCCCGTTACGTGTTCTGGTGCATTTTGACTCCGACACGGCAGAACGAGGAAAACAAGCCCAACTGCAGCCATCACAAGCCTCATCCTAAAGTGTGAAGTCCTCGCTCCTATTCGCATCGCCCGCCTCAATGGAAGGAGCACTACAAAGTCCTTCCAGTAAGATTTATGATACTCCTAGGAAATGGCTTACATTCGCCATCTGGAATTATAAGTGTGAACTATGAATCTAATGAGGTCTGCAGTGTCCTCTACCGTGTCGGGCGAGGTGAATATGTCTGAGTGGACGCTCTGGAGCCGGGCAATTTGTCACCACACAAAGCTATTTATGAGCGGCGTAGCGTCAATCATCCTTAACGCTGCGCAATTTATTTTGATGCCTTTGATAACGAGTGGCTCCGTCCTCAAGTGGGTGTTGTTCTTCGTCTTCGGGGCTGTGACCCTTGGGTGCCTCTACTTCGCATCTTTTTTCACTTGGCGTGACGAGCACAGAAAAGGGCAACCTCGAGAAAAGCTAGCTGCGGCGTTTCTGGAAAGCCTCGAACGCAGGTGCGATGACTTGATCAGTGGATGGGATGATTTAGACAGGAGATATCTGGAAGCAGATGAAGGTATGAAGGGCTCGAAAACCCTCCAGAGCCCCCTAGACCCAGGCTGGTGCAGCTCTCAGCTTCACTACTGGCCGACGCAGATCTGCTCCTATCAACACCTGTACGGGAGTCTAAGGAAAGACCTTTCCGCCCTCAAAATTCCGCTCGCTAGCCATGATCGCTTGACGACCATGACGCAATTACGCGCTATGTTGAGCGACCACAAGGAGCAGATTGCTCGGCTGTCTTTTTCCGAGCGACCGTCTTGAGGACGGGTTGCGATAGCTGAATAACCGAATATCTCTTTTAGACTCACAGATCCGTCTGGCCCACCGATTTTTTCCTAGTTCTGGTACTTGACTTCCTGACTAATATGTGCTAAACTTATGGAGAAATTAAGAGCAACTTGTAGAGGCGGGGACATCTCCCCGCCTTTCGCTCTTTTGCCCGGGAGGCGATTTCTAATCGAGACACACCCAGAAACAAGATTGGAGCTAAATCATTGAAAACAAAGGGAAATCGCAAATTCTAATCGAGACACAAACACGGTTTAGGAAAGTCCGATCGACCGCCAACCCCGGTCACGGAACTGCCAGCCAGTCAGGGCTTGGCGGTAGGGGCGAAGAAGGACATAGGCAAGTCGCGGGAGGTGCGCAGGCCTGCAGGAGCGGCGACAATTACGGGAATCATATTGACGACGACGGCGGCGGTGGCGATATCGCCGTGCGTGCCTCCCGGAATGGTGAGGCGGATATTGGGCTCGCCCGCAAGCTCGAGGGTATCGGAAGATTCCTTCGCGCCGACGTACATTTTGAGTTCCATGAAGACTTTTTCTTCGCCGCCCGCGGTTCCGCGGGCAATCTGGTGGACTCCGGCGACCTGCCCTGCGGCGACTTCCAAAAATTCAGTTTTGACGCGCTCGGCGGCGATGACCGGTTCAATTGCCTCGGAAATATCGTCTATCGCGAAGCCCAGGCCGTCGGCGACCATGGCGACGGATTCCGGCAAGCCGTGATGCTTGATGATTCCGGCGGCAACTTTTTCGCGAAATTCTTCTGGCGTCATTCCTGCGCCGATTTTTTTCTGGAGCGGGAGGCGGCGCTTGGAGGCATCGACGACGCGCACGGCGCGCGCGGAATCGACGCGTTGTGAAACTGTGGCGAGCGTCAGCAGCAGCTTATCCATCACGAATCCCGGGTTCACGCCCGTGCCGACGAGCGCTACGCCTTCTTCTTTGGCGGCGGTATCGAGCTGCGCCGAAAGATCGGGATGCTTGCGGAAGGGATAGGCGAGCTCTTCGCAGGTGGAGACAATGCAGCAGCCGGCATCGAGGCACGAGAGAAGCTGCGCGGCGACGTCGCGGAGATAGGAAGAGGTGCAATGCGTGACGACGTCCACCTGGCGCTCGAGGAGTTCGTGGGCATCGGTGACGACGGGAACGCCCCAGGGGGCGTCGGGTGCGCCTACGACTTCGCCGAGATCGCGGCCCGCTTTGGCGGGGTCGGTATCCACGGCGCCGGCGATTTCGAGCGCGTGTTTTTCGCGCATCAGACGGACGATGGAGGCGCCGATAGGGCCCACTCCGAATTGCACGACGCGAATTTTCTTTTTCAAGTGAGGACAAGCTCCTTGATTGAGCGGGCGCAGCGAGCAGCGCCCCTACGACACCACCCGCACAGCCGGGCGCAGCGAGCAGCGCCCCTACGACCAAACTGCGCGAGCGGGCGCAGCCCCGATTGCCGTCCCGATAAAAACCATCGAGATGCGAGAAGCGCACATCGGGGCGGGCAGGCATGCAGTGCCCCTACGACCAATCCGTACAAGCGGGCGCAGCCCCGATTGCCGTCCCGATAGAAACCATCGGGACGCGAGAAGCGCACATCGGGGCGGGCAATCGGCGCCCCTACGACCAACTCGCGCGGGCTGGCGCAGCGAATATATCAGAGCCGGGGCGCGATTCAACCGGATTGGCGGCGAGACGTGCGCGGGAAGCCCGGCGAGATGCCTGCCACACTCCTGGCGGGAAGGCGCCGGGGCAGACTTCGGGCGACGGGGTGAAATTCAACGCAGCGCCAGAGTCCCGGGCTATTTTGAATAGTTCGGAAAGGGAGGATGCGGCGGCGTCAGATTCGGCGCGGGATGTTTTTTCAGTTCGTCGAGGACCACTTGGACGGCTTTTTCAAGCTGAGCGTCGTGGCCCTTGCGCCAGGCGACGGGATCGAGTTCGACATCGAAGTCGGGATCCACGCCGTGGTTTTCGACTTCCCATTCGCCATCGGGATTGAAGAAGGCGACGCGCGGCGCGGTGACAAAGCCGCCGTCGATGAGTTCGGGATAGTCGTAAATGCCGACAAGGCCGCCCCAAGAGCGCTTGCCGACGAGCGGGCCGAGCGCGACATGCTTGAACATCCAGGGCATGGCGTCTCCACCGGAGCCGGCCATTTGATTGATGATCATCGCTTTGGGGCCGTAAATGGCGTCGAGAGGTGAAGTGAAAACCTGGCCCTCGCGAGTGAGCCAGTAGCTCCAGAGCTTGCGCTGCATGTATTCGATGATGTAATCGGCGATGGAACCGCCGCCATTGAAGCGTTCGTCGATGACCGCGCCCTCTTTACCAACCTGCGCGAAATAGTAGCGATTGAAATTGGTGAAGCCGGCGCCCGCAGTGTTGGGCAGATAGACGTAGGCGAGACGGCCGCCGGAGAGCTCGTCCACTTTGCGGCGGTTGCTCTCGATCCAATCACGATTGCGGAGATTGGTTTCCTCTTCGAGGGGAATGACGGTGACATCGCGCGAGGCGGAGCCATCGGTGTTGGGGCCGACTTTTAAGACGACCTGCTTGCCGGCGGTCTCCTGGAAAAAGCTATAGATTTCGTCGGAGGCGTGAAGCTCGCGGCCGTTCACGGCGAGAAGATATTCGCCGGCAACAACGTTGACGCCCGGCTGCGTGAGCGGAGCGCGAAGCTGGGGATTCCAGTTTTCGCCATTAAAAATTTTTGCGAAGCGGTAGCGGCCGTTTTCGAGCGTGTAGTCCGCGCCGAGCAGGCCGACTTTGACGCGCTTGATTTCCGGAAAATCGCCGCCGGCGACGAACATGTGGCCGATGTTGATCTGGCCGAGCATCTCCGCGAAGAGATAGTTGAGGTCGCCGCGACTGGCGATGCCGGGAAGAAACGCGGCAAATTTCTTTTCCGTTGCGGCGAGATCGAGGCCGTGGAGATGCGGGTCGTAGAGGAAATCGCGCTGGATGCGCCAGACTTCGCGATACATCTGCTCCCATTCGGCGCGCGGATCCACCCAAACTTCCATGGTGTCGAGCTTCAGCGCGCCGTCGCCGGGCTTGGGAGGCGCGGCCGTGGGCGCGATGGAATATTTATCGCCCTGGCGGACAAGAATTTTTTCGCCGTTAAATGAAACGTCGAACTCGGTGACGCCGGGAAGAAAGACGTCCACCTTGCGCTTGTCGAGAGTGAACTTGGAAAGCGTGCCGCCGGGCTCCTGTGCGCCGCGAGGCACGTCGAGAAGAAAAAGCTCACCGGATTTTCCAGATTCGAGAGCGACGAAATCCTTGGCCGGAATGGGAAGAGCGAGAATGCGCTGGCTGATGTTGTCGAAATCGATGGAGACGGGAGAAGGCTCCTTCTTTTCGTCTTTTCCTTTTTCCGCGGGCTTTTCCGCGCCGGTGGCCTGATCTTTCTGGTCCTTTTGATCTTTCCCGGCGGAATCGGATTTTTCGGCGGCGGCTTTTTCCTCATCACTTTCTGGAGCGAGGGGCGAGGGCAAGTCCTTCCGCAGAACGACGGCGTAAATGCTGCGAGTCACCGAATGATCGTAGCTGGACATGTCGAGCCAGCCGGTCGAGGGGCCGACGTTGGTGCTGGCGGCGAAGTAAAGATATTTTCCGTTCTTGTCGAAGGCGGCGAATTCCGCGTCGCTCAGGCCGTCGGTGACCTGCGTGGATTTGCCAGTCTCGAGGGAATAAACGAAAACGGAGCGCATGTGATTGGTGAGAGTTTTCGTGTAGGCGATCCAGCGGCTGTCGGGCGACCAGACAGGATTCAGGCCGCGCTCGGGGGATTCGAAAGTGTCGGAATCAATCTTTACGGGCGCTTGTTTTTCGAGATCCACGTACCACACGCTGAGGCGCTTGTCGGTGTAGGCAATCTTCTTGTTGTCGGGTGACCAGTGAGGCTCATAGAAATACGAGGGAGGCTGGCCGAGAGAAATCTTTTTCACTTCACCGAGGCCGCTTTGATCGCGAATGTGCAGGGTGTATTCGCCGGACTCATCGGAAAAATAGGCGATAGATTTTCCATCGGGAGACCATGAGGGATCGCGATCGGCGACAGAGGGAGAATTCGTCAGATTGCGGATGTCGCCCTTCTCGGCGGGGACGGTAAGGATTTCGCCGTGGGATTCAAAAACAGCGCGCGCGCCGGTGGGAGAAATGCCGGCGGCAAGAATGTGCTTCTCGACGGTTTCGAAATGCGGGCGGACTCCCGGGAAATCGCCGCTCACATGAATTTTAACGGGGTGTTCACGGCCGGAAGCGAGGTCGAGGAGATGGATCGAGCCGAACTGCTCGTACACGACCGCACCCGGGCCTGCAGAAGCGGACTTGATTTCGAGGCCACGATTGGGAACGGCTTCGGCGACGTTTTTCGTTTTGGTGTCGTAGACAAAAAGGGTTTCGGGGCCGCTGCGGTCGGAGAGGAAATAAATTTTGTCTCCGGCCCAGACGGGATTGAAATCGTTGGAATCCGTGCGCGGAACGGCCTCAATCGTGGAGTCGGCGAGATTGGCAATCCAGACAGCGTCCGCGGTGCCGCCGCGATAATGTTTCCAGTTGCCGAAGGGATGGGGAAGATGGCGGTAGGCAATGTGCGTGCCATCGGGCGAATAGGAACCTTCATAGGCCATGGGCAGGGGAAGTTGAACGGGGAAGCCGCCGCCGACTGGAACGGTGTAAAGCTGTTGGAGACCACCCGTGTAAGCATTGCGGGCGGAGGCGAAGAGGATGTTCTTGCCGTCGGGCGTCCAGCCGGCGACGAAATCTGCCGCGGGATGAAACGTGAGGCGGCGAGGGGCGCCACCGGCGGCGGAAATGACGTACACAGAGGCGTTGCCGTCATACCCGCCGGTGTAGGCGATGAGCGAACCATCGGGGGAGAAATGCGGATTGAATTTGTTGCCCGGGCCATCGGTGAGACGCAAGGCTTCGCCGCCGTCGCGCGAGACTACCCAGATGTCTCCAGCAAAAGCGAAAGCGATTTGCGTAGCGCTGAGGGTGGGGCTTTGCAAAAGCTGCGGAGCTTCCGCCTGGGCGCGGGCAAAGAGCGGCGCGAGAAAAAGCGACAGCAGGAGAGCGGCCAAAGATAGTTGCTTTTTCATTTTCATCTCCCTCGAGAGATTAATGGGTACGCACGCCACCCCGGCATGGTTCCCTGCGGAGAAATGAAGCAAGAAAATCCCGCATAAGATCCAAGCAAACTGCGAATTGTACTCTCAGCGGAGCGCAGCGCCCAAGCGAATCTTCACTCGAAAAGAGACGGGCCCCGGATTTTCCGGGGCCCGCGAGCCGCCTGGGGCGGGGGAGATATCAGACGGCTTCAAATTCGGTGAGGACAGGTGTGCCACGAACGACGGATTGCGTGACGGGAGAGCCTTCGTAAGCAAGTTGCCACAGCTCGCGGAGAGTTTTCTCGTCGGCATCGGCGCGGACGAAGAGCTTGGCCTTAATGCCGCGGTAACCGGGGTTGCCGGTATCGCTCGCCCCCGCCCATTTCAAGATGTTGTCGAAATGGCCTTCCAGGACAATTTCGAGATCGTGGACGCGGATGTTGCGGCGCGTGGCGTTCAAGACGAAACCGACGGCGAGACACCCGCCGATTGCGGATAGGAGTTGTTCGTGGGCGCTGGCGGCCTGATCGGTGGCGTCGAGATCGCCGGGCTCATCCATTTCCTGAGCGTGGGTGCGCATGTAGGATTTCGCGCGGAATCCGTTTTGCCAGACGACGCGGGCCTTCCAAGGCCCGGTCACCGCCTTCAAGACATCGGGCTGGGTCATGGAATCTAGAATCGCGCAGAGTTTTACGGGATGGAGACCGTTCAAGGTTTCTTCAGCACGCTTGGCTTCTTCGCTCATAGTTTTCTCCTTTGAGTGAGATCAAGAAATTGCAGCGGCGCTGCGGCCGGCGCTTCCCTGGTATTCGGCGCGAAGAATCTGTGCCGCACGCGAAATGGTTTCCATTTTTTTCTTGGCGACCTCCGGGGAGTTGACGTTGCGCTCCGCGAAAGTGCCAAAACCACAATCGGGATTGAGGAATATTTTTTCGGGATCGAAGTACTTCAGGATCTCCCGGACACGGGCGACGATTTGTTCGGGCGGCTCGATTTCATCGGTGCGGGGATTGACGACGCCGAGACCGATTTCTTTTTCGTTGCGATACTCCTTGAAAACTTCGAGTTCGCCGGCGCGGGGCGTGGCGAATTCGAGGACGAGCTGATGAATATTCATGCGCATGAGATAGGGGAGCATGGGGCCGTAATTGCCTTTGAGGAGGACGTCCTCGCGGCGGCTCCAATTGCCGCGGCAGACGTGGACGCCGAAGCGTACGCCCGCGATGCCTTCGACGGTTTCGTTCATGAGGCGGACGGCGAATTCGAGCTCCTCGACGGGATCGCGGCGGTTGGGCAGAGCGGCGCACATAAAAGTTTCCGTGCTCTCCGCGCCGTAGACTATCTGGCTGAGAATGGGCTCGTCGAACTGGATGAAATCCACGCCGCGAGATTTGAGGGCGAGGACTTCGCTGCGAAGGATTTTAACCACGCTCGCGGCGAGATCTTCGGGACGCGGATAAATCTTATCGGAGAGTCCTTCGAACCAGCTCGAGCGGGTGAGCATGTACGGGCCGGGGAGGGGAATTTTAATCTGATGGTTCGTGTGCTTTTTCAGAAAGTCGAATTCATCGAGAGAGAGGCCGTCCTTTTCGCGCAACGTTTCCACGACGATGGGGCTCTTGATGGCGAAAGCCGGAACGTCGAGGGCGCGGAGAACTTCCTCGTAGCGAGCGCGGTCCTTCATGAAATCCATCAGCTCGGAAACTTTCATGAGGCGCATGCCGCCGAGTTTTTCGACGACGAAGGAATAAAAATTGTCGCGGCGCTGCTCGCCGTCGGTGACGATGTCCACGCCCGCCTGTTCCTGGGCGCGGAGACATTCCAGGACAGCACGGTCAGCGACTTCGGCAAATTCCGCGGCAGAAATTTCTCCGGCCTGGCGCCGACGCAGCGCCTGGATGAGCCAGGGCGGACGGCTCCAACTGCCGACTCCGGTAACGGGAAACAATTTTGATTCAGGCATTGGCCTTCCTCTCCTCAAATTCCGAAGTCTCCACTGGCAAGCCTCTGTGCGCCCAATCGGCGAACGAGCCGTCATAGAGTGCGACGGGCAGGCCGATTTCCGCGAGGGCAAGAAAGCCGAGCGCAGCGCGGACTCCCGTGCGGCAATAGGCAACGGCGGGGCGATCCGGAGCGATTCCGCGGGAAGCAAAAAGCGCTGCGAGCTTTTCACGCGGAGCAAGGATTTTCTGCTGCGCGCCATTCAATTCATTCCAGGGCAAATTCACGGCCCCGGGGATGTGGCCGGGACGGCCGTCGGTCGTAAGCTGGCCGGTAAATTCCTCGACGGAGCGAAAATCCACGAGGCGGACGCTCGAAGAATCGCGCAGGTCGCCGGCGGTGACGCGCAATTGGGGCTTAAGGCGCGCGGAGAAATTTCCGGGCGCGGGAACGACAGGACGATAAAAAACTTCGCGTTTTTCGGCGAGCCATTCTTCGAAAAACGTCTCCATGATGTGGACGTCGGTGCGGCCTAGATACATGAGAAGCCAGGCGAGCATGGCGGCGTTGCGGCCGTCGGCGCCATCGTAAAGGACAGGCGTGCGATGGTCGTCGAGGCCGAGTGAGGCGAGCCAGGAGGCGAGTTTTTCCGGGGGCAGCAGTGCGCCATCGGCAGCGCGAGCCTTGGCGATGGGGGCACTGACGGCATTTTTCGGATGCCCGGCCATGTAGCGCAGGGGGCTACGCGGGTCGAGAAAGAGGAATTCCGGCGAATCGAGACGATTCGCGACCCAATCAGCCGAGACGAAGCTCAGGCTCGCCATGCCCTCTCAGATGCGCCCGCAACAGAATGGATTCAAATGCCGCGTTTTCATCGAACGGGAACGGTTTTCGGGCAAAAACGCTGAGGGGAGTGTATGCAAAAGGGGGGCTATTGTCCATGAGAAGGGGCGCAACTTTTTTGGCGCGGGCGTGTTTAATGAGGAGCAGTAAAAATGAACGGATCTCCTCCCCACTACCCTCGGGAGGCTCGAACTCAGGCGAGCCTCCCACCTCATTTTTTCGGCGAAAAAGTATCGGGCGCGGCAGACGGCCATTTTATGACCGAAACTTTCGCGGCGGGCTTGCGTTAGCTTAGATAGGAGGCGCGAATATGAAAACAATGCAAAAGGCATTTCTCTTTTCGATTGCAGCACTTCTGATTTTGGTGGGAACGCGCGCCAGCGGGCAGCAAGGGCAGAGCCAAAGCCAGCAGCAGAAGCCGACGGACATGAGCGGGATGGACATGGGCACGATGCACCACGATACGGCGTCGGACCCGGAAGCAGCGCGCGGAGCCCACGAGGCCATGGGGGACATGCACATGGACATGGGGCCGCACATGAAGATGACGGATCTTCGCCCGGCAAACCCCGTAGATCAGGAGCGCGCGGGAAAAATGGTGGAAACACTGCGCGCGTCCATCGACAAGTACAAGGATTACCGCGTGGCGCTGGCGGATGGATTTCAGATTTTTCTTCCCAAATTGCCGCAGCCGCACTACCACTTCACGAATTACCGCTATGCCTACGAAGCGCAATTCACATTCAATCCCGAGCATCCGACTTCGCTGCTGTACAAAAAGACGGCCGACGGATATGAACTCGAAGGAGCGATGTACACAGCGCCGCGGCGATTTACGGAGGACCAACTGAACGAGCGTGTGCCGCTGAGCGTGGCGCGCTGGCACGAGCACGTGAATTTCTGCACGCCGCCGAAAGGCACTCCTGCGACACAGACGGATTGGAAGAAATTCGGGCTGGGCGGCACGATCGCAACGGAAGGTGCCTGCCAAGAGGCGGGAGGGGTCTGGCATCCCATCATTTTCGGGTGGATGGTCCACGTGTATCCTTATCAGACAGACCCGGAGAAAATCTGGGCGCACTGAGAAGGACTCGTGGCGCAAAAGAAACCGACGCACGCGCAGGCGCAACTGCAGCTGCAACTTTACGATTTGCGGCGGGAAGCGCAATTGCGAAAAGCCCGCGAATGGTTCCTCGGGAAGTACCACGCAAGGACGCTCGAAGAAGCGTTTCAACTGACGCCGCCCGGTTCGCGGGAAAGCGCCATGGCGCGAATGGTGACGACCTACTGGGACCAGGCGTGCGCCTATCTCAATTACGGGTTGCTGCACGAAGGGCTTTTCTTCGAATCCACCGGTGAGTTTTTCTCCGTGTACGAACAGCTCCGGCCGTTTTTGCCTGCACTGCGGCGGAGATACAAACACAAGCACCTCTATGAACACCTGGAGCGCGCCGCATTGCGATACGAAAAATGGATGAGCCGCCGCGCGCCCGGATGGATGAAAGACGCACGGGAGGGGAGAGTTGAGAATCGAAAGGGCCGCAACCGGAGTTGAAACCGGCCGCGGCCCGTCGAATATTTCCTACGGAGACGGATTTATTTCTTTGCGTGCGTGAAGTTGTCGGTGATCTGATCCCAGTTAAGGGTGTTCCACCAGGCTTCGATATATTCGGGGCGACGATTCTGATACTTCAAGTAGTAGGCGTGCTCCCAGACGTCGAGGCCCATGACCGCCTTGCCGCCATTGATAATCGGGTTGTCCTGGTTGGGCGTGGAGTCCACGACGAGTTTGCCGCCCTGGAAGAACAGCCAGGCCCACCCGGAGCCGAAGCGCGTCGTCGCGGCCTGACCTAATTTTGTCTTGAACTCGGCGAATGAGCCGAACGCCGAAGAAATGGCGGAGGCCAATTCACCCTTGGGTTCGCCGCCGCCACCCTTCTTCATAATCTTCCAGAACATCGAATGATTCATGTGCCCACCGCCATTGTTGCGAACGGCGGTGCGGATGTTCTCCGGCACGCGGTCGAGATGGGCGAGCAAGTCTTCGACGGAGAGCTTTTGAAGATCGGCGTGGCCATCAAGGGCCTTATTGAGATTGGTGACATAAGCTCCGTGGTGCTTGTCGTGATGGATTTCCATAGTTTTGGCGTCAATGTAAGGTTCAAGTGCGTCGAAAGAATAAGGCAGCGGCGGAAGTTGATGAGTGGCGGCCGCCGTGCCCGGTGCTGCGGATTGAGACATAGATTCCTCCTTGATGAATCGTGCTCCACGCTATTATACCCCTGCCAGCGCTGAGGGCGAACCTCTCGGATGAAATCGAGAGAGCGGGAAGGAGTTGCAATGCCTGCAACGGCTCATGTGGAGACACATTTCACGGCGAGCGATGCCGTGCGCGACATCGTAATCGGGATGTCGGATGGATTGACGGTACCGTTTGCGCTGGCCGCGGGCCTGACCGGCGTGGTGGCCGCGACGGCGACGGGATTAATCGTAACAGCCGGGTTCGCGGAAATCGCCGCCGGCTCCATCGCGATGGGGCTGGGGGGATATCTGGCGGCCAAGACGGACGCCGAACATTACGCCGCGGAAGTCCTTCGAGAAATCCGGGAGACGGAAGAATTGCCGGAGATTGAAACCGAAGAGGTGGCAAAGGTTTTTCGAGAATACGGGCTGACGGCAGAGCAAATGGCTCCAGTCGTGAGCGCCATCTGTGGGAACCAGAAGCGCTGGGTGGATTTCATGATGAGGTTCGAGCTGGGGCTCGAAGAGCCGGATCCTGCGCGAGCGGGGCGCAGTGCCGGAACCATCGCAGCATCTTACGTGGTGGGAGGATTGATTCCGCTGGCGCCGTACATGCTGATAGCACACGTGCTGACGGCGCTTTGGGTTTCGGTGGGCGTGACGCTTGCGGCGCTATTTATATTCGGCGCGGTGAAAGGGAGATTCACGGGCGTGAGTCCGTGGCGCGGAGGAATACAAACGGTGATCGTCGGCGGACTGGCAGCGAGCGCGGCGTTTCTAATTGCGCGGCTGATCCGTTGAAAAATCACGCCGCCGCAAAACCTGAATTACTTCTTTTCCGGCTCGGCGCCCAGATCGCCAAAGGGCCAGAGTCCGAAAGCCTTCAAGAACCCGTCCTGGTGCTTCTCGACGAGCATGCGAGCGGACTTTTCCGCAGGCCAGGGTGTGGCGAGGCGATCGGGGCGATCCGCAATCCAGAAAGCTGTGAGCGCCATGACGGTGGCGTCGCGAGTGAGGATTTCCGGCTTCACTTTATCGAGCGTATCCACAGGTGAGTGATGCGTGTATTTGTAGTCGGGCGAATCCTGGCCGAGGTTGATGCCCGGGAGCCCAGCCAGAATGAACGGGCCGGTGTCGGTTCCGAAAACGGTGTGGTCATTGACTTCGAGATCGCCGAAAGATTCGATGGCTTCCGTAAATTTCTTTACGGCGGGAATGAGGTCGTCCCGGCCGCCCAGTTCGAGGCTATCCACAGGGCCCTGACCATTATCGAGAATCACCGCAGCAACGTGATTGGCCATTTCCGCTTGATGGGCTTTCGCATAAGCGATGGAACCGAGCAGGCCCTGCTCTTCGCCGGTGAACAAGACGAAGCGAAGCGTGCGGCGGGGTTTGTAACCGGACTTGACGATGGCTTCCGCGGCGCCGAGCGTTGTGGCCACGCCGCAACCATTGTCAGTCGAGCCTTCGGCGAGATCCCAAGAATCGAGATGGCCTCCCACTACGATGATTTGCTCCGGATGCTCGGTTCCGGGGATTTCGCCGACGACGTTGGCGGTCTCCACAGGGCCGGAAGTGAAGCGATTCTGCACGTCCATTTTCAGCTGCACAGTCTTTCCGCGATCGATGAATCTTTCGAGCATGTCCTGATCTTCTGCGGCGATGCTGACGACGGGAATGTCGTAATAGGTGTTGAATCCGAGAGCGCCGGTGTGCGTGAGGTGCATGCCGATTGATTTCGAGCCGCCCTGGCCGCCGATGACGGCGATGGCGTGAGCGTCATACGCAGCCTTCAGGAACGGGCCGAACGACGAGAAGTTTTTCATGCGATCCTCGGGGGCCACGCCGCGCTGCACGATTAGCAGGACCTTCCCGGACCATTTCGACTGGTTCTCCTTCATCTCATCCGCGAGGCGGTTGATATTCACGGAAACGAGGTCGCCTTCAGCACCACCCTCAGGCGTGGAGCCGACCCAGCCCATAGCGTCCACAGTTAGGCGGTGTTCGGCGGGCGAAACCATTCGGGCGGTGGCCGAGATGCGCGTCCATCCGCGGAAAAGTTGCCAGGACTCGGTGTGGACGTTTTGCAGGCCGATGTCTTTCATCCTTTGCGCGCCCCAGGTGATGGCCTGCTGGGCGGCAGGGGAGCCGGTGAGGCGCCCTCCAATCTCGTCGCTCAACTGCGTGAGGAACGCGAACGCATGGGTATCCAACATTCCGGCTCCGGCGATGGCCGTGAGCGCTTTGAGGGTGCCATCCTGCTCCGGCGAGGGAGGCTCATCGGGCCGGGGGGCGGCGCGCCCAACAACCATGAAAAGAAGAATCAATGCTGAGAAAGAAGCCAGCAAACACCGTTTGTGCGCCATCGAGAAATCTCCTGAATGATTTGGCCGGGAAGGAAGGGGTGCAAGTGCCCACCCGGGAGGGGAGATTGTTACAAAGGAAGGGCGGGGAGTCAAAAAGAAGTCAGGCGGGGATAGGAACGGAATCAACGAATTTCCCGAGGATTGCATCTAAAAAATGGGAACCAGTATGTGCGCGTTCGATCCCGCCGCAAGAGAAGCCCTACAGGAATTCTTGAGCGAAGCGGTGCGCGCGGTGGAATGGAGAGTGCCGCTGAAACTGGCGTTGAATAGCGGTCTGACGCGAGGCATGACACTTGCGATTGAGGAACACAGTGCGAGTTGTGTCCATGCTAGTGAGAATGGGGAAGCGTAGAATTACGGAGACGTAGCAAAGGGGCGAACCCCAGACCGTTTTCGTGGGTTTTTGACGAGACGCATTCGCCCAAAGCTGCATCATAAAAACTAGCAGACTTGGGAAACTGCCGAGTCTTCCGGATGGCTAGGCTCAACCATCCACGAATTGAAGTCGAGTGGGGTTCGGTTGGAGGGTTGGGCGATGGGTTATCCCTTTCAGCAAGAAAAGTGTAGGATAGTACGGAAGTCCTATTCTCCCCAGCCCGCGGTTCTAGTACTTTTAGTTTCCTCCGCGGTACGTGTGCGCGGAAATTGAAAGCGAGTGAGAACCATGGCTACGAATTCAAATCAAGCAATCTTCGGCTTGCTCCCAGAGGGAAAGCCACGCTGGAAATCCTTCGGCTCAGCAGCCGGAATTGAATTCGTCGCCCTGGCGCTGCTGATCTGGGTCCCCGTGTTATTGCCGCAAAGATTCAATCCGATAATGCATTTCATGATGACGCCCATCGCGGCGCCGCCGGTGGTGGCCTGGAAGCCGCAGCCTTACAAGCCCGCCATGCAACCGAAGAAAATTGTGGTGGTGAAGAGGGACGAACCGAAACCTCTGCCTCCGCCCCCGGTGGCTGAAGTCGTAAAACCTAAATTGATCGCGCCGGTGTTCAGCGCTCCCATCGCCAAGCCGGGGAGCGCCCATCGAGATGCCAAGCGACCAGACATGCCGGAAGTGGCGCAGACGCTTCCGAAGGTAAATGAATTTTCTGGAGGAAGTTCGGCGTTGCCGACGCTGCGCAAACCCCGAGAAGCCGTGCAGACGGGCGGGTTCGGAGATCCCAACGGGGTTCCCGATAACGGCAGGCGAGACCGTTCGCCCAACATCGCGACGCTTGGCTCCTACGATATGCCGGCAGGGCCAGGATACGGAAACGGGACGGGCGGTGCGAAAGGGGCGCGCGGTGTGGTGGCCAGCAGCGGATTCGGTAACGGCGTGGCGATTGGCGGAGGCGGAAACGGCAAGGGCCGCGCGGGCGTGCAACAAGGGGTGTTCGCGGATCAGCGGCCAACGACCGAAGCCCCGAAAGTGCGCCAGACGTCGACCAGCTCCGGAAAGACGACACCGGCAGTAATACTTTTTAAGCCGAAACCAGTCTACACGCAGCAGGCGATCGACAAGCGTATTGAGGGAGACGTCCTGCTGGAGGTAGCATTTTCGGCAACGGGAGAAGTTCAAGTGTTGGGAGTGAAGCAGGGATTGGGCTATGGTTTGGATGAGACTGCCGTAACAGCAGCCAAACAGATTCGATTCAAGCCGGCGCAGCAAGACGGACATCCCGTGGATTCCACGGCTGTCGTGCACATCGTTTACGAATTGGCGTACTGAGGGAGATGAGGAAATGGAATTCTGGAAGAAGTCACTAAGCATCGCGGCGCTGGTTGCCGTCGTCCCCATTTGGACGGCTGCGCAAGATACCCAACAGAGTGAGACGCAAGCACCCGCTTCGGCACTCGACCAGATCATCGATCACGTCGCAGCGCAGGAGCAGCACGAAGTACAGATGCTGCGCCGTTATAATCCTATTGTGGAGACCTACATTCAGGACATGAAGCCGGACAGGGAGCTCGGCATGGTCCCGGCAAAGGACCACTATTTTCTCAGTGTAGCTGATCTGAGCAAAGGCGTGTCCGAGCGTTCGATGGTGGACAAGCAGAAAAAGAGCGGTAAATTCTCGAAGCTCAATCCGCTAAACATGGGCGGGCTTCTCTCCTCCGATTACATCCCCGAGGGATTCCTCGAGATGATCTACGTTGATCCGGCGGGGTTCAACCGGCAGAACTATAATTTCGATTATGTCCGCCGGGAATTCCTGGGTGAAGTGAGATGTTTCGTCTTCGACGTAACCCCGAAGCCTCATTCGGGAAAAGGAAGATTCTTGGGCCGCATCTGGGTGGAGGATCAGGGCTACAACGTCGTGAGGTTCAACGGCGTATTCACTCCCCAGGTCAACACGTTTACGTTGAATTTACATTTTGACAGTTGGCGGCAGAACGTGGCGCCCAATATCTGGGTGCCTTCGTATGTGTTCAGCGAGGAGTCGGACCTGAGAGACGCGCTCTTCACGCACGTGAGGTTTAAGGCCCAGACGAGATTGTGGGGTTACAACGTCCGCGGCGGTAGCCATGAAGAAGAGTTCAGCGAACTGAAGGTGGAGTCACCGACGATCCAGGACCAGTCCCCTGCGGCTTCCACGGATAGCTCGCCGCTTCAATCCGAAAGGCAATGGCAGCACGAGGCAGAGCAAAACGTGGTGGACAAACTACAGCGCAGCGGACTGATCGCACCTCCGGGAGAAGTGGACAAGGTGATGGACACGGTGGTCAACAACCTGGAAGTCACCAACAACCTGGACATCCAGCCGGAAATTCATTGCCGCGTACTGCTGACGACGACGCTGGAGTCTTTCTCCATCGGACACACGATAGTCATCAGCCGCGGTCTGCTCGATGTGCTGCCGGATGAAGCCAGCCTGGCCGTCATTCTCGCCCACGAGATGGGGCACGTCATGCTGGGCCAGCCGCTCGATGACCG
Source organism: Candidatus Acidiferrales bacterium (assembly GCA_050747245.1). Classification (GTDB taxonomy): domain Bacteria; phylum Acidobacteriota; class Terriglobia; order Acidiferrales; family UBA7541; genus JBOGNO01. The sequence goes on from JBOGNO010000003.1 coordinate 302,286, forward strand.
ATATGCGTTCAATGATCAGACGCTATTCGCAACGCAGGATGCTTTCCGCGCGCTAACGTTTCGCTCCAACGAGCACGATGAAGCAGCGGCCACTGCGAAATCCCTTGAACTGCTCAAGAATTCGCCGTACAAGGACAAGCTTGCAACTGCCGGGCTGTTCATGAAGCAGTTAGATGCCGAGCAAAAAGCCCTGCCGGCACTCATTAGCGGGCATCTGGGAAGCCGGGTATCTGTCAATACGCAAATTGAACAGGCGGCACCCGCACCGGATGCGAAGAAGCTCGACCAGGTGGCGGCGCTCCCGCTAGGTTCGCGCGTCAAGCTCGACCCTTGGAACGACCGGCTCGAGCTGGTGAAGAGCAAGACGCCCGTTATTTTGTCCGAACGAGAGAAGATGCCGTTTGAAGTCGCGCCTTTCTTTCCCTATCTAACGAGGTATGCTACGCCCGCGGCAACTTCACCGGCTTCAACGGAGCCGGCCAAGGCGGATGTGGCGAAGAAAGACCCGCAATCGAACTGACTTAGAACCAAAACCAGACGCCCGGCAGCGCGAAAGCTCTGCCGGGCGCTTTTTTGAAGTGACTGCGCCCGACGAGAATCCCTTCCCAAGTGTGTGCCTGTTGAGGGAAACTCACAAACGGCATGGCGCCCCAATCCCTCCTGGATTATTTCGAGAGAGCGACAAGACACCGCAGGGAGATTGCGTTCATTGAGCGGCAAGGCTATCGGATGCGCCGCACTTCATATGGCCGTGTGCGCGAGATGGCGGCCGGGTTGGCCCCCAGACTGGCGGAACGAAAAATCGCTCCGGGGGAGCGAATCCTGCTGTGGGGCCGGAATTCAGCCGCTTGGGTGGCGGCGTTCTGGGGTGCGGTGGCGCGTGGAGTTGTGGTTGTGCCCATGGATCGGATCGCGTCGCTCGAATTTGCGCGCCGCGTTGCAAGACAGGTGGATGCCAAACTTGTTGTCGCCGAGCGAGGACTGCCCAGCACGAGCCTGGAATTGCCGGAGATCTTCTTCGAGGAATTCGAGAGGTTTTCAAGTAGCCCGAGCAGAACGGGGCTCGAAATTCCAGCAGTCAAGCGGGACGACGCTGTGGAAATCATCTTCACCTCGGGGACGACGGCGGAGCCACGAGGGGTAGTCCTGACACACGGCAATCTGCTGGCAAACTTGGAGCCCTTCGAGCGGGAGATTTCGAGATATTCCCGCTATGAAAGGATTTTTCACCCGCTGAAGTTTCTGAACTTGCTGCCGTTGAGCCATGTTTTCGGTCAGATGCTGGGAATCCTTATCCCACAACTCATCGGTGCGACGGTGATTTTTCTAGATACGCAAAGTCCCCCGGACATCATGCAGGTGATCCGCCGTGAACGAGTTTCCGTGATCGCAGGCGTGCCGCGAACCTTTGAATCGCTGGCAGAGAGAATCCGGCGTGAACACGGCTCCGGCGAAGAAGGCGGGCGATTTGAACGAGATTTCCAATTCGCCGAAGGCAAGAAATTTCTGAGGCGCTGGTGGATCTTCAGGAGAATTCACCGGAAGCTCGGCTGGAAATTCTGGGCGCTGATTTCGGGCGGAGCCACGTTGCCGGAGGAAACGGAAAATTTCTGGAGCCGGCTGGGATACGCCGTGATTCAAGGATATGGGCTGACCGAGACAACTTCGTTGGTCAGCGTGAATCATCCGTTCCGGCTCAGCCGGGGGTCGATCGGCAAGGCGCTTCCTGGCGTGGAAATCAAGCTTGCCGAGAACGGTGAAATTTTGATCCGCGGGGAAAATGTTGCAGCTGGGTACTGGAAAGAGCGGCGAATAAATGCCGTGGCAGGAGAAGAAGGATGGTTCCATACCGGAGACCTAGGAAAGCGCGACGCAACAGGGAATCTCTATTTCCGGGGGCGGTTGAAAAACGTAATCGTCACCGCGGCAGGCATGAATATATATCCGGAAGATCTCGAAGCGGCGCTGCGGCGCGAGCTGGACGTGCGCGAGTGCGTCGTGGTACGGCTGGAGCGCGATGGAAACGCCGAGGCCTGCGCCGTCCTGCTCCTTCGAGAGGACGCGAGGAGTCCGGAGGCAATCGTGCGGGCCGCGAATGCGTCTCTCGCGGAGTATCAACATATCCGCCGCTGGATGGTCTGGAAGGAGCCGGACTTCCCGCGCACGCCCACGCAAAAGCCTTCGCTCGCGAAAATCGAAGCTGCCATGCGCGCGGAGTTTGCGGAAGGAAAGGCCGCAAGCGCAGGCGATGGTCCGCTCGCAGAGATGATTGAGAAAATCACGCGGCGGCCGGTCGGCAAGATATCCGCGGAGGCGAATCTTTCGTCAGATCTTGGACTGAGTTCCCTTGATCGCGTGGAGTTACTGAGCGCCCTCGAGGATCGTTTTCAAGTCGAGCTGAGCGACACGAAATTCACCGCCGTGGCGACGGTAGGCGAGCTTGAAAGCATTCTTCGCAAGCCGGAATCAAAACCGCAGGAGCACGACTTTCCGCGCTGGGCGCAGCGGTGGCCCATCGCCTGGCTCCGTACATTCGTGCATTACCTGCTGGTCTGGCCGGCAACGCGACTGCTCACGTATCCGAAAATCACGGGTCGAAGGAATCTCCGCCAGGTTCAGGGACCCGTGCTGATCGTCTCGAATCACGTGGCGTATCTCGATGCGGGTTTCGTCTTGGCGGCGCTGACGCCGCGATTGCGCCATCGGCTGGCGATCGGCATGCAAGCGGAGGAGCTTTCGGGATTGCGCCGGCCGGCGCGTGACTTGAATATTTTCCGCCGCCTACTACTGCGAACCCAGTATTTTCTCGTCGTCGCCCTTTTTAATGTTTTTCCACTTCCTCGCGAGTCGGATTTCCGCAGCAGTTTTCTTTTTGCCGGTGACCTCGCGGACCGCGGCTGGAGCATCCTGGTTTTTCCCGAGGGCCACCGGACGGAGGATGGCGGCATCGCCCCCTTCCGTTCGGGAATCGGCTTGCTGGCAACGCAGCTGGCCCTTCCGGTAGTGCCGATGCGGATCAAGGGGCTCTTCGATCTGAGACAGAGACGAAAGAGATATGCCCGCCCCGGAACCGTCAGCGTGAGTGTCGGTGAACCGGTATGTTTCACGCTGCAGACCGCGCCTGAATCCATCGCTCGCGAGCTCGAGCGCCGCGTTCGCGAGCTGTAGTGGACAATCAGCAAGCGCGCGCGTCTAATAACGGCAAGGTTGCCCGCTGATGAGACACCGCGCAATTCGCTGGATACTTTATTGCCTGGGATGGACGCTCGCCGGGCTGTTTTTTGCCAGCCAGACGTACCTCGCTTACCGCTATTCGAGCGGCACAGCCCACTGGGGCGTGATCCTGAAAATATCACTGGCGCAGTGGTATGCGTGGGCGTTGCTCGCACCGGCGGTTTGGTGGATCTCCAATCGGCTGCCGCTCGCCAGGCGCGGATGGTGGAGGAGTCTGCTCATTCTCTTGCCCGCGAGTCTTTTCGGGGCATTTGCCCATTGGGCCATTTACGCGGCGCTTTACCGTTATGTCATCGGGATCGAGAATTTTCCGTCTTCCGTCTTCCTCTTCCACACGGATGTCTTGACCTTCTGGGTGATCGTGGGGGCGAGCGAGGCGTATCAATTTTATCGGCGCTATCATGAAAGCGAAGCGCGAACTTCGCAACTTTCCGTGCAGCTCGCGCAGGCTCAATTGCAGGCGCTGCGAATGCAACTTCATCCCCATTTCCTGTTCAACACCCTGAATGCCATCGCCACCCTGGTGCACAGCGATCCGGAAGCCGCCGACCGGATGCTGGCGCGCCTGAGCGAATTGCTGCGGATGACGATCGCGGATGTGGATGTACAGGAAGTGGCGCTTGCGAAGGAGTTGGAATTCCTAGAACGATATCTCGAAATCGAACAGACGCGCTTCGCTGACCGGCTCACCGTGCGCATGGACATTGCCGCGGAGACCCTCACGGCAAAAACGCCGTATCTGATTCTCCAACCGCTCGTCGAAAACGCCGTGCGCCACGGAATCGCGCCGCGGTCTTCACCCGGGAAAATCGAGATCCGAGCGCGTCGCGACAACGGATCGCTCATACTCGAAGTGCGCGATAACGGCCCGGGCATGACTTCGCAAGCGCAGGATTCCACCAGGAAGGGCATGGGCCTTGCGAGCACACGCGAGCGCCTCGCGCGCCTCTATGGCGACGCGGCCCGGCTTCAATTGGAACATGCCGCGGGCGGAGGGCTGGTAGTGACGCTCCAGTTTCCTTTTCAAGCGGCCTGAGCTTTGGGAATAGTGGAGGAAAAATGCCGATGAGGATTCGCACTCTCATCGTGGATGACGAACCTCTGGGCCGCGAACGCATTCGCTCGCTCCTGGAGGGTGACCCGGAAATTGAAATCGCAGGGGAATGTGGAAGTGGACTCGAAGCTCTGGAAGCCATCGAGCAAGCGAAACCCGACCTTGTTTTCCTCGACGTGCAGATGCCGGAAATGGACGGGTTTGAAGTTCTGTCAGCGTTGGAGTCGGAGCAGATGCCCGTGGTCATTTTCGTCACCGCGTACGACAAGTACGCCGTGCGCGCGTTCGAAGTCCACGCACTCGATTACCTGCTCAAATCATTCGACCGCGATCGCTTCGAAGCTGCTCTTCGCCGCGCAAAATCGGAAATTGCACAACGCCAGGGGACGCGAATTGATCCGCGACTCACCGCCCTGCTGGATGACCTGCAGAGGCAAAAGAAAATCCTTATCCGGCTGGTTGTTCGCTCCGGCGGGCGCATCTCTTTTCTGAGAGCCGAGGAAATTGACTGGATCGAAGCGGCAGACAATTATGCCTTGCTGCACGCCGGACGCGATAAGCACTTGGTGCGCGAGACGATGAGCTCACTGGCCGATCGGCTCGATCCAGAAAAATTTCAGCGCATACATCGCTCCACAATTGTGAATTTGGATCGCGTGCGCGAACTGGAACCCCTGTTTCACGGAGACTATCTTGTCCGGCTGCGCGATGGCACGGAGCTCACCCTCAGCCGCAATTATCGTGAAAAACTCGAGCGGCCGCTCGGCCGGCCGCTGTGAATTCAGTTTTCCCCGGCTCTGGGGTCCGTTTCGCCCCTAAGGAAATCCTTCTTGCCCCAAACCGTTTCAGCGCACTGGTAAGCGCAAACATACTTCTGCACTGCCGAGAGAGCTTCGGTGGACTGCCCAAAGAGAGCTTGCGAGGAGGATGAGCAATGAAGAATTTCTTTGTGGGAGCTATTTCCGCACTTCTACTTCTCGCCGTTGGTGCATTCATCTATCTGCGGACTGGAATGGCCGAAGTGCGCGCCGACTTCCCGCCGCCAAGATGGGAGACATACGTGATGCAGACGGCCGTGCATTCCTCGATAAAGAGAGAGGCGCCCGAGATCCCGAGTCCGGTCCAAGCGACCAACGAAAACTTAATCGCCGGGGGAAAATTCTATCTCGGTGCATGCGCCGGCTGCCATGGAACACCGGGGAAACCTCAAGGCAGCGGAGGGGCGGTTTTGTATCCTCCCATTCCTGAATTGCCCGTGGTGGGGACCGAACTTAGCGAGGCCCAGATCTTCTTCGTTGCGAAGCACGGGATCCGCAGATCCGGCATGTTCGCGAACGGAGTCTGGGCTTCAGACCAAGAGCTTTGGACCGTAACAGCCTATATCAAGCGGATGGATTCACTGCCTGCTGGCGTAAAGGAAGCGATCGAAAAGAAACCCTGAGGTGTTCGCTTCGCTCACACAACGGGCTCGAGGGGCAGTGACAGGCGCGCCTCGCAGCCCTTGTGGTCGCGGCGGTTTTCGAGAGTCAGGCTGCCGCCGTGAGCTTCAGCAATTTGCCGGCTTAGTACCAGACCAATCCCTGATCCGCCCGGCTTAGTGGTGAAGAACGGAACGAAAAGATTGGCCGCGTTGGGCAGACCCGGGCCCTCGTCTTTGACCCAGACTTCCAGATGGCCGTCGGAAGCTCGCCAGCCGACTCCTACGCCTCCCCCGGTTTCCAGCGAGGCATCCACGGCGTTGTGGACAAGATTGATGAGGAGCTGTTCAAGCTGGTCCGGATCAGCCTGGATACGCAGCTCCGGGCCCGAAGTGATCTGGATTTGTTTGCGCGGCTCAAGGCCAGCCACGCGGCGAACCCAGATGCCAACCTCCATGGGTTGCAGTTTTGGCGCGGGCAAGCGCGCGAGACGCGCATAAGCGGTCATGAAGCGCGCAAGACCGTCGGCGCGTGCGGAGATGACGCCCAAACCGCGGCGCATATCGTCATCCCAGTCCTTGGGGCGCTTGTCTCGCCCCACGATGTCCGCAAGACTTTCGGCGATGGACTTGATGGGCGCGAGCGAATTGTTCAGTTCGTGCCCGATCACGCGGATCAGCCGCTGCCATGCCTGGCGCTCTTCTTCGCGCAAGGCGCGGCTCAAATCGGAGATGACCAGGAGCCGGTGCGGGAGGCCGCCTTCGCGAAACGTGCTGCGCCGGATTTCCCAGCGGCCGGGCTTGCCGGGAAAATTGATAGGAGCAATCGATGGGCTTTCGAGTTCGAGGCATTCGGCCAAACCCAACTCAGCAGCCGTGCGGCCCAATAGGATTTCTGCGGACTGATTGAGAACGCGCTCGCCATAGCGATTGACGAGGCGCAACTGCCCCGCGCCGTCGAATGCGAAAATCGCAACATCCATTTCTTCCATCACGTTCCGCAGCAATGCCGTGGCTTCCACGGCGCCCAGCCTCTGCTGCAGGAGCGTAGCGCCTAGGGCGTTGACCTCGCGTAAGACTTCGCCGAGCACATCATCGCGGGAGGCGCCGCGTGCTCGGATTGAGAAGTCGCCTTCGCGCAGGGCCGCGAGAAGATTCGAGACCGTGCGCAGCGGAAAGACCACCCGGTTCTGCGCCGCAAACGCAAAAATGAGCCATGCGCAAACGAGAAAAACTGTAAGCGTCCACTGCAGACGGGCCGAATAATCGCCTATCCAGATGAAGATTAGCGCGGTGGCGGATCCCGCCGCGCCCGCAAGGATGGCGAGCAGAAGAATCCGGCGTTCGTAGGCGAGCGTTCTCACAAGCTGTATTTCTGGAGACGGCGATACAGAGCGCTGCGGCTCAAGCCGAGCGCTTTGCTGGCCTGGCTGACGTTGCCGCCATAGCGCGCGAGTGCTCTTTGTATGAGGATGCGTTCAACTTCTTCGATGCTCATCTCCTCCATGCGGACGGGCGACTCGGTGCGCGCTGAGCGGAGGCCCAGGTCGCTCGCGGCGATTTGCGCCCCCTGCGCAAGGAGCACCGCGCGCTCGATGGAATGATCGAGTTCGCGCACATTCCCGGGCCAGGGATGATCGAGGAGCACTTGAAGCGCCAGCGGCTCCAGAGCCTCGAGCTGCTTGCGGTATCGCGTCGCGTACTGGCGCAGAAAATGCATCGCCAGCAGAGGGATGTCCTCTTTTCTTTCTCGCAAAGGTGGCAGGTGAACTTCAATCGTATTCAAGCGGAAGAGCAAATCCTCCCGGAAGCGGGACGCCGCGACTTCTGCGGAGACATCCGCGTTAGTGGCGGAGAGAATACGGACATTGACGCGCCGCGTGGACGAAGAGCCTACGCGTTCGAGTTCGCCCAATTCCAGGACGCGGAGCAATTTCGCTTGCAGATTCAGCGGCACGTTGGCGATTTCATCCAAGAATAGCGTACCCCCGTCGGCCAGTTCAAACCGCCCCACGCGATCGGATCGCGCATCCGTGAAAGCGCCTTTGACGTGGCCGAAGAGCTCACTTTCGAAAACCCCTTCAGGCAGCCCGCCGGCATTTACGGTCACCAGCGGGCGCCCGGCTCGCGATGAGAGCGAATGCAGCGTTCGTGCTACGACCTCCTTGCCGGTTCCGTGCTCGCCAGTGATCAGCACGTTTGCATCGGAAGGGCCGATGCGTGCGATCAACTCCAGCACCGGACGCATGGCCGCCGATTCGGCGATAAACGTGGGCCGGCCGTCGGCGCGCAAGAGACGGTTTTCCGCCTCCAGCCGCTGGCTACGGCGAAGCGCTTGCGACAATTCGATCTGCGTCTTCAGAATCGCGAGAAGGCGGGCGTTTTCCCAGGGCTTTTGAATGAAATCCTTCGCACCGCGGCGCATGGCTTCCACGGCAAGGGCCAGGCTTCCCCAGGCGGTCATCACGATGACGGGCAGCGTACCGTCGAGCGAGCGGATGCGAGAGAGCAGGTCAAGGCCCTCTTCGCCGGAGGTCGTGTCGCGGGTGTAATTGAGATCGATCAACACGGCATCGTACTCGCGCGTCTCGAGGGAGGACATCACCGCCGCCGGGGACGCCACCGCTGTGATCTCGAAGCCCTCGGTCTTGAGAACCAGGCGCAGGGCTTCGCGAACGTCGGGCTGGTCGTCTGCCACCAGCACTCGCAGAGAATTATTTTGAGGAATCATCATTTCGAGTTGGACCGTTATTTATTTTTTTCGCGCACGTTCATTCATATCGAAGAGCTACAACGGGATCCACCCGCGTTGCGCGTCTTGCCGGAAGATAGCATGCCAGCGCTGCAACACCGAGCAGCAGAACCGGCACGCCGAAAAACGTGAACGGATCCAGCGCCTTCACGGCGTACAACTGGTTCCCCAACACGCGGGTCAGCCCCGAGGCTCCCAGCATTCCGAACAAAACTCCCAGAGCCGTCAGCCGCAATCCATGTCCGACGACCAGACGAAAGATATCGCGCGGCAAAGCTCCGAGCACCATGCGGATCCCGATGTCATGTAGCCCTTCCGCAACCGAGTACGAGATGACGCCATAAATTCCCACCGCGGCCAGAATCAGAGCTAGTGCTGCGAAAAATTCCAGCAGCGAGAGGTTCAAGCTTCGTCCGCCGAGCGCCTCAGCGAGCAGCCGCTCCATCGTTTTCACTTCTCCGAGCGGCTGCAGATGATCCAGTTCGCCCACAGCTTCGCGGATCGCCGGCGTAAGCCCTGCTGGGTCGGAAGCCGTGTGGACAACCAGGCGCATAAGTCGCGGGGGGCTCTGGAGGTATGGAATGTAGACCAGAAGGGGCTTTTTTTCTCCCCATTCCCATTCGCGCACGTTGCCAGCGACGCCGACGATCGTCACCCAATCGATCTTCGCCGTGGGCCGCCAGGGCGCGTCTGCGGGAGGCATTTCTAGTCGGAGGTGCTTTCCAACCGGATCCTCCTGGGACCAGTAACGCTCGGCGAGGGCTTGGTTTATCAAGACCACGCCCGGCGCGTGCTCGCCGTCGGCGGCGGTGATATCGCGACCGCGCTCGATGGGGATTCCCATCGTGCCGAGATAGTCCGGGCTGATAACGCGATACTCCACACTGTAATGCCCTTCGGCATTGGGTGCGGGGCGTCCTTCAATTTCGAAGTCGGCGGCATCGGACCACCCGGAAAGGGGAACAAAGTTGATAGCGCCGGCCGAGCGTACCCCCGGCATGTGTTTCACTTTCTCGAGCAGGGCTTCGTAGAACGCCCGGATTTTTTTTGAGTCCGTATAGTGGGCTGCCGGAAGAGAAGTTTCCGCGGTCAGAATATTCTCCGTGTTCATTCCCAGATTCTCGTGAAGGATTTCCCGGAAACTGCGGAACAGCAGACCGGCTCCGGCCAGCAGTAGGCAGGACAGCGCCACTTCGCAAATGACCAGCGCATTGCGTATTCGGTTTCCGCGCCGGCTGCCGGAAGAACTCTTGCCGCCCTCCTTGAGGGGCTCGTTTAGCTCCGCAAAGGAAGTGTGAAGTGCAGGCGCGATGCCGAAAAGTATTCCAGAGAGCAGTGATATGCCAGTGGCGTATGCAAGAACAACGGGATTGATTCCGACGAGGCTGATGTGGGGAATATCGCCATATCCAAGTCCTGGAGGCAGAATCGAGGGAAGCAATCGAAGCAGGCCATAGGCGATGCCGATGCCCAATGCGCCGCCCATGAGACCCAAGAGCACACTCTCCGTGAGCAATTGCACCAGCAGCCGCAGCCGGCTTGCACCCAGCGTCACCCGCACGGCGATTTCCTTTTGCCGGCCTGCTGCGCGAGCCAACAAAAGATTAGCCACATTTGCGCAGGCGATGAGCAGAACGAACCCCACCGCAGCCAGGAGACGTTTCAACGCGTCGCCGACACGGAAAACAAGCTCGCTTTGCAGCAGGGCGACGTAGGCGCCGACCATGGCATCCGACTTGGGATACTCGCGGGCCAATCGCTGCGAAATAGTGTCCATCTCCGCCTGCGCCTGCTTCACCGTGACCCCGGGTTTTAGTTTCGCCAGTACGAAGAGTGATCCGTTGTCACGGTCCAGCTCGCTCGAAGTGAAAGCGAGCGGCAACCAGAAATCAAACTGGCGAGCGTTCCCAAAGAGATTAAAGCTGGCAGGGAGAACGCCGACAACGACGTACGGCTTGTCGTTGAGCGCCACAGTCTTTCCCAGGATCGCTGGGTCACCGGAAAAGAAACTCTGCCAGATCCGGTAACTGAGGATGGTTTCCTGATCGTGGCCGGGCTGGTCCTCTCCGCTGAGGAAAGCGCGGCCCATGAAAGGCTCGACGCCGATCATGGAAAAGAAATCAACCGAAGTCCTTGCGGCGATCACCTGTTCGGCTTCCTGGCCGCCTGTAACCGTGACATTCTCAAAGCGCCAGGCGCACATTCGTTCGAAGGAGTTGCTTTGCTGTTTCCAATCGAAGTAATTTGGGGGTGAAATAATGGCTCTGGCAAGTTCGAGGTTGCGGTTTGTACCCCAGACCAGCACCAGACGATTCTGGTCTGGAAAGGGCAGCGGCCGCAGGACCACAGCTTCCACAACGCTGAATAATGCGGTGTTTGCCCCGACCCCCAGGGCCAGAGTCAATACCGCTATGGCCGCGAAGCCGGGATTCTTCCGCAGCATACGCAGGCCGAATCGGATGTCCTGCCAGAGCATTCCCATCGTTTGTGTCTCCTCGGAGATCAATAAATCGAATTCAACCGCCCCATTCGTTTACTGGCTCCGAGATGACTTGTCAATTATCTTTTTCGATTCGCAGCCTCACTCGTAACGCAGCGCAACCATCGGGTCCACGCGCATGGCGCGCCGCGCCGGCAGATAGCATGCCGCCAGAGCAACCGTGGCAAGAATCATGGTCACAGTCGCGAACGTCAATGGATCTCTTGGAGCCACGCCGAAAAGGAGATTGGAAAGCAGCCGCGTGGCGCCCCACGCTGCCGCCATTCCCAGCGCCAGGCCCAGGCCTGCAAGGCGCATTCCCTGGCCGACCACGAGTCGCATCACGTGACTCGGCTGCGCCCCGAGCGCGAGGCGAACACCGATTTCATGAATGCGCTGCGAAACGGAATATGAAATCACGCCGTAGATTCCTGCAGCCGCCAGAAGCAAGGCCATTGCCGCGAAGATGCCGACGAGCAGTGTGTTCAGGCGGTCACCCGAAGCGGAGTTCGAAACGATTTCGTTCATCGCCTGAATAGTTCCCACGGCTTCCGTCTTGTCCACGGAGGCGACTGCGTCACGAATCGATCCCGACAGCAACTTTGGATCTGCCGTGCTGCGAATTACCAGGTTCATTGTCCCGTTACCAGCCTGGGCTTCCGGAACGTACATTTCCGGTCGCGGGCTTTGCTGCAGGGCGAAATGACGCACACCGCCCACCACCCCGACAATTTCGCGTGTAACGAATTCGGGCGCGCCTTCGAAAATCATCAAGTGCTGGCCCAGGGGGCTTTCGTTCGGGAAGTACTCCCTCATGAATTCCTTATTCACTATGACCACTTTGGGAGCTTTGCTGCTGTCTTGCTCTGAAAAAATATGGCCCTCGAGCAGTGGGATACGCATGGCGCGAAAATAGTCCGGTGTAACGACGCGGAAATCCGCGTCGTTGTGATCCTGCGGATGGTCGGTCGGATGCTCGCGCACATCGAAGAACGTATCGTTGAACTGCATTGTCAGCGGCAGTTCAGAAATCGCCCCTGCGGATTCCACTCCTGGAATTGCCGAGACCTTATCGAGCACTTGGCGGAAGAATTCGGACCGCTGGCCGTCTTCCTTGTAAGTTTGGATGGGAAGAACGACTTGCGCCGTGAGAACCTTTTCTGCATTGAATCCGGGATTGACATTCATCAGCCGCCAAAAGCTCTTGAGGAGCAGCCCTGCTCCGATGAGAAGTGCCAGCGAGAGCGCGACTTCGGACACTACCAGAATGCTGCGGAGGGCGTGGCGGGCGCTCCCGGTGGAAGTGCGGCCGCCTTCCTTCAGAGTCTCTTGCAAATCGCCGCGCGCTGTTTGCATCGCGGGGGCCATCCCAAAGAGAATTCCCGTCAGAATCGAGAGCACCGCAGTGAAAATAAAGACGGGTGTGTCGAGGCGAATTTCATCCAGGCGCGGAATTGTGTCGGGCGGAAGCAGATGAAGCAGTGAGATGCTCCACACCGCGAGAAGAATGGCAAACAAGCCTCCTGCCAGCGCGAGAATTAGGCTCTCGGTAAGGAGTTGGCGCACCAGCCTTGCATTTCTGGCCCCGATCGCGCGCCGAACTGCAAATTCACGAGCTCGGCCCGTCGCGCGGGCCAGAAGCAGATTCGCAACATTCGCGCATCCAATCAACAACACGATTCCGGCAGCACCTAGAAGAATCAGTAAAGCTGGCCGGACATCTCCAACGAGGACTTCCTGCAGCGGCTGGAGTCGCGTGGACCATCCCGCGTTCGTCGCCGGGTACTGCTCGCCCAGGTGTTGCGCGATGATATCTAGGTCGGCTTGCGCCTGCGCCATGGTCACGCCGTCCTTGAGCCGTCCCACCGGCCGGAGAAAATGGGCTCGCCGCGAAGCCATCTCCGGAAAAAGATAGGGCGCGGGAATCCACACCTCGGTGCCCTGTAGAAAATGGAGCGACGCCGGCATCACTCCGATCACCGTGACGCTTTGACTGTCCAGCACGATGGACTTGCCAATGATGGCCGGATCGCCCTCGAATTGTTGCTGCCAAAGCCGGTGGCTCAGGATGACTGTTTGCGGGAGCCGGACCTGCTCATCCGCTGTGGAGAACGTCCGCCCGAGTGCGGGATGTACGCCTAGGGCGTCGAAAAGCCCCGCGGTAACTAGTGTGCTCGTCACCTGGATCGGTTTTTCCGTCGTGGCGAGATTGCTTGGCTGTGACACCACGCTGAATCCGCCTAGGAAATCGAACGAGTGATTTTCTGCGCGATAATCCGCCAGATCCGCTGGAGAGATCGCCGCTTGATTTCCCAGCGCGAACTTTCCCCACATGAAAACCAGCCGTTCGGAATGCGGAAAGGAGAGTGGACGCAGCAACACGGCGTTGACGATCGAAAAAATGGCTGTATTGGCGCCGATGCCCAGCGCCAACGTGAGCACTGCCACGGCCGCAAATCCCGGGCTTTTCCGCAGCATCCGCAATGAATATCGAATGTCCTGCCAGAGCTTCTCCATGGTTCCCTCGATCGTGGCCGGCTGCAAACCGTCCGATTCTTCTATGCCGTTCCGGCCTTGACCTCTGATTCCACGATCCATCCGTCGCGGAGCTGGATGATGCGGCTGCCGTACGCAGCCCAATTTTCGTTGTGCGTCACTTGGACAATGGTCGTACCTGCGTCGTTGAGCTTCTTGAGCATGTCCATGATCATTTTTCCCTGGCTGGAATGCAGGCTTCCCGTCGGCTCGTCAGCCAGAATCAGTTTGGGATTTCCGATGACCGCGCGCGCCACGGCCACCAATTGCTGCTGCCCGCCAGAAAGCTGGCTTGGGTAAAGATCTTTCTTTCCCACGATTTGAAAGCGATCCAGCACGTCCGCCACGATCCCTTGGCGCTCGGTCTTCTTCACGTCGCGGTAGGAGAGCGGGAGATCGAGGTTTTCCGCCACTGTCAGGTTGTCCAGCAGGTGATACTGCTGGAAAACAAATCCGATGTAGCGCTTGTGCAATTCCACGCGTTTGCGATTGTCAAGCTTATGTACGGGATGATCTTCCAGAAAATATTCGCCTTTCCACGCGCCGTCGAGCATCCCCATGATGCCGAGAAGCGTGGACTTGCCCGCTCCCGAAGGCCCCATGACGGTAATGAACTGCCCCTCACCAATTTCCAGCGCGATCCGGCGCAGCACCCAGGTCTTGCCCCCCGAATATTCGTAGAACTTCTCGACGTCCTTCATTAAGATCACGGTTTTGTTCTCCTTCTTCGCAGGAGCGAAATATCCAAATCTTTCAGTTCGCCACCCTGCTCACTGCGAATTCTATTCGTATCGTAACGCAACCATTGGGTCCACGCGCATTGCCCGCCGGGCAGGAAGCCAGCACGCCGCCAGGGCCACTCCCACCAGCAGCACGGAGACTCCCACATAAGTCAGCGGGTCAGTCGGCCTCACTTCATAAAGCAAGTCCGTCAGCAGCCGTGTAAGCGCAAGCGAGCCGAGCACCCCCAAGACGATGCCTGCCATCACCATTTTCATTCCTTGTCCCACAATCATCCGCAATACGTCACCTGGTTCAGCCCCGAGAGCCATGCGGATGCCGATTTCCCGCGTGCGTTGAGCCGCGAAATAGGAGAGCACGCCATAAATTCCCACGAGCGCAAGCACCACGCCCAGGCCGGCAAATGTCGCCAGCAGTGTGGTGCGAAATCGCGGCGCCGCATGAGTCTCCGCAATCGCCGCGTCGATCGTCGTCACATCGTTGATGGGCAAATCGGGATCTACGGACCAAATTGCGGAGCGAATGGCAGGGACTGCAGCCAGAGGCTCGGATGCTGTGCGGATGGAGAAGTTGTACAACTCGGATGAACTCTGCAACAGCGGCCAGTACATCTCAGGCCTCGGCGCATCGTTGGGTCTGACGTCGCGCGCATCGGCAACCACTCCGATAACCTCCGTCCAGTCGGGCTTGCCATCCGATTTCCCAAACGAGATTCTTCCGCCCAGCGGGTTGTCCTTCCCCCAGGCCAGTTTCCCAAACGCTTCATTCACTATCACCACTTTGGGTGCGCCCTCTCTGTCACTGTCGTCAAATAGGCGGCCGCGAATGATCGGCAGACCGAACACGCGGAAAAAATCTGGCGTGACAGTGGCAACCTCGATGTTGTCGAGGCCGTGCCCCTGCTCCGTTCTTCCGTCCACCATAATTCCAAACGAGAATCCCAGAGATCCTTGAAGAACGGGGCCCGTGGATGCCGCCACTCCGGTGACACCCGGTTCGGCTTTGAGTCTTGCAAGCGCATCCAGGAGAAAATTCCGCTGCTGCGCTTCTTTGGGATACTTGCCGTTCGGCAGCAGGACGGAGAGCGATACGGTGTGATCCGTTCGCATGCCGGTTTGCACGTTGGTGAGCCTGCCGAGACTCTCCAGCATCAGGGTCGAGCCGATGAGCAGTACCAGCGTCAGCGCCACTTCTACGGCCACCAGCGACCGGCTCAGCCATCCGCGGCGGCTGCGCAGAAGTCTCGATCCCCCAACTTCGTCGGATTTCAACGCGCGGTTCAGGTTCACGCGCGCAGCTCCCAGTGCAGGCGCTAGGCCGCACAAAATCCCCACAACGAGTGATACGCCCGCTGCAAAAACAGCCATCAGCCAATCGGGATGAATTTGATCGAGCCTCGGCGTGTCTTTCGGAGCAAGTGCCAGCAGGCCTTGCACACCCCAAACTGCGAAAAGCATCGCCACAATCCCGCCGGCGATAGCCACCAGGCAACTTTCCACCAGGAGTTGCGCCATGACGCGGCGGCGGCTTGCGCCAAGCGCGCTGCGTATGGCCATCTCGCGCTGGCGGCGCCATCCACGAGCCAGCAGGAGATTGGCTACATTGGCGCAAGCAATCAGAAGCAGAAATCCTA
The DNA here is from genome assembly GCA_050747245.1 of Candidatus Acidiferrales bacterium. Classification (GTDB taxonomy): domain Bacteria; phylum Acidobacteriota; class Terriglobia; order Acidiferrales; family UBA7541; genus JBOGNO01. The sequence continues at coordinate 318,131 of JBOGNO010000003.1, forward strand.
CGGCAGCCAAAAGTACCATCAACACCGGACGCACATCGCCGAGGATCTCTTCTTCCAGCGGAACGGCGATAAAGCTCCAGTCCTTCTCATACTTGGGATACTCCTTTGCCAGCGTGCCGGAAATGCTTTTTACTTCCGCCTGGACCTGCGCAAAGTTGGTTCCTGCTCGCCGCAGCGCAAGCACGCTGTTTTCTCGATGGTGACGCAGGGCGTCTTCCGTTTGTGCAGGCAGGAGCGGAATCCAGACATCCGCGCTTTCGTTTGGAAATCGAAAACCGGGCGGCGCGACGCCCACCACTGTGCAGCTCTCGCCGTCCAAGATCATCGTTTGGCCTAAAACGTTCCTGTCAGCTCCGAATCGGCTGTGCCAAAGCCGGTCGCTGAGCACCACTACCGCGTTTCCGCCGGCGTGAAGTTCGTCTTCGAGAAAAAAACGTCCTAGCTGCGGCCGGATACCCAGGAGAGAGAAGAGATCATTCGTCGCGCTTACGGTTGTGAGCTGTGCGGGCTCGCCATGCCCGCTCCAATTTTTCATCCACGCGTGATACACGGCCTCGCTTTCGAGTGTGCGCGAACGGGTAGCCAGGTCTGCTGAGTCTCCCCGCGACATGTTGATGCGGTAATCTCCGAATCCTGGATTGACCGAATAGATTTGCACCAGGCGGTCCGCATGCGGATACGGCAGCGGCCGAAGCAGAACGCCGTGCACCACACTGAAAATCGCGGTATTCGCGCCAATGCCGAGCGCGAGTGTGAGCACCGCCACCAGGGTGAACCCGGGGTTTTTCGCCAGCGTGCGAAGTCCGTACCGGATGTCTTGCAGCAGGGTCTCCATTTTTCGCGCAGCCTCTTCTTCTCAATTGACCGCAATCAAAATCAGTGTGGCGTCATCCTGAAATTGATTTCCAGAAAATTGCAGAATTTCCTTCCACACAATTTCTTTAAGCGACTGTGAGCCGCCTTTACGATTCTCCGCTAGCAACTCCAACAAACGAGTCTCGCCGAATTCTTCTCCGATCTCGTTTTGCGCTTCCGTGAGCCCGTCGGTAAACAGCGCGATTCTGTCGCCCGGCCGGATTTCAACTTCGCCGGATTCGAATTCCTGCTCGCTATCGAATCCCAGCACGCCGCCGCCTTTCAGCAGCCGCTCGGTGCGGCCGTCTTGTCGGATGAGGATCGGGCGGTTGTGTCCCGCGTTGGAATAGCGAACCTTGCGGACGCTCGCATCGAGGACCGCATAAAAAAAAGTTATGAATTTATCAGCCATGATGATCTGGTGTACCAGCCGGTTGGCCCGCGCGCAAAGTTCTGCGGGAATGCGAACATCCGGCGCAAGGTTGCGCACCGTAGCTTGAAGGTTGGACATCAACAATGCTGCGGGCATTCCTTTGCCGGCCACATCGGCGATGCAAATCGCCAAAGTGTCCTCGTCGAGCTTTAATACGTCGAAATAGTCCCCGCCCACCGATCCGGCGGGCTGCCAGGCAGCTGCTATCTCCAGTCCGCGCACCTGCGGAATGATTTCCGGCAGCAAAGCTTTTTGCGTCCTGCGAGCCTCAGAAAGTTCTTCTTCTTGCCGGATGCGTTCGCGGGCCAGTTCGCTCTGACGGATTTTCTCTTCCGTTGCTTGGCGCCGGGCCTCGCACTCAGCGTGTCCCTGCGAAATCTGAGCGCTCACGATCTTCAGCAGCTTGGCATTGTCCCAGGGCTTTTCGATGAAATCACGCACGCCGCGCTGCATCACTTCTACAGCCAGCCCAACGGTCGCCCAGCCGGTCATCACGACCACCGGTGGAGCGTCCTCTGCGCGGCACAGCGTATCCGCGAGGTCAATCCCTTCCCTCCCGCTGGTCGTGTCGCGGGCGTAGTTCAAGTCCATAAGAAGCAAGTCAAAGGACGTCCTGCGCAGCGCTTCCAGCACCGCAGCAGGGGATGCCGCTGATTCCGTCTCATAGCCATTCCCTTCCAGCAAGATACGCAGCGCCTCAATTACATCCGGCTGATCGTCTGCGATCAAAATCTTTGCCACGAGCGATGGCCTGAGCATGTCGGCAGCTTCTTCCGTGAGAGTCAATCTCGTTTCGTCCTGCACCGTGATGGCACTCCAGTGGGCCGCCTTCACATTGAACTGCCGCAGGTTGTCTTCCAGCGCACGGTGGCAATAAATAGCTAAGAATCTGAGATTTAACTCAGGCAGCGCTGCAGGAATACTGTCGGCACGCCCGCTTACGGGAATCACTCGTCCCATATTCGGACACTACTAGATTATGTCTTTTGGAAACAACAATTTATGAGAATTCACTCCGAATTTAAGAGAGTCGTGCCTCAGCGCCGCGTAAGCACAACCATGTGCGCTATTCGTGGCGCAGTGCCACCAACGGATCGACCTTCGTCGCGCGTCTCGCAGGGATGTAGCACGCCAGAAGAGCCACCACGATCAGGAACATTGCCACGCCAGCATATGTCAATGAATCGTTGGGAGCGACCCCAAAAAGAAAACTCTTCAGCAGCCGTGTAAGTGCAAAAGCAGCGGCGAGGCCCGCAAAGGTTCCGGCCAGCACCAGCGACATCGCCTGAATCAGAACTAGTTTCATGATATTTTGCGGCTGCGCCCCCAGCGCGACGCGAATGCCGATTTCATGCGTTCGCTGGCTCGTGGAGTATGAGAGGACGCCGTAAATTCCCATGCCGGCGAGCAGCAATGCCGCAAGCGCGAAGAGGCCGATCACCTGCATCGCGAACTTCCGCCGCACCAGCGAAGAGGAGACGATGCTTCCCATCGATCTCGCGCCAAAGACGGGAAGATTCGAATCCACTGCCGCTATTTCTTGGCGCAGGGACTCCGCCAGTGATTCCGGAGTCATTCTCGTGCGCGCGAATACGACCATATCGTAGGGGCCGTTGGCATAGGCAGGAAAATAGACTTCTGGGGCGCTCGGGATATCGAGCGAATCCGCTTTCATATCTGCCACAATGCCGACAATGGTTGACCACGGCGTATTGGGCCTTTGTCCCGGTTTTAAGCGCTTGCCGATAGCGTTTTCCCCAGGCCAGTAGGTTCGCGCCATGCTCTCGTTAATTAACACAACGCCGGGTGCTTTCTCGTCGTCAGTTTCAGCAAACGCCCGCCCGCTTCGCAGCGGAATTCCAAGAACGCGAAAATAATCAGGGCTGACGAAGGCAAAGTCCGCCACCAGATTCTCGTTCGCTTGCAAGGGGCGGTCCTCGATTGAGAATGGAAAAATATTTTGCCGGCCCGCGAGCGGAACACTGCCGCTGTTGCCGAGGGCGGTTTGCTCCACGCCAGGAATTGAATTCGCGCGCCGCAACAATTCACGCATCAAGGCATCGCGCTTTTCCGGAGGAGCGTAGATGTTCGTCTTAGGATCGTTGGGTACCGGCAGCCAGGTCCTTGCGATCAGGACGTTTGCGGATTCGAACCCCGGCTGCACTTGGAGCAGGTTTCCAAAGCTTCTCAGCAGCAGTGCCGCGCCAATCATCAGCACCAGACACATGGCAAATTCCGAGACCACCAGCGCCTGCTGCAAACGCGCCTGGCGCATTCCCGCGCCCGAGCCTTGGCTGCCTTCTTTCAAATTCGCGGCAAAACCCTGACGCGCAGCTTGAATCGCGGGTATCAGTCCAAAGAAAGTTCCGGTCAGCAGAGCGGTGAAAAACGCAAACGCCAGGATGCCACCGTTCCAAGCGATTTCATTGAGGCGCGGCAGGTTCGTTGGGAGCATGCTTATGAGCAAACTGCGCAGCCAGACGATCGCAAGCAGTGCAACTGTTCCCCCCAGAAGAGAGAGCAAAATGCTTTCAGTAAGCAACTGCCGGATCAGGCGGGCGCGCCCGGCTCCCAGCACCAGACGGATGGCGATTTCCCGCTGCCGGCTGATGGACCGCGCGAGAAGCAGGTTCGCGATATTTACGCAACCAATTAAGAGAACCAGCGCTACTGCTCCCAGAAGAATTGCCAGTAAGGGGCGGACATTTCCAACAAGGTCTTCTTTCAGAGAGACCAACCGCGGCGTCCACTGGGCCTTCTGCGGATAATCATTCGGAAATTCTTCCTGCAGGTGGAAAGCAAACGTAGAAAGTGCAGCCTGTGCCTGTGGCAGCGTGATTCCGGGCTTTAGCCTTGCGATCGCGCTGGGAAGAAATCTAAGATTTCGCGCCGGAGGATGCGGGAAGGGATCGGCGGAGTAGCCCGCGGCGACCCACACATCCTCTTCGGTTGCGAGTGTCCTCCCGGGGTGCCGGAATCCGGGAGGCATGACTCCAATGATTGTGTAGAGGTCATTGTCGAGTCGGATCTTTTTGCCGAGAACGCCGGGTTCAGCTCCAAACTGGCGCCGCCACATCGCGTCGCTGATCACCGCGCCCTCGGAAAATCCCGGGACCTCGTCATGCGCGGTAAACACTCGGCCAAGCTCAGGTCTTGCGCCCAGCAAACTGAAATAGCTGGGGCTCACCGCAAGCGCTTCCACGCGCGTCGGGCGATCGGAGCCGGTGAGGTTCGCATTGATCGGCCAGACAACGGAAACCTGATCGAATAGTCCGGAGCGGTCGCGCAAATCCGTCATTTCCGGCACGGTCATCCCCACGTCGTGAACTCCCAGGCCTGGAAGGTCATCCACGATGCGGACCAGTTGTTCGGGATCTTGGAACGGGAGTGGCCGGAGCAGGACTGCGTCAATGACGCTGAACATCGCAACGTTCGCACCGATGCCGAGCGCAAGGATTAGCACTGCAACAATTGCAAATGCCGGATTTTTTGCGAGCATTCGCGCGCCGTAACGAATGTCCTGCAGCAGAGTTTCCATCGCCTTTCTCCTGAACTACTCGTGACGCAACGCCACCAACGGATCGACTCTCGTCGCGCGTCGCGCCGGAATGTAGCAAGCCAGCAGCGCGACGCTCGTGAGCAGGAAAGCCACTCCAGCAAACGTCCAAGGATCGGATGTACTGGTCTGGTAAAGGATGCTGCCCAGCACGCGCGTGGCAAACGCCGCAGCCAGCACCCCCAGCGACACTCCCGCAACAGCGAGTTTGAATCCCTCGCCCAGGACGAGGCGGCCAATGTCGCGCGGAGTCGCGCCCAGCGCAAAGCGGATGCCCAGTTCGTGCGTGCGCTGGCTGACCACATACGCCATCACTCCGAAAATTCCCATCGCGGCGAGGATCAGCGCGGCGCCGCTGAATGTGCCAAGCAGCAGGAGGAGAAAACGGCGATCCGCAACCGAAGATGAAACTACTTGCTCGATGGTTCGGAATTGCACGGGCACCTCTGGATCGAGTTCGTGCAAGATTCCGCGCGCTGTGGAAATCAGTCTCGTAGAATCTCCGCTCCCTTGCATCACGATGCTTAGATCACTCGCTTTCTGTGGTCGTTGCCGGTAGTTTACGTACACGACAGGCTCGGGCGGCGCTGCCAATCCATGAAGACGCACATTTCCAACGATTCCTACAATCGTGAGGAACCGTGGGTCTCCATCCATATTTCCGAATTCGATTTGCTGGCCGATCGGATCGCTCGCTGGCCAACGTAGTCGCGCGAGTGATTCGCTGATCACCGCCACATGCGGCGTGTCCGCGGAATCCCCATCATTGAAAAGTCTGCCGCGCTGAAGAGGGATTCCCATCGTGGAAAAATAGCCTTCGCTCGCCACGCGATATTCGGCATTGCCGGCGCGCGAGGGATCGTGCGCGAGCCGCTCAAAATCATTCCAACTGGACAATTTTTCGCCCCCATGCATCAACAGGAACGTGCCATTTGACAAGAATTGCGTCAGTGGTAGCCCGTCCACCGCGCCGACATCTTCGACGCCCGGAATCGCGCGGAAGCGCGCCAACGCGTTGTCAATCTTGCCCACCAGTCGCGTCTTGGCGGTCGCATCTTGAAAATCCGGAGGAGGCTCAGAAAGGTCCGCGGCCACAATACTGCTCACGCGGAACCCAGGATTCACTTCGAGCAGTCGCAAGAAACTCTTTCCCAGAAGACCGGCACCGGTCAACAGCATCAGGGCGATTGCCACTTGCGAAATGACCAGGCCAGCTCGCAATCGGTGACTTGAAACCCTGCCGCTTTGTGAGCTCTGGCTTTCACGAAGTGATGTTTCGAGATTCACTCTTGTGGCGCGATAGGCTGTGAACAGCCCCAGTGCGGCCGCAGTAACAATCGAGGCGCCCGCGGCAAACAGCAGTACTGCCCAACTCGTGTGAATCTCATCCACACGCGGCAAGTTTCCCGGCTCAGCAGCCAGCAGGGCGTCCACGCCCCACGTCGCAATGAGAATTCCCAGTGCTCCGCCGGCCAGGGACAACAACAGCGCCTCCGCGACGAATTGCCGCATGAGTCGCCCACGGCCGGCGCCCAGTGCTACCCGCACCGCCATTTCCCGTTGCCGCGAGGTCGCTTGCGCAAGCAGCAGATTCGCTACATTCGCCCAGGCGATGAGCAGCAGGAAACCTACAGCCCCCAGCAGAATAAGCAACGCGGGCCGAATGGGACCCACCATCTGCTCCTGCAGAGGAATCACGGCGGCATCCACGAGATCGGCGTATTCTCCGTACTGCCGCTTGATCCGCTGCGCGATCGCCCCCAGTTCCGCGCGCGCCTGCTCCAGCGTGGCCTGCGGCTTCAACCGGCCGATGACTCTCCAGTTGTGCGCGGTCCGGCTCGTGAGCGTTTCGATCTGTTCACGCGGGGTCCACAGCTCCGTGGCCGGCGGAAAACTGAATCCGCGCGGCATCACTCCCACGACTGTTGTGAGTTTCCCGTTTAGACTCAACGGATGATTTGAAAAATCTCCTGCGCTGCCCAACTCCCGTTGCCAGAATCCGTAACCGACCACGGCAACACTTGGCGCGCCTTCGCGGAGTTCTTCGGGAGAAAAATCGCGCCCCATCGCCGGATGCACGCCCATTGCACTGAAGAAATCTTTGGAGACAGCGGAAACTTGGACACGCACGGGCTGCGCGCCACCGCCTACGGAAGTAATCACCCTGTCAAATTGCGCCAGAGCCGAGAAGCTGGCATTCATGGCGTGAAGATCTGCGAAGTTGGGGTCGGCAAACTGCATGTGCTGGCCTTTGCGGCCAACCTCCCAGACTTGCACGATGCGGTCCGGGTCCGGATACGGCAGAGGACTGAGCAGCACTCCGGATACCACGCTGAAAATCGCGGTCACTGCGCCAATGCCAAGCCCCAGTGTCAGCACAATGATTGCGGCGGAGCCGGGACTCTGGCTCAACCTTCGCCACGCATGTCGCAGGTCTCGCCACATCTTCGTGACCTCCGTTCTCGAGCCTGGCCGCCCCGCGTCCGAAAACACCCCTCCGCCGTCACGGAGAAAGTTTTTGGGATGCAAAAGAAAAAAGGAAAAGTGTTAGGCGCTCTGACCGCGCGTGCCGATCGTTTCTTCCACAATGCGGCCGTCAAAAAGATGGATGCTGCGATCGGCGATGCCCGCATAACGCGGATCGTGCGTGACCATGCAGATGGTCGCGCCTTCCTTGTGCAATTGCCGGAGCAACTCGATCACCGCCTCGCTGTTTTTCGAGTCCAAGTTTCCCGTAGGCTCGTCGGCCAGCAGGATGGAAGGCTGCCCGACCAGCGCTCGCGCCACAGCCACGCGCTGCTGCTGACCTCCGGAAAGTTGCGAGGGATAGTGCTTGGTTCGGTGCGCCATGCCGACGCGCTCAAGCACTTCCTGCACGTTCTTCTTGCGTTCCGCGGAGGGCATGCTGCGATACGTCAGCGGAAGCTCGACGTTTTCGAAGACCGTGAGGTCGCCGATAAGATTGAACGCCTGGAAAATGAACCCAATCTCGCGGTTGCGGATGCGCGTGCGGTCCGAGAGCGAGAGCCGCGCGACGGACTGGCCGTTGAGCGTGTAGCTGCCGTCGGTCGGCGAATCCAGGAGGCCCAGCAGCGAGAGCAGCGTGGACTTCCCGCAGCCCGAGGGCCCGGCGATAGAGAGGAATTCGCCCTTCAAAATTTCCAGATGCACGCCGGAGAGGGCGTGGGTTTCGACCTCATCCGTGTAGAAAACTTTTGTCACGCCTTCCAGGTGAAGCAGAGCGTCCGAAGCCATATTTTTCCCCCTCGCGAATCTTGATTTACTTTACGCGGACCCGGTCAACGTTATCATAGGCCGACATATCCGAAAGAATGACCTTGTCATTCACATTCAGTCCCGAAAGAACTTCGACGGTGCTCACCGAAGTTTTGCCGATGTGCACCGGAACACGAACCGCTTCGCTCCCGTCGTTGATGTACTTGAAGAGGCTGATGGTGCTGTCAGGTTCGCCGTGCACGGGCCGCTCCACGTAGAGCACATTTTGAAGATTTTCGATTTCGATGGTTCCCTCGACGCTGAGACTGGGAACCGCGCCCGGCGGGAGCGGGCCATCGAGCCAAACATCCACGGTGCGCGTGCCATTCAATACCGAAGGATCAATGCGCCACACGTGGCCCGGAATGATTCCGTTGTGCGTGTCAATCATGGCCTTCTGATCTTTCAGGACGTCTTTCGCCTGCGTTTCGGCAATCTGCAAGGCCGCTTTCAGGTGCAACGGGTCTCCCACGCGAGCGAGAATCGTTCCCGGAGTCACTTGTGCTCCCACTTCGACGGTCACTTCCTGCAACACGCCTTCGATGCCGGCGCGCACGTGCAATTGCTCGAGTTGATGCTCTTCCAAAGCGTAGAGGGCCTTATCTTGATCCACGGTGGCCTGTTGCACGGCCAATTGCGCGGGAATGGAATTTTCGAACGTCTCAACCTGCTTCTCCGCAATTTCGTTTTGCTTTTCGAGCTCTTCGGACTGCACGATCGATTTTTTCAGCACGACGTCCGACGTCAATCCGAGTTTTGCGAGCTGTGTATTCGTGTCGGCGTCGAGTTTCGCCTGATGATATTGCGAGCGCACGCCCGCAGCCTTGGCGCGCTGGTCCATCAACTGATTGTCCAATTGCGCCTTCAAATTCTTCAGGCTCGCTTCGGCGGAACGCAGCTGGTATTCCGCGTTCAGCGCCTGCTGCTGCAAAGTCGGATTGCTGAGTTCGAGGATCACTGAATCTGAATGGACGTGCTCGCCGGGCAGAAGTAAGCGCTGAATCACGCGCCCGTCCGTGGTTGCGGGCACGACTTGGACCGTCACAGGAACCAGGGTTCCGAGGCCGCGATCCTCGCGAAGCATGTTCCCGCGTTTGACGGTGCCCGGCCAGAGGACTCCACCATCTACGGTGGGAGCGGCCGGGCGCAGCCGAGAAAGCCCCAAACTAACGGCCACAATGAAGATTAACGCACCTGCAATCATGAAGATGCGCTTCTTCTTCCGGCTTCGCTTCAAATCTTCGCGGATTATATCCACTTCTGGCCTCTCGCCCCCTAAGCCGCAAGTCTAATTCCGAGTTGCGCGGCTTTCAAGTGATTTTATTTGTGAAGGTTACGGTTTATCAGAGCTTTGTTATCCTCCGTTTATGCCCGTCCTTGGGATTCGAATGTCCCGCCAGCGAACAGTTTTCGGGCCGCGCTCCCCTCCCGATCTGTGAGCGAGGAATCGCGGAAAAAGACGAAATTGAGCGTGGGAAAACATGCAATGTGTCTCGATTAGAAATTGCCTCCAGTGTTTATTTTCAATGACTTAGCTTGCATCTTGTTTCTGGGTGTGTCTCGATTAGAATTCTGGAAGCTTGAGGCTCGCGGCTTGAGGCGGGATGAATAATGAGCCGCGGCGGGGCTGCGGGGCGGCTGGGTTCTGGTCCGGTTGTGATGATGTGCTGACACGTTATGTAGATGGTGTCACAATTTTTGGTGCTTGGGAAGGGGAGATAGAGACTGCATTATGACGAGCATAAATGGGGCGTCGGATACCAGCTAAACACATCCGCGTACGCTGTGCCCCCTCCTTGTGTTACCTTTGATTAGGTAGTATAAGGTCCACGGGATGACTCATGGATAGCACATGCCTGACGAAACGCCGAACGTAGTTCCGTTCCACTATATTAAGAGCAATTTTTTCCGCGTCGTGCACGTCGACGGCGCTATCGGCGGTCCGACTCCGAGTGGTCTTATTTTTGTCAGTATGTATAGCGAGAGGGGAGCAATACCGCAGATTATGGTGCACGAAATCACAGAAATGGGACAGGTCGGCCCCGAACATTTAGACGAGCGCATCAGTAAGAAAGGCATTGTGCGAGAAATTGAAATCGGCGCGATGATGCATGTTGAAACAGCAAAAGTGCTTGTAAAGTGGTTGCAGGAAAAGATTGAACTTGTCCAGAAGTTGAAGAGCACCGCCGGGGAGGAGAATGCAAATGCCTCTACCAATTTGCGTTGATCATACAAGCGCTTCTCACCGACCCACGCCCTTTCTCCTGGCATCTCTTTTGCTTTCGAGAATGCAGAGCGCGGCGTTGAATGGCACAGAATTGGGAGAACCAGCTCCAAGCGACGCTACGGTACGCAATGCGATCAATCTAATTGCAGAGATTCCCGCGAGGCTCTTAGGACAGCCTGAGGTGAATCCGTTCTATGGCGAAGTCCATGTCTCGTGGCAGTCTGGTGGTAAGCAGGTGATATTGATGGTTTTCCCTAACCGAACGCCACTTGTCCATCATTATCCAGAAGACGAGCACTCGATCGAAGTAGCCTCGGCAGAACGATTGACGCATTGGCTGAACTGGCTACGCCACTAAATGGCCGCCGCAGCAGTTCTCATTCCAGACGATCAAGTCGTATATCGAGGAATGAGGAATGCAAACTGGGTTAAAAATGGGTTAGTTACGTACCGGGCCTTTTTGCTCAGGCCTGGAAATGATCGGTTACCTCCAGAAACGGAACTGTCACTGGGGTTGACGCCGGAAAGCGCCGTGGATGAGCTTCGAGAGAATCATGGGGCAGGTGGACTATCTGTTCTGTCTGTTCGCTCCCTCCGTCATAGCTTGACTGTCGGAGCTGACCCCGCCAATGCTTCCAAGGCATACATGTACGGCTTGCCATTGCATAGCACTGAGCAAGCTGCAAGAGGTCTTGCCTTGACCATCGCCTCAGACATAGCACGAATATCGTTCTTTGTTCTCATTAACTTGCCCTGAACAAAGTGAGTCGCTGCCGGAACGTAGAAATTGCAGCGCAGAGGTGCCTATGGCTGGGGAGTTCTTTACGAACATGAGCAAAGAACTAAGCTGGGGGTGGATGTAGTCTTGGGCTGGCGCGACGGAGGTGCTCGACCAAGGCGCGCTTTGGTTGAAAAGCGGTGCCTCAACTGTAGCAAGCCAATACCGCGAGCGGCGGCCAGCTAATCGGCGGCGGGTTGGGCGCTAGCCTTCCCGGAGAACGAAATGGTGATCAGGAAGCCATTCGTTCCTTTGAATTCGAAATCGTGACCTTGCCCGGAATAGCTTTCCACCTGCGTCTTCCACATGCGGAAACCGTTGTTCGATTGCGCCTGCCAATACTGCAGGTTGGGAACCACGATCTCTTGCTTCGGGTCTGTCCCGGCGACGCGATCAAGGATGACCTCTCCCTTTCCGTTGCTCATTTTGGCGTGGGCCACGCCGGTCGACTCATCTACATTCCAGGAAAAGGCCGCCGTGTCGGTGGCCGCCTTCTCCCACTTGAAGGGGTATAGCTGTCCAAGAATGTCGGTGAGGGCTGCTTTCTGAGCCGGGGTGTCACTGGGATCAAAGGTCATCACTACCCAGGAATCTTTTCCGGTGCTCCAGTTGCTGCCAAGGTCGGTGGACACCCACACTTTTGCGCCATCGAGCTTGGTGGATTTGTAGTAGCCCGTATCCACTTTCAGCACCAGATTAGCCCGGCAAAATTGTTTGTCGCCGTGCATGGTGGAGTGATTGTTGAAGTAACAGGGACAAAACATGTCGCAACTGCACGCCTCGATATACGAAGCGGTCATGGCAAAGTCAGGTTTGGTCGCTTGAGGGGCGTCCGCCTGAGCGGGGGAATTGGAGTATTGCGCACGGGCAGTTCCGCTCACAACACACAATAGGATCGCGAGCCATAGGATTTTTCGCACGGGTTCTCTCCTTAGCGGGCGATGGCCGGACCGGGTTACTCCAGCGCCCCAATGCCGGAATTCCAATCCGGAATTCCGATTTGCACCCCATTTCTGCACAGGACGATACTCCAGGCTGCGCTTTTTTGTCAATTTCAGATGGCCCTGCTAGCGGTTGGGTGACAATCCAGGAGAACTGGACAAGGCGGGGGAGGGTGAGCGAGCCTCGAGAATTAATTCACAGGCGTGGAGTTGTGCTTATCGAGGGAGATAAGCGTGTTGGCTGGATGGCGTCTCACGGATCTTCTTAATTTTATGTTCAAAGCGTAGATTTTAGACAAGCTCTTATCCTTGACTTGCTCTCGATAGAGCGTCTCCAATCGAATAGTGAATCTATTAAGAATTTGCCTTATCTCGCTGAAAGCGTCTTGATGGCTGACGCCGCGTTCCGTGTATGATGCGGTTCTTTGCGCTAATTCATACATTGCAGTGTTCCCTAGAGCCAAGGCAAATCCGTTTCCCATCAAGAATGCATCAACAGCAATCACAGCTGTTCTCTTGTTCCCATTCTGGAAAGGATGGTTTGAGATCAGTGAGTGAAAAAGAGCTGTTGCCTTCTCAATTGTGGTCGGATACGCGTCCTGCCCGCCCGCTGAATGAAACGGGCGGGACAGCGCAGAATCGAGAAGACGGGTATCCCGGTACTCCTTCTCGGAAACTGGGTCAATGTTCGGCCAGAGTACACCGACCAGATGGTCGTGAATCCATTCCACGTACTCGGGCCCTAATTTGCAATATGGGAGCTTACTTGCCGGCAAGTTTGTTCAGTGCTGCGTAGTACTTAGCGGCTGAAAGCACCAATGGATTTGGCGAGACTCCAGCCATTGAAAGTTTCCTGTTGATACGCGGGAGATTCTTCTCGATGCTCACCGAAAGTGCCCCCAGCGCACGACGCACCTCTTTGCTCATGCTGCTTGCCTCCCTCGCAAGTTCTTTCAGGTTGGATGCAGATTAGACCACTACGGGTGTGCAGTCAATGGGGCTCTCGTAAGGTGTATGCAGTGCTCCCCGCTAAAACTGGACAATGCGGGGGAGAGGAAGTAGGGTATTCGCCTCGCACGCATGGCACGGGAAATCGTCAAACGCCGCTCGCGCGGCTTTATCTGCGTCAATGCGCATCCGGAAGGGTGCCGGAGAAACGTGGAACGCCAGGTGGAGACGATTCGCGCGACGGCCGGGCGCGGCGTGACTCCGAAAAACGCGCTGGTCATCGGGGCGTCCACGGGCTACGGACTCGCTTCCCGGATTGCGCTCGGATGGGGCGATCGCGCGCGCACGCTGGGCGTATTTTTTGAGCGCGAGCCGGAAGCGAACCGCACGGCGACGGCGGGCTACTACAACACCGTCGCATTTCACGAATTTGCGCGCCGCGACGCCATCTTTGCCGAGAGCTTGAATGGCGACGCGTTCTCGCACGAGCTGAAACGCCGCGCGATTGAAGTGATCCGCAAGGAGATGGGGCCGCTCGATTTCGTCATCTACAGCCTGGCATCGCCGCGGCGCACGCATCCGGATTCAGGGCAGGTGCAAAATTCGGTGCTGAAGCCTATCGGGCGGGCGTACACGAATAAGACGATTGATCTTGGTTCCGAGAAGGTGGTGGATGTAACCATCGAGCCGGCTACGGAACAGGAAATCGCGGAAACGGTGGCGGTGATGGGCGGAGATGACTGGCGGAGATGGGTGACGGGCCTGCAAGAGGAAGGACTCCTCGCGCAGGGGGCGCGGACGCTGGCGTATTCGTACATCGGGCCGGAGCTGACCTGGCCGATCTATCGCGACGGTTCAATAGGGCGCGCGAAGCTGGATCTGGACGCGACGGCAAAAGAGCTCGATGGAATGCTGGCGTCAAAGCTGGGCGGGCATGCGTGGATTTCGGTGAACAAAGCGGTGGTCACGCAGGCGTCGGCGGCGATTCCCGTGGTGCCGCTTTACATGAGCCTGCTGATGAAAGTGATGAGCGGAAGAGGGCTCGACGAAATGCCGATTGAGCAGATGCAACGGCTCTTTGGCAAATACCTGGCGACGGGGAAGGGAGCCGCGCTCGATGCGGAGAAACGCATACGGCTGGACGACCGCGAGATGCAGCCGGAAATTCAACGCGCGGTGAGCGCGCTCTGGCCGCGGGTGACGACGGAAAATTTGCGCGAGCTGAGCGATTTCGCGGGGTTCCAAAGGCAATTCCACAATTTATTTGGATTTGACGTCGAGGGCGTGAACTACGACGAGGCCGTGGAGATTGAAATCTCCTGGTAACGTGCGGCGCGGAATTTCCGGCGATTATTTCGCGGGAACCCTATCAATAGGCGGCGGCACGAGGGCTTGCGACACGGTGGGCGGAAGTTTATCGGCGTTCGCGAGCAGCAAACTTACCTGCCACATTTGTTCATCGGTAAGCGCGGAGGCGAAGCCCGGCATGCCGGTGAGGCGAATGCCGTTGCGCGCTTTCCAAAAGGTCACGCCGGCGGGATCGTCGGTCACCATGTCGTCGTTGGTGAAAAGCTGCGGGGGATGCGGATACATGCCCTTGGTGATGGAATTCTCGGGCTGGTTCGGAAGACCGTGGCAGAAGGCGCAATTCACGACGTAGACGTGGGCGCCGGCGACGAAGGTGGCTTCATTGGCAGGAAGCGGGACGGTCTTGGGCGCTTCTTTTTCGGCGGTCTTGTGCATGGCCTCGTGGGCGAGAGCTTCTTCCATCGGGAGCGGTTTTGCGGTGGTCGCGACGGGCATGTAGCCGCCGCGAATATAGAGATAAGCGCACGTGGGGACCACCAGAATGCCGAGTATCAATCCGAATATGAAACCTTTCATGTTTCCTCCGCGAGATTCCGCTGGATTTTTTCGAGCGCGATTCGGACGCCGATGCAGCCCGGTTCCATAAGATGCGCAGGCCGGAATGGAGTTTCCCAGGCTGTGCTAGGATATTAACACGCGACAGGCCCGTAGCTCAGTTGGTTAGAGCGCCTCCCTGACACGGAGGAGGTCGATGGTTCGAGTCCATTCGGGCCTACCATTCTTTGGGTTGGTTAGAGCGGGCCGACCAGATCGGCCAGGTCTGCGGTTCGAGTCCTCACGGGCCTACCATTTCAAATTTCTGCTCCATTTTCTGCCCGTGATCTCCTACCTGTGTTGACGCCCAAAGAGTGAGGATGGCCAGTGCAGGCCCCCAAGAAGGTGACGACGCATGTTTAAGCAGTAGCAGTTGTGCGGGCGGTGACCGTTCTTCCGGAGCGGATGAGAGAGTCCGCGACCAAGAGGTTTAGCGGCCAACTGCAAACAGCCGCGATCGCGGCGAAACGTGGGTTTTGCGACAACAATGCCAGCGTAAGCGCAAGAGCGCGAACCGTGACTGCCCCGAACGTCAGACTGTAGCTCCTCGTCATCCAGGCCCGGTGCAGATCGAATCGCCTTTGGCGTGCCCGCCAAAGGGCCATACCGGTTGTCCATAGCCACGCGATGGAAAGCAGGAAGAAGCTTGGGACCGTGGGCCAGAGCTCTTTTTCGCTAAAAATATCGCCGACACGGTAGCCTGCGAGGCGCGGCAAGTTGCCAAGTGAGGTCGTGGTGGCGGCATCGGTCATGGACTGCGAGAAGAATTTTGCTGTGTCAGGTGACAACCGCACTCCTGCAAGCCCCGACAGCACGACTGCCGTGACATATATATATCCCAAACCTCGGTGTACGCGCGGCTGCCCGTTTCGTAGTGCGGCAACGAATTGGAAAGGGCCTGCGGCAATTGCAATGATGGCGGCGCCGATGTGTAAAATCGCCCAGAAGGAATGCCGTGCGACCAGTTGCGTTTCGGGCGGGCGCAGCAGCCCGAGGAAGAAGTAACGTGACGCGAAAACCGCCATCAGGATTGCAGGCAGCCAGACAATCTTCGTCCTAACCGAATTGATTCTGACGAGCATTTACACAGACCAGTATGTTCTCTCAACAATTTCGGTAGGATGCTTCTGTGCGCAAGGTTCTAGAGTAGAGAGTTGTTTCGTAGCAGGTTGACACGGAAGAGGTCGATGGTTCGAGTCCATTCGGGCCTACCATTCTTTGGGTTGGTTAGAGCGGGCCGACGAAGTCGGCCAGGACTGCGGTTCAAGTCCGCACGGGCCTAGCATTTTCCCGAATGGCTGTTAAGGCGTGACAAAATCGCAGAGGTAAGACAGCCCCGTCTTAATTCTTGACTTTGTCAACAACAACGTCTAGCTTGCGCGCGTATTCTCGTCCCACAGTTCCGGAAGGAACTAACCACGCGCGGCCTGGGAAGGCGAAGACAGTCCGCGATCGAAAGGCCAAGCAACTCACCGACACCGTCCCGTTCGGTGCTCAACGATTCAGACAACTTGGAATGCCTGCCGGGGTCGAGGCAGATTTCTTGGGTAATATCGCCTGAGGATAAGGGAGACGCCGATGAACGAAAAAAACCTGCATTCCGCCAACGGAGATGAGAATACTCAGGAAGGAATAAATTCGGGGCAAGATGGCCTGCGAGAGCGCGCTGGCTCGCCGCCCTCAGAAAGCCGCCGAAAGTTTCTCGGAACCATGAGCGGCGCCACGTTGGCCGCCGTGACTGCCGGCGCCATCACCCTGGAACCGCTGCTCGGCGGAAAACACTCGGTCGCCGAGGCGTCGGTGGTGCCCTATGACGAGAGGGGTCGTGCGGAAGACAGCGCTAAATACCGCACCGAGACGGCGCAGGACGAGCACATCAACGTGGGGGTTCAGCCGGACAATGGAGACGCGACGAGGTTTACGGACTTCAGCGGCAACTACAGCAAAGGGCTGCTGCACGACGGCCTCGCCGTTCCGGATCTGGCTTCCTACCGCAGCTTCAAGAAAGCGCTTAAGACTGGAGAGTTCGCGGACTTCGAGAACATCATTGTGGGCACGCCGGGCGGAGGGCCCAACTCAAAGGAGAATGGCCCGCAGGTAGCACTGGCGTTGGACCTGGAAGGGCTCGACTCGCACGCCGTGGTGATCCCGCCGGCGCCGAGCGTAGCCAGCGCGCAGACCGCGGCCGAAGAGGTCGAGCACTACTGGGCCGCCCTTCTTCGCGACGTCGCGTTTGTCAACTATCCGACGGACTCACTGGTAGCTCAAGCCGTGTCGGATATGAACAATCTGTCATTTCTCCAGAGCGCGGCGAACAATCAGTTCCCGTTCCCGGTGACACCGGGGAATCTATTTCGCGGGCAGTTCGTCGCTGGCGACGACAACGTCCAAGGGCCTTACATCTCGCAGTTCATGGTCCAGCCGACCTTTCTTGGTGCGCAGCCCCTCAGCCAGCAGTACCAAACTCTCTTTCCGGCTGGCGGCGGGGGAAGCGACTACATGACCACTCCCGCCGAGTTTCAGTTGGTCCAAAACGGCGGGGCTTCGAGTGGCAGCCTGGCCTTTGACAGCACGCTCCGTTTTATACGGAACGGGCGAGACCTAAGCGCGTATACCCACGTGGACGTGCTCTATCAGGCGTACTTAGTCGCCTTCCTCGTGCTGGGCTCGATTGGCGCGCCGCCGAACCCGGGCAATCCCTATATTGGCTCGAACACCGAAAAAGCCTTCGCCACGCTGGGGGGACCAGACGCGGTGGGGACGCTCGCGGAAATGGCTACGCGAGCGCTCAAAGCTGCCTGGTTCCACAAGTGGATCAAGGATCTCAGACTGCGGCCGGAGGAATACGGGGGCTTGGTGGAAGCCCACATTACCGGCACTGCGCCCGTTCCCCAGGCGTCTGCGGCACTGCACCCCGACGTCCTGAACTCCGCGGTACTTCCGCTGATTCACTCCGCCACGGGGCACTACTTGCTGCCGCAGGCGTTCCCCGAGGGTAGCCCTACGCACCCGTGCTATCCCACAGGACACGGATCGGTGGGGGGAGCGTGCATCACCGCGCTGAAATTCTTCTTTGACGGAAGCCAGAAGATCCGCCCGCTGCTCAATGCAGCCGGACGGGACGTGTTAGTGCCAAGCGTGGATGGCCAATCGCTCAATACCTACACAGGGGCGGACAGGGACACGCTGGACATCAACGGAGAACTAAACAAGCTAGCGCACAACATCTCGTTTGGGCATGGCATCCACGCCGGCATCCACTTCCGCAGCTCAACCTACTGGTCCATTCTTCTTGGCGAGCAGGTTGCGCTCAGCGTGCTGCAGGATCGCGCGCGGTCCTACAACGAACCGTTTTCGATCACCATCACAAAGTTCGACGGGACACCGGCGACTATCTCTAATCCAGGAAACCTGAAATAGCCACTAGCAAGGGTTTACGAGCCACGCGTAGGTTCCGCCGGCGCTCGAAGCGGAGCACCGCCGCTTGGATGCTTTCTCTCCGTGTCCTCTCTAACATCACCGAGCGACTTGGCATTGTACCGGTCTGCGGTTCGAGTCCATTCGGGCCTACCATGCGTCCGGCCATGGGTATTCTCTACATCCTCCGAAGTGAATCTTCCGGTGGATTCTACGTTGGTTCAACCGATGATCTGGATCGCAGACTGTCTGAACATCCTCGAGGGCACACTCCTTCCACAAGAGCACGAGGGCCATGGAAATTAGTTCACATCGGGCGATTTGAAAGTTTGCCTGAGGCGCGTCGAAGGGAATTCGAAATCAAGCGTTGGAAATCCGCAAAACTGATCCGGGCGCCCGTTCAAGAGCTTCCCTGCATGATTTCCGCCGCTTATCCTTCAAATCCGCGCAATCCAACAATTCCAACCTTGGGTGCGATACATTTGTAGACTACGCTGGACCCAGGGGAGGAATTATGAAATTCAGACTATGGATGCCTTGCGCGATTGTTCTAAGTTTCGCGCTGGGGATGATTTTACAATCGGCGCGCGGATCGAGCGCGGCAAAAGATGCCACCAGGGTGACCGGTGTGGGCGGCTTCTTCGTCAAAGCGCAGAACCCGGGGAAATTGGCCGACTGGTATCGCACGCACCTGGGAATCGCGCTCGTTGCAGCGGGCAAAGGAGAACACGCGCCGCAATACTATCCGTTTCAGTGGCGCGAGAAGGACCATCCCGAGACCATTGGTGCAACGGCATTTTCGATTTTCCCGGCGACCACGAAATACTTCGAGCCCAGCAACGCTTCTTTCATGATGAATTTTCGCGTCGCGAATCTCGAGCGATTGCTGGCGCAGCTCAAGCAAGAGGGCGTAAAGGTCGACGACAAGATCGACGACGAATCCAACGGCAGGTTTGGCTGGGCGATGGACCCGGAGGGCAATCGCATCGAGCTTTGGGAGCCGAAGGGCGAGTGATTCGGGCCACCTAGCCTGCGGAGAGGCTCGAAGCCGCTACTCGACAACAACCATGTCGGTAGTGGACTTGGTGTTGCCGGCGGCATCGATGGCCGTGAAGGTGTAGGTGGTTGTTTTCTTCGGCGAAACGCTGACGCATTTTTCAAACGCGGGCCAGACGGCGCTGGATTGCGGCTCAGGCGTCACCGATTCGGCATTCGTGCCAAGCTCGAGCGCGAAACGCGCCCCCTGTTTGTCATCGTGGCATCTGATGTAAGAAGAGAGTTCGGAAGGGCTCGGCCGCTATTCAGAGCCGCTATCAATATCCACAGCTACCACACGACGATCTCAGTGGACAGTACAAACTTCGCGGCTAAGAAATCTAAGACCCGTGCGCGCCGGGCTTGACACAGGCGGGTAGCTGCCATAAGGTCTTGCGCAAACGTACAGTCGAAACCGTAAACCCAGGGCTTATGAAGAGGGTTTCGGTTTGGGAGGTCTGCGATGCCATTAAGTCTTACCACGCTAAGATTCGTAGACAGACCGGTGACCCAGGAAGAGGGCCTGCAGATTCTGGAACGCGATGGTTATTCTTGCCAATACTGCGGACTGGACGGCACGGCCAGCTTCGAGAATGCCCTTGCCATGTCGGTCGATTTCGTCGTCCCACGGGCTCGCAAGGGCAAAAAGGATCCGCGCAACCTGGTGGCGTGCTGCCGTTCCTGCAATATGATCAAGGGCACGCGCGTCTACCACAGTTTTGAGGAAGCCAAAGCTTACGTGCTCAAGCGCCGCGAGGAGCTGCGCAAAACCTGGGAGGTCAGGGCGACGCAACCGCATGCTAAAGCCGCGAAAGCGCAAGAGTCGCCTAAGCCCGCAGCATCTCGTGAAAAATCGAAACTGGCTACGGCCTCTGTGGTTGGCAGCTCGCCGTTATCGATTCGCAACGCGTGAGCGCATGAGCGGGGAGAACTGTGGTTCGCTCTTGAGGAAGCCGCGCTGTGTTTGCGGCGTCAGTCCAAATCGATCGCTGCCGACGTGGCTTCTTGGGCGACTCCGTTGGATCTTGGGTTCGAACCCGCGCAGGCCTACCATCACTTTTCGGAAATACTCCGGATACTAAAAAAGGGCGCCCCGAACAAGCGGAGGCGCCCGAGAGAACACTTCATCAGCGATTAGTGGTGGTCTTCGTCGCGACCGCGGTCGTGGTCATGATCATCCCAGTCATGATCGCTGTGCCAGCGGTGACCGTCTTCATCCCACCATTTGTGATACCTGCTCCAGCAATATTCGCGGGCCTCTTGTAGCTCGTGGCGCGCACGGTCCGCTTGTTTGCTGTTCCAGCCATGGTGCTCCGCTGCTTCGTGGAGCTTGTGATCGGCCTTGGCGACGCGATGCTGGCAATCATCGTCATCGGCAAATGCGCGCGGAGCCCCAACCAAGAGCATGAACCCGCCCATCACAGCCGTGGCCAGCGCAATGTTCGCGAAACGCTTGATATTTCTCGTGAGAAAAGTCTTCATCAATAGTTCCCTCCTGGTCCGCTCAGGATGGGGTGGGCGGATCTTTCCAGAGTATAAATCACGGCAGCGTGCGACAAGAAATGAAATGTCCGCGGACCTTTCCGCTACGAGAATGATGAGGCGGGAACGCGGGAATTGCGCGAGCAAAGACAGAGGATGTATAGTCTGCGGTCTCCGGAGGAAAAAATGAATTCATGCGCTTTTCTGCAAGGCTCACTGAAGTGTGGATTTCTTCTGGCGCTCGTGGCGACGATCTTGACCGCGCTGCCTGCGGCATGGGGGCAGCAAAGTCCGCAGGCTTTTCATCAGGAGATGCGCTGGCGCTTGATCGGGCCATTCCGCGGCGGAAGGACGCGCGCGGTGGCAGGGGTTCCGAGCCAGCCGAATGTTTTTTATATCGGCGTGTGCAACGGCGGCGTGTGGAAAACGGATGATTACGGGCGCACGTGGAATCCGATATTCGATGACGAGCCGGTAGGCTCTGTGGGGGCCATCGCAGTGGCGGCTTCCGACCCCAACATTATTTATGTGGGCAGCGGAGAAGGCTTGCAGCGCCCCGACCTTTCGGTAGGCAACGGAATGTACAAGTCCACAGACGGCGGGAAAACCTGGACGCATCTGGGGCTCGATGACGGGGAACAGATTCCGCAGATCGCCGTGGATCCGCGCGATGCGAATCACGTGTTCGCCGCCGTGCTGGGACATCCCTATGGACCAAACGAGATGCGAGGGATTTTCCGTTCTGTGGACGGCGGGCAAACGTGGCAGAAGGTTCTCTACGTGGATGAAAACACCGGCGGCTCGGACGTGGAGATTGATCCGGCGAATCCGGACATTATTTACGCCGGGCTGTGGGCCGGACGGCAAGGGCCCTGGGAAGACGGCAACGCATATAACGGAACGACGAGCGGGCTTTTCAAATCCACGGACGGAGGCAACCACTGGACGCAACTGAAGCAGGGATTGCCCGAAGGATTGGTGCAGGTAAATGTGGCCATCGCGCCGAGCAACACGAGCCGCCTCTATGCGACGGTGGCAATGGCGCGCGGCGTAGGCATTTTTCGCTCCGATGATGCCGGCGCGAGCTGGACGCGCATCACGACGGATACGCGGCCTGCCGGGCGCATCGGCGGCGGAGACCTGCCGGTGCCGAGAGTGGACCCGAAAAATCCCGACATCGTGTACGCGACCAGCACGGTCACCTGGAAATCCACGGACGGAGGCAAGACCTGGACGGGATTTCGCGGAGCGCCCGGCGGCGATGATTACCAGAACATCTGGATCAATCCGAATGACCCCGACATTATTTTGCTGGCGAGCGACCAGGGCGCCATTGTCACCGTGAACGGCGGCAAGACGTGGGGTTCGTGGTACAACCAGCCGACAGCGCAGCTTTATCACGTTTCGACGAGCAATGAATTTCCCTACCAAGTGTGCAGCGGGCAGCAGGAGAGCGGCTCGGTGTGCATCTCCAGCCGGGGAAACGACGGCGCAATCACGTTTCGCGAATGGCATCCGGCGGCGGTGATCGAATACGGATATGCGGCGCCCGATCCGCTGAACCCCAACATCGTTTATGGCGGGGGCCGGAACGACGTGACGCGCTACCATCGCGACACCGGGCAGGCGGAAAAAATTTCGCCGATCGTCTCGCGCTCGGACAAGTACAGATTCGACCGGACCGAGCCGACTCTGTTTTCTCCCGTGGACCCGCACGTCCTCTATTACGCGGCGAATTATCTTTTCAAGACTTCCGATGGCGGTCGCAACTGGCAAACCATCAGCCCGGACCTTACGCGCACGCACGATGGAGTGCCGGAAAGCCTCGGGCAAATGGCGCGGAACGACGCGAACGCGGACAAGATCCGCGGGGTGATTTATTCACTGGCGCCGTCGTTTAAAGACATCAACACACTATGGGCGGGAACGGATGACGGGTGGATATGGCTCACTCGGGATGGCGGAAAAAACTGGAAGAACATCACGCCACCCGAGCTGACGCCGTGGAGCAAGGTGACGCAGATCGCCCCGTCACACTTCGACGAGAATACGGCTTATGCTTCCGTGAGCCGCTTTCGAATTGACGATCTGAATCCCTATATCTACCGAACGCAAGATGGCGGCAAGACGTGGACGAAAATCACCACGGGCCTTCCCGAGAATGCAGCGGTGGATACGGTGAGGGAAGATCCCGTCCGCCAGGGATTGCTATTCGCGGGAACCGAAAACGCGGTGTGGGTTTCGTTCGATGAGGGCGACCACTGGAAATCGCTGCAGCTTAACTTGCCGCACACGGCGATGCGGGACCTGTGGATACACGATCACGATTTGATCGTGGGCACGCACGGCCGCTCCATCTGGATCCTCGACGACATCACGCCGCTCGAACAATGGAGCCCGGAAATCGCCAGCGCGGACGCGCATCTTTTCAAGCCTGAGTCGGCCTACCGCGTCCGACGGGACACCAATACGGATACACCTCTGCCGCCCGACGAGCCCGCGGGGAAGAATCCTCCTGACGGCGCGATTCTTGACTATTCGCTGAGCGGCGCCGCGGCGGGGCCGGTGACGCTAGAAATTTTCGACGCCGCTGGCAACCTCGCGCGGAGATATTCGAGCGACGACAAACCGGAGTTCACCGAAGCGGAGCTTTACAAGACTCTGGAGGTTCCGGTGTACTGGGTGCGCATGCCGAAGATTCTATCCGCAGAACAGGGGACGCACCGATTCGTCTGGGATTTGCACTATTCCCCCTGT